>JBFMAD010000020.1:0-111385 GCA_040755855.1 Planctomycetota bacterium | reverse complement strand
CGTGACAGCCATGGCCCTCAAGCTTCGAGAGATGGTCATTCTCCCAGGGTTTACTCAAAACGCTATTGCATGAATCAAAAATCATGACCATTTTGACAATGATCTTAGCGGTAAGGTACTAATGACTGCGGCCTCGGAGGATCGCGGCGAAAATTAGGCATTAGTACCTTAGTGGTAAAATCCTGCTCAAAATGGTAAGGATTTTTCCTGTTTGGTTCCGGCTACGCCGGGTTATGGCTTCGTCATTCGTCATTTTCACCGGGATCGGCATCGAAAATCCCGTCACATGTCTTTCGCAGCAAACTCCAGGCCGAGCTTTTTCAGCGTGGCCTTCTTCGGCTTGCCGGTCCTGGTGTCCCAGCCCATGGCCTGGAGGTATTCCTTGATCTGGAGCTTATGGTCCACCGTCACATCGGCGAGCGGGCCGTCCTTCAGCGGCGGTCGCCCAATGACGCGGTCGGGGATCTTGAACGTCCAATTCGGCTTGCCCTCGCGACAGTTGAAGGCCATGCGCAGGTTCGCGATCCGCGCGCCGATCGTGTCGATATCCTTCATCGTAAACTTCTTGCCGGTTGCCGCGGTCAGGAATTCCGCCGTGGCGGTATGGGGCATGCAGCAGACGGCGAACATACACAGCCCCGCCGAGTTGACCACGTGCAGGAAGTTGCTCATGGTCTTGTGAATCTTTGCTTTGCCGGTGGGCACATACTTGTCGAACTTTGGGAACTCGAAGCCCGGCGGCGCGAACTGGCCCTCCACCGGCCACGCGCTGAACTGCGTGTGGCGGCCGGGGGTGGCGTCGATGACGTAGCTGCTGCCGAGCCCCGGGTTGCAGCGTGGGTCGTGCATCGGCAGCTCCTCGCCGTGGACGTGCATGGCGCATCTCTCTGCGCCTTTGCCGATCTTCTCCGCCGCGGCGGCCATGCCGTTCTCGAAGAGCTTCCCGCATCCTTGTCCCTTGGCGATCTTCTCGGTCAGCTTGACGATGCCCTCGGCGTTGCCCCAGCTCAGGTCTATGCCGTCCAAGTCCTTCTTTGTGAGGATGCCCTGCTCGAAGCACTCCATGGCGAAGGCGACGGTGCAGCCGGCGCTGATGGTGTCGAGACCGTAGGTGTTGCAGATGTGGTTGAGTTTGATGATGGACTCCGGGTCGTGGTTTAGGCACATGACGCCGAAGGCGCCGAGGGTTTCGTATTCCGGCTTATGCGCGCCCTTGACTTTGAATTTGCCTTTCGTCACATCGCAGTGGCCGCCGCAGCCGATGGGGCAGCGCCAGCAGGCGAACTTCTTGAGCTGGTATTTCTTAATGCCCTCATCGCTGATTTGGTCCACGTGCGGCATGTCGGCGGGGACGCCCTTCCAGTTCTTAATAGGCGTATCGCCCGCGGCCGTGGCGCCTGCGGTGATGCCGGATGTGCCGTAGGTCGTGAGCACTTCGTAAAACCCTTGCGTCTTCATCGCGTCGAGGCACTTCCTTCGGATCGCCTGCATCTCATCCGAGTCGGCCATGGTCACTTCATGATCTCCAACGGCAACGATGGCCTTCAGCTTCTTCGATCCCATGACGGCGCCGAGGCCCGATCGGCCCGCCGCGCGGCCCTTGTCGTTCATCACACAGGCAAGCAACGCCTTGCGCTCGCCCGCCGGGCCGATGCACGCGATCTGCGCCTTCTGGCCGTGCTTCTTCTTGAGGATGTCCTCGGTCTTGTTGCTGTCCTTGCCCCAAAGTCCCTTGGCGGAATGGAACGATGCCTTGCCGTTCTCGATGAGGAGATAGACCGGGCTTTTCGCTTTGCCGGTAAAAAACACGCCATCCACACCGGCCCATTTCAGTCCTGGCCCGAAGGACCCGCCGGAGTTGGCGTCACCCCAGGTCTCGCACTTGGGCGACTTTGCGACGACGGTGTAGCGGTTGCCCGTGATGGCGGTCGTCCCGGTCAGGGGGCCGGTGAGGAAGCCAAGCATGTTCTTCGGCCCGAGGGCGTCCACCTTCTTCGGCTGCCGGGTGTAGACGTAGTAGGCCCCCAGGCCGTAGCCGCCGATATATTTCTCATAGAGTTTGTCCGGCGGCGTCTCGACCTTGATCTTTCCCTTGGACAGGTCCACGAACAGAATTTTTCCCATTATCCCTGCAAGCGCCATTGGTTTACCTCCCATTGGTTCTGAGATGAAGTGCGACCCCAAAAGGTCATCCGGTAACTTCATGCGTAACAGGCAACAGCTTCTCGAGATTCACATATTTTGAAGCATCGAGAATCTCTATTCCGACAATTTTGTCCCCTTCTCCAATATCGAGAACCACGTTTTCGGACACACGCCGATTGGCGACCTCTTGCTTCCTGTCATCGAGGCGAATGTAAAGCAGATCGGAAGTCTCGTTATAGAAGATGTTCATACTAATCTCGATTTCATCCCCTCATTCTACACATGATCGTGGGCGGTCCGCAACACCTCTACACAACACCCTCAAGCCACAGCAGGTCCAACTGCGCGAGCTTGCCCCGCGTCGGATACCCCGTCTCCGGGTTCCAGCCCATTGCTTCGTAATACGTCTTGAGAAATTCCTGGAATCCCTCCTTGTCAATTTTGTGTCCCTTGAGCTTACCGTTCTCGAGCGCCTTGTGCAGAATTTCGGGGAGGTAATCATCGCGCGCCGTGAACCCCTCCCGGTAGTTGAACGCCCGCGCCATGGCCGAGGAGCGCTCGGCCACCTTGAACAGCTCGAATAGGCTCGTGTCCCACCCGGTCACCGCCTCGATATGGTCGCAGAGGACGCGCAGCGGCACCGGCCCGATCGGCACGCCGGCGAAGTTGCACATCCCGATGCAATTGTAGAACGACCAGACGAGTTGGCCGTGGTAGAACAGTTCCACCTTCTTCGCCGACATATCGAGCGGGTCGGTCGGCTCGAGCATGCCCATGATCGAAAGCGAGTGGTCGCCATGTGGATTGAGGCCGGTGTAAAAGGGATCATGCGGGGCCTCCACATGATCCGCGCCCGTCGGCGACACGGCAAAGCTCAAGCCCTGACCCGTCTTGCCGCGCGGGTCGTGCATGGGTAGTTCCTGGCCCTTGATGTGGAGGGCGAACCTCTCCGCGCCCTTGCCGATCTTTGTCGAGGCGCGCATGACCCCCTCGGCAAGGAGATCGCCAAGCCCCTCGCGCTTGCCGATCTTTTCTACCATCGCTACCATCGCGTCGGCGTTGCCGAAGCGAAGCTCGACGCCGTCGGTGTCGGCCTTCGTGAGGATCCCGTTCTCGAAGCACTCCATGGCGAAGGCAACCGCCGCGCCCGTGGAGATCGTGTCCATGCAGTGCTCGTTGCAGAGCTGGTGTCCGGCGCAGACGGCCTTCAGGTCCTTCACGCAGCAAAGCGAGCCGAGCGACGCGAGGGTTTCGTATTCCGGGCCGCCGTAGCGCCCCTCGACCTTGAAGCGATCGTCCCGGAACTCGACCTCGCGCTTGCACGCCACGGGGCAGGCGTAGCAGGTGCCGGTCTTGCGAAGGACGGTGTCCTTCATCGTCTTCCCGCCGATGTCGCGCGCCCCGTCGAATTCACCGTCGTGGAAATTCCGCGTGGGCAGGATGCCGCCCTGGTTCAGGATTTCCACCAGCCGCGGCGTCCCGAGATCGGACAGGTCGCCCGGTTGCTTGACATGATGTTCGCGGATGTAGCGCTGGGCCTGCTTGGCCCCTTCTTCATCGGCCACAGGGACCTTCTGCGTCCCGCGCACGGCGACGGCGCGGAGGTTCTTTGACCCCATCACCGCCCCCATGCCCGTGCGGCCGTTCGCGTGGCGTAGTTCGTTGATGATGCAGGCGAAGCGAACCCCCTTCTCCCCCGCAGGGCCGATCTGGGCGATGCGAATCTTGCTGTCGCCGAGTTCCTCACAGATTGCGTCCTGGACGTCGCCAGTGAGTTTCCCCCACAGGTGCGAGGCGTCGCGAATCTCCGCTTCCCCGTCGTGGACCCAGAGATAAACCGGCTTCGGGGATTTGCCTTTGATAATGATGGCGTCGAACCCCGCGCGCTTCAATTCCGGACCCCACCATCCCCCAGCCTCCGATTCCCCGTATGCGCCGGTGAGGGGCGAGCGGGCCGCGACGGTGTAGCGGCTGGCCCCGGCAATCTGCGTGCCGGTGATGACGCTGGGGGCGAAGATCAGGATGTTGTCGGAACCGAGAGGGTCGGTCCCCTTCGGGAGTTCCTTGAGCAGATAATACAGCGCCATCGCGCTGCCGCCGAGGTACTTGCGATAGACCAGGTCGCCAGGTTCTTCGATGGATGTCTTTCCATGTGTGAGGTCCAGCCCCAGAATCTTGTTGTGATAGCCGAAAGGCATACTTCACTCCTCAAAAACCGATGTCCCACCGCGCCTTGGCGTGTTACCGTGCGCTCAATCTTCGTATATTATAGCAGATTTTGCCAGAGAGATTTTGCGACTGTCAAGATTTGGACTTGAAAGGACGGGCGCAAGACGGTATTGTTTGATAAACATAGAACATGGCGCAACCCTGATTTTCGCGTCTGGAAGAGGATGGCGTGGGGTGGGTTGGGCGATTGGGGAATGGAGGCCGGTCAATGAGGCGAGCGAGGATCAAACCAAGATCCAAGATTTGGATCGAACTGGACGGACGCTACCTGATGGGTGACGGCCGCGCGGCGCTCCTGCAGGCCATTGATCGCTGCGGCTCGATCATTGGGGCGGCGCGGGAGCTGTGCATATCTTACCGCCATGCATGGGGTTACATCCAGAAGGTCGAGAGCCGACTGGGGATGAAGATCGTGGAGACCCGCAGGGGGGGCGCGCAGGGAGGGAGGACAAGTCTCACAAAGCGCGGCAAGGATTTCCTGCAAAAGTACCTGGACTTCCGGGCGGGCATCAATGAGGAGATAGACCAGAGATTTGCGCGGTATTTTCAAAGGCGTTAGGAAGCCTGCTTTTTTATTTTGCATACGATATGAATGATTGAACATATCGCTATCGGAAAAAAGACCGCAGCGTGCAAGATGATCGCCTTCGATACGCGCTCGGATGGATCAACTATGCCGTTGTGTGCGGCAAAGGAGGAGTTGGATGAAGCGTTTCATGTTGACTGGGCTGGTTGTCGGGTTGGTCGTTTGCGGCATTGCGGCAGGAACAAGGGCGGGGGAGAGCCGACTGAAACTGGCGACGACAACCAGCACGGAGAACTCCGGGCTGTTGGATGTCTTGCTCCCGCCCTTTGAGAAGAAGTACAACATCAACGTGGATGTGATCGCCGTCGGCACGGGCAAGTCGCTCAAAATCGCTGAGAACGGCGACGCGGATGTCGTGCTTGTGCACGCCAGGGAATTGGAGGACGAATTCGTTGCCGCGGGTCATGGCGTCAACCGGCGCGATGTCATGCACAACGATTTTGTCATCCTCGGCCCGCCGACCGACCCCGCCAAGGTGAAAGGCGAGAAAGACGCGGCCTCAGCAATGAAGCGAATCGCCGACGGTCAAGCAACATTTATTTCGCGCGGCGACCAGTCCGGCACGCACATAAAGGAACTGTCCGTTTGGAAGGCGGTCGGCGTCGAGCCGAAGGGACAATGGTATCTTGAAGCGGGGCAGGGCATGGGGGCTGTGCTGACCATCGCCGACGAAAAACAGGCCTACACCCTGGCCGACCGCGGGACGTACGCGGCGTTTCGCGACAAGGGCGCTCTGCAGATTGTCTGCGAAGGAGACAAACGGCTGTATAATCCGTACGGCGTCATCGCCGTGAACCCGGCGAAGCACACCCACGTGAAATATATGGAGGCAATGATGCTCATTGCCTGGCTCACATCGCCGGAGGGCCAGAAGATGATTGGGGAATATAAGATCAACGGGGAGGTCTTGTTCTTCCCGGACGCCGTCCCCGATGTCGCAAAGTAGAGCGGCGCTTTGGGTGATGGCGCGTCTGCGTAAACAGCGATGCCTTTGTGTAAAATGTGTTGACTCGCCTGCGACAACATTCCCGTTGCAGAATGCGAAGGACGGCGGTAGAATGGAGTCTGCTTCTGTGGCACGGAGTTTGCGATATGAGGAGCGTGTACGCTGAGACGGCATCGAGGGAAGCGACGAAGGAGGCGACCATGCGAGTAACAATCCGCCGGCTTGCGGTTCTCTGTGTTTTGTGCTGTGCCACTGTTGTGATCGGAGAGGGTGGGCAGTACCTGTCTGCGGCGCGTCAGGCGATGCAGAGCGGCGACCACACCGCAGCCATCGAGAACTACATGAAGGCAATCTCGGCCGACCCGACGAACGCCGACGCCCAGGCGGAACTCGGCGTCGCGTACCTCCAGATGAACAACCTGAAGGCGGCCGAGAACCGATTCAGCAAGGCAAAATCCATCGAACCCAAGAACACCATGGCGCTTCTTGGACAGGCCATTCTTCAGGCCCGCCAAGGTGAAAAGGAAAAGGCGAAGGCGCTCCTGAAGGAAGTGGAACAGACCGGCGTCGGCAGAGGCGGCGGCCTTGCCGAAAGGAGAGAGAATCGGATCGAGCAACGGCTACTTCAATTGGCGCGGCGTGAAATCATTGGCTCGACGCGCGAGGACGCCAAGGACACGGTCTCCGTCTCGCGCTCGGCGGCCCAAATGATCCGCATGGGGAACTACAAGGAGGCCGTTGAACTCCTCAAGCCTCTCCTCAACGACAAGCCGGAGACGGCCATGCTGTGGGTCCAGTATGGCAAGGCCCATCAGGGCCAGGGCAACTGGACCGACGCCAAGGCGGCCTTCAACAAGGCCATCGAGATAACCAATGATTCCGGCCCCGCGGCGCAGATGGCGCGGCAGCAGCTAAAGATCATCACGGGACGGTAGGCCGGTCACGCCCCGAGCAAGACGAGCACGCATCCTGTGCCCAGCGGCATGAGCAGATTGTCCAAGTCGCGCATCGGCAGGGACTCGATCACTGCGCTGGTGACCGCGGCAATGATCCCATGGATCGGTCCGAGGTAGAGCATACCCACCGGCGCGGCGCAAACGAGAGCCGCAAGCGATCCCTCCACTGTCTTCCTCTGGCTGAAGGGGATCGGGCGTCGCCCATAGAACCTGCCGAACAGCCCCGCCGCGCTGTCAGAGACGCAGGTGACAATAAACGCCGACCGCGCAATGGCAGGCGGGAAGAGAATGAAACTGCAAACGAAACCGAACGCCAGGGCCATGGGACCGAAGGCCGGGTGCTTCGCCTCGCTGGGCCGCGAACAGAGGTTCGTGATAGTAGTAATGGGCGGCAGACGCCGGCCGCGCGCGCGCAGCGCCTCGGAAAAAATGTAGACCATCACCACTACGGCCGACACCGCCGCGACGACCCAAAGGGGAAGCATCGCCGCGACGACGGCCGCCACACACCCGAAACAGTGTGTGCATTTTCGGATGATCTCGTGACGCAGGGCTTTTCTCGTTACGCTGGATGCAAGCACAGGTTTCTCTCTCCGTTTGATATTCGGAGTGATGATAGGTGGATTTCGACGAAAAGTCAATGCGTGACAGACGGAATCAATTTCTCTTTACCGCCCAGAAATCCCATGCTATAATTCCGCCCCGACACGATTCTTGTTGAAGCAGGAGATTGCCCTTTCGGATGTCCTTCGTTACGATCAAAAATTGCCGCAAGGCATACGTCGGCAAAGGAACCGCCGCCGACCCCACCATAGAGTTCTGCTTGGATGAACTGACAGTCGAGAAAGAACAACAGGTGGCCCTCGTCGGTCCCAGCGGGTGCGGCAAGACCACACTTCTCAACCTCATCAGTGGCATCGTCGCCCCCGACGCCGGCGAGATTCAGGTGGGCGCGGCGCGGCTGGACCGGCTCTCGGGGCGGGCGATGGACCGCTTTCGCGGGGCGACCATCGGCTATATCTTCCAGGGTTTCAATCTTATCCAACCGCTCAACGCACTGCAGAATATGCTCGTCGCCCTTCGCTTCGGCAGGGCGGTGCGCGGACGGGAGCGCGGCGCGCGGGCTGTCGAGATGCTTGATCGCGTGGGCCTGAGTCATCGCCTCAAGCACTATCCCTTCGAACTCTCCATGGGCGAGCAGCAGCGCCTGGCCATCGCACGGGCCCTGGCCAACAAGCCGCCGCTCATCCTCGCCGATGAGCCGACCGCCAGCCTCGACGCGCGCAACGCCGCCGAGGTGCTGACCCTCCTCCGCGAGGTCTGCCCGGAAGGATCGCACACGCTGCTGATCGTAACGCATGACTCGAACATCGCGGCGCAGTTCCCGGACCAGTTCGATTGCTCGAACCTGATCCGGGAGGGGAAGGCGGCCGAATGAGCCTGTTCGCCATCGCCAAAGCCTATGTCTGGAACCGACGGTGGATCACCCTCCTCACCGTCATCAGCATCCTCCTCGGCATGAGCCTCATCGCGGTGGTCATCACCATCCGCAGCGAGACCGAGGCCGCCTTCGCCCAGCAGGGCAGGGCCTTCGACCTCGTCGTCGGCGCGAAGGGCAGCCCCCTCCAGATCGTCCTCAACACCCTCTACCACGTCGGCATCCCCACGGGGAATATCCAACTGACCGACTACCAGACCCTCTGCAACGAACCGAACATCGCCGCGGCCTATCCCATGAACTTAGGCGACAATTTCCGTGGATTCCGCATCGTCGGAACGACGCGGGACTTCCTGACCCAGGAGGCCGGCAGCCCGACAGAGAAGCGCTCAAGGCGAGGCCGAAAGACGAAGACCGCCGCTGAGCCGGGCAGACCGATGTTTGAACTGGCCGAGGGCCGATTGTTCGAGAAGGATTTTGAGGTTGTCGCCGGATGGCTGGCTGCGAGGCAGACAGGCCTGACCCTGGACAGCGCGTTCGTCGGCGCGCACGGTCTGGCCGCTGCGGCCGCGGGTGGGGAGAATGTACACCACGAGTTTCAATACAAGATCGTCGGCGTTCTCAAACCCACCGGCGCGGCCGGCGACCGCGCCCTCTTCACGACGATGGAGAGCGTATGGCATGTCCACGAGCCTCACCCCGAAGGGGAAGAGGCCCACAAGGAGCAGGAAAGAAAGGAAGAGCACAAAGAAGACGTCGAAGGCCGCGAGGTGACGGCCGTCCTCGTGAAGCTGACCTCCGCCATGTGGCGGGCGCAGATGCTGCGGAAGATCAACGAGGAATACAACGCCATGGCCGCCGTGCCGGTGGAGGAGATCAAGGGGCTTTACGATCGGCTGCTCAACCCGATCCAGGGGGCGCTGCTTGCGCTGGGGTATGTGGTGGTGGTTGTGGCGGCGTCGTCGGTCCTCATCAGTCTGTATTTCTCCACGGTGCAGCGGCAGCGCGACCTGGCCCTGATGCGCGTGCTCGGTGCGCGGCCGTGGGAGCTGTTTGTCATCATTTGCATCGAGGCGTTTATCGTGGGAGTGATCGGCGTCGCTGCGGGGATCGTGGTCGGCCACGGGATCACGGCCGGGGTCGCCCGGCACCTGTTGATCAACTACGGTCTCCACATCCGGGCCTTCGTCTTCTCGCTGGCGGAGGGGACGGCCGCGCTGATCGTCCTTGCGCTCGGCCTGGTCGCGGCGCTCGCCCCGGCGGCGCTGGCCTATCGGACGGATGTGGCCAGGAATTTGGTGGGCGGGTGATCCCGATGAGGTTTATTCAGGATCGGTTGATGCCGAGGATATCGCAAATCGCCTTAGCGTTCGTCCTTGTGGCCGTTCAGCCGCTGGCCGCGCAGCAGAAGGACAAAGCGCCCCCTCCTCTCCCCACGAAGGATAGCGACGGCGCGTGGGTCGTCAGCTTCAAACTCCTCGCCGAAACGCGACTCCCATCAGGCAAGTCGGCCGTCTTTCACCCGGAACTGAAAAAACTGGTCGGCCAGAAGGTGCGCGTGACGGGGTTCGTCCAGCCCTTCGAGGACGCGGCGGATATGTGGAGCTTCATGGTAATACAGTATCCTGTCGGGTGTTGGTACTGCGAGGCGCCGGGGCCGACGACGATCGTTCTCGTCGAGATGCCGGAGAACAAGGAACTGAACAGCAACCTCACGAGCGACGCGGTTACCGTCACGGGAAAGCTGGAACTCAACGAAAAGGACCCGGAGGACTTCCTCTACATCGTCGTTGAGGCCGCCGCCGAGCGGGCCAAGGTGAGGCCCTACGTCCCCCCCGCGCCCGACCGCCCCAAGCCCGTCCACACCCGTGTCCATCCATAGCCGCAAATGCAAAAATGTACTCGGTACATTTTTCCGCCATTTTTCCGCCTTTCTGCCGCCTCACACAAGTCGCGAGTTCAGACAAGCCATGAGAGCGCCTTTCATTTCAAGGACGCCTCTGTGATCGTTATCCGGCCCGCCGTCCTCGATGAACAGCGTGCCGTTGAAGTCGGCCTGTTTGGCAACCTTGACCAGCGACGGCAGATCGCGCCGACCGGGGAGGATTTCCCGCGTGGTCTTGTCGCGTCGCGTCCATTTCACGTGCACGCCAACCGCCCAGGGCATGATCTGCGCCATGCCGGAGAGGATGATCTCCTCGGGGAAGTTCCCGAAGTCGGGCAGCGTGGCCATGGCCGGCGAGTCAACGCCCAGGAGCAGCTTGACCATCATGGTCGGCACGGTGGACAGGCCGCCGTGGTTCTCCGTGGCGATCTTGATCCCACGCTTCTCGCCCTCTTTGCACAACTGTTTGAAGGAATCTATGCAGGCGGCCATCATCTCGGGCGGCCCGTCGGGGCTGCCGCCGGTGTTTACTCGAAAATACTTGAGGCCGAGTTTCTCCGCGACGTCGAAATACGCCATCGCGTTTGCGATGGATTGGGCGCGCTTTGCTTCGTCGAGCAGCGAAAGATCGCCCGTGCCGTCAACCGCCATGCCCTCCATAATTACACCCGCCTTCTCCGCCGCCTTCAGAATCGCCTTGAGGTGGTTGTCCTCATGTGATTCCAGAAATGGGCTGTTCAGCTCGATGCGGTCTATGCCGAACTCGTCCTTAGCCACCTTTGGAAAATCCACGATCCTCAATGGATTCTCCTTCGCCCGGAAACGACCATTGATCGCCCAGCCAGCCAGACCAATATTCATCTCAATTCTCCAATCAACTAAGTAAGAGGGTCCGATCTTAAGGGCCTGTTGCCCAAACCCGATTTTGTAGGGGCGGGCCCGTGTGCCCGCCCCCGATACCGGAGATTCGCCGCCGTAAGGGTGGCAACATGGGGCCGCCTCTACGCGATTCCATTTGGGCAAAAGGCATGGGATAAATGACTCTGTCGGTCGGGCCTGGATGATCGGGAGAGATCGGGTATCATCCCGGCCGCCCTACCGCTCCATCGCCGCCTTCGCGGCGTTGATGCGCTTGATCTTGTCCTTGCTCACCTTGGCCCGGCGGGTGTAGGTGTAGAGGCCGTTCACCTCCTGCTCCACGTCGTAAAGCTGCGTGTAGCAGAATCCCGACAGCCGCCCCTTGCTCAGGCAGGCCTGGATGGTCCCCTTGTAGCGGGCGAGAAATTCCTTCTCCGACCCAGGCCGCTCGCCGTAGCCCCAGCCGCCCTCCCCGAAGTTCGCCTTGAGATCGAGCCATATCCCGCCGATCTCGCTCAGGACCACCGGCTGGCCGGTGTAGTGGTAGCCCTTGGCGAACATGGGCTGCTTGGGGGGGGCCGGCTCGGCGCCATTCTGGAACCCGGACCACCGCTCCTCCAGCGCCGCGGGCATACTATAGTCGTGCACGTCGCAGATGTCGCTGAGCGTGTGGACCCAGCCGCTGTTGTCGCACACCGGTCTCGTGGGGTCGAGCGACTTGGTCAACCGAACAATGTCCACCACAAACTGCTGCTGCGTGTAATCGCTATGGAACGGACCGCCGCGCTCGTTGAACGGCGTCCAGGTGATGAGGCACGGATGGTTGCGGTCGCGTTCGACCACCTCGATCCACTCCTTCCGGAAGTTTTCCCGGGCCTGCTCGCGCGTGAGGTCGAGCCCCCAATCGCCCATCTCGCCCCAGCAGAGGTATCCCATTCGGTCGGCGTGGTAGAGGAACCTCGGCTCGAAAACCTTCTGGTGCAGCCGCGCCCCGTTGAAGCCCATCTCCATCGAAATTTGGATGTCCTTCTTCAGGGCGGCGTCGGTCGCAGCGGTGTAGATGCCGTCGGGATAGTATCCTTGGTCGAGGACCTGGCGGAGGTAGATAGGCTTGCCGTTCAGGTATATCCGTTCGCCCTCCACACGGACATTCCTCATGCCGAAGTAGCTCTTGACGGTGTCCACGGGCTTGCCGTCGTCGAGGAGGGTCAGCTTCACGTCGTAGAGATGCGGTCGGCCGGGCTGCCACGGCTTCGGGCCGGGGATGGCCACGTCAATCGCCGCCTTTCCCTTCCGAATCGGCGCTTCGACCGCGCCGACCGTCCGCGAGCCGTCCTTGACCTCGGCCCGGACGCTGCCCTCGATGGGCGGGTGCTCTATGGCGACGGTGAGCGTCACCCTCTCATCGGGCAGATGGGGGATCGCGGTCAGTGATTTCATGTAGCTCATCCCCGCCGCCTCGATCCATACCGTCTGCCAGATGCCCGTCACGCGGGTGTAGAGGCAGCCGCGCGATTTCAGCTCGGGGCATTGCTTGCCCCGGGGCTGCTCGCCGCTTGGGGTGTGGTCCTCGGCGCGCACGACAAGGGTGTTTTTCCTGCCCAGTTGGCCGGTGATGTCGAACACAAAAGGCGTGTAACCGCCCTGGTGCGTGCCGACCTCGCTGCCGTTCACCCAGACCGTGGCGCGGTAGTCCACCGCCCCGAAGTGGAGCAAGACGCGCTTCCTGGCCCAGTTCTTGGGGATTGTGAACGTCCTGCGATACCAGACCGCGCGGTGAAAGTCCGTGTCGCCGATGCCCGAGAGCTTGCTCTCCGGCGGGAAGGGAACGACTATCTTCTTTGGAAACCGGCGGCTGCGAAACCACGCCTCCTTTGCGCCCTTGCGATCGGGGTCGAACTCAAAGTCCCACGTCCCGTTCAGGTTCATCCAGTCCGAACGCGCGAAGTCGGGGCGGGGGTACTCGGGGCGCGGCGTTTTCTTCCCTGGCATACGGGTCTCCTTGAATGGGGTTCGCTCGCAATCCTTATACAGTAGATGGTTGCGGAAGTCAACGACGGCTTTTTCTGTGGAATCGAAAATGCGGATTTGTGTAGAATACGGGTACATACCAACGGGGGACCGCAAGAAAGGAGAGATCATGCAGTATCGCACACTCGGCAGCACCGGCATCAAAGTCTCCGCCCTCGGCTACGGCGCCATGCGCCTGCCCGTGAAGCCCGGCGGCAAGCCCAGCGACGTGGACGAGGAGAAGGCCATCGCCTGCATCCACCGCGCCTTCGATCTCGGCGTGAATTACATCGACACCGCCCACGGCTACCACGGCGGGATGAGCGAGGTCGTCGTCGGCAAGGCCGTCGCGGGACGGCGCGACAGGATCATCGTATCAACGAAAAATCCCTACCGCAAATCCGACGCGGGCGAGTGGCGGCGGACGCTGGATAAGTCCCTCGACCGCCTGAAAATGGATTACTTGGACCTGCTCCTGATCCACTACGTGAGTTACGACGAGGTCGTCGGGCCCATGGCCGGCCCGGGCCACTCGCTCGATGCCGCCCTCAAGGCCAGGGACGAGGGGCTGTTCAGGCACTTCTCCTTCTCGTCGCACGACAAACCGGAGAACATTATCAGGCTGATTGACACCGGCATGTTCGCCACGATGACCGTGCAATACAACCTGCTCGATCGCGCCAACGAGAAGGCCATCGCCCACGCGCACGAGAAGGGCATGGGCGTCATCATCATGGGCCCCATCGGCGGCGGGCGGCTGGTCGAGCCGTCGGAGTTCCAGAAACTCATCCCCGGCGGCGGGAAGAGCACCCCGGAGATCGCCCTGCGGTTCGTCCTCTCGAACCCGGCCGTGAGCACGGCCCTGTCCGGCATGAACGCGATCCAGCAGGTGGAGGAGAACTGCGCCTCGGCCTCACGCGAGGAACCGATGAGCGCGGCGGAGATGCGCCAGGTGGAACGGATGCTGAAGGAGCGGCAGAAGCTGGCGGAGCTCTACTGCACCGGCTGCGGCTACTGCCTGCCGTGTCCGAACGAGGTGAACATCCCGGCGTGCTTCCATGCCATGAACTACCACCGGGTCTATGGCCTGACCGAGCTGGCGCGGCGGGAGTATCGCGCCATCCGGCCCGACTCCAAGCAGGCGGACAAGAAGGGCAAGCGCGCCGACCAGTGCAAGGAGTGCGGCGACTGCGAGGACAAGTGCCCCCAGAAGATCCCGATCCGCGAGCAGCTCAAGGAGGCGGCGGAAAGGCTGGGGAAGTGATCGAGATGGCGGGTGGGGGGATGGACTAATGGAGTATTGGAGTGGTGGGCAAACGAGGGTATGATCCGGGAGCCGCCGGCTTAAGCGGACCGGATTGTGTTCCCGGAAGCCCACATGGGGTTCAAGCTGTTCTTTCTTTCTGGAGAAGAAGCAAGACAGCGTCACGCCGCCCCGCCTCTCGGATGTATCTCCGCAGCTCCGTGTATTTCTTCGGTTCGGCACCAATGATCTGGCTAACCCGTCCCGGGGTAATCTGCAACACGGTTGCCAGTTTCTTCTGAGTGATACTGCGTAACTTCTTTGGAGTGATGCGACCAGATAGTTTGTCGGCCTTTTCCTTCTTCGTTGGATAGATCGCTTGGTCAATCTGCGCCATGGCGTCCTTCTTGAGAAATCGCTTCAGCTCCTTCCGCCTGTCGATCCCGATTCGAGGTCTCTGTGTGTTGCCGGGAGGATTGGCTGTGGCGACGATCAAACCCTCGAGTTCGGCAACATTGGCTGAAGGGCTCAGGAAAAAAAGTGTCATCTGGTCCCAGCTTTCCGCGTGCTTGTCCTTGAGATGTTGATTTAGTCTCTTCGGGAGGTCGGATGCTTTTCCCGTATAGTGCAGGCGTCCTTTGCTGTCGTAAAGGGCATATATTCCACGCCGATCATCGGTTTGTTTCAAAAACTCCAAGAACGTCAGTCGCTTCTCGCCCTCGAGCAGTGCGCGTTTAATTCCCCGAAGGTGACTTAGCACAAGCGATCTCGGGGTTCTCCTCCTCGTTTTGCGCTTCTGATTCATCGCCATCTCCTTCAGAGTCCATCGGAGTTCAGGAGACACCTCACTTGTCTCCTGTCAATCCACCATAGCATCTGACGGCTTGCCCCCCCCGGTGCTTGGTGGTGTGAACCGCCCGACGCCGTACACCGGGCAGGGATATTATAGACCACGGGTCCGACAGTGCGAAGGAAAATATGGGGAAGTGGGGAGGGGCAGCGGTGTGTGGGCGTGGGGAAGAAGAATCTCGCGCAGAGACGCGGGGAAGGAAATGACGAATGACGAAATACCCAATGACGAAAGAATGACGAATGTCGAATGTCCGAATTCGCCCTGTTCTCTTCCCTCGTGTCCTTCGCGTGCTTCGTGGTTGGGAACGTCCTCACGGCAAGCAACACACGCTCAAACGAGTTTGAGCGTGGCACACGTGAAATCGTCGGTGATTTCTTTTTCGGCGCAGAGACGCAGGGAACGGCAAGAGGAAGACGCTGATGAACGCAGAGGGACGCAGAAATCAGAGATCAGAAGTCCGAGATCAGGAGTCAGGAATCAAAAGACAGGATTTTGGCTCGTGGATTCGTCCGGTCATCTGTGAGAATCAGCGTAAATCTGCGTCTGCTCTCCTCCTTCGCGCCCTTCGTGTTCTTCGTGGTGAAAGATGGATTCCCGCTTTCGCGGGAAGGACGAACAAGGACCTCACGCAAAGGCGCAAAGACGCAGGGGAATGGAATGTCGAATATCGAACAGTGAATCCCACATCAGGGAATGTGCGAACAGGTACGTACGGGAAGCGCTGAAGAAGCCCAGGGGATGACGGGCAGCGGGGCTGTTCAACCGCCCCGCTGCCGTCATGGGTTCAAGATGTGTGACGCAGAGGCCGGCTTAGTAGCGCGAGCCCCGATCTTTCTTCGGCCTGGCCTCGTTCACCGTAATGGTGCGACCGCCAAACGAGGTCTGATCCAACTGCTTGATCGCCGCTTCGGCGCCCTCCTGCGTGGCCATCTCGACAAAGCCGAAGCCCTTCGACCGACCGGTGTCCCTGTCGGTGATGACCTTCGCAGAGGTCACTTCGCCGTGCTGCTCGAAAAGCTGACGCAGCTCGGCTTCCTTCGCCTCGTACGACAAACCGCCAACATACAAATTCTTTCCCATCTTCTCTTCCTTGCTCCTTCTGCCGTTCCGGGTTTAACCGAGAATAGCACTGAACAAAAAATGCACACATCACCCGGAAACCGGGCATTCAACACAGGCCGTATTGTATCGCTTTTCCGAAGCCGTGTCAAGCACTATCCAATCTGTCCTCCAATTTTCGTTGTCCCTCGCACGGGCTTCTGATAGGATCGGGCACATGATAAGGGAAATGCCCAACCAGACATTCATGGTCTCCGCGCCGGGGGCGATCTGCCTCTTCGGCGAGGAGATTGCCCCGCTTGGTCTGCGGACGATCCACATGGCGATCAACATGCGGGTCTATATCCGGGCCGAGACGGTCGCGGAGCATATCTATCGCGTCGAGATTCCCGCCGAGAACCGGATGGACGAGTTCGCGCCGAGAGATTTGGCCGGTCGCGCAGACGCAGCCGATCCCGTCCGCCGCGCCGTCTGCCTGCTGCAACGGGATGGATTGGAATTCGGGAGGGGGTGCCGCTTCGAGATCAGTACGGAGATCCCTCCCGGGATTGGGCTGGGCTATTCCGCCGCCGTCGCGGTTGCGTGGGTTACGGCGCTCTTGCAGCTTCATGACAATCTCGCCGATTCGCCGGCGCGGCGGATCGCGCGAGTCGCCTGCGAAGCCGCCGCGCTCGACGGGGCGAACCCGGTGCGGATGGCCGACTACCTGTCCAGCGCCGCGGGCGGGGTGAATGTGATTGATCCTGGCAATCGCTTCGAGATGACGCCCATTCCCCGCGCCCTCGACGGCCTGATTATCGTCTATGCCGAACTGGAGGGGCGGCCGGGGCCTGACACGCGCGCCGCCGCCGACGCCATCGCCGAGGCGGGACGTCGCCTGCGGGAGATTGATCCGACCATGGACTTTGCGAAGACGCCAACCGACGACATCATCAAACTTCTCAAGAGGCTCCCCGACAGCCTCGCCGCCGCGGCCTACGCAGTGGCCGTGGATCGCGATACCACGGAGAAGGCCCGTGACCTGTTGACCCAGGAGGTCTTCGACCAGGACGCCTTCGGGGAGATGTTCGACAGCCAGCACGAGATGCTGCGCGACCACCTCGGCCTTGCCGTGCCGCAGATAGATCGCCTCATCGAGGTCGGCAAGCTGGGGGGGGCGCTCGGCGGGAGGCTGAACCTGCCGACCGGCCGCACCGCAACCATCTACGCCCCGGGCCGGACGCAACCGGTCCTGGCCGCGCTTCGTGAAGCGGGGGCGCGGCCCTGCGTCGTAACCAAGACGCACGGTGTGGCGTTCGAGGGGGTGTAGCGCGTTGCTCCAACCTCCCGGAGGTTTGGAACAAAAGCGAGTGTTGACATGGGGCGTGGGATATGTTATGGTATGTTGGTTTTCCAGTTCTGGCGGAGCGCCTGCCCATGCGAATCGAATGCACCGTGCACGACGACGTGACCGTCCTACATCTCACCGGTGAGCTCGACGTCAGCACAGCCCCGGCCCTGCAAAAGCGCGTGAAGGATATTATCGAGAGGGGAGAACGCAAGCTCATCTTCGACTTCAGCGATCTGGCCCACATCACCAGCAGCGGTCTGTCGGTGCTTGCATTCTGCGTCCAGATGCTCACCCCGAAGAAGGGGCTTGTCGCCATCGCCGGGGCGGGGGGGTTGGTAAAAGAAGTTCTCGACGTCTGGGCCGGGAAGAAACCGGCCTTCGTGCCGAGCTACCCCACCGTGGAGGAGGCCATGAAGAGGTTTGCAGAGGAGAGCTGAGCCGTGGCGCTCGACATCTTCTGCGTCCTCGTCCTGGCCTTCCTGGCGATCACCGGCTATTGGGCGGGCGTCATCCGCCAGGTCTTGCTCATCGCCTGCCTCATCGGTTCCTTCGCGCTGTCCCAGGGGGCGGTGGGTCCTGTCAACCGGCTGATCGCCTCCCGCTCCACCTTGTCCCCATCTGCGGCCTATGTGCTGAGCGGATTCGTGGCGTGGCTGGTGGTCTATGCCGTCCTTCGGCTCATCGCGTTCTATATTGATCGAGTGATCGGCAAGGACCGGCTCGGGCAGGTGCGGTCGTGGAACAAAAAACTGGGCGCCGTGCTGGGCGCGGTGAAGGGATTGATCCTGGTCTCCATCATCCTCTGCGGCCTCGATGTGGCCCTGGGCGTGGCGGTGCAGGAGGGGAAGGCCGGCGCGCTCCACCAAATGTACCAGAGTTCGTATTCCGGCGCGCTTATGTCTAAGATCAATCCCCTTGCAAAATGGCGCGTCGCGGACCGGGTGCACACGTTGATCGAGGTCGCCCGCAACCCGGCCATGCTCAAGGGCATGGAGAACGAGGCGCACATTCGGAAGATCATTGACCATCCCAAGGTCCGCGCAGTCACGCAGAACCCCCAGCTTGAGCTGGCCGTGCGGAAACGGGACTTCCTGGCCATCTGGCTCAACAAAGATGTCCAGGCCCTGTTGTCGGATCCTGAAATCGCCAAGCTGCTCCTCAACGAGGCCATCTTTGACATCCTCGAAAAACGCGTCGGGCAGAGCAAGCCCACTGTGAAGCAGGGCAAATGACCCGCAACATCCCCTTCGTTGACTGCAACTGCGTCATCGGCCGGCCGGGCAGCCGCGAGCCGGAGATTCTCTATCGGACCGACGACCTCCTCTCCGAGCTCAAGTATCACAACATCCGCGGCGCCCTCGTCCACCACACCCTGGCCGTGGAGTTCAACCAGAGCTATGGCAACCAAAGACTGCTTGAGGAAATCCACGGGAACGAACGTCTCTTCGGCAGTTGGGTCCTTCTGCCCCACCATGCCGGCGACATGCCCGCCCCGGAGATAGTGGTGAGGGAGATGAAGGAGAAGAGCATCCGCGCGGCGAGGATCTTCCCCAAGTTCCATCAGTTTGACACAAGGGAGTACGTCTGCGGCCCCCTCTTCAGCGCCCTGGAGCGAGAGGGGATTCCACTCTTTCTGGACATCGCCGAGATCGGCCTCCCCGAGGTGCACGACATCTGCCAGGCCCATCCTGGTCTCCCAGTCGTGTTGACCGGCATGGGGTGGGGGGTGGACAGGAACCTCTTTCCCGTCATGGCCCACTGCCGCAACCTGTATGTCGAGACGTCCAAATATCAGGGCCACAACGCCCTCGCCATCCTCTGCCGCGAGTTCGGCGCGGAGCGAGTCCTGTTCGGTGCGGGTCTGCCCGCCATGAGTCCGGGCGCGGCGAAGGCGATGGTCATGTATTCGGAGATCTCCGCGGCGGAGAAAGAGATGATCGCCGGCGGCAACCTGCTCCGGCTGCTCGGTGCGAAAACGCCGCCGCCCCATGAGGACATGGAGCGGGATGAGATCGTCCGGGCAGTCGAGGCGGGGCGCCCCCTTGAGATCGAGGTGCTCGACGCCCACGCACACATCGGCCACGAGGGCTGCATGGGCATCGAGAAGAACTCTCTGCACGACCAGGGCGCGTCGGCCATGATCCGCAGCATGGATCGCGCCGGGATTAACCGGGCTTTCATCAGTTCATGGATCGGGATCATCGCCGACGAGAAGGCGGGCAACCGGCTCATCGCCGAGGCGCTGAGGAAATACCCCGGCCGGTTCTGGGGGTACGGGACCTTCAACCCGAACTACCCCGAGGACATAGACGCCGAGCTGGATCGGTGCTTCAAGGAGTACGGGATGATGGGCGTGAAGCCATACCCGCCGCGGCACAAGTACCCCTTGGACGGCGAGAACAACAAGAAGGTGCTCCAGTTCGCCGACGAGCATCACCTGCCCATCCTCTGCCACTATGGCGGCAGCGCGCAGACCAGTGTGACGGCGGCTCAGGTGGATACCTTGAGCGAAAAATATCCGAATGCGAAATTCATATTCGCCCATTCGGGGTCGTCGTGGGGCGCGGCGAAGTCCTGCGCCGCCGTGGCGAAGAAGCGCGCGAACGTCTTCCTGGAGATTACCTACACGAGCGTGACCTTCGGCGCCGTCGAGTACATGGTCCGCGAGGCGGGCGTGGAGAAGGTCCTCTACGGCAGCGACTTCCCCATGCGCGATCCCTGCCCGCAGATTGCATGGGTGGCCTACGCCAAGCTGGATGTTGAGGCCAAGAGGCAGATCTTCGCGGGCAATCTGCGCAGGATACTGGACGACGTCAGGCTTCCCTGATTCGAGGGAAAACCACGTGATCACTCCGCCGGGGCCACCAGGATGATGGCGTCTTTATTTACCAGAATAAACTCCGTCTCCCGCACGTCGCCCGTGGCGATCTTGGTGAGTTTGACCTTGGTGAGGGCGATGAAACGGTCCTCTTTGTTGAAATGGTCGGACATGCGGCGACGATACCCCACCTCGGGAATCGAGATCATCCCCTCGATCTGGAAGTCACCGGTGAACAGCAGAACCCTGTGCCATTCCGGCATCCCATCGTTCCTCTCTGCTTGTACATTGCGGCCGCGAGAGCGACTCGCGCCTTCCAGCCCACTTCACTTCAGGGCTTGAACATGACCGGAATACATTTCACTAACCGTTGATATGACGCTGATTATAACAAAAACTGCGCGGCAGTCAAGACCAAACTGGACATGAAGAGTTTTTAATCACTCGCGCCGATGGCAAAAGTTGCTTACGGT
Source organism: Planctomycetota bacterium (assembly GCA_040755855.1). Taxonomy (GTDB): domain Bacteria; phylum Planctomycetota; class Brocadiia; order JAADGH01; family JAADGH01; genus JAADGH01. The sequence continues at coordinate 90,556 of JBFMAD010000020.1, read as the reverse complement.
GTGAATCCTGCCCTTCAGAAGCTGATTCGACCCCACGGAAAGCGTCTCGACGTCGCGTAACTTCAGCGCATCGGACATAGCGCTCGGCCCCTCGCCAAGGATCGGCGACCGGGCGCCCTCCCCGCCGAGGATCGTTGGCGCAATGAACACCCATACCCGGTCAATAAGGTCCGCCGCCAGCATCGCCGTCAAGACCTTCGCCCCACCCTCCACCAACACATGGCTCAACTCGCGCCTGCCGAGCGTCCTCATCAGGCGCTTGAGATCAACCGCGCCCAACCGCGCGGGGAGCACAAGCACTTCACACCCAGCCCTCTCCAGCGCGGCGCTCTTTTTTTTAGGCGCAGTTCTGGTCGTAGCGATGATCGTCTCCACATCCCGGGCCGTGCGGACGATCTTCGATTTCAGAGGAACCCGCGCCCGGCTGTCGAGGATGATTCGTCGTGGGTTGCGGCCCCGGGGCGTCCGGGCTGTTAGCTCCGGATCGTCCTGGAGGACTGTTCCGATGCCTACCATGATCGCATCTACCTGCGAACGCAGCACATGGACCATCCGGCGGGATGCCTCACACGAAATCCACTTCGAGTCGCCCGTCCGCGTGGCGATTTTTCCATCGAGCGTCATTGCCCATTTGGCCGTCACATACGGCAGACCAAGGAGCCGCAGCTTGAAGAACGGCGCATTCAGCTCATTGGCCTCCTCCCGGCAGGGGCCGAAGACCATCTCGATCCCCGCTCGCCGGAGGATGCGCCGGGCGTCTCCCTGCGTGGGGTCGGGCGACGCGACGACGACCCTGGCAAGACCCGCGGCAATGATCGCGTCGGTGCAGGGCGGCGTCTTGCCGTAGGTCGTGCATGGTTCGAGGGTAACGTAGAGCGTGGCCCCCTTCGCCCGCCGGCCTGCGTCGCGGATCGCGTTTACCTCCGCATGGGCCTGGCCAAACCAGCGGTGGTAGCCCTTGCCGACCACCTTGCCGCCCTTCACGATCACCGCCCCAACCATCGGGTTCGGCTCCACCTTGCCTCGCCCCCTCTCGGCGAGGGCCAGGGCCATCCGCATGAATCGTTCGTCGTCGGTCATATTACTCCACCAGATCGCCAAACAGGGTAAGCGGCGTCGCATCTGTAATCCGGATGGTGCGAAGCGTCCCGACCAAATCCTTCGGATCCTGGAAGACCACAATGTGATTCCGCCGCGTCCTCCCGGTCAGGCGCGTCTTGGCCGACTTGCTCGGTCCTTCAACCAGGACCTCGACATTCCTGCCGGTCATCGCACGGTTCAGCTCGCGGCTTATCTCCTCCTGGACCTTCAGCAGTTCCCAGTTCCGCGATCTCTTCACCTCCATCGGCACATCGTCCGGCATCTCCGCCGCCGCCGTGCCCGGACGCGGGGAGTACTTGAAGATAAAACTGTTCTGGAACCGGCAGTCGCGCACCAGCTGCACCGTGTCCTGAAAATCCTCCTCCGTCTCGCCGGGGAAGCCGACGATGAAATCGCTCGCGATAGTCGCCTCCGAGATCCATTCCCGCGCCTTGGCGATGATCTCGCGGTAGCGCTCCGCCGTGTATCCCCGCTTCATCGCCCTCAGGATTCGGTTCGATCCCGACTGCGCCGGCAGGTGAATATTCTCGCACACCTTGTCCAGGTCCGCAATGGCATGGAGCATCTCGTCGGACATGTCCTTCGGGTGCGACGTGACGAAGCGGATGCGCTCGATCCCCTCCACCCGGTTCACCTCCGTCACCAGCTCCGCCAGCGTGGCCCGCGGCTTCAGGCGCTTGCCGTAGGAGTCAATGTTCTGTCCGAGGAGCGTGACCTCCTTGCATCCGTCCTCGGCCAGCAGCCGGATCTCCTCGACAACGTCGGCGATGGGCCGACTCACCTCCGGGCCGCGCAGGGCCGGGACGACACAGTAGGCGCACCAATTGTCGCATCCGCGCATGACGCTGACGAAGGCGCGGAAGCGGTCCGGCCGGCGGCTCGCGGTGCGCCGGTAGGAGACGACCTGGTCCTCGGCGATAGCGAGGACGTGTTCTCCCGACTCGCGGACCCGCTCGATCAACTCAGGGAGTTTCAGGAACATCCGTGTGCCGCAGACGAGGTCTACATGCGGCATGCGCTCAAAAATCTTCTCCCCATCTTTCTGCGCCATGCACCCGATGACGCCGATGAGGAGGTCGGGGTCCTTCATCTTCCGCGCCCGGAGCGCCCCGAGGTGGGAATAGACCTTGTCCTCGGCATGTTGGCGGACGCTGCACGTGTTGAACAGGATCACATCGGCCTCGTCGGCGGTCTTCGCCTCCGCCATCCCCGCCCGGACCATCTCCGCCGCCGCCAATTCGCTGTCCAGCTTGTTCATCTGGCAGCCGAAGGTGAGGAAGCGGAAGGTGCGCGGACGGTCGGACTCGGGGCTTCGTTTGCGATTCATATTTGTGACTTTATCACATTGCCCGATGGTTTTCAATTCCCCTTGCATCGAGCGGCTGTTGACGTGTAAAGTAGCGTGTGGTATCCTACCGCCTTCGTTTCTCTGGAGGACAAGTTTGATGAAGTATGTTGTGCTCATCGGCGATGGGATGGCTGATTATCGCCTGAAGGCGCTAAAGTCCCGCACGCCTCTCGAAGCCGCCCGGACACCGAACATGGATTGGATCGCCGCGCATGGGGTCATCGGCCTGACGAGCACTATTCCCAAGGGCATGGGGCCGGGCAGCGACGTGGCGAACCTGAGCATCTTCGGCTACGATCCGGCGAGGCATTTCCGAAACGTCGGACGCGGCCCCCTCGAAGCCGCTGCGATGGGGCTGAAATTGCACCCCGACGATATGGCCTACCGATGTAATCTCGTCATGATCTATCTCGCCACCGGCGAGATGATTGACCACGGCTGCGGCGACATCGAATCGTCCGATGCAAAGACGATCATCGAGTTCATCCGCCGGCGCATGCAAACGAAGGCGGTTCGTTTTTTCCCCGGGGTGAGCTACCGCCACATCCTGCTCATCCGCAACGGGCCGTCCGAGCCGGGCATCGTCGGCCCGCATGACATCCTGGGGAAGAATTCGCAAAAATATCTCCCCAAGAAAACGATCCTCCGCGAGTTGGTCCTGCAATCGCAGGAGGTGTTGCGGGATTGTCCAGTCAACCAGCAACGCGTCGCCCAGGGCAAGCGCCCCGCTACGTCCATCTGGCCGTGGGGGTCGGGCAGGGCGCTGCGGCTGCCGTCGTTTCGGAGCAAGTACGGCCTGTCGGGGGCGGTGATCTCGGCGGTAGATCTCATCAAGGGCATCGGCGTGTCCATCGGCTTAGAGGCGATCCATGTCCCCGGCGCAACGGGGACGCTGGACACCAACTATCGAGGCAAGGTGGCGCATGCGCTCCGCGCGCTTCGGAAGAAGGACTTCGTATATGTTCATGTCGAAGCCCCTGACGAGGCGGCGCACCATGGCGACGTGGAGGAGAAGATCGAGGCCATCGAGCGCTTCGACAAGCTCGTTGTCGGCCCGATCCTGGCTGGCATGAAGCATTTCAGGGAATATGCCATCCTTGTCATGCCCGACCACCCGACGCCGACCCGCATCCGCACCCATGCGCCCGATCCCGTGCCGTTCGCCGTGTTTTCGACGCGCGTCGAGTCCGCCGGCGGAGGCAAGGCGTTCTCCGAGCGCGAGGCGAATAAGTCGGGCATTCTCGTCAAGGGGCACGACCTGATGGGTAAGTTTTTGAAAAATGAATTTTGACATACGTGAAATATCAAGCGCGGTGAACGGAGGGAGGTCGTAATGAGAGCGGCGGTATGCACCACACCGGGCAAGATCGAGATGCGGGAGATCGAGAGGCCCAAGCCGAAGGGCAACCAGGTCCTGGTCGAGGTCAATGCCTGTGCCATCTGCAAGTCGGACGTGACGGGGTATCACGGCAAACATCCGCTGATGAAGTGCCCGGTGATCCTGGGGCACGAGTGCAGCGGCGTCGTCGCCGAGGTCGGCCCGCACGTGACGCGCGTCAAGCCGGGCCAGCGCGTGGCGGTGGAGACGTTCTTCTACGTCTGCGGGGAGTGCGCCGGCTGCAGGACGGGGGCCTACAACGTGTGCAAGAACGTCCGGATCATCGGCCACAATGCCCCCGGCGCGTTCGCCGAGTACGTCCTTGCCAACGGCGATTTTGTGTTTCAAATCCCCGACAACGTCCCATTCGAACATGCGGCGCTCACCGAGCCGACGTCGGTGGGTGTGCATACGATCAAGCGCTGCGGTGTGAAGGTGGGCGACTTCGTCGTGATCCTCGGCCTCGGCTGCATCGGTCTCTTTGTCCTCCAAGTGGCGAAGCTGGCCGGGGCGGAGGTGCTGGCGGCCGACGTGCAGCCGTTTAAGTTGAAGATGGCCAAAAAGTTTGGCGCGGACCATATCGTGGACGCCTCGAAGCAGGACACCATCGCGGAAGTGATGAAGGCCACCGGCGGCGACGGCGCAGATGTGGTGATTGACGCCGCGGGCGCGCCGCAGACCTTGAAGCAGATGGTGGATTGCGCGCGGAGCGGCGCGACGCTCATGCCCATCGGCTTCACGGGCAACGACTACGACGAGATCAACATGGGTCGGATCACCCTCGGCGAGATGACGCTCTACGGCATCCTCGGCTTCTGCCGCGACTTCCCCACGTCGCTCAAGCTCATGGGCCGGGGGCGGCTTGACGCAGCCTCGATGATCACCCACCACTTCTCCCTTGACGAGGTGGAGAAGGGCATCCAGACGATGATGGATCCTAAGTCGAAGATGATCCGGGGGATTGTGGTTCCGTAGCGAATAGGAGGGGGGAGGCGTCAGTGTGCCCACACAGACGGCCCAAAAAAACGGGCCTCATGCCACAGAAGATGGATGAGGCCCGTCTATTTGTGGTCCATCGAAGAACTACTTATTCTCCACTTTATCCAGCACAGCCTCGATGTCCGTCTCCTTGAGCGACATCGGATGTCCCTCCCATGCAACTACCCCATCCGGACCAATCAGATAGGCCATCGGGATGCTCTCTATGCCGTACGTTTGGTTCGTCCTCCCTCCCTCGTCAATGCCGACGATGTAGATCATACCGTTCTGTTTCATGAACGGCGTGACCTTCGACGCGTCCTCCTGTGTAATGCCGATCACCACCAGCCCCTTGTCTTTATACTTGTTGTGAAGATCGATCAGATGAGGGATTGACTTTCGGCACGGCGGACACCACGTGGCCCAGAACTCGACCAGCACGGCCTTCCCCTTCATCTTCGCGAGAGATGGCTTTTCCTTGCAGTTCGCCGCCTTGCTCAGCGCAATCTCCGGCGCCTGCCGGCCCTTGAAGCTCTTTCCCGTTGCAAAGACACAATCCATTACGATCCACGACATGAGCAATACGACGGCCGTCAATACAATCGCGCCATTTCTCATCTCAACCTCCTCCTTGCTTCGCGTTCCATGTGGTCCAGTTCCCTATAAGTCATGCTATCCTGTCCGCCGGGGCAGGTCAAATATAAAATGGGTTCCAAGACGGCGTTACCCGATCTTGACATGGCGAACCTCTTGCCCGAAAATAGGTGCACGCTGCAGTTGTAGCTGAATTTGCCAGAATTCAGACGCCTCGGGGCAAATGCCGCGATTTGTCGGAAGTCCGGCGACTTCCGCTATCATAGATGAATTTGCTTTGGATTCCTTGCGTTGGGCATTGCCGATGAAACAAAAACCGCCTGACGAAAACGAGGATTTTGCCTTCCAGCCCACCGAAAATGTCGAGTGGGACATGGCCCGGGACCTCGATCTCTCGATCAAGCTGCCGCCGAACTACAAGCTTCTCGGAAAAATCGCCGAGGGGGCCTTCGGATACGTTGTCAAGGCGCGCCAGCTTGCGCCGGCGAGAACCGTCGCCATCAAGATCATGAAAAAGGCGGCGGATCCGTATCTCAGCAAGGAGGAGCTCGAAGAACAAAAAAAACGCTTCCGACGCGAGGCCGACGCCATCGCCGTCCTGAATCACCCCGGCATAGTCCCCATCTATGAGTTCGGCGAGGTGGATGGGAGGTGCTACTTCACTATGGAGTTCGTGGACGGCATCCCTCTCGACCGATACCTCGCCCACCAAAAGCCGTCGCTCAGAAAAATGCTCCAGGTATTCAAATCCATCTGCGACGCCGTCGCCCATGCCCATGCGTGCGGCGTGGCTCACCGCGACCTCAAGCCGGGGAACATCCTCATAGACAAGAAGGGGCGCCCAAGGATTCTGGACTTCGGCCTGGCGAAAATCATCCAGTCGGAGACCACCACCGTCAGCGAGATGACCGAGGATGGAACCGTTATGGGGACCTTTGCCTACATGAGCCCCGAACAGGCCGAAGGGCGCACGGATCGGATTGACTTGCGGACCGATGTTTACTCGCTCGGCGTGATCCTCTATTTCATGCTCACCGGTCAGATGCCCTATCGTGTTGACCTGCCCAACCCGATGGCCATCGTCCGCAATATCTGTCTCGCCGAGCCGAAGAAGCCCAGCTCGATCGCCAAACACCTGAAGGGCGACCTGGACACCATCATTCTCAAGACGCTGGAAAAGGTGTCCGGCCACCGCTACCCCTCCGCCGGCGACCTGGGGCGCGACATTGCCCACTACCTGGCGCATGAGCCGATCGAGGCCCGACCGGCGAGCGTGTTCTACCTCGCCCGGAAGGCCGCGCAGCGGCATCGCACGGCGGCGGCCGTGGCGGCGACGCTCCTCATCGCAATCATCATCGGATACCTCGCCGTGCTCCAGATCCAAAAAAAGGAACGCATCGAGTCCTATTGCGCCGAGATCGCCCTCGCCCGAACAAAGCTCGATCAGGACGTCCCGGAGCAGGCGGAGGATATACTCTCCCACTGTCCGCCGGGCCTGCGCCACTGGGAGTGGGGCCGACTGAAGTTCCTGTGCGATCCGCAGTCGCGCGTCTTGACCGGCCACCGCGACCGCGTGAAGTGCGTCGCCTTCAGCCCGGACGGCAGTCGCATCGCCTCCGCAAGCTGCGATGAGAGCGTCAAGATATGGGACGCGGCAACCGGCAGGGAGATCATCACCCTCAAAGGTCACACCGTATGGGTGAACTCTCTCGCCTACAGCGCCGACGGCGCGCGCCTCGTCTCCGGCGCCGGCGAGCAGATCAAGCCGGGCGAGGTCATCCTTTGGGACGTGGCCACGAACACAGAGGTTCGGCGATTCCACGGACTGGAGCGCCCCGTCCTCTGCGTCGCCATCACCCCGGATGGAAAACGTATCGCATCGGGCGGGGGTGCCTATGGCAAGGCCGCCGAACTCAAGGTCTGGGACGCCGACACCGGCCGGCAAATCTTGTCCCTGACAGGACATTCCGACTCGATCTCCGCCCTCGCCTTCGACCCCACTGGCAGGCTTCTCATTACCGGCGGGATGGACAAGCGCGTCAAGCTATGGGATGCGAACACGGGGCAGGAGATAAAAACGTTCGAAGGCCATGCCGACCGCGTGGCCTGCGTGGCCTTCAGTCCTGACGGCAAACGAATCGCCTCCGCCAGCCACGACGAAACCGTCAAGCTGTGGAACGTGGAAACGGGGCGGGAGGAAACCACCCTCAAAGGCCATGCCAGGGCCGTCTGGTCCGTGGCCTTCGATCCCGCAGGCGAGCGCCTCGCGTCGGGCAGCCACGACGAAACGGTGAAGCTATGGGATGCCTCCACCGGCAAGGAGCTGGCGACGCTCAAGGGCAAGGAGGGGCCCGTCTATTCCGTCGCCTGGAACGGCAAGGACCCTGAGCAGATTGCGTCCGGCCACGCCAAAAAATCCGTCATCATCTGGGACAACATCGGCGGACGGCGATTCAGGGTTCTCCAGGGACACACCGACAAGGTGACCTCGGTGGCCTTCAGCCCGGATGGAAAGCAGGCGGCCTCCGGGAGCGAGGACCGCACACTGCGCATCTGGGATGCCGAGACCGGCCGCTGTGTCAGGATACTGACCGGGCACGCAGGGCCGATCACCGCCGTCGCGTTCGACCCGCAGGGGAGGCGTATCGTCTCCGCAAGCCATGACCATACGGCTAAAATATGGGACGCAGCGGACGGAAAAGAACTGACGGCGCTCACCGGGCACAGGGAGAAGGTCACAACCGTTGCCTTTCGCGCCGATGGCAAGCGCGTCGCCACCGGCGGCGACGACCGCACGGTGCGCATCTGGGACCCCGACAACGGCCTCGAACTGCGCGTGCTGGAGGGACACACCCGACCGGTAACCTCTGTAGCCTTCGTCGGCGACGGCCGCGGCGTGGCCTCCGGCAGCGCCGACGGCACGGTGAAGATCTGGAAGGTCGAGACGGGTGAAGAAGCGAAGACCCTCGATGTCGGCCCGATCGTCTGTGCGCTTACATGCAGCGCCGACGGCCTTCTGCTGGCCGCAGGGACCGCCGAACGGAGCGTCACGCTCTGGAGCGTCAGGAGATGGTGGAAGATTCAGACATTCACCGGCCATTCGGCGCGGGTCGCTTCGCTGGCCTTTAGCCCGGATAATCGCCGCATCGTCACGGCGAGCCACGACAACACCGCCAAGATCTGGGACACCCGGACGGGCCGGGAGCTGCTCACGCTGAAGGGCCATGCCGGGTCGCTTTCCTCCGTGGCATGGCAAGGCCCCGACGGCCGCCTCATCGCCACAGCAAGCTGGGACAAGACTATCATCCTCTGGAACGCCGCGCCGTGGAAACCGGAGCCAACCCCTGACTGAAAAGAATAATTGACTTTGCCGACAAAGGGGAATACACTTTTTTCCTTTGGCGCTAACCACTTGTCCACGATCACAGGAGGAAATGACTATGGCGCTTCGAGTCGGATTTGTCGGCGTCGGCGGGATCGCAAAACGGCACCTCGCCTCTTCGAAGAAACGAGACGATATCCAGATCGTCGGCCTGGCCGATGTCAACGTTGACATCGCCAAGCAGATGGCCCAGCAGTTCGGCGGCAATGTCTATGGCACCGCGACGGAGCTTTACGACAAGGAGAAGCCCGACGCGGTGGTGATCTGCACGCCGCCCTTCGCCCACGGCGACATCGAGGAGGAGGCGGCCAAGCGCGGCATCCACATGTTCATCGAAAAACCCGTCGCCGTGAACCTGAAACTCGCCAAGCAGGTGAAGAAGGCCGTGGACAAGGCCGGGGTCCTCGTCCAGGTCGGCTACATGTTCCGGTTCGCCAAGGGCGTTAAGAAGGTCAAGGAACTCCTCGCCAAGCGCAAGGTCGCCATGGTGCAGCAGCACTACTACATGCCCGGCATGCCCGCCAAGGGATGGTGGGCGAAGATGGCGATGGGCGGCGGGCAGCTCATCGAACAGGCGACGCACATGCTCGACCTCGGCCGCTTCCTCGCGGGCGATGTGGTCGGCGTGAGCGGCCGCACGACGCAAGCCCACGACTGGACGCCGAAGACCGCCGAGCCGCCGAAGCCCGGTCTGTGCAGCGCCTTCGCCGGTGTGGACATCCCGGACACGACGGCCCTGACCATGACCTACGAGAGCGGCGCAATCGGGACGCTGAGCTGCTCGATGGTCCCGCAGGCGAAGTGGGATAACGGCTTCAAGGTCGTCGCCGAGGGGCTGCTCATCACCATCGAGAACGGCGCCGCCGTCTGGGCCGGCGAGGAGCAGGGCAGCGAAGCGGCCGGCGAGGACTGGCCCAACTGGGTCTATTATGACTTCATTGACGCCGTCAAGGAGGGCCGCAAGCAGACCACCGTTCCCTATAGCGAGGGGATTAAGAGCCTCGCCATCTCCGTGGCGGGATATGAGTCGGCCAACCGCAAGGGCGCGAACGTCAACCCCAACGACCTCATTAAGAAGGCGGGGATCAAGCTGTAGGACTGTCCATGGTACGGGGAGGGAGGGGAATCCCTCCCCGCGCCTTTAATGGGCATGGCGCACTCGAATAATCACCTGCCGGATGGACATTGACTAACAAGGCGAGGCGACATGAAGCAGGAAGCAACCACGTTCCGGACCGCCGGATTGGTCAAGATCGGCATGGGGGTTCTGGCGGACCTGCCGGTCGAAGTAAAACGATTGGGCGGGACGAAGGTTCTCATCGTCAGCGATAAGGGTGTAGCGGGTGCGGGCCTTGTGGAAAAAGTGGCCGCGCCGCTCAAGTCCGCGAACATCCCCTTTGACGTGTTCGACGGCGTGGAGCCGGAGCCGCCGATCGCCTGCGCCGAGGGCGCGCTGGCGATGCTCAAGAAGGGCGGCCACGACGCCGTGATCGGCCTGGGCGGCGGCAGCGCGATGGACGTGGCGAAGGTAACGTCCGCGCTTGCGACGAACGACCCCGATCCACGGAAGTATTTTGGGATTGATATTATCCCCAATCGCGGCCTGCCGAAAATCCTCATCCCCACGACCTCCGGCACGGGGTCCGAGGTGACGGCGGTGGCCATCCTCACCGACACGGAGCAGTCGCTCAAGCGCGGCATCGTCAGCCCTTACCTCTTTGCGGACGTGGCGCTCGTGGACGCCGAGATGATGCGGACGATGCCGCCGAAGGTGACTGCCTCGACGGGCATGGACGCGCTGGTCCATGCGATAGAGGCGATTGTGTCGGTCCGGAGAAATCCCCTGAGCGATTCCCTCGGCATTCATGCGGTGGAACTGATCTCGCGGAACCTGCGCGCCGCGTTTGCGAACGGCGACGACATGGAGGCGCGCCTGGCCCTGGCGACTGCGAGCACGATGGCGGGGATGGCCTTTGCCAATTCGAGTTGCTGCGCGGTGCACGCGCTGGCCTACCCGCTGGGCGGGGAGTATCACATACCGCACGGCGTGGCGAACACGCTGATGCTCGCGCCGGTGATGGAGTACAACCGGCCCGCCTGCAAGGAGGAGCTGGGGCGCATCGCGGAGGCGATGGGGGAGGTGGAGATCTCGACGAAGTCGGCCATTCGCGCAATGATCAAACTGGCAAGGGACCTGCAGATGCCGCTCCACCTGAAGGAATTCGGGATCACCGAGGCGGATGTGCCGCGCATGGCCGCTGCCGCCTCCACCGTAACGCGCCTGTTAGAGCCGAATCCGCGCCCGATGAATCGGGACGAGATCGCCATGATCTACCGCGCCGCGCTGTGAGCGCGGCGAGACGAAGAAAGAGGCGACGCAGATTCACGCTGATTTCACAGCTTCGAAACGGGTCGCTCCTATTCTTCGCCCTTCGCCGAGTCCTTTTTGACCGATGCCATGAGCATGTGCGCGCAGACGGCATAGGTCAACGGATGGAGCACATATCCCGTAACCGAAATGGCGAAAGCGGTCGTGCAGTCGTCAAGGTTTTGTGAGCCTGGCAACAGATACTCGATTCCGTACCAGGCTGGAATGAAGGAAGCCCTCATCCACTCCCAACCAACTACACCCAACAATGCGCCGATGGCCACGCCTCGCACGACAACACCCCCCCGAGCGTTGCGGCTCACGGCAGCAAAGATGAGGCCAGCCAGAGGAAATCCCACCAGGGCGCTTATGAATGGGTTGACGAAGTTGGCAAGGTTATCGGCCCACGGCGTAAAATAGTTGGGAATGGCAACGATTACAGGAGAGAAAGCGAGGAGCAGGGCTACTGCCGCCCGTCGCGTGGGCCGCGCAAGGAGGACAAGCACGACCACGGTCAGGAGCGGCGCGATGCAATCATCCACACACAACTGCAACGAAAAGGATAAGTACTGTGAAGAAAAAGATAACTTTCCGATGGGGAACCACCGGTCGCACAGGACCAACGATACCTTAGCAACGGCGCGGAAAAAATTCCCCGCCCCCGTCGCGATGGCGACATGAAGCGCGGCGCGCCAGAACGGCGGCCAGGAGGCGGGCCAGGGCTGCTTCTTATCCTCGCTCATTTCCCCGGCTCCTGCACTTGCGTCTTCTCTTCTGCCATGCCTTTTGACTTCTGGTCCTTGCTTTCCTCGTCCAGTTCCTTCCCCGTCTTCCCGCCGTACTTGCGCAAGAGGGGGATTATCTCCTTGTAGCGCTCCCGCTCGGCCCAATCCAACGGCGTCATGCCATCTTTGTCTCGCGCATTGACATCAGCCCCATTGTCGAGCAGGACCTGGGCTGTGGCAACCCTATCGTTCAAGGACTGATTGGCGTGTCTCTGGGTACAGTATGCTGCTTGGTGCAGCGGCGTCCAGCCTTTGATATCCTTCACGTTCACATCAGCGCCTTCTGCAATCAAGACCGCCACTGTTTCGGGCGGGCCATATGCGGCGGCATACTGCAATACCGTGTGGCCTGGACGATTGACAAGATTTGCATTGGCGTCCGCCCCGTTCGCCACGAGACGCGCCACTTCTCTCCAATCGTGGCGGCCGGCCGCTATCCGCATGAGGTCGTTGATGTTGTACAGCGTTCGAAAAACGCTCATCCGCCCGCTCCCCGCATCGTAGATGAGGATGGCGAGGCAGGTGAGGATGAAGATCGCGGCGATGGCCCGTCTCATTTCCCGGCCTCCCGTTTGAGTTCCTCGGATGTCTTGGCCCCGTGCTGGCGGAGAATCTTGCTGCCGGGGGCGTGGTCGAAGGGCGTGTGGCCGTTCTTGTCCTTTGCGTTCACATCGGCGCCCGATTCGATCAGGAACTCGACAAAGAGATCGGCGTCGCGCTCAAGCTTCTCCGGGTCGCCGTAGTCGTAGTAACGCTCCACCAACGCATGGACGAGCGGTGTGCGACCGTCATTGTCTTTTGCATTTACATTTGCGCCCTTGCCGAGGAGCAGCCTTGCGAGATTCATGCGGTCCGGCTCATCAAGGGCGAAAACGGAGTGAAGGGGCGTCCAGCCGCCTTCGTTGCGCGTGTTTACATCCGCGCCGCTATGGATAAGGAGTCTCGCCGCCCGGGCCTTGTGCCCTCCGACTGCGGCGTGCAACGGTGTATACGCGTAGTTGTCCTTCGCCTCGAGATCGGCGCGGGCTTCTATGAGAATGCGGCACAGTTCCACGCTGTCCAGACAGGCCGCCATGTGCAGAGGCGTCTCATCCATCCGGTCCATCCGGCCCTTCGCGTCTAAATTTGCCCCATTGCCCACCAGGAGACGAACGACCTCCACGTGCTGGCCGCGCACGGCATCGTGCAATGGTGTGCTTTTGTCCTGCGCCACGGTGTTGATATCCGCTCCGCTCTGCATAAGCCGCGCGACGACGTCCTTGTGCCCGCTCGCGGCAGCGATATGCAGGGGCGTCTTGCTGTCGCGGTCCAGAACTTTCACACTCGCCCCTGCATCGAGGAGAGATGCGACCTTTGCGGCATCGCCTTCGAACGCCGCCTTCAGCAGCGCTCCATCCTGCGGGCGCAGCCCCGACACGGCGCCATGCTTGCGAAGCAGGTCGGGGATCTCGCCGGTGACATCCGGCGCCAGATAATCGAGAGGCGTCAGGCCCAGATTGTCCTTTGCGTTGACTTCCGCGCCCTTTTCGAGCAACATCCGCACAAACATGGTGTGCTCCCCACAGGTCTCTCCCTTGTGCGTGTGTTCGCCATAGACGGCGAGGTGCAAAGGCGTTCTGCCTTTGTCGTCCTTGGGATTGATATCGGCACCGGCCTTTATGAATGAGTCAACACCTGTGGCGGATCCCTTGACGTACATGTGTGCGTTCCAGGCGACATTGTGCAGAGGCGTCCATCCATCGTGGCCTTTGGCATTCAAATCAGCCCCTGCCGCAATGAGTTCTTCGACGACCTCCTTAGATTTCCTGGTGATTGCTCGATGCAGAGGAGTCCCACCGAACCGGTTCTTGGCGTTCACGTCCGCCCCCCTCTGAATGAGGAAACGCACGACGTCTATGCTGCCTTCATCTACGGCGCAGTAGAGCGGGGTGTTTCCCTCTTCATCTTGGGCTTTAAGGTCCGCACCCGCCTCGATCAGGAGCTTCGCAACTTCCACTTTGACAGCGGCATGGAGGGGTGTTGTCCCAGACGCAGTCGGCATACGAGCATTCGCCCCCGCGCGGAGAAGAAGCTTAGCTGCCTCTGCGTTTCCCTTCTGTGCCGCGAAGTGGAGGGCGGTCCACCCGCCGCAGCCCGTTCCATTCGGGTCTGAGCCTTTGACGAGGAGAAGGCGCATGATCCCGACGTTGCCGCCAGAGGTAGCGCAGTGCAGCGGCGGCCACGGGGATACCTGGTGGCCCTCCGACGTCGGGTTAGCGTTGACATCTGCGCCCCCGGCGATAAGCAAAGCGGCGACTTCCTCATGCCCGAGTTGCGCTGCCAGTCTCAGGGAATGGCTGCACTGGGCGCGTGGATCGGCGCCCTTGGCCAGGAGCGCCCTTATCTCGTCCACATTTTCATCGGAAACTGAACAAGAAAGGCTGATGCTCAGATCGTGACGGTTGTAGAGATCGCGAAACGTGCTCATCCGCCCGCTCCCCGCGTCGTAGATGAGGATGGCAAGGCAGGTCAGAATGAAGATGGTGACGATGATGCGTCGCATGAACGGCCCCCGAAAGGAGTTGTCTCCGTGCCTTATTGCCCCTAGTTTACCACACGCCCGCGGCCAATTCAAGACGGAGTTTCGATGAGGTGCATATCATTTTTCTCGGTCAACGGACGGAGTGTTCTTTGCGTGGATAGGCCGACATCAGAGCTTTGGAGTGCGGCAGCCCTGCTGCCGCTTTTCTTGCGGGAAGCCATGCTTCCCGCTCTTCCGTTGCAGGGCGGTGTCGCGATCAGGCCATCTCTGCGCCTTTGCACGGTTGCTTCGCCATCGTCGGGAAGCAGGGCTTCCCGATGTCAAGGCGCAAGCATGGCTTGCGCACTCCACAAACGAAGCCGTCCTTCGATGTCGGGACGGCAGTACGCCCCATGTTCGACGAGAAAAATGACATGCACCCTTTCGATGTCAGTTTAAGCCGCGCCGCGTTGTGAGGGCGGGATCAGTCGCTTTCTTCCTTGAGGAAGATGCCCTCGGCGATTGTGTCGGAGAAGCTGCGATCCGGGGGTTCGAGCCGTCCCTTTTCGAAGCGGGATACGAAGGCCTCCACAGCGCCGGGGTCGAATTGTTCGCCGGCTTTTTTTTCCAGTTCCTGGACGGCCTTCTTGAACGGCATGGCGGGGCGATACGGCCGGGCGGAGGTCATGGCGTCGAAGGCGTCGGCCACGGCGATGATCCGTGCGCCCAGGGGGATTTGGCTCTTGGCCCGTCCTTCGGGGTATCCTTTGCCGTCCCAACGCTCGTGGTGGTGGAGCACAGGTCCGATGAGGTTCTCGACATACCGAATGTTCTTGATGATCTTGATCCCCTCGACGGGGTGGCGCCGGATCAGTTCGTATTCGCTGTCGTTCAACTGGCCGGGCTTGTTGAGGATCTGTTCCGGGACGCCGATCTTCCCGATGTCGTGCATGAGGCCGGCGAGCTGGATGGTGCGCAGGCCGCCGGGCGGGATTTTCAGGTCCCTGCCGATCTGCACGGCGAGGGCGGACACCCGCTCGGAGTGGCCTTTGGTGTAGGGGTCTTTGGTCTCGATGGTGGCGACGAGGGCGCGGACCGTGTCGAAGAAAAGCACCTGGAGCTTATTGACCAGCTTCGCCCGCTGGATGGCCATGCCTGCCTGCAGGCCGACCGCGGAGAGGAGGTGGAGATTCTGCTCGGTGAAGCGCTGCATGGGGTTGCGCGAATCCAAGTAGATCGCCCCGATGATACGGTCCTCGGCCTTGAGCGGGACGCACATGATGGAGCGCAGGTTCTGGATGGCGATGCTGTCGCTGGACTGGAATCGCGCGTCGGAAAGCGCGTCGGAGGTGAGGATCGAGACGCCGTTCATCACGGTCTCGTCAATGGCGGTTCGGCTGAAGGAAGAATCGCTGTCGGTCCCTGCCTTCGCCACGATCTCAAAGGGCAGCCCCTTCTCTCCGACGAGGAGCAGGAACCCCCGATCGGCTGGGAGGGCCTCCATGATGGCATCCAGAAGAAGCTGGAACAATTTGGAGGGATTCTGTTCCGAGCTGACGAGATTGCCGATCCTGTAAATCATCTCCAGGTCGTGCTTGACCCGCTCCATGTCCTGCCCGGCCGAAAGATCGCCCGCGGCGGGGGCCCCTTCCTTTTTCCGGGGTTCGTAGCGCAGCCTGATCTCGGTGGTGGCCGAGGGGATCTCGATCGTGGTGGTTTCCGTCTCCGCTTTTGAAGAAAAGACGAAGGTGTAGGCGCCGATGCTCACCTTGTCCCCATGCGACAGGGCGCTCTTCTTGATCTGCTTTCCGTTGAGGAATGTGCCGTTCTGGCTGCTCAGGTCCTCAAGCGCGAACGCCTCTCCCGCCCGCGAGATGAGGCAGTGCCGCCGGGAGAGCCGTGCATCGCTGAGGCGCAGATCGGTGTCGCCCCCGCGGCCAATCGTGACGGACTGCCCGGACTCCAGTTCCAGGCGCGTCGTTCCGGTCCTGCCGGTTTGCCAGATCAACTCGATTTCCATGGGGCCCTCTCCTGATGCTACTTTGAGGAATAAACCGTCCCCCGCCAAACTATGCCTGATCCCGTTGCCGCCGTGTAGAAGGCATGGGCCAATACAGCAATGATGACCAGGCAGTTGATAGGATGCAGCAAGGCGTACCGCCGTTTGGATTTCGATATGGAATAGGTTCGTGACACGGCCCAGATGACCATGGCGCAAACGAGCACGGAAAGGATAAGACACGGCAGCGCGCCTTTAGCGCCGGAGACGGCCCCAATCGCACTTACCAACGCCGCCGCGAATGGACATATGGAGCACAGAGCGGTCAGCACCAGTTGGAGCAGCAGGCGCCAGGGGTCCTTGTTCAGCCCGGAATGGAGGATGCGGCTCCAGCCGCGGAAGAAATCCCTGAAGGAGTCGTACATCCGGGCCTTGTATAAGGCCCCGCCGTAAGCCAGGTTGATGTGTCCGCCTTCCTTTTTTGTTTCCTTGGCCATGGCGATGTCCTCGAGCAGCTCGCGCTTCACCCGCTCGTGTCCCCCGCACTTCTCGTACATGGCGCGGCGGATGAGGATATACTGCCCGTTGGCGAAGGCCACGCGGCAGTTCCGGTCGTTGACGTGTTTCTGCTGAAACCAGAGCATCAGCGTGGCGGCGATGGGCGGCACGAACATCTGCTCCCACCACGTCCGGTGGTCCATCTGCCCGACGAGGGACAGCATGTCCACGTCATGGGCCAGCACATGGTTCATGCACTGCGAGATGCACGCCGGGGCGTGGCGGGTGTCCGCGTCGGTGAAGACGAAGTAATCCCCCCTGGCTTCCTGGACGGCCGTGTGCAGCGCGTTGTTCTTCCCGGTCCAGCCCTCCGGGAGCCCATGAACCTCCACAAGCCGCAGCTTCGCGCATCCTGCGCTCATCTCGCGCACGATCTCGGCGGTGCGGTCGGTGGAGCGATCGTTGGCCACAATCACCTCAAAATTGGGATAGTCCTGGGCCAACAGCGACTCGACGCATTCGCGGATATTTCGTTCCTCATTCCGCGCCGGAACCATGATGCTCACCAGGGGCGGGGCGTCGGGCAGGCCCACCTTCTCCTCGGCCTTCAGCGTGATGTCGCGCTTGAAGGTGATGAAGCTCTCCCTCAGTAGATATGCCCAGAGGAGGCCGGCCAGAATCAGATACACGAGCAAAATAGTGAACATAACGCAACCTGTCGAGTCCGTCTTACAAGATATAACGGCTCAGGTCCTCGTCCTTGATGATCGCCTGGAGCGCGTTCTTCACGTACTTTGCGTCAATCTCGAGATTCACTCCCTCCATGTCGGGGGCGTTGAACGAGACCTCCTCCAGCACCTTCTCCATCACGGTCTGGAGGCGTCGCGCCCCGATATTCTGCATCCGCCGATTCACGTCGGCGGCGATCTTTGCGATCTCCCGAATCGCATCCTTCTTGAAATCCAGCGCCATGCCTTCCGTCTCGATCAGCGCCTTGTACTGCTTGGTGAGGGCGTTTTCCGGTTCGGTGAGGATTCGAACAAACTCCTCCTCGCCCAGGTCTTGCAGTTCCACGCGGATCGGGAAACGCCCTTGCAGCTCGGGGATCAGGTCCGACGGCTTCGCCACATGGAACGCCCCAGCCGCGATAAAGAGAACGTGATCCGTTCTTACCATGCCATATCGCGTGGCCACCGTGGACCCCTCCACGATAGGGAGGAGGTCGCGCTGGACGCCCTCCCGGGAGACGTCCGGCCCGAACCCCTTCTCCCGCCCGGCGATCTTGTCCAGCTCATCCAGGAAGATGATTCCCATGTTCTCGGCGCGATGCAGCGCTTCATCGGTCATCTTCTCTTTGTCAATCAGCTTGTCGGCCTCCTGCTGGAACAGGATCTTTCGCGCCTCCGAGATGGGAACTTTCCGCGTTTGCGTCCGGCTGGGGATCATGCGCTCGATCATGTTCTGGAAGTCCACGCCGATCTCCTCGATGCCCGCCACCACCCCCTGCACGACCATCGGCTTCTCCTCGACGGTGATCTCCACCATCCGGTCCTCGAGCTTCTTGTCCACAAGCCGTTTTCGCATCTTCTCGCGGCTGGCATTCGCCTGCTCCTCCGCCCCCTCGCCGCCGGAGCGGGGGAGGGGTAGGAGGATGTCCATGAGCCGCTCCTCGGCCGCCGCTTCCGCCTTCTCGCGCACCAACTCCAGATGCTCGTTGCGCGTCATGTTCATCGCCAGATCAACCAGGTCGCGCACCATGGACTCCACATCCCGTCCGTGGTAGCCGACTTCCGTGTATTTCGACGCCTCCACCTTGAGGAAGGGGGCCTTCACCAGCGCAGCGAGCCGGCGCGCGATCTCGGTCTTGCCGACCCCCGTCGGGCCGATCATGATAATGTTCTTCGGCATCACCTCCTCGGCCATCTTATCGTCGAGCTGCTGCCGCCGCCAACGGTTGCGGATGGCGATAGCGACGGCCCGCTTCGCGTCGGCTTGGCCGATGATATACTTATCAAGCTCCGCAACGATCTTGCGGGGCGTGAGATCCTTCACTTCAACTCCTCAACAATAATCTGGTCGTTCGTGTAGATGCAGATGTCGGCGGTGATGCGAAGGGCCTCCTCCACGACCTCGCGCGCCCCGAGATTTGTGTGCTTGAGGAGCGCGCGCGCCGCCGCCACCGCGTAGGACCCGCCCGACCCGATGCCGATAACGCCGTCGCTCGGCTCCACCACGTCGCCCGTCCCCGAGATGATCAGCGACTTGTCCCGATCGGCCACCGCAAGAAGCGACTCCAGCCGCCTCAACGCCCGATCCGTCCGCCAGTCGCGGGCGAGTTCCGTCGCGCTTCGCAGCAGGTTGCCCGAGTACTCCTTCAGCTTGTCCTCGAACCGTTCAAGCAGGGCGAAGGCGTCCGCCGCCGGGCCGGCAAAGCCCGCGAGGATTTTTCCGTCGAAGAGTTTCCGGATCTTGCAGGCGTTCTGCTTGATGACGGTATCTCCCAGGGTCACCTGGCCGTCGCCGCCGAGAGCGACCTCATTCTTTCGCCGCACTGACAGGATGGTTGTGGCGTGAAATGGCATGGTTTGATTTGCCAAGGCTGAATCGCTCCGCGTCAGGGCGTGATGGTGCGCATCTCTCCATTCATGCCTTAATGTTATCATTCTTGCGCGTCCGTTGCAATATCTTTCCTGATTTCCATACTTTCCGGCCTTGGCCGATGTGCAGACACGTGCGCACCGTGATTCGCTCCCTTTGCGTGGGAGAGGCGACGAATTCTTTTCACAACTCCATTGACACCGTCGCTTCGCTTGCGATAACCTGTTCTATTGTCATGGAACGAAGCGCGTTAAACCTCGTTTTTGTCGGTCACGTTGACCACGGCAAGTCCACCCTCATCGGCCGCCTGCTCATGGACACAGGCGCGCTGCCGGCAGAAAAGATCGAGGATATCCGCCGGGCATGCAAAGCCGAAGGCAAAGAATTCCGCCTCGCCTTCGTCATGGACCAGTTCGAGGAAGAACGCAAGCTCGATATGACCATTGACACGACGCAGACCTTCTTCAGGACGTCGGTCCGCGATTACATTATCATTGACGCCCCCGGCCATCGGGAGTTCCTCAAGAACATGATTACCGGCGCCTCCCTCGCCCATGCGGCGGTTCTCATCGTCTCCGCCAAAGAGGGCGTCCAGGACCAGACCTGGCGGCACGGGTATATCCTGGGCCTTCTCGGCATCGGGCAGATCATCGTTGTGATCAACAAGATGGACATAGTGGGATACGACGAGGCCGTCTTTCAATCCATGGCGGACGGCGTGGCGGACCTGCTGGGGCAGGTGGGCGCGAAGCCCATGACCATCATCCCCATCTCCGCTCAGCAGGGGGATAACGTCGCGTCGAAGTCGGGCAGCATGAAATGGTATGACGGCCCGGCGCTCTTGGACACGCTCGATTCGCTCCGCGCCCCTGTGACCGACATGGACAAGCCCGTGCGCTTCGCCGTGCAAGACGTGTATCAAGTGAATGGCGAGACGGCGTTCGTCGGCCGGGCGGAATCCGGTCGGCTGCGGGTCGGGGCAAAGGTCAAGGTCATGCCCGGCGGTCAGGAGGCGAAGGTCGAAGGATTGCATGTATTCGGCGAGCAACCGACCGAGCTCGTCCCCGGACAGTGCGCGGGGGTGTCGCTGTCCCCTGTGCTCGACATCGGCCGGGGCGCGATCATCGCCGACGCCGGCGCCCCTCCGCCTGTGACGCAGCGGTACCATGCAAAGGTCTTCTGGCTCGGAAGCAGGACCTGCCGCGTCGGCGAACCCATCGCGATCCGCTGCGCCACGCAGGAGGTCCCGGGCCGGATCGAACGCATCGAGCGGCGCTTCGACTGCTCGGACCTGAAGAACGTTCAAGAGGCCGCCGAGGAGATGGCGGAGACGGACATCGGCGAGGTAGTCATCGCCGCCGATCGCCCCATCGTCCTGGAGCGCTTCGAGGACCTCCCCGAGCTGGGCCGGTTCACACTCGTCGAGGGCAAGAACGTCCTCGCCGGTGGTATCGTCACCAATCCAAAGTAGAGATATCCCCGAGCAAACCGTATTATGTTCCTTTCAAAAAAGAAAACGAAACGTGTTATAGTCCTCGGCCTGGACGGCTTCGCCCATTCGCTCCTCAGCAACTTCATGGACCAGGGCGTCACCCCGAATCTGAAAACACTGGCCGCGCAGGGGACGCTATCCCGGATCAACTCGGTCTATCCCACCGTCTCGAACGTGGCCTGGGCCTCATTCCAAACGGGAACCAACCCCGGAGAGTTCGGCATATTCGGCTTCGCCGAGCTCGACCGCAATCTCGGCCTCTTCATCCCGAACGCGGGGAATCTCAAAACCTCAACGATGTGGAAGCGACTGTCCGACGCAGGCAAACGCATCGTCTCTCTCGGCATGCCGATGTCGTTCCCGCCGAGGCGGGTGAACGGCTGCGTCGTCGGCGGGTTCCTCGCTTCGTCGCTCGACAAGGCGGTAAGCGACGCGAAGCTCCTCCGCACGCTGCGGGGCCTCGGTTATCTCCTCGATATTGACCCCCTGAAGGCGCGGGAGTCAACGGACTACCTCAAGGACGAGCTGCACAAAGGCCTCGCCGGCCGCCGGCGCGCGCTGGCGTATTTCTTCGAGAAGGAGACGTGGGACCTCCTCTGCCTGCACGTTATGGAGACCGATCGGATCAACCACTTCATGTGGAAATGCCTCGACGAGGGCGGCGCGGACAGGGAATTCTTTCTCGACTTCTACCGGGCGGTGGATGCGCTCGTCGGTGATGCGATGGGCCTGTGCGGCGAGGAGGACACGATCGTCGTCCTGTCCGACCACGGCTTCTGCCGGGTCAAGAACACGGTCGAGCTGAATCGGTGGCTCATGCAGGAGGGGCTGCTGGCGATGGATGTCGAGCCGAACCCTATGAGCCCCTTTCGGAACGTCTCGCCGAGGTCGAAGGCCCTCTCCCTCGTGCCGGGGCGAATCCACATCCTCACGCCGTCCTACTGGGCCGACGGCGCCGTATCCAAATCCGACCGCGAGGCTGTGCGGAAGGACATCGTCTCGCGCCTCAAGGGATTTAAGACCGCCGACGGCCAGACCGTTTGCAAACAAATTTTCGCAAAAGAGGATATTTATACTGGTCCCCACACCGACCGCGCCCCGGACATCATCGTCGCTCCCGTCGAGGGCTACGACCTCAAAGCCGCCCTCTCCCCCGGCCCCCTCTTCTCCACTGACATCATCACCGGCATGCACACCTACGACGACGCTTTCCTCTGCATTCGC
Organism: Planctomycetota bacterium; assembly: GCA_040755855.1. Taxonomy (GTDB): domain Bacteria; phylum Planctomycetota; class Brocadiia; order JAADGH01; family JAADGH01; genus JAADGH01. The sequence continues at coordinate 68,311 of JBFMAD010000020.1, read as the reverse complement.
GGCGGGGCCGAGGCGAGCCAGGCGGGGAGCATCACCGAGGCGGGGCGGCTGGTCGAGGAGTTGGCCGGCGCCATCTGACCCTTTCCGTGCAACATTACCGGGCATGCTCGACGCGCCGCCTGCTCCCGCCTCGTGCATCTTGCCCGACAACCTCTATGCCAGCGGGAAGGAGACTTCGACAGTCGTTCCCTTGCCCTGTTCGCTCTCCAGTTGGATGCGGCCGCCGTGGGCCTCGACAATGGATTTCACCACGCACAGTCCCATGCCGGATCCGCCGGCCATGCTCTGGGTTCGACTGCCGCGGCCGAACGGCAGGAAGGCCACTTGCATCTCTTCGGGGGACATGCCCGCGCCCTCGTCCTTGACAAGAAATACCGCTTCCGATCCCCTCTGTTCGACCTTCAACAGCACAGTAGAACCTTCCGAGCTGTATTTAAGCGCGTTCGAGAGAAGGTTGAGCGCCACCCGTCTGATCCGATTCCTGTCGCCGATGATCTTGCAAGGGTCGCCAGCTTCGAGGCAGATGGTGTGACTCGAAGTGATCTCAGCTTGCTCCTGGTGCACGTCGCAGATCAGTTCTTTGAGGTCCATCTCGACCTTGTTTAGGGACAGGCGGCCGGTGGAGACTTGCACGGTATCCATCAGATCGAGCGTGAGATTCTCAAGGTATGCGATCTGCGCGATGATTCGATCCAGCCACTCCTCCCTCTGCTCGGGCGAGATAGAGTCCCTCTTGAGGATTCGCGCCGCTCCCCCGATCGTCACGAGTGGGTTCTTGAGGTCGTGGGCCACACTGGCTACAAAATGAAGGCGCGCCTCTTCAAAGTGAGCCACTTCATCCGCCATGTTGTTGAAGGTGCGGGAAAGGGCGCCGAGTTCATCCTCTCGTCGGATCGGGACGCGTGCGGTGAAATCGCCGTGTCCAAAACGCGACGCGGCCTGGATCAGATCCATTGTCGGGCGGACGACGCGGTTGATCAAGACCCACGACCCGGCAACAAGGACCAGGGCGACGAAGACAAGAATCCCGATGGCCCACACGTCCACCAGACGGTGCAGTTGCCATGCCGCCTCGACGGTCTCCTCGAGTTGGGATTTGTTGCACTTGAGATAGTCGTGGATGGCGTCCAGGAGATCCTCCACTATCCCGTACAATTTCTCGATGGACACGGAGGTCCCGGGGGTATCTGCCGCTTCGATCGCGGCCATCCGATGGCCGATACGCGCCACAATTTCCTCTTCGCGCGGTGTTGTGATGAAGTCTTTCAGGCTGGATGCGACCTCTCGCGCCCTGAGCAGGTGTTTCTCCTTCACGACACGGTGTTTGGCATCGCCAGTCGCGCGCCAGAGCAGATCCTCTCGCCGAGCGCCCAAGACCTCGGCCTCCAGAACCTGCCCGCTATTCACTCCGTTGACGTCGGCGATGATGCGATCTCGCATCCCCCGCAATCTGTCCCTCGCGCGCCACCAGGCCCCCGAGGTGACCAGGCAAGCCAGGAACAAACTGGCAACCCAGATGATGAGATAGGCGCGAATCGTAAGACGGCCCATCACAGTACGCCCCCGCATTTCGATCCTATGCCGGACACAACACCATGTCTCCGTTCTTCTCCCATTAGAACACTCTCTGTCCTCCCGGCTCAAGCGCCGGCGGCTCGACGTCCGGCTCGGTCGCGGCTTGGTCCTCGGCAGGCTCGGGGCGGGCGACCCGCTCACCGAGGCTAAACTGCATTTCGTACAGACGACAATACAGCTTGCCGGTCTTGAGCAGCTCCTCATGCGTGCCGCGCTCGACGACGCGCCCCTCGTCCAAGACGATGATCTGGTCGGCGTTCTGCACCGTCGAAAGACGGTGGGCGATGACGAAGGTCGTCCGGTTCTTCACCAGCCGATGGATGGCGTTCTGGATCAGGATCTCCGTCTCCGTGTCCACCGACGATGTCGCCTCGTCCAGGATCAGGATGCGCGGGTCGGCCAGGATGGCCCGGGCGATGGAGAGGCGCTGCTTCTGCCCGCCGGAGAGTTTTACCCCCCGCTCACCGATGACCGTGTCGTACCCATTCTGCAGGTCGACGATGAATTCATGGGCGTTCGCCGACTCTGCCGCCGCTCTGATATCGTCATCGCTGGCGTCCAGTTTGCCATAGGCAATGTTGCTCTTCACCGATTCGTTGAAGAGGAACGGCTCCTGCAGGACCATGGCCATGCGCTTTCGCAGCGAGACGAGCGTCACCTTGCGCAGGTCGTGGCCGTCGAGGAGCACGCTGCCGGCGGTGGGGTCGTAGAAGCGCGGGATCAGGTTGGTGATCGTCGTCTTGCCCGCGCCGCTCGGGCCGACGAAGGCGATCATCTGCCCCGGCTCGGCCTTCAGGCTGACATCGGTGAGGACGGGGATCTTGTTGGAGTAGCTGAAGGAGACATCGCGGAACTCCACCGCGCCGCGGACGCCGTCGAGCTCGATGGCGTCGGGCGCGTCCTGGATATCCGGCACGGTATCCACGATCTCGAACACCCGCTCCACCGAGGCCACGGCGCGCTGGATCATGGAGTAGAAGCGCGTGAGGCCGGTGACGGGGCCGTAGAGCATCTGGATGTAGGGCAGGAAGACGATGAACGTGCCGGTGGAGATGCGGCCGTTGACCACCTGGTAGCCGCCGTAGGTCAGACATAGGATCATGCCGATAACGTTGATTGTGCCGATGATCTCATGGAAGCCGGTGAACATCTTGCCGATCTTGACGTTCTGCCGGAAGTTCTCATCGTTCTTCTCGCCGAAGCGCTCGGCCTCGTGCTTCTCGCGGGAGAATCCCATGATGACGCGGATGCCGGAGATGTTATCCTGGACGAGGGCGTTGAGGTCGCCCACCTTTTCGCGGAGGATGCGATAGGCGCGACGGATGAAGAGGCCGAACACGGCTGTGCATCCCAGGAGCGCGGGCGCGACGACGAGACCCAGGACGGTGAGCTTCCAGTCCCACGTGAGACAGAAGTAGAGGATCCATGCGAAGCGGAAGGTGTCGGTGATGAAGTGGATGACCGGGCCGAGGATCACCTGCTCCAGGGAGTTCACGTCGTTCACGATCCGGCTCATGATGTCACCGGTCTTGCGCTCCTCGAAGTAACTGAGCGAGAGGCGCTGCATGTGCTCGTAGACCTCGCGGCGCATGTCGCGGATCAGGCGCTGGCCGAGGTCAGCCATGATGAATCCCTGCACTATTGACATGATGGCCTGGATCATCTGTAGGGCGAAGAAGCCGCCGGCCAGGACGAGGACCAGGACGAACGCACGGTTCAAGTCAGGCAGCCACCGATCGTGGACGCACTCGGCAGCGCGACGCATGGGCGCGGCGATGGGTATTTGCGAGCGGGTGAACTTTGCGCCGGCGGCCGGGGCGGGTGTGCTGCCGGAGACCTCGGCGACCTTCAGCTCGTCAATGAACACCCCAATGAATTGCATCGGCAGCACCTGCAGGAGGGCCGCCATGAGGACCAGGACAAGGACAATCACCGCCTTGTGCCAGTAGGGACGGGCATAGCGTAATAGTCGGAGGTATGTCGCAACGAGGCGCGGCTTCTTCTTCTCTTCTTCCCTCACGTCGCCGCCCGCGCCCATCCTGCGACCGCCTGACATGGATCCGTAGTGTCTCATGGTGATAAATTATCGTACCAAATCGCACCGCAAATTGCCAGTCGAAACCGGGTTGGGATAGGGATGGTGTGCCCACACCCTTTTGCCACATCACTCCAGATTGTTGGCCTTCACTGTGCTCCTCCCCACCGTCGTCACCCCGCCTGTCCGGTTCCCCCGGCAGTTGTTCGACGTGATGATGTTTTGATTGCTGTTCTTCTCCTCGACGATGCCGTGGCCCTGTGTCTTCGCATCGCCCTCCCTCTCATCCGTGCACAGATTGCCTGTAACGATGATGTCCTCCGATTCCATAACCAGGATGCCGGGATAGGCGCCGGCCTTCGATTGTGAGTTGTTCCGGCAGACGTTGTTTGAGACGACGTTGTGATTGCCCTGGATCACCTGGATACCACACATTGCGTTCGACTCGCACGTGTTGCCGGAGACCACGTTGTACTGGTCCCGTCCCTCCATCTTCCCCCCGCCGATGCCTCCGATGCCGTGGTGGCCGTTCTCGTAGAAGACGCTGTTCGTCACATTGATGTAACGCACGTTCATGCAGAAGTACAAGCCGTCCCATGCGTTGTGGTGCGAAATGAGATCGGAAAACGTTCCATGATGAAGAGATGTGCCCGGATGAAATCCGTGCCCCCGGCAGCCCGACACCTCGCAGCCGGTCACGAACACGTTGCTTCCTCCCTGCACGCCGATGCCGTCGCACGGCCAATCGCGGACGGCGCAGTCCCGGATGCGCACGCTCTCGGACGCTACGCAATGGATCGCCGCGCAGACGAAGTCGGTAAACGGGCCGGGGTTGCGCTTGATATCGCCGTCGAAAGCAATGTCTTCGAGAGTCACATTCTTTTGGCGTTCGATCCAGATGGCTGGGAAGTAATTGAGCACGTTTGACGTGGCCGCGTCGTAGTCCTTTTCGAGAGGTTCGCTCAGCTCAAGCACATTACCCTCGATCTTTGTGATGACCGGCTGGCTGCAGTACCATCCTCCGAGGCCCTTGGAGGTAACGCAAATCTGCATGCCCACCCCAAAGGCCGCGGCATCGAGGACCTTCATCCGCCGGCTGCCTTTCGCCGCGGCCTCGGCTATCTTTGTCTGAACTTCGGGGCATTTCTGCAGGATCGAATTCGCACCCGATCCGCGAAGCGTCACATTGCCTGGTACCCGGACCGATCGTTTCAGCAAGTAAACCCCCGGCGGAACGACCACCGTCCCTCCCTCCTTCGGCAGGGCTTCGATGGCCTCCTGGATGCCATAGGTCGGCGATTTGGCCGAATAGAAATCCGCAACGCTCCGCACGGCGTCTTTGTTTGGCCCATCGGCCGTGGCGTGGCAAGCCGCGAGGGCAAGTAGCGCCACGATATACATCATTCGATTCATGCCCGATCCTCCTTTGGCGAGATTTTATATCCTCTGTTAGCAGAGCCGCCCTGCCCTGTCAAGCTTGCATTTGACATGCCTGCAGAGGGATGATAGCCTATGCGGGACGGTAAGCGGTTGGACTGGATTGTGTCTGACAATATGGTTAGTCCTATGAGAGAGGGAGCACAAGGTCATGTTCGCAAAAGCGCATTTTGTCTGCGTTGGTCTAATCGGAGGGATTCTCGCCATGACCGGCTGTGAGCCGCAGCTCGGCCCGGCCGCGCAGGAGCGGGTCGCCGGCGCCGACTACTTCGTCGCGCCCAACGGCAATGACGCATGGTCCGGCAAAGCGGCCGCGCCGAACGCCGACAGGACCGACGGTCCATTTGCCACCCTCGCCGCCGCGCGTGACGCCGTACGAAAGCAGGCGAAGACAAAGCCGATCACCGTCCTGATCCGCGGCGGGGTGTATCGCCTTACCGAGCCCGTCGTGTTCGGCCCGGACGACTCCGGGGTGGAGGCGTGCCCCATTACCTACGCCGCATACCCCGACGAGAAACCGATCCTCTCGGGCGGACGGGAGATCAAAGGATGGAAGAAACAGTCGGACGGGCTGTGGGCGGCGGCGATCCCCGATGCGTTGGACGGCAAGTGGATCTTTCGCCGGCTGTATGTGAATGACTACCGCCGCACGCTCGCCCGCACCCCGAACGACGGGGAGTTCTATCGCATCAAGAGCAAGCCGGCTCCCATGAAGGACCCGAAGACGGGCAAGGAGATTGACGCCTCCAAGTTCGCTTTCCGCTTTAAGCCGGGCGACATTACGAACCGGCCCAACCTGAGCGAGATCGCCGTCTTCGTCTGCCGCAATTGGGAGACGGCGATGCTGCCGATCCAGTCGGTGGATGAGAAGACGAACACCGTCGTCCTCGCCGGGCCGATGAAGTGGGAACTGAGCACGGGCCTGAGATATTTCCTCGAAAACCATCGCGACTTCCTCGACGCGCCGGGCGAGTGGTGGCTCGACCGGAAGGCGGGAGTGCTCTACTACCACCCGAAGCCGGGTGAGGACATGGCGAAGGTATCCGTCGTCGCCCCGGTCGTCCGGGAGTTCATACGGATCGAAGGTAAGCCAAGCGAGGGGAAGTTCGTTGCTCACCTGAGGTTTGAGGGCCTCTCCTTCCGGCACTCCGACTACGCCCTCGAACCGACTGGGCACAGCGACTGGCAGGCGGCGGTGACGATCCCGGCGGCGGTCCAGATCACCGGGGCGCGGAATTGCTCCTTCGAACGATGCGAATTTTTCAACATTGGCCAGTACGCAGTCTGGTTTGAGCGGGGATGCACGCACAACCAGTTTGTCCAGAACGAAATTTTCGACACGGGGGCGGGCGGTGTGCGCGTCGGGGAGCAGGGGGTTCGGAAAGGAGAAGCCGAGCAGACGAGCCACCACACGATCTCAAACAACTTCATCCACGACACGTGCAGCGTCTTCTATGGGGCCATCCCAGTCTGGGTCGGCCAGAGCAGCGACAACGTGATCTCGCACAACGAGATTTGCGACAGCAACTACACCGGCGTCTCCGTCGGCTGGAGCTGGGGGTATAACCCTACCACGTGCCATCGTAACACGATTGAGTACAACCACTTGCATCACCTCGGGTGCGGCATGCTCTACGACATGGGCGCCATCTATACCCTTGGAATTTCCACCGGGACGAAAATTCGCAATAATCACATTCACCACATCTGGGACTGGCCGGAGGGCTACGGCGCCGGCGGCATCTACCCAGACGAAGGCAGCACAGGCATCCTGATCGAAAACAACCTTGTGTACTGCAACACCGCCGGCGGCCTGACCGTTCACTACGGCCGCGACCTCGTCGTGCGCAACAACATCTTCGCCTTCGCCCGCGACCGGCAACTGGCCTTCGGGCGGAAGGACAAGGAATCGAGCGTCACATTCGAGCGCAACATTGTCTATTACACCGAGGGGGTCCTGATGACGCCCTTCGGTTCCCTCGTCGCCGATTACAATGTCTATTTCAATGCGGCGGGCGAACCGGTGAAGTTCCTGAAGGACATGGACCTGAAGGCGTGGCAGGCGGGGGGTTACGACAAGCACTCGGTCGTGGCCGATCCGATGTTCGCATATGCGAATAATTTTGACTTCCGCTTGAAGCCCGAGTCGCCCGCGCTCAAGCTCGGGTTCAAGCCGATTGACATCAGCACAGCGGGTCTTATCGGCGACCGAGAATGGGTGAGCAAGCCGAAGAGGATCAAACGCGGCCGAACCGTCATCCCGCCCAAGTATGAACCGCCGCCGCAGCTCATCGCCGACGGATTTGAGGATTCGCTGGTCGGCGCGACGGCCGACCTGGCCACCACATATGGCGAAACCAAGGATGCGCAGATTCGCGTGACAGAGGAGGCTGCGGCCACGGGCAAGCGATCCCTGAAGTTCACCGATGCGCCCGGCCTGGACCAGCCGTGGAACCCGCACATGTACTACCAGCCGAGGCTCAAGAAGGGGATCGCGCATGGGAGCTTCGACCTGCGCTGGGAGAATGGCGCCGTGGTCGGTCAGGAGTGGCGCACTTGGCCCGGCGGGGGGCCCTACTATGCCGGCCCGAGCCTGGCGATTGACGCGAAGGGAGACCTGACGGCCGGCGGCAAAGTCGTCGCCGCGGTTCCGCCGGGCCAATGGGTCCACTTCGACATTGTGGCCAAGCTGGGCAGGGAGGCCGACGGGACTTATGACCTGACGATCGCCATCCCTGGCCGGCCGCCGAAGGCGATGAAGGGTGTGCCCTGCGACCCGAAGTTCAACGAGATCACATGGCTCGGTTTCACCAGCAATGCCACGACGAAGGCTGTCTTTTATCTGGACAATATCAAGTTGGAAGTGGAAAAACCGAAAGACTGACAGTGTTGGAGCGCGGCGGAACATGGCCAGCGTCGAACAGTGGTGCGTATTCGAGACGTATCTGAGAAACGACAGGAATTATAAGAATCCCTTCCTTGATGTGGAGGTGAAGGTCCATTTCACCGCCCCGTCCGGCAAAATCGAGGTGATTGACGCCTTCTGGGACGGGGGCTCGCGGTGGGGCATACGCTTAAGCCCCGACGAGGTCGGCGAGTGGCGGTGGCAGACGGAATCATCCGCGCCGGATGATGCCGGCCTGCACAACCAGACCGGCAGGTTTCGATGCGTGCCATACGAGGGTGACAATCCGCTTTACCGCCACGGGCCGGTGCGGTTGTCCGCGAACCGCCTTCACTTCGAGCACGCTGACGGGACGAAGTTCTTTTGGCTGGCCGACACGGCCTGGAATGGTGTGCTTCGCTCCACGAGCGAGGATTGGAGCTTGTACATCAAGACTCGAAAGGAGCAGAAATTCAGCGCCATTCAGTTCGTGTCCACGCAATGGCGCGGACTCAAGCGAGGCCCGCACGACAGCGTGGCTTTCGTGCAGGGGGAGCGCTTGGAGCTGAACCCGCACTTCTTCGAGCACCTCGACCCGCGTGTGAAGGCGATCAACGGCCATGGACTCGTCGCCGCGCCAGTCATCCTGTGGGCCTTGCGCGAGGACGATCCGGGCATGATCCTCTCCGAGGAAGATGCCATTCGCGTCGCTCGCTACATCGTGGCGCGCTGGGGGGCGTATCAGGTCGTGTGGATCCTGGGGGGCGACGGCCACTACGACGGCGAGAAGGCCGAGCGGTGGAAGCGCATCGGCAGGCCCGTGTTCGGCAACCGGCGCGACCGCCTCGTCACGATGCATCCCTGTGGTCGGTCGTGGGTGGCGAATGAATTCAACGACGAGGAGTGGTTCGATTTCATCGGGTATCAGAGCGGACATGGTTCCTCCGAGCGCGACCTGCGGTGGCTCACCGAAGGCCCACCGGCGACGGACTGGCGGCGCGACCCGCCGCGACCGGTGGTGAATCTGGAACCGAACTACGAGGCTCATCCGTCGTACCAGACCAAGGAGATCTTCACCGACCGCGAGGTGCGCCGGGCGGCCTACTGGAGCTTGCTCGTCTCGCCGACGGCGGGTGTGACGTACGGGCACAATGCCGTCTGGGTGTGGCAGAAGGAACCGGGCCTCGCCGACGGACACGAGAGGCTGGGCATCGTCCAACCGTGGATCACGGGCCTCACCCCGCCGGGAGCGCAAAGCATGACCATGCTTCACCAATTCTTTGCATCATTGCCGTGGTGGATGCTCCATCCCGCGCCGAAGCTCCTGGCCGAGCAGCCGGGCAAGGCGGACCCGGCGCGGTTCATCGCCGCAGCGAAATCGGAGGACGACTCATGCACGATTGTATATCTTCCTGCAGGTGGAGTCGTGCGATTGACTGTGGGCATGACTGATCGGATGACCCGGGCGCGGTGGTTTAATCCGCGAACCGGTGAATGTGCCAATGGCGGTCCTATCTCGTCGAAATACGCTGCGCCCGATGACATGGATTGGCTGCTCGTTCTCGACCGGGAAGAGCGCACCGCAAAATACCCAGTTTGAGTAGGCTATCTCTCGAACGGCCCGCGCCCGATGGCGACCCCGCAATAGATGCAGATGGGCCGTCTGCCGGAGACTGGCCGGTTGCAGTTGTGGCACAAGCCGCGCTCGCCGGCGGCCACCTTCCCATCGAGCTTCCCGTCGCGCATGTCAATTTCATTGATTCGAGTGACCAGCTCCTCATCATTGTAGCCGTGTTTTTCCTTCAGAATATCCCACAGTGCCTCGGCGATCATGAGCAGGCGCTCGATCTCATGTCGCAGCAGGCTGACTTCGGTTCTCGCCGATTCGGCAGCCGCCTTCGCGTCCGAAGCCGCCATGCCCCCTCCGAGATTGTGCGAGCGATACGGCATGAACATGTTTTGCGCCTCCGTGTTGCGGTTGCCTGTGTTCCTATAAGAACCTACGCCTCCGTCACCGGGATTATTCGCCGCCCGTCGGGGATGACAATGACGCCTGCGTTCTTGCCGACTCGTTCCTCGGCCATCGCCAGCGCGTCCGATACCGATGGCGCGACGTCAATAAACGTCTCGGCCAGTTCGTCGTTGATGTCTGTTACGGCGATGACCTGGCAGCCCATCTCCGCCACGGCGCGCGAGAGCAAATAGCGGCAGGAACACGGCGCTAACTCCCACGGGCAGTCGCCCGCCTCGAAGCGCCGGCGGAGATCGGCGAGAATCTCCTCCGGCCTTTGCTCCATCAGCGCTTGCTTCGAGACCGGCCCCTCGCCTCCCCAACCGTCGGGACACTGGCCGATCATGATGATCGCGCCGCCCTCGCGCACGCACTCCATGGCGGGCACCAAACCCTTTTTAGTCTGCACCAGATCGAAGTCGTATGGATGCCCTCCGCATGAAACGATTACGATGTCGGCCTTGAGGGGGAAGGTGTGCTCGTATATCTTCGTCGAGTCGGCGCAGGCGGCTTCGTTGGCTTTCTCCATGTCCCCGCAGTGGATAGCGGCATAGCTGTCATCGGGGTTCAGGACCACATCCACGATCCAGTGCAGCCCCACGGCGCGGGCGAACTCGAGGGCGTCGTTGCTCAGAGGATTTCCGTGCAGCAGGCCCAGTTTGCGGCCGGGCGACAGCAACAAGAAGTGGTTGCGGGCAATAGCCCGAGACGATGCGACCCCGGGCATGAGGATCTTTCGCCCGCCTGTAAAGCCGAGCAGATAAGACGGTTCGACGAAGCCGATGGCGATACGGATATCGTAGTCCCGAAGGCGATGATCCACCTCGACCGGTGTGCCGAAGGATGTCGTCCCCAGCTTCCACATCGCGCCCTTCGGGTCGTTCTGGAGGACGTTGGCCGTTCCGATGAAGTTCACCAGCTCCTTGTCGGTCATCGGGCGATGGTTCCCCAGGCCAATCATGACGTCCACCTCCGCTCCCTGCGACTTGATGGCGTTGATGACGGGTCCCATCAGCTTACGCGGCGAGGGGCGGGTGAAATCCACGGTGAGGAGGAGCACGCGGTCGCCCTCCTTGACCACATCGCTCAGCGCCGGTCCCAAGGGATTTACCATCGCCTTTGCGAGCGCACCCTGAACGTCCTCGATAGGCGGCATCGGCCGGGGCTCGGCGATCTCGATCACGCGCCTTTCATCCAGATCGAACGCGACCTCGCCCGCGCCGTACTTCAGCGCAATTCGCATAAGTCCCTCTCCCGATGCATCGAATGGGCCTGCTATCGCATGACGGTCTTGAGGTAATCCCTCGACGCGAGCAGGCCGGCCTTGTTCTTCTCGGCGTCGCCCGCGTAGAAGTGATCCTCCAACTCGACGCTGACGCAGATGTCCTCCTTCCCCGCGACCAGGAGGCCGGCGATAACCTCGCGCCACTTCACGAGTCCATCGCCGGGAACGCAATAGCGCCACCATCCCTCGGCAAACTTGTATGGGCCTGCGCCGAAGGTGCGTGTGAGTCGGCCCTGAATATACAACTCTTCCTCGACGATGGCGCAGTCCTTGCCGTGCACGTGATGGATCCGCTCGCCGAATTCCTTCAGGACGCGGATGTGATCAATTCCCAGGCGGACCAGGTGCGACGGGTCGTAGCACAGCCCGAAGGTAGTGGAGGGGCACACCTCGAACATGGCGCGCCACATCTCCGGGGTGCAGCCGATGGTGGGATAGGCCGGCGGCGGGCCGGGCCAGGCCTCCATGGCGATGTTGATGCCGAGCGATTCGCACAGGTCCACGATCTCGGGGAAGAAGGACTTCCAGATCTCAAATGTCGCCGCGCGCGGGGCCAGCTTGTTGACAGGAACGAAGCAGACGAAAAGCGTCTTGAGGCCGAGGTCGGCCGCCTGCTTGATCTCGCCTTTCAATGCAGCCACGCCTTCCTTGCGCTTGGTCTCGTCGGCGTCGAGCGTCTTTCCGAGCGAAGGCGCGCTGAAGCTGCCGACGGATAGGCCGGCCTGCTCGATAGTCTTTTTCTGCCCGGCGTCAACCGATGTCATGTCCACGGCGTCGAACCCGTTCGCTGCAAGCCACTGGCACATTCCGGGAAAATCCTGTTTCAACGTCAGCGGGCCGCAGCACACACTTAGCTTCATAGCGACTCTCCTTTGCTCTTCTGTTTGAGGGTTAACATGGCTCAGAGGCAAACAGTATAACCTGTCACGTATCGCGCGTCAAATCCTATAGTCGTCTGCGCGGGAGGGCGCTATGCCAAGGGATGCGCCGCCGCGGCGTCGAACATGGCAATGATATTCTCCGGCGGCGTGCCGGCCTGAATCGCGTGCGACGGGCCGAGGATGTAGCCGCCGCTTTTGCCGAGGACGTTGATCCGCGACCTTACCTCATTGCGCACGTCCTCGGGCGTACCGAACGGCAGCGTCTGCTGCACGCTGATCCCGCCCTCAAAGCATAGCCGATCTCCATATTCCGCCTTCAACACAGCCGGATCCATGCCCTTTGCGTCGAACTGGAGGGCTTGGAGGATGTTGATGCCCATGTCTAGCAGCCCCGGCACGGCGGCCATCACCGCGCCGTCGGAGTGGTAGATCACCTTCGCGCCAAAGCCGTGGATCGTCCGGTTCAGCCGCGCGTGATGGGGCTTGATGAACTCGGTCCACATGTCGAGCGACATGAGCAATCCTTCCTGCCCTGCGATGTCGTCGGCGGTGAAGATCAGATCAATCCGGCCGTCCGCCGCCCGCAAGACCTTTGTGAAATGGTCCACGTAGAAGTCACACACGCGCCCGAAGATCGCGTGGGCCAGGTCGGGATTCATCACGAGGTCCATGAACATCTTCTCAAAGCCGCGCATATACCATGAGGTCTCGAAGATGTTGCCATTGCCGACCATAAGGCAATACTCGCCATCATTTTGGATTGCGGCGATGCGGTCGGGCAGGACGGAGTAATCGAACCAGTCGGTGGTCGGCCATCTGTGCGCGGCGAGGTCGTCAATGTTGCTCGCGTTTCCAAGCGGGTAGAAGGCGATCTCGCTGTACTCGCCCGACCCGTAGCTTACCGCCTTGCGCCGCACGCCCCACATGTCCTGGCCCGGATCCAGCGGCGGGCCGATGTACTGGGGGCCGACGGACTTGATGTCAATGAGGGGCGAAAGGTATTGCTCCACCGTCATATTTCGTTCCCGCTTGAGATACTCCTCCAGCGCCTTGCGGGCGGGGGTGTTGATCCCGGAACAGACCATGGCGATGGGGACGCGGTCGGCTTCCCGATGATCGAGCGCGAGGCGAACGCGTTCGCGATGGCTGAGATCAATTTTCATACTTGAGCCTCCTTTGCTTCTTGCACATAGGCATGCGTCTCGGCGTTAGCCTGCCGAACGGTCTCGATGAACGCCTCGTCCACATGCTCCTGCTCGTCGCGGAAGCCGGCCTTTCGCGCGCGGTTGCGCAGGTAAGCCCCGCAGTAGTGCCAGCCGACGCAGCACGGCAGTTCCCGCAGGGCGTGGAGCATGGCGGGGTACTTCGTCCCGTCACGCTTGGGGGTGCAGGCGTCGGCCAGGAGGATGGGCAGGCCGGTCAACTCATGCCACCGCGTGAAATCCCGGCATATATCTTCCGGGCCGGAGAAGTACTGGAAGCTGAGGACGTCCACGTAAGGGACCGCCGCCTTGACCACCTCGTCCGGAAGGGGGGCCCTGGCCTCGTAACGGTCGCCGAGGATCAGATGGTTCGGGTCGTATCGGCGGATGGCGTCGTGGGTCGTCTGGTAGTAGAGCGTGGCAATGTCGAAGAGTTGTCGCCTGCCGGCCTCGGTCTTCAGCAAATCGGGATCAAAGAGGGGGCGCTTCCAGTCCGGCTTGCGGCTGTGGACCCAGGTGGGGCAGTCCACGTAGAAGTAGCCGATGAGCTTCGGGTCGTCGGCCATGCGAGCGCAGGCGTCTCGGGCGACGTAGTCGCACCAGTCCGAGAAGTCCGGGTGGAAGACATCGGGCAGGCGAGTCTCGATCTCCCACTGGTGCGACTCGATGAATGGGAGCAGGTGGCAGTAGGGCATGTCGGCCCACTGGTATTCCTCGAAGGTCCAGTTGCGCGAGTGGCGGTGCATCGTCTCGCCGCGCAGCACGACCTCCTGCACCCAGCCGATGGTGTTGAAGCCCCAGAACTTCAGGTCGGGCGCGACGGCCTCGCGGATCCAGCGCCGCTGGTCGTTGGCGTATGTCTCGCGCCAGATATTCACATTTTCGGGATAACGCAGCGTCGCGGAGTCAATGTGATTCATGCCCAGGGAGAAGAACGGTTCGCCCTCCGGCGTGATGAACCACCAATGCCCGCCGCGCTGAGCGATGGCGAAGAAACGCGCGCACATTCCTTTCTCCTGCTTAGTTACTTCTCAGAATATATCGCCCAATAGCCTACCGACTTGGCCCTTGCGATTCCAGAAGAACCTTTCTTGTCACTTGACACGGTGTTATCCGGGGAGTACAAATCCAACAGGAGAACCGCAACCCGTATCATTGAAAGGAAAGGTGCGCATGTTTATTGACATTCACGTTCACGTGACCCGCACCAGAGGCGTCCTTCGCAAAGACGGCACGACCTACTGCACGCCCGACGAACTGGTGGGGCGGCTGGATCACTACGGCATTGACAAGGCCGTCGTCATGTGCGGGGTGTGCCCCGAGTGCCGACATCGCTACGTGCCGCCGGAGGATGTGATCGAGGCGTGCGAGCAGCACCCCGACCGTCTCATCCCCTTCTGCATGATTGACCCGCGTTCGGAAAACAACAGCCCCAGCGCCGACTTCTCCCGCTATTTCGAATACTACAAGACCGCCGGGTGCAAGGGCGTGGGCGAGCTCATCGCAAACCTGTGGTTCGACGACCCGATGGTCTGGAACCTGCTGCGCCAGTGCGCGGCGCAGAAGATGCCGGTGACATTCCACATCGGCCCCAAGTTCGGCGGGTGCTACGGCCTCGTGGATGACCTCGGCCTGCCGCGGCTGGAGAAGACGCTGAAGGAGTTCCCAAACCTCACCCTCATCGGCCACTCGCAGCCCTTCTGGGCCGAGATCGGCGGCGACCTGACCCAGGAGACACGCGGCGGATACCCCAAGGGCGCTGTCGCCCCCGGCGGACGCCTGGTCGGCCTATTCGAGCGGTATGAAAACCTCTACGGCGATCTCTCGGCGGGCAGCGGCCACAACGCCGTCAGCCGCGACCCGGAGTTCGGCTATCAGTTCATGGATCGCTTCCAGGACCGTCTGCTCTTCGGCACCGACATCTCCGGCCCAAAGGTCCCTGCTCCGATGATCGGCTTCCTGAACGAGGCCGTCCAGGGCGGCCACATCTCGCGGGAGGTCTACGAGAAGATCAGTTGGCGCAACGCGGACCGGCTGCTGGAGCTGGGGATAGCGTGACAGGGGGAGAAGTCATTCCCGCGCACGGGGGAATCCATCTTCCCTTCGACATTCAACATTCTTGTTCGATATTCGATATTCTCCCCGCGCCCTCTGCGTGCTTTGCGAGAAATTCTCCTTCGTATTGCCGTAACCGTAGCGTATAATATGCCTATCCGGTCGTGGGTGAGTCCGGGCCGTTCACGCCAGACCACACCGGAGGAGACATGCCGTGACATACCGGACACGATGGTGGAACAGGAGATAAGTATGGGTCCCCGGAACTTCGGATACGTTAATCGCTCCGTGTCTGATTTCAGGGCCTTGGCCATGAGGAGGAGTTCAAAATGGAGTCAAATGGGAAATGTCGGTTAATGGTGGGTGTGGTTTCTCTTAGCCTGGGCCTGCAAGGTGCTCAGGTTGCTGCAAATGACGGGGCCACACTAACAGCAACGGTTGAGCATGATTTTGCGCCTTGGGATAGCCCAGCGTTCGCTCTATGGATATCTGCAGACAAATGTGGCGGCCAAACCAATTCGTGGATTTATCTGAGAATTTGGCAAGAACCTGAAAAATCGAAAAGACTTTTCGTGTTCCCAGATAAGACAGCAAAGATAGGGGCGGTGATTTATTACCCTAACCTCAAATCACGACAGTCAATCAACTGGGAGAAACAACCTCGCCAGGAATTGAAAGGCAGCGTGCGCTTTACTCGTGTCAGTGAAAAAGAACCCGTCTTGGGTGAATTTGATTTCATTTCCGATCAAAACGTTCATCTTCAGGGAAAATTTGAGGCTCAATGGGTCGGCGGCCGCGTCCCAATGTTGGGTGGAAATTAGAGATTGGGGGAAATCGAAATTCCCGGGACATATCCCTGTTCTTCTGAGGCGCCCGGAGCCGCCCAATCCCCCAGGCCAAGACGCATTCAAAACATCGCAATCGTGAAAATTCGGGGCGGGAATCTCTGGGAGCAAAGTGTAGGTCCATACACTTTACTCCCAGACACGAACTCGCGGAACGCGACAGTCCGATGCGTCTCTCCCGCAGCATGTTGCGACGCAGCCCCTGACCCAAGACGGGTCGTGCGCACATGTGCAAGCGTATGGGGAAAGGGCCATTTTGCGGAACAAGACGGTAGAAGCTGGAAGCGAGAAGCCAGGAGACAGAAAGGGGCTACTCGAACACCAGTGTCCCGAAGAACTGGGGCATGTGGAAGCGGGGGCGCGGGAAGACCACAGACGACCACGTGAGCCAGTGGGGATGCGACGTGGCATCGGCGCACTTGTAGAGGTTCGCCTTCCACGTCACGCCGGGCGCCGGCTTCGTCGCCTTCGGGCAATGCTTCTTGATGAGGTCGAAGGGGAAGCGATATTCGAGCGTCCAGGTTGTCGGCTCCGCGATCTCCGGCTCGACGATCTTCGGCAGGGAATGGCCGACGGCGATCTTCGCGCAGTCGGCCGGATCAACCTGTCCTCCCTTCTGGCCATCGGGATGCCAGCCGAGTAGGATCGTCCCGCCGCAGTTGACCTCGATGTTGAAGTAGCTCAGGCCGAGGTCCGCGCCGGGGGTGAAGAAGAACTCGGCGCAGCTATCGCGGCAGACGGAGTCGTTGGTCTGCTTGGCCACGGCGCGGACGTAGCGGTCCTCGACGCGGAAGATGACGTAGATCGCCTGGTCGTCGTAGGCAAGTTTCGCCTGCACCTTCGGCCGGTGGTCGGGCTTCTCGCCCATGTAGCCCTCAAGTGTAAGCGCCTTGACAGCCTGCCATTCGGGCTTGTCCCAGTTCCCGTCAATTTGGATGGGCTTGCCGAGTTTCGCGACGTGATAAGTCTTCGGTTCCTTCTCCATGGCCTTGTCCTTCGCTGAATCCGGGCCAATCACACACCCGGCCAAACAAGTTGCTGCAATCACGCATGCCCAATGTTTTGTCATGCTTCCCTCCTTTGCACTGGTTCACACAAAGTAGCGGAAGTCGCCAGACTTCCGATCTTGCCGTCTCACGCGCACCGAGGAGTCTGAACTCTGGCGAGTTCAGCTACTGGCATGTATGAGGCGGATCAAGAACGCATGGGCCTCTTTGAGCGACGCCAGCCGCTCACCGGGTGTCTCGCCGGGGGCGCGCTCGATGGAGATATGCCCTTTGTATCCTCCCTTCCGCAGCGCCGGGATGATCTCGGCGTACGGCACGTCGCCCTTGCCGACGTTCGGAAAGTCGCGGCAGTCCTTGCCGCCCACATGGTCCTTGGCATGGACGTGGCCGATATAGGGCACGAGATCATCGAGCCTATCCACCGGCGATGCGCCTTCGTAAAAGTCTATGTTCGCCGGATCGTATCCGATCTTGACGTTTGGGTGGTTCAAGCGCTTCATCAGGGCGAGCGAGCTCGGCACAGTTCCCGTAAGGCCGCCGTGGGTTTCGAGGCAGATGGCGATGCCCCGCTCGGCGGCGGCGTCGCCGGCCTTGGCCATATTCTTGCAGAAGATCGCTGTCTCGCGCTTGATGGTTTCAGCGTCCTTGTCCTTGGTTGATAAGCTGCCCGTGTCGAAGACGTGGACGCCGAGTTTGGCCGCGCCGTCGAGTTTCTTCAGTAGCAAATCGAGGCCCTCCTGCGTCATGACGCTCGATCCACCGCCCGCGGCGATGGCGGTAAGGCCGTGCCCGGCGAGCGTGCCCTTCATCGCCTTTGCATCGGCATCGGTTATGGTTTCCAACTGGCAGGGCATCTTCTCCGGGCGGAAGTAGAGGGCGATCTGTGTGATGCCGGCGGCGGCGATGTGCCGTACGGCCTCATCGAAATCCGCACCGCAGAGGCTGAAGGCGGCGAGTTGGTTAGGCATGGATGGTTCCCTTCGTGCATGGAATATGGGGTTGGTTTACGCCTTATCTTCCAGGTCTGCGTAGTTCTTCTTCAGCGTTTCGAGCTGCGCATCGAGTTCCGCCAGTCGCTCGCGCTCGCGCTGGACGATCTCGGCGGGGGCCTTGCTCACAAAGTCCTCGTTGCTCAGCTTGCGGTTCACCACGGCCAGTTGGCCCTCCACCTTCTCGATGCGCGACTGCAAGCGGGCCTTCTCCGCCTTAAAGTCAATAAGACCCTCAAGCGGCACGAAGACCTGGATCTGCCCCACCACCTCAACGGCCGACGAGGGCGGCTTCGCCAGCCCCACCCCGACCTCCAGCGCGCCCAAGCCCGCCATGCGCCGGACGAACTCGGCATGGGCCACGAGGCGCTTCGCGGCGACATCGTCCGGGGCGGAGGCGAGGGCCTCCACCTCCAGCTTCTCCGGGATATTCATCTTGCTCCGGATGTTCCGCACGCCGCGGACGATGGACTGCAAGAGCGTCATCGTCTCCTCGGCCTCGGGGTCCCTCTCCTCCGGCTTCGCTTCCGGCCACGGCGCGACCATGATCGACGCCATGTCGTTCGATTCCAGCCGGCCCACCTTATTCTTCAGGGCCTGCCAGAGTTCCTCCGTCACGAAGGGCATGAGCGGATGGAGCAGGCGCAGGATACCGTCAAGCACGCGGGCCAGCATGTGCTGCGCGCCGACCTTCGCGTCGCCGCCCTCGTTGAGTCGGGGCTTGATGATCTCCAGATACCAGTCGCAAAAGTCGTGCCAGGCAAAGTCATAGATCGCCGCGGCGGCCTCGTTGAAACGGTATTTGTCGAGGCCCTCCGTCACGCGCTCCGTCGCGCTGCAGAACCGGCTGAGAATCCATCGATCCTCGATGGGTTCGGCGGAAAAAGGGGTCTGGCTCCTTTTGTGCGAAGCACCCTCTGGGTCGCCTGCGGCGACAAAAGGTGCCTGACCCCATTTTCCAGTCTCGTCCAGGTTCATCAGGACAAACCGCGCCGCGTTCCACATCTTGTTGGCGAAGTTGCGGCCGTACTCGAACTTCGACGGCGCGAGCCTCACATCCTGCCCCTCCACCGTCAGGGAGACGAGGCTGAACCGCACGGCGTCGGCGCCGTAACCGGGGTACTCCTGCCCGCGATCCACGCCGCCTTCGATCATGACGATGGGGTCAATGCCGTTGCCGAGGGACTTCGACATCTTCCGCCCTTCCTCGTCGAGGATGGTGCCGTGGATATAGACATGGGAGAATGGGATTTTTTTCATCATAAATAATCCCATCATCACCATCCGCGCCACCCACAGATAGATGATGCCCCGGTCGGTGACGAGGACGGATGTGGGGTAGTAGTAGCCGAGCTCCGGCGTCCGCTCCGGCCAGCCCATGGTGGAGAAGGGCCAGAGGTCGCTGCTGAACCAAGTGTCGAGGACGTCCTCATCCTGGCGGATGTTCCTGCTCTTGCACTTCGAGCATGCCTTTGGATCGGTTCGGGCGACGATGGTCGCGCCGCAGTCGCCGCAGTACCAAGCCGGGATCCGATGGCCCCACCAAAGCTGGCGGGAGATGCACCAGTCGCGTACGTTCTCCAGCCATTGCATGTAAACGTGGGTCCACCGATCCGGGAAGAGTGCCACGCGCCCGTCTTTGGTGGCCTGGATTGCCTCCTGCGCCAGCGGTTTCATCTTCACGAACCACTGGTCGGAGAGGTATGGCTCGATTACGTCGTGGCATCGGTAGCAGTGGGCCACGGAATGGCTGTACGATTCGACGGCGTCAATGAGCTTCTTCAGCTTCAGCTCCTGAACCAGCGCCTCGCGGCACTCGTAGCGGTCCTGGCCGTCGTAGTCGCCCGCGTTTTCGTTCATCGTGCCGTCTTCGTTCATGACGATAACCTGCGGCAGGTTGTGCCGCAGGCCGATCGCAAAGTCGTTCGGGTCGTGCGCGGGGGTGACCTTCACCGCGCCGGTGCCGAACTGGGGATCAACGAAGTCGTCGGTGATGATCGGGATCTCCCGCTCGACGACGGGGAGGATCAGCGTCTTGCCGATGAGGTCGGCAAAGCGCTCGTCCTTCGGGTTCACGGCGACGGCGGTGTCGCCGAGCATGGTTTCAGGGCGAGTGGTGGCGACGGTTACGTGGAGGTGGGGTTCGTCTCGGAAGGGGTACTTGATGTACCATAGGTGTCCCTCGTGGTCCTCGTACTCCAACTCGTCATCGCTGATGGCGGTGTGGCAGCGGGGGCACCAGTTAATGATGTATTTGCCCTTGTAGATCAAGCCCTTCTCGTATAAGGTGACGAATGCTTCGCGCACGGCGGCGGACAGCCCATCGTCCATGGTGAACCGCTCACGGACCCAATCGCATGAGGAGCCAATCTTTTTGAGTTGACGGGTGATGCGTGCGTGGTAGACTTTCTTCCACCTCCACACCTCTTCGACGAACTTCTCCCGGCCCAGGTCATGGCGGCTGAGCCGCTTTGTGGCCAGTTCCTTCTCCACCACGTTCTGCGTGGCGATGCCGGCATGGTCGGTGCCGGGCATCCACATGGCGTTGAATCCCTGCATGCGTTTCCATCGGATGAGGATGTCCTGAATCGCATTGTTCAGGGCGTGGCCCATGTGTAGCGCGCCGGTGACGTTCGGCGGGGGGATGACGATAGAGTACATCGGCCGACCGGGGTCCGGCTCGCTGTGGAAAAAGCCGCCATCCTCCCAGAACTTATACCACTTGTCCTCGACATCCTTGGGATTATACCGTGTTGATAATTCGTCAGCCATCGCCCTTACCGCTTTGATCGGGTTCCGTCCTTGAGAAGCTTATATTCGACGCTATCCACCAGGGCCTGCCAGCTTGCCTCAATGATGTTCTCCGAAACCCCCACGGTTCCCCACACATCCCTGTGGTCGCGCGACTGGATGACGACGCATACGCGCGCCGCCGTGGCGGCCTTCGGGTTGATGACGCGCACCTTGAAGTCCACCAGCCGCACTTCCCTGATGGCGGGATAGAAGTCGCGGAGGGCGTTGCGCAGCGCGCCATCGAGGGCGTTCACCGGGCCGTCGCCCTCGCTGACGGTCAGCTTTATCTGCTCTCCCACGCGGATTTTAACTGTGGCCTCGGTGACGGGCCGTCCGTTTTCGCGCCTTTCGATAATTACGCGAAAGCCTTCCAGGTCGAAAAAGCCGCGGTATCGGCCGATCTCCTTGCGCGCCATAAGTTCGAACGTGGCCTCCGCTGCCTCAAACTCGTAGCCCTCGTGCTCCATCTCCTGCACCCTGCGGAGGATGCGCCTTGTCGCCTCGCTCTTTCGCCTCAGGCCGAACTTCTTCACCTTCTCCACCACGGTGGACCGGCCGGCCAGGTCGGAGAGGAGGAGCCGCCTCTCATTGCCGACGCTCTCCGGCGGCACATGCTCATAGGTGAGAGGATTTTTAAGGATAGCGTCAATATGCTGCCCGCCCTTGTGAGCGAAGGCGCTGACCCCTACGAAGGGCTGGTGCATCCGGGGCACGATGTTGCACACCTCGGAGACGTAGCGTGACATCTCGGTCAACTTGCCCAGGTTCCGCGCTGCCCTGCATGTCAAGTTCTTCTTCAGCGCCAGGTTTGGGATAACGCTGCACAGGTCAACGTTCCCGCACCGCTCGCCTATGCCGTTAATTGTTCCCTGCACGTGACTTGCGCCGGCTTTTACCGCCGCAAGGGAAGTGGCGACGGCAAGGTTTGCGTCGTTGTGGGCATGGATGCCGAGGGGGATGTTTATGGCCTTGCGCACCTCCGATGTGATTCGCTCCACGTCCTCCGGCAGGCTGCCGCCGTTTGTGTCGCATAGGACCACGGTGTGCGCCCCGGCCTCGGCGGCGGCGACGGCGCACTTCACGGCGTAATCCGGGTCGGCCTTGTATCCGTCGAAGAAATGCTCGGCGTCGAAGATGACCTCCTCACGTTTCTTTCTCAGGTATCGGATCGTATCCTCGATCATGCGGAGGTTTTCGTCGAGAGAGGTATTAAGGACGTCCTTTACGTGCAGATCCCAGGACTTCCCGACGATGGTGACGACATGGGTCATGGTCGCCAGGAGGGCCGCGATGCCGGGGTCCTCGCCGACCGTCAGGTTGCGGCGGCGTGTCGCGCCGAAGGCGGCCAGGCGCGCCTGCCGGAGTCTGTGCTTTCGCATGGCCTTGAAGAAAGCGATATCCGTCTTGTTCGACTCGGGGAAGCCGCCTTCGATGTAGTCAATGCCAAACTCGTCAAGCTTGAGGGCGATCGCGATCTTGTCCTCGGTGGATAGCGAAACCCCTTCCGCCTGAACCCCGTCGCGCAGGGTGGCGTCGTAAGTCAGAATGTCGGTCTTCGTGTGTGCCACGGTATACTGCTCTTACGTCTCTTTGCACCTCTATCCAAAATAAGATTATTCAGTCTATGCAATAGTTGGCCTAAAGTCAACATTCATTTGGAGTCACTAGGGCCGAGGGGGCGGCGGAGGGGAGAACTGCCATCGGGCTATTGACTTTGCCGGATGGGTGTGTTAGCATGAAAATCCAAAGCCACGAAGCCGCTATTACTCTGGTTCCTTTGCCCGGAGAACATGCCATTGGGGAACGCTGACCACAACGACGCAATCCACTGCCCGGCGGAGAAGTCGCCGATTTCTTACGCCGTATGCAAGGCGCGCCAGAGGCGCCATTTCGAGCGCTGCGCCGAGTGCGGCGTTTCTAAGGAGCAACAGCAGACGGACCCGGCGCAGAAGATGGATCAGACCCGTCTCGCGGTCTTTCGCCCGGACGGCATCCTGGGCGTCTATCCCGATCAGATGGACGAGCACCTGACGCGCAAGATCGGAGCGGCGCTGGCGCAGTTGATCCAGCGCGAGCCTCTCGTCGTCGGGCGCGACATGCGACCCTCCTCGGGGCCGCTCGCCAAGGCGGCGCGTGCCGGCATCAACAGCACCGGGGTCAATGTAGTGGATATCGGCCTATGCTCCACGGAGATATTCACGTTTGCCATCGCCCACTACAAACGCCAGGGGGGGGTGATGGTCACCGGCGGTCGGGACCCTCGGCAATACAACGGTCTCCGAATCTGCCGGGAAAACGCCGCCCTGCTGACATCGAAGAGCGGCATCTCGAACATCCAGGCCATCGTCGAGCGCGGGCTGGCCTCGGCGGTCTCGGTCGCCGGGCGGGTGGAGACGAGCGACCCGTTCTTCGAATACCGGGATCATATCCTCTCCTTCGCCCCCCCCATCCGAAAGATGCGCATCGCCGTTGATGCGGCAAACGGCATGGCGGCCAAGGTCGTCCCGGCGATCCTCAGTAAGACCGAGTGCGAGGTGGTTCCTCTTAATTTCGAACTGGACGGGACCTTCCCCGGTCATAATCCTGACCCGCTGGACAAGGATAACCTGAAGGACCTACGGAAAAGGGTGATCGAGTCGGGCGCCGATCTGGGCCTGGCCTTCGACGGCGACGCCGGAAGGTGCGTGTTCGTGGACGAGCACGGCGAGATGATCTGCCCGGACGTCATTACGGCCGTGCTGGCGCGGGAGGCGCTCTCGCGCGAGAGTCACGCCACGATTGTCTACGACCTCCGGTCAAGTCGCGTGGTATCAGAGGAGATTCGCCGGGCGGGGGGAATCCCCTGTCAGGTCCCGGCCGGGCACATCCACATGCGGGCGGCCTTGCGCAAGCGCCAGGGCGCCTTTGGGGGCGGGCCGGAGGCTTGCTACTGTTTCCGGGAACACTTCTACTCCGATTCCGCCATGATCGCATTGCTCAAAGTGCTGGGCATGCTGACCGCCGAGAACAAGACCCTGTCCCAACTGGTCATGCCGCTGCGCCGATACTATCGCACAGGGGAGCTTGAGGTGAAAGTGGCCGACAAGGACGAGCGGATTCACGCCCTCGCCCGGCATTTCACCAACGGGAAGATCAACTACCTGGACGGCATCACCGTCGAGTTCGAGAACTGGTGGTTCAATGCCCGGAAGGCGGAGGTTGGCCCCTTCCTGAAAGTGAATCTTGAGGCCACGTCGCCCGATGTAATGGCCCAGGCGCGGCAGACCGTCCTGGGCGTCATTGAGGGGTAGTATTTTGCGGCGGGACGTCCCCTTTTCTGCCCATTTCCTTCTTTGCCGCCTCCATCTCCTTGCGGAGCTGGTCCAGTTCCTTGCGGAGGCGTTCATTCTCCTGGGAGAGCCGGTCGCTGGTCTGGGTCGAGCTGCGCAGCGCCAGGGCCTGCTGCTCGTTTTCCTTGATCAGCCTGTCAATGCGCTGGGTAGATTCGTTCCTCTGCTCGGCCAGTTTTCCCTTTTCGCCGAGCATCTTCTCGATATCCTCTTTCTGCGCTTGGCTCAGTTTGCGGAGGTCCTCCAGTTCCTTTGTTAATCGGCGGACCTCCTTGTCGAGTCGTTGGTTTTCGAGGCTCACGTCACGCACGGCGATCCCCTGCCGTCGCACCTGCTCCGCCGCCCCGGGCGATTGTTTCTCCGGCTGTTCGCACGAGGCGAGCAACAAGAGGGCGAGGACGCCGCATCCAGACAAAACGTGTCGCATACCTGTCGGCCTCAAGGGGGAGAAAGAAAATTACTGGGTGTATTCTACAGAAAATTGTTTTTGACTGTCAACGGAATTCGGGCATGGTGATACGCCGACGGGTCACGGATAATTCAGGAACTTCGCAATTCTATCCAGCACCTCGCGCTCCGCGTCAATGAACTCCACGCCCATCTGCACCCCCTCGGCCAGGCTGATGCGGGCGATGCGCCCCCGCAACCGGAGGGCCGAGAGCTCCCCTTCCAGCACATCCACCCCCAGCGAAAAGTTCGTCACCGGCATTACCTGTTTGTGGAGACGGAACTCGCCGATCAGCGCGCTTACGGGGCTCAGGTCGAGCATCTTTGCGTGGCCCTCGTCGAACACCGTATCGTCGGGCAGCAGGATCTTGACGTACACGGGAATGTCCACCGGGATACGCTCGAACCGCCGGCGGTGGATGCGGCGGAGGTTGCCGAAGTCGTACTTCATCTCTTTGGCCAGAGTGAGCACCTTCTTGCGGGTCTTCTGGCTGGCCCGGTAGGTCGGGTCGTTGTTGAGGATTCGCGTGACGGTGCTTCTTGCAAGCTTCAATTTCTCGGCGATTTCCTCGTGGGTGATGGACATAACCTCCTCCTTATGGCATCCGCACATGTGCAATGCAATCATCCTACGCCCCGCGCATCCGCTTGTCAAGGGATTTTTTAGTGGAGTTCGCCACAGCGCCATTTTCCCCCACGTCCAGTGCGGGAGCGGAACGCGGGAGAGAGGAAACCTAAATATTCCGTCGGGGGAAGCTACTTGAGGTAGACGTTCCGGATCGCGTCACGGCGTTGCATAAGGACCGCGGCGATGTGGTCGGCGTCCTCTTTCCGGGAGTACTCGCCCGCCGAGACGGCGGCGCGTATTTGATCGTCGGTGAAGGCGGCGATGCGCCGGGCCATCCACTTCGAGTCATCGGGCGTTGCGTCGAAGAAGGAAACAACGGGGTAGTTGGTTTTCCATCGCTCGGGATCGAAGTCGGCGTCAAAGAGACCGACGGCCGGGCTGAACGGTTTCTTGTCTTTGCGAAACGGCTTGCCGCAGAGTCCGAGCGTGAAGATCTGGTGGAACATCTCATCCACGTCAAATCGGTACTCCCATCCAGCCTCCGGCATCTTAGGGTCAATGGAATGGCTGCCGAGAGAGTTCCCAAAGTCAATGAGATAGACCTTCAGACGATTGTCCCGCCAGGTCATGAGGGAGTTGATCTCCTTCATGTCTGTGTTGTTGATCCATGCCGAGGCGAGTTTCAGCGTGCGCACCTCGCGCAGGTCGCGGTTCTCCTTGAAGTCCCACGGGCCGAGGATCTCGCCGGGGACAAACTTGACCGCGGCGCACCGCTGCCCGTCAAACTTCGTGCCGACGTCGTGCATTATCATGATCTGCGCCTCGGGGACGTTATAGCCGAGGGCGTGCATGAGGCGGTTGCCGACGACTTCCGCGCCTGTAGCCATCTCCGGCCAGCCGTTGATGTCGAACTTGAAGAGGTACTTCACCCCGCGCGAGTCCTTACCGAAGAAGCCGGGGCTTGCGCCCGATTCCTTGATCTTTGTCGCCGTGATCTTGCCCACCGGGCCGTCATCGCTGTTCGGGCCGCGCTCAATCTCCGCGAGCGACATTTTCGAAGCATCGCGATTCACAAAAACAGGCGAATCGGCAGGGTTGCCGTTCACGTCAATGTTCTTCGCCGGGAAGGGATGGCCCGTTGCCCGCCCCCACCACCGGTCCAGATAGACCAGTTCCTTCGTCGGGGAAAAGAACATGCTTTTGAACCATTGCCACTTGTCGTTTGCGATGCGCGCCTTCGGCTTGGCCACATCCGGCGCGGCGGTGGTGGGGGTTTTCGCCGGTATCGCGCAGCCTGCGCCAGTGGCGAGCAGGAGGACACATATTGCCGCAGTCCGCAGCTTCATCTATTGTATTCTCCACGTAAGACTCAGATGGCGTGAATTTCCGCGAGAAGAGAGAGAACCGCCTCCACCATCGCCTCGCCCGCCCCCGGCCCAACCTGGCTGTGGCCGCAGAACCAGGTCTGATACCCGCCGAGTTCATAACCCTTTCGGTCGGCGATGTAGCCGATCTCATCGTTGGCCAGCCCGACGACGAGGGTGTGCCGGAAGGGGGACCGGCGCCGAATGTCGAGACCCAGGTGCGCAAACATCTCGCCGGGGATGCCGACGATGGCCAGATCGCCGAGACGGATCACATGGAGCCATGTCTCGAACGTCTTCCCTGCTTTAGAGGCCATGGTCTCTCGCACCTTGGCGTACGTCCGCTCGAGGCACTCGGCCGACTTCGGCTCGAACCATCGCCTGACCCACCGGCTGACCCCATCGGCCTCACGGGCCTCGTCGAAGTTCCGATACCGGCAGGTATACGGCCGCTTGATAGAGATCATAGGAGCGGCGGGCATGGGTTCGAGGCGGCCGAGTGCCTCCTCGACCGTGTTCACCACCCGCGTCATCGCCTCCGGTCCTTTCACGTGGCTGTCGCGCCGGTGGCTCGATCCGAACGCGCCGGCGAGGTAGAGGAAGGGCGCGCCGTGTCGGCGCTCCATCTCCTGCGCGGCGAGTCCGAAGAACCCTGGCGAGATCACCTTTGTCGGCTCCGGGTGCAGCGTGCCGATGTTGTGCGTGGCATGGCAGTAGAGTGCGGCCGCCAGCTTGCCCGATGGTCGCCGGAAGGCCAGCACCGGCAGGTCGGGATCGTGGGGACCCGTGGGGCGGACCATCTCCGCCTCGTCATGATGCGACCAGGAGATTTGACCGTCGCGCATGAGCCATCGGCTGTTCGCGCCGACGGTGGCCTCCTGGCCCAAGGCATAGAGCATGTCCACGCCGGACGATTCCGCAGCATCCAACTTTGTCCTTGCCTGCTTTGCGGCATCAACTGCCGCGGCGATGGTTCGCGCGCAGACCTCCTCGATGCGCGGCGTGCTGTAGACCGGCATGGGGCGGGGGGCGTGGTGGGTGTGGGTGCAGGTGACGAGAACGTTGTCGAACGGCACGCGGCATGTTTGGCTGATCGTCGCGGCGATCTCGTCGCAGGAATCTCTCAATAGACCGATCACATCGCACGAGATGATGCAGAGGGGCGCATCGCCCTCGATGAACAGGGCGGTGGCACGAAGCGGCGCCTCTTGCGGACGGTCGGCGGCGGCCGGCAGGTCGCTCACGAGTATCTCGGCGGAAGCGGCGGCGGCTCTCAGTGTGGTCATGGCGCGCTCCTTCACTCCGCCCCCACATCCGAAGAATGGATCAGGATGACATCGAGGTTCATGCTTTCCTGGACGTTTACGAGCCTCAGTACGTGTTCGCCTTTGCGAAGACAGAACGGAAAGGGCCTCTTCGTTTTCGGGTCGGTCACGGTCCAGAGCTTCCAGTCGTCGCGCTCGTTGCTCCAGCCGCCGGTGGACTCGAAGGCGATCTCCCTCATCCATTCCGCCGGGAACGCGCCGTCGAGGACCATCGCTCGAACCGGCCTCATGTTCTCGGTGCAGTACTTGAGCGTAACCCAATACTCCCCATCCGCCGGGACGGAGAACTTGTATTCGAGGAAGTGGCCCGGCTTGTCCCACTTGAGGAACGCCTTGCCCGATATGCCGACCTTCTTGTCGGTAACCGTCACCTCGCCGCCGCCCTGGCCGGCCAGGTCCTCCGCCTGGACCACGACCATAATCCCCTTCGACGGCGGGAGCGTCGGAAGGGAGTTTATCGGAAAATCGAGACCGAGCGCCTTCGCACCACCCTTCGCGGCCTCGTCTTCGAGGAGCGTCTTCAGGTCCTTGGCGCCTGCCAAACTGATCTCATAAGCCGCGCCCGCCTCGGCCTGGAATGTGACGACGACGCCGGCCGCCTTCGCCTCGATCTTTCCGAGGCGAACCAGGTTGTTGTCAATTTTGTGGACCTCGATGGCGCCCTTCTCCATGAGACCGGGGATGCGCACGGCGCATTCGCATGGCGCATCGCATCCCATGACGTAAGTGCTCTCATAATAACCTGTTATGGAAACCGATCCCTGCTTGTTGATCGCCATCGACGCCTCACCCAGGGCAAGCGTCTTGCCATTCACCAGGAGCAGGCGGAACGCCGCGCCCGGTTGCGGGCAGGCTACGGCGGCCTCGCCATCGGCGCTCAGGCCGTTGGCCTTCACCGTCTCGCCCGGCTTGGGATTCCAGAGATAGGTACACTTCGCCCCGCCGTCCAACTCGATCTGCGCGGCGACGATGCCTTCTGCCGCCTCGACCGCGCTCACCGACTTCACTGGCGAATTGCCATCCGCCGGGAAGGGATAGATGACGGTGACGATGTGCGTCTGCTTCTTCCACGCCTTGCTAAAAATCGCCGTCGGGATGGCGAGCATGGGGTACTCCGGGTCGCGGGGCTTCCAGCCGCAGTTCGTCCAGCCCTGGATAGGCGGCTCGATCTTTCCCTTCACCACTGCGGCCTTCAGGCCCTCGACGTTCAACGGAGCGATGGTCACGTCGGAGGAGTCCTTCGATGCCGACGTAATGGCGTTCGTCTGCGGAGCGACGGTCGCCTCGTCGGCGTTGATATGGTAGAGCACGTCGCACGTGTGCTCCGCGTCATCGGTTGCAGTGAGGGTGTCCTGCACGATCCAAAAATTCGGTTTTACGAATAATACGCTGCGGGCGTGCTGAACGGTCTCCAGCTCCGTGGGTTTCTGCGCCGAGTTCTGCCAGTCGGAGTACTCGCGGTACTTATCCTTATAGAACCCTTCGCAATAGTCCAGACCGAACACCGAGACCCATCGCGTATCGGTCGCCGGGGCGGGTGCGTCCCAGGGCTTGGGCCAGGTGCGCAGGTCTCGATTCCACGAGCGGTACTGGTCCATGCCGTCCACGAGGACGGTGTTGTGCGAGCGCGTGATGAGCACGTACTTCCGCCAACGCGAGCGGTCGTACATGAAGTTCCCCGCGTCGGGCAGGAGTTGCTTGCCGTAGGCGTACATGGCGACGTGCAGTTTGTCCTCGTGCATGTGGCCGTGGCCGAGGAGGCCCGCGTCCATGTGGAGCATCCGCGCCTCGCGGTCCCAGCCCGACCGCATGATGTAGTGCCCGGAGTAGGGCATGGCGACGGAGTCCTGCGGCGGGCGCTTGCCGCATTTGCCGTTGGTGACTGCGTAGATGAAGTCGGGCCGATGGGGGAAATAGCGGTAGCCCTCCACGAGCGTCTTCGTCATGTTCGCGTTGCCGGAGTCGTTCAGGCCGACGGCGTTTCCATCCGGCATGCAGTCGTACATAAGGTAGTTGTACATCTTCT
The DNA here is from genome assembly GCA_040755855.1 of Planctomycetota bacterium. Classification (GTDB taxonomy): domain Bacteria; phylum Planctomycetota; class Brocadiia; order JAADGH01; family JAADGH01; genus JAADGH01. Next base: position 38,253 of record JBFMAD010000020.1, on the reverse strand, counting down.
CGATGCGGTCCTTATAGTCGGCGGGGACCTCGCCCATCAGGCCGTTGAGCGTGGCAATCTCGATGATGCGAACATACTCACGGAGCACCCAGCAGTTGTAGCCGAGGGCGACCTCGTACTCCATGCCGTCGGGATAGATCTCGTCGTTGAGCTGGCGGTAGAGCCGGTCAATGCCGATGCTCCGCCACTCCTTTGCGGTCTTGTATTCCGGGAAGAGGACGCCGACGGTGAATATGCCGAGCGCCTCGGCGGTGTACCAGTTGCCGCTCGTTGGGTTCTTGATGAGGTGCTTGGCGTGCTCGGCGGCGGACTTCACGATATTCACAATGATGTCATCCGTAAATTCCGGCGAGAGGATGCAGCTGAAGATCGCATCGGGCCAGCTCATCTGGAAGCGGCATGCGGTGTTGAGCGTCTCCCACGCATAGTGATAGGGCGAGTTGCCGGAACTGATGAGGAGGAGCGGGCAGTCCTCGATCCATGCGTTCATCTCCTGGGCCAGCTCGCGGGCGTACTTCTCGTCGCCCGTCTCCCAGTAGGCGCGGACGAGATGCTGGAAGTGGAAGTGCCGGTTCAACTGCGCGTTCCATTCGATCGTGCTCGATTCGCCCTCGGTCATGGCGTTGGACGACCAGTTGATGCGCTGGCCAAAGTCGAAAACATTTTTCTTGAAGCCGCCGATGGTGAACTTATGCGTCAGGATCGTGTCGGCGTATTCGGTATCCGGCGGATACGAATCGGCCGATACGATGATGTCGAGCTTCGCCGGCTTCTCGACGTGGAGCCAGAACTCGAGGGCGTCGTACTTCGTCCAGTCGCCGGGGAATTTCTCGCAGAAGGTGGTGCGGAACATATCGAGGAACCACCACTTGCCCGACGCCTTGCCCGAGTGGGCCTGCTCCTCGGAGCGGAAGACATCACGCCAGCCGGTGGCCTCGCTCTCGAAGTCGCCCAGGCTGCACTCGCCGGCCGGGCCGACGAGCTTCACATCGTCCAGGTAGAGCGTAACGCCCGTCGGGTCGCCCGTCACCTGCGCAGAAAGGGAGAATTTCGAGATCCAGTCCCAGCCGAGCGGCTTGCCCTGGGGCTTGAAGCCGTCCTTGGTGAGAGTGACCTTCTTCCAGCCGGTCCAGTCCACGGGCGCGGTTGCGCGGTACCGCCCGCCCACACCCTTTTCAGCGCGGCGGGTCTGGGGCGGCATGTCGCGCGTCGGCCGGTCCTTCGGAGCGACGAACCAGAGCGGTTTTTCGCGATGGCGAATATGCTCGGCCAGCTCGTGGCGCGCGGCCTTGAGATCGCCCTTCTCGACGGCGGCCTTCACCTTCGCCAGGCCGGGATAGTCGAGGTCGAGCAACTCTTGGAACAGTTCCTTGTCGGCGATGCGCGGGCCGGTCTTGGGCAGGTTGGTTTCCTCGACGAGGCGTAGGTTGCGAATCTTGACCACCACGTCCGGGTCCACAAAGTCCTTTGGATTCCAGGCGTTGTTGAAGCTGAACGAGTTGATCTGGTGCAGGCCGATGGGAAATCGCGCCTTGCCGAGTTCGTCGAAGGGGATCATCAGGTCCTTCGCGCCTTCAAAATCGAGCTTGAAACGGAGGGAGTAGTAGTCGGACCCGTCCTTGGTCTTGTCCTCGGACGGGATGATGAGGTAAAGCATCGAATTGCTCGCCTTGTTCGTCGCGATGGTGAAGGCAATGCCGGTATAAGACGTCCAGTCGTGGACGATATCGGCGCAGGAGATATGTTTCGCTTTTGCGAATTCCCATGTGATCTCCGACGGCCTGTCGCCCTCCGCCGGGGTTTCGGCGGATGCGTTCTGCCATTTCCCCCCGCCGACGGGGAAGAGATAATCGCCCATCTTCCTTCCTCCCTGTTCCTGCGCCATGAGGATTGTGCACGCCAGCGTCGCCGTCGTGAAAGCCGTTAGGCGAAGCGTTCTTCGCATCGGACGTCCTCCGCCGTGAAAGATGTTAAACAAATCAGGTCAAGCGCGCCCGATTCCTGTTGGAGCAAGTTCACACGTCGAGCCGATAGAGTTCTTTCGGATTGGTGTAAAGCCACTGATACGCCAGCGCCTTCGCCTCCTTCAGCGACATCAGTCCCCGATCAACGCGGCGGCCCAGGACCGCGGCGATGCTCTCCCGCGCCATGACGAGGTGGCCATAGACCTTCTCCACCGGCCGGCTGTAATCCCCGCCGAAGCCGATTATCTTGTTCATGGGAACCATGTCCATGTATTCCTCGAGGGCGGAGACGGTCATTTGCGGCGAGATGATGTGCGTCCAGCACAGGTTCAGCCAGACATTCGGGTTGTTCTTGCCGATCACACCCGTCTGCCGCACCGACGGCATGCCCATGTGATACAGGTCGAACCGGGTTCGCGGGTGGAGCGGGAAAACGGTGATCATGTGTTCCGAATCGAGCTGCCGGAAGTCGCCCCACATGCCCGCGTGTACGGCCACAACGAGATCGAGGTCGGCGCATAGATCGAACAAGCGATGCTTCATAAAATCGTAGAGCGGCTTCGCGTTGCCGGCGCTCGCGTCGCCGTCCATCATCTTCTTGAACAGGTCTTCCGCTTCCTTGCGGTCGGGGTTGCCCGTGGCCTCGGCCCGTGTCTTCAGGCCGACGACGCGCTCGGTCTTCCACCTCTCGATCGCGGCCTTGGCCATCGCCAGATAGTCGTCCAGCGAGGAGACCGTCATGCCCAGGGCGTCGGCCTTCTGCTTGACGGCGTTGGCCGAGCCGGGCTTCGCGTGGATGTCGAGGGGCATCAGGGGAGTCAGCAGATCGCCCTCGTAATCGGTCCGGCCCGCCTGGGTGAGGGCGGTGAGGATTTTGCATTTCTTTCGGAGGATCTTGCGATAGATCCCCGGCTTGTTCATGTCCCGCATCCGCTCGGTGATCTTGAGGTAGGTCTTGTCGTTGATGTCGTCGCAGCCGTAGAACTCCTTCGCCGCGATGAAGGCAGGGCGGGCGTACGAGCCGTAACGGATGTGCCGCAGGAAGGGGCGGAAGAGCTTCCAGCGTTCGGCGAGCGGCTGCCCGCAGTCCACCACGCGCTGGTAGTCCTCGGGCGACATCCCGGCGGCGATCAGGTCGGTCTTCGTGTAATGGGCGAAGAGCACGAGGACGTCCACCGGTGCGTCGGTCCGCACCTTCTCCGGCGGCAGATGCTCGTGGGCGTCAATGATCTTCATCTGCTCCATGGCCTTGATCAGCTTCTTCTCGGTCTTCGTGTATCTCATGTCGGTCTTCCTGTCATAAGACTTACATACCCGGACGGACATGGACCACTAAACCAAGAGAACATCGTTGTGGCAAGGAAAATATCCCTCGGCGCAAATCGGGATAGCACGATTTCATGCAGCAATTCATCTTGATTTGTCGGTGGGGAAGGTTTATCGTCAATGCTTTCTCGGATTGGGATACACATGAGTAAAGGATAGATCATGGCCAAGCTCAAGATCGCGCTTCAGATGTACACCGTCCGCGACGATGCGAAACAGGACTTTATCGGCACGCTCCGGAAGGTCGCCGATATCGGCTACACGGCCGTCGAGATCAGCGCCCCGGCAGGCATGACGGCGGCGGTTTTGAAGAAGCTGCTCGATGATCTCGGCCTGACGCCGGTCGGGACCCATATTCCCATTGACGCGCTCGAAAAGGAACTCGACAAGAACCTCGACTACTACGGGGAACTTGGCGTTTCGTACATCACCTGCCCTTGGCTGCCGGAGGACCGCCGAAAGGATGCGGCAGGCTGGAAGAGGACGGCAAAGACGCTGGAAAGCATCGGCAAGAAGATTGTGAAGGGGGGCTTCACCTTCTGCTACCACAACCATTCCTTCGAGTTTGGAAGGTTCGACGGCAAGTACGGCCTCGACATTCTCTATGAGGAGAGCGACCCATCGTTCGTCCAATCCCAGCTCGACACCTACTGGGTCCAGCACGGCGGGGAAAACCCGGCCGACTACATCAGGAAACTGAGCGGGCGCGTTCCGCTTGTCCACCTGAAGGACATGCTGGGCGACGGGCAGAAGACCTTCGCCGAGGTCGGCGAGGGCATCCTCGATTGGGACGGCATTTTCCAGGCGGCCCAGGCGGCGGGCGCAGACTGGTACATCGTGGAGCAGGACCGCTGCCAGCGCCCGCCCATGGAGTCCATAAGGATCAGCTTAAACAACCTTAAGAGAATGGGAGTGGCCTAACAGACAAGGAGACATCCATGTTTCATCATCTGCTCAAACCGATCGCCCGCGAGTTCAGCGGCAAACGCGCATGGCTCGATGTGAGCCGCCTGTGGCAGTTTCGCAATACCGTTATGACCCCCGGCCTGCGCGACGCATGCCGATGGTGCGTGGACCGCTTTGAGGAAAACGGCGTGCGGGCGCGGATGATCCCGTACCCCGCCGACGGCAAGACGCGCTACGGTTACCATCCCCCCATGCCCCTCGAATGGATGGCGACGAGCGCGACCCTCTCCATCGTCAAGCCGAAGGAGCAGGCGCAGCGGCTGACGACGTATGAGGAGGAGACCCTCGCCCTCTGCTGCCGCAGCGCCGCCACGCCGAAGGGCGGCGTCACGGCGCAGGTGGTCATCCTCAAGGACGGCACGCGGGAGGAGCACTACACGGGACTGAATGTGAAGGGGAAGATCGTCATGACCGAGCGGCAGGCGAGCGCTGTGGCGTCGCTCGCCGCGAAGCACGGCGCCATCGGCATCATCACCGACACCTGCGACCGCCCGCGGATGCCCCAGTACGATCCGCCCGTGCGCGAGGTCTTCGACGGACCCGACGCCGTACAGTGGAACTGCCTGCGCGGAACGGACGACACAAAGCACATCTTCGGCTTCGTCCTCTCGCCGCGAATCGGAGCGCGGCTGCGGAGGCTGATCGAGACGAGCGGAAAGCCTGTGATCGTACATGCTGAGGTGGATGCCCAATCCTACAAGGGCCATTCCGATGTCGTTGATGCCGTCGTGAAGGGCACGCGCGGGGACGAGGAGCTCTGGGCCCTCGCCCACATATCCGAGCCGGGGGCGTATGACAATGCCTCGGGCCTCGCGGTGTGCATGGAGATAAGCCGGACGCTGGAAAGCCTCTATCGAAACAAAGTCCTGCCCCGGCCGAGGCGGACGATCCGGTTTCTCTTCTCGACGGAGGTCACCGGTTTCCTGCCCTACCTGGAGCAGCACAAGAAGAAGTGGCCGAAGGTCCTGGCGGGCCTGTGCATTGACTCGGTCGGCGTGGACATGGGGAAGATCGGCGGCGAGTTCGTCGTGTTCCGTTCGCCCGACCATGCGCCGTCGTTCATCGAGCACCTTACCGCCGAGATCACCGAGGCCGTGCACAACATGGGCTGCGAGCGCTTCGGCGACAACAACTACGCCCTTTGGCCGTGGCGGATGGAGGAGTTTTGGGGCAACGACGCCTTCATCATTGATCCATACTTCGACATACCGACGCCGCAGTTGAGCTGCTGGCCGTATCGCTACTACCACACCTCGCACGACCTGCCGGAGTACATCTCGGCCGACAACCTGGCCCGCACGGGCGTGATGTGCGCGGCGTTGCTCCACTTCCTGGCGAATGCCGGGCCGCGCGAGGCGATGTGGGTGGCCGGGCTGACGGCGGGAAAGGTGAAAGAACGTGCCGCGGAGAAACTGACCTCTGAGGTGCTGCGGATTGAGGGATCGCTGAAGAAAAGGCCGGCAGAGAAGGCCCTGCAGCAGGCGGCGGCGAAGATCGAGCGCTGCGCCGAGTATTACGGGCTGATGGGCTGCGAGGCGACGGCCCAGGCGCTGCGCATCGCACCGAGGAACGCGCAGGCGGAGCGGTCGACCCTCGCGGCGGTGAAGGGCGTGTCCCATGCGGCCGATGCCGATATGCACAGCGCCATCGGGCTGCTGGGCGATCTGGTGGGCAAGCGTCTCCCAGAACCATCCGAGACGACCGATCCGCCGGAAGCGGCAAAGGCCCGCGGGCTTGTCCCGAAGCGCGACGCCTGGCGCATCCTGGAGGACAAGCTCCTCCCCGCGGCGCAGCGCAAGGCCCTGTCCAACCTGCGCGCGAGGCCCGACTGCAAGGGGGTCAACTTCAACGACTTCTGGCCCTGGGCCGATGGGCGACGGAGCATCTACGAAATCTGGCGGCGGTTGCAGTACAAGAAGAACATCCCGCTTAACGTGATGATTGACTTCTTCGAGATCATGGAGCGGGCAGGAATAGTAGAGATGGCCTGAAGGTTCCTATTGCCGTGGATGACATCAGACATGAAATGAAAGATCAGAGACCCAAGATCAAGAGCCGCGAATGGGCCGTCTTTCCCGCCCGCCTTCTGGTGTACCTGATTCTCATCAGCGCCTACCTTACACTCGAGGTGCGCTTGGTGCTGGGCTGCGGATTCCAGAAAGTGCTGATTGAAAACACGGTGGTGGAATGGATCTCGGTAGGGCTTTGCCTGCTGACGGTATTGGCCTTCGTTCTCGTGTCCGTTGCGGATCAAGGACGACGTAGCATCAGCCTCGTTCTCGCGTTACTCGCGGCTGCGGCCTGTGTGCGCGAGATGGACTTCTTCCTCGCAAATCAACTGTCCGAGGGCGGCTACCATATTGTCCTTGCAATTGCCTTGCTCATCGCCCTGATCTTCGCGACACTGCGGCGAAGATCTGTCTGGCAGGAAGGTAAAGACCTTCTGGTTCGCCCGGCCTTTGTGTTGTTGCTCCTGGGTACCGTGGTGGTCGTCTCATGGGCGCAGATTCTCGGCCAGCGGGAGCTCTGGGGCTATTTCGCAAGAGTGTATCCCATCGACGCCAACGGTGTGAAGTGCATGGTGGAGGAGAGCCTCGAGCTGATTGGCTACTTCCTCATCTTCTTCGGGGCCGTCGAGGAACTTATCATCAAACCCACTACGGAGGAGTCAGAATGAAACTCGGAGGGAGTGAAGACCTGTCCGGCATCTGGCCGGAGGAGACCCATCAGGCCGCCGTGTCCCTAACGTTCGACGACGGCGGCCCCACCCAGCTCAGCCGCGCCATCCCCGAGATGGAGAAGCGCGGCCTGCGTGGCACGTTCTACCTCTGTCCCAAGGGCGACGACTATGCCAAGCACCTGGCCCCCTGGAAGGAGATCGCCGCCCGCGGGCATGAGATCGGCAACCACACCCTCAGCCATACCTGCTCCAACAATCTGAAGACCTATCCGCCCAGTCGAGGGCTGGAGAATATGACGTTGGAGGAACTGGAAGCCGACATCGTCGAGGCGGAGAATCGCCTGCGCGCCCTCCTGCCGGACGTCACCGAACGATCCTTCTGCTACCCCTGCTACCAGAACCACGTCGGCTGCGGCCTGACCCGCCGGAGCTATGTGCCCATCGTGGCGAAATACTTCGTCGCCGGTCGCGGCGCGGGAGAGTACGGCCTGCCGAACCATCCCCTCAACTGCGACCTGTACTACCTCGTCAGCCAGCCGTGCGAGCGGATGTCCGGCTGCGAGCTGGTAGGCCTGACGGAGCGCGCCGCGCGGAATGTGCGGTGGATCGTCTTCACCTTCCATAGTATTGACGGCGGGCGGCTGGGCATCAACGAGTTCGAGTTCTGCGACCTGCTCGACCACCTGGCCGCCCACAAGGACCGCCTCTGGACCGCCCCGGTGGCCGAGGTCGCCCGGCATTTGGCGAAAGTACGTCAGGAAAAACGATCTTGAGTTGAACATCAGCGAGGGGTTCCCATGTTCACGATGTGTTTGCTATGTCTGATGCTGATGGGGATTGTGGTTGGGATGGCGATTGGCCAGGAGCCGCCGCAGGAATGTTTGACGTTGCGGCGATGGGCGGACGCGGATCTCCTTGGCGAAACCCCGCCTTTTTCTTTCGCCTATGACGGCAAGCCCAGCGCAACACTGCTGTCGGCATGGAAGCGCACGCACACGAAACAGCCCGCCGCAGAAGGGAAAGAGAAGCATTCGGTTGTTTACACCGACCCTGCAACAGGATTGGAAGTCGCCTGCGAGATGACCTTCTTTGTGGACTTCCCTGCGGTCGAATGGGTGTTGAACCTGCGGAACCGGGGGGCGGCGGATTCGCCGCTTCTGGAAAACATCCATGTGATGGATTTGCGCCTGGCCGCCTCGCTGAAAGCTGAGGTTATGCTGCACCATGCCCACGGAAGCACCTGCACCGCCACCGATTTTCTGCCCATCGCCCAGCCTGTGAAGCCCAAATCGGAGATCAGGCTCGCGCCCAATGGCGGGCGGTCCTCCAACGGGCAGCTTCCGTTCTTCAACCTCGAATGGGACGGCGGAGGGTTGGTGGGCGCGATTGGATGGTCGGGCCAATGGGCGATGATCGTTCATCGGGACAACGACGTGCGGCTTCTGGCCGGACAGCAGACGACGCGTCTAAGGCTGCATCCCGGCGAGTGCATCCGAACGCCTCGGATTCTCCTCGTGATGTGGCGGGGGTCGGATCGGATGCGAGGGCATAACCTTTTCCGGCAGGTGATGCTGGCGCACTACGCGCCTCGGATTGATGGCGAACTGGTGTTGCCGCCGGTGACGGAAAACACCTGGTTTGCGTTCAACACCGGCAATGCAGTGACGGAAGAGAATCAGATGGAGGCGATGCGTCCGATGGCGAAGGTGGGCGTGGAGGCCTTCTGGTTGGATGCGGGCTGGTTCGAGGGGGGCTGGCCCTCCGGCGTTGGCAGTTGGACGCCCAAACCGGAGGCGTTTCCCCGCGGCCTGAAGCCGTTAGGCGACGCCGCTCGCGAGAAGGGCATGGGATTTGTCTTGTGGTTTGAGCCGGAACGAGTCAACCCCCAAAGCCGTATCGCCAGAGAACATCCCCAGTGGGTGCTTCGCGCGGGCGAAGGTGACGGCCTCTTCAACCTGGGCGACCCGGACGCCCGAAAATGGCTGACAGACTACCTGTCCACGTGCATCTCGGAGTGGGGAATCACCATCTATCGGCAGGACTTCAACATTGATCCGTTGCGCTTCTGGCAGGCGGCGGACGCGCCGGAACGCCAGGGGATGACGGAGATCCGATATGTGGAAGGGCTTTATGGCATGTGGGATGATCTGCTGCGCCGGCATCCGAAGCTGGCCATTGACAACTGCGCCAGCGGTGGACGGCGAGTGGACCTGGAGACGTGCCATCGGAGTTTTCCTCTCTGGCGCAGCGACACGCAGTGTTGCCAAAGGCCGATGCCCGTGCAGGATCAGGTACAGACGGCCGGATTGAGTCTATACGTGCCCCTTCATGCCGCAGGGGTTTGGGACTTCGATCCTTATGTCTTCCGAAGCGTGGCCACTACGGGCGTCAACCTGTGCATGGACCTGCGCGGGAAGGAGGCGTCGCTGGAGAAGGCGCGGCGCGCCATCGAAGAGACTAAGAGCCTTCGTCCATTCTGGATCGGCGACTGTTACCCCCTGTTTGAGATCAACCTTGACGAGTCACACTGGTGTGGCTGGCAGTTCCATCGCCCCGACCTGGCCCAGGGATTCGCGATGGTTTTTCGGCGATCGCAAAGCCCTTATTCCAAGGCTCGAATCTGCCTGCGCGGCCTCGTCGCTGAGGAGAAATACATAGTCACATTCGTGGACAGAGATAAGAAAACAACCCTGACGGGTGCGGATCTGCAAACGCTTTCGCTTGAACTCGAATCGCCGGCGACCAGCGTCCTCATTCTCTACGAAAAGGCAACCCAACACGGCCACACGAGGTAATTCGCCGTTCCCAGGCGGAATCTTGTAGTAATTATCGGGCTATTCACAGGGAGTACGGGTACATCGAGAACCCGTCTCAAACCGATACCAACTTTCGATTCTTCTGCCCTCCGACGATTGGTCTTGCGGAGGCGGCTCCATCTCCCTATAATGTGGGGGTTCGCATTATCCTCAGACGGATGGACGGCGCATGGCTATTGACCCGATAGTGAAAAACAAGAAGGCCCAGTTCCAATACAACCTGCTGGAGCGGTACGAGGCGGGGATCGAACTGAAGGGCGCGGAGGTGAAGTCGCTCCGCGACAAGAAGGTGAGCATCAACGAGAGTTACGCCCGCGTGATCGAGGGGGAGGTGTTCCTCTTCGGCATGAACATCAGCCCCTATGAACCGGCGAGCCGGAGCAACCACCCGCCCACGCGCCGTCGCAAGCTGCTCCTGCACAAGCGGGAGATTCGGCGCATCGCGGGGAAGACGACGGAAAAGGGCCTGACCCTCGTGCCCGTGGAACTCTACTTCAAGGACGGCCTGGCGAAGGTTCAGATCGCCGTCGCCAAGGGGAAAACGCGATTCGATAAACGAGAGGCCATCAAGAAGCGCGATGACGAGCGGGCCATGAAACGCGAGATGCGCAGGAGACGATAGCATAACACGGAGGATCACGTGAAGGAACTGCAGTTCATTGAAAGCATACTTCGGGAAACGGCCGTTTACGCAAAAGATAAGTACGCCGACCGCATGAACTTAGACGTCTCCATGAAGGGCGAGACGACCAACATCCTGACGGAGGTTGATCTGGAGGTCCAGCGCCGCATTGTGGGCCGCCTCGGAAAGGAATTCCCCGGCGATCTCGTGGTGGCCGAAGAGGCCGGGCTGGACCGCAACCCCGCCGACGAGGACTGCCGATGCTGGGTGATGGACCCGATTGACGGGACGCAGAATTTCGTCCGCGGACTCTTTCCGATCTTCGGCATCTCCCTCGCCTTCGCCGTGGGCGGTCGGCCGGTGGCGGCGGGAATCATCATGCCCGTCGGCGATGACATCTTCCTTGCCGAGGAGGACGCGGGCGCGACGCGTAACGGCAGGCGCATCCATGTCTCCGATATCAACGACATCTCCGCAGCAAAGTTGGAGGTTGATTTCGTCCGCCTCTCGAATCGCCACGTCGCGCTGAAGGCGGCGGAGGAGGTCTTCCGCAAGGTCGGCGCCGTGCGGTCGAAGGGCTGCGCCGTGGCCGCCCTCTGCTCCATCGCCAACGGCGACGCGGAGGCATACCTGCACGTAGGCCTCCAGCCGTGGGACTATGCCGCGGCGCAGTTGATCGTCGAGGAGGCGGGAGGCAAGCTGTCCCGCCTGGACGGCAGCCCCCTGGAACTCTTCGACGGCAAGAAGGGATTGCTGGCCAGCAATGGAATTCTGCATGCGGAGTTCCTGTCACTCATCAAAACGTAGGAGGGAATCATGAAGCGGCGATGCAATTTTGTCGTTCTCGTACTTCTGTCTGTATTTCTCTCCGCGGCTGCCGCGAAGGAATCCTTCCAAACGCCCAAGAACGGGCCGAACCTGGGGGTGTGGCGGATCACGAACAACCCCATGATCCGCGACCATGCCAACTACCACAATACGCAGTGCTGGAGCCCCGGCGGCCGATACCTCTGCTACACCCATTGGGGCGAGAGAGAGAACGGCTACGGGAGCAAATCCGGCGCGGAGGTGCATGTCTATGACTTTCACAAGGACGAAGATCGGCGACTCGGACAAGGCATGAACCCCCGATGGGCGAATACCCGCAACTGGCTCTTTTTCGTCGAGTTCGACCCGAGCAAGGGCCAACCGTACGAGAAGGGAACCGAGGTGAAGCGGTACGACCCGGACACGGCGGAAACCGCCCACGTCGCCTATGGCGTCGAGGTCCTCGGCGAGACCGACGCCGCCGACCAATGGCTCTACGGCGCGCGCCGCTTCCGCGGCCAAACGCCGGAGCTTAAGACCGTCCGCATCGCGATCCAGGGCGGAGAGGACAAGGTTGAGGAACTGCCCGAGGTCACCGGCGGCCAGCTCATGCCGAACCCCCGGCATCCTGTGTTCTTCACCCGCCACGATCACAAGGACAAGCCCTTCGAGGCGACGCGATACTGGTGGGACCTGGACGGGAAGAACCGCCGCATCGGCGTGCCGACCATCCAGCAGTGCCACATGTGCTGGCAGGGCAACGGCGAGCACCTGCTCCTCGGCAACGGCATCATCCGTGGGCGGCGGTGGGACGAGCCGTTCCCGAGCAACATCCATTTCCTCTCGCGCATGACCCTCGGCGATGTAAGCCCATGCGGACGTAGCGGGCGATACATCTGCGGCAATAGCATCGTCGCCGACACGCGATCGGGCGACGGATGGTTCACCATTCATCACCTCTCCATCATCTGCTACCCGGAGGACATCGCCGATAACTCGGACATCTACGACGCCGACCAAAAGGGCAGCCCGGACGGGACGAAGGTCTGCTTCGTGTCTAACTACGACCTGAAGGACGGGCCGATGACCGTCATCACGAAAGCCTGCTCGCCCAAGGATACTGTGCTACATGTGGAATCTACGGAGGGCTTTCCCGACTCCGGTTCGCTCACGGTTTGGCGCGAAGTCATCAAGTATGAGCGAAAAACCTCCACTACGTTCGAAGGCTTGGTTCGGCAATGCCACAGCACCAAAATGGCCCCCCTCGGCGAGGGCCAGACAGTCACATCGTTCGAGGCCCGATGCCTGACCGACGAGCAATGGGCAAAGCTGGGCAAGGCGTCCTCGACAATGTACAATTCCATCAAGGACAAAAAATCTCCCCTTCTCCAGCAGCGCCAGACCGATGTTTACGTCGTCCTCGTGCGAAAGCCGGACCGGCCCTGGCTCCGTCTCATAGGCGATGTCGTGCAGCTCATCCCCGGCGAGGAGCATTATGAGACATTCGGATATCACATCCTGTGCGACGGGCAGCGGATAACCGACCGACCGATCCCGCCGGGCGAGAGCATCGGGCTGGCGAAGCCGGGCAAGTACCACGCCGTTGCCGTCGAGTGGGCCGGCTTGGAGAGCGATCCATCGGAACCGCTGCCGCTCGACAAGATCGTCAAACTCGAGGCCCTGACCGATCCTCCGAAGGATTTTTCCTGGACGAAGGATCGCTGGTTGGTCGGCTCGCGTGAGGCGTCCGCCGACGAAGCGAAGAAAGCGGCCGAGGCGGTGCGCGAAATCGTCCACCTCTACGATGGTGTGATCCACCGCGAGTGGTACGCCAACGGCGTGATCCAAAAACGCGACGACCTGAGCGCCGACGGCAAGGCCATCCGCCGGCTGACATACACCGACGGGAAGCTCAGCCTGCGGGAGTACTACGACCCGGAGGGCAAGCGCCTCAGCCGCGAGGTCTTCGCGCCCGACGGCTACATCACTGAGTCCATCAAGTTCCGTGACGACCTTAATTACGACCACTGGTTCTACGACAAGGGCATGCCCGTGCGCCAGATTGTCAAGGAGCAGACGGAGTATCGGAAGCAGGGCGAGGATTGGGTCGAAGTGAAGACGAAATAGGCCTCCACATTTTGGATGTTATGCAATGGAAAACGCCTTGACCTCCCGTGAGCGACTCGAAACGGCGTGGAATTTCGAAGAGCCTGACCGCGTGCCCATCGAGATGAGCATCTCGAAGGAGGCCGCCGCAGACCCGCGCGCGGCGAAGCTGGTCGAGCTGATCCGGCAACACAGCGATTACTTCTACGGCTGGTCGCCGCCCTGGGGATACTTCGGCCTGGAAAACACCTACGAGGAAGAGGTGATTGACGAGAAGCCCGGCGAGTACGTGCGCCGCAAACGCACCTACCACACCCCGGCCGGCGACTTCACCGCCCAGACCTATCACCCTACCTCGACCAAGGACCCGAACGACTATGCTTGGGAGAAGCACTACCTCAGTTCGCCCGACGACCTCCGCCGCATCCTCGACGCTCCCTGCAAGCCGCTGCCGATTGACTTCGACGCCTACACCCGAACGCTTGAAAAGATCGGCGACAAAGGCATCCTCCTCGTCGGCTTCCCCCAGCCCTTTGGCGACTTGGCGCGCAACACGCTCCGACAGGACTTCTACATGTGGCTCGTCACTGAGCGCGAACTGATGCACCAGTTTCTGGACGAGTTCACCGACCGCATCTATCGCCAACTCGAACGGATATTTGCACGACTGAAACCCAGATACTTCAGCCAGTGCGGGATGGAAATGGCCATCACGCCGTGGATCTCGCGCCCTATGTTCGAGGAATACATCACACCCACCGATGGGCGGCTCTACGGCCTCATCCGCCGGCACGGCGGCAAGACCCGCATCCACTGCCACGGCTGCGCCATGGAGTACCTCGAACGCTTCCACGAGATCGGCATTGACGGCATCGAACCGTGCGAGCCGCCCCCGCAGGGCGATGTGGTCCTGGCCGAGGCGAAAAAGCGCGTCGGCGACCGGATGCTCCTCTGCGGCAACATCACCTCCCCGCAATTCGAGTTCATGGACCCCGACGAAACGGAGGAAATGGTCAAGGCCGCCATCCGCGACGGCGCCCCCGGCGGCGGATTCGTTCTCCGCACCACCGGCGGCCTCGGCGGGACAGGATGCGCGGGGAACCTCGGCCGCGTCCTGGCCAACTGCCAACGCATGATGGAGGCGGGGGTCAAATACGGGAGGTATCCGATCCGAGTATGATGACGCCGCGAGAGCGACTGCTGGCGGCGATTCGCCGCGAAGAAACCGACTACATCCCATGCGCCCCCACCTTCTGGTCCTCCCCCACCGTTGAGGGATACCGATGGGAGAGCCTTGACGAGCGCTTCGACGTCTGCATCAACCGCCTGGGTGTGGACGCTGCCTTCGACCTTGGGGTGAGCGCGGCCCGGCATCCTGATGTGAAGGAACTCGCATGGGTCGAAGAAAAATCCGGCGAGCGCTACCCACTCATCCACAAGGAGATCGAAACCCCGGCGGGGACGCTCACTTGCACCGTCCGTAAGACCGAGGACTACCCCCACGGCGACGACATCCCGCTCGTCTCAGACTTCGTCGTATCGCGCATCGTCAAGCCGTGGATCGAGACGATGGAGGATGTGGAAAAGTACTCCTATCTCTGCATGCCGCCTCCCGACGATGCTATTGGCCGACTCCGCGCGTCGCTGGCGTCGCGTCGGGAACTCCTCGATAAGTATCAGATCCCCGTCCGGTCGGCCTGCGGCATGGGCCTGACGGCGTCGCTCTCCCTCTGCGGGGCGGAGGGCGCCGCGCTCCTGTCGGTGGACAAGCCCGATGTCATCGAGGCCCTGGCTGAGGTCGAGCACAGGGCTGCGATGCAGCGCGTCAAACTTGCCGTCGAGCTGGGTGTGGACATGATTTCGCGCAACGGCTTCTACGAGACGACCGACTTTTGGAGCCCCGCGCAAATCGAGCGGTTCATCCTGCCCCGGTTGCAGAGGGAAGTCCGTCTCGCGCACGAGGGCGGCGTGCCGGTGGTCTATACGGTCTGCACCGGCCTCATGCCGATGATCCCGCAGTTGCAGAAGTCTGGGGTTGACTGCCTTATCGCCATCGAGCCGGTCCTCGGCAACCAGGACATGAAGGTGATTGCGAGAGAACTCGGCAAGGACAAGTGCATCTGGGCGGGCGTGAGCGGCCCCATCCACATCGGCGAGGGTTCGCCGGAGGAGGTCCGCGCCGCCGTGCGGGAGGCGGCGGCCACCTTCGGACGGCGCGGGTTCATCCTCAGCGCCGTCCCCTCCATCCGCCCCCACTGGCCGTGGGAGAACGTGATGGCGATGATTGACGAATGGAAGAAAGTTCGGTAACCAACGTAGGGGAGTCTATGCCGATACTGACAACGAGCGACATCAAGCAGATCAATGAACATAGCCTGGCCGTCCTGGCCGAGACCGGTGTCCAGGTGGACGACGAAGCCGTCGTCGCGCTACTGCAGGAGCACGGCTGCAACGTCGCTGACGGCAAGGTCGTCCACATCCCGCGGGAGGTCGTGTCGGCGGCGCTGGAGCAATGCCCGCCGGAGGTCGCGCTGGTCAGCCTGAGTGGAGAAAGGACGGTGCTCCGCGCCGGCGGGCCAAGCGTCTTCTGGACGGGCAACGCCGTCAACCTTGCCGTTGACAAGCGCGTGGAACCCATTGACACCGATCGCTTTGCCGATCTCGTGCACGTCGTGGACGGCCTCGAGAATGTGCACGCGATGGTCAGCACGTGCCTCGCCGACGTGCCTGCGCCGGTCCGAGGTCTCACGGGGATGCGCCTGATCGCCGAGAACTGCCTGAAGCACATCCGTCCGTGTATCTACAACCCCCGCGAGATACATGGCATGATCGAGGCGGCCAATGTGCTCCTCGATGGAAAGTCCATTGCCGAGTCGCCCATCTTCAGCCTGGGCTACACGGCCGTCAGCCCGCTGCGCTGGTCGGAGCTGGCGCTGGCAGCCTTCCGCGAGAGCTCCGGCCATCGCATCCCCATGATGGTCAACGCGGAACCGGCCGGCGGCGTGACCGCGCCCGCCACCCTGGCCGGCGAGCTGGTTCTGGGCAATGCTGAGGCACTGAGCGGCGTGGCGATCTGCCAGGCCCTCGAACCGGGCCGTCCCCTCGTCTTCAACATGGGCTTCGCCCACGTGATGGATATGCAGACGTCGGTCATGCGCACCGGCGGCGTTGAGAACGGCCTGCTCCAGGCGGCCGGGGCGGAGATCGCTGCGTTTCACGGACTGCCCAGCGCGGCATGGATGAACACGGAGAGCGCCATGCCCGACGCAGGCGCAGCGTATGAAAATGTCGTGACCGGCATGCTCCACGTGCAAAGCCACGCCAACATCGTGTGGGGCGTCGGCAACCTGGAGTCCACCAAGTGCATGTCGCTGGAGATGGCGGTGATCGGCAATGACATCGCGGGGGCGCTGCTGCGGGCGCAGAGAGGCATCCGTGTTGACGCCGACAGCCTGGCCGTGGACCTGATCCGGGAACTCGGGCGGAGACCGGAGTACCTCGAACACGACCACACGCTGGGGCATTTCAGGGATGAGTACTATTTCCCCCACGTCACGAACCGCCGTCCGAGGAGCGTGTGGGAGGCCGCAGGCAGCCCGACCATCATCGAAGACGCCCGTTCCCGCATCGCGAAGCTCAGGGCCTTGCCGGTTCGGACCATTGTGACGCCGGCCCAGCGGAAAGAGCTTCTTGCCATCGAGAAAAAGTGGACGGAAGAGCTGACTTGAATAAGGAGATTGGACCATGACAAAGCCGGAAGAACTGGCAATCAACGGCGGGCCGAAGGCGAAGAAGTACCCCTACGGCACAGGGCCGAAACATGTCGTGGGCGAGCTGAACGCCCTGAAAAAAATCCTCGAACGCGGCGCGATCCAGTTCGCTCGCGGGCCGGAGGTCATGGAGCTGCGCGAGAAGTTCCGCAGACTCTACGGCGCGAAGCACTGCATCACCACCTCATCCGGCACGGCGGCCATCCACACCGCCCTCGGCGCGCTCGGCATCGGCAGGGGCGACGAGGTGGTCACGTCCGCCTGGAGCGACATGGGGACCTACATCGCCATCCTCCAGCAGAACGCCGTGCCCGTCCTGGCCGACGTGGACCCCTACTGCGGCAACATGACCCCGGAGTCCGTCGAGGAGCGGATCACCCGGCGCACGAAGGCGATCCTTGTGGTGCACCTGGAGGGCAACCCCTGCGATATGGGAAAGATCATGCAAATCGCCCGCAGGCGCAAGCTGCCCGTCGTCGAGGATATGGCCCAGAGCTACCTGTGCGCATACAACGGCAAGAAGTGCGGCACATTCGGGACCTTCGGCTGCTTCAGCCTGAACGACTCGAAACACATCGGCGCGGGCGACGGCGGCATGCTCATTACCAATGATGCGAAGCTGGCTGACCGCGCCGACTTATTCGCCGACAAGTGCTACGACCGGACCGGCCAGGGGCGCGATCCGTTTATCGTCGGCTACAACTACCGCATGAACCTCCTCGCGGCGGGGGTGGCGCTGGAACAAATGAAGTCCCTCAAGCGACTGTGCGCCAAGCGCCATCGTCTCGGCGTGAAGCTGACGAACCTCATCAGCGGCCTGCCGGCCGTCACGCCGCACAAGGTCCTGCCGAAAGGCTACTGCACCTACTGGCACTATGCGTTCCATGTGGATCCCAAGGCGCTCAAGGCGCCCATGGCCGAGTTCGTGAAGGCGCTCCGCGCGGAGGGGGTGTCGGCGAGTCCCGTGTCGCGCCTCGTGCCGCAGTGGCCGATCTTCCGCGACAAGGTGGAGAGTCGCCACGCCTGCGCATGGTCGTGCCCGCTCTACAAGGGCAAGGTGGATTACAGTCTGAGCAACTTCCCCGGCTTGCAGGCCCTCGCGGCCGGCGGCTTTCGCCTGAGCCTGAACGAGCACTGGACCGATCGCGACGTAACCGAGGTAGCCCAGGGCATCCGGAAGGCAGCGCGGTACTACGCGAAGTAGGGCAAGGAGGGCCACGGCCCTCCTACGTCAGTCGCCAACCTGCCGCACCTTGACGAATTTGCCCTTTTCGGCGGATTCCTTGGCGGCGAGGCAGGCATAGGCGCTCTGTATGCCTGTCCATATCGGTGTGCGCGATTTTGCCTTTCCCTGGATGATGCCGATGAAGTCACGGGCCAATTCCGCGTCGCCCCCGAAATGGCTCAGGCCGGCCCCGGCCTTGATGGCGTCGGTAAACGGCTGATGATGGCGCACGCGCTTCAGTTCGTTTTTGTACCAGTCGAAACTTACTGTGCCGTGATAGCCGCTGATTGTCGCCCCGCGGGTTCCCGCGTCCCTGCGCGAGTAGAACACCTGGGTGTATGCGCCGTGCACGCCGGAGGCGAATTCGAGCACCGCGCTGGAAGAGTCCTCGTTCATGCCGGTCTTGGGTGTGCCGCAGTCAATGCCGAAGGTGCAGGGGTGGTCGCTCTGCGTCCCACCGGAGGCATTGCGCTTGCGGTTCTCGGGGCTTTCGAGGCAGGTCTCGGCCTCCTTGCACTTTGAGCATACCAGCCCCGAAGCCTTCTTGCCGCCGAAGACTCGCCCCAGGGTCCACATGGCCGCCACGCGCACGATGTTCGATCCCATCAGGTAACTCATGTAGTCGAAGTCGTGGGTCGCCTTTTGAAGGAACAGCCCTTGGGTGATCTTGAAGTTGCGATAGCCGCCGTCGAAGTAGCCCATGCCATAGGGCACGTAGTTCACCCCGAGGATGTGCTCCGGGCTGCCGACTGCGCCGTCCTCGATGTACTGGCGGGTGAGGATGCACAAGGGGGAGACGCGCAGGGGAAAGCTGACGACGACCTCGCACCTTGACTTCTCGAAGGCGCGTTCCAGATCAACGGCCTGCTTCATGGAGATGGCGACTGGCTTCTCCAGAAAGAGGGGCAGATCATACTTCGCCGCCTCCACGCCGTATGGGGAGTGCAGGTGGCAGCGCGTGCCGACGGCCAGCGCGTCGGGTTTCGCGCCGCGAACCATCTCCTTTACGTTTTTGTAGAATACCGCGTCCTTCTGATCGCACTCAGCGAGCCGCGACCGGGCCCCCGGCTCGTCCGGGTCAACAACCCCCACCACGCGCAGGTCCGGGGCGACCTGCCGAAAGACGCTCTTGATCATCCCGCTGATCCGACCTCCATGTCCCATCACACCTAATCGTATCATGTACATCCTCCGCTTAAAAACAGAGCGACTCTTGCTGCCCCCAGGCAGAACCATAGCACGCAGAACGGCAGTAGTCAAATCGAACCTGCAAAATTTTCAAAAAAGACGAAAACCAACCCTTCCCTATTTTCCTAACTCCTTTTATCGCTAGGTTTCATGGCAAGTAATTATGTAGGACGTCGCAGGAACTCATCTACGCCGTTATAGGTGATTGGGCCGGACGACGCGAATAATTTCATGCACGGTCCGGGGGGGATGACGGGTCCCGCGCTTCGCGGGATGCGAATGGGTGTCTGCACAGCACGCGAACGAGCGAAGAGAAGAAACGGATGCTTTAAAGGAGAAGAAAAGGAAACCTCGATGGCACTTGGCCCTTGACTTCTACGGTTATGGGTGTCCCCAGAACTCCACGGATTCTCTGTTGACACAATCGAGACTCCGTGTTACGCTCAGGAATGGGAACACCGTGGTAGGTGTCGGGAGAATAACATGACGGCGGCTCACGCACACACTTCCGGCGAATCAAGGGTCCAATCCTCAAATCATCCACATCACATGCTTCTGGATGTATTCCGCTTGTTCGTACCCATCCATACAATCCATGCTGGGCAAAGAAGGGAGGGTCGAGATGGCCGCATCAAAGAAGTCGAACGAGCAAGACAAGACAAAGAACATTGAGGCGCCCGCGCCCACCATCGTCGGGCCGCGTCCCGATGGCGCGGCAGGGGCATCCATTTCCGTCCCGCGCGGGATGGAGAAGCTCTTGACCCTCGCAGGGTTGAACGAGGATTGGAGAGAAAAGACGCTCGCCGACCCGCTCTCCGCGGCCGCCGAAGCGAATATCCCGCTCTCGCCCACCGAATCGGCCATCCTAATGGCGACTCCGCCGAAGACGCTGGCTCAGATGATCCTCTCGTTTGTCCGAACCCGTTTGTCTCCCCTGCGCAACACTGCCATTACCGCCGGAACGGCCGCCGCTGCGTTGCTGGCAACAACGGATTACGCTGATTCTCAAGAGGCGACCAAGGGCATCCGTCCCGACACCCCGACGCCCCCATCAACGGTCACCCGTACCGTGCCGGACTCGATTCAGTGGCAGGACTCGGTGGAGGCAGCGCTCGCACGGGCCGCCGCGTCGAACCGGGCCGTGTTCGTGGTTTGTCCGTATGGCGTCAAATGGGTTACGGAAGAGGGGGCACCGCCAGGCTCGGCGGGAATGAGACTGGAATTACCATCATCACGCTTCCTCGAGGATCTCTGCAGCAAGGGCAATGACTCGATCGAGAAGGCCGTCGTCGCCGCGAATCTGATCGCCGTGAAACTGCCGGTTCTACGGGGCAAAAAGGTCGGAGCGTATCTCGCCATGCTGCAGAAACAAGGGGTCGCCGCTGCAGCGCCGCTGGTCTTCTTCCTGGCGCCGGACGGGACCGTGCTGCACCGGGACAACGGGGCCGATGAAGCCCATGTTGTCGGCGCAATCGAGGCCGTGCCCCCTCTGCTGGCGAAGTGGATTGCAGAGCGGACGCCACCCCCAAAACCCGCGCCGCCGGCCACGAAGGGCCATACGAAGATGTAGCGGGGAACGTATGGCAACTGCCGATATCACCCTGGTCAACCTGAACATGCTGTATGTCCGCTACGCGGATGGCCGCACCGAGCGCGAAAAGCATCTGCCGCTCGGGCCTCTCTATCTGACCGCCGCGCTCGAACGGGGCGGTTTCACCGTGGATTTCCGCGACTATCAGACGCATCAGTGCGAGGACCCGTTCCGCCCTGAAACAATCGCCGCCTATCTTGCCGACAGCGCGCCCGTGCTCGGCGTCAGTTGCATGGCGAATCTGCTGCCGTTCACCTTGCTGGCGTTGCAGGACTTCAAGGCCCGGCATCCGGACCGGACGGTCGTGCTGGGCGGCGTCGGTTCCAAGACGGTGGAGCGTCTCGTTCTTGAACGGTGCCCCTGGGTGGATGTCATCGCCCGAGGCGAGGGCGAGGTGTCCGGTCCGCTCTTGCTCAAGGCGCTCAAAGAGAATACCGCTCTGGACGATGTGCCCGGCATCAGTTTTATGCGCCATGGCCGCTACGTGGAGAACGCCCGCGCGCCGCGCATTACCAACCTGGACTCCTTGCCGCCGCCGTCATTCCGGCATATCCGGTTTGCCGATTACGAAGGCTACGGCATGATTACCAGCCGAGGCTGTCCGTATCCCTGCACCTTCTGCTCCGTCGCGCCCGTCTGGGATTGGGAAACCCATTCCCGGTCCGTCGCCAACTTGGTGGCGGAGATGAAGCAGTTGCACGAGGAGCAGGGGGTCAACCTTTTTCTGTTTCAGGACGAGTTCATGGTCAGTGGCAAGAGCCGCATTCTGGCATTTTGCGAAGCACTTGACCGGTCCGGCCTCAGTGTGAAATGGAAGGCATTTGGGCGCATCAACCTGACCGATGAGGAAACCATGCGCGCCATGGCCGGGACCGGCTGCTGCGAAATCCGCTATGGCGTCGAGTCGGGTTCCAACCGAATTCTCGATCGGACCCGCAAAGGCTTCACGGCTGAGGAAGTGGTGGAGATCGTTACGAAGGCCGTGACCATCTTTGACCGCACCGACTGTTTCTACGTCTGGGGATTTCCGTTCGAGACGATGGACGATTTCCATCAGTCTGTGTTTCAGATGGTGGCGTTTCGCGCCATGGGCGCGCGTATCCTGCCGAGCATGCTTTCTCTTCTGCCACAGACGCAGATCTACCGCGACCTGCAAGAGTCGGTGCAACTGGAGTTCTGCCCCGAGTTGTTCCCGGAATACATGCTCACCGGACACGAACGGCTGCGCGGCGCGCGCTGCGATTGGCCGGCCGAACATGCGCGCATTTTTGAGTTTGTGCGGAAGAATCCGGACGTCTTCCCGGGCTTTTTCCATTACGATCTCCGCGGGAACGTTCTGCCCAAGCTTCGTGTTCTTCAGGAATTCGGCTTCTATGGTCCCGACCGTATCGAAGTGACCGACACAGATTCCTGCGGCGCGCATTCGCCCAAGGTCAAAATGGCCCGCCCGGACACCGCCTCAACTATCGAGCTGGCCACCAGCGCCAAACTGCCGAACCGGGAATGTGGGGAAATGTAGGGGCATAAGTGTAAGGACACAGACGGCAGTTTTTTTGACTGTCCACGACGTGGACACCCCCACCTGTCAACTTCGTGGACACCTGACGGCGGCATGGCAGGAGGCCAATAAGATCTCACACAGAGCCGCAGAGGACGCAGAGGGAGATGTAGACGCTGATTAACGCAGATGCACACTGCAAGAAATCCTATCTGTGAGAATCAGCGTGAATCTGTGTCTGCCTCTCTTCATCTTCCCACCTGCCGAAACTTCGCAAAAGTGAAAAACTGCGCCGCCGCATCTGAGTCTTCTGGCCGTTTCGTGGCCGTTAAAGCGATTTACCTCGTTAACTGCATGGCGAAATGCGGCCGGAGGGCGAATGGGGCGCGTTTACGGGTAGACATACACTTGGCTACCAAGTGGATTTGGGGCGAAAAGCCGTTTCTGGCCGAATTCGGGGCTGGAGAGGGTGTTTTGCGATTAGTAGCCAAGCGTATGGATATACGGTTGGTTACTAATCGAGAGATTGCGGCGGGCGCGAGTCCTATACCTCTTCCTTGTCACGCCTTACGCCAATTACCCTGCCCGAAAACGAGTCGTGCGCACATGTGCAAGTGTATGGGAAAAGGGCTTTTTGCGGAACAAAATACGCTTGGCTAACAAAAAATAGAAGCGAAGAAGGGGCGTTGGAAGAATGGATGGGTGGACGGTCGGACGGAGGCAAGACCAAGTCCGCGGGTGCGCGAGAGTGACGGACCCCCGCCTGTCATCTGTCACCTATCACCCATCACCTATAACCTGACACCTAACACCTGCCGCCTCACCGCGCGTACCGATACCGCTCGATGATCTCGGTCTGCGTCGCCGCGGAGAGGGAGTGGAAGAGGGCCGAGTAGCCGCCGACGCGCACCATGAGGGAACGATACTCGTCCGGGTGCTTCTGCGCCTCGACGAGCAGATCGGGCGAGACGAGGTTGCCCTGGAAGATGTGGCCGCCCTGCTGGATGAACGTCCGCAGCAGCGCCTTCACCACATCCGGCGTGGCCCAGTGCGGGTCCAGGTCCCACATCATCGACCCGCCGCCGCCGACCTCATCGAGCGAGAGCTTCGTCGCATCGCTTAAGGCCGCCGTCAGCCCATGCAGCGCCGCACCCGACTGCGGCGACAGACTCTGCGCCAGGGGCCGGCGCGCCCGGCGGCCGTCGGGCGTCGCGCCGGTCTGCAGGCCGTGGCTCACCACCCACGTGAAGCCGAGGATGATCGGACGGGCATGCCCGCCGAGGGGATTGCGATGGGACTTGATGATCCGGCAGAAGGCCCGCATCACCCGGTCGGTCATCTCGATCGCCTCGGAGTTGCCGCCGCCGAACTTGGGCAGGTTCCAGAGGTATGCGCGCATCCGCTCATGGCCCTCGAAATCCTTGCGAAGGGCGTCGAGGATCTCCCCGGCGCCGAACCGCTTCTCGTCGAAGACGGCGCGCTTGAGGGCGTAGAGGCTGTCGCCAACGTTCGGGATGCCCACGCCGCTGCCGCCGTAGTCGGGGTAGCGCGCCCCGCCGTCGTTGATGTTGCGCCCGCGCTCGAGGCAGTCGTGGGTCATCGAGGACAGGAGATAGGCGGGGCGATACCGCGCCGAACACTCGAGGTAGATGTCGAGCCGCCTCATCAGGATGCGCAGCTCGCGCTCCAGCTCCGTCTCAAAGTTGTCCCAGAGCTCGTCGAAGGTCCGGTAATCGGTCAGGCACTTGTCGTGCGCGATGGCCTGCTCGCCGCCGAGCAGCAGTCGCCCGCCGTTCAGGACGAGTTCCATCGTGCGGACGACGTTGTGTGCGAAGGTGAAGAGCAGGTCGCCGTTGCACGCCTGGGGCGAGACCTCCATGCACCCGCCCGCGCACCAGTTGCGGGCGTCCTCGACGGCGACGCCGTCCTTGTGCAGGGCCTTGATGACGTTATCGTCGCCGTAGATTTGGGCGCGGTTGCCACCCTCAAGGAGGTAGCGGGCCGCCAGGTCCCAGAACTCCTCCGGCGCGTCCTCGTGGAGGCGGATATAGACCGACGGGTGCGTCTGCTCCAGCTCCATGATCGCTTCCACGATGAGATGGGAGAGCGGGGTCACGGCGGAGCTGCCGTCGGGATTGCGCCCGCCGACGACGATGGCCTCGACCCACCCGTCGCGCGGGCCGAGGCGCTCGTGCAGCTTGATGAACAACTCGATGATCCAGTCGCGCGCCTCGTCGAGCGTGATTCGCCCCGCGTCTAAGTCGGCTTGGAGGAAAGGCCAGAGGATGTAGTCCATCCGCCCCGGCCCGTTGCCGCCGTGTGGGTTCTCGAACATGACGGCCAGAAATTGGAGCAGGAAGGACTGGACCGCCTCGCGGAACGTCTCCGCCCCACCGGCGGGCACGCGCCTGCAGATGTCGGCCATCTCGGTCAACTCGCGTGCGCGGTCTGGGTTGGCCCGCTGCGCCGCGGCGCGGAGGGCCTCTTCAAGCCGCGCCGCCCAGGCGATGAGGGCGCGGAGACAGATATTGACGCCGAGATAGAACTCGCGCGCCTTCGGGTCGTCGGTCGCCTCGCGGCGTTCCCGCGCGTCTTGCATGATCCCGCGCGCCCCGATGCGGAGCATGCGGCCCCAGTCCCAGCCGACGTGGCCGAAGGATGCGCCGCCGAAGAAATACTTCGAGTAGGCGGCGTCCTCCGGGATGCGTTCCCGCGTCAGTCGCGCCGCCACGCGCACGGCGGCGAACTCATCCCACTGCGCGTCATTGGGCACACCGACGAGTGGAATATCGCCGGAGCCGGCGCCCTGGTAGATCTGCCCCGCCAGCCGCTCGTTGGGATAGATGTAGATCGGCTCGTTGACGAGGGCATGGGCGAAGCTCCGCGCCTGACGTTCGGGGAGAGGCAGGTCGCCGAAGAGCTCAAAGAAAGCGCGTGTGTAGTTCCTGGCCTTCGGGCTTTCGTGGGGCGCGAAGGCGCGTTCATGAGCGGCCGTTTTTAGTCGTTGCAGACGCTCGTTCATGCCTGACCTCGGGAGCCAGATGGCATAGATACCGCCAGTCAACGCCTCGGCCATACGCGATCGCAAATGGCCTCGGTGGCGACTGATATGCTCATATGACCATTGTTGATTATATTATCGCCTGCCCAACCAAAAGTCAAGATAAATTCGGGCGAATAAGTAATGCAATAATGCCGAGTGCATCCACCTTAAAAAGAGTTGACAGCCTCGATCTGGATGCTATGATGATAGTATGCTTGTCCATCCGGCGTCTGCAGGGGGATAAGGCTCTCTGTGGCCTAAGCAGGGCTCATTGGAAGATTGGAGGGAAAACATGAGACATGCTTGGAAGACAGCCGTAGCCGTGTCGGTCCTGTGCATCGCGGCGCAGGACGTCGCGGGATTCACGCTCCCGAAACATGTTTTTCGAATGAGCCAGTTCGAGAAGGTGAAGGAACTGGCCAAGTCCAAGAAGGCGGCGATTACGTTCGTCTACACCGATGAAGGGACGACCTGAGGGCCGTGCGAGGCGGCCAGTTTGGCCGCTATGAATACCCTCGGCAAGGGCACGATCATCGTGTATGCGGGCAAAGGCGACTGGGATTCGCTTCCGGACGCGGCAAAGGACGGCCTAAGAAGTCCGGAAATGGGCAAGACTCTCCCGATGACCGTGGTCGTGGATTCGGAGGCCAGCGAGGTTATTGCCATCGTGCCCTACGCCCGCGAAGAGAGCGAACGGCAGAAGTTTTTCAAGGATGCCTTCCGCAAGATAGTCCAATACGCCAAGGAACGGAAGAAGCGACGCAAGGGAGAGATGGATAAAAAGGAGGACGGCAGGGAGTAGTCGGCTTCTCCCATCCTTATTCCGTCACACTTGGCGCACCGCTGCCTGGCTTGACTTTCGCGTCTGCAACGGACCGTGGTCGCGCATCACCCGATACGTCTGCCGATTCGTCGCCTTGCATCCCGCCCGTCGGCGTATCACCGCGATCCGCTATGGCTTCGCCTTCGTTCTATTCCCCTTTTTGCCGTTGATTCCCCGGCGGCCGGGGGTATAATTCGGGGCAAAAAATCAGGATGTCCACGAATGGCAAATATCACGCAACGACTCCACAAGTTTCGTGCGATCCTCCACCGGGAGAAACTCGATGCCTTGATCGTCTCGAACGTGAATAACGTCCGCTACCTGAGCGGCTTCACGGGGGACGACAGCATCCTCTTTGTGGCGGAGGGGGAAACCGTTCTCGTCACGGACTCGCGCTACACCGAGCAGGCGGGGAAGGAGGCGGGTCCCCACGGGGTCGAGGTGGTCGAACGCAAGAAGTCCCTTGTGGAGGCACTCGGAGTTCTGGTCAAGAGCAAGCGACTGAAGAAGGTGGGCTTCGAGAGCGGCAGCACGACGGTGGACTTTCACAAGCGTCTTTCCGATTCCCTCAAGGGCGCGACGCTTCACCCCACCGGTCGTCTGGTGGAGAGGCTGCGCGAGATCAAGGATGCGTCGGAAATCACGACCATCCGCCAGGCAATCCGGGCGGCCGAGGAGGGACTTCGAGCCGCCCTTCCGAGCATCCGGCCGGGAGTGGCAGAGACAGACATTGCGGCGGAGATTGAGCACCAGATGCGGAAGCGTGGGGCCGATGCCGGCGCATTTCCGATCATCGTGGCGGGGGGGGAGCGGGCCTCTCTGCCCCATGCCAGGCCCACCGGACGCCGAATTCGGGCCGGAGAAGCGGTTCTGATTGATTGGGGCGCTCGGTTAGAATTTTATAATTCGGACTTGACACGGGTATTCTTTTTGGGTACAATTCCCCCCGTTTGGAAGAGGCGATACGAGATTGTGTTGCGGGCGCAGAGTGCGGCGCTAAAGGTCATCCGAAAGGGTGTGATGACAAAAACCGTGGACCGCGCTGCGCGCAACGTGTTTAAGGCGAGGCGTTTGGCCAAGCGATTCGGCCATGGGGTGGGTCATGGCGTGGGCTTGGAAGTGCACGAAGCTCCCGGTCTGAATAGGAGCAGCGAGTCGAAACTCAAGCCCGGGATGATCTTCACGGTCGAACCGGGGATCTACTTTCCCGACTGGGGCGGGATCAGGATCGAGGACATGGTCCTCATCACGAAAAGGGGAGCGGAGGTCCTGACCCGTTTTGAGAAGCACCCCAATCAGGTGATCATCTAAGCACCGCTCGCGTGCGCACTTTACAACCGGCGGCGCCTCATTAAAAGCCTCTAATTCTTTGTGTTCCCGATTGGTTATTGCTAAGCGGTCTCTACCCGAAGGAGCCGTTGATGGACCTCGACAAGATCAAAGAGTTGATCGTGCTCATGGAGGACCACGATCTGACCGAGATAGAGATCTCGAACGGAGAGGAGAAGATCCGGCTGAAGAAGGGCGAGAGCACCATCGTCCAGCACATGGCCAACCCCGGGCCGATCGTCGCGCCGCAGGTGGTGGCGATGCCCGCCCAGACGGCGGAAAGCGCAAAGGACAGCGGCTGTATCGAGATCACCTCGCCCATGGTCGGTACCTTCTACCGAGCCGGCGCCCCCGACGCCGAGCCGTACGTGGAGGTGGGCGATACGGTGGAGGCCGACGACGTGGTCTGCATCATCGAGGCCATGAAGGTGATGAACGAAATCAAGGCCGAGATCGCGGGGGAAGTGGTGGAGATCCTAGTGGAAAACGGCGATGTAATCGAATACGGGCAGCCTTTGTTCAAGATCAAGCCGAAAGAGCCCGAAGCGGCCAAGCAGCAGGCCAAGGCCAAAGGCAATGGCGCGAAAGCCCCCCATGCGGCAACTCGATAGCGTTGTTTGCATCCTCCTTCTCAAGTCCGATATGGAGTCGCCCCGGTGTTTTCGAGAATTCTGATCGCCAATCGCGGTGAAATCGCCCTCCGTATCATTCGCGCCTGCCGCGACTTGGGAATCAGCACCGTGGCCGTCTATTCGGAAGCCGACAAAAATGCGACCTATCTGAGGTTTGCCGACGAACGCGTCTGCATCGGGCCTGCTCCGAGTGCAGAGAGCTATCTCAACATCCAGAATATCATCAGCGCCGCCGAGATCAAGAACGTCCAGGCAATCCACCCCGGCTACGGCTTCCTGGCCGAGAATCCTTCCTTCGCGGAGATTTGCGACAGCCACAAGATCGCCTTTATCGGTCCGACAGTGGATGCCCTCAAACTCCTGGGCGACAAGTTCCAGGCCAGGCGGATTGCCCGGGAGAACCGTGTCCCTGTGGTGCCGGGCAGCAACTCTCTTATGAAGGATGAAGTGGAGGCGCGGAAGGTGGCGGCGGAGATCGGATATCCCGTCATCATCAAGGCCGCCGCCGGCGGCGGCGGGCGCGGCATGCGCATCGCCCATAACGACATGAGCCTTGCCAATGCCTTCTTTGTGGCCCAGGGCGAGGCCAAAGCAGCCTTCAAGGATGATGGAATCTATATTGAAAAATACATCGAGAGGCCGCGCCATGTCGAGATCCAAATCCTCGCCGACCACCACGGCTCAATCGTCCATCTGGGCGAGAGGGATTGCAGTATCCAGCGGCGCCACCAGAAATTGATCGAGGAGGCGCCCTGCCCCTCGATCTCCGAAAGCACACGGAGTTACATCTGTAGCGCCGCCGTAAAGCTCGCCCGCGCAGTGGGATACAGAAACGCCGGCACCTTCGAGTTTATCGTGGACCAAAAGGGGTATTACTACTTCATCGAGGGTAATGCACGCCTGCAGGTCGAGCACCCGGTTACCGAGATGGTGACCGGCATTGACCTCGTGAAGGAGCAGCTCAGAATCGCCGCCGGCGAGCCCCTGCGATTCAAGCAGAAAAAGATCAGGATCCAGGGCAGCTCCATCGAATGCCGGATCAACGCGGAAGACGCGACCAACGGCTTCACGCCGTCAGTGGGGGTTATTACCAGGTTCCACGCCCCCGGCGGACCCGGCGTCCGCCTCGACACCCATGCCCACCACGGCTACGAAATCCCGCCCCACTACGATGCCATGATCGGGAAGCTCATCGTCTACCAGGATTCCCGGAACGAGGCCATCGCCTGCATGAGGCGCGCCCTCCACGAGTTCGAGATTGACGGAGTCAAGACCACGATCCCCCTCTACCAGAAGGTCTTCGCGGACTCCGCTTTCGTCAAGGGCGAGTTCGACACCGGCTTTATCCAGGACCTGTTGGAACGAAACAAGTAGGTACGGCATGGCCAAATACAGTCTCGGCCTGGACTTCGGCACCGAATCGGCCCGGGCACTCCTCGTTGAGGTCGAGACGGGCCGGGAGGTCGCCACCGCCGTTTCTCGATATAAACACGGCGTCATCGCCCAGATCCTGCCGACCAGTGGGCAAAAACTCCCCGGCGACTGGGCGCTCCAGCACCCTGGCGACTATCTGACCTCCCTGCGCAGCATCGTGCGCCGCGTCCTAAAGGATAGCGGCGCCTCCCCCGACGAGATCGTGGGCGTCGGCGTGGACTTCACGTCCGCCACCATCATCCCTGTTGACCCGAAGGGCAAGCCCCTCTGTCTCAAGGACGAGTTTGCGAACGAACCCCACGCATGGGTGAAGCTGTGGAAACACCATGGCGCCCAACGGCAGGCCGACCGGATGAATGAGGTCGCCACGGCCCGTGGCGAGGCATTCCTCCAACGCTGCGGCGGGCGGATTTCATCGGAGTACCTCTTTCCAAAGATCTGGGAAACACTGGAGAACGCACCCGCCGTCTATGACGCCGCCTGGACCTTCGTCGAGGGAGGCGACTGGCTGGTCTGGCAGCTCACCGGACAGCTCCTGCGCAACGCCTGCGCCGCCGGATACAAGGCCCTCTGGAGCAAGGCCGATGGGTTCCCCTCGTCGGACTTCTTCCGCGCCCTCGATCCCCGGCTGGAGAACGTCGTTTCCGAGAAGATTCACGGCCCGGTCGTCCCGGCCGGCCGCAACGCCGGTGGCCTGACGTCAAAGATGGCTGAGAAAATCGGCCTGAGACCCGGCACGCCCGTCAGCGTCGGCGGCATTGACGCACATGTGGCCGT
The DNA here is from genome assembly GCA_040755855.1 of Planctomycetota bacterium. Classification (GTDB taxonomy): domain Bacteria; phylum Planctomycetota; class Brocadiia; order JAADGH01; family JAADGH01; genus JAADGH01. Next base: position 7,656 of record JBFMAD010000020.1, on the reverse strand, counting down.
TCCGGGAACGAGCGTCGTCCGACCAGGGACGATGTGCATTGTCATGGGAACGTCCTTCTGCCACATGATCGTGCATCCGGAGTTCCATCCGGTCCCCGGCATCTGTGGCATTGTCGAAGACGGGATCATCCCGGGGTACTTCGGCTACGAGGCCGGTCAGGCCGGCGGGGGGGACGTCTACGCATGGTTCGTGCAGAACGGCGTCCCGGCGGCGTATGCCGGCGAGGCCCGGAAGCGGAAGATGGACATCCACGCCCTCCTGGAAGAGAAGGCGCAGGCGCTGGGACCGGGCGGCAGCGGCCTGATGGCCCTGGAGTGGCTCAACGGCAACCGGTCGGTGCTGAACAACGCCGACCTGAGCGGGGCGATTGTAGGGCTGTCGCTCGGCACAAAGCCCGAGGAGATTTACCGGGCCTTGATCGAGGCCACGGCCTTCGGGACGCGGACGATCATCGAGAACTTCGAGGCCCACGGCATCGGGGTCGAGAAGGTCTGCGCCTGCGGCGGCTTGCCCGAGAAGAACCGCCTGGTGATGCAAATCTTTGCCAACGCGACTGGTCGGGAGTTCGGCGTGGCCGCGTCGCAGCAGGCGACGGCCCTTGGCGCGGCAATGTTCGGGGCGGTGGCGGCGGGTAGCGCCAACGGAGGCTATGACTCAATCACGGACGCCGCCGACAGGATGGCGCGGATGAAGGATGAAACCTTTACCCCAAATCCCAGCGCGAAGCGTGCATATGACGATCTGTATGTGGAATACGCCAAACTCCACGACTACTTCGGCCGGGGTGTCAATGACGTGATGGCGAATCTGAAGCGTATGAAAGGCCAGGCCGGTGCCCCCTGACAACCCACCAAACCACAAACTTCAGACGATTGACGACCCTAAACTGACCGCTGCGCTGTTTTCCTGGGCGGAAAATCTCCCGCGCGAGCCTGCGGATCAACAGACCCTCGCCAAGGAGACGAGATGGCTCTCCTATATCGAGGCCCACAGCGGCGCCCCGACCGACGTGAAGATCATCCCCGCCGGGCCGGGGGAGGGGATTCACTTCGCCGACGAGACGATGCAAGACCCCATTCCCGCAACGCTCGACACGGTGGACACCAAGGCGCTGTGCGTCTGCGTCGAGCGCCACGGCCTCCACGTGAACAATGTGGAACACCTCCTGGCGACGCTCTACGTCTTCGGCGTGGACAACGCCACGGTGCTGGTGAAGAAGGGGGGCCTCTGGCCGCTATTCGCCTGGAAACGCTCGCTGCCCCTGTTCAGGAATAGTGTTCTGGAATACATCGTGGCCCTTTACGAGACAGGGATCGTGGAGCAGGCCGGCAATCCACGCAGGTATCGGACGATTGAGGGCCGGCGCACCTTCAAACACGACCTGCGCGAGGACCGGATTACGATCGAACCTCTGACGGCCTCCGGGGACATGGACCGGAAGCCGCCGTCTTCGGCGGATCGGTCCGTGTCCCCGGAAGCCGGAATCTGCATCCACTATCTCTCCGGCTACCCCCGCCTCGACATTCCCGATCAGGAGATCGAGATTGACGTCACCCCCGCCACGTTCCTCGGCCAGATCGCCGAGGCGCGGACGCTCGTCAACCAGTTCAACCGATGGCCCTATTTCATCGCCAAGCAGCTTGGCAAGCTGTCGTTCCTCTCCTACGGCTATGGGGTGGGCGTGAACGCGGAGAACGCCGTTGTGCGCCTGAGGAATCGCTGCTTCAGCAAACCGCGCTATGGCGGCGACCACCAGGAGCTTGTCCGACACAAGGTAATTGACTTACTTGCCGCTGTCCGCTTCCTCGGCCCGCTCCGCGGCGTCCGGTTTGACGTGGTCAAGAGTGGCCACGCCTTCGACCTTCAGGTCTGCCGGGAGATTGACCGGCTGCTGGTGCAGGCGGATCAGAAGTAGCCCTTGAGGATGTCTAAATTCTTCTTCGCTGATTCCCTTGCATCGCCGCCGGCCGGGGTTTCAAGGGTCAGCCACCCGTCGTAGCCCACGCCGACGATCGCCTTGCAGATGGCCGGGAAATCCAGCATCCCCTCGCCCAGGCCGACGACTGTGAAGGGCCGCTCGCTGCCCGGCGGGTTCTCCTTCAGGTCCTTCATGTGGATGTGCGCCAGGTATTTCTTGCCGAGGGTCTTGACGGCCTGGACGGAGTCGGACCCCGCTACGCGGTTGTTCGCCACATCAAAATAGGCGCGGATGTAGGGCGAGTTCGCCTTGTCCACCATGGCCATAACCTCCTCCGGCGTCCCCATGCCCGGCCGGGCGCAGGGCTCGAGGGCGATGGTGACCTTGTGTTTCTCGGCCACGGGCTTGGCCTCCTGCAGGAACTCAAGCCATCGCCCAATGGCAACATCGGGTGTCTGTTTAGAGTCATTGAGAGGCGTAAGGATGCACTGCGTCCCGATCTCCGCGCAGGCGGCGATAGTCTTCTTCAACAGATCGAGGGCGGTGTCGCGGAGGCCCTTGTCCGCCTCGGCGGGGCAGAACTTCCAGAACCCACCGATGCACACGCACGACGTGGCCACACCCGAAGCCTTCATCCGCTTCATCAGGGCCTTCCGCCCCTTGGAATCGAAGAGAGGTGTGCCCTCGGTGAGGACGTTGGGGCCGACCTCCAGTTCGACGCCGTCGAATCCCAGGCTGCCGGCGACCTCGTGGGCCTCTTCAACGGTGCACTTCAACATGCCGACTCGCACACCGAATTTCATGTTTCTTCCTCCTGATAACAGTGTCAGCTCAAAACCTTTCGTACCCTACCCAACGTTACGGGGCAATGCAAGGAAAATGTGAAGCAGAAAAGCGACCCGCACCGCCGTAGGCATTGAGCACAGGATGATGGCGTTTTTCTCACGATCTTTTTTGTTTTTGGATTTCACTGTTTCTGTTATGATCCGTGGAAGCGGGGTTTCTTTGGGATCGAAGATGGAGGTAGCTATCACACAAATGAGCTTTGTGCGATTTGCGACATCCCTGCTCTTGTGCGCGATGATGATCGTCCTGGCGTGTCTTCATGGATATGCCTGGTACTGTCTGGCGCAGTGTGATTTTCAGCCATATACGGGCGAGCAGGCGGGTCAGAAACATATGCTCCTCAACCGGGCGCGGATGTGCGAGCCGGACAACGCACGGGTTTATTATGATCTGGGCAGGTTCTACGACCATATCCGCGAACAGGAAACCCGATCCGACAACGTCATCAACATGTTCTACTTGGCCGAAAATATACCGGGCATGCCGGCGAAGCCAACGGCGATTCGAAGCAAATGCCTGGAACTCGCCATGGACGCCTATGGCAAGGCGATAGATCGGGATCCCCGAAATGCGCTCTATCACTATCGCCTCGGTCGGGTCTATCTCGACGTGCCTATCGCGCTGGATGAATTCGCCCGCGAGAAGGCGTTAAACGAACTAAAGGAGGCCATGGAACTCGACCCGACCAACGGCCTCTACCACTACTGGTTGGGAATTTACTACCAAACCCAGGGATCGCTCGACGGCGCAATCAGTAAATACCGCGATGCGATCCGACACGATCCGGACCTTGCGGTGAGCGTATTTCGGACGGTGTGGGACATTGACCATTACCCTCCGTCGCTCCAGGCCATTGCACAAGGCCGCGAGGACTTGGAGACGAAGCTCCCGGAGTTTCTCCTGCAGGCAGGCAACACCGCCGGGGCGCGGGCCGCGTGTGTGGCGGCGTGTCAGAAGGCAGACGGGTTTTCCGTGGAGCACCAGGTGCGCCTCCTGAGATGCCTGATTCGGTTGAAGGAGGCCGCTTTGACCAGACTGTTCGCGCTCGAATGGTTGGAGTACCGGCCAGCAGTCCCTCTCGAAATGATGTTGGTGAGCGGCATGGAGGAGGGAGGCAGGCGTGATTTGGCCATCGGGAGAATGGAGAAAGTCACTACGCGCAATCCGGCCAGCGCCAAATGCCACGCGCGACTGGCGGACCTGTATCAGGCCGCCGGGCGATTCGAGGACGTCGTTCGTGAGTATGAAAAAGCCATCGAGATCGAGCCGAGGCAGAGCGACTACTACGAGCGCCTGGCCGATCTATACCGGCGGCAGGGAAACTTCGCCGCCGCAGTAATTGTCTATCAACGATTGGCCGAAGTATTCCCGGAGAACCCTCTGGTGCACTACCGGATCGGCGCCGCCTGCATGGCGGCGAAAGACTTTGATGGAGCCGTCGCCGCTTTCCGGCTTGCGGTAGAGCTTGCCCCGGACAATCCCACGGTCAGGCGCGCCCTCGCCATGGCCGCCGGTCTCAAGGCACAGCGGGACGCCCCGAAGTCCCCCGCGAAGCCGGGAGCCCCGCCGGAGCCGTGACGGGGGTATCTCCCGATCCGGCCGACGGAGCGTGCAGGGCCCGGCCTCGGATCCCTTTTCCCGTAACGTTTTTCGCAATAAAATCATTGCGTTTTCAGAGCAAGATGATATGATGTTTGGGCTATACACTGTTGGTCTCACAGGCACGAGAGGAAAACAGAATGGCAACCGTACAGGAACTGGAACGGAAGATTGAATCGACGCCCACGCCCGAGGTGAAGAAGGTCGCCTCGGCCTTCTCGGGTGGGTTGGACTCCTGCCTCGGCATCGCCCTGCTGCGGCGGAAGTACAAGGCAAAAGAGATCGTCGCCATCCATGTGGACGTGGGCCAGGGCGCGCAAGAGGTGAGGCAGTGCACGGAACATGCAAAGGCGCTCAAGATTAAGCCCTACCTCATCGAGGCGAAGGACGAGTTCGCCGAGCAATGGGTCGGCCAGGCCATCAAGTCCAACTCCGACTACGGGGGATATCCCGTCTCGACGTCAATGACCCGTCAGCTTATTGCCAAACTGGTGGCGCTGAAGGCGAAAGAACTCGGCTGCGACGCCCTCATTGAGGGCAGCTCCGGCAAGGGCAATGACCAGTACCGCATGCACAACGTCTTCACGCTCTTTGCCCCCGGACTGAAGGTCCTCGTGCCCGTGCGCGACTTCGACCTCACCCGCCTGGAGGAGGAGCAGCTCTGCAAGGCGTGGAAGGTGCCCGTGGCGGAGACCCTCACCGGCGGCGACGACAAGACGATGTGGTGCCGGTCCATCGCCAGCGGGGCCATTGACATGAACATGCCCATCCCGGACAGCGTGTGGATGTGGCTTGTGCCGCCGCAGAAGGCCAAGAACAAGGCGACGGTCGTTGACATCGAGTTCGAGGAAGGCGTGCCGGTCAAACTCAACGGAAAGAAGATGAAGCTGGCGAAGCTGATTCCCGAGCTGAACGTCATCGGCGGCGCGAACGGTGTCGGCCTGATTGACATGATGGAAGACGGGATCATGGACCTGAAGTCCCGCGAGATATACGAGGCCCCCGCGGCGCACATCATCCTGAAACTGCACCGCGACTTGGAGCAGTTGTGCCTGACCAAGGAGGAGGTCCAGTTCAAGCGGATGGTGGACCAGAAGTGGGCCTACATGATCTACCACGGCGAGGCATTCCACCCGCTGCGGGCGGAACTCGACGCCTTTATCAACCAGTCGCAGAAGGTGATCAATGGCGGCTATAAGGTGGAGCTATACAAGGGCAACATCAAGATCATCGAGCGCCACAGCCCGGATTCGCTCTTCACGCCGGAGATTCGCTCGATCAAGAACCGCGGCTTCAACCAGCGCCGTTGCGCCGACGCGGCCTACGTCCGCGGCCTGCCGTGGCTGATCCTGGCCAAGCGCAAAGCCGGCAAGAACTGGGTCTGGCCCGAGGAGTGAGCCATGCCGGAACTCTGGAGCGCCGGCGAGGAGCCGGCCCTCGACAAGGAGATGAACCGCTTCACCGTGGGCGAGGACCACATCCTCGACGCGGCATTGATCGAGGCGGATGTGCTGGGCAGCATCGCCCACGCGAAGATGCTCTCCACCATCGGCATCCTGACCGATGGCGAATTTGCAAAGCTCCGTCGGGAGCTTGCGAAGATTCCGCCAGCCGCGAAGAAGGGCAAGTTCGTCATTCGGCAGCAGGACGAGGACGTCCACACGGCCGTCGAGAACCATCTGACGAAGAAGCTCGGCGACCTCGGCAAGAAGATCCACACCGGACGCTCGCGCAACGATCAGATCATCGTGGATACGCGCATCTACACCCGCGACCGGCTGCTCGACATCCAGGAGGAGGTCCTGCGCACGGCGGCCCTCCTTGCCGAACTCGCCGACAAATACAAGAAGGTCCCCATGCCCGGGCGGACGCACACGCAGTTGGCCATGCCGTCGTCCGTCGGGCTGTGGATGTCGGCTTTCGCCGAGTCGCTGATGGACGACCTGAAGGTCCTCCGCATGGCGGCGGAGCTGAACAACCAGTGCCCGCTCGGGTCGGCGGCGAGTTACGGGGTGAACCTGCCGATTGACCGGCAGCTCACGAGTGACCTGCTCGGCTTTGCCAAGGTCCAGAATAATGTCCTCTACGCGAACAACAGCCGGGGCAAGATCGAGGCGGTCGTGATTTTCGCGCTCGCAGAAGTCATGCAGGACTTGGCCAAGCTGTCGAACGACCTGATCCTGTTCAGCATCCCTGAGCTGGGATACTTCACGCTGCCGGAGAAGTACTGCCCCGGCAGCAGCATCATGCCGCAGAAGCGCAACCCGTGTCCCCTGGAGCAGACGCGGGCGAAGGCGAACGCCGTCGAGGCGGGCCTCTACCAGATCATGGGCATAACCCGCACGATCCCATCGGGATACAACCGCGACCTGCAGGAGACGAAGGGCCCGCTCATGCGCGCCCTGGACACGACACAGTCGTGCCTGCGGGTCGTCCGCCTCGTGTTCGCCAACCTGACGGTCAACACGAAGCGATTGCGGAAATCCTTCACGCCCGAGCTCTTCGCCGCCGACGAGGCGATCGAGATGGCAAAGAAGGGCATCCCGTTCCGCAACGCCTATCGTGAGATCAAGAAGAAGCTCAAGACGCTCAAGACGAAGGACCCGGTCGCAAACATTCTCTCCAAGACGCACCTCGGCGCGCCGGGGAATCTCGGACTCGACAAACTGAAAGCGGCCATTAGCCGGGCCATGGAGGAAGTCGGCGCGGAGCAGAAACGGCTGTTGGACGTGTGCAGGAGGCTCCTGGCGCTATAGAGAATAGGGACAGGGCCGACTGGCGCTGAGTCAAGGCACCAGAGAGCGACAAGCACCCAGCCACGGGGATCGTTGGGCGGAGAGCATTCAGAAACAATGACAAATATCTCCCTCCACTTTGAAGGCCCATTCACGTTCACGGGTGGCGGCAACTCGGTTTTCCACTCATCATTTGCCGCATCCCCTGGCATATACCTTTGGACGGTCAGACAACTTAGTGACAACACACATTGGATCCACTATGTAGGCGAAACGACTTCACTTGGGAAGCGGCATCGGGAGCATTTGACCCATATCTTGGGGCTCAACTACGGCGTATATGCACCCGACAAGGCCCAGGAAGGAGTCTGCGAGCTTCTCTGGGGAGGCCTGTGGCGCGACAGAACACCCGACGGGCCGTCCAGGCAGATTGTATTGCTCATAGTTTCTGGGAATGGGTTTGAGGGAGACTTCCTGTCGGGTTAGGATGTGGAGAGGTTTTGAAGACAGGAGGTTGTTTATGGGTCGGAAGTTGGAGTTGGATATGTCTGGGCGTT
>JBFMAD010000019.1:0-116969 GCA_040755855.1 Planctomycetota bacterium | reverse complement strand
TTCTTTGGCATTTTCTGCTTGACATGCAATGGATAGGGGCTAAACTAAAAGTGGTCTGATGACCAGAGGAGTGCCTTTCGGTAGATCGGAGGTCGCATGAATACCACAATCCTCGAAGTCCCCAAGCGTCCCACCGTCGCCGATACGGTGTCCCAGGCTATCATCCGCTTCATCGCCGAGAACGATCTCCGCGCAGGCGACCGCCTGCCCACCGAGCGCGACTTGGCCGAGATGGTCGGCGTCAGCCGCCTAGCCCTGCGCGAGGCATTGTCCATGCTCAAGGGCCTCGGCGTGATCGAGGCCAGGCACGGCAGCGGCGTCTTCGTCAAGCAGATGGACGTGTCCACCATCTTCGCCATGCTCTCGCCCTTGCTGCGGACGCATGTGGAGATTGACACGGCCCACATCCTCGACGTGCGACTGCACCTCGAGTCCAGCATCGCCGAGTGCGCCGCGGCGCACCGCACCGAGGAGCACCTCCATGTGCTCGGCGATCATCTTGCCGCCATGCGCGAGCACGTGCAGGACCGAGCCGAGTTCATGAAGCACGATATGGCGTTCCACGAGGAGCTGGCGCGAAGCACGGGTAATGCAATCTATCATATTTTTATGGCGGCGCTCGCCGACCTGATCCTGCAATACCAGCTTCAGTTTCCCGACAAACTCGAGTATCGTGAGAAGGGCATACCCTCTCACGCCGCGATCCTCGACGCCGTGCGGGCGCAAGACGCCGAGCGCGCCCGGTCGGCCATGGCGGCGCACATCGAGAGGGCGAAGGCATGGATGGAGGAACAGGAATGATGAGACGCCTCGTCATTGCAGCGATCCTGATTTTGGTTTACTTTGCATCCGTGAACGCGGCGGACCCCATGATGAAGACGAAGAGCTGGGCGAACACCGACGCGGACTTCGTTAGGTTCGCCGAGCGAATCGCTGCGATTAACCCGCGCAATCTCCTCGCGCGCGACGGCGTCAGGGCGGCGGTCGAGACGAACGACGTGAGTGGCGAGGCCCTGCGACTCATGGCCGACGGCAACGCGGGGGAGCGGTGCAGCGACGGTCGGGCCTTCGTCGGGGGCGCGCCCTCCGTCGTCGCCTTTTATCTCGGCGGGCCGAAGACGATCACACAGGTCGGCGTCTTCACCTTCAACAGCGACGCCCGCGCGAATCAGGATTACGAGGTCCGTTTTTCCAACAACAGTTCGCAACCGGGCAAGATGCCCACGTTCCCCAAGGAACCCCACCTCACAACAGGGGATAAGGTGATCGGCGCCAACACGGGCGGGTTCCACAGTTACTTCACCGCCCAGGGCGGCGGCGACCTCGTCCCAGGCAAGGCTGACTGGGTGCAGTTCCGGATCTGGCGGACCTACAACGTCAAGGCCGGCTCGCCGGCAAAGGCGCAAAACACCGCCGAGAGTTTTTCCTCCCTGATCGAGCTGGAGGTCCTGGGCGACGAGAGCGACGTCGTCGTGTTGACGAAGGAAGAGATCGCCCACCGCGAGGCGATCCGCAAGACCCCGAAGCAGCCCCGGTACGAGAAGAAGGCGACGTGGCAGGACACCCTGATCGCCACGCGAGAGGCGATCCTCGAGTGGGAAGTGATGCAGGACCGACTGGCTATTGCGGGTTCGCCGGTGCAGTTCGGGCCGTGGCACGCCATTGGCCCGTTCGCCGCCGGGAGCGCGCAGGCCCTCGACCTCGAAGGACAGGGGCGCATTGACCTGAAGAAGCAGCACCCGGGGAAGGACGGAAAGCCCCTGGCCTGGCAGGAGCGCAAGGGGATCGAGGACGGTCGGATGAACGATCTCGTTGCGGAGATCGCGGCGGGCGAGGGGGATGTCATCTACCTCTGCCGGACGATGTCCGTGAAGCAGGGCTTCGATCAGAAGGACCCCTTCCCGATCGGGGTCGGACTGGGCGAGGGCGAGGTCCGGATTCTCCCCGGCAATCGGCGGCTGCCCATCCAGGGCGAGGCGCCCCGGCCCAACCAGATGATCTGGCAGGTAGCGATGGGGCCGGGGAACTATCAGGTGCTGGTGAAACTCCATCGGCCGAACGAGGCGCGATGGGCGTTTTGGTTCTGCCCGCAACCGCCCATGACCCATCCGGGGGCGGGCGGCGCATTGTCCCGCGTCCAGCGCAGGCAGGCGGTCTTCGCTCGCTTACGGCAGGACTTCCCCGACCCGGTGGGCCTCGAACAGATGGCATGGGAGGAGTCCGATGAGATCGGGTTCACCCACGGCCCGGACGCGCGAGGGCGCAACTCGAAGATGCCCGCTGATTGGGAACCGGGCGACCTCGATCTGCTCAAGCGCCAGTATCGCAGCACAATTGACAGGCGGATATCCAACCTGGAGAAGGAGGTCCTGCCGTTCGAAAAGGAGGACTGCGCCCGCAAGGCGACCGATGCAATCGCACATTTGAAGACACGGTCCTCCTCCCGCGAGATGAGTGAGCTGCGCGAGACCTACTACGCGCTGGCGACGCTGCAAGAGGCGCTCGCCCAGCGCAAAAAGGTCGAGTCGCTCCGGCTGGCGGTGAACGATCAGGGCGAGACGTTCGGCGACCGCTACCCGAAGGCGACCCTCATGAAGCGGGTGATGGGCCTGCAATCCAGGGGCGATCTCATCCTTGCCGACGCGCTCGCCGCGGGAGACAGTGCCCTAAAGGGCGTCCTGGCCTTCCGCGACGAGATCGGCCCTGCCGCGCGGGAGATTCTCCTTACCAATCCTCTCCTCGACTTCGACCGCCTTCTGATTGTCAAGCGCAGCGCGGGCAACCTCGGCCTGCCCGCCAACTGGCAAGGCAACTGCTCCCTCCAGAAGACCGGCTACGACAACGAGATTGGCGTCCTGTTCGCCCTTCGACCCGACCTGGCGAAGGCGCAATGGACCACGCTCTATCGCCCGCCGAAGGGTGAGTTCGTGGGCGACGTGGACCTGCACTTCGACGCCGACCGGATGCTCTTCTCCTCCATCGGCTGCCACGACCGGTGGCAGGTGTTCGAGATGAAGATCGACGGCAGTGGTCTGCGGCAGGTCACCACCGGCGACCAGTCGGACGTGGACAGCTACGACCCATGCTACCTGCCCCACGGCGACATCCTTTTCTGCAGCACGGCCAACTTCATCGGCGTGCCGTGCGTCTTCGGCAGCTCTCACGTGGCGATGCTCTACCGCATGGATGCCAATGGTAAGAACGTCCGCCAGCTCTGCTTCGAGCAGGACCACGACTGGTGCCCCACCATGCTTCCCAACGGACGGGTCCTCTACCTGCGCTGGGAATACACCGACACCCCGCACTCCAACACGCGCCTCCTCTTCCAGATGAACCCCGACGGCACAGGGCAGATGGAGTTCTACGGGAGCAACTCCTACTGGCCGAACGGCGTCTTCTACGCCCGGCCCGTGCCGGGATCGTCCACAAAGGTCGTCGGCATCGTGACCGGCCACCACGGCGATCGGCGCATGGGCGAACTGGTCCTCTTCGACGTGAACAAGGGACGCCGCGAGGCCGACGGCATGGTCCAGCGAATCCCAGGATACGGCAAGAAGGTGGAGCCGATCATCCGCGACCAACTGACGACCGGCATATGGCCCAAGTTCCTCCACCCCTATCCGCTCAGCGAGAAGTATTTCCTCGTCACCTGTCAACCAACGGCGAGATCGAACTGGGGGCTCTACCTTGTTGATGTCTTCGACAACATGCTGTGCCTGCGCGAGGAGCCGGGCTATGCGCTCCTTGAGCCGATCCCGATCCGCAAGACCGAGAAACCGCCCGTAATCCCCAGCCGCGTGACGCCCGGCGAGCAGACGGCCACGGTCTATCTGGCCGACGTGTATGCGGGCAACGGACTGAAGGGCATCCCGCGCGGTGCGGTGAAGGAGCTGCGCATCTTCACCTACCACTTCGCCTACCAGGGTATGGGCGGGCTGCTCGGCGTGGTCGGCATGGACGGGCCGTGGGACATCAAGCGCGTCCTCGGCACGGCGCCGGTGGAGGAGGACGGGTCGGCCATGTTCCGCGTCCCGGCGAATACGCCGATTTCGGTGCAGCCGCTCGACGCGGAGGGCAAGGCTGTTCAGATCATGCGGAGCTGGATGACGGCCATGCCGGGCGAGACGCTGTCGTGCGTCGGGTGCCACGAGTCGCAGAGCGACAGCCCGCCGTCGCGCCTCACCATCGCGGCCCGCCGCGTGCCGTCGGACATCGAGTCGTGGCGGGGGCCGACGCGGGGCTTCCACTTTCCCCGCGAGGTGCAGCCCGTGCTCGACGCCTATTGCGTCAGGTGCCACCATGGGCAGCAGAGGGCCGACGGCAAGGAGATACCCGACCTGCGCGGCGACGTGTGGATCACCGACTTCCGCTCCGTCACCCCCGGCAACGGCGGCGGCCGCGGCGGCAAGTTCACCGTAAGCTACGCGAACCTGCACCGCTACGTCCGGCGGCCGGGGATCGAGAGCGACTACCACCTGCTCACTCCAATGGAGTTCCACGCCGATACAACGGAGCTGGTCCAGATGCTCAAGAAGGGACACAACGGCGTCCGGCTCGACCCCGAGGCGTGGGACCGGCTTATCACGTGGATTGATCTCAACACCCCCTTCCACGGCACGTGGCATGAGCACATCAAGGACCCCGCCGAGCAGCGCCAGCGCCGCCGCGAGCTGCGCAGGCTCTACGCAGGCATAGATGAGGACCCGGAGGCGGTCATTGAGGTGAAGTACACACCACCTGTTGATCTTGCTCAAGCTGGTCCGACACTTCCCAATCTAAAATCCAAAATCCAAAATCCAAAATGCGACAGTTGGCCGTTTGATGTTACGACCGCCAAGCGCCGCCAGGCCGCCGCGGGACCTAAGATCACGCAAACGATTGATCTCGGCAGCGGCGTGACGATGGACCTCGTCCTCGTCCCCTCCGGTGAGTTCGTCATGGGCGACACCGACGGCGCTGCGGATGAACAGCCGCTGGCCGTTGTAAAGATCGCCCAGCCCTTCTGGATGGGCGCGTGCGAGGTGACGAACGAGCAGTACGCCCGGTTCGACCCGACGCACGACAGCCATGTTGAGTCGAAGAACACCTACCAGTTCGGCATCCACGGCTACCCGCTCGACGGACCGCGGCAGCCGGTGGTCCGCGTGTCGTGGCAGGAGGCGGCGGTGTTCTGCCGATGGCTCTCGGAGCAGACGGGCCGGACGTTCATGCTCCCCACCGAGGCGCAGTGGGAGTACGCCTGCCGCGCGGGCGCGGCGACGCCGATGTCCTACGGCGACCTGAACGCGGACTTTTCCACTTTTGCGAATATGGCCGATGCGAAGCTGCGCGAGTTCGCCAGCGATCCTTACACCGTGGACGTCCCCCTGGTCAACGCCACGAAGTACGACGACTGGATTCCGAAGGACGACCGCTTCAACGACGGCGGCCTCGTGACCGTGGACGTGGGCAAGTACGCCCCGAACGCCTGGGGCCTGCGCGACATGCACGGGAACGTCTGGGAGTGGACGCGCTCGACCTACCGGCCGTATCCCTACCGCCCGGACGACGGGCGGGATAGCGGCGACCCCGATGGCCGCAAGGTGGTCCGAGGGGGATCGTGGCGCGACCGGCCGATGCGGTGCCGATCCGCCTTCCGGGTGAGTTACCTCCCGTATCAGCGGGTCCACAATGTCGGCTTCCGCGTCACAGCGGTCCCTTGATGGAGAGAGCAGCTATGGACAAAGGCGATTTGCAGATCACGAACCTGGTTGCGGCATCGGGCAAGAAGTATGAAGTCAACCGCTTCGCGCCGGGTGCGTTGCAGTACATTGACCGGGACTACGTCTTCGACCATGTGCCCGACTTTCTCGAAGGCACGCTCCACATCCGCACGGCGGGCGACGACAAGATGATCGGCGAGGATGCCCCGTGCGTGACCTTTGAGGTGGATTCGCCGGTGACGGTGCACGTCGTCTATGCGGACAAGTTGCGCGTCCCGCCGCGCTGGCTGCGCGAGTTCACCGACACGCGCGAGAAGGCGACGCGCGACGACACCGACACAACCACGCTGAAAGGGATCTTCACCCTCTTTGCCAGGGATTTCGAGGCGGGGCGGATCACCTTGAACGGGAACCTGTCCCGCGAGATGAGAGAGGATGCGCAATTCAAGGCCCGGGGCGGTGGCACGTATTGCATGTACAGCGTCGTAGTCGCCCGACGCAGGGCATAATATCGGATTCCGACCTCCCGGAGGTTCCGAACCTCCGGGAGGTCGAGACCGGTGGCGCGCTCACTTCTTCTTCGGTGCTATCGGCACCAGGACGACGTTCCGGTATTCCATCTGCGCCCCTTCGGACTGGATGCAGATTTTGCCGGGGATTACTTCGCAGTCGGTGGCGGCGTTTTGGAGGAGGTCGTTGACTTTGATCTCTAAGTCGCCGCCGTTGAGGGTGATCTCGTAGGTGTTCCACTCCCCGAGCGGGCGCTCGTTGGACGGGTGCATCTTCGCCGTGTGTCGGCCCTTGGTCCGGGTGGGGTCGGTCTTCATCGGGAACTCACCGATGTTGAAGATGTCGCCCATGTTGCCGAACATTCCCTGCGCCTCGATGGACCGCGGCCACACCTTGTCCTCGCCGGTCATCCGCACCAGGACACCGCTGTTGCCCTTCGTGATGTGGCGTGTCTGGAGGCTGAGGGTGAAGTTGGTGTGGTCGGCCGTCGTGCGGATGTAGCCCGCGGGCTTGCCCTGGTTCGTCATCACGCCGTCCTTCACGCCCCAGGCCGGCTTCACCGCCTCGCTGGAGAAGGTCCAGCCGTCCAAGTTCTCGCCGTTGAAGAGGCGGATCGTCTTGCCGTAGTCGGCGTCGAGGCGCTTGAGCAGGATGTTCTTGAACTCGACGAGCATGGGCGGGCCCTGATGGAGCTGCAACGCCAGGATGCCCTCGCGGGCGGAACCCTTGGGGTCTTCCTTGTCCTCATCAATCAGCTCGATGGTCGGGTAGCCATTGAGCACATGGGTGATGTGGTTGCCTCGCGCGGCGATGATGAATTCATTCCAGTCCTGGGGCTTGTAGAAGCCGGCCTTGGCGAGGGCCTTCGGGTCGGACACCCTGCCGACCACCTTCTTCTCGCTCTTGTCGTTGACGAGGGTGAAATCGCCCAGGTTCACGAGCATCCCGCGCCCTCGCTCATGATAGAGGAAGCCGACCATGCCGAGGTTCTCCAGGATGTCGGCCTGATAACCCGCCACGCTCCAGTTGCCGAGGTCCTGGCTGCGGTACTGGATGCCAGAATTGTGATTGCGCAGGCGGAACTTGATCTTCAGGACGAAGTCCCGCAGCTTCCCGCCGCGCCAGATGAGGAAGGTGTTCTGCTTGAGCGCCTTCTGTTCCGTGGTCTCGCCGCGGATGGCGCCGTCCTTCGCGGACCAGAACTGCGGATCGCCGTCCCAACCGGTCAGGTCCTTGCCGTTGAAGATCTGCTCGAAGCCCTGTTCGACAGGCGGGGGTGGTGGGACATACTTATCTCCGAGGGTGAGGAACCCGGCCTCGGCCCAGTCGGCGTGGTCGCAGCCGACGCCGTCTCCGCCGTCACCGACGACGAGGCGAAGTTGCTTCGCGCCCTTTGGAATCTCGACGTTGATGCACTTCCACTCGTCGGCGCGCTTGACCACGCCGGATTGGAACAGAGCTTTGCCGTCGGCGTAGACATCGAACGTCACGCTTCCGGAATCCTTTTCATCATCCACCCCGATCACCGCCACGAAGCGTTTGAACTGCGGCGCGAGATCGTAAACCAGCTCCGACACGGCATGGACGCCCATGCCGCGCTTGAAAATCTCGTTGCGGAGACGGATGGGATTGTCCTCGATGGACGTGTCCCTGCGCGGCTCGCCGTTCCAGCCGTTCGTCGCCTTCACCGGTCGGAGGTCGGAGAGATAGACGTCCGGCCTCGGCGGCAAGGGCGGCAGGTCGCCGCTCTTTACCTCGACGCTCGCGACGGCCTTCGCCTCGCCCGACCAGGAGACGGGGATGATCGAGTAGGTGTAAGCGGTCCCCGGCGAGACAGTCGTATCATCGAGGCACGCACCTTTGAGGAAGAACTCCGGCCCGTCGCTTCGGCGGAGGATCACGTCTCCGCCGGTGGTATAGCAGTTGATCCTCACCCATCGCGGGGAAATGGCGCGCGCGGCTACGGTCGCCTTGACCTCGGCGGCCTTGCCCGCGGGCCTCTTGGCAAACTTGATCTGCCACTTGACCTGCCGGTCGGTCGGACTCTTCACGAGGACGGCCAGCCACTCGCCGGTCTGCATGACCTCGGCCGTTGCTCCGGCCTTTATGTCCTCATCGGCCAGGGACGCGGACTCGGCAACCCGTTGGTCAGGCTGCGGCGGGGCGAAGATACGGAGGTGGCAGGTCTTGTTGGCGGCAACGGCGGTTGCGCCTGCAAGGACGCCGGCATTCGCGTCCCATCGGATATTCTCCGTATCAGGCTTTCCCGCAAGGACTTGTGACGTGCAGAGCAGCACGGGTCGGTCGCCCGCCGGGGCCAGCGCGACAAGGGAGCACGCGCCCGGATTCACCGTCCGCCAGAGCGTCCGTCGGATGGGACCGATGAAGTGGTTGCCCGTGAGGTCGTAGCCGACATAGGCGGCGTTCGCTGCGAGGCCGAGCTTGCCGAGCGGCGCGCCGTAGAGCGTCCCCCCGCCGCCGGGGTTGATGAGGGCAATGCAGCACACGCCTTCCTGCAACTCGACGCGGGCGGCCAGCCAGTCGAAGGGACCGAACTGCGGGACCTTGCCCGCCTTCACATCGGCCGTCAGGTCCGCGACGGCGAACCTTGCGCCGTCGGGGGTGAGCTTCAGGACAACACCCTTCCCCGCGAGGACCGCGCCGACCCAACGGACCGAGGCGGTCCCCTTGCCGACGTCGTAGGTCGCCTGCGCCTTGCCGACGGACGCCGTGAGGACGCCGCCCTCGATCTTGGACTCGATGGCGGCCGCCTGGGCGGCCGTCGCGATCGTCAGCAGCGCCAACGCCGCCAAGATGATGCACGTTATCGCTCTTTGCATGGCTCTTCCCTCCTTGTCATGGGTGCGGACAAACGGTCCACTTTACACTTTGCATACTGTTTGTAGCAAAACTACAAAGGCTTTTCAATGGTTGCCATCCTCTCCCGTGAAACTCCAACCCGATCAACTGGCCGAGATAATTGAACCCAATAAAATTGGTTTTTGCTTGACACATAAGAAATCTTGACTTACTGTATGCCCCGCTTGGCCGTGGCGCAGGGCCGAATTGGGAGCGAACGGGCGGGAGGAAAATCGAAGCGTAAAGCAAAGGAAAGCATGGGAGAGATTGACTTCCGAAAGCAGACAGGCGGCGGAGTGACGTTCCGCGCCGTTGTTCTCGGCCTCCTCTTGGTGTCCTTCCTGTCGGCAGTCGTTCCATATAGCGATTATTACCTCCACAACACCCCCCTCACGGGCAACCACTTTCCCATCGGGGTAGTTTTCCTCTTTCTTGTCCTGTGTCTTGGCGTGAATACGGTTGTTCGCCGGTTCTTTCGCGGGGCGGAACTCTCCCCGGCGGAGCTCCTGACGGTCTGGTGCATGATGCTGGTCTCGGCCGGGCTGGCCTCGACGGGCCTCGCGCGTTACTTTTTTGCGATGCTCATCGGGCCGTTCTACTACGCCACCCCGCAGAATCGTTGGGCCGAGACGATCCATCGGCATATCCCCAAGGTCTTATGTCCTTCGCAGGACCCCCTCAGTCCGGTGATCTCGCACTTCTTTGAGGGCATGCCGCCGGACGCGACCATTCCCTGGTCCGCCTGGCAGCGGCCGTTGATCCTGTGGGGCATCCTGCTCCTCATGCTTTACGGCCTCATGTTTTGCCTCTGCACAATTTTGCGAAAGCAATGGGCCGACCGGGAGCGGCTCAACTTTCCCCTGATCCAGCTTCCCGTCGAGATGGCCGCCCCGCCCGAACACGGGTCGCTCGTAAACTCCTTCTTCAAGAGCAAGGCCATGTGGATCGGGTTCATCATCCCCGTGTTTCTCTATTTTTTGTCCGGCATGAACCGGTTGTATTGGGGACGGTACTGGCCGCAACCACGCCTCTTCATCTGGCTGTGGAGCTTCTTCAGCTCCGAACCCTGGCGGCACATGCGGCTGATGCGACTGGGTATCTATCCCTCGATCATCGGGTTCACCTACCTCCTTACGCTCGAAGTCTCTCTCAGCTTCTGGTTCTTCTACTTCTTCATGCGCCTGGAATACCTCCTGTGCGCTGTCCTCTGGGAGCCGATTTGGGGCGACTACTCCTCGCGCGCCATCCACCAGCAGGCCGGCGCATTCCTCATGCTGGCGGTCCTGTTGCTCTGGAGGGCGAGATCGCATCTCAAAGACGTGGCCAAAAAGGCATTCAACAGCAATTATCCGGTGGACGACTCGGAAGAACCATTATCCTATCGGACGGCCTTCTTCGGTCTAATCGGGTTGACGGTGGGCGTCTGCGCGTGGTGTTCGTATCTGGCAAACATGTCCGTCTTCTTCACGCTTGTGGCGCTTATTCTTCTCTTGACCGTCCTGATGGTGCTTACTCGGGTGGTGGCGCAGGGAGGGTTGATCTTCGTATCGCAGAACTTCCAGCCGTATGACATTATGACCACCACGTTCGGCTCGGCCACCATCGGTCCATCCACACTTACCGTGCTTGCCATCCAAAACATTGTGTTCATCCATGACTCGCGCGAGGTCATGATGCCCAATATCATGAACTCCTTCAAGATCGGGGACGATCCCCGCATGAATCAACGGGTGCTCTGCGCTGCGCTCTTTCTCACGGTCATAGTGGGCATGGTCGTTGCAGGATATTTCTATCTCCAGTTGATGTACACCCACGGCGCATCCAACCTGCAACGATGGGACCTGCGGCAGATATTTCTCTGGCGCTTCAACTCCCTCGTCTGGCGAATCCGCCGCCCCCGATTCACCGATTGGCTCCTCGTGCGGTGGATGGGGTATGGCGCGGTGCTTATGGGCGGGCTATATTATATGAGCACTCGATTCTACTGGTGGCCGTTCCATCCGTTGGGGCTGCTGATGGCCAACACCTATCCCATGGAGTGCTTCTGGTTCTCCATCTTCGTGGGGTGGTTCCTGAAATCCTCTATCCTGAAGTACGGCGGCGGACGGACGTATAAGAACATGCGGCCTTTCTTTCTCGGTCTGATCCTCGGAGAGGCGTTCATAGCCGGGATCTGGGCGGCCTATGGGTTCTATGAGGGGCGCTCATTGGTCAGTGTATTGCCATAGACGGGGGAAAAGGAATGGATATGCGCAACATCCGTAATGCATGGCACAGCCTCCTCGTTTTCTTTTGTCTGGCAGGCATGTCCGTCCAGGCAGGGGATGATGAGGTCGGCGGCCGTGCGGCGCTCAGACGCACGATCGAATACCTATCCTCCATCAGCAGCCGCGTCACGGGGTACGCCGGCTGCGATGAGGCTGCGGCCTATGTCGAGATGCGGTTCCGCGAGTTGGGCCTGACGGATATTGTGAGCGAGGATTTCAAGCTGGCGGTGCCCGTGGACCGGGGGGCGTTGCTGGTTGCGGGGGAGGGGGAAAACGCCGTGGAGATTCCGATTCACGGCCTTTGGCCCAACATGGTCCGCACATCCAAGCTTCCTCCCACCGGCGTCTCGGGTCGCCTGGTTTACGGGCGAGGGGGCTACATGGTGGACTTCAACGGAAAGGAAGTCGAGGACAGCGTTGTCCTGATGGACTTCAGCTCCTCAACGCGCTGGTTGAACGCCGCCCAACTTGGCGCAAAGGCGATCCTATTCATCGAACCGCCGATGGATATCATGTTCCGCACCGATGCCGAGGAGAAATTCTTCGAAATTCCCCTTCCCATGCCTCGGTATTGGATCTCAAAGGCCAACCTCACCAAGTTGATGAAGGCGCTGGGCGTAGAGGCCCCTCCCGTAGAAAGCCGCCGCAAGTTGGAGCTGAGATTGCAGGAGGTTCTGAGCAAGAAACCGCACAGCGTTCAGATCAAGGCCGATATGGGATGGGAAATGCGCACGGCGCGCAACATCATTGCCGCCATTCCCGGCACCGACCGGGAGCTTCGCAAGGACACGATCCTCATCGAGAGCTACTACGACTCCGTCTCCGTTGTTCCCGGCCTGGCACCGGGTGCAGAATCGGCCTGCGGTCTGGCGGCGATGCTTGAGCTGGCGCGCTGGGCGGTAAAGCACCCGCCGCGGCGCACCCTCCAATTCGTCGCGACGGCGGGGCATTTCGAGGCGCTGTCGGGCATCCGGGAGTATGCGAAGAAGCATTACTACACCCTCTACGAGCCAGAGGAATCCTCCGAGCAGGAATCCCGGGAGGAGCAAAAAGCCGACCTGGAGCGCGCCGAGCGGGAGGGGGTCCGAAAGCCCGGCCACCTCATGATTTCTCTCGATCTGTCGAGCGGCGAAAACCAGCTCGCACTCTTCTACAAGGGCCATTTCTACAACCAATGGGCCGCATGGGGGGAAGGTCAGGAGGGGCGGCATCAGCGCCAGTTCATCCGACTCGCCGAGCAGATCATGCGATACTACGAGGACATGGACTCCGCCGAGTTCGACTCCGCCCTTCTCAACGGCGTTGTGCCGAGACGGGATCGAGATTGGCAGTCCATGGTCCCCGGCAGAATCGCACTCAACAGCGAAGCCGTATCCCTTACGGGCCAGCAGGCCGTGGCGTTCATCACGGCCAACGACTCCCGCAGCTATGTGGACACGCCGCTTGACCTCGTGCAGAACATCCGATTTGACAACCTCGAAGCCCAGACCCGCCTCTTGATCGCGATCTTCGACAGAATCCTCAACGACCCGGAGCTTCCCCTCACCGACAAATTACAGCAGGGATGGGTGGGCGATTCCTTTGGCAAGGTTACCGAAGACCTCCTGCTGGCCTATTTGCCCGAGATGGCCATCCCGGACGCCCTCGTTGGAGTGCTGCTCACGAACGAAACAAAGCCCTTGCTCGGTGTCCGGCCCCGGGCCTACACCATCAGCGAATCGCATGGTCTGTTCGAGTTTTTCGGCCTGGACCGGAATGCCAGCCCCTATTGGCGCAACGTGGTGGCGTTCAAGCTCGACCCGAAAGACGGCGGCATCTCCTGGGCGTTAAAGCCGGCAGCCGAGGACCGGCAGTTCGGTCTTACTCCCACCTGGTGGCGGACGCGGGAGAAGGACTGGACAAAACGGGCCGTTGACATCCGTCTGCCTGTCTTCCGGTGCACCTCCTGGGTGGTCTACGACCTGATTGACCAGCTCGAGCTTCAGAGTCTGGGCAAGCTCACCGTGCTCGATGCGAGCACGAACGCCAAACCGCAGAAGGCCGTTTACTTTCTGGGGCAGGCCGGAGTGGGCACGTCCTTTTCCGAGCCCTGCGCCGTCGCGTTCACCGAGCCGGACACGCGCGTCAAACTGACGATGGAACCGCTCGGCAGCGGCATTCAGCAGCAGCGTCTCACCCTCCTGAACGTCCCGCCGGGGATCGTCACCGTCGTCGCCATACAAAGCAAGAAGGAACTGGCCACGTTCAGGGGGCATGAAGGAGAAGAGGTGGATGCAGTGGCCTTCGCCCCGGACGGGGTGAAGGCTGCGTCGGCCGGTGAATCGGGGCTGTGCCGTGTCTGGCCCCTGGCAGTTTACAAGGAGGGGGAGGCCCTGAAGGGGGATGTGCTGCAGGGGCACACCAAGCGGGTCAACGACCTGGATTTTTCGCCCGACGGCCGCTATCTGGTTTCTGCGTCGGACGATTATACGTGCCGTATCTGGGACTGGAAAGAGGCCAAGGAAATCCACCGGTTCGAGCAGCACAAGGCGCCGGTGTTGTGCGCTCGCTTTTCGCCGGACGGACGGCGAGTGGTTTCGGGCGCCGCCGATGGAACGGTATGGATATGGCGGCTCCACACCGAGAAGGAAGGCCGGGCGCCCTCGGAGGACATCATCCTCGCCGGCCACGGGGGCGGGGTGAACGCCGTCGCATTCGATGCGCAAGGACAACGGGTGGCGAGCGCCTCCGATGACATGTCGTGCCGTGTATGGGATGCGGCGACGGGCAAGGGAGTCTGCAAGTTTGAGGGTCATCGCGCGGCGGTGAACACAGTGGCCTTTTCGCCGGACGGGAAACGTCTTGCATCAGGCGCGGATGATGCCACATGTCGCGTCTGGAATGCTGAGGACGGAACGGGCCAGATCGTCTTTGAGGGGCATACTGGCGACATCTTGACGCTGGTATTCTCGCAGGATGGAAATCAGATCGTCACCGGATCGGATGACGGCACATGCCGCCGGTTTGATGCAGCGACCGGACGGGAACTCCAGCGGCAGGATGTGCGGGCATGGGATGTCGTGCGGGTTGCCCTGCTAAAAGGCGAGCCGATCGTGGCTATGATGGACCCCTCTCGTCGCAAGGAGAGCCAGGAGGGTTTCGGGTTTGAACCCGCCGTTGGAAAGTCCGAGAACTTTATCTATAACACCTCGTATCGCGTCGCCCGCGACATGTGGGGCCTGGATGCGTATCGCATCGAGAAACTGCGCGAGACCGGGATTGCGAACAAGCGCGTGGACGAATTGCATTCCCTCGCCGGGCGATGCCTCCGCCGGGCGAAAAAGTCTTGGCAGCAAAAGGACTACGACCGATTTCTTGACGCCGTCAGATCGTCCTGGGCCTTTGAGTCGGGGGCTTATCCTCACGTTCATCGAACGGCAAACGATGTCCTTGTCGGAATTATGTTCTATTTCGCCGTGCTGATGCCGTTCGTATATTTTTCCGAACGATTATTCATCGCCGCTGCGGACATCCGTCGGCAGCTGATGTGGCTGGCCATTATCTTTCTAATTGTCTATCTGGTGTTGCATGGGGTCCACCCGGCTCTGCGGCTGTCGAGCACACCCATTATCATCATTGACGGGTTTTTCATGATCGCGTTGGGCCTGCTGGTGATCTTTTATATCCTGGGCAAGTTCAACCAGCAGATGGAGGATGCCCGGGCCAAGTCCACATTCATCCATCGGACCGATGTCGCCCGCGGCTCGGCTGCTGCTGCGGCATTCCTCCTGGGAATTTCAAACATGAGGAAACGAAAGGTCCGCACCGTCCTCACGTGCGTAACTCTGATCCTGCTTACGTTCTCGCTCCTCTCGCTTGCCTCGTTCGAGACGGAACTACGCTCCTACCGAATGGCCACCGAGTACGACAAGCCGTACGAGGGCGTGTTGCTCCGCCGATTGAACTGGGCGCCGATCGAGGAGCACGCCTACTATACGCTGCTCGAGCACTTCCGCGACGCCGGCGGCCTGTGTTGCCTCCGCTCGTGGATCTCCCCGGAACGGGGCCAGAGTCTCTCGCTGGATGTGACCAACGTGGAGAACCCGCGATGGGGCGCATATGCGGCCAGAGGCATCCTCGGCTTGGACCCACATGAACCCGACCTGACCGGGCTGGACAGGCACCACCTGAAAGGGGCGCGGTGGTTTACCGGAAAGGAGGAACGCTATCCATTTGTCTGTCTGCTACCGAAGCGCATGGCGGATGACCTTGGAATCAAGCTGGAGCCAAACCGACCGCAGCCGCAGGTACGTCTCCTCGGCAGCGACCTTGATGTAATCGGAATCTTCGACGATTCCATCGGCATGCTGGACCACATTCACTTAGAGCACTTCCGCAAACCGCCCGAAGACGAGGAACTTGAGGAATGCAAGAAGGGCGAGGTCTATGCCTGTCCGTACTGCGGGGAGCAATTTGCCTCCAAGACAGGTTTCTACGGCACGACCGACTTAGACAGCGAGCCGCTCACGCCGGTGGACTTTGCCGAGATGCAGGAACGCCAGGAGGAGCAGGAGTCCCTGGACCTTCAGGAAGAGGACGAGAGTGCGACAAAGACCACGAAGAGCGAACTGCTTCCCGATCCGGATGACTACTACCACCAGGACCCCGGCAACGTGGTGATTGTGCCCAACGACCTGGCTATCAAAATGGGCGCAACCATCCGCTCCGTCGGCGTGAAGCTGGAGGGACAAAAGGTAAAGCCGATCGTTGAAAAATTCACCCAGCGAACGAATCTCCTGGTCTTTACCGGGGTTCCTGTGCCGCCGGAGGATGAGGCGCGAGGTTCGAAGGGCGTTTACCTCTACAGGTCCCGTGGGCAGCTTGCGGTGAAGGGGATCGCAAACCTGCTGGTGCCGATGGCCATCGCCGGGCTGATCGTCTTCAACACGATGCTCGGCTCGGTCTATGAACGGATGAAGGAGATTAGCATCTACGCCTCCGTCGGTCTGGCGCCCATGCACATCTCCGCCTTGTTCCTTGCCGAATCAACGGTGTATGCCATCATCGGGGCGGTGGTCGGCTATCTGATCGGCCAGGTGGGCGCGCGGTTCCTCACGCTGAACTTCCCGAACATCGGGCTGAACCTGAACTATTCCTCCACGGCGGCCGTATGGGCCACGGTGATGGTCATCGTGATTGTCATCCTCTCGACAGCCTATCCCGCCCGGCGAGCGGCTCAGTTATCCGTGCCCGACGAGACGCGGAAGATGAAACTGCCCAAGCCGGAAGGGGATGTGTGGAAGTTCGTCTTTCCGTTTACGGTCAGCCATACGGAGACGATTGCGGCCAGCATGTTCCTCTATGATTACTTCATCTCGCACGACGAGGACGCGCTGGAGGGTTTCACGGCGGACGAGATGGCGCTGGCCGAGGAGCGCCGGGACGGCAAGGCCGCCTACATCCTTACGGGCAAGGTGTGGATCCAGCCGCTGGACATGGGGATCAGCCAGCGGGTCCAGATCACCACTTACCCCGATCCCACCGACGACCAGCTTTATCTGATGGAGTTTGAAATCCACCGGGAGAGCGGCGAGGTGGAGGCGTGGGAGCGGATGAATGTGGGGTTCCTACGCCTGGTGCGCAAGCAACTCCTGATCTGGCGGTTGGTGGAGGCCAACTATAAGAAACGGTTGGACATGCGGGGACGGGCCCTGTTGGCCAGAAGGCCAGTGCCTCCGCAATATGAAGAGGAGGCCGGGGAGTTGGGAACCGAACCGACGGCGGATGGCGTGTCCGTCGAAGGGGAGGATGACGAAGAGACGCCCGATGCCGAGGAGTTCGGAAGTCAAAAAAGCGGGACAGCGACGTGAGCATTCTCAAAGAAGATTATCTATCGCTGCGTGAGCTCCAGGAGGAGCCGACCGAATACCAGGAGGGGTTCGGCTGGAAGGCCGCGATCGGCGGCCTGTTCGTCGGCTTCTTGATGGTGCCGGGCAACATGTTTTTGCAGCTCATGGTGGGCGCGAGCCTGGGCGCGGCGGCCGACTGGGTGACGATTATCATCTTCATCGAGATTGCCAAACGCTGCCGGACCAAGCTGACGAAACAGGAGATATTCATCCTCTACATGCTGGCGGGAGGCGTTCTCGGCGGCGCCACCGGCGGGTACTTCCACCAGTTCATCTGGATGCAGTATTTTGTGCGATCCGAGGCGGCGGTGAATTTCGGGATCGGCGAGCGCATCCCGATCTGGGTCGCCGCTCCGCCGGAGTCGGAGGCCTATAAGATACGGTCGCTGCTTCATCGTGACTGGTGGCCGCACATCTCGATGATCGGCATCGGCATCATCTGGGGGCGGCTCACGCTCTATTCCTTGGGATATACCTTCTTCCGCCTGACCTCGGACATTGAGCGGCTTCCCTTCCCTCTGGCCCCGATTGCTGCGCAGGGGGTCACGGCCCTGGCCGAATCGGAGAAGGAGACGTGGCGATGGAAATGCTTCAGCATCGGCGCGACGATCGGCATCGTCTTTGGCGCCCTATACATCGGCGTGCCCACCCTCACGGCGGGGATTGTGGGCCAGCAACTCCAGATCATCAAAGTGCCCTTCTACGATTTCACCCGCAATATCGAGACCCTTCTGCCCGCCGTGCCGATCAAGCTGCCGACGAACATTGGACAGATTTTCACCGGTTTCGTCCTGCCCTTCTGGATGATCATCGGCTCGGCCATCGCCGGGGTCATTGGCCAGTTGATCCTGAACCCGATCCTCTACCGATGTGGGATGCTCACGACATGGAAGCAGGGGATGGGCTTTATCGAGACAAGCATCGCAAACAGCCTCGATTTTTGGATGAGCTGGGGCATCGGCGTGGCCCTCGCCGTCGCCTTGATCGGCTTCTATGAGGTCGCCAAGGCCCTCATCAAAGCACGGAGCCAGAAGCGCGAGCACGATCGAATCTACGAACCGCCCAAGGGACGCGGAGACATCCCGATACCCCTATCCATCTTATTTTACGTTGCCACTACCTCGTGGACAATAATTCTGTCTCATATGTTAGTGCCGAAGTTTCCGATCTGGATCATGTTTATCTTTGGATTCTTCTATACCCCCCTCATGTCCTACATCTCTGCGCGGATGGTTGGCCTTACCGGTCACGGTGTTGGGTTCCCGTACGTGGATGACGCCGCCTTTATCCTTAGCGGCTACAAGGGCATTGACATCTGGATGGCGCCCATGCCCATCGGCAACCATGGCGGGCAGGCGGCGTTCTTCCGGCAGACGGAGCTGACCGGTACTACATTTACCAGCCTGTTCAAGATGCAACTCTATATCATTCCTCTGGCGTTTTTCTGCAGCCTGTTCTTTTGGTCCTTTATCTGGCGCATGGGGAAGATTCCGTCGCACCTTTATCCCTACGCGGCTATCTACTGGCCCATGAACGCCTTCCAGCGGGCCTTCTGGCTGACGGCTACGACGACGGGCAACGAGTTCTTCCTGAGCGCCATCAAGTTTCCCGTGATCGGGGCCGGCTTGACGTTCGGTCTGGTGGGCTATCCCATCATGCGGCTCCTCGGCCTGCCCACGCTGTTGCTCTACGGCATGATCCGCGGCATGGCCACGGACCCGATGGATTGCATCCCGGAGGTCCTGGCCGCATGTACGGGAAGGTGGTACTTTACGAAACGGTTCGGCCTCAAAAACTGGTCCCAATATACGCCTATCCTGGCGGCCGGTTTCGGCTGCGGGATGGGGCTGATCGGCATGGTGTGCGTCGCAGTGAGTCTGGTTTCCAAGGCCATTTCGGCCTTGCCGTTCTGAGGCGGCGATGAAGGCAAGTACAAGACGATTCCTGATCATCTTCGGCTATCTGGCAACGTTGGCCTGGATTGTGCCGGCGATGATCTACTGCATATCAGAGGCCGTGGAGCAACATCGAATCTTCGCCTTGCTCCGCACGATACGGTATGAACAGGACGAGGCCGCCTTGGACAGGGCCGAGCAGGGCCTGGGCGACTTCGGCCTGGAAGGCTTGATTTATGTGATCCAGGAGCTGAAGCAGGATGAAGAACGCGACCGGCGAGTGAAGCTGGCCAATGTCTTGGGCCGGTTTCTGACGGGGGACTCCGATGGAAGCCGATGGGGGTGGGGCGAGCGGGCCGCGCTCTCCCGCTTGGTCGAATCCTGGCCGAAGAGCCCCGGCAAAGCGATGTCCCCTTTGGACATGGCCCAAGTCAGAGAGATTCTGCTGGCGGGGAAACCCGCAGATATGAAGACGGCCGAGCAGAGGCTGATGCTCAACTTCGCCATCGAATATGCCCTGGTTACCTTGCATTGGGCGGTGGAGGACGAAGTGCAGGTGTATCGCACCAAGGGGGAGCGACTCCGGTTCAACGCCTTTCTCGATACGGTGCGTCGCGAGCAAATCCGAATGAAGTTCCAGATCACGGAGCAAAAGCCCGAGGTCGAACTCAACAGCGACCAGATGAAAAGGGCGGAGGATTTTGCCGAGGACTGGCTGAACAAGGAGGCCGAGGCAATGGCCAAGCTCCGGCAGTCTAAAGAGGCCGAGCTTGCCGGCAAGTTGGAGGTATTTCTCGCGGGCGATCCTGTTGCCTTTACTCCTGAAGAGTGCGACAAGATGATCAAGGCCCTGACGGATCAACACGCAAAAGAGGAGGCGCTCTGCCCCGAGCGGCAGCCCGCTGCATACGCCTCAGTGCAAGATAAACTGCGCGCCTTTAGCGACGGGGCTGCCGTGCGCTTCGGCGAGGAAGACATGAAGGATATCTGCACGAGGCTGGAAACGTTCAAGGATGACTACATCACCTATGCGGTCGAGATGAAGCTCCGAAAGACCACGGAGCGCCATTTCCGAAACCTGACGGATGAGAGGACCAAGCTTGTTGATATCTGCAAAGAAGAAAAACCTATTCTTCTGAAGATTGTTCGGCAATGTGAACGGGAGTACGCCTATGCCCGCGTGCAGATGGCGCGTACGGCGCGTCGGATCGTCCGCGATCTCACGGGACGGCATGTGCGCTTCCAGGTTTTGGTGAAGGACCTGAACCCAGATCTCGGTGTTTTCCGGCATATCCACAAGGCATGGAAGGCCAAGAACGATGAGATTGTCATGCTCGACCTGATAGATTTGTTGCAGGACAACGATTTCGGTGTGCGCGTCAACGTCTCCGATGCACTGGTCTCCGTCGGGGAACCCGTCATCTACTATCTGGTCAGGCAACTGGAAAAGGAGCGGGTCAGTTCCACATCGGTTGTGCCGACCCGCGACCAGACTCGCGCGGAGCGAGAGAAAGAACTTAATGCCAAGAATACCCAGGCGCGCAACGAAGCGGCCATGATCCTCGGGCGAATCGGCTCGCGGGAGGCCGAGCGCCAACTTGAGCTGATGACGCGGGACCCGGTGATCGGCGCGACCTGTCACAAGGCCCTTGAGCAACTGCACAGGCAGAAAGGGAAGAAATGATGGGCGCGCGGATTCTCAAGACCCTCCTGGCAGCGACGCTTATCTCCATCTCCGCCTCCGTGGCCATCGGGACATACCTCCGCAGCAAGCAGTCGTGCTTCCTGGTGACGCTTTCCCCCGACGGGGCCCCTTCGCCGGATGTCCTCCGGCAGGCGGTCAGCGCCCTGTCCCGCCGGACCGAGCAGATCGGAAGGAACCTCGGAATTGTCCGCGCCACAATCTGCGCGGAGGAAGATGGCCCCATCAAGGCCGTGATCTGGGCGGAGTCCGACGTTGATGAGTTCCTTCGCCGTCTTCTCAAGAGGGGGGAAATGGAATTCAGGCTCGTCAGAGCAAAAGGGAGCAACCAGGAACCCGATGCGGACCATGATCTGCTTCCCTGGCGGCAGGAGTACTATAGCCTGAGAGAACCCGGCCGGATGGTCACGGAAGTGACGCCGTTTCTTGTAAAGAAAGAGCCGGAGCATCGAGTCCGATCGTTTGAGTCGGTCTCTTGCCGTACGGAAGGACTGGAGGGCGCGACCGTCATCACGCTCTGTCTCCATCCCAACGACGCCCAAATTCTGAATCGGATTCGCCGGGCAAACATGGGAAAGGAAATGGCCGTAGTGGTTGACGGCGAGGTCCTGGTATCGGCGGTGATCGCGGATTCGGTCGAGAGCGACCGGATAGAAATTCGCGGCATTCGCGGTGTGGAAGAGGCCCGTCGCGTGGCGAACCTGCTGGAAATCGGCGCGCTGCCTGTGCGGCTTGAGATCACCAGGATTGAGAAGGTCAAATCTGCGACATGAGCAATCTCGTCCGAAAATATGCCGTCATTGCGTTGGTTGCAGCGTTCTCCGCGTGCAGCATTGGTTACGGAATCTGGACTGCGCGCAGCAGGAGCGAGGCCGGGCTGAAGGACGCGGCGGACAATTTGACCGCCCAGGACGAAGGGGTTCGACAGGCCGCGCGAGAGCAACTGCTGAATGCAGGCATCCGCTCGATCAACCCGCTCCTGCGTGTGGTGAAACTGGGCGATCTCGGTCTCCGCATT
Source organism: Planctomycetota bacterium (assembly GCA_040755855.1). Classification (GTDB taxonomy): domain Bacteria; phylum Planctomycetota; class Brocadiia; order JAADGH01; family JAADGH01; genus JAADGH01. Next base: position 95,128 of record JBFMAD010000019.1, on the reverse strand, counting down.
ATTGCGACGGAACTCCTGGGGCAGGTTGGCAAGCGCGACCAGGAACGCCTCGTGGATGCGAACATCGAGACGGTGGTGAAGACTCTTGTGGAGGAGATTGCCAAGGAATCTCCCGACGGGGGCTTCGTGGTCGTGTCGCGCAGCCACAAAATGCGACTGCGCGTGGCTGTAACATTGGGGCAGTATTCCTCCGAGGTGAGTGTGGAGCTGCTGCTTGCCTTGCTCGAAGACAAGGAGCAGGATGTCCGTCTCGCCGCGCGGGACTCGCTGGTGAACGCGGGGGTTCGAGGCTCCCGCGTCCTTGCGCGGCGTCTGGAGGACAAGAAGCGCCCGAAGGATCCCCTGCTGGAGACCGCAGTGGATGCCCTTGTGCAGAATATGGTCAAAGACATGCTGGACAAGAATGCCTATGAAGACGTTCGAATGCGGGCGGCCCGTGCGCTGGAGGATTTGGGCGGCGCGCGTATCCAGGATGCTCAGGGCATGGTGGAGCTGATGCTCAATGAGGACGCGGAACTTCGGTTGCGAAAGGTCGCAGCCAAGGTCTCGCCGGATATTGCGCCGGAGCGGCTCAAGCCCTTCGCTTCTCAGATGAAAACCGGCCTTGTGAAAGATGAAGACGGCGCAATCCCTATCAAGAATGGGGTCGTTGCCCTCGGTGTGGCCAAGGCCCTGGCGCGAGCCGGCGAGCCGGAAGGGATGGAATATGTAATCGAATGTCTGAAAAACAACGACCCCATGGTTCGGCTCTCCGCTGCGGAATCGTTGGGTGAACTCGGGGAAAAGGCTGCGAAGGAGATCATCGGCAATCTGGACAATCCGGCCCCCATGGTGCGCGGGCCTGTGCTGCGCGCGCTTCCCCGCGTGACCAATCGTGAACGGGCCGAGAGGGAATTGATGGGAGGGCTGAACGACGTTGACGGCGACGTCCGAACCGTGGCCGCGATCGGCCTGGGCCGGATCAAGGATAAGAACACCATTCCCACACTGGTTTCGCGCCTCGATGACCGTCGCCCAAGGGTTCAGCACTATGCGGCGTGGGCGATTCGGGTCATGGCGCCGGACGCGAAGCCCTATCTCGAGGCCACCCTTGCTTCTCGTACGACATACGATTACGAGCGCCTTGTGGCCGTCGTATCGGATACGGTTACCAATGCCTTCAAACGTCAGGGCATTGCCGCGCGAAAAGATGCGGTGGATGAAGCCATCCGGGAGGAACTGAAGGGGCGGCGTATGAACCTGCCAACCCCCTGGGCGGTCCGTGTTGTTGCAAAGGGGAAGGACGGACAGGAGCTGGAACCGATCCTCCTGGATGTCCGAGAAGTCTTTGTGTTCCTCGCAACACTCTCGCGCATGACCGGCGTCATCGAGGGGCGCCTGGTGCTAATGGGACGGGATGATGTGGAGTCCCTCGACCGCTGCGGCATACGGTTTCAGATGTATGAGAGCCTGGGTCCCTCGCTCAAGAAGATCCCTGAATACGTCGTGCCGCTGCGTTACAGTTCGTTCCCCATGATCGCCGGGATGCTCGGTGTGATTGGCGACAAAGGGTCCATACCGGCCCTGCGGAATGCGCTGGAATCCGACAACCTTGATCTGTTGTACCAGGCGGCATGGGCGATTGGCATGATCGCCGACAAGTATGGGACGCCCCTCCCCGAACAGGACAAACTGGTTGATAGGCTTCAAGACAAGGCATTGAACAGTAAACCGGGCGTGAACGATCCCACCGCGGTGAAGACTGCGCACATGATGGTCCGCGAGAAGTCAGTGGAGGCGTTGGGGGAGATGGCCGATCGAAAAGCGAAACCCACGATCCAAAACATCCTGGTATGTGATGACCAGGTTCGCGTCCGAACCGCTGCCAGCATTGCTATCGCTAAGATGGACGGGACCGAACGACGCATTCTGTTCGACCAGTATGTGGACATTCTGAATAACCACCACGATCAAACCGTACGGGCCGCCGCCGCAAAGAAAGTGGGCGAGCTCGGCAGCTTTGAGGCGCAGGATTTCCTGCTCGCGTTGATACACAAGGAAAGGGAATATGGCGTGGTGCTGGACGCCGCCCAGGAGTCCATCCAGACGTTGACGGGCAAAGATTACAGCAGAGAAGTTACAGCTGTGCGCCTTGATGTTTCCGATGAGGCGAAGAAAAACGAGGAAACAGGAAAAGGCAAAAAGACGGAGAAGTCCGGGGCGGCCGACGGCATACCTACGGAAAGAATCGCACCTGCGGAGGTAAAACCGCCGGAAGGTGCAATACAGCCGGCCGAAAAACCAAAGCAACCGGTCGCCCCTCCTGCTGGCGCGACCGAGCCGGGGAAGCCTCCTCCCGGCAAGGCCAAAACTCTGCCTGCGCCGGGTCGGTAATTTCCTTGACTCGCCGTGGCAAACCCACTAAAATATGGGTCTAGAGCGTGTTTCACGCATATCTTATGCACATGCGCAGACGGGAGCTTTGAGACCAATTTGCAGCAACATTTGCCTCATGCCGGCACGTCCTGTCCGTCCCCATAATTCGGGCGCCTCTCCCGTGACGCGCCGGAAGTGGGGGGACTCGTCTCGATGTCAAATGAAACGGCCCTTGTAACTGCCGATAGGGAGCGACAAATGTCTTCTAATATGTCCGTGGTTGGCCTGCAATGGGGTGATGAGGGAAAAGGGAAAATCATTGACCTCTGCACGGAGGAATTCGACGTCGTTGTTCGCTACCAGGGCGGGAGCAACGCAGGCCACACCGTGGTCGTGGGGGGAAAGAAGTTTGTCCTTCATCTGGTTCCGTCGGGCATTCTGCACGAACGTAAGCTCTGCGTGGTCGGCAATGGCGTAGCCTTCGATCCTCCCCTTTTTCTGCAAGAGGTGGAGGATCTGCGGCGACAGGGCGTTGCGATAGAGGGCAACTTGAAAGTCAGCGATAGGGCCCACGTGGTTTTCCCATATCACAAAATCCTGGATCAACTGAACGAAAATAACAACAGTAACAATAAGATCGGCACCACCGGACGAGGGATCGGACCATGTTATACGGACAAGATGGCGCGGTGCGGATTTCGCGTGGCGGAGCTCCTCGACACCCGGCATTTCCGCGAAAAGCTGAAGTGGGTTCTTGAGAAAAAAAATCAACAGATTTCGATGCTCTGCGGAAAGGACAGACTTTCCTACGATGAAATCGCCGCCGGCTACGCCGAATACGCCGAGGCCGTCCGGCCCTTTGTGACGGATACTGTGACCCTGCTGGCCCAGGAGATGAAACGGGGCGCCCGAATCCTGTTCGAGGGGGCGCAGGGCAGTTTGCTGGATGTGGATTTTGGCACCTACCCCTTCATCAGTTCCTCCAGCGCCAGCGCCTGTGGTGTGCCTGCCGGGGCGGGAGTCCCCCCCAGAGACGTGGGCAAGGTGCTGGGCATCATGAAGGCCTATATCACGCGGGTCGGCGAGGGACCATTTCCGACGGAGCTAACCGGCGAGATGGGTCAACAGTTGCGAGAGAATGGCGGAGAATTCGGCGCCACAACGGGGCGCCCTCGGCGCTGCGGCTGGTTCGACGCCGTCGCTGTGCGACATGCGGCCACGATCAACGGCGCCGACGCCGCGGCGCTGACCAAGCTCGATGTGCTGAGCGGGCAGAAAGAGGTGAAAATTTGCACCGCGTACCAGTGCAACAACAAGACGCTGACGCACTTCCCGGCCAACACCGTGATGCTGTCAGACGTTGAGCCTATTTACGAGGTCTTTCCGGGTTGGGATGAGGAAATCCGCAACGCCAGAAAATTCAGCGATCTTCCGTCCGAGGCGGGTGCCTACGTGCGGGCACTCGAAGACGCCGTTGAACTGGATGTGGAGATCATCTCGGTGGGAAGCGAGCGCGACGAGATCATTCGCGTGTAGAGGATGTTCAGTGACTGACGAAAACAATCAAAATTGGATGCCCAGGCACGTCGCTATCATTATGGACGGCAATGGGCGCTGGGCGCAACGTCGCGGTTTGAAACGAACCGACGGACACGCTGCCGCGATCGAAACGGTCCGAGAGATCATTCGCGCATCGGCCCGCAAGGGCATCGCGCAATTGACGCTTTACGCCTTCAGCACCGATAACTGGAGCCGTCCGAAGGCCGAGGTCGCTTTCCTCATGCGGCTCCTCGCAAAGTATCTTGTGGACGAACGCAAGGAAATCATCGAAAACAACCTGCGGTTTACAAGCATTGGCGACCGAAACCGCCTTCCCAAAGCGGTTCAACAGGAGATCCGAAAAACCGAAGACCTTAGCCGGGATAATACCGGTATGCTCGTCTGCCTGGCGTTGAACTATGGCGGGCGGGACGAGATCGTGTCGGCCGCCAAGCGCCTTTCGGTTGATGTGGCCCGGGGAAAAGTAAGGGCGGAGGACATCAATGAGGACCTGTTTTCGCGTTACCTATACACGGCCGGCATGCTCGACCCGGATCTCTTGATTCGAACGGCCGGAGAGCTCCGCGTCAGCAATTTTCTACTGTGGCAGATATCCTACAGCGAATTTTGGTTCACGGACGTCTGCTGGCCGGATTTTCGGGAAGCGCATCTCGATCAGGCCCTCGAAGACTATGCCCGACGCGAGCGGCGGTTCGGAACGCTGGAGAAAAAGGCTTGACCATATTACGCGCGCGACTCTGTGTGGGAAGCGCCATCATCATTTTCGTGTGCCTGGCTTTTGCAGCGGACTACCTCTGGCAGCAGCCGATGATCGTGGCGGGTATCTCCGCCGTAGCGGCTGCCTTGGGGACCTACGAACTGTGCGGCATGGCGAAGCGGGCCGGTAAGGAACTATTTCCAGGGATCGCCGTGGGGGGGGCGGTGGCGTTTGTAGCCGCGGCTGGCATCCCCCATAATGGGATACTTGGTTGGGACTATGGGGATGTATTGGGCGGCATTGTGGTCGTCCTGCTGGGGGGGGCGTTGGTGCGGCAACGGCTTCGAGGGACGCTTCGCGGCGCGTTGGTCAATGCCGGCATGACGATTTTCGCGGCGCTGTACGTGGGCTTCTTGTTGTCTTTTGTCATGCGCATCCGGCTGCTGGAAAACGGCGGGGTGACGGGGGTGGCGCTTGTCGTATTTTCGCCCAAGCTGGGCGATGTGGGGGCGTATGCCTTTGGCAGCCTTTTGCGGGGCCCAAAACTTGCCCCGATGACCAGCCCAAATAAGACAATGGCCGGGGCGGTCGGCGGCTTGCTTGTGTCGGTGGCGGTGGGGGTGCCTGTGTGCCTTGTATCGGGCCTATTTTCGCTCGGTCCCGCAGCGGGGGTGAGCGCGTTAATCGGCGTTCTGGGGCAATTGGGGGATTTGTCGGAATCGGTAATCAAACGGGACCTCGATGCGAAGGATTCGAGTTCAAGCCTGCCGGGTTTTGGCGGGGTGCTGGATGTGCTGGACAGCCTTTTGTTCGCCGCGCCGGCGCTGTATTTCGTGCTTAGATTGTCCAGCGAGATGTAGACGACTGATCGCACGATGAAGGAAAGCATCATACTGGAAAGTGAAGACGAAGCCATTGCGCTGCGCGGCAGTCGCGACAAGCATGTCGTGATGATTCGCGACGCCTTCCGGGTGGAGATCGTGCCGCAGGGTACAACGCTTCAGATTACCGGGGAGGCGGAGCCGGTGGCCCGCGTGGGGAATGTAATCGCCCAGCTCCGCGAGGTGGCCCGGCAAAAGGGAATCGTTCGCAGGACCGATGTAGAGGAGGCTATCACCGGCGAGCGTCGGTTGGGGGTATCGCGCGACGGCAAGGACGGTATGCCTGTAGTTTCGGGCGTCATCGCCCGAACCGACGGCCAGGCCGCTTACGTCCGCGCCATGCGGAAGTTCGACCTCGTTTTCTGCATCGGCCCCGCCGGGACGGGTAAGACGTACCTTGCGGTGGCCGCAGCCATATCGGCGCTTAAGGAGAATCAGGTTCGTCGAATTGTGCTCGCTCGGCCGGCAGTCGAGGCCGGGGAGAAGCTTGGCTATCTGCCGGGAGACATCCAGGCGAAAGTGAATCCATACCTCATGCCGCTTTACGATGCGCTAAGGGACATCATGGGCATCCAGCAGATGACGCGCTACATCGAAAACAACATCATCGAGATCGTCCCCCTCGCTTACATGCGTGGAAGAACCTTGAACGACGCCTTCACCATTCTCGACGAGGCGCAGAATTGCACCAAGGTACAGATGAAGATGTTTCTCACCCGCTTGGGCATGCGCTCGCGGAGCGTGGTGACCGGCGATGTCAGCCAGATTGACCTGCCCGTGGGGGAGATGTCGGGGCTGGTGCACGCCTCCCGCATCCTTAGCGACATTCCGGGGGCAAAGTTCATCCGACTCGGGCCAAAAGATATCGTAAGGCATCGGCTGGTTCAGGACATCGTGGACGCATACGAGGCCCACGAGAAGGGCGAGAGGGATAAATAAACGATGGCCATACGATGGAAAAAGGCGAGAGGCCGACGTCTCACCCCAGAACGCGCCCGCCCCCTTGACGTTGCAGGACGCTTCGACGGTCTTCCATCGCCGAGGGGCGTCAGCCGCATTCTTATTGTCCTGCTGTTTTTCGTGGCCACGGTCACGCTGCTCTTCCTCGGCAACCCGCCGCTTGACATTCGTCCGGGGGAGGTGGCGCAGAAGCACTATGTTTCCCGCGTGCGTTTCATGTGCGAAGACCAGGAGCTCACCGAAAAGCTGCGAGAGGCTAGGCGGCAGGAACAGCCGAATGTCTATGTTTCGGATATGGAGGTCGTCACGGGCATGGTGGATGCCGTAACGGCCGAACTGAAGGGTAGCATTCCCGCCGGGGCCGGAGGCGAGGAGAAGAAATTGCCTGGCCGTGCGGCTCTTTTGGGGGCGATCGAGGCGATGGGCCCCAAACAGACCGACGACGCCGTAAAGGCCATTTTCGCCGATGCGCGCCGCCGGGGGGTAATTGACGATCTGAAACGCACCACGGAAACCAAACTGAACAATCGCGTGATCGTGGTCTTTAACAGGCCGGAGGATGTGAGACGGCAGGTGCGTGTGGACGAGACGATCAGCCTGCAGAATGGGTTGCAGGAATTTCTGAAAGAAGAGATCGCTCTACATTTTTCCAAGCTGTCGGAGGACGCGAGGGCGGAACTTCTGGCCGTCCTGCTGCGTTGCTTCAAACTGCCCACGTTGAAGCTCGATACGGTGGAAACTGAAAAGGCGCGGGAAGAGACGGCCAAGACGGTGCTCCCTCAAATGCGCACCATTGAAAAGGGGGCGGTGCTTCTGGCGCGGGGTGCGACGACGACGCCGTACGATGTCTATCTCCTCGATCAGGAACGCGCGGAATATACCCGCACTGAGCCGCCGGTGCAGCGGGTTGAAAGGCTACTGGGCAGCGGATTGCTTGTCTTTCTCGCGTTTCTCATCCTTGGAGTCTACATCCGCCGGTTTGAAGATGCGCTGGTTCGATCTAACAATCGGCTCTTCATGCTGGCGGCCCTCTCTTTTGGCGTCCTGGCTATCGCCAAAGTCTTTGTATTCAAAGGATGGCCGTTGTATCTGGTTCCCCTGCCGCTGGAGGGGATCATTGTGGCGCTGGCTTACGGGCCGCAATTCGCCTTGATGGTAACGCTGGCAGTCGCGGCCTTTATCGCCGTGGTCACGGGGCACAGCTTCGACTTCTTTATCATCTTCATGGCGGGCGGGGCGGCGTCGGTCCTCACCACCCGCGATGTGCGGAATCGGACCCGCTTGATCCATGTGGGTATTTTCACCGGGATTGTACTGTGCGCGGCAACATGGACCGTCGGCTTGTTGGAGGGCCAGAAGCTCACAAGGCGGTTTTGGGAATCGCTTATGTTCCAGGACGGGCTTCTCGCCCTCGGCAATGGCGTCTTGGTCGGATTGGTCGTCACGAGCCTGCTCCCGCTGATTGAGAGGGTCTTCGGGATCATGACCGATATCAGCCTGCTCGAGTGGTGCGATCAAAACCAGCCCCTGCTGCGCAAGATGGTCCTCGAGGCGCCGGGGACCTACCACCATAGCCTCGTCGTCGGGAATCTGGCCGAGGCGGCCGCCGAAGCGATCAACGCCAATGCCCTACTGTCACGGGCGGGGGCGTGTTTTCATGACATCGGTAAACTCAACAAACCGGAGTATTTCGTCGAGAATGTGGGCAACGATCATAGCAAGCATGACCGGCTGAGCCCGACGTTAAGCACGTTGATTATCACCGCGCACACGAAAGACGGCGCGGAACTCGCCGACAGCTACGATCTTCCGGACCCCATTCGCGGCATTATCCTTCAGCATCACGGGACCACGTTGGTCGAGTTCTTCTACGAAAAGGCCAAACGGCTTGCCGCCGAAAACGGAGGGCCCGTGGTGCAGGAGGAGTTCTTCCGCTATCGCGGCCCACTCCCGCAAACCAAGGAGGCGGCGATCGTACTATTGGCCGATTCCGTCGAGTCGGCCTCGCGAACGCTTGCCGAGCCGACGCCCTCGCATGTGCGGCAACTGGTGCGGGACGTATCGGAAAAAAAACTGATGGATTCCCAATTCGTGGAATCCGGGCTGACGCTGACCGATGTCCGCCAGATCGAGGAGAGCCTGATCCGGGGCCTGACGGCGATCTTCCACAGCCGAATCCGATATCGGTAGCGGGGGGGGGCGGGTGAAGATCTGCATCGGCAATTTCCAGCGAGGCATGCGAATTGACCGAAGGCGGCTTACGGTGCTCCTGCGCCATGTTCTCCGGGGACAGGCGGGGGAGGTAAGCGTGGCGCTTGTCTCCCGGCAGCAAATTCGGGCGATTAACCGGAAGTACCTCCGGCGAAACATCGAGACGGACGTCATCGCCTTTGATCTCGCGGATCAGAAGGAGAAGAAGCACGGGATCGTCGTCGGCGAGATTGTGGTCTCCGCCGATCGGGCTCGATCCGAGGCCAGGCGTCGGGGCTGCCCCGCACAGGAGGAGTTGGCGCTCTATGTGGCGCACGGTGCGCTGCACCTGCGAGGAATGGACGACGCGACCGCCGCCGGCGCGGCGGCGATGCACAAGGCCGCGATGAGCATCTTGAACGAAGGCGGGTATTTTCCGAGGAGACGTTCTGATGGCTCACTGCAGATCGGAGGCGATAGTTCTCCGGCGATTTGACTACAGCGAGACCAGTCAAATCGTGTGGGCCTATACCCGCGACTTCGGCAAGGAGAAGCTGATCGCCAAGGGGGCCAAGCGCTTGACCAAGAGCGCCTTGGGAGCGATGGACCCGCTGACACACGTTGACCTTGTGTTCCTGGACCGCCAGAGGGAAGGACTCCGCACGCTCACGGAATGGGAACTGCTGGATAGTTTTCACGGCCTGAGAGAAGACCTTGACAGACTCTATCGGGCGTCGTATGCTGTACAGTTGGTGAGTGAGTTGACCGAGGAAGGGGAGGCGAACCCTCGGATTTTCGATCTCCTCCTTCGGATACTGAAGCGCTTTTGCGAAGATGGCGATCACGGCAAATTGATCTTTGCCTTTGAGTTGGCCTTGCTGCGCTGTGTGGGTTACCTTCCCCGGCTCGTTCGTTGCGCGCACTGCGGGTCCGATTTATCGGGCGGCGGGCGGCGGTGCTTCAGCATCCGCGAGGGGGGCGTGCTGTGCGAGGAATGCTGCGGCGCAGACGCGGACGCGATAGATATGTCGCGCGCAGCGCTGACCGCTATGGCGACGCTGGCCCATGGCGATCGGGCGCGGATAGGCCGGCTGCAACTGCCGCCGAGGGTGGCGGCGGAGATGCGTCGTGTGATGAACGCGCATATGTCCGCCTTGCTCGGCAGAGAACTGAAGATGATGAAACACTTGGAATTCAAAGAGAGGAAGACATCTTGAATAGACGTCGGATCGGCCTTGCAGGGGGTGTTTTACTTCTGTGCCTGACCCCATGGGTCCGTGCGGACTGGGTATGGCACAAGGAGCGAGGTTGGATCGAGACCGGTGCGCTTCCGCGCGACACGGATCAACAACAGTACGATCATGCCCTCGCTCTGCTGACCGACGACAAGTATGAGAGTGCGTTGGCGGAGTTCAACCGCCTGTTGAAGACTTCTGCCGGCGGAGAGTTTGGCGAAAAGATCGAGGTCCGGTGCATTGAATGCTACTGGCGCATGGGCAAGGAGTGGGAGGCGTATCGCCAGTCGGAGGCGTTCTTTGCGTCGCATCCCGGTTCCCGTTTCACCGACGAGGTGCTCACCTTCGAGTTCCGCGCCGGAGCGAACCTGCTGGATCGCGGAAAACGGTCGGGAGTTACGGTGCTGGAAGCAGTGCTGTCTCACCAGCCGGAAGGCCCTATGGCGGATGATTGCTATTTCCAGATAGCGGAATATCACCGACGAGAAAAGCATTATGGCAGGGCGCAAACCTGTTATGGGAACGTTGTAGAGCGGTTTCCCGCGAGCGATCTGGCGCCGGAGGCGCTTCTTGGGGCGTCGGTATGCGCGCTCTACGAGAGCCGCGAGCAGAAGTCGCCTGTTCCCGAGAAGATGGCGCAGGTGCAATCGAATCTCCAACAGTATGAGAAGAACTATGGCAAGCGCCCGAATGCGCGGGATGTCTCGCTCTACAGCCAGGTTGCCGAGGGCCTGCAGCACTATAAACGGAAATATGAGGTTCGCTTCTTCTACGGCCTGCTTTACTACGCCGATGGGCGATACAAGAAAGCGCTCGATACGTTTGCAAAAAGCGCAAAGAAACTGAAGGGGACGGACCTTGGGGGCGACGCGCGGTTCTACACCGCCGAATGCCAATTCCATATGGAGGAGCATTATAAGGCGTTCAAGACGCTCGAAAAGTTCTTCGAGGAAAATCCGGGCCATGTTCGCGAGGCGGAGGCGGGTGCAAGGCAGTTTGAGATATGCGCATTGTTGAAGAAAAAGGACCCCAAAACCGCGGCATGGGCTTATGAGCGTGTCGTGCAGCGATCGCCGTACAGCACCTTTGCGGATGACGCCCAGATGGAGCTGGGCAACTGCCGGTTCGAGCTGCGCAGGTATGCCGATGCAAGGACCGCCTATGAGGCGCTTCTCAAGACGTATCCGGACAGTGAATGGTACGGCGCAGCGATCTTCCAGACGGGCCGATGCTACTTAGAGGAGAGCAAGCAGGTGAACGTGGGCATGTCGCTTCGGTTGAAGGCCGAGGAGCGATTTGACGAGTACATCACCAAATATTCCACGGGGATCAAGGTGGCCGATGCGCGAAACTACATGAAGGAGATCAAGGAGGCGAAAGCCAAAGATCATTTCGAGGTGGCTGAGTTCTATCTTCGGGTGAAACGGCCCGCAGCCGCCCTGGTGTACTTCGACGTAATACAACGCGATTTTGCGGACACCAAATGGGCCTCTCTTGCGGACGAAAAGGCAAAGGAGATTCGTAGCGGGAAGCGAGGCAAGGGATGAGACGAACCGCTGTCATGATGTTGTGCCTTTTGATGGGATGTGGATATAGCTCGCGTCCGGTCTTGAAAAGCGGAGTTGACTCCGTTTATGTGCCTGTCTTCGACAATCAGACTTTCCGACGGGAACTCGAGTTTCCGCTGACGGAGGCCGTAAAGAACGAGATACTTTACAAGACTCAATTGAAGATTGTTCCGAAGAACAAGGCCGATTCCATTCTCAAAGGCGATATTGTCGAGTACCAGGAGCGTGTTCTTACGGAAGACACCAATGACAATGTCACCGAGACGCGGGTCTTCATCTACATCAACGTCCAGTGGATTGATCAACGCACCGGGCGGGTCATCATGAAGCGGGATCGTCTTGTACGGCCCACCGAGTTTGTCACCGCCAAGGGGGAAACGCTCGCCACCGCGAATGCCGAGGCCTTTGATGATCTGGCCGAGTTGGTCGTCCAAGCAATGGAAGCGGACTGGTAAAAGGAGTTGATCTGTGGATACTAAAAACAAACGCAGACCGGATCGCAGGCGTCCATTGGATTTTGATGATGATCCCGAGCAGCCGCCGCGAATGCGCGGCTTGCTGTTGTGGGTCATCATCTTCACCGCCACCGGACTCCTGGTATATGTAATACATAAGAACTCGACGCGCGAGCGAACCGAGGCGCCCTTAAGCCAATTTCTCACCGACCTCGAATCGGGCAACGTCACCGAAGTTATCACACGAGGCGGCGAGGTCAAATGGCGCACCCGCGAAAGCGGCGATGTTCGCCATACAGCGAAGACGAACCCCGATTACATCAAGGAAATCACCAACAAAGTTGTTGACATCAACGCCAAGCGCGGTCGGACGGGCGAGCGGATCGTCCTTAAGCACGACCAATACAACGAACTCTTGTGGGGTTTTCTCATCCAGCTATTTCCGTGGCTTCTCTTCATCTTTATCGCCTGGTTCTTTCTCTTCCGCCAGCTACGCGCTCCGGGCGGCACGGGCGGGGTGCTCTCCTTTGGCCGCAGCCGCGCCCGGCTGGCCAACAAGGAGCACACCGGGGTCACCCTGGATGACGTAGCGGGCATTGACGAAGCCAAGGAGGAAGTTTCAGAGATTATCGCCTTCCTGAAAAACCCCACGAAGTTCCGTCGCCTCGGTGGTCGCATCCCGCGGGGCGTGCTGCTCGTAGGTGCCCCGGGCACGGGGAAAACCCTTTTGGCCAAGGCCATCGCAGGTGAGGCGGACGTCCCATTTTTTAGCGTCTGTGGATCGGACTTTGTGGAGATGTTCGTCGGCGTCGGCGCTTCGCGGGTCCGCGACCTCTTTCGGCAGGCCAAGGAGAATCACCCCTGCATTATCTTCCTCGATGAAATTGACGCCGTCGGCCGTCGACGTGGGTCGGGGCTGGGCGGGGGACACGACGAACGGGAGCAAACGCTGAATGCCATCCTCGTCGAGATGGATGGGTTTGAGCGTGACGAAGGCATCATCATGTTGGCCGCCACGAATCGGCCCGACGTTCTCGATCCTGCGTTGCTTCGGCCGGGACGATTCGATCGGGAAATCAGCATTGATATGCCCGATTTGAAAGGCCGGGAGCAGATTCTCACCGTCCACGCCCGAAAAATAAAGCTGTTGCCGGAGGTTGACCTGAAAGTGATCGCGAGAGGCACCCCCGGCTTTTCCGGCGCGGACCTGGAGGCCATCATGAATGAGGCCGCCATCATCGCCACCATGCGCGAGAAGGACGCGGTGACCCTGGAGGATCTGGAAGAGGCCCGCGACAAGGTCCGATGGGGGCGACAGAAGCGAAGCAAAGTCATGGACGAGCAGGACAAAAAGATCACCGCCTATCACGAGGCGGGGCACACCCTCATCGGAACACTTATCCCCGAGGCGGAACCCATCCACAAGGTATCCATCGTCCCCCAGGGCCGCGCCCTGGGCGCGACGATGTACCTGCCGGAGAAAGACCATTATCACATGCAGAAGAAAAAACTTCTTGCCTACATCTGTGTGGGTCTTGGGGGACGTGTGGCGGAGGAGGTCTTCTGCGACGACATCTCCTCCGGGGCCCAGAACGATTTCGAAAACGCGACCGAAATCGCGCGGCATATGATCTGCAAATGGGGCATGAGCGAGAGGTTGGGCCCCATCAACTACGTTGATTCCGAGGAGCACCTGTTCATTGGCCGAGAGATCACGCGCACCCGCTTGCACAGCGAGGCGACGGCTATTGCCATTGATAATGAGATTAAACGCATCATTGATGAGTGCTATGAGCGGACGCGAAAACTCATGATCGAGCACAAAATCGAGGCCCAGCGAATTGCCGAAGCGTTGCTAAAACACGAGACTCTTCACAGCGATGACATCGCTCTGGTCATGGAGGGCAAGGAAATCGAGCGCCCCGAACCCTCGGCTCAGAAACGCCCCGAGGCGGAAACCAAAGTCGAACCCGTGACGGAACAGAGGCCCCGACGTAAAGGCGAGGCGCTCAGCGGCGGGCCGGAACTGGCCAAAGCGTGAGCGGAGACACGTTGGCTCGGACACGGAACGTCCTCAATGACCTTGGCCTGGGGCGGCGGACGCTGGTCATGGGCATCCTGAACGTAACCCCCGATTCTTTTTCGGACGGGGGCCGTTTTTTCGATGTAGCCGCCGCCCTTGCTCACGCACGCCGCATGGTCGAGGAGGGGGCCGACATCATTGACATCGGGGGGGAGTCAACCCGGCCGGGGGCCGGACGTCTATCCGCAGAAGAAGAATGCAGCCGGGTCCTCCCGGTCATTGAGGCCCTGCGGCGCGAGTTCGAGGTGGTAATCTCCATTGATTCCTGGAAGGCGGCCGTCGCGCAGCATGCCCTCGATGCTGGCGCGAACATGATCAACGACATAGGCGGCCTTCGCCTGGACCCGGCCATGGCGGGACTTGCCGCCGAGAGGGGCGCGCCTGTTGTCATCATGCACATGCAGGGTACGCCGCAGACAATGCAGCATAAACCGACGTACAACGACGTCATAGGTGACATCAAAACATTTCTGGAGGACGGCATTGACCGGGCCGCGGCGGCGGGAGTTCCAAGGGAGAAGGTTCTGATTGATCCTGGAATCGGCTTCGGCAAAACGCTGGAGCACAACCTGGAAATTCTTCGCCGGCTCCATGAGTTCACCGACCTCGACGCGCCGGTGTTGATCGGGACGTCGCGCAAGGCGTTCCTCGGAAAGATTCTTGACGTTCCGCCGGAAAACCGTATGATCGGAACCATGGCCACCGTGGCCCTGGCCGTGCGCGAGGGGGCGAGCGTCGTTCGGGTCCATGACGTGCGCGAGGCGGTCCAGACGGTGAAGGTAGCCGACGCAATTTGCAGACAGGGTAGTTGAGAACGTGCAGGCGCTGAAGCCCTTTATTGAGATTGTGCTGATCTTTCTTCCTGTGTATTGGATGCTGCGCTTTATGCAGGGCAGCATCGGCGCGGGGATCCTACGCGGCCTTGTGCTGCTGTTGGTGGGTGCGCTCATTTTCTTGACGGTCATCACAGAGGGATTGGACTTAGAGAACCTCGACTGGCTGGCGAAGGCCTTTTTAGCCTCCACGCCGATTTACATCGTGATCCTCTTCCATCCGGAGCTGCGGCGGGCGCTGATCCGAATTGGCCAGAAACCCCTCGTAGGGCGCCTGCTCAAGAGCGAAATCTCCGCCGCGTCGGAGATCGTAGAGGCGGCGATGGTTCTGAGCAAGAACAAGATAGGCGGGCTTATCGCCGTCGAACGCGATGTGGGATTGGGCAGCTTCATTGAGCGTGGGATCAAGATCGAGGGCCAGGTCAGCAGCGAGCTGATCGTCACCATCTTTTGGCCCGGCACGCCCCTCCACGACGGCGCTGTAGTCATACGGGGGTCGGATGTAATCGCGGCGGGCTGTCTCTTTCCGTTGACCGAACGGGCCGACTTTGGAAAACCCGTAGGCACGCGGCACAGGGCCGCCATTGGCATCACCGAACAATCCGACGCCGTGTGTGTCATTGTGTCCGAGGAGACCGGAGGCATATCCGTGGCTGTGGAAGGACAGATCACGCACGACCTTGACCGCCTGTCGCTGCGAAAGGTCATCGAGGAGCTCACCGTCGGCGCTCGGGGGACCGAGGAGCCATAGAGATGTTTATCGAAATATTTACAAAGAACCTCGAAACAAAGGCTATGGCGCTGATGATCGCCGTTGCCCTCTGGTACTACGCCCTCAACGAGCACTCGGGCAAATGGTCCTGCTACGTGCCGGTGGAGGTGAAGGCCGACCCGGATGTGGCCATCCTAAACGAGCCGCAACAATCAATCTACGCCACATTCAAAGGCCCGGAGAAACTCATCCGAGACCTGAAGCAGGAACATCAAAGCGGAAACGTACGCGCCGTGTGCCGCATCGAGGTCGGACTGGAGTCAACGCTGGTGGAGAGAGAATTCAAGATACAGTTCAGCGAGGCGAGGGATTTTGTGGGTGTTCCGGAGGGCGTGTGGCTCGAGTCCACCCCTTCGCCGGAGTATATCCAGATCATTGCCATGCGGCACAGCGCAAAAAGCCTTCCCGTAAAATTGAGGATTGAGGGAAACGTCCCCACTGGATATGAAATCGTTCCAAACAGCGAAGCCATTTTTCCCGCGGAGGTTACGGTGAAAGGTCCGAAGAAGGCCCTTGATGCGGCCCAATTCATCTACACGAAACCATTTCGCATCTCTGATTGGCCCACGTTGGGCGGGGAAAAAGTCAGCATAAACGACACGATCGAACTGGAGCAGGTCGTCCGGGTTCAAACTCCCGACGGGGAGAAGACCGATCCTGTTACGTGCGATCGAACCGTGCAATTTTGGATTGACCTCATGCGGCAACGAGAGGAGATCACCATTGCGAAAGTCCCCCTAAAGGTGCTCCAGCCCCGCGATTTCGCCTACCAGGCCCGCCCCGTTGATGAGCGGGTTGAGATCAAGGTTCGCGGCGCTAAAAGCCTGCTGGCCAAATTGAACAGCGAGAATGTAATTGCCTATGTGGACGTTACCGGCCTGCAGCCGACCAAGGCGCCGCACAACCTTTCCATCAACTACGGCGTGCCGGTTGAGGTTCAGGGCAAGGTCGAAGTGACCGTGAATCCTCCCAAGACCGGGGTGGATGTGCTGGCGCCGCCGGGGCCGGCTGAAAACAAGGGAATGCCTCCGGCCAAACCGTAAATGCACACATGAAGGTAGAGATAAGGAGAGCGGGATTGCCATGACAGAACTGGGTGTCAACATTGACCACATCGCCACGATTCGACAGGCCAGAAGGACGTACGAACCAGATCCCGTCGCAGCAGCCTTTGCCGCCGACCGGGGCGGGGCCGACGGCATCACAATCCATCTGCGGGAGGACCGACGTCACATCCAGGACAGAGACCTAAAGATTCTCCGCCAGGTCGTGTTCACCAAACTCAACCTGGAGATGGCCACATCAGAGGAGATCATTCGCATCGCCCTCAGGACCGTGCCCGATCAGATCACCCTCGTTCCCGAGAAGCGCCAGGAGGTGACGACCGAGGGCGGGCTTGATGTCAGGTCCCAGGTTGCAAAACTTAGCGGCGTCACCTCACGGCTTCAGAAGAAAGGGATTGTGGTCAGCTTGTTCATTGATCCCGATGGCGATCAGATCGAGGCAAGCCGCGACGCCGGCGCCGACGCGATCGAACTCCACACCGGCGAATACGCCAACTCGCCGACGAAGAAAAAGCAACTGGCCGAGCTGCATCGCTTGGCCGTAGGGGCCGACAAGGCCCGGAACATAGGGTTGATCGTAAATGCCGGGCACGGCCTGACTTACAAAAACGTGGGACCTATCGTCCGGGAACTCCGTGCCGCCGAGCTGAACATCGGCCACAGCATCATCGCCCGCGCCGTCTTTGTGGGGCTGGAACAAGCCGTTCGACAAATGAAGGAACTCATCGTCCAATATTCAACGTGAGAGCAGGATCAGAGGAGGAGGCCTAAACCATGTTTCGAGGATGCATTGTCGCGCTGGTCACGCCGTTCCGAAATAACGGAGACGTGGATTTCAGGATGCTTGACGAGTTGATTGATTTCCATCTGGCGCAGGGAACGGACGGCATCTCTCCATGCGGCACAACCGGAGAGTCCCCCACCTTGTCGCTTGAGGAGCATGAAGCCGTCATTGAGGCCGTGGTGAAGCGTGTCCGCGGCCGCGTCCCCGTCCTTGCGGGGACCGGTTCCAATTCGACGCACGAGGCAATTCGGCTGACGAAATTCGCCGAGAAGGCCGGCGCAGATGGGGCGTTGCTGGTTTCGCCATACTATAACAAACCCGAACCGGAAGGGATGTACCAACATTACGAGGCCATCGCAAAATCCGTGCGCATCCCATTGGTTCTCTACAACGTCCCGGGCCGCACGGGCCGCGCCATCGAACCGAAAACCATTGCCCGGCTCTCAAAAATCAAAAATATCATCGCCGTCAAGGACGCAAGCGGCAACCTCGATGTGACCAGCGAGATACGATCTCTCTGCGACATCACCATCCTCTCCGGCGACGACTCTCTCACGTTACCCATCATGTCGGTCGGCGGAAAGGGCATCATCTCCGTCGTTGCCAATATTATCCCGCGGGATGTCAAAAAGATGATCGCCGCCTTCGAAAAGGGCGACACGGCAGGGGCTGAAAGAATGCACCGAAGACTCTTCCCCCTGTGCAAGGCAATGTTCTACGAAAGCAATCCGATTCCGGTGAAGACCGCCATGAAGATGTTGGGCCGTCTGAACGGCGTCATGCGTCTCCCACTCAGCGAAATGACGGTTGATAAGGCGAAGATGCTCCGGTCGGCCTTGAAGGACTATGGACTCCTGAAAGGAAGCATGCGCTGATGGATCGAGAAAAGATCGAAAAGGCGGTACGCCTGCTGCTCGAAGGGATCGGGGAAGATCCGGACCGTCTCGGGTTGGTCAATACCCCCGCACGTGTGGCCGGCATGTATGAGGAGATATTCGCAGGCATCGGAAAGGATGCCTGCGAAGCCCTTACCGTTCTTCACTCGGAGAACCACGACGAGATCGTTCTCGTGAAGGACATCCCCTTCTACTCCGTCTGCGAACATCACCTGCTTCCTTTCCTGGGGGTGGCGCACGTGGCGTATATTCCGCAGGGGTCCCGAATCACCGGCATCAGCAAACTGGCCCGCGTCGTCAAGATCGAGTCACAGCAACTGCAGGTCCAGGAGCGGCTGACGACGGTCATTGCCGAAGACATCATGAAAATGCTGAGGCCCAAGGGGGTCATGGTGGTGATGGAGGCGGAGCACCTCTGCATGACCATGCGGGGCGTGAAGGCGCCGGGCAGCAAGACGGTCACATCGGTGGTTCGCGGCCTGTTCCGCGACAACCCCGCCACGCGCGCCGAGACCATGGCGCTCATCAAGGATTCCTGAGCGGAGGCATTCTGTGTCGTTTGAGGAACGATACGCTCGACAGATCGCGCTTCCGGAGATCGGCGCCGAAGGCCAGAAAAAAATTTGCAGCGCGTCGGCGCTTTGCGTCGGTCTCGGAGGTGTGGGGGGCGCAGCCATCCAATACCTTGCCGCCGCCGGCGTGGGACGGATAGGACTGGTGGATGGCGAAAGCGTGGCGATCACCGACCTTCCGCGCCAAGTAGTGCATACGATGGCGGATCTGGACGCCCCCAAGGTCTTCTCCGCCGCGCGCTCCATAAATGCGCAGAATCCGGAGGTCTGCGTTGAATGCCATCCCCAAAAGCTATCGTCGGAAAACGCCATTGATCTCTTGCTGCGATACGACGTGGTGCTGGACTGTTCGGACAATTTCGCCACGCGCTTCCTCGTGAACGACGCATGTTTCTTTGCCCAGCGCCCATTGGTATCCGGCAGCGTGTTCCAGTGGGGCGGACAGGTGACGATATTTCTGCGTGCGGACAACGGACCGTGCTATCGGTGCCTGTATGCGGAGGCGCCGCCGGCGGAGATCGCGCCCTCCGAGGCGGATGCGGGGGTCTTCGGCGTCGCCTCCGGCATCATAGGCCTTCTCCAGGCAAACGAGGCCCTGAAGCTCATCCTGGACGTGGGGGACCTGCTGCATGGTCGCCTGCTGATCTTTGACGCCCTGGCCACATCATTCCGAACGATGCATGTACGCAAGAACCCCGACTGCGCTCTCTGCGGCATACAGCCCACCATCACGGGATTGGTCGAGCAAAACCGCGACATCCCGCCTGCAGGGAGCGCCCCATGAGCAGGGTGCTCTGCGTTGTCGGCGCGCGGCCGAACTTCATGAAGATCGCGCCGATTCTCCGCGAGATGGACGCCCGCGGCGGCTTCGACTCTCTCCTTGTCCACACCGGCCAGCACTATGACGACAACATGTCGCGGAATTTTTTCCGCGACCTGGACCTCCGGGAACCGGATGTGAACCTGGGTGTCGGCTCCGCCTCACATGCCGTGCAGACCGCAGAGGTCATGAAGCGCATCGAGCCGGTTATACTCGATTGGAAGCCGGATATGGTCCTCGTCGTGGGGGATGTGAACTCCACACTGGCTGCCGCGCTCGTCGCCGCGAAGTGTTGCATGCGCGTCGCCCATGTGGAGGCCGGGCTTCGCAGTTTTGATCGGTCCATGCCGGAGGAAATCAATCGGATCGTGACCGACGTCCTGTCCGATATCCTCTTTGCCACCGAGCAGGAAGCCGCTGCGAACCTGAAGAGAGAGGGGATTGGGGCGGAGAAGATCCATGTCGTCGGCGACGTGATGGTGGATACGCTGCTAATGAACCTGGGCCGCGCTCGGAAGTCTGACATCCACCGCCGACTCGGTCTCGTCCGCGACTATGCCGTTCTCACTGTCCATCGGCCGAGCAATAGCGATGACCCGGCGGTCCTGCGCGAGATACTTGAAGCACTGGCCGATCTCCAGCGAGACGTGGCGGTTGTCTTTCCCATTCACCCGCGAACCAAGAAACGTATCTCAGAATTCAATCTGCAAGAGACTCTCCGTGCTTCAGGCGTGCGGGTCGTTGATCCCCTGGGCTATCTGGACTTCCTCGGTCTGGAGGCCGGGGCGCGAGTGATCCTCACCGATTCCGGGGGCATTCAGGAGGAGGCCTTCACCCTCGGTGTGCCGTGCGTGACGCTGCGCGATACCACGGAGAGACGATACACCATCGAGGTGGGGGGAAATGTGCTTGTGGGCCACGACCGGGCGAGGATCGTGGCCGAGGTGCGTCGAGCGTTGAAACGGGGGGCCGGGGCCTCCCCGGAGCCGAGAACGGACCGTGCGGGTGCGGCGAATAAGATCGTGAAAATTCTCGCCGGGTATCCAACGACATGAACGAAAAGGAGGATAAATATGGCGGACAATAGACCGAACATTATCCTGTTCACGACCGACCAGCACCGCGGGGATTACATCGGCCTCGCCGGACACCCGGTTGTCGAGACGCCGAACCTCGATTCCTGGATCGGCCAGGGGGCCTACTTCCCGAACGCTTACTCGGAGATCACATCAACCACCGGCGCGAGGAAGATACTGCACACCGGCCGCGGCAATTATGACTGCGGCATGGTTGGCTACGGCGGGACGGAGTTCCACGACCGGAACACGCTCGCGCAAGTCCTCGCCGACGCCGGCTACCATTGCATCAACGTCGGCTGGCGGAACATGCACCCCCGCCGCAAACTCTACGGTTTTCATCTCGTCGTCCCCCACGACTTGCGAATCGAGGACGATGAATACTGGCAATGGCTCGTGCGCGAGATCGGCCCGACGGCCAACGAACGCGGCCATGGCATTGATGCCAACGGATGGGCGGCCCGGCCGTGGCATTTGGAGGAGCGCTACCACCCGACGGTCTGGACCTGCGACGTCGCCCTCGAACAGATCCAGAAGCGCGACCCCACCCGGCCGTTCTTCATCTGGGTCTCGCACCTCCGGCCCCACTCGCCATATGACCCGCCGCAGTTCTTCTGGGACATGTATATCAACCGAGAGTTGCCAGCGATTCCCATCGGACCGTATGCAAAGAAGTGGGACGTCCCTAACCCCGGCCTGTCGCGCACGGCATGGCATGGGCGACTGACCCCGGAACAGGACCAGCGCGGCCGCGCGGGCTACATGGGGTGCGTCACGCAGATTGACTACGAACTGGGTCGGCTCATGGAGATGCTTCAGCGCGCGACCGGAACGGCGGAAAACGCCTTCTGGCTTTTCACGTCGGACCACGGCGACATGCTCGGCGACCACAACCTGCACAGGAAGTGTTACGCCTATGAAGGCTCGGCCCGGATTCCGTTTGTAATTCGATACCCGAAGGGATGCGACCTGCCGATTGGAACTTTCGAACACCCCGTTGGCCTGCAAGATGTAATGCCCACGCTCCTCGATGCGGCGGGTGTGGACATTCCGGACACGGTCCTGGGCAAGAGCGTCCTCGACGCGATCCGCGGCAAGAAGTGGCGCGAGTTCATGCACGGCGAGCACTCGCCGTGCTACTCGCCCGATGTGGCGAACCACTACCTGACCGACGGCAGGGAAAAGTTCATCTGGTATCCCAAGGCGATGGAGGAGCAGTTCTTTGATCTGACGAAAGACCGGATCGAGCTGCGCGATTTGTCCAAGAGCAAGGCCCACAAGACGCGGGTGGACCTGTGGCGCAAACGGCTCATTGACATCCTGGCCAAACGCGACGACGGCTTCTCCGACGGCAAGCGGCTCCTGCAGAAATCACACTGGTCGCCGCTGGTGGAGAACAACCGCGTTCCGAAGCCGAAAGGATAGGCGGAACGAGAGGGCTGCCGTCACTTCACGCCGGCCATAACCTTCGCACACCCGATGTTTCCCACGGCGTCAATTGCCTTGATGACGATCGTATTCTCGCCCGGCGGCAGTGGGGCGGTCGTGAAGGTGAATGCCTCGTTCGGCGTGTCGAATATCTCATCGCCGGGGTAGATCAGTACCCAGTCCCCGGCGTTCACCGAATAGGACATCGTCAGGATGTTGCTGAGGCGATCAGCAGCCTGGCCCTTCACGACGCAGCGCTTGTCGTTCTGGAGTGCGGCCGCCAGGCCCTGCATGACAGGACGGGTGTTGTCCACCACAAACGGCTCGGACGTATCCTCGTCGGTCAGGGCCTTTTCGGGGGGATTGGACGGCCCGTCCGTAGCAGCCACTTTCACCTGATACTCCCCGTCGGGCACGGTCAGCGTGTCCCACTCGTGTTTGAACGGAGCCTTCTTCAGCTCTTTCTTGAGGGGCTTCCATGTGGTTTCGTCCAATGCCTTGTAGAGAAGATCGCAGGTGATCTCGTCGCCGTCCGGGTCGGTCGCCTTCCAGGTTACGGTCCGTGTGGTCTTGTGTTCCGGCACGCCGTCCGATGCGGTGCTATCGGGATTGGCGGATGTCGTGGACGGTTTTGAGTCCCCCTTCTCGCTCGGTGGCTTGGGTTTGCTCTGTCCGTCAACGGACAGATCGGCGATCTCCGGGGCATTGTTGATAGGCAGGTACGCCAGAGTGACCGAGGATAGCTCCGGTGTAAGCCGTGGGCGGCTTGTCGTAAGGGTTGCTCGATATTGAAGATACCTACCCGGTGGGCTGGTCACGAGGGCCCCGGCGTCTTTCGGGTTTGAGTGCTCGTTGGACCAGTCGCTCCACGTGTTGTCGGGTTTTTCGCTGTTGCCCGTGCGGGTGGCGAGGGTGATGGATGTTCCATCGGGGACAGTTATATTCGCGGCGATGCGCCCCCATCGGGCAAGGCCCTTGGCTTGGCAGACGCGCGACTCGAAAGTGCCTTTGCCGGCATAGGCGCCGGCAAAGCGCTGAACCGATCCCGGCGCGCCGGTCGAGAACACCAGCCCGTCCTTCATGGGCAGGAGCGACAAGATGTACTTGTGCTTGTTCGCCGACAGAATCTCGACCTTCCGTTCTGAATCAAGGGCTACTTTGTAAAGCCGCCCCTCGTCGCCTGTGCCGACATAGAGAGATTCCCCCTGAACGGCCAGCCCGGTGACCATTGACTTCTCGAAACTGACGAAAACGGTCGCGCGGCCGTCGGGAGAAATCTTGTACACCTTGTTGGGGCCGAGTTTCGGCGGGCGGAGCGGCGGCCCCGCCGCAGGAGGGGGCATAGGAGCACGCACTCCGACGGCGGGGGGGGGCGCTGCTTGCTCCGCATCGGCATCCAGCGCCTTCTTTCCCGATTTGTCGTCGTCGAGCTTCGGCGGCATGGCGGACGGAGAACGCAGGGACGGGAACGACGGCCCCCCGGCGTCGGCGGTGCCGGCATACACATTCCCCTGGGGGTCGATCGCCAGAGAGTGAATCTCATTCTCCTCCGCATCATACACCACGCGGGTGCGGCCATCCGGTGATGTGTGGTAAACAATACCGTCCGGCTCGGTCCCGGTGTAGAGATTCCCCTTGTCGTCCGTGGCCATGCAGAGGATATGGGACTGCTTGGCATCGAACAGGACGCTTGCATTTCCGCCCATGCCGATCTTCAGAAGGCGGCCGTTGGGTCCCGTCCCGGCGTAGAGGTGCTGTCCGTCTTTGCTCAGGGCGAGGCACCAGATGTATTCGTCCTCGGCGTCATGGAATGTCTTCGCCGTGCCATTGGGTTCGATCTTCAGGATCACTCCGTGGGGGGAGGTCCCCGCGTAGATGCCGCCCTGTTTGTCAACGGCAAGGGCGTGGACGTGAAGCGCGGAGGGCTTGTGCAGCAGGCTTGTCGCGCCGTCGGGCGCGATCCGGTAGATGGAGCCCTGGTCTCCCGTGCCGGCGATGATCTGTCCTCGCGGATCCTGGGCCAGGCACCAGACAAACTCCTCCGACAGCTTGCCCACGGGAGTGACCGCGTTGGAGAGTCGAAGATGCCCCGTTCCCGTGACGGCCACCTGGCTGAATGTTCCCTTTTCAAAGTCCGACCGCGACTCATCCTTCCAAAGGACGGTTGTCACCGCCGCCACCTGGGCGGCAAGGAAAACGAGCAGGGCGATCGCGGCAGCAATGGTGAGAAGACGCTTCACTCTTTCTCTCCTATCACGACGGTTGTGCTTTGCATTCCCATGAGGACCCAGGGCGTGGCCACAGTTGCGGTTACGCACCCTCTGGCGTAACTGCCTGCGGCGCGGGACTCGCTCCCGCCCATCATGGCAAGGAAGGACGAAGGCAGCGATGGCAACGTTTCTCCCTGGGCCGTGAGGCCGAGGTCCGGCAACAGGGCATGTACGACAAGAGACTTGTTGTCCCGTTGCTCCTCGATCAGCTTTACCACCTGCGAAAACTTACTCGGGCGGAACGCGCCGGGCCGCAGGGCCTGGGCGAGGAACCGTCCGGTCCTTGCATCGCTGACCATAATGGGCAGAACATATCCTTCCTGGAGGGTTTCAGGTACACGGACCTGAACGGTTCGAAAAATCAGTTCCTTGGCCTTGTAGGGGCGAAGGCCGATGACGACGTCTATCGTCTTGCCGGGGATGGCTTTGGCTTGAACAACTCGCGCCGTCTCGATGCTTGCGGTCTCCCGGCCCGGACGCACGGTGATCTCGGCGACGATACGCTCCACCGCCACCTGGCGAAAGCCGTTGTTTATCAGGTCGTTGGCGGCGGAATAGACGTCCCCGAGGCTCGTGTGAAATCCGGAGGCGTCGAAGAATGTGTTTGAGACCCGCACAGGATCGGGGCGGTCTTTGACGTGCATCTCCGCCTTGACATCGAGCATCATCTCCCCGGTCTCGGCCTCTGTGGTAGCAATGGAATTGGCAAGGGCGATCTGGATTAGCCGGGGCGTCCACATCTTATCGTGGATCATCTCATAGTTGTAGTTGTAGGTGTGGGTCTGGCCTGTGGATGCGCTTGTTACCGTCACCTTGCATGGGACCATCCGGGCCTCCTTGCCCATCTCGCCGCCGATGGCAGCCGCATAATCCCGCGAG
This sequence comes from Planctomycetota bacterium, assembly GCA_040755855.1. Classification (GTDB taxonomy): domain Bacteria; phylum Planctomycetota; class Brocadiia; order JAADGH01; family JAADGH01; genus JAADGH01. The sequence continues at coordinate 69,750 of JBFMAD010000019.1, read as the reverse complement.
ACCTTCCCCACCACCGCCCGCGATCCAGCGAGTTTGTAAGACCGGTCTTGCCGGGCGAGCGTGAGGTGAACATACCCCTCCGCCATAGGCAGGTCCACATCGCCGCCTTGGAACATGGGATGGCCGAAGGCGAGGATATGGTCGCCGCTGCGGTAGGTCACGGTCCCGACGGCGGACATATCCATGTCGCCGCGGATCAGTTGAGCGGCCACGGCCGATCCCGGCTTGAGGTCGGGTGGGGGGCCTTCGTATTGGGGGGCGCCTCCGCCGCTCTGGACGGGGAAGAGGCCGAAGCGGTCAAAAGCGGGTTCCAGGTCCTTGAGCAACCTCATCGGGACGCCGGATACCATAAGGGGGGTCGCAATCGGTTTCAGGCCGCCGTCGGAGGCGGCGACCGGCGGCGGCTTTATGGCGGCGGTCTGGGTGCGCGGCGGCTGTGTCCGCTTCAGTACGGTCAGCATCTCATGGATGGGTGTGACGCCCGCAATGGGGTCCTTGGCGAAGGTCCAGCCGTAGGCCACGGCCCCAATAAGCTTATCGTTGAGGTAAATGGGGCTTCCGCTCATGCCGGCCACGATGCCAGAGTGGGCCAGAGGGCCGCCGGACATGCGGATGAGGATGAGATCCATCTTGCCCTGCGCCTGCTTCATCACGCTGATGACTTCCACATCGAAGCGCTCGATAGTGGTGCCTGAGAAGACGGTCAGCCCGTAGCCCTTCATGCCGGGTTTGATGTCGCGCACGTGCATGAACTCGTCGGCGGGAAAGGCGAAGCGAGTGAGGATAAGAAAAGAAACAAGGAACGCAAACCGCCGGGGCGCTGGAAACATGGATACACTCTCTCCGATGGGCCGCAATAGATAGGATTACTTTACTCCCTTCTCGTCGGTGTGTCAAGATGGAAAGGGCGGTTTGATTTCCATCCCTTGATCATGGTAAAATAAAATTATGGAAGCAAGAGATGTAGAACAACGCGAGATCGAGCGCCGCCGCGCCCGGATGCGAGAGCTTCAGCGCATGGCGGATGAGGTATGTCGGCTGATTGTCTTCACGGACTATCCCCATATTGACGTCGTGATCGAGGGACAAAAGGTGCGGGAGAAATGCGAGGCGCTTTTTCCCGATCGCATGGACCTGTATGAGATGATCTACGAGAGCCGCTTTGAGCGGCTGTGGGAACAATTTCGCGCTCACGAGGAGGAAGAGAATCTGTGAAGATCGCCTATCGAACGTGTGCTTACAAGGACATAGCTATCGCCTCGGTTCTTCGCCAGATTGCGGAGGCGGGCTATGACGGCGCGGAACTCTGCCTCGAAAACAGGGACATCTCGGTTGATGTGATGACCGATGCCAAGATTGCGGAGGTGAAGGACGCGCTCTCGGCCACGGGTCTGGGGCTGACGAGCGTCAGCCTCCACGCCCCGATAGTCAAGGACGAGGCGGCCTTCGCGCGCGTGAAGCGGGGCGTCGTTATCGCGCGGAAGTTCGACTGCGACGTCTTCGTCGCCTGTTCCGGTCCGGGTACGGGGGCGGGAAAGAACGACTGGACGGTCCTGTGTGGCCGGGTCGCCGAGCTGATGGAGGTCTGCCAGGAGCACAACGTATTCCTCGCCCTCGAGCCGGAGCCGGGCTTTGTACTCGGCAGCAGCGACGACATGGCGCGCCTGCTCGATGACATCGGCTCGGACTACCTCCGCGTGAACCTCGACATCGGTCACGCCTTCATCACCGACGAGGATGTGTGCGAAAGCATCCGGCGGCTCTCGTCCGCCATCGTCCATACCCACTTCGAGGATATCGCGACCGACAAGACACACAAGCACCTGATTCCCGGTGAAGGCGCCATTGACTTCAAGGCTATTGTAAACGCCCTCCGTGAGGCCGGATACGCCCGCTACCTTACGGTTGATCTTTTCAACATTGACCCCGCCATTGCCGCCACGCCCGCACTGGATGCGTTGCGGAAGGCTCTATAGGGACGATTTAGAGCAGCCGTCCCCGCTTGATCGCGTCGGGACCCAGCTTCTTGCGAATCTGATCCACCGTCTTGTCAAGCCGCTTGCCCTTGGCGCGTTTCTGTTGGTCGAAGAGCGACAACTGAACGCCGCCGCGTGCGAGTCCAGATGCGGTGACGCCGATGAGCCGCAAGAGCCTGCCCGCAAGGGGAATCTTACCACGGAGGATCGCGCACGCCGTCTGGTAGATTTGCGACGTGCTGTCCGTCGGTTCCGGGAGGGTCATGCGGCGGGTGATGGTATTGAAGTCGGGATACCGGACCTTGACCGTGACTGTGCGGCATAGGCATCCTTCCGCGCGCAGGCGCTCGCCCACGTCCTCGCTGAGGTCGAGGAGCGTCGTCAGCAGGGCGTCCAAGTCGCCGATGTCCGTCTCGAAGGTGATCTCGCTTCCGATGGATTTGGCCTCGCTGTCGGGCACGACAGTTCGCGTGTCAATGCCGCGCGAGAGATTGAACAGGTCCTCGGCGACCTTGCCGAAGCGGGGTTTGAGGGCGTCGATGGAAAGTTTGCGCAGGTCGCCGATTGTGCGGACCCCAATTTCATGGAGGGCGGCCTCCGCAACCTTGCCCACCCCCCAGATGCGGCGGATGGGCAGGGGGGCGATGAAGTCGAGTTTCTCGTCCTCGCGGATGATGACGAACCCGTCCGGTTTTTCCAGATCGGAAGCCAACTTGGCGAGGAACTTGTTCGGCGCGATGCCGACGGAAGCGGTCAGTTGAGTTTCCGCTCGGATGCGCTCCTTGATTGCGCGGCCAATCGCCTCGGGCGGCCCAAAGAGCCGGATACTGCCCGCCACGTCGAGAAATGCCTCGTCGAGGCTGAGAGGTTCCACGAGGGGGGTGTAGGAATGGAGGATTTGCCGGATTTTGCGCGATTCCTCGGCGTACTGCTCCATGCGAACGGGCAAGAATACGGCGTGGGAGCATATACGCCTGGCCGCAGTGATGGGCATGGCCGAGTGTACGCCGAACTTGCGGGCCTCATAGGAGGCGGCGGAGACGACCCCGCGTCCCTCGGGATGGCCGCCGACGATAACGGGCTTGCCGCGAAGACTGGGGGCGTCCCGTTGCTCGACGGAGGCGTAGAAGGCGTCCATGTCAACGTGGATGATCGTTTCCGGAGGCATGGTTTCCATGGATTGCTCCATATATGGGGAATTCTACGTCGAAAGAAGGCATATTTCAATAAATCAAGTTGACAGAAATTGGTGGATGTGTTAAAATTTTGTAATGTCTGAGAGCCTGTTGCATCCGTGCACGGTAAAGCCAACCGCTTTTCCTGAGGTTGTACCATGGCGATTTCGCACCTGACGCGCAAAACGACGAAACGCCTTGGTGAGCTGCTGATTGACGCAGGCTTGATTACGAAAGAGCAGCTGGATCACGCCCTTGCGGAATATAAGCAAACCGGCGGCAAGCTGGGGGAGCTCCTGGTCGCAAAGGGATATGTGACCGAGCACGACGTGGCTGTTGCCATCGCCTCCCAGTTTAATGTGCCTTATATTGACGCAAGCACATATACTATTGACGGCGAGATCGCAAAGCTCTTCCCTGTGGACTATATGCGCGAGCACAATTTCGCGCCGTTGGACAAATTCGGGACCATCCTTTTGATTGCGGTTGCCTCTCCACTCTCCTCGGTCGCATTCGGTCAAATCGAGAAAGATTCCGGATGCAGCCTCCAATTCCTTGTGACGAGCAGTTCCTCACTGGAACAGCTCTTCATCAAGATGAAGGAAATCCAGGAGAAAGAGGGAGTTGCAGCGGGTGCGGCGGGTGTGGCGGAGACGGCGGTCAAACCACACGACATATCCGACCGCGCCGAGGCCGAAGCGGCGGCCCTGTTTGGTGGTGGGGGTGGCGGCGGCGGCCAGGCTAAGCCGGGTGCGGGCAACGAAGAGTGGTCATCCCTTCTGGAGACGGTAGCCGATGCCGATTTCCTAAAAGACCTCGAACAAAGCATGGATCAACTTGAGTTTCAACCCGGCAAGCGTGATGAGGACGAGCAGTAGCGGTTCCGCTACGTGATTTCCCCCCAAGAACTTTCCTGTGGTATGCCCGCGGTCAGGGCGGGTCTGTATTCTCGGCAAACGGCTTGGCCACACGTTCATGTACGGTGGTCAGCAGCCCGGAAGCCGCGTAGAACGCGAAGCCGCCCATGAGGGAATACGGCTTGAGCAGGATGACCAGAAAGATCACCGCCACCATCTGCACCAGATAGTCGAAGGGCCACTGCCCCTTGAACAGCCAGTTGAGGATGTGAACGTAACGAACGTTGCTGATCATCAGAGCAGACACGACCAGTCCGACAATCGGCAGCACGCGGAGTATCCAGACGAGCTCGTACCCCACGTCCGACGCCAGCCGGTAGTGCAGCGTCACCAGCGATGCCACCAGACCGGCGGCGGCCGGGCTGGGCAGGCCCTTGAAGTAGGTGTGTTCTTCCTCCTCCAGGCTGGTCTCCACGTTGAAGCGGGCAAGACGCAGGGCGGCGCATGTGGCAAAGGCGGAGCCGATCACCCAGGCGGCATAGGGGGGAAATCCCTTCTCGATGCTCATGCGGATCATGAGAAACGCCGGCGCTACGCCGAAGGTCACCATATCGGCCAGGGAATCCAGCTGGGCGCCGAAATCGCTTGCCGCGCGTGCGATGCGCGCCAACTTGCCGTCGAGCGCATCGAAGACCATGGCAAGAAGGATGAGCCAGGCCGCCGTCCGGAAATGCTGGTCGGCAGCCTCAGCGACGGACGTAAACCCGCAAAACATGTTTCCCAACGTAAGCAGGCATGGCAGGACGGCGATTCGCTTCATGACACGGTTCCCAGGATGGTCACGCCGGCCAACACCTTGTCGCCGACTTTCGTGGTGAGGACTACGCCCTCTTTCTTGGGCACATAAAGCTCCGTCCGCGAGCCGAACTTGATCATGCCGATCTTTTGCCCGCGTTCAACAACATCCTCCACCTGGCAATCGCAAACGATCCGTCGGGCGATGACACCGGCGATCTGGCGGACCACCACCTTGCCGATGGCCGGGTCGTCGCATGTAATCCCGATCACGTTGTTTTCGTTGTCTCGCGTGGCGTGCGGGTGAAAAGCGGCCTTGAAATCCCCTTCCTCATACCGGAGAAAATCAACCTTCCCGGATACCGGTGAGCGATTGATGTGGACATTGAACACGGACAGAAAGATGCCGATCTTGTAGGCAGGTCCTTTGATGAAATCGCTTTCCTCGATCTCCGAGATGTCCATCACCTTGCCGTCCGCGGGGGCAAGCAAGACGTTAGATAAGTCAGGCACCTCCCGTTTTGGGTCGCGGAAGAAGTAGGCCACAAATGCGAAGAGAAGGACGGGGATAGGAACAAGGTATGGTGCAAAGGCCAGACACACCCCCACCGCGGCGAGCGCTGCTACGCCGAACGCCAAAAGGTCCTTCCGACCGTATTCGGCAAACGGAAATTGCATGATCCTATTCTGTCGCAATAAGGCCTTTGCGCCCCTAATGGGGATTTATTAGGGATTTCTAACCCGACCTAGGGGCGAATTTATCAAAATACAAGGCGGCTGTCAAGAGAAAAAGAGGGAAATCCGGCAACCTCTCATAAGGTGGTCCCCGTCGCCAATCGCCGGTTCATTTTGGAAGTGTATTGACTTTGGCAGTGGTTTTTGTTAAAAATACTCCAAGTCGAGATATCGGCAGGAATCAACCCCACCAACGTTGTACAGGGATTGTCGGTATTTTTCTTTCACGTCAGGAGGTCAAGTTGTCCACCCGAATTTCTGCAGTGAATGCGAGGGAGATTCTGGATTCTCGCGGCAATCCCACCGTTGAGGTGGACGTCGAGCTGGAGTGCGGCGCCCTCGGACGGGCCGCCGTCCCATCGGGCGCGTCAACGGGAACACACGAAGCGGTCGAGCTTCGTGATGGGGATTCCAAACGTTACGGCAAAAAGGGGGTCCTGAAGGCCGTCGCTAATGTCAACGAGAAGATCGCGCCGGCCGTGCTGGGCATGGATGCCATTGACCAGCCGGAGGTTGATGCAACGATGATTCGGTTGGACGGGACCGCGAACAAGGGCAAACTTGGCGCCAATGCCATCCTGGGCGTCTCGCTGGCCGCAGCCAAGGCCGCCGCCGCCGCATGTGGACTGCCCCTGTACCGATACATCGGCGGGACGAATGCCAAGGTTCTGCCGGTGCCTATGATGAATATCCTCAACGGAGGCAAGCACGCCGACAACAACGTGGACCTTCAAGAATTCATGATTATGCCCTTCGGAGCGACAAGCTTCCGCGAGGCCCTGCGCATCGGCGCGGAGGTCTTTCATGCCTTGAAGTCCGTCCTCAAGGACGCCGGCTATAACACCTCGGTGGGCGACGAGGGCGGCTTCGCCCCCGATCTCAAATCGAATGAGGAGGCTATCCAGGTCATTCTTGAGGCGATCAAGAAGGCCGGTTACAAGGCGGGGAAGGATGTCTTCATCGCCCTCGACCCAGCGTCGAGTGAGTTGTACAAGGACGGCAAATATGTCCTCGATGCCGAGAAGAAGCCGGAGAAGACTTCGGACGAGATGGTGGAATTTTATGCAAACTGGGTGAAGAATTACCCGATTCGCTCCATCGAGGACGGCATGGCCGAGGACGATTGGAAGGGCTGGAAAAAGTTGACGAAGGCCGTCGGCGAAAAGATACAAATCGTCGGTGATGACCTGTTTGTGACAAACACGCAACGCCTTGCCCGCGGCATCGCCGAAGGCGCCGCGAACTCAATCCTGATTAAGGTGAACCAGATCGGCACACTGACGGAGACCCTCGACGCCATCGAGATGGCCAAGTCCAACGGCTTTACGGCCGTCGTGTCGCATCGCAGCGGAGAGACAGAGGATACGACCATTGCGGACATCGTCGTCGCAACAAGCACCGGCCAGATCAAGACGGGATCGCTCTGCCGGACCGACCGCGTCTGCAAGTATAATCAACTGGTGCGCATCGAGGAAGAACTGGGTAGCTCGGCGATCTACGGGAGTGCGCTATGGCGGAAGGCATGAAAGACCATCGAAACCGCGTTATCTCGTTCATCTGGGTAGTTCTGTTTGTCGGGGCTGGGGCGTTCTTCTCGGTCCTGCTCACCGAGGCGATCAAGGAACGAGAGCGGGAGGAGGTCAAGTGCTATCGCGTGGCGAATACCTTGGCGGCCACGAAATCGCGCGTAGAGACTCTTCGGCTTGAGCGAGATGCGATTCAAACCGATCCAGTGTGTGTCGAGGGGGCGGCACGTCTGCACTTGAACTACGCCAAGCCGGGTGAGGTCTCCTATCAGCGCGAAAACGTGAAGCTGGAACGGGTCCGGGCGCAGCAAAAGCCGAACAATCAGTCTTCCCTTGCGGCTCTCGTCGAGGCCAAGCTATCCCAATGGCAGGTACCCATCACAGTCCTTGCCGTCATAATTATCGCCCTCGTCATCGTGCGGGGGTTCACCCCCAAGGACGAAATGTCCACAGCGGGCGAGGGCGGTGATGTCTCGTGACGTTGCCGAATATGCCCAGGGACTCCTCCGGTCCGCCAAGAAAGCCGCGCGCTGCATTGCCGTAGCAAGCACTCGCGCCAAGGACGCCGCCCTGACGGCCTTAGCCGAGGGTTTGCTGGATTCGAGGGGCAAACTGCAGAAAGCAAATCGGAAGGACCTTGCCGCCGCGAAAAAGGCCGATCTCTCCTCCGCCCTTATAGACCGCCTGACCCTTTCCGTGGATAGAATCGAGAAAATGGCCCAGGCCGTGCGTGAGATCGTCGCCCTGCCCGATCCCATCGGCGAGGTCATTGACGGCACGATCCGCCCCAACGGTCTCCGGATTGAGCGGGTGCGCGTCCCTATTGGCGTCGTGGGCTTCATCTATGAATCCCGTCCAAACGTTACGGCGGATGCTGCGGCACTCTGCATCAAGTCCGGCAATGCGGTAATTCTCCGCGGTGGGAAGGAAGCAATCCATTCCAACGTAGCCATTTATGAAGTAATTGCCGGCGCCCTGGAATCTGCCGGTTTGGAGCGGCATTGCGTCCAGATGGTCAACACTCCGGACCGCGCCGTCGTGGATGCGCTGCTGAAGGCCGACGGCTACATTGACGTCATCATCCCTCGCGGCGGAGAAGAGTTGATCCGCGCCGTGGCCGAGAAGGCGACCATGCCGGTCATCAAACATTACAAAGGGGTGTGCCATGTCTATGTGGACGCCGAGGCCGACCTTGACATGGCCGAAACAATCTGCATGAACGCCAAAATCCAGCGGCCGGGAGTGTGCAATGCCATGGAGACCATGCTGATCCACGAGGCCGCGGCGCAGGAGTTTCTGCCGCGGATCGTGAAAAAAATGCGGGCGGCGAAGGTGGAACTGCACGGCTGCGAAAAGACGCGCTCGATCGTCCGCGACATGGCGGAGGCCACGGAGGAGAACTGGTCGGAGGAATACCTGGACCTCATCCTTGACGTAAGGGTCGTCGGATCGGTGGACGAGGCGATCGAGCACATCGCCAAATATGGTTCGGCCCATACCGATTCGATTGTGACGAGAAACATAGAAACTGCCCAGAAGTTCCTCGACGAGGTGGATTCGGCCACGGTGCTCGTCAACGCCTCTACGCGCTTCAGCGATGGCGGCGAGTTCGGCCTCGGCGCGGAGATCGGAATCAGCACGGACAAACTCCACGTTCGCGGGCCGATGGGCCTTCGGGAGCTGACGACCTACAAGTGGGTCGTTCGCGGGAGCGGGCAAATCAGGACATGATGGACACAGGATTGGAGCAAAGAATGGACAGGAGAACACGGAGCCTCATAGGGATTCTGATCGTTTGCGCTGTTGTGGGTTGCCGGGGGAAGGACAAGGTCACAGTCGTCGTTAAACCCAGGTTCGAATATACAGGTATTCGGCGAGTGGCCGTGGCCAACTTCCTGAATAGCACAACGTCCCCTGTCGGTCAGAATGTTGCGGACTCGCTCACGGCCAAGCTGGCGGCATACCTGGTGCAAAGCGGCACCTATGAAGTCGTGGCGCGGGACCAGCTCCAGACGCTCTTAACGGAGCAGAACTTGAGCGCGACCTCGCTTATTGACCCGGCTACCGCCATAAAGATTGGCAAAATTGCTGCGGTGGAGTGCATCATCGCCGGGCGGCTCACCCAATTGCAGCATAACGAGCACAGTGAAACGCGCTATCAGGACCAGTACGATTGGCGCAACGGGCAGATGGTCAAGGTCGGGTCAATTCCCTACCAGTGGACAAAGCGCCAGGTGGATGTCGGAGGGTCGCTCCAACTCATCAGCACCACGACCGGTCAGGTCATCTGGTCCGACGACAAGAGCTACAGCTCCTGGGCGACGGGATCGCCCCCGCCGAATTCCATGGGCCAGTGTGAGGAGAGTTCGGTGGGCAATGTCGCGGCGCTCCTGGCCAAGGGCCTCGTGCCCCATACGGCGGAGGTCAAGGTGCCCAAAGACAGCATCTACACGTGCAAGAACTTCGTGGCCGGGCAGTTTATGGACAAGACCGACAGGTTTACTACCCGCGACGAACAGGTCTATGTGGTCCTGAAACTTACCCAGGACTTCACGGACACGCAGATCCTCATCCGCCTGTTCCAGAAAAGCAACGAGCAAGTGGTGATCCAGCAGGAGCACACCTGGTCGGGCAAATACGGCCAGTTCGGTTTCCCGTTCAAGATGGCGGACATCGTCCAGAAGGGCAGTACGGGCAAATATGAGGCTCAATACTACATCGGTGGGCAGGAGATCGGCGTCGTGGAGTTTGAGATCAAAGAAGCGAGCAAGTAAAGGAGAGAATATGCAAGTCGGAATCCTGACATCGCGCATGCGCGACCGGTCCTTCGAGGAGGTCGCTAAATTTGCGGGGAAGAACGGCATCAAGATCATGGAAGTCGCCGCCATGAAGGGGGGGCATCTCAACGTGCATGACGTTGTGAAAGACAAGGGCGAGGCGGTGAAGAAGATCCTGGCGGCGAACAAGACCGGCATCTCCGCCCTGGCATGTTTCTGCGATGTGACCGCAGCAGATGCAAAGGCGCGAGACGAAAACATAGACATTGTGGTAACCGGCATTGACGCGGCGAAGGCCCTCGGCGTCGGCGTCGTCACGGCGCTCAGCGGCATGGCCCGCAAGGACCAGATACGTTCCGATACGATCAAGAAGGAAGTCCCGGGCGCCTTCAAGACCATCGCCGCCCACGCCGAGAAGCAGGGGATCAAGATCGCCCTCGAACCCTGGTGGGGAACCACCCTCCGCAACCTCGACGAATGGAAGCTCTTCTTCGACCTGGTCCCGTCGAAGGCCGTGGGACTGAACTTCGATCCGTCCCACCTCTACTGGCAGGAGATTGACATCTTTGCAGCCATTGACGAGTTCGGCGGCCGCATCTATCATACCCATGCTAAGGATTGCGAGGTAAAGCGGCACGTCGTGCGCCGCGTCGGCAACCAGGCCGAGCGCAGGGAAGCGGGCTGGTGGCGCTACACCATCCCCGGTTTCGGCGGGATTCGTTGGGGCGAATACATCTCCGCGCTGCGCGGCGTCGGCTTCGACGGCGCACTGAGCATCGAGCACGAAGATGCGAAGTTCGACGCCGAGGAGGGCTTCCTGGCGGGCAAGAAATACCTCGAACAATTCGTATAGCCCCCTCGGCCGCTGGACTATTTGACGATCTCTTTTGGGCCGGGGTAGAATCGTCCGCTCTCGTCCACGCAGCCCCGCACGTATGGCGGCCGGGGGACGACCGCCTCCTGCACCGGATGGATGGAACCATCGTCGAGTTCGATCCATGCCGGCTGTGTCTTGGCCGCCTTGGGCGGCGGGTCTTGCTTGCCGAGGATATCCGAGGTGGGGTGGAAGGTCTCCCAGGATTTCTTATAGCCCTTCACGTAATAGCCCTTCGGCGTCAGATCCTCGTCCTCCTCGTGGAATGTGCCGTCCGAAAGACTCAACCATCCCTTGGCCACAACTTCGCCCTCCGGCTCGGCCTCGGGAACCATCAGCGGCCGCTGAGAGCCGCATGACGTGAGCGCTGCAATGGTAAACGCCGCTATAAGAAGTTTCAGTTTCATTACTCAGCCTTTTCGTGGATGAATACATCCTAACTCCGAGAAGGTATTATTATATCGCACAGAGCTGGTTTGTCAACAAAAACAGCCATCAGCTTGGGTGCGTGTAATTACATGCGCCATGCAAGTTAGAACTTTCCCGTGCGCGATTCGTACTTCGTCGGCTTGCCCAGCGTTTCGCCCCCGTGCGTCACCCACCATGCCACCCATTCAATAATCTGGTCGGGTGAAATGCTCGTGGGGCCGAACGTCTTCTCACATTCCGCCGCATCGGCCAGAAGGGCCGTGTCGCTCTCGGTCCCCATAAATCTCGGCTTCTTTTCCAGCCGTTTCCCCAATTTCATTGCAATTTCGCGCACCGACAGGATCTCCTTCCCCGACAGATTGATAATCCGTGCCGGGGCCTCACAGAGGGGAAAGGAGCGAGCCAGGGCGGAATTGGCGTCACCCTGCCAAATTTGATTCACGTGGCCCATCGCAAGGTTGATCTCCTCGTCCTTCTGAATCTTCGTGGCAAGGTCGAGGACGATGCCATACCGCAGCTCCGTGGCGTAGAAGAGGCGAACGATCAAGGTCTGTATGCCGTTGCGCTCCGCGTAAAACTGCACCAGGCGCTCGCCGCCGAGACGCGACTGTGCGTACTCGCCGATGGGTTCCACCTCGGATGATTCTCTCGCCCCGCCCTCGGACACCTTGACGTATTTGTAGACATTTCCGGAGGAGACGTAAACAATCCGTGACATGGGGTAGCGTTGCATGACCTTGGCGGGAAGCATGGTATTCATGGCCCATGTCATGGCCTCATTGCCCGTGGCGCCGAATTTGAACCCGGCCATCATGTAGATATTCGGCGCATCGGGAAGATCGGCCAGGGCCTGGTCGTCCAGGAGATCGCATGTGATCGTTTTGACGCCGACCGACTCCAGATAGTCCTTCATATCCGGTTTTGAAAAACGCGCCGCCCCGATGACGGACTTCGCACCGGCGCGGACAAGGAGTTCGGCGAGGGTCGGCCCCATCTTCCCCGCCACGCCGAGGATGAGGATGTCTCCCTTGATTTTTACCACGGCCTCCTGGACTGCCCGCGAAGGGGTTGTCATCTGATCTATCAATTCTTTTTCCGTTCCGATGGGTTTCGCGGCCACGACTTGTTCCTCCGAAGACTTGACTTCAGCAATTAGGGTGGCATAATAGCACAAGCCGACCCTTTTTCCAATGGTTCTCGATGTTTTTCATAGGAGAACAGCCATGGAGCATCCTGCAACCTTCCTGATAGTGTTTGCCATCCTCCTTGCCGGCGCTGTCGTTGCCCAGGAGAATACCGACGATGCATGGATCGCAAAGATACGCAAGGATCACCCGCGCCTCTTCTTCAATAAAGACACTTGGCCCAAGGTAAAGTGGCGCGCCCTCGGCCCGGCGAAGGATTGCTATGACCGGATCAAGAGCCGCGTTGACAAGTGTCCCGACGATCCCCAAGCCCCGGAGGTCGCGCCCGTCAGCGATCAGCCGGTCACTATCGGCGGGAAGGTCTATCAGATGACTCAATGGGCTCCGATCAAGGAGTGGGGACCCGAGGCCGCTCAGACGGCGTTTGTCTATCTGATGACTGGGGAACGGAAGTATCTCGAAAAAGCGAAGAAGATGCTGAAGGTCAGCGTAGCCACCTATCACAAATGCTACGAATGCCGTCGGGCCGTGGCATGGTACTCCACCAGCCGCATCTGCGCCCTGGCCGCCTATGACTGGCTCTACAACGACCTCACGCCCGAAGAGCGGAAGGAGATCGGGGGCGGCCTCCTCAAACACATTGACGATGTTCAGCCGGGCAAAGACAAGCCGAAGATATTCCGGCTCAACGGCAGCGACCACACGACGGGCTTCTACGGTGTTCGCAATCTGGTCTGGTTCGCCGGCCTGGCGGCCCACAACGACGGCATCAACGACGATCTGGCCCTCAACTTTCTGAAGCTGGGATACAAGTACAACCAAGACCTGTTCAACTACCGAAAGATGTGCGCCGGCGACGACGGCGGCCTGGCGTCGGGAACGGTCGGCTATTCCATGGGCGCCTACCCGTGGTCGCAGTGCAACTTCCTCCATACGTGGCTGTCAGCAACGGGCGAGAACGTCGCTCCCGAGTGGCCGCACCTGGCCTACTTCCCCAACTGGATCATCTGGAACTGGATTCCCGCCGAGGACAAGGCCAAGGAGTTCGGCTGGGGCGACACAACCCACTACACCAACGACCTTGGCACATACCGCGTTTACGAACACATGGCGCAGGTGATGCATTTCTACGGGAAATCGCATCCGGACTGCGCGGCGGTGGCGGCGACCCTGTGCAAGATCACGCCGGTGAAGAGTATATCCAGCGGCGAATGGCCCATGCTTCCATTCATCCTGACCGGCATGGATGACGCACCACCGCCGTGCGACCCGGCGACGTGGAAACTCCACGCCCGCCACTTCGAGACGCTGGGACAGATTTTCATGCGGTCGGGGTTCGGCCCCGATGACACCTACTGCCTCTACACCATCGGCGGCACGGTGGCCCAGCACAAGCACTTTGATGAAAACAATTTCGTAATCTACAAGAAGGGCTTCCTCGCCCTCGATACCGGCACGCGGGGGAACGAAAACGACTTCCAGCTCCGTCACTACTACGCCCAAACCGTCGCGCACAACTGTGTCCTCATCCACATGCCGGGCGAGCCGCTTGCCCCGTACTGGGGGAAGGAGTACAAGGACGGCCCCGAGGGGAAACTGGCCCACGGCGGGATGAACAAACAGGTGGGCGCAACCGTCGCGGCCTTCGAGACCAACGACCATTACACCTATATCGCGGGCGATGCGACGCGGTGCTACGCTCAGGAGAAGTGCGTCCTTGCCCTGCGCCAGTTCGTCTTTGTCATGCCAGACTATTTCGTCATCTGCGATCGCGTCGTCTCCACAAAGCCGGAATACCGGAAGGAATGGCTCCTTCACACGCAGAACGAACCCGCGATTGACGGCAGCCAGTTCCGCGCCGACGAGGGCAAGGGCCGACTCTTCTGCCGGACGCTGCTGCCCAAGGACGCGAAGCTGACAAAGGTCGGCGAGCCGGGAAAGGAGTTCTGGGCCAGCGGCATGAACTGGGAGATCAACGACGCCGTGAAGGAGCAGCTCCGAAAGGCGAAAGAGAAAACCGGCCAGGACGCCCTCCTCGGCAACTGGCGGATGGAGATCAGTCCCGCATCGCCGCGGACCGACGACGTCTTCCTGCACCTGATCCAGGTCGGGGAGCAATCGCTTCCGCGCATGTGTCCGTCGAAGCTCATCGAGGAGCCGGGGAAGGTCGGAGTGGCTTTCGAGATACCGGCAGGTTCCGTTTCCGTCACTTTCACCACGGAGGGCGGCCCGGCGGGGCGCATCAAAATGGTATCTGATGGGAAGGTCGTTTTCGACCGAGATCTAACAGCCGGTGTGCAGCCACAGACGGGGTTGGGCGTGGGCAAGTGAATACGTCTATTTCCAACACGCATCCGCGCCGACCCCTTGGCTAACAGCGATTCATCCGGAGGTTCAAGACCCATGCCAGTGCGGGCAAACCGACTCCTTTTTGCGGCTCGCTTGCGCCGGGCCGCCGCCGCGCAGTCGCGGACACATGAGCACGCCGATTCTTGGCAGGTGGAGTATTGTTTACGCGGCCCAATTCAGTATAATGTCAACGGGCACACTTACCATCTTCCGGCAGGCGCGTTCCTGGTAATTCCGCCCGGCTTTTTCCACAGCCAGGACTCGCCCAAGGGGGCCGATTCCTTCGTCCTTAAATTCCAAATTACGGCATTTTCCACCGCACTGAAAAAGCCGACTGTCGTCCAATTAAGCCGCCCGGAGCGGCAAATCGCCGAACCGATCCTGACATCTCTCGTTCATGAACATGACGGACGCGCCCGGCAACGGGAGCGGATGGTCGCGGCTCTTCTCTCGCAGCTACTCATCTGGATCGGACGATGGTCCATGACATCCCTCGTCCAGCGTCAATCCGCCACACGCATGGATGCCGCCGAGCGTATCCGCATGGTGGGCGACATGCTTCGCCGCGAATACGATCGAAGCCTATCCGTGGCCGAGCTTGCCAAGCGGGCCTGCCTTAGTCGGTCGAGATTCCAAGAGATCTTTAGGTCCGAGTTTGGCGCCTCTCCTATCGCATTCCATACACGCGTTCGCATGGAGAAAGCGATGGAGCTGGGCCGGTATACCGGCATGTCGTGGCGGCAGATCGCAGCACAACTCGGTTACGATGACCCGGCTTACTTCAGCCGAATTTTCAAGAATACCATGGGCGCAAGCCCGTCGAGGCTCCTCGGCCAGCGCCGATGATCGGACGATTGTCCAACATTTCCGGCGCATCTGCCATCGCCAACCAGCAAAATGTGGGGTACAATTGTGTTGGTAGTGTGAAAACAGGTTATTGAGCAAAGGAGCACGAGAGAATGTATTCGATCAAAGCACCCGCCGTCTACATCCACGAGCGCGCTCTGAAAGACCCTCGTTGCGTGAAGCGAATGGAACGGATGATGAATGGCATCAAGGCCGAGCAGCCGCCGAAAGTTGTGAACGATACGGAGCTGAACCGGCTCAGCGGGGAACTGAATTGGTGCGGCGAGATGTCCGGCGGTAAGCGAACCGGGCAGTTGAAACGCAGCGGCGATCCGATAATCATATTCAATAGTTTTCGGTGGGTGAACGATGCGGAGATGACGAACCTGAAACGGGCATACCCCAGTCTGTCCTGCGGCTACCTGTTGGGCGACGGCGCTTTCACTTTTAGCAACGGTCGGGCTACGCTCGAATCGCAGTACGGCGTGTGCCAGGATGCGCATCTCCTCCACTCCGCCTGGGGATGTTTGCATATCTGCGATTACTGCAACATCGGGACCTTCCTGAACATCATGCTGGACATGGAAGAGTTTGTGAAGCGCCTTGACGATCTGGTCGCGGCTAATCCCTGGCAGCAGCTCTACAAGTATGACAACCACACGGACATTCCGGCCTTCGAGCCGGAGTACGGCGCCCTGAAACTCCTCGTGGATTATTTTGCAAAACAGAAAAACAGGTATTTGTTGATCTATACCAAGAGCGACAATCTGGCCTATCTTGCCGACTACGATCATCGCGGACAAACCATAGTCTGCTGGACGCTCTCGTGCGATACGGTCAGCCGGCAGATCGAGAAGAAATCCCCGCCGACCGAACGGCGCATTGCCGCCGCCAGGCTCTGCCAGGAGGCCGGTTACACAGTACGGGCGCGCCTATCCCCCATAATCCCAATCCACAACTGGCGCGAGGAAAACTCCGACATGCTGGCGAAGTATCTCTCGTCCGTCCGGCCCGACGTGTTGACGGTGGACATGTTTAAACACATAGACCCTCGCAAGGTCCGCGAGATGTTTGACGTGTCTTTTTGGGATGAAGAATTCCTCGGTTACATAGACAAGTTCGCCGCGATGGCGCCGAGCGAGCGCCCCCGCGACATCATTCCAAACGGCAAGCAGCTCTTTCCCCACTCGGCGCGGGCGAAGGTCTATCGCTTCTTCATCGAGCGAATTAAATCGCTATCACCCGCTACGCGCGTTGCCCTGTGCGGTGAGACGCCGGACATGTGGGCGGAACTCGGTCCCGAGTTGGGCATGGACCCGTCAAACTATGTTTGCGCCTGCGGCCCAACGTCTGTGCCAGGAAATCCCTTTCTTCGGGGATAATCGGTACAAAAATACGGCGCGCCCAAAGGGACGCGCCGTATCGGTTCTGCGGGTTGAGGAGGCTACGCGGGAGGCGTTCCGTCCACACTTCCACCCGGACGGATGGCCACGTAGTCCACTCGTCCCTGTATGGTCGGATTTCCGGCTGCGTCCTTGGTACGGTAGGCGCCCGTGAACGGCGCCCCCGATGGCGCCGTCGGAGTTGCCGACGAGCCTGCACTATCAATCCTGTTCAACGTGCCGAGGATCTGGACCCGTCCATAGATGACACCGCCCACGTTCATCATGTCCAGTGTGCCGGTGTAGTAGGGAGGAGCGCCGGACCCGCTGACGACCGTCGAACCGACCGTCACTATCGCGTCCTGGGCAATATTCCCGGAGATAGAGAGGCTCCGCACGTATCCGGAAATGTTGAGGGCGGTGGTGTCGTTAATGCCGCCCTGGACCTGGCCAACAGAACAGTCGCCTTGTACCGTAATCGTGCTTGTTCCCCACATCCCGGCGCGAACTGCGATCATGGCCATTCCATCGCTGCCGTTTAGGACGTTGATCGTCGAGTCAGTAACCATGCCGCTGATCATCAACGAATTCAATCCGTTATTGAAATTCACCGCCGAGGCGCTGAGGACATCGCCGAGGAACATGGCGAATCCCGAGGCCCCTGTCACGTTGATCGCAGAGGTGTTGTCTATATCGCCCCCCACCATAAAGTTCCCCACGCCCCCGTCAGCCACAGTGACCGCTCCGCTCCACAGACCGCCGATACTCAGCCGGCCCACATGCCGCTGAAATACGAGCTGTCCCGTATTCACAACGCCGCGCACGGAGGCCGACCCCGTCTCACCAAAGACGAAGACGCTGGCGTCCGTATCCACAATGCCGCCCATGATGAACAGGGAATCGAGCGTGCCTATGACGGCAATATCGCTGTTCGTCATATTTCCACCGACGCGGAGGCTTGCTGCGGACCCGATGATTTGAAGCACGCTGTTCGTCACATCCCCCATCACCGACCACTGCCCCGCCGTTCCCTGCGACGCGATCGTCGCCGTGTCAACATATCCTCCGATACGCAGGCTCCCGAATCCTCCTCCCGCCGTGAGAGCGGCGTCGGCCACATACCCGAGGATCTGCAGCAAGTCGGCGCGTCCCGCCCAGGTCAGTCCTGACCCCGGCGCCAATCCCGAATTATCCACATAGCCGTTGATCATGACCATTTGGCTGCCGCCGTTGATCGCCCAGGTCGAATCTTGAATGTGTCCGCCCACGGAGATCATTCTCACCCAGGCGGGCATGGTGAAGGCGGAGTTCTCCATATTCCCCATCATACGAAACATACCAATTTCTCCGCCATCCATGGTAAACGTCGAATTGATGAAATTCCCCCGGCTATAGAAGCTGTCCAGCGTGCCGCCGACGATGTTTATGGTGGAATCCACGATATCCCCCCCTATCATCATCCTGATGCCATAGTCAGCCACCAATGCGTCAAGCTGAGCATCGAACATGTGCCCACTAATGGACACTCCCCCCAACGCTCCCCCGCCGACGATGCGGATAAAGGGAGACGCGAGGGTAAGGCTGTCCATCGCGCCTCTCACGGCCACGTTAAACAAGGACCCCCTGGTGGCCAATATATTGGCCCCGTTGAACATGCCCGGTCCCACCGTGATGCTGAAGATATCCCCATCCGTCACTTGGATACTGGCCGCTTCATCCATGTATCCTCTGATACTTACGCCTCGAAAAGTAGTGTTCGTGCCTATGATCGCGGCGCCGCCGTACATGTTTCCGCCTACCGAGATCGTATTCGACGTGGAATTCGTCCCGTTGAAGACCTGCGACGCACCATACACATCGCCCGTTATATCAAGGCGATAAATGCTGCCGTTGGCGACGGTGATCGCTGAGTTTCCGTATAGACTTCCTCTGACAGCAAGGCTCCTTATCGTCTCCTGATTGGAGGCGATTACGACATTAGTGTGCGCGCTCCCTCCGACTTCGAAGAACCCCATCGTGCCCTGGGACAGATTCACCGTGGACTCCGTCAAGTTCCCACGAATGGTCAATCCCATCTGATCCACGGCCTGGGATGTGATAGCCGTCCACTGAACATATCCGCCGATCGTCATGCTGCCGAGAATTCCGTTCTGGACATTGAACTGAACGGGATTCCCCGCGTCGGCGCCGATCACGTTGCCGCCGATGCTGAAGGTTCTGCATGTCCCGCCGACCACCGGCTGCAACACCGAGGTCCCCAGCACGCTCCCGCTGATCCGAACGCTGTTGACGAGGGAAGAAGTTAGGCTGAGGACGCTGTCGGAAAAATTGCTCCCGACAGAAACCATGCTCACCGTACCCCGCATGGCCACGATCTGGCTCGCATTCCTCACCTCCCCCAACACATATATCTGCCCAGTCTTTCCACCGCCTACATCAATGAGTGAGTTATCCATGTCACCGATAATTCTGATCAGACTGCTGCCAGCAAAACTCTGTATCGCGGAGGAGAGTACGTCACCGCTGATCGCAACAAATCCAAGCTGGCTCCGGCTGAGGATGGCGCTCCCGTTGTTCATGTCGCCCGTGATTCGCGCATTGCCGAGGCGCCCGCCAATATTCAGGCTCGAACCGTTGTCCATTCCGAGAGCGGTGAACGAAGTCAGATCACCATTGACATTGAGCGCCGATCCGTTGTCCATAAGCCCCTCTACGGCGACATTCTTCACGGTAGTGTTCCCCGTCAGCACGACATTATCCATCATACCGCGGATGTACATCTGAGACAGGACGTTGTTCATGGTGATGTTCGTGTTATACACGCGCGGGGAGTTTAGGTCGAGCACGCCCAGCGCAGCCGCGCCCATGCTGGCGACCTCGCCGACGGTCAGATCATCGTTGCCGTCTCCCGCCGCAAGGTCCCGGATAATCAATCGAGAACTGGAATCGGTGTTGAAAAGGTCAATATGGGTGATATTGGTGCCGGCCGGGTCAACGCCGCCCGATAGATAGGTAACCGATCCCCTGCCCCAGAATTCAACACGGATCTCATCCCCGTCGGCGTCTGTGAACTGGCCCCACTGTCCGGTGGTCAAGGTGGCCGGCGCCACGCGGTGTTCCAGTTCCTCGACCCGCAGATCCAGCCGCCTTTTGAGTGGGCGATGAATCCATAAGTTTCTGTACCTATTCATGATATGACCTCCTCAAAGGCTCGTGAACCGTGTTATTGACGTGTTACAGGGCAACCGTAGGCTCTTTCTGCGCAGGCGAATGAATCGCTCCCCGCCGATCTGAAAATAGGGTGATCTGCACGCTCATGGATGTGAAGCGTTCGAGCCGCAATTCCCGGGATTCTATTTTATTATATGGCAACTATGAATTCTTGTCAACACCCTTTTTTATCTTCTTTTTCCGTTTCTCCCGGCATTTTTGTTTGAAAGACTTCTCTCTGAAAAATAGAATGTCTACCTCGTTTATCGTTGTTCATCGTTTTCCACAAAGCCAAGACTTATGGCCAACCGCGACAAAAGGCGAAAACGCGAGAAACGACGTCAACAGGCCCGAACGGAAAAACGGCGCAAACTGCTCGCCGGCGCATTGCGCGAGGACTGGACCGAGTGGCCTCTCGTCGGCGCGTGCATGACCAGCCTGGAGTTCTGGCAAATCTGTGGGCAGACCACCATCTGCGCCTGCCGGGAGAGCGAGAACGGAAGCGTCGCCTGCGCCGTCAGCCAGGTTGATCTTTTCCAAGGCGGCATTGTTGAACTGACCGTCTATCGCGGTGAACGGGAGGCCGACTTTGACGACGCGGTGCGCGAGATCGCCGACGAGACCGGTCGCCGAATCACAACGATCGAGCCGG
Organism: Planctomycetota bacterium; assembly: GCA_040755855.1. Taxonomy (GTDB): domain Bacteria; phylum Planctomycetota; class Brocadiia; order JAADGH01; family JAADGH01; genus JAADGH01. Next base: position 49,022 of record JBFMAD010000019.1, on the reverse strand, counting down.
AAGCGGCCTCACGGCTCTTTTGGGGCGCCTATGCCTTCGGAAGGAGCATCGGCCCGGAAATCCTTCCTGCCATCCGCACACGCGCTTCATTTTTTCCCCACCCGGAGGGGGACTGTGATCAGTGGTCTGAGGCCCTGCACAGCGAATGGCGTCTCATTGCTCCCCGCCTTCAGGAACTTGCCGGCGAACACCAAGCCAAACCTGTAAACCGGGCAGACCAGCCGGCGTTCATTGTGACCATGCTTAGATGTCATGTGTCGGATCCCAAGCGGCTGGTTGAATTTCTACACAGCCGGGAACCCGAGATATCCGGCGACGCCGTGAATGAAGGAGGGACGCTGCTATTTGACTGGACCGGACCGCCGCCCGGTTCGGTCGAAGGCGACGACCGCCCCCCCGGGGGGGCGCAACGGCTTCTTGCCCAGGCATCGCTCAAGGACGATGTGTTTACCGTGGAGGCTCGCACGGCGGTGTGGGTCGCGGAATTCTACGAAACAATCGCCCGCAACCTGCGGGACATCCTGGCGATCAAACACGTCGAGTGGCGCAGCTTCCGTGATATTCTGCCGCCGTAGGCCCGCGAGACAGCGGTGCTGCAATCAGTCCTTGAAGCCGAGGCGTTCCTGGAAAAACTTGTAGGCATGCTCCACCAGAGACATTCGCCTCTGGGCCAGCCGCGTGAACTCCGGACCGAGGTGGGCGACCTTCTCCGGGTCGTAGTTTGCCTTGGCTTTCTGATAGGCTGCCTTGACCTCGTCTACTGTGGGTGTCCGCCCGAGGCCGAGGATGTCGTAATATCGGCTGTAGTCCTTCCCAAATTCCGCCCAGATGGACGTGAAATCCGCGTCGGACAAGGCGAGCAACGCCCCAACGTAGCAGATGATGGCCTCCTCCTTCGGGTCAATCACCCCATCGGCAAGGGCGACGCTGTAAAGAAGCCGAACGAGGAGAAGCCGCTCTCCCAAAGACGACTCGCCCACATATTCCTTGCACAGCCCCTCCACGGCGGGATCTTCTTCGAGGGTGCGTTCCATCCGTTTCTTGATGTCCGCGATTCGATCATCGTCGAACTTGAGCTTCTTGCTGAAATAGGAGGTGATGGTCTCTCGCTCGTTATCCGTAACGCAACCGTCCACCATAGCCACCTTCATCAGGAGGGAGGCGAGGCTGTCCATGAATTGATCGTGCTTGGCCTTGGCTGCCTCCGGATCGAGGCCGTTTTGGTTGACGTCCTCCGGCTTGAGACTTGTTCGCTCCCCGCCGCCGAAAATGGACCGTATGGACGACAGAATTCCCTTCATCCGACCTCTCCCCGCCGTCCGGTTTCATGCACCGTCGGGCTTACACGAACTTATCCTCAATCTCCTCCGCACACACGTCGAGGAGTCTCAGTGCATTTTCAAATGTCTCGCGGTTGTATCCGGACCAGAAGATGCTTAGCACAAGGTAAAGCATCGTGCGGCCGATCTCAGCGCTCTCGTCCTGGTTCCACGTAAGACCGATGCCGAAGTCATGGCAGATATTCAGGAGTTCCAGAGGCGCCTCGGCAAAGCGCTCCGGGGCCACGCTCAGTCGAAGCTCGATGCGCGCCGCCTCGAAAGGGGGAAGAAACCCGATCCTGAATTCGCGTTCGTGATACTTCAGGAAACACATCCGCCAGACAACGCCATCGCTGTCTTCGTACTCATTTTCTTCTACGTCCGAAATAGGCTCGGAGGAAGTGGAGGCATACTCCAGGGTCTTCTCGAAGAAATAGTCAATTGCCCGCTGCCAAATCTCTTTGGCCTCGTCATCCACGACGTATTCTTCTTCGTCGTCTTCGTTTGCGCCAGCCTCGTCGTCTTCTTCTAATTCATCCTGGGGCATTTCTTGACTCGTTCCACCAATCTTATTCGCTTGCCCAGCATACGCATTTTCGCAGAGATAGCGCAGTTTGTCAAGGACATTCGATTGAGGAGTTTCCCCCTCCCCAAACAATCAATCCAATACCAAATCACCAATTCCGACAAATCACCTCCGTATTTTGGAAAGAGTCATAGCGCACATTTCCTTTGCCTTATACGTGATCCGTGGTATATTGAACTCGCGTCAAGTGAGATAGAAGCGGAGGGCCCCCCATGATTAGGATCGAGAAGCCTTTTCATGGCGCCGTATTGAATCGGCGTCATGGGCAGGAAGTCAATGGCGGGTTGCAGATCGAAGTCGCCGGTGAAGCGCCGCTTTGGGACAAGGTGATGGTCAATGGCCAGGTCGCCCATCGGGCAGGAGGCAGGTTCTCGGCCGGCGTCATCCTGCGCGAGCGGGGAACCGATATCGTCGCGACATCAGAGGGACCCTTCGGCCAGTCCCAGCACCGCATCCGCGTGGTGTGGGACAAAAAGTCGTTCCCGCGCTATCGCTTCTCCATCGATGATAACAGCTTCTTCCTCCGCGATATTGCGCAGAAGCGATACAAGTCGCTTTTCGATTGCTTTTACCTCAGAATCCTCCAGAACCTGAACAAGAAGTACGACGCGAAATTCGTTCTGAACATCTACTACACGACAGGCGACGACTTCTCCCTTCCCCTGTTATCCGACAAGTACAAAGGCGAATGGGCCGACAACGCCCACTGGCTCAAGCTCTCGTTCCACGCCTATGCCAACCTTCCCGACAGGCCGTATCAGTATGCCTCGGCCGCGAAGCTGGCGAGCGACTACGACCTCGTCGAAGCCGAGGTGCGGCGCTTCGCCAGCGATGACACCTGGTCCCCGCCTACGGTTATCCATTGGGGCATGCTCCAGCCAGCGGTCCTACCGGTGCTGGTGGAGCGCGGTGTGAGGGTCCTCAGCGGCACGGCCCGCACCACCAGCGGGGGGTACGATGTGAACTACATGCTCGACGAGGCCCGCTCGGACTATCTATCCCGTCACGATGCGCTGAAGGACTTCGTGAGCGGGATCGTCTATTCGCACATTGACATCTGCTGCAACAACGTGCCGCTGGACCAGACCAAGGCCCGGCTTGAGCCGCTTTTGACAGACCCGGACAACGCCGAGATCATGGACCTATTCACCCACGAGCAGTACTTCTGGCCGTTCTACCAGAGGCATGTTCCCGATCACGCAGATCGCCTCAACGCCGCCATCGGCTTCTGCGCCGAGCACGGCTACAAACCCGTGTTCTTCCACGAAGGCTTCCTCGGCGCGCCGGAGTGAAACTCAGCCAAGCCAGAGGCTTGACACCACAAATAGGCTGACATATACTCGGCGCCATGACGCATGCGACAAAAATAGCCGACGATCTGTATTTCATCAAGCAGCCCTTGGGTGAAACCTTCACCGGCATCGCAGTTTTCCTGGGCGAGGAGATCGCGCTGGTGGACACCGGCCTGCCCACAGCCGCGCGGGATGAGGTCTTCCCTCTGCTCCGGGGACTTGGGCGGGACGTGAAGGATATCGGCCTGATTGTAAACACCCATTGTCACGAGGACCATATCGGCAGCAACCGAGAGATCCAGGAGGTCTGCGGGGCGCGGGTTGCCGCCCACAAGAACGACGCCCCATGGATCGAGGATGTGGATCTTCAGCAAAGAGACCTGTGGAGCCTCTTTCCCCAGCAGCATCCGGTGGCTATTTCGAAAGATAAATCCTGCTTGAACTCGATGGTGAACATTGCCCTGACAGATGGCCAGCGGATCGCGCTTGGGAAGCGTGTGTTCGAGGTGATTCACTGCCCCGGCCACAGCCCCGGCAGTATTTGCCTTTATGATGAGCAGGACTCGCTCCTGCTTACGGGCGACAGCATCCAGGGACACGGCAGCGTGGACGCCGGCATGGCGATGGTGCTGGACCTCGACGGCTACGCGGCGTCGGTGAGAAAACTGGCGAGCCGGCCTGTGCGCTGCCTGATCATGGATCATCCCTACAGGCCGTTCCCCGGCAATGCCGTCCTGAACGAAGATCAGGCGATGAATTTACTCGCGGAGAGCGCCCGCATCATCATACGATATATGCTGACCGTGTTTGAACTGCTCAAAACCACGCCGGAGGGGATGACGCTCGATGAGGTGCGAAATTTCCTGACCCGTGAGTTTGGCGACGGGCGGCAAACGATCCAGGCCATGTTCACCACCGCCGTCATTCTGCAGCGCTTCTCCGAGCAAGGGCTGATTGCGTGCGGAGAGGGCGCAAGGTGGCGGCCGACCGAAGAGGCATTGCAGACATTGGAAGGCGGGGGCGAGTACGACGAGAATCCGATGACCGATTCTCGGTAAATCCTTTCTTCAGGAGATTCGATATGCCAGGTGTAAGAGTCGCGTTTGTTGGCGCGGGTGGAAATGCATCAGGACACATGAAACGAGTGAAGGAGCTCTGCGGCGAGACCGAGATCGTCGCCATCTGCGACATTGACGCGGAGCGGGCCAAAAAGGCCTCAGAGGAATTCGGCGGCGCGCCGTACACCGACCATCACGAGATGCTCGACAATGTGGGCATGGACGCGCTGTACGTCAGCGTCCCTCCGTTTGCCCACACCGACGCTGAGATCATCGCCGCCAAGAAGGGCATTCATCTGTTCATCGAAAAGCCCGTCGCCCTCACCATGAAGAAGGGCCTCGAAGTCAACAAAGCCATCCAGAAGGCCGGAGTCATCTCATGCGTCGGCTATCAGGTCCGTTACGCCGAGTCCGTCAACCGGGCGAAGAAATGGTTGGATGGGAAAACTGTCGCTATGGTGAACTGCCACCGATGGGGCGGCGTTCCCGGCACAGCATGGTGGTGCGTCATGTCGAAGTCGGGTGGGCAGATCGTGGAGCAGACGACGCACCAGGTGGACCTCCTTCGTTACCTTTGCGGGGAGATAGAGGAAGTGCACGCAAACTACGCCCTGCGTCACTCCTACGAGAACAAGGGCTTCGACATCCCCGACGTCATGGCCGTCACGCTCAAGTTCGCCAATGGGGCCGTCGGCGTCCTGACGTCGAGCTGCGCCATGACCAAGGGAGGCGGCAAGGGCGATCTCGAGATCATGGCCGACCATTGCGTTCTGAAGTGGGGCGCGACCTCCGTGAGCGCCGCTCCGGGCGAGCACCCGGACTTGGCCGGCGAGCTGCCGCCCCTACCGCCAATTGATCCGATGTTCATCGAAGCCGTTCGCACGGGCGATGGGTCCAAGATTCGGTCGCCCTATCTCGATGGGTTAAAGAGCTTGGATGTTACCCTTGCCATGAATAAGTCTGCCGAGACGGGCAAGCCGACAAGGACGTACTTTGCGGACAAGTGAGTTTATTACCTCAACATCCTGTCAAAGAGGAGGGGATTGAAATGGCGCGGAAGAAAGAGAACCGCGTGGAGCGAGTCTTTATTATGACCGACCTCGAAGGGGTGGCCGGGGTGATTGACTCGGAGAACTGGTGTCATCGAGAGGGGCGGTATTACGAACTGGCGAAGGAGTTCCTCACCTACGAGGTCAACGCCGCCGTGGACGGTTTCTTCCAAGGCGGAGCAAAGGAGATACTTGTGGCCGACGGCCATGGTCCCGGAGCGCTGAACCCGAATCTCCTTGACTCGCGCGTCGAGCTGATGCGCGGCTGGGGGAAGGGCTGGCCATTTAACCTGGACGAGGGGTGGGACGCCATCGCCTGGGTGGGCCAACATGCCAAGGCGCGGACGGAGTTCGCCCACCTCGCCCACACCCAGGGAATGAACTACCTCAACCTGGCCGTGAACGGCGTCGCCATCGGCGAGTTTGGGCAGTTGGCCCTGTGCGCCAGCCAGCTTGGCGTGCGAGTCATCTTCGGGTCTGGCGATCTCGCGTTCACAAAGGAAGTGCAGGCGTTGACGCCGGGCGTCGAGACGGTCGCCGTCAAGCGCGGCACAAGCCCCGGCGCAGGCGACGATCTGGATGCGGAAGCCTACCGGAAGAAGAACGCCCCCGCCATCCATAAGCAGCCGAAGCGGGCGAGAGAGATGATCCGCGACGGCGCAGTTCGGGCGATGGCCCGGGCCAGGCAGGAGGACTTCGGCATCATTCCGCTAAAACCGCCTTATAGGCGCGTCGCGGTGTTCCGCCAGAGCGCCGACCAGCCCCGGACGTACGCCGTCGAAACCCATCCCAAGGATGTGATCGCCTTAATCGCCATGCCGTACCAGCGCAAGCCGGTGGAGAGCGGGGAACAGTTGAAGGACCTTCTGAAGGGATAGGCCACATGGTATCAAAGAGAGACCGCATCGAACGCATCTACATTATGACCGACCTCGAGGGCGTGGCGGGGGTGTTGAACTTCGACGACTGGTGTCAGCCGGGGAGTCCCTACTACGACCTTGCCAAGGAATTCTTGACGAACGAGGTCAATGCGGCGGTAGATGGGTTCGTTCAGGGAGGCGCGAAAGAGATCGTCGTCGCCGACGGGCATGGCCATGGCGCGATCAACCCTGATCTGCTCGATCCGCGAGCGGACCTGATGCGCGGTTGGTCGCGGGGATACCCATTCGGCCTGGATGAGACATGGGACGCCGCCGCATGGATCGGGCAGCACGCGAAATCCCGGACCGAATTTGCCCACATCGCCCACACAGGCAGCATGGCCGTATTGGATATGTCGGTAAATGGCGTCTCCGTCGGCGAGTTCGGGGGCCTGGCCATGTGCGCGAGCCAGCTTGGGATTCGTGTCATTCTGGCGGCGGGTGACTTGGCCTTCACCAAGGAGGCGGAGGCGCTGACGCCGGGCGTCGAGACCGTCGCCGTAAAGCGGGGAACCAGCCCGGGCCGAGGCGACGATCTGGATGCGGAGGCATATCGGAAGAAGAACGCGCCTGCGATCCACAAGCAGCCGAAGCGCGCCTGCGAGATGATCCGCGAGGGCGCCGTTCGGGCGATGGCTCGGGCCAGGCAAGAGGACTTCGGCATCATCCCCCTGAAGCCGCCCTACAAGCGCGTTGCTGTCTTTCGCCAGACGGCCGACCAGCCCCGGACGTACGCCATCGAAACCCATCCGAATGATGTGATTGCCCTTAAAGCCATGCCCTACAAGCGCCAACCCGTGGAAGACGAGAAACAACTTAAGGAGTTGTTGGGAGACTTGGACGGATGACAAGGTTGCCTGGGCATCTGATGCTGTCCCTCCTTTTCCTTTTGTGCATGACTGCGCACGGCCAGACCTACCGGACGTCATTTGAGGAGGGCGACAAAACACCCAAGGGCTGGACATGCGATCCGAAGGACTGTAATTGGGTGAGCTACCAGGCGCATACCGGCAAGCGATCCGTCTGCGTCGTCGGCACGGCTACGACTTCCGTCGCTTGGCGCAGCGCGGATGTCAAGTTCGAGCCAGGGGCGTTTTATCGAATGACCTTCTACTACCGCGTGGACCGTACGGGGGAGAAGGGCTGCTCGACCACGGGGGCGGGATTCGCCTATTGGGACTTTCAGCCCACGGCCCAATGGGAACAGGGCGAACTTATCTTCCAGGCCCCGCACGAGGAATATAGCACCCATCTCCGCCTGGCGCACTGGCAATTGCCGGGGTCCGTTTACTTCGACGATGTAGTGCTCGAACGCATCGGCATGGCCTACCAGAAAAAGGATGGCGTTGTCCTTGGCAGAGACGAGAAGATCGAGAAGGGGGAATACCATTTCAAGGCCGATCTGAGGTCAATGTATACAAACTGTTTTCGAGTGATTGACCGGCAGAAGCTCACGTACCACAGCGGCTGGTGGGAATTCCGGGATGATACATATCTGGTCTTGTGTTTCCGAGTGGACGGTCATCGGCAGCAGTCAGGCCGCATTAAGTTCCTCATCGCGAAATTCCTCAAGGGAACGGGCACTATCTCGATCAGCAAGGATAAGCAAACATGGCGCGAGATCGGCCGGCTTGCAACGCTGACGGAAAGGGCCGAGCATGAGTTTGATCTTCCAAGCGAACTGTTTCCGGCGGAAGAAATCTATGTGCGAATTGGGGTGGAGGGACCCACAAGCTTCAACCTGAACACATTCGACTACACGGCCAAACTGGACGGCTCGCCGCACGACCTTGTGGGAAGCTCCAGATGGTTCCGCGGGCATTACATCGTTGCCGACACGGGGGCGTTGAGGCTGGTCTTTGAGGAAGGTTGGCCCGAACTGGTGCAGATATGGCAAGGCCAAAGAGAAATCGGTTCCCTCCGGTTCGCCTTGGCGCAGTTTGAGAAGGAGGGCCTCGGCTACAAGGGATCGGGTATCGGTCTGGCGGATTCAACGGCGGTGAAACAAATTATCGTGAAAGAGAAAACGCCGGAACGGTGCGTGGTTAATATCGTGATCGAGCGGAGCGAGTCAGCGGAAACTAAGCGGTGTTTCGAGGCGACGGTGCGCATCGAGGCGCAGGCTGGCCAGTGCTGGCTGCGTTGCAGTCTCGCGTCGGTCAAGAATACGGACAAGGCGGCCTATGATGTCCGGGGCTACTGTCATTTGGTTCAGCCCGGCGACGCGAAGAAGACGACGCCGGTCAACTTCCCGGCTTGTGCGGGGTGGCTTCTCGATAACCTTCACCTTGGATGCGCCTGCGTCGGCGAGGATGTCTTTACTTTCAGCTTTAGGCAGAAAGATGGGGCGCCGCACGGGGAGGTCTGCCGTCTTCTGCGCGGAAGATTGCCGCCCGGCGAGATGCGGGATGCGCAGGAGCCGGCGGTGGTCGTTTGGTTGGGGAGCGGGGACGCGAAGGCCTTGACGCGAGAAGGGGATCGCATGAGGAGAGTTTTGGATCCTTCGGCGAAGGGCGACGTGTCAGGCCAGATGAGGTATGAGGAAGAGGGGGCGAATGAGAACTAACTTACGCGTTTGGCCGATCATTCTCCTTGCGGCCTGCTGCACGGCTGTCGGGCAGAATGTTCTTGAGTCGTCGTTCGAAGACGGCAAAGGGGATGCGCCCGACGGCTGGAAGTTGTCCGACACATTCGGGAAGTGGGAGCAGGAGGGCCGAACAGGGGCGAAGTCGCTCTCGCTGATCGGGGACGGCCAACGTGCGAATGGTTGGGTATTTCAACCGGCGCCGCTTGAGCCGAACCGGGCGTACCGATTCTCGGTGTGGTACAGAACCGAGGAGACGGGGGACAATACCCACGGCGTCGTCGTAACGACTATAGCTTCCGTTGATAAAATCTATAAGCACTCCCCAAACTGGACCCACGTGGAGTTTACGTTTGTTACGCCGGTTATTATGGACCAGCGCGGCGTCCGCCTGGGGCAGTGGCGCTTCCACGGAAAGGTATGGTACGATGATTGCACGATTACGCCGGTGAATTTCTCCTACTTCGAGAAGGACGGGATCGTGCTCGGTAGAGATGAGCGGATCGAGAACAAGACGTACATCTTTCAGCCGGATTTCCTCGCGCCGTTGACCAACTGCTTCCGCGTCGAACAGGAGCACACGCGCCAATTCCACGATGACAAATGGTGGTTTCATAGCGGGCAGTATCAGATTCAGCGATATCAAATCGGCGGCTATAAACAGCGCTCTGCCGAAGTCAGCTTCAAGCTTACCTATAAGGACCCAAATATCGAGATCCACGAGACCAAGGTAGAGGCGAGCGCCGACGGCAAGACGTGGAAGGATATCAAGTCATGCCGCGATCTTGGCGATTATCGGATTGACGTCCCGAGTGATCTGTTCCCTGCCGACGCAATCTATGTTCGCATATCCGGCCAGGGCAGCATGCAGATGCGGGCATACCGCTATTCCGCTCCTCTCGACGGCTCCCCGCCGGACATGAAAGGGGCAACGGAGGCGGTTGTGGGCGACTCCGTGGCGGTGGACAATGGGCGGTTGCGGCTGGTCTTCGAGAAGGGCGGCCAACGGCTCGTGTCAATCGGGCGGCAAGGTGAACATATCGGTGGGATCGAGTTCAGCCTCGCTCAGTTTGAAAAAAAGGGCATCGGCTACAAGGGCACTGGGATCGGCGTTGCCGAGGCGACCGCGGTTAGCGCCGTGGAGATCAAAGTGCGGGAGCCGCAACGGTGCGTTGTTCACGTGAAGACCGCGCGCGCCGAATCGCTGGAAGCGGGGCGAAAATTCGAGGCCACGTACGAATTTGCCGTGTACGCGGGACAGGAGTGGTTCGCAAGCAGGTTGCTCGCCGTGACGAACACCGACAAAACAGCATGGGAGTTGCGCGGCTACTCTTTGCGCGTGCAGCCGTGGAACGTGGACGGTGTGAGGCCGGTCTCTTTTCCGCTGGCGTCGGTGGCGGCGTGGATGTGGCGGGGCAGATTCATGGGGGCGACCGTTCAGGGCCAGGATGATTTCACCCTCGCATTTCGCCTTGTGGACGGGGCGCCCCACGGGGACGCGACGAGGGAGGGTGCTGTGAAGATCAACCCGGGCCAGACATGGACCGCCATGGAGTCGGCGGTGATTATTTTTGTGGGGGACGGAGACGAGCCGCGCGACACGGTCCAGAAGGCGCGGCAGATGCAGCGCATCGCGCAGTCTCCGGATCAACATGCCGAAGGCAGCATCGTTGTGCAGGAACGCAAGCAGAATGTCGCGCCCCTTCCCAAAAAATAGGTTCCTCTTCCCGACGATCCTCGTTGGATTGGCGATGGCGATGGCTGCGCTTCCCCCCGGGTACGCCGCCGACTGCCTCTATCGGACATCCTTCGAGGAGGGCGCCGACAAGCCCAAAGGCTGGACTCCCCCCGGCAGGAAGGACGAATGGGCATGGGAGAAGGAAGGCCGCACAAGCGCGCGCTACATCAGCCTCACCGGCCGCAGCGATGAGGAGGGTAGCGCGGCATGGAAGTCGGACCCCATCGCCGTGGCCCCCGGCGGCGTCTATCGGCTGAGTTTTTGGTACAAGGTCGAGCACGACAAAAAGGAGCGCGGGTGCGGCATGGGGCCGGAACATGTGCGTATCGCCTTCCCATATTCCGGGGAATGGCGCGAGGGCGAGATGTTCTTTTGTGTCCCGCCGCACATGAAGGAAATTTCCCTGTCGTTCAATATCTACCGCACCAAAGGCAAGGCTTACCTCGATGACGTGCGCCTCGAAACCGCGGGAGTTGCCTATAAGCAGGAAGACGGCCTGACGCTTAGCGAGCATGAGAAAATCGAAAAGGGAACGTACGCCTTCGATTGGCATTTCAACACAACGACCACCAACATCGTGCCAGCGGCGACCGCGAACACCTGCAACTACATGGACAAGAGAATCCGATTCACGACGGGCGAAGAGGTCGTATTTAGATTCGACCTCGGCCGCTTCGAGCAGCTATCGGGCACGGTTTCCTCCCGACTCAGCTACTATATTGAGGGCGAGGGCATCTGGTCGGCGAGCAAGGACGGCCAAACATGGACCGAACTGGGGCGAATGAGCGACAAACCGAACATCAAAAACCTGGCCAAGAACTATGAATTGCTCGTTCCACCAAATCTATATCCCGCGAAGACGCTTCTCCTGAAGCTCGCATCAAACGGGACGTTCCAGGTGGACCGGGTGCGGTATGAAGCGAAACTCAGTGGATCGCCTCCGGATATCGCGGGTGCGACAACATTCTTCAAGGGACACATGGTATCGGCGGACAACGGCCCCTTGCGTCTCTTGTTCGATCAGTCGCTTCCGCGACTGGTCTCGATTCACGTTGACCGGCAACCCATCGGGAGCGTGGAATGCAGCCTTGCACAGTTTGAGACCCCCGGGGTGGGGTACAAGGGGACCGGCATCGAATCCTCATCGGCCACCGGCATCAAGACCATCGAAGTGAAAAAGAACACGCCTACAGAATGTGTGGTCCACGTGACTGCCGAGCGCTCGCTATCGGAGTCGTGTCGGCGGAAGTTCGAGGCGAGTTACGAATTCACCCTCATCGCCGGGCAGCCGTGGTTCAAGTCCAGGTTGCTCAGCGTCAAGAACACCGACACGATGGCCTATACGGTAAGAGGTTACTACCATCTCCTCACGCCTGCGCTCGATTCGGCCAAGCCGCAGGTCTTTCCGACAGTGGCGCTGTGGCTCTCAGAAGGTTCCACCTTGGGCTGCATGATGGACGAAACCGAGCCATTCACTCTCGGGCTGCGCAAGGCGGCTGACGGTCCGCACGGCGACATCACCCGCGCCCTCGACATCCGAATCGAGCCAGGCATGACCTGGCAGGGGAACGAGCCGGAGGTTGTTATATTTACTTGGCCGGTGCGAGACTCCGGAGACGTTTATCGGGAGCCCGTCAAGATTCGGGAACTGATCCGCAAGCCTGTTGACCAGATCGCGTCGGGTCAGATCCAGTGTGAAGAGGCCAAGGAAAAGGAGTAACCGACAGCGAGGAAATCCTCTCAGACTCGCGCTCCGGCTATCTTCCTTGCTTCGGTTTCTTTTTCTTGTTTCGTTTCGGCGGATATTCGCGGAGGGGGAAGTAGTCCGACTCGGTCCTTTCGGTTCCGAAGATCTCAGCGGCGCTTGCCGCAACGTCGGGATGCTGATCCGCCACGTTGTGTTCCTCCCCGATGTCCTTCTCAATGTCGTACAGCTCGATGGGTGTCTTTGGGAGCGGACGCACCGCCTTCCACTTGCCCATCCGCACGGCCATCGCCGTGCCGCGCTCATGGAACTCCCAGTAGAGATAATCGTGCTGTTTCTGTTGCTTGCCCAGTAGGGCGGGCAGCATCGAGATGCCGTCAATGCCGTCCGGCGGCTTTGCTCCGGCAAGCTCGGCGGCCGTGGGAAGGAAGTCCCAGAACGCCCACACCTGGTTGCTCACTGTTCCGGCCTTGATTCTTCCGGGCCACCGGACGATCATCGGCACGCGGATGCCGCCCTCGTAGAGATCCCGTTTGATGCCCCGGAGCGGACCGTTGCTGTCAAAGAAGTCCGGGGTGGCGCCGCCCTCGCAGTGCGGGCCGTTGTCGCTGGAAAAGAAGACGATCGTCTTCTCATCAATTCTCAATTCTTTGAGCAGGGCAAAGATCTGGCCGATGTCGCGGTCGAGCCGCGTGATCATCGCCGCGTGGCCCTTCTGCGGCGCAGGCCAGGGCTTGTCGTCATATGGCGCATAACTTGGGACTTCCATGCCATTTCCCGTCTTCCCTCCAAGTTCATTGTTCGCATGGGGGATGGTGTAGGCGAGATACAGGAAAAAAGGGTTATTCTTGTGACGTCGAATGAAGCCGATCGCCTCGGCTGTGAAAAGATCGTGGGAGTACTGCCCCTTCCTGCCGTCTTGGTTGCCTTCGAGGATAAACTTCTCTTTGTTCTTCCAAAGATAACCAGGATAGTAGTTGTGTGCGTGGCCCTGGTTCAAGTAGCCGAACCACTCGTCGAAGCCCTTCCTGTTGGGGATGCCCGTCGTCTCCGGTTCGCCCAGCCCCCACTTGCCGATGATACCTGTCGCATAACCTGCGGCTTTCAAGACCTCGGCGACGGTCACATCCTCGGGGCGGAGGGGGATCAGCGCATTGCCGCGAACGAGGCAGCGCCCCGTGTGCCGGCCCGTCATCAGGCAGCAGCGCGACGGTGCGCAGACGGTGCTGCCGGCGTAGCAGTCGGTGAAGCGAATCCCTTCTATGGCTATGCAGTCGAGGTTCGGCGTCTGGATCTGCTTCTGGCCGTAGCACCCCAGGTCGCCGTAGCCGAGATCGTCGGCAAGGATGAAGATGATATTAGGACGGCTTGCCCTTGCCCTTTCATCCTGGGGCGATGCGATGCGCGGCAAGACCGCGCCGGCGGCGGCGCCGACTGACAGGGAGAGAAAGCCGCGTCTATCGAAAGGCATGGCTTGGGCTCCTACTTCGCAGGAATATGGTAGACCCCGTAGTCGTCGGGCCTGTATGGCGAGTCGGGAGGCAACTTGCCGGGCGGACGCGCATTCTTTTGGATGTCCTCCTCATGCTTCTGCAGGGCATCCAACAGGCATTTCACGACGTCGGGGTGCTCGGCCGCCACGTCGTTCTTCTCGCCGATGTCGGCGTTGAGGTCGTAGAGCGTGGGGCCTTTGCGAGGCGGTTCCGGTTTTTCGCCCTTGGCACTCTTCTTCCCACCCTTGGGGATGTCTGCCCCTTCCCACTTGTGGAGTTTCCACTTCCCCGACCGAACCGACTGAAATCCGTAGAAGAAATACTCGTGCGGGGTCTTTGCACCTGGCTGACCCGTGACGAGGGACCAGATGTCCTTCCCGTCAATGATCCGATCCGTGGGTACATCCGCCCCCGCCAGCCGCGCAAAGGTGGGATAGATATCCATCGTCGTCGCCATCTCGGAACACACCGTCCCGGCGGGAATCCTGCCCGGTCCCCACATGATGCACGGCTCGCGCATGCCGCCCTCGAAGGTTGTGGCCTTGCCGGAGCGTAGGGGCAGGGCGGAGCCGCCGTGCTCCTTCTTGATGAGCCAGGGACCGTTGTCACTGGTGAAGACCACGAGCGTATTCTCGTCGAGTCCGTGCTCCCGCAGCGTGTCCAGAATCCGGCCTGTGCTCCAGTCTATGCACTCGATCACATCCCCGTAGAGACCGCGTTTCGACTTGCTCGCGAAACGATCGGACACATGGAGCGGCACATGGGGGAACGTATGCGGCAGGTAAAGGAAGAATGGCCGGTCTTTGTTCGCGGCGATGAATTTGATCGCTTCTTCGGTATAGCGCTCGGTGAGGGTCCGCTGATCGGCCGGCTGCTCGATGACCGTCTCGTCGCGGAGCAGGGGGATCGGCGGGAAATGGGCCTTCTCGCCATCCATGTCGTTGCTGTAGGGTATGCCGAAGTAGTGGTCAAACCCATGGCGCGTCGGCAGAAAGGGCGGCAGGTGGCCCAGGTGCCACTTGCCGACGCACAGCGTCGCGTAACCTCGCGTCTTGAGCAGCTCGGCGAGGGTAATCTCATCGGGGTTGATGCCGCTGCCGGCCCGCGGAGAGAGGACCGATGGCAGGCCCACACGGTGCGGATAGCAGCCGGTCATCAATGCCGCACGCGAGGGCGTGCAGACCGGCGCCGCCGCATAGAAGTCGCTGAACCGTTTCCCCTCGGCGGCCATCCGGTCCATGCAGGGCGTCTTGATGTCCGGCGAGCCGAAGCAGCCGACGTCCTGGTATCCCTGGTCGTCGGTAAATATGATGATAAAGTTTGGGGGGCGTTGCCCCGAGGCATCCTGACCCAATGTGGTTCGGCGAAGAAGGGCAGACGCGGCCCCGCCCACAACCAGTCCAAGGAAATCTCTTCGGGAAAGAGGTGTGTTTGCCATTCTTCTCTCCATAACCGATTCTTCCGCCGGATTCTTCTACCGAGACGAAAATACCATATCCGCTTTCATCAGGCAAGGCGCTTGCCTTTGTCGAGGCCGGTGTGGTATTCTTCCGAAAACTACCCCCTATGAGGAGATTCGCAATGGCGAAAAAAATTCGAGTCGGTCTGATCGGCTGCGGTTCCATCAGCGGCGCGCACGCAGCGGCATACAAGCAATGGCGCGACATGGCGGATGTGATCGCGACATGCGATATGGACAAGGCGAAGGCCCAGGCGCGCGCGGATGCACTCGGCGCGAGACAGGTTTGCACACAAGTCGAGAACCTGCTGGCCAACCCGGATATTGACGCCGTGGACATCTGTCTTCCTCACGACCTCCATGCGCCGGTGGTCCTTGCGGCGGCGAAGGCGGGCAAGGCTATCCTCTGCGAGAAACCCATCTCAACGAACCTGGCCGACGCCCGGAAGATGGTATCGGCCGCCCGGGGCGCGGGCGTGCCTTTCATGGTGGCCCATTCCGACCGGTTCTCGCCAACGTCATTGAAAATGAAAGAATTGATTGACTCCGGTGCGATTGGCAAGGTCTTTCTCGCGCGAGCCTCCTTCGAGTACTACCCCGCCATCAGCCACCGCGCTTGGATGGGCGACAAGAAGAAAGTCGGCGGGGGCGGGTTGAACAATTCCGGCATCCACTTCTTCGACACTATGAGGTACTTCCTTGGCGACATCCAGACCGTCGCTGCCGTCCAAAATTTGACGCGAGACGATATGCAGGGCGAAGACACCAGCATTGTTATCATGATCTTTCGCTGCGGCGCGGTGGGCGAGATCATGAACTCCTTGGCCATCCAGGGGGTCAAGGGGGCGCGAAGTAGCATGTCAATTCACGGTTCGAAGGGCACGATTGTGGGCGAGAGAGACAAAGTAGAGCTCAGGCTGCCCGGCGCGCCGGAGCCGGTGGTGGAAACGTACGAGTGCAGTGGTCCTCCCGGAATCACCGAGGAAATCCGACAGTTCCTTGACGCCCTGCGCATCGGAAAGAACGTGCCCGTGACGGGGGAGGATGGATACGTCGCCCTGGAAGTCTGCATGGCGGCCTACGAGAGCGCGGCAAAGGGCGTGGTGGTCAAGCTGTGAAGGAGGGAATGAAACCATGGCGGAAATCATTCGGCCAATGACCGAGGCGGACCTGCCGCAGGTGGCGGAGATTGACGGCACAGCATTCACCGAGCTTCTCACGCGGTTGCGCAACCGACCGATCCATCTTCCATCCCATGAGATCGAGTATTTCAAGTCTTGGATGGAATGCGACCCGGAGGGATCGCTGGTTCTGGAGGATAGAGGCAAGATACTCGGTTTCAACTTCTGCCATGCCCGAGGGCGCATGGGCTGGGTAGGACCGATCGCCGTGCGCCTCGGCGCGCAGGGCAGGGGCATCGGGAAGAAGCTGATGGCGGCGGGCCTGGACTACTTCGACCATGTTGGAACGAAGACCGTCGGATTGGATACCTTCCCGGAGAACCCGGTGTCGGTCAGCCTCTACCTCCGGACGGGCTTTCGCGTGGTAGGGGGATTGTTCCTGTTGACGAGAGATATGCCTCCAAAGAAGGCTCATGTTGTCCGGGTGGCTCAGATCAAGCCGAACGAGGTGAATCGAATTGCCGAGGTTGACGAGAAAGCAAGCGGCTTCGACCGGCGACGGGACTACGAGATGGCCCTTTCTTCCGGTTTGGGTTGTGCGTACAAAGTGGTTGCCGCAGAAGACAACTTCGTCTTCGGCCTCATCCGCCGCGGCGGGGCGTTGATCGGCAACTTCCATCTCACCGATGGCGACAAGGTCGAGGAGCGCGTCGCCGCGCTGGTGGAGGGAACGCTGGATTTCTTCCGAACCAAAGGCATAAGGGGCGTTGGTGTGCTCTGCCGGGGGAGCGACAAGCGCCTGCTTGACGCCCTCTTCGGCTTGGGCTTTCGCATGAACCCGCCAATGATCACCATGCACCGAGGCGATGACGCTCCTCCCACGCCGTTGACATCCCCTTTGGCCATCGAAAAGGGATAAGGATTTGACAAAGTAGGATTTGGATGATATACTGCTTATAAGTTAGCCAGGCGAAGCTTCACCCCATCAAGTAGAGAGTGTGCACCTTGCTACCAGTCCGCGGCAGGGCAGATGTTTGTATGTCTTTCCGCCTGACGCAGTTACAATGTGCGACGGCTCGACGGCTTTCTCCGTTGAGTGTAATGTCGCGCACGGCAATGCGCGAGGTAGGCTCGCACATCCCCGCCGTTCGTCCTGATCGAGGGGGAACCTAATGCCAAGAATCCACAGGCGGCTTGTTTTCGAGGAGCTGGAGCCGCGCATTGCGCCGGTAACCCTGTCATCTGCAAATCCCGTCCGATACTTTAACGACAGCGATGGCGACGAGGTCATGATTCGCTACATCGGCGCCGGGACAGCGCATGTCCTCTTCGGCGGCGGCGAGGATCCGAATCTGGCGGACGAAATTGCGACCATTGATCTCGCCGGAACCGGTATCGGGACGCAACTGATTATTCGGGACGTCCTGCGGGGCGCGGGCAACGACACGATCTCCGGCGGCGCGATCACAGGCCAGGCCGGCGAGGACATGGGCATGATCCAGCTCTCTGCCCTGGGAGGCGCCGTCAACTCCACCACCATCTCGATTGATGGTTCCCTCAGGTCCCTGACCGTCAGCGGGAACGCCAACGACGTTAACCTGAATACTGCAGGCGACGTCTCCTCCGTCAGCATCATGGGAGACTTCGGCGGCGGGGGCGGCGTTTCTGTCCTAGGCCGCTTGAGCTTGATGATGGTCTCCGGGGCCGTCAACAACGCGATCATCACCGCGAATACGCTGTCGAGCTTCCGGGCGGGATCACTCGCCGATGCCGACATTACGGGGACCATCGGCCTGACGATGGCGCTGGTGACCGGGTCAATGGCTGACTCACACATCGTCTCAGGCGGCGACGCCACGATGTTATACGTCAAGGGGGATGTAACGAATACGACGTCTCTCCTGGCCCCATTTCGCGTCACCGGCAACCTGGGACGACTGATGGTTGGAGGCAGCGTAAACAACACACCGGGCGGCGATACGCCTTTTCTGTCGGTGACGGGTAATCTGGGGGGCCTGCAGATCAGGGGGAATCTGACGAACACAAATACCACGGGACTCGCCAACCATGTGGAGGTTGGTGGGAGCCTGGGGCCGGCGATGGTCTTGGGGAGCGTAAGCGATACGCGGATCGTTCCCGCCGAAGCGATGTCCTTCATCGTTCGTGGGGACTTTAACAACTCCGATTATATCCTCGGCGCGCCGACCAGCACGCGACTGCGCAGCTTCACATGCTTTGGCGACGTCACCAACGGCTCGAATATAAACATCACCGGCGATTTCGGCATGTTCATGGGCAGAGGAGGCTTGACCGACAGCCAGGTCGCGATAAGCGGCGCGGTGAGAAGCTTCCAGATGTTCGGAGCGGTTGACAACACCGCCCTGACATTTGGCGGCGCGGCTTCGATGCTGCGGTTCAGCGGCAATGTCAGCGATACGACGCTGACGGTGACAGGGGCCGTAACGCAGGCCGCCGTCATGGGGGCGGTAACAAACTCCACGCTCAACCTGAACGGCGGCGGCAGCTTCGTTCGCCTTTACGGGGCGACAACTGACGCAGACGTGGCGGTCGTCGGGGCGCTCCGCACTCTATACCTGGGCGCGCCTCTTGGAGTCGGGTCGGATGTTGTGATTGGCGGCAACCTTACCATGGCTCAGCTCATCGGCGGCATGGGAGGCGGTTCGCTCACTGTAAACGGTGATGCCCTCCGGGTCCTCTCCACGCGTGCAATGGACAACGGCTCCTCACTCACAGTGACCGGCACGTCGGACTACGTCCAGGTGACTGGCGGCATCCTGAATGGATCGGACCTGACGCTTGGCGGCGACGCGGAGATGATCCAGATCCAGGCAGCCAGGCTCGGTCCCTGCATTGACGGCACATCGTCGCTGACGTTGGCGAGTATCCTTACCCAATTCCTCCTCGGGGGACAGATGCTGGGGACGGTGAACATCACGGGGTCATTGGCCGGCGGCGCAGCGATGCGCTTCAGCCAGGGGCTGGCGGGGACGTTGGCTTTTGCCGGCGATGTGGATGGGCCGTTTTCCCTTTTGGGCGACATCAATCCGGGCGGCGCGATGCAGGTCGGCGGCGATGTGACGCCGGGCGGGAAGATCACGGTCTCCGGCGCCGTAAAGACCCCCGGTGAGACCTCCATTGACATCGCGGGTTCCGTGTATGGCGACATCATAATCTCCAGCAACCACCAGGGCCTTCTGAACGTGGACGGGGATGTCTCCTCGACGCTGCAGGCGGCGAACTTCGATCAGGTTGACATCGGGACCCATGCCACGGAAACCGGCGACCTGCTCCCAGGCGGCAAGGTGATCGCCGCTGGTTCGCCCGGGACCATCAACTCCATTGTTGTGCACGGACGATGCTACGGCACGGTGAGCGACGCAACGAACCTTCAGGAGCATAATCCGCTTCCGGATGTATTCATCCTGGACCCCGGCGAGACAGAAAGCTATGCCGACGCCGACGGGGACTATGTAATTATCGCCTACAACGGCGACGTGGGCAGCAACGTTACGGTTACCATGGCCGGCGCAGGGCGCTGGCGGGATATTGCCAGCCTTGTCTATGCGGCCGCCGACACGGATTCCTCTCTCGATATTTCGGTTGGCATGGCGCTCGGCGGAGGCTGGACCACTGTGGGGACGGTGGACGCAGCGGGGCAGACGATCGGCGATCTGCACATCCACGGTTCGATCGGCGCCTTGACGACCGATACGATTGCCGCCGGGGACACGGTGACGACATGGTCCGCCAACTCCAACGGAGGCATGGGGACGGTTACAATCGCGAACGACATCGCCGGGGCGTTGGAGATCGGCGGCTCGCTGACAAACCAAATCGTCCTTGGCGGCGGGATTGTCTCCACAGGCAGACTTCTTGTCCGGGGTGTGCAGAGCGGGGCGGGCCACCGGGGAAACAATGCCCCCTTGATCCTCGGCGGCGCGATTGATCCGGCGGCTGAGATCGCCGTGGTCAAGCCGGGCACGTATACGGGCACGGGTAGAGTCTATCTGGAGAACGTGGTGGATACCCCCGCGCTGACCACGGTGAATCTCTACAACCTGACCTATACGAACAGGCTGACGGGATCTTATGCGCGGATTGCCCTGAACGCGAAAACCGGCACGACGGTGACGCGAGCGAACAACAATTACACTGATATTGATAACACGAAGTGGGAACTTGCCGAGGTCAGCGCCTATTACTACGTGGATCGGTTCCACAGTTATCTTGCGTTGATGGGGTATGGCGACAAATGGAACCGCCCGATCTCGATGACGGTGAACGTGAACGAGGACAACGCCTATTACCACCCGTCCACAGGGGCGTTAGAGTTTGGTATGCCGGAGGGAGCGGATGTGTCCCACTCTTTTGCCACCGATGGAGACACGGTGCTCCACGAATACAACCACGCATGGACGGATGAACTGATCTCAGTGGGAAGCCTGGGTTATGGAAATGATGTCGGCGACCTGTCTGGCGCCATTGACGAGGCATTAAGCGATTATCGAGCCGCCTCGTTCTTCAATGATTCGCTCCTTTTTGAGCCGGACGCCCCGGCATACTGGCGGGATGTGAACAACACTGATGAGTACCCCCATGATATCTACGTCTCCGATGAGCACTGGACCGGCCTGATCCTCAGCGGCGCGTTCTGGGACCTCCGGACAACCGTCGGCATGGCCGTCGCCGACACGCTCTCGCTGGCGATGCTTCCATATCTCGAACAGATCGGGACGACCGGCCCGAACGGGCTCGAAGCCGTGTTCAACGATGTCTACCAGGCTGTGGTTCAGGCGGACAACGCCATCTACGGCGGTGTGCATGTCGCCGACATCACTACCGCGTTCAACGCGCATGGCATCAACGTGGCCCCGGACGCGATCCTCAACCCCGGCGACTCAACGACCTTCACCGACAGCGACGGCGACCTCGTGACGGTCCAGTACACAGGCACGGCGGGTTCCGTCGAGGTCTATCTCGACGGTCCCGCAGGGGCGCATACGGCGGTGAGCATTGTTTACATAAACCCGAACGCGAACAGTGCGATTGACATCTCGGCCGATGACGGCGGCGGCGGAAATAATCGCACACCGCCCGCCAACCTGTTCTCCGCGTATGGGGAGGTATTCGGCTCAGCGACGGTGGAAGGCCCGATCTACAGCATCGGGAGCGGCGTCATCGCCTCGGGAGAAACGGTCTCAAATACCAGCGCCGGCGTGGATGGGGACCTCCTCGAGCTATACAACGGCGGCGTCCTCGGCGGCGCGCTGAGCATCGGCGGCGATCTGACCGGTATGGCCACGCTCGACGGCAACCTGAGCGGGACGGTGCAGGTGAACGGCAACTTGTCCGGGACCATCGAGATCGGTTCGGTCGGCGCCTCAGAGGTGACAAGCATCACCAGCAGCGGCGTACTCCGCATCGGAGGCGGTATCACGTCCGATGGGTTGATCCGGATCTACGGGCATGTGGAGGGCCTCTTGGATGTGGATGGAAACATGAATGGGGAGATTTCTCTCGGCAGCGGCGATTTCTGGCTGTGGGCGGACATCGGCGCGACCGGCCGCGTCAATATAGACGGCGACATCGGCGGGACGATCTATGTGTATGGCTATATAGACGGGCGAATTGACTGCGGCGGCAGCGTGATCGGGACGGCGAACACGGACTTCCTGTACATCGAGGCGAGCGTCTGGTACACCGGTGTAGTGGACATTGCCGGGGACATCAACAACCGCGACATTACTATTGACCTGGATCTGCTGGGGGCTTTGTACGCCGGGCGTTTTGAGGATGTGTATGTCGAGCGGTACTTCGAAGGTCGGATTGCCGCGGACAATGTGGGCAGCGGCAACACCCTGGATGTCGGAGCGACGCGCGGCGGCCTCGTAACGCCGATCAACGCCTTCACCTACTACTACGGCTATCCGTAGCCTACGTAAACGTTGGAGCATCCTTCACGAACTTGAGGATGCTCGCATAGGTCTTCATTTCGCATTCCCCCTTCACGATGAAGAAGGGGGCCTTTTTCATATTGTATTCTTTGGCCAGCTTGACGCCTTCGCTGTTGTTGTCGCCGGGAATCGCGTAGACCACTCGGCTAATTTTGTCCCACAACCCCTTCTCTTGAAGAATCCTGGTGGCCTGCTTGCACTTGTTGCACTCGCTGCCGTCGGGGTTCTGGCGTTTCACCATGATGATCTCGGCCACGGATTCTCCTTACTTCGGCTCGTACTTGATCCACATGGGCGAGGCCCAGACAATCTCGCCGTCCTCCTGTTCGCCGCGAACATAGTAATAGCTCGTGACGCCGGGCTTTGCGTTCTTCTCCGCCCAGGTGAATTCCACGTCGGCCGTCTTCGGCTCGATAGTGTGTACATATTCGCCGTCCTTGATGACATGCACCTTGGCGAAGGGCTGCGTGCCGATTAACTTGGCACGGATCGTCGGCGGCTCGCCGAGGGCTAACTCATCGCCCATAAAGTGCTCTCCGCAGCGAACGTCGGCGAGGATATTGTCCGTGGAGCCATATACATGACGGCGTTTCATCGCGGTCAGGATGCCGTCGCGTGTGGGTTCCTCCACGAAGACATTGCAGTAGCTCATGTGTACTGAAACGTGATCGCTGGACGACTCGAAACCGAGGCGATATCCTTTCTTTAATGCATTGATGATAAACCCCCTCGGTCGCCAATCGCCGACGGGCTTGTCCTCGGTGATGGCCCGCGGGGCGCCGGGCATCTCGTAGTTCTGCCGGTCGCCCTGGTAGATCTCGACGAATGGCTCTGTTGCCTCTCCCCAGTCGCGCCAGTCCGTGCCCATGTCCGTGGCGCTGGTGTGCGAGGCGCAGACGCCGTCGAAGAAGCGGAGGTAGTCGAACAGCATCAGAGAATCCGGCGTGTGCGGGGGCGTGACGGTCTCGGGCTGTTCGTCCATGTCCTTCCCCATGCCGCCCTTGAGGCGTGGGAGGATGCGGACGCCGCGCTTGGAAAACACGACGTTCCGATGGCCGTCGGGGTAGTTGCAGCTTCGTTCATAACTGAACATCGGCACAAAGGTTTCGCCGACGTGGAAGACATCCGTGGTCTTCTGCGTAATCCACCAGGGGTACTCGCGGCTGCCGTTATCGTGGTCGCCACAGCCGATCCAATCCATTTGGGCCGCGTCAAGGCCATACCGCCACATATCCTGGAGCATGCCGTCCCCGCCGCCGTCGCTGGAGATTTCAGTGTGACGATGGAACTCTCCTCGGAAGATGCGCACATCCTTGCCCGCGATTTGTGTTCGGTAGGCGCGGACACGCTTCACATCCTCTATTTCGCGGAGGGTATCGGAGATCGGCTCTGGGATCGGCTCAGCCGGGATGGGTTCCAGCTTGGGTTCTGGCGGGGGGCCCAGAGACAGGTTGAAATCATGGGCGAAAATTTCGTTGTTATACGGGCTGGCCCATTTGGGCTTCGGCTTTTCGGGGGGCGTCTTGCCCTCCTTCTTCATCTCCTTGATGGCCCAGCCGGGGGGATGTGACGCCAGGACATTTCGCCGATCCGAGGAATTGACCATGACCAGATTGCCGCCAGGCAGGGCGATGAGGGAGGGGCGGTTTTCGAGCACGTTGTCGGTCTCCGGCACGGCGAAGTAGGGGGTCCACTGGTCGCCGTTGTAATAGGTCATGTCTTCGAGCCACACTGTCCCCGCGCCGGAGTAGCTTCCCGCTCTGCGGCTGCGGGCGCCGAGCCAGACGCGGCCGGTGGCGTCGGCCTTCAGGATCGGAGCGGCGAAGGGCGGTCGTGCGCCCCCGCCGATGTCTTTCAGGGTCTTGCGCTTTTTCTCGTCCACCTTGGGCTTTGGCGCGAGGGCGTCCATGACGTCCTGCATCGGCTTCATCAGCTTTCCGTCGCTTAGGACCTTCACCGTCACTTCGCGATTAGGGTCGGCGTACAGCTTTGTGCCAACTTTCTCGGCCCAGCCCCAGTCCTTGCCCCATCCATCGGGTGAATCTTCGTGCGCAATCCACAAGCGTCCGGCCTTGTCGTAGGTAAGCGCCGGGCGCGCCTCGAAGCGAAGCGAGGTTGATACCGGGATCGGCTCGCCGAAAGAGCCGTTTTTCCAAACGCGGCAGTAGACGTCGTAATCTCCCTTCTGGTAGGTGTCCCAGGCGACGGCCACTTCCCCTCCCGGGCCGGCTGCGATGGCGGGGTCCCACTGGTTGCCGGGTGCGGCGCAGACGGGCACGGCTTCCCCGAAGGCGTCCCCCTCAAGGCGCACGGCGAAGATGTCGGAACCCCCGCCGCGGAATCCCATCCATGCGAGCCAGACCTTGCCCTCGGAGTCGGTCGTCGCCGCGGGGTAGATGTCCGGACCGCGATCTGAGGTCACTCGAATGGGATCGGACCACACGCCATCCTTGCGTGTCCGGGCGTGAAGATCCCAGTTGCCTTCGAGGTTCTGGCTCCAGAATATCCATGCCCTCCCGGAACCGTCAACCGCGGCAGCGGTCCCGAAGATGTCCAGTCCGCTCGGAGTAACGGGGTCGGGTTTGCTCCACGTTCTGTTTGCCAAGCGGGCACAGAAGACTTGGTCGCCCCGCGTCGGTTTGGCCAGGGGGGAAAAATCCTTGGGGTGTTCCTCGATCGGGCGCGGCGCGTCGAAACCTTCACCGTGGGTGAAGGCTACATAGGCCGCATAGATGGACCCGTCCGGGGCGAGCGCGGCGGATGCGTAGTCATCCTCGGTGGGCGCGCTCACGAGGAGAGTCGGAGTCGGAATTCTGTTCACCACGGCGTTTCCGTTCAGAAACCGCTTCGTGTCGCCGTATTGCACGTCGCTCAGGGCGAATTCAAAGTTGCCGTTGACGGTGGTCACGCTGACCTTACTGTCGGCCTGTGTGTTAGCGAGGGTAAGGATGACGCCGGTATCCACGACTCGTATCTGGACGGGCTTGCCCTTTTGCAGCTGCAGGTAACCGAACATGGGGTAGCTCTTCGGCGTGAGGGCCTTCCAGGTGTTGCCCTCCACTTGGTTGCCGAAGGCTGCGGCGACGATTTCGATTTTCTTGATCTCGCCCGGACTGACCGATGCGCTGCCGTCCCAGGCGGTTTCCGTTTTTTCAATGGGGCGGAACGAGATTGACACCTGGACTGTTCCGGTTTCCATCTCCACCTGCGCTGCGAGAGGGCTGTTGATGGCGAGGATTACGGCGGCAGCGGCAAGGACACCTGATCGCATGTTTATCTCCTTAATGTATGTTGCCCGAATCGCCGTTTCTTTGGGTTCCCCCAAACTCGATTGGGGATGTTCCTGCGAGTCACGGCCATGTGCTTGGCCACATCGCAGGATGGAATTTTGGCGACAACCCTCTTATCCTTGTTTTTGTGGAGGGTTGCCGGACGCCTCGCGGCCCTTTTTCCACGCCTCGACGCCTGCCTCGTAGGCAGACATAATGTGGTCCAGCGCCTCCTGCTTCCTGCCGTGCTCGACGAGCTGCGCGGCCTGGACGAGGGACGCCTGCGCGCGGGCGACAATCTCGGCATTCTTTTCACTCTTGTGGCAGGAATCCGCCACGATTTTTGCAAGGTACAGGTTTTCGTCAATAATATCGTGGCGCATGAACGGCAGGTCATAGGTCCATGCAATGCGTTCGGAGAGGTTATGGAATGGAATGGCCTCGATGGGGGGGGTGGCGAGGGCGGCGGCGTTGTTATAGACCGTTCGCAACCCAGCCTCAAAATTGAAGCGTGTGACAGGCGTGGGGGAGAGGCCCCGGAGGCCGGTGCAGAGGAAGAAGTGATAAACCGTCTTCAGTGCGAGAATGAGCCCCTTGCCCGTTCCGCCGGCAATGGTAATTCCCATGGCCCGTTTACCATTTGTGGCGTCGCCGAATCTCATCCGATCCATAAAGTTCTTTGTCAGGCTGTTCACGTCGAGGTAGTAAACGGGTGCGCCGAGGATGAGGGCGTCGCAGTTCCGAATCGCGTCCTGGAGCCGGCGGGCGTCATCTTGGTATTTGCAGTTCCCGTCGGCCCAGCAGGTGGCGGTGGAGCAGCCGTCGCATGGTTTGATTTCCATGTCGGCAAGATGGTAAAGTTGGGTCGCTGCGCCGCGGGATGCGGCGCCTTCGAGGGCCCGCTGGACAAGACGGTTTGTCAAACCGTCCTTGCGGGGACTACCGACGATGCCGAGTACTGTAGCCAAGGATTTTATTATTTCCGAAGTCGCTAAACCGGAGAGTGATTATCGGGCGTTGAACGCGCCGACGGCCTCCTCAACCGTGTCATGCAGGTTGAACAGGAGTCGCGCGCCGGAGATCTCCAGCACCTCGTTAACCAGGGGCTGGACGGCGGCCAGCCGCAAGGCCCCGCCTGCTTCACGGGCGGCGTGCATGAGCTCAAGCAGAAGCGATAAGCCGCGACTGCTCATGTAGCTTACCTCACTGAGATCGAGTACGAGTTTGATATCCGGCGACTCTGCGATTTTCTTTACCGCCGTTCCTATCTCTTCGACAGTATCAACGTCAAGTCTCCCCACGACAGACACCACTGTCACGTTACCAATTACGCTCTGGCCGAAACTCATGATTGCTAATCCTCTGAGATGCTCTTACAGCACGTGAAACGTCGCGATGGTTATGTCATCATGTTGCTGGCCCGGCCCCTCGTGTTTGGTCACTTCTCCGACAAGCATTTCTATGAAGGCCTTGGAGCTCATGCCGTTGGCGCTGGCTACCGCGTTCATCAATCGTTCATCGCCGAACTGGTCCCCATCGGGGCTACGGGCCTCGACAACTCCATCGGTGTAGGCGACGATCCGGTCGCCCGGGCTGATCTTGATGACCTCCTCCTCGATCGTATTGTTGAAAATGGGGCCCTTGTCAAAGCCGAGCGCGATCCCCCTCGGGCGGATGAGGCGGCACTTGTTCGTGCTTGCGCTGTATAGCACGAAGGGGTTGTGCCCGGCGCTGCTTACATAAAGTTCCTTGTCTTTATGTCGCAGCAGCATGTAGAGCGCCGTCACGAAGGTGCCCTTGCGGAGGTCTTCCGCCATGATGTGGTTGACCTCTTTCAGAACGTCGGCGGCGGACTGGTGGCCGTGAGCCGCCGCGCGCATCACGCTGCGCGCCATGGCCATGACCATTGAGGCCGGAATGCCCTTGCCGGATACGTCGGCCACCACGATGCCGAGCTGATCGTCGTCTATCCGGATGAAGTCATAGTAGTCGCCGCCGACCTCGAAACTGGAACGATAGAACGCCTCGATGTCGTACCCGGGTATCTCGGGCACGCCTTTCGGCAAGAGGCTTTGCTGGATGGCCTCGGCGACCTTTAGTTCGTGCTCACGCGCCTTGTAGGCGATCTCGGCCCGCTGGAGGGCGCGGAGCCGGACGGTGAGCTCGTCGAAGCGTTGGGCCAGATAGCCGATTTCGTTCGAGGAATGGGTCTCGGTGCGGTGCTCCAGGTTTCCCTGGCTGACGATCTCGAAATCCTCGACCAGCATCGTGATGGGGGCGGTGAATCGGTTGGCGAGGACGTACGCCGCGCCGATGCCGATGACGGTGGCGATGAGAAATATGATGACCAGACGGAAGAATATCCCCTGGAGCGCGCGGCGGATTTTTGCGGCGGAGAGAGTCACATATACGTTGCCGCCGGACCGGATATCATCCGACTCGGAAATATGCTTTTTGAAAACGCGCACGGGGATTTTTTCGTTGGTCTTTCGAAGGACAATGGTGCTGGCCCACACGAGGACATCCGGATCGTACTTGGATTGTCGGGATTGTCCTTCGGTGAAAGTGTATCCCTCGCCGCTTGCCGTGATGGTGCGCCATCGGTCGTCAATGCCCCTGTCATCGCCTTTGACGGCGGCGTCAACTACGTCTTCAGCGGTCTGGCCGAAACGCTCTGTCATTTCTTTCTGGTAGTCGGCGTGAATCTCATCGTATGGGCGGGGGATGTCCGAGGAAAGTTCCTTGAGGAAGCGTTCTCCCAGGCGGGTTGCCTCCCGGGCAAGGCGAACACCGTTCTTCTCGATCTCGTCGTTCAGGGACTTGCTGCTCTGCCAATAGGCCGCGGTACCGAGAATGAGAACCAGAACGGTTATCAGTCCCCCGGTAAATGCGGAGAACTGGAACCTCAACGTTTGGTGCCAGGACAGTTCAGGCGATGTCGTCGCCTCTGCCTTGACAGGTTCCGCAACTTGAGGAAGCCTTTGTGCCACGATATTTCCTACCCGTGTCGCCAGGCTGGCTGCTGCTTGCTCAGCGATGGCCTGCCAAGCCGTTTGCGCGCCTTGCCATGATGTACGCCAGGTACAGCATTAAAAAACACCCCTCAGCGTGGCGTCCACCTTGTGTGGACACCGACGTCATCCATATATACAGGTTGTCAATGATATTACACTATCATTTGCCTTGGCGCAAGTCAAATTTTGCCAAATTGGTTTCAAGATCAGGGGAATTCACGAGGCATTCCCCCTGAGAAAAATTTTCTTTCATTCACAGAAAATGCTTGACATTGGGTGACGGTCATGGTTATTCTTTTGCCGTAAAGATGACGTATTCGGGTTCTATTTGGGATTTCGTAGTAGTGGATTTTTTCTGAAGAGAGGAGGGGTCATAGAAGCATGGCAGATATGTTAGTTGTCGGCAGCAAGGTGAAGGCTTTCATCAAGGCGCAGGATTGTATGACGGCTGGCGAGACGCTTGAGGCGTTGAGCAAATGTGTCGAGGATATGCTCACTAAGGCGTGCCAGAGGTGCAAGGCCAACAAGAGAGCTACCGTCAAGGCGCAGGATCTGTAGGCCGCAAGTCGTTCCGTCTGATTCATAGCGCCGGATAGCGCTAAAAACACAAACGGAGGCGAATGGTGATGTGCACCATTCGCCTCCCGTGTTTTGCCGGGGAAAGGGGAGAATCAATCCGAACGCCGGTAGGTCCCGTCTTTGCCGCCGGATTTTTCGACCAGACACACGTCCTCGATGACCATCCCCCGGTCCACCGCCTTGCACATATCGTAGATGGTGAGCGCCGCCACCGTTGCCGCCGTGAGCGCCTCCATCTCTACCCCCGTTTGCGCCGTTACCTTCGCCTTGGCAGTGATGCAGATGCAACTGTCCCCCTCGTCGCGGAATTCCACAGTCACTGATGAAAGGGGAAGCGGATGGCACAGGGGAATGATGGACGGTGTGTTCTTCGCTGCCATGATGCCCGCAATGCGGGCCGCGCTCAACACGTCGCCCTTTTCGATTTCACTCCGACGGATTTGCCTTCGCGTGGACGGCTTCATCCGGACCCGCGCCCTGGCCATGGCCCGTCGAACCGTCGAGCGTTTTCCACTCACGTCCACCATCTTCGCTTTTCCATATTTGTTTATGTGGCTCAGTCGTTTCACGGCCTATCCCCCTATGCGCGACATATGTTCCAGTGGGCGGCATTGATGCCGGACCGGTTTAAGCGAGGCGGCCTTGCGGAATGCCTGGGCTATCTCCTCGTCGGGGCAGCCGGCCCGGAGAAGCGCCCGAAGTTCGATCTCGCCTCCCTCCACGAGGCACGAGCGAAGCCTGCCTTCCGAGCTGAGGCGCAGACGATTGCACCTTTCGCAAAACGGAGAGGTTACAGGCGTAATCAGCCCGATAACGCCGCGTCCCCCCTTAAGGCGGAAGCGCCGGGCCGGACCGGACGAGGGCGTCGCCTCCACAGGGTCGAGACGCTCCATTGCGCGGAGGCGCTCCAGAATATCGTCGCCGGGAACCAGACGCCGCGCGTCCGCCAGGCCCGTCCGCCCGACGGCCATGAGTTCGATGAAGCTGACGTCAATCTGGCGATCAATCGTAAGACGGGCAAATGCCTCGATCTCGTCGTCATTGACATCGCGCATGACGACGACGTTGATTTTCACGGCGTCGTAACCTGCTGCGAGCGCGGCCTCGATGCCTTTGAGGACTTGATCTACGCGCCCAATGCGGCTGATCCGGCGGTAACGCTCCGGTTGGAGCGTATCAAGGCTGATGTTGACCCGGCTGATCCCTGCGCTGCGGAGGGACCCGGCGCGCTCCGCCAGAAGGATCCCATTCGTTGTCATGCCGACCTCTTTGAGCCCCGGCGTCTCGGCGACATATCGGACCAGTTTCTCGATGCTTTTTCGCACGATGGGTTCGCCGCCGGTGAGCCGTACTTTGGTAATGCCGAGAGATGCGCCGATGGAGACAACGCGTTGGATTTCCTCAAACGTCAGCAGGCTCTCATGTGGAACGGGGGGCACGCCCTCGGGAGGCATGCAGTAGATGCAGCGCAGGTTGCACCGGTCGGTCACCGATATGCGGAGGTAGTTGATGCGGCGGCCCTGACGGTCAATCACTTGCGCGCCTCGATTTCGTAAATCCCGCAGAGCGGGACGCCCTGAAGGGAAACTTGCCATAGGGGGGTGGGGTGCTTGAAGTACTCCCAGTCCTCCGCGTCGAACATGCCCTGACGAAAAAGCAGGAACCGATACCGATGCGCCGCCCGATCCGCCGGCGTGCGGATGTTATCGGGGAGGTCCCCAAGGACGTGAGGATTCCGATGGGCAGCGATCACGTGATCTCCGATATGCCTGAATTCCATGGAGCTTGCCGGAGGAAGATTATCCTTCACAAAGCGAAAGACGCGCTCATTGAGCGCCTCCCCCCAATAGGTCGTTTCCATGCCTAACCTCGCCGCGCCCGGCGCGCCCCCGCAGGCGGCGCTGTAGTAGCTGAGATGGTAGGGATGCACCCAATACAGCGACGCTCCCTGTACCCCAAAATACGCGATTGCCAGTCCGATTGCAAGTCTCATTCGCCGGGCCGAGAGGCGCTGCCATGCCCAGGCGAGGCCCGCCCCGGCGAGCAGGACGATAAAGGGGAAGAGAGGGAGGAATAGCCGCACGCCGTCATACTTGGGGGCGCTTGGCAGCGATGCCGCCCCAAGGATGACGAGGATGTTGCAGAGGATCAACCCCAGCGTGGGGCGCCTCCCGATCGAACGGATGTTTTTTATGATCGCAACGGCTGCGAAGATCGTGGTTGCCAGAGGCACAGTGAACAGGGTGAGGACGAGGGGATAGTGTACAGGAGGATTCGTCTCCGTGTACTGGGTTCCGAGGTAGTAGGCCGGAATGTGTGTGCGGGCGAACGCGGTGTTCAGAAACGCCCACGTCCTGCCGATGGGCGCCTGCCAGAGCGCGGGCCAACCGATCAGAAAGACAATTGGTCCGATGAGAAGCATCGCCAGAGCGTTCGGGATGCACCGTTTTCTATGGTAGAGGACACCCCACGGAATGATGGCAAAGGGGAGAAGAACAGCATTGATCTTGGTCAACAATGCCAATCCGAAAACCGCCCCTGTGACGATGGCCCAGGGCCCGCTTCGAATGCCCTTTACGAAGGCGGCGGTGGTGGC
Organism: Planctomycetota bacterium; assembly: GCA_040755855.1. Lineage (GTDB taxonomy): Bacteria > Planctomycetota > Brocadiia > JAADGH01 > JAADGH01 > JAADGH01. Next base: position 17,265 of record JBFMAD010000019.1, on the reverse strand, counting down.
GAACCACATGAGAGTGATGGGTATGTCGAGGGCCGCGAGATGAGCATGGCCGAAGACGCGGGGCATGAGGGCGAGAGACATGCCCGCAAAGAGACCGGCGTGTTGACTCAAGCGCCTTTCGCCGAAGGCATAGACGAGGAACAGCAATAACGCGAATGCGACGACGGATGCGGTTCGAAATGCAAAGAGTAGATCAGCAGAATGGGTCAGCGACAGCAAACAGGCGGCCATGGCCAGTTTGCCCAGCGGGGGGTGGTTCTGTCCAAGCCACCAGAAGAAGTCCACCATGGGACGGGAGAAGGTGGTCCACGGTCGGGGACATTCTGCGTACTTGGACTTGAAGCCCGGAGCGGCGGAGTCGAGATCTATGTCGTACCAATCGCCCGACGGCGGCGGGTCGAGGAGCCACGTATAACGGACGGCCATGCCGAGATAGATGGCCTCATCCCATGTCAGGCCGGGATCGCGCAGCGTCATCGCCACGAGGAGAGCGGGAACCAGGGAGACGAGGCACCCCGCGAGGATGCAACGATTTCTTTCGTTCAATGCGTGCATGGTTCCATCATCTTATCAGATGTCGGGATGTCTGAAAAGTGAAATGCGTTGTTCCATAGGGCGTGTCATGGTAGACTGACAAGAGTTCAAGTATCATGGGTGGTGATATGATGATTCGCACGGACTGGTTGGTGTGTGCCGGTGTTCTTCTCACGCAATCAATTTGCGCCCATCCGTTCCTGACGGAGCAGCTGGGCAGATTCAGCGAATTGACGATTCACCGGGATCGTGTGGATGTCAAATACACTCTGAGCCTGACCCGCCTTCTCCTGATCGAAGAAATTGTTTTAATGAATAGGGATGGGGACACCCGGATCAGCGAGGAGGAAAAAAGGACCTATTATTCTTCGCTGCGGGAGACCCTGCGCGAAGGATTGAGCTTGACGATTGATGGTCAACCCGTCCGGATCGAGGTCTGTCCGGGCATTGAGGTGCAGCCTCCGGTGTACCGCGTGTTTCAGTTCCGCGGGAGTTTTAAATCTTTGCTGACGGGCGATCACAGCATCGTGTTCTCGGATCGGAATTACCCCCAGGTCCCCGGTCCGGTCGAAATCGTGGGTAGGGCCAGCGACGGGATCGCCATCTTGAGCAAGGCCGACACGGACTTGAGCAAGATATACCAGGAACCGAAGTCGCCCGACGAGGCAATGGGAGCATTCCAGGTGCGGGAGTTGGAGATAAGATTTCGAGTAGGCGACCTGGGCGCTCGCGCCGAGGGTCCTCCGCCTGCCGAGGAGGAAATGGAGAAGCCGGCCTCTGAACGCGATCTTCGCCAGGTGCCGGGGCCGCCGAAGAGCCGGATCTACCTTTTAGCGGACAGGGTCTTCCAAGGCGAGATCGTTGGGGCGGGTGGGACGGTTGTGGTTCTCTGCGCCTTCATTCTGATCGGGGCGTTGCACGCGCTCACCCCCGGGCATGGGAAGGCGATTGTGGCGGCGTACCTGGTCGGGTCCAGGGGGCGGGTACGCGATGCGATCATTTTGGGCGCGGTGGTGACGTTCACGCACACGGCCAGCGTGGTCGTGCTCGTCGTCGTCGTGCATGTCTTGAAGAATGTGTTTCTGCCAGCGAGGTTGAATCCCTTTATTGCATCAGCGTCGGGTTTGCTGATCCTGGTGATGGGAATCTGCCTGATCGTAAGCCGGGTCCGCAGGCGTGGAGTTCATGCTCATGGCCATGAACATGGCGCGGATCATCACCATAGGGGCGATGTGACGACAGGGGCGCTATTGTCCTTGGGGGTGGCGGGTGGGATTGTGCCCTGCCCGGATGCCCTGGCGGTCCTGTTGCTCGCGATCGGGTTCAATCACTTTCTGTTGGGTTTGCTTCTCTTGTTTGCGTTCAGTTTCGGGCTGGCGGCAGTACTGATGGCCATCGGAATATTGCTGGTGACCGGTCGGCTGAAGCTCATGAAGGGTGCCGAGGATAGCAGGCTGGTGAAGTATTATTTGCCGATGGCGAGTGCAGTGGCTATTGCCATTCTGGGAGCGGCGATGACGATCATCCCTCTCGTGAAGTCCGGCATTCTTTCAGTTCGCATCAATCTGCCCGCCTGAGCGCGGTCGCCGAATTCTCAAACGGAGCCCTTTTCATGCGGGCTTGTCGTTGAATCCGTCTTGTTCCGGCGGTCACGTTTGAATTCCCGCGTAGCCTCTCGCAGGCGCTCTCGGTTTTCTTTGCGCTGATATCTGGTGCCCCCGATGACTCGTTCCGGTGGGGGTACCGGACTTCGTCCCCTCGGCGGCGCTTGTCGCGGCGGTTTTCCCATCGCGGGGGTTACATCTTCGGACTTTCGATGATTCGAAGAAATGCCTCTTCCGTGAGGAACTCCGCATGGCCGTCCAGGAATAACACATGCCGCCCGTCTGGGTGGTTGCCTTTCTTGTCCCAGCCGATGGGCAATCGGTGGTCCATGCCGACAAGTTGTCCCGTATCCGGGTCAATGACGGAGTCATCCGTGGGCTTGGTAACCTTGTAATTCAGGATCGTAAACTGGTAGCCCATTCCGTCGGGGAAGGTCGCCGCTTCGCCGCCGGTTGCGGGGCAATAGAAGATGTTCTTTGGGCAGAACCCGCCTTCGACCAATTGCATGGGCTGCTTGCGAGGTTCAGGAAGATTGCCCTCGTGGGCCTTGGCGTATTTCTGCATGGCCGCTCCGATTTCCATGAGGCGGTGCTTGCAGGTCCATCGGATGAAGACGTCCTTGACGTTGAGCTGGGGCAGGAGCGCCCCCCACATGGTTACCGCGCCGAGAACCGTCCCCACGCTTCCAAGAGGAGAATACGATTCGAACGCGATTCCTTGGTCATCCGCCACAAGGCACGTAGCGACGCCGAACATGTGCTTTTCGAACACGCGCACATCGGGAAGCTTGCTCAGGTCAATCGGGAAGCCGAGTTCCGCGAGATTTTCCAGCCCAAGTGTTTTGGCTCTTTCGTAGATGTATCGGGTGCCGGTCCTGAAGTCGAAATAGCTGACAGCGCTGTTGTTGGGATTCATGTGCGCCATCACTTCTTTGTAGTCGGGATCGTCTACGAGGAGGGGATCCGAAGATGCCAGCGTGTCCAGTGCGACACAGGCGGCGTCGGCGCCGTTGGTGATGATCAGGTAATCCTTGGTGATGCAGTAGGCAGGGGTCACGGGCAGGGCCGAAGCGCCAGTGCTGGTGAGAAAGTGTATCCGGTTACCTTTGTAGCTCATGGGAGCAAACTCGAATTTCACCGGGGCAGGTGGAGGTGTTTTCTCTTTCTCCTTATCCTTATCTTCCGGTTTGACCTCCCCTTCCTCTGTCTTTGTGTCGCCGGGAGGAGGGGCGGGAGGAGGTTGCTTCAAAGAAACTACGGCGACGAGGAGTTTCTGGAGGGCAGATTCGGCTTTTTGGGGGTCTTTCAGGGTGAGAATGGCCATGGTGGTGGCCTTTCTGCTCTTGTCGCGGTCTTCCGGCAGGGAAATGGTTGCGATTTCATCCCCGAGCGAGGCCAGAAGATCCTTTTCGAGGTCCGCCCCTGCTTCCCGATTGACGAGGTCAATGAAGTTCTGAACGGAACCGGCGGCATCGGCGCTGACTGCCTTGATGGCTTGTAAGACGCTTTTCCATAGCGCAGCCGGGTTGATTTTGGTGACCGAGCAATACAAGACGTCCGCGGGCACCGTTTTCAGGAGATTCTTTTGGCCCGATGGCCAGTCGGTGAAGATGCTTGCGAATCCTTCGCGGCCGGCCTTCGGCGCGTAGATAAAGAGAATCTCCTTCACGCCACAATGTGGATTGGCCTCTTCTTTCTCGAAATGCGCGCCGTAGCCGATGGCCTTTACGCTGTGGAGCCCGGCTCGTTTCATGGACTCGGCCCTTTCCGTCCCGATCACGTCGCTGTACCGATCCAGAAGATCAGTTGCGCTTATGTAGGCAAAAAGGACTGATTTCGTATCCTTGCCGGCCACCCGCTCGCGCACCGCTTGGAAGGCGGGGTTGGCGGCCAGGCACGGCTTGGCTTCCTCTGTAGATTTTACCCGATTTATAATGTCTTGGACGACATCTTCTTTTGTTGAAACGACCAATGTGTCGTTGACATAGCTATAGACCAGGGGGAAGGGCATAGATTCACGACGTCGGATGCTTAACCCCTTATATTCTACGGTTTCCTCTTGCGCAGGTTTCCCTTCGCTACCGGGGGCAAGGGGGAAGAGGCGGGACATCACCGTCTTTGCCACATCGGCGAACTGGTCGCGGTTTTCACACTGGTCGAGCAGGAACACATATCGGTTCGGTTCTTTGGGTTTGGGGGGCTTCAGTATGGCCATCGTGATCTGCCCCTGAAGGACCTTCTGCGCCATGTCAAAGCCGATGCCGAGTTTCCCCTCAGACTTGGACTTGAACTCCTCCAGTTTCTCGGTCAGGTCGGCGAGAAACTGCTGCACGGTTGGCTCGGTGTACAGCTTGTTCATGCTGCTCTCGCGCAGCTCCTGACGCAGGATGGCCAGGTCAGGAAAGGAGAAGTAGGCGAGGGTGTCCGGGGGAAGGGCCTTTGTGCTGTCTATCGGATTGAGGACGACTCGCACGACCTTGGCTCGTTTTATTTCCTCGCGCCTTTTGACATCCTCGTCTGTCTGTTGAGCCTTCTTGATCTTTTCCTTTCGGACTACATAGACCCCCGTCAACGCGAGTAGCAGCACAAGGATCACGAGAACCTGAGCCTTCACTGCGCCGTATTCTCTACGCCGCCAAATGTGGTACATAGTTCCTCTCTCCTGTAGCGGGAATCGTCGCGCAAGTCTCCAAGTCTCCAGATACCGAATCATAGCGTACGATTCGGCCTTTGTCAATGCAATTCCCCACCGGAATTTCCCCTATCTTCAAACGGTTGTGCACCTTATGCACAACGCACTACAGTTCGATGCTTTCCCCCGGCGCGACAACCCGGCACTTCGAGTCTGTCTCGCTCTCCACCCGCGTCCGGAAGGCGTGGGGGTCCTGCGCAATCAGATTAAAGGTGTTATAGTGCATCGGCACGACGAGGCGGGGCTTCAGCAGCTTGACGGCAATCAACGCATCCTCCGGGCCCATAGTGAAGTTGTCTCCGATGGGAAGGAGCGCCAGGTCAATCTCGTTGTAGTGACCGAGAAGCTCCATATCCGCCAACAGGCCCGTATCGCCTGCATGGTAGATGGTCTTATCCTCCATGCGGATCAGGAATCCACAGGGTACCGTAAAGTAGGCGCCTCCATCGGCGTCAATCATGCCCCCGTGTGAAGCGGGCGTGAGCTTGACTCGGCCGAAGGGGAAGTCATGCCCTCCTCCCACGTGCATCGGGTGGACCTTCACGCCATGCTTCTGGAGGTAGCACGCCAACTCGTAGGTGGCGATCACCAGGGCGTTGTTATGGATTGCGATCTGGATGGCGTCTCCGAGGTGGTCGCCGTGGCCGTGGCTGACGAGCACCGCGTCGCACTTCACGTCGGCGGGGGCTATATCGGCGAGTGGATTGCCAGTGAAAAATGGATCAATCAGGATGGCGGACGAAGCGGACGCAATTTCAAAACAGGCTTGGCCGTGGAAGGTTATCTTGAGCATTGCCCAATTCTCCCTGCGTCAGTCCTTGAACGTGTAACCATAGCGTATTGCCGAGATATTTTTCTCCAGGAACTTGGGGGGCAATTCGTTCGGCAGGTCCAGTTTTTCGATGTCAATCCCGATAAGTCGCAGCAGCCGTCCGAGAGCGATCATGTTCACAAACAATGGGCTGCCAAATTCATCCGTCGCGATTTGGGAGAAGGGGACCCTGTGGCTTGCGGGACAACGAAACGCGCAATGCTTGCACCCGCCCCCGCAGACGGAATCCTCGATGATGACCTCTTTTGCCTTGAAGCGGCGCTTGGCCTGCGTGGGGGGGGAGAGCTGAACGCGCACGTCCGCTTCGTCAATGAACGGGACGTCAATTTTTTTGTCCGAATAGATCAATTCCGCCTCGATCTCGCCTCCGCGGACGGCCGCGCCGTAGACCACGTTCAGCGTCACGTCCTTCCCCAGTTCGGCGAGGATGCGAGCCAGCACCTGGCCCATGACCTTGACGCCCTGCCCCGCCGAACCAGCCAGGACGATCCGCTTTGTGGTCGCCTGCGGCGGGATTCGCCGCAGCTTCTTCGTCATCAGGACGAGGGCGGAGCCGAAAACCTCCTTGTCAATTCGTGTGGACTCCCTGAAGCCGCATTTCTCGAACAGCTTATAACTTGCGTCGAGGCCGGGATAGGTGTAGGCTGTGGCCTGGTAGCAGCCTCGCTGCTGGAATTCTCTGATAGCCCGGGCGATTATGCCCTGGCCGTAACGACGATTCCGATGGGCCCTTCGGATACCGATCCAGTGGATGCTGCCATTGTGATCGGCGATTCGCCCCAACAGAAACCCGACGACCTTCTCCTCCAGGCGCACGACCAGAAAGACATTTTCGCTTTGCTCCGACTTCTCGCGCAATTCCGCCTCGGAATAAGGAAGTCTGAATTCGTGGTTCAAGCGCTCCTTGCCATCGCGGATATCCGCCGCCAGTTCCTCGAAGAGGCGCCTTACTGCTCCGGCGTCTTGGGGCCGCATTCTCTCAATAGTTCCCTTCATTGGGTGATTCCTATCTCCGTATCCGACAGGGCCGCAGCGCCGTCGTTTCGGCTGAAGGTATTTTTGAACTGCATCAGCATCTCATGTGCGTCCTTAAATCCCAAGCGCCGGCCGTTGTTCACGATGCAATGGGTCCGGGCATCCACGAAGGAAAGTCCTTCGTGCTCGATGGCGGCCACAATACACTGCTCAAGATGGCTGAGGTGATACGTCGTGCTTCGTGCAAAGAATCCCCCGTGCGCCTTGACAATCGCCTGGGCGTTGATCGGACGGGCTGTGTTGCCCTGGGGGCTTGTGAGCGTCAGCGTGCGGAGTGGCGTGGTTGGCGACTTCTGTCCCCCGGTCATCCCGTAAATTTCATTGTTGAAACAGATAATCTTGATATCCGTGTTCCTGCGGGCTGCGTGTAACAGATGATTTCCTCCAATTCCCAGCAGGTCCCCGTCTCCGCTTAGGATCAGAACCCGAAGCTTGGGATTTGCTCCCTTGATTCCTTCGGCCACGGGAACGGCGCGCCCGTGGGCGGTGTGCACGGAATCCAGGTCGAAAAATCCCGCCGCCCGCCCCGAACAGCCGATCCCGGATACCACAATCGTGTTGCGTTTGGGAATTCCAAGTCTCTCGATCGCCCGGCAGGTCGCCTTTACCACCAGGCCGTTCCCGCAACCCGGGCACCACGGCGTAGGAAATCGGTCCGTCTTCAGATAGGTTAGATAGGTGAGCGCCACATCCAAAACCTCATATTCACCTGCGTTTTCCGTTGCGATCCGACGACCATTCCGATCGGACCCCGGACCATGAAAGAAGCATAACGTGTTACGTCGCCAAGGGTCAAGAAAAATCACAGCGACATTGCAATGCCTGGCGCGAGCGGAGAGTGGGGGAGGCCTTGGCATCGGGCCAACGCCTCCCCCGGGCGCAATCCTAAGCGTCTGCTTTCCAGGGCGTTACGGCAGACCATTTTCTGCGCCATAAATTTTTCTTTCCCGGCGAAAAAACGCTTGACAGTCCACTCCGCGAGTTTGTATAGTGATTGCCTATTGCTTTTCAGGTTGCTTCAGACGATGTCTGTTGTGTTTGAAGGAGGATGGGATGAGGGAACTACACGGCGACTGGCGAGATATCTTCTTGGGGTTCAGCATTGCGAAAGATCCTCGCAAGGTCTGCCTTGCGACGGTTGGCGTCATTGTCACATTGCTGCTGACCATGTTGTATGCTTCCCTCGCGGATTGGGGGGAGTTTATCCGGCCCGAGTCTGCGCATCAGATTGTCAGGGCTTGCCGGGAATTTCCGGTCAAACCGCTGCAGATGACCAAGGTAGTCGCGAGGCGGATGGGCGGGATTTCTGATCTTCAGTATTCGAAGCTCCCGAGACATATTGTGGACGTCTCGACGCTTCAGGGCATTGGGTGGCGCTACCATGCGGTGCAGAAGATCATCTTTTCACTCTTTGTTCTCGTCACGGCATTGCTTATCTGGTCTCGTGTTGGTGCGGCCATATGCCGTATTGCCGCCATTGAGTTTGCCAAGGACGAGCGTATCGAGTTGAGCGAGGCGCGTAAATTCGCCAAGAAGAAATGGGCTTCCCTCTTCTGGACCCCGATCGTGCCCGCTATCGGCATCATCTTTTTCGGGGCCTGTTTGTTTGTCGGCGGGCTTTTCGGGGGTATTCCCAAGGGCGTGGGTACGTTCTTCGTGTCCCTCGGCTTTCCTCTCGCTGTTCTCGCCGGCTTCATCATCTCTCTGATCGTGGTCGGCGGCGTCGCAGGGGCCGCACTCATGTTTCCCGCCGTAAGCGCGGAAGGAACCGATGCCTTCGACGGCATCAGTCGGGCCTACAGCTATGTCTACACCAAGCCGTGGCGACTGATCTGGTACTATCTCGTGGCGGCGGCCTATGGCGCTGCGTGTGTCGTCTTCGTTTACGCCTTTGCGCACCTCGTCGTTCAGGCAACGCTGGCCTTCGGCGGCTTCGGTATGCGGCAGTTCAGCACCTCCGGACGCGATGGGTTGAAGGCCATCACCCACTTTGTCAACTATTACGGCCATTTTGGGATGGAGTACACTACTAAGTTGGGCTTCCTTGGCAAGGTTGGGACCTGTATTGCCGGCACGATCCTCACTCTGGTTTACTGCGTGGCCATGGGTTTTGCCGTCTCCTACTGCTTTACCGCCTCCACCATCATCTACTTTCTCATGCGAAAGTCCGTGGACGGAACTGAGCTGACCGAGATCTATACCGATGAGGAGGAGGATCTCGCGGAGGAAGTCTCCCAGCCTGCCGCAGAAAAGAAGCCCGAGGAAGAGGCAGAGGAGGAAGAGGGAGAAGAAGAGGAAGAAGGAGAAGGGGAGACGGAGGAAGGCTCCTCGGGTGAGAAGAAGTCAAAGAAGAAAAAGGCGACCAGGAAAAAAGACAACGGCTCATAAGCCCACGACATTTTCATCTGTAGCGTGAATTTGCACAGGCGAGGACTTTCGTCCTCGCCTGTGTTCGTAAGTGGATGGATGTAACCAATGAACCTGCCCACCGTTACCATTGTCGGTCGGCCCAATGTGGGCAAGTCCTCATTGTTGAACTGCCTGGCCCGCCGGCGCATAGCCATCGTTGATCCCACCCCCGGCGTCACGCGGGATCGGATTTCCACACTCATCGAAACCGACAAGGCGGTATTCGAACTGATTGACACCGGCGGAGTGGGAGTGCACGACCCGGACGAACTCGACGCGGAGATCGAGGCCCAGATTCGGATCGCCCTCGACCGGGCCGATCTCATCCTATTCGTCGTGGATGCGAAAGAGGGCGTCGTTTCCATGGACAAGCAAATCGCCCGGATGCTGCGTCCTATGGGAAAGCCGATCCTCCTGGTCGTCAACAAGGTGGAATCCCGCAGAGACGAAGCCACTGTTCCTTCGTTTTATGAGCTGGGATTCGGCGATCCATCGGCCATTTCGGCCGTCGAAGGCACCGGCCGGAGCGACCTATTGGAGCGAATCGTGGGCGAGATCCCGGAAGCCCCGCCGCGCCAGGACATCCCCAAGGCGATAAAGATAGCCATCGTGGGCAAGCAAAACGTAGGCAAATCAAGCCTCATCAACCGTTTGGTACGCGAAGAGCGCATGATCGTAAACGAACGTCCAGGCACCACGCGGGATTCAATTGACGTGGTCTTCGATCTGGACGGAAAGTCCTTCATAGCGATTGACACAGCGGGCATCAAACGAAAGACCAAGGCGAAGCAATCCGTCGAGTTCTACAGTTATTGCCGTAGCGAGCGTGCCGTGCGGCGGTGCGATGTGGCGATCTTCGTGATAGACGCGACAGCTGAGATCACGGAAATGGACAAACGAATCGCCGGCTACATCGAGGAGCAGATCAAACCGTGCGTCATCACGGTCAACAAGTGGGACCTGGCCAAGGGAATTACGACGGAACAGTATATCGAGTACCTTGAGGACCGCCTCACCGGTCTGGCCTTTGCGCCGGTCTCTTTCATCAGCGCCAAGACGGGTGGAAACGTGACGGAGACGATCCATCTCGCCGAGCGATTGTTCGCCCAGGCCAATACCCACGCCCCGACGGCCGACGTGAACAAGGCCATCGCAACGGCGACACAGAAGCGCACACCGCGGTATGGAAACGCCATGGGCAAGGTCTATTACGGCGCGCAGGTCTCCGTGGCCCCGCCGACCATCGTGCTCTTCGTCAACAAACCATCCGCGTTCACGAAGAAGTACACCCGCTTCCTTGCGAACCATTTCCGGAAGGAACTACCCTTTCCCGAAGTGCCCATTCAAATCTACTACCGCGAGCGGAAGCGGGGGGAGAAGCATTTTCCGGATGAGCGATAGGGCGTCGGCGACTCATACCGTGGGTTTCAGGCCGCCCGCATCGAGTATATCCCTGTACCAATGGCACGAGACGGTGTGGCTTTCGGTGTGCGCCTTGAGTTCTAGGATCTCATCCCTGCACCTTGGCATCGCCTCCGGATGGGCCTTGGGGTAGGGGCATCGCGTGTGGAAGGGGCAGCCCGAAGGTGGGTTGCTTGGCGAGGGCACATCCCCTTCAAGGACGATCCGCTTCCGCCCGCTCTTCGGATCGGGCGTCGGCGCGGCGGAAAGGAGCGCATGTGTGTAGGGGTGCAGCGGCTGAGCGTAGAGATCGTCCCTCAGCGCCTGCTCCACGATCTTGCCCAGATACATGACCGCCACCTCGTCGCTCACGTGCTCGACCACGCTCAGATCATGCGCGATGAATAGATAGGAGAGGCCGAATTTCCCCTGAATCTCCTCTAACAGATTGATGATCTGCGCCTGGATGGATACGTCCAGCGCCGACACCGGCTCGTCGCACACGATGAAGCTGGGATTCAGCGCGATGGCCCGGGCGATGCCGATCCGCTGCCTCTGCCCGCCGCTGAACTCGTGGGGGTAGCGGTTAATGTAATGCTTCGAGAGGCCGACCTGCTCCAATAGCTGCTTGACCCGGCCCTCTCGCTCGTGGCGGGGGACATGGTGAATTGCGAGCGGCTCGCCGACGATGCTCCCGATCGTCATGCGCGGGTTGAGCGAGCCGTATGGGTCCTGGAAGATGATCTGCATGTTCCGCCGCATGTCCCGCAGCGCCTGACCCCGAAGCGGCAGGATGGATTCTCCTTCGTAGAGGATGTCCCCTTCCGTCGGCTCAAGCAGTCGCAGGATGGTCCGGCCAGCCGTCGTCTTGCCGCAGCCGCTTTCGCCGACCAGGCCGAGGGTCTTTCCCCGGCGGATTTTGAAGCAAATCCCGTCCACGGCCTTCACATGGCCGCTGACATGCGAGAATACGCCCCTGTAGATGGGGAAATACTTCTTGAGGTCTCGGACCTCAATCAGGATGTCATTGGAACCGGCTTTGGTTTCGTTCGATGTCATCGCTATACCGCCCAGCATGCTACCTTGTGTCCGGGTCTCTTTTCCACAAGGGGGGGTTCTTCTTTCATGGATCGTTCATCCTTTCGGGGGCAGCGCGGCCAGAAGTGACAGCCATCCGGAAAGGCGATGGGGTTCGGCACCGTGCCTTCGATTACGTTCAGTTTTCCCTGCCTTCGTCCGAGTTTCGGCAGCGACTTGAATAGTCCGATCGTGTACGGATGGAGAGGGTTTTCAAAGAGTTCGTTGACCTCGGCATACTCGACGATCTTGCTGGCGTACATCACCGCCACGTGGTCGGCCATCTCCGCCACCACCCCCAGGTTGTGGGTAATCAGCAGGATCGACATGCCGAAGTCCTTCTGGAGGCTGCGGAGCAGTTCGAGGATCTGGGCCTGGATCGTCACGTCCAGCGCCGTCGTCGGCTCGTCGGCGATGAGCAGCTTCGGATTGCACACCAGCGCCATGGCGATCATCACGCGCTGGCGCATGCCGCCGGACATCTGGTGCGGGTACTCGTCCACCCGCTGCTCGGGATCGGCGATGCCGACCTTCCGGAACATCTCGACGGTCATTTCCCGCGCCTTCTCGCCCGTGACGCCCTGGTGCAGCTCGACGGCCTCGATGACCTGATTGCCCACGGTAAAGACCGGGTTGAGCGAGGTCATCGGCTCCTGGAAGATCATGGAGATATCGTTGCCTCGGATATTTCGCATTTGCGATTCGCTCAGATCGAGGAGGTTCTTTCCCTCGAACAGGATCTTCCCATCCACAATGCGCCCTGGCGGGCTGGGGATCAGGCGCATGATGGAGAGGGCCGACACGCTCTTGCCGCAGCCGCTCTCGCCCACGAGGGCGAGGGTCTTGCCCCGCGGGATGTCGTATGATACCCCGTCTACCGCCGTAGCAACGCCGTCGTCGGTGAAGAAGTGGGTCTTCAGGTTATCCACGCTCAGCAGAATGTCATTCTCGGTTTTATCCATCGCCTACTCGATCTTCAATCGCGGGTCCAGCGCATCCCGCAAACCCTCCCCAAACAAATTGAACGAGAGCACGGTGATCAGTATCGCAAGGCCGGGGAAGACCGTCAACCACCATGCCTCGGACACATAGGTGCGGCCCTGCGTAAGGATATTCCCCCATGTGGGGTGGGGGGGCTGCACGCCGAAGCCGAGGAAGCTGAGGCCCGCCTCCGTAAGGATGGCTCCGGCGATGCCGAGCGTGGCCGATACCAGCACGGGCGCGAGGGCGTTGGGGAGGATGTGCCTGAACATGATCCGCCTGTGCCCGGCGCCCAGCGCCCTTGCAGCGACGACGAAATCGCGCTCCTTCAATGACAAGAATTCGGCGCGAACGAAACGCGCCGTCCCCGTCCAACTGGTGAGACCAATGACCACCATAACGTTCCAGAAGTTGGGGTTCAGCAGCGCGACGACCATCAGGATGAGAAAAAACGTGGGGAAACACATCACGATGTCCACGAAGCGCATGAGCACCGAATCCACCCGTCCGCCGAAATAACCTGCCGTGCTCCCGATGACGATCCCGATGGTGGCGGAGACGCCGACGGCGACGAACCCGACGAGCAGGGAAATCCGCGCCCCGTGGAACATCCGCGCCAGGACATCCCGACCGAGATGGTCGGTCCCCAGCCAGTGCTGCCCGCATGGTCCCAGGAGTTTGTTCTTGACGTCGGTAGCGTTTGGATCATACGGGAAGTCGCTATCAAACAGGGAGAGGAGGAAAAAGACGCCGGCAACCAGGAAGATGGCGAACACCACAAACATCGCCGCCACTGCGAGGCGGTTCTTGCGAAACCGCTTCACAAATTCGACGAGTGGTTTGGATTCCTTTTCCAGGGGCACAGCAAGCCTCAACTGTATCGAATACGCGGGTCCACAACGGCATACAGGATGTCCGCAATCAGATTACCGAGCAGCACCAGGAATGCCGAGATGGTGGTCAATGTCATGATCACCGGATAGTCTCTCGACATCACCGCCTCGTACGACATCCGACCGATGCCGGGCCATGCGAATATGCTCTCGATGATTACGGAGCCGCCGATCAACGACGGCACGAGAAAACCGAAAATGGTGATGAAGGGGAGCAACGCATTTTTCAGGGCATGTTTGTAGATCACGTTGTCCTCGTGGATTCCCTTTGCGCGCGCAGTCCTCACGTAGTCCTGCTGCAGGACCTCGAGCATACTGCCCCGCATGTACCGCGATAGGGCGGCGATCCCCCCCACCGCGCCGACGATGGACGGCAGTGCAAGGTGCCAGATCCTGTCGGCGGCGTAAGGGATAGGAGGCAGGCCCTCCAGCCCGAAGGTCTCCGCGCCGAGCACCGGCACATTCAGTATGCCCGACACAAAAAAAATCAGAATGTAGGCGAGCAGAAAGCTGGGGAATGAGATGCCCACAAAGCAAAGAAACGTAAGGATGTGGTCGGCGAGGGAATAACGCCTCACGGCGGAAAACGTCCCGAGAGGAATGGCAAGGGAAAAAATAATCAGGATTTCAGCAATGTTGAGAAGGATGGTATACCGCAGACGCAGGAGTATCTTCTTGAGCACATTCTGCCCATCCTTGAACGATGTAAGGCGGCCGGTGGTCAAATCCCTTACCCAGTAGGCGTACTGGAGGACGTACGGCTTGTCGAGGTGGAAGTTCTTTTCCCAACGCGCGATGACTTCCGGCTTCATCACCTTCGGGTCGAGCGTGATGGGGATCGGCGAACCGGGGGTCAGGTGGACGATGAGAAACGTGATCACGGTGATCCCAAAGAGGACGGGAATCGAGATCAGGATGCGTCGAATGATATAAGCAACCATGGACTATCCTACGGTGCGAGGGACTCGGCGGCGGCGACGCGAAACCAGTACGGCAGGTAGTACATAAGGCCCGCCTCCGTCATTCGCACGTCCTCCGTCGTATAGGAGCCGTCCGGGTTCGGACGCCGGACCTTGAACTCGCCCGGCCTGAGCGTGCTCTGGCCTTTCCCGACGTACAGGAACGTGTACGGCTGATCCTCTGCGATCAGCTCGTGAATCTTGAAGTAGATGTTCTTCCGCTTCTCACGGTCGTATTCCAGGCGGCCCTCCTCTAACAGGCGGTCCACATCCGGATTGTTGTAGCCGACAAAGTTAAACCCCTTCGGTATCTGGCTCGAGTGCCAGATCTCATACACGTCGGGGTCGTAGCTCAGACTCCATCCCAGGACACATGCGTCGAAGTCCCGAGGGGTGATTCGGTCGCGGATGAAGACGGCCCACTCCATGAGCCGTGGCGTCGCCTTGATTCCCAGTTCGGCCAGTTGGCGCTGCACCAGCACCGTCACATCCGCGCGAAGCGGGTTCCCGTTGTTCGTAAGCAATTCAAACTCGAATTTCTTGCCGTCCTTGTCCAGGACCCCGTCGCCGTCGGTATCCTTCCATCCCGCCTCCGCGAGTAACTCGCGCGCCTTGGCGGGGTCGTAAGGGATCGGCTTAACGCTCGGGTTGCTATACCACATCTGCGGCGGAAACGGCCCGGTGGCCTCCACCCCTTGTCCGTAGAGCACATACTTCACGATCTCTTCACGATTGATCGCATGCGTCAATGCCCGGCGGACCCGTTTGTCCTTGAACAGGTCCCGGTTGGCGTTCCAGCCGATATAGGTGTAGCCGTTGCCAAGTCGCTCATAGGTCTTGTATCGCTTGTCCTTTGACAGGCCCTCGTACTCGAACGGCTGGACGCCGTAGATGTCAATCCTGCCCACCTCGAATTCCAGCCTCAGGAGAGGGGGTTCGGGGATGATTCGCCAACCCACCCTCTCCGTTTGGGGTTGGCCCTCAAAGTACTTCTTGTTCGCGCGGACGAAGATTCGGTCATCGGAAATCCACTGCTCAAAGATGAACGGGCCTGTCCCGATCGGGTTGCGGCTGAAATCCGCCTTGTTGATGTCTTTCCCATCGAGGAGATGCCGCGGGATGATGCTCATCGTCCACGTATCGAGACATGGCGAGAAGGGCTTCTTGTAGGTCACTACCACCGTATAATCATCGGGAGTTTCGAGGTGCTTGACCAGCTCGAACATCGGGCGGCGGACCGTCTGGGTCTGCTCGTCCATGATCTTGTCATAGGTGAACTTTACGTCGGCCGCTGTGAAGGGCGCCCCGTCATGCCACCGCACGTCCTTGCGCAGATGAAATGTCAGGACCGGCGCATTGTCGAAAAGGCTTGCCCTTGTCTCGATGATCGAGCCGAAACAGTTTCGCCAGGGCGATTTTTCCTCCTCCTGGGGACGCTCCGCCGAGAGGAACTGCCCCAGGGCTTCCCTCATCTTGCCCTCATCCGCCAGGTACTTGACGGCAATGGTCCCGGAATTCTCCTCATAGTACTCCAGAACATCCAGCGCGGTGGGCAGGGAAGACGTCAATCGTCCGATCACCTCGCGCGCATTGCAGGGTTTCCCGTCCGGGAACATATAGCGCGTGTCCAGTTGAATGACGGAAGTGTTGATCGGCCGCAGCGCGGCTTCGGGAATGACGTTCAGGACGCGCTTCTCGTAGGCCGTCCCCGCGGTGTTCATGTCCAGTCGAATCGCCCCACGCTCGGCAGGCGATGTCTTGACGATCTTTGTCTCAGCGAGCGCGCCCGAATCGAGGGCCGTCTGAAGCTTGCGCAGGTGTGCATCCGGTGCGCTCTTGGGGAAGATGTGGGAGACTTGTGTGATGACGTACGATTCGGCCAGTTCGCCGACTAGTTCGATGTTCTCGCTATACTTCAACAGGCCGTTGAAAACGAATCCGGTGACGTCGCCCGATGCGGAGTCTGTGGATAGGATGGGATTCAGGTTCTCCGCGTCGCCAATTGACCCAAAGACAAACTGGTTGGGTTTCTGTTCGAACCGGCTGTGCACGATCCCAAGCGAAACAGCAAACAGTATGAACAGAGGTAGGGGCGTCAGGATAAGGAATCGTTTAATCTTCATCCCGAGGAACTACGCTTCCGAAACAGGGGAAGCGTAGGTTACTGCTCCTTGCTTCACTTGGGCGCCGCCTGGCCGAACCGAGGGCCGAGCTGTGCGGCGTAGAGTTTGACCGCATCCTCGATTTTCTTGGGGTCGGGAGGATCGCCCGGCTTATTCTCCGCCTTCAGCAGCGCGCCCTTGAGGGTCTCCGGAAAATTCGGAACCACTTGCTCAAGCCCCGCCTCGGCGGCCTTCCGCAGCTCCCAGTCTGCCGCATTGTTAATCACGATCATGTAGAGCATCGCGCCGGCCGGCTCGTGTTTCCGTTTGGCAAGTTCGATGATAGCGAGCCTCTGAATCGGCAGATGGGGAGCCATTTCCGGGCCAAGCGCGGCCATGAGCAGGGGGATAAGCTTCTTGTCGTCGTACCCGCCGCTGCAAAGTTTCTTCAGGGCGATATACCGGACGGTGATCTTGGCGCTTGGGTTTTTGGCTGTCGCCTCGGCCTGCTCCGTATTCATCTGCCACGCCTTGACGATCTCCTCGTCAACCTTGGGTCCCGTCTTTTCGGGTTTCTCAGCTTGCGCATCGGCAACGCCGGCACCGACAAGTCCGACGGCCAGGCAGAGGAAAAGGATTGTGAATTTTTTGCTCATGGCGGATCCCCGATTCAGAAGGTTCTGGAACTTACTGATCCGAAATCTAACACCTTGCCGGAATCATGTCAACACATTTCTCGCAAAATG
>JBFMAD010000018.1:0-117176 GCA_040755855.1 Planctomycetota bacterium | reverse complement strand
CACGTTACTATCACAGCCAGTGTCGCGAGATGTACCTTCGCGTCATCACCTTCAGCCTCATGATCCTCTGGCCTCGACTGATATGTTTTCTACAGAGCAAGGCGCTCCCTTTATGGGTACGTGAGAACGTTGCGGATCGTCCCACAGGCCGAAGCCGCGCGGAACACGGGGCCGAATTTCGATTTTTTCACACCTTCTGAGGGGTTACTGTGAGCGCACGATTTCGGTTGCATTTTGAGACAGGCCGTGCTATACTTATTGTGCAATGTGACCCAATTCGCACACATCGCTTAGTTGGCGTTGTCCCAAAGTGAAGAGCCGCATGGACGATTTGCTGGACCGATTCCTGGGCCGTTTGTCGTATGAGAAGAACTGCTCTGAACATACGCTTCGGGCCTACACAAAGGATCTCCAGCAGTTTCTCGCGTTTCTAAATGAGAACGACAAGGACAATCTCGGCAAGGTGGACCATATGACTATGCGGAAGTACCTTGCCTTCCTCCGCGCCAGGAACTACTCCCGCCGCACGTCCGCCCGCAAGCTCGCCTCGCTGCGGTCGTTCTACAAGTTTCTTATCCAGGAAGGCGTTGTGGAGAGCAATCCCGCCAAAGCCGTGCGAACACCGAAGTTGGAGCGAAGGCTCCCCCGCTTCTTAGACAACACGGAGGTGGAAAAGTTGCTCGCCATGCCGAGCGCGGTGCGGCGCCTGCCCTTCGTTAAGATCCGCGACATGGCCATCCTCGAGACGCTCTACAGCACCGGTATGCGCGTGGGCGAGCTATGCGGACTGAATGTGGACGACGTGGATTTCTTCGCCGAGCGGGTCATTGCGCGCGGCAAGGGCAAGAAGGAGCGCTACGCCTGGTTGGGTGCGCCCGCCCTCAAAACTCTGAAGACGTATATTGACACGCGGGAGCTATTTGGGATCACAAGGCGGATTGATGCGAAGGCCCTGTTCCTGAATGTCCGCGGCGGACGACTGACCGCCCGGAGCATGGAACGGGCGATGGCCAAGTACGCGGCTGCAGCGGGACTTGGGGCAGGCGTCACCCCGCACACCCTTCGCCACAGCTTTGCCACCCATCTGCTCGATCGCGGGGCGGACCTGCGCATCGTCCAGGAGATGCTGGGGCACGCAAATCTGTCCACGACCCAGATTTATACGCACCTCACCACGGAGCGACTGAAGGAAATCTATGACCGCGCCCATCCGCGCGCACGGATAGGATGACCTCCCGGAGGTCGGAACCTCCGGGAGGTCTGCTCATCGCCGCGCTGGCGGACAGGATAAGGAGAAGATCAGTGACCGCACAAGGAGCAAAGCTGCTGTTGGTTCATGGGAGCGACGAGGCCGCGGAACTGCTGTCGAGCAACCTCAGCGCCCACGGCTTCACGGTTGAACTGGCCTGTGACGCGGAGCATACCAAACAGGCCGCGAAGAGCCAGGACCTGGAGCTGATTCTCCTCGATCTCGGCCACGAGACCCACATGGCCATCGAACTGCTGGCGGAGCTGCAACGGCTCCGGGAAGACCTCCCCGTCCTTGTCATGAGCGTGCCCGACGAGCGGGACCTCATCATCAGCGCCATCCAGATGGGCGCGTTCGATTGGGTCCCCAAGCCGGTGGACATCGAGAAGCTGGCGGCCACGGTGGACTCGCTCATCACGCGAAAGGGCTTTCTCGTCGAGCCGGTCTCCCTCGTCGAGGGGTTGCGGGAGGAGCCGGGCTTCAAGAAGATCGTCGGCGACAGCGCGAGCATCCGCAACGTCTTCCGAAGCATCGAGATCGTCCGCGCCAGCGATGTGCCGGTGCTCCTGCTCGGGGAGACGGGGACCGGCAAGGACCTGGTCGCCAAGGCGATCCACTACCGCGGCACGCGGCGCAAGAACCCGCTGGTGACGGTGAACTGCGCGGCCATACCGGAGACGCTGCTGGAGAGCGAGTTGTTCGGCCATGTGAAGGGGGCGTTCACCGGCGCCGACCGGGACCGCATGGGGAAGTTCGAGGAGGCCCACAAGGGCACGATCTTTTTGGACGAGATCGCCGACATGAGCCCCGCCACCCAGGCCAAGATGCTCCGCGTGATCGAGGAAAAAAAATTCGAGCGCGTCGGCGGCAATCAGTCAATCTACACCGACGTCCGCATCATCGCCGCGACGAACCAGGACATCGGAAAGGCGGTCGCCGAGGGCCGTTTCCGGCGCGACCTCTACTACCGTCTGGCCGTCTTCCCCGTCACTCTCCCCTCGCTGCGGGAGCGGCGCAACGACATTCCCGAGCTCGCGCTCTACTTCCTCCAGCGCGCCACGGCCCGCACGGGCAAGAAGGTGCACAAGATATCGGACCAGGCCATGCAGATGCTCCAGAACTACGACTGGCCGGGCAATGTGCGGCAACTCCAGAACTGCATCAACCGGGCGGTGCTGCTATCCAAGAATGACGTCGTTACGCCGGAAGAGCTCAACCTGTCCGACTTTGCTTCGGGGGAAGAGGATGTGGCTCTGCCGGAAGACGAACTCGGTCGCCTGGTCTCTCGACTTCAGCGCGGCGACATTCCCTCGGTGGATGAGGTGGAAGGGATTTTGATCCGAACTTCGCTCCTGCGCTGCGGCGGAAACATCAGCGACGCGGCCAAGCAGCTCGGCGTCAGCCGCTCGACGATCTACCGGAAGATGCGCGAAGATGAGTAGCGCACCTACAGCACCGACTTGAAGACCGGATCGGGCGCTTCGAGGAGCTTCTTCAGCGCCGCCAGATACCGGCCCACGTATCCCCCGTCCACCGGCCGGTGGTCGAAGGTCATCGTGAGAGGGAGCATCGGCTTGAACTCATACCCGCCACCCTCCTTTTCGAAAGGCGCGTTGACGATCTTGCCCATGCACAACACGGCGATCATCGGCTGGGCGCTGGCGAGCGTGCCGCTATCCGCTCCGATGGACCCGAAGTTTGACACGACAAAATTGCCGTAGTGTTCGCGAAGGAACTTGATCTGCTGACTCGGAAATTTCATAGCGATCTTGCGGATGAAATAGGGAACCTTCACAATGAACTCGACCTTCTTGCGGAACGCGCCCTCGCCGCGTTGAATCTTCTCCAGTTCGTCATAGCAGACGTCAATGAACTTGGCGAACGTCATCGCCGCCGGGTCGTGGATCACCAAATACTCGACATGGTTTTCCACATCCACCGGCACGTTCAAGACCAGCTCGGGATTCTCCACCACCCGCTTTCCATCGAAGAAGCTGTAGAGAACGGGGAAGTCCATGATGGCGTCACATGCCGCCTTCAAGACGGCATGGGTCACTGTGATACGCCTATCCTTCTCGCGCCTCTCGTTCGCCTGCTTTCGGAGGGCCATGAGCTTCGTGACATCAGCACTGGCTGTCATACTCACCGCGGGAATGAGGCGCTTCGTGTCGAACTTCTGGATCTGAAACGTGCGGAACATCTTGTCGGCTTCGGTCAACTGCTGCATGATATTCTCCTCGACGAGTGCGATCAGAGAAACGCACATTCTTGAACCGCGCGGGGATTATATCATAATGGAAGAGTCTTTCAAGTATGGTTTATCGGCGGTGAAGGGGTTGACTCCGCGCACGGTTTCGATCATAATACATCATTGCAAACCGAATTCATTGTTAGGGTAAAGGAGGTCGTGTCGTTGAGACAGTTGTTCCTGCGGAAATTGTGCTATGCGGTTGTGATGCTTGCCTTGATTTTTGACGGATGTGCATGGAAGCAAGGGGAGGCCGATAAGAAGACCCTTCGCCAGTCAATCTACGAGATGTGGAAGACGAAGCCCGAGCGAACGACATATCTCTACTTCCACAAGTACGCTGAAGAGAACAAGAAGTTCCTCGACATGGATGGCTTCCGCCTCTGCTATGTGGAGAAGGGCGCGGGCGAGGCGGTGCTCTTGCTGCACGGCCTATTCGGGGCAAAGGACACATGGCGCGCCAGCTTCATGCCGATGGCGGAACACTTCCGCACGGTCGCCATTGACTATCCCGGCTCGGGCGACAGCGATAATCCACACCAGTCCGTCTATCGCTACAACCCGGAGCACTTGGCGGAGACCACGCTACAGGTCATGGACCGCCTCGACATCAAGCAGGCCCACCTGGTGGGCAACTCCCTCGGCGGGATGATCTCCCTGATGATCGCGCGCGACCATCCCGAACGAATAAAGTCCCTCGTCCTCATCGCCCCGGCGGTATGGGACTATTATGGGAAGATCGTGAAGGCCGGCGGCCTGGCCTTCGGCTTCGGTCCCGCCCTGGCCGCGGCGCGGCCCACCGCGGAATTCGGCAACGCACTCATGGATGACACGGTGTACAACAAGGATGTGCTGACCGACGCCGACCGCTACGATGCCGTGAAGTTTCTGATGCAGAACGGGGCGCGCAACGCCCTGATCGAGAAATCGCGCGAACTCTTCAACGAGGAATATCTCCGGAAGGTGTCCGCGACCTTCACCGGCCTGAAGACGCGGACGCTCATCATCTGGGGCGAGGAGGACGGCGTCCTGCCGCCCCTGACGGCGCACCGACTCTACGAGCAACTCCCCAACTCGGAGGTCCTGTTCATCCCCTTCTGCGGGCACCACCCCCAGGAGGAGGTCCCGCGCATCATGAACGAAGAATTGCTATGGTTCCTTTCCAATGGTAAGCTGGGGACAAGAAGCAACATGAGACGGCCCTGACCGTCGCGACAGCATCCGGAAAGACGACGCATGATAGACAGCGAGATTTACATCCTGTGCGATATGGAAGGCATCACGGGGGCCGCCACGTGCGAGCAAGATGTCTACCCCGACGCCCCCAACTACCCGAAGGCGCGCCGATGGTTGACCGCCGACTTGGAGACCGCCATGGCCGGCGCCCACGAGGCCGGGGCCGACCACTTCACCGTCTATGACATGCACTTCCAGGGCACGAACATCCTGGCCGATCATCTCCACCTCGCCTGCACCATCATCCGCGGCAAGCCCTTCCTGAGCGGCCTGCGCGAGGGAGTCAAGGGCATGTTCATGATCGGCCTTCACGCCATGGCGGGGAACGAGCGCGGCGTCATGCCCCACACCTACAACCACGAGATCCAACGGATCGAACTCAACGGCATGGCCGTAGGCGAGATCGGCCTCGAGGCGGCCGGGGCGGGGTCCTACGGAATTCCCCTCATCCTCGTCGTGGGCGACCAAGAGGGATGCGAGGAGGCGAGGTGGCTCCTCGGTCCCATCGAGACGGTGGCGGTCAAATGGCTTGACGACAAGGGGAGGGTCGTCCTGAAACCGGCCGAAGAGTCGCGGCAGGAGATATTCGAGGCCGCCCAGCGCGCAGTGCGACGTGCGGCGGAACTGAAACCCCTCCGCATCTCCGGCCACTGCGAGCTGCGCATCGTGTGCAGGGACTCGGCTTTCCGCGACAAACTCTGCAATAAATGCGGCGGCGCACCGGAGGGCGAGAACTCCCTCCTACTTCAGGGTCCCGACGTGCGAGCTGTTTACGAGCACTTCCGCCGGTCGCAGGTACGGGCGACGTGAGAAATACTTAACAGACCGGAATCGAGATGGAGGTGCAAAAGGGCCAAATGAAATATGACGACTAAGGGACTTTTTCAACAACCCCTCTGTCCTTAAATCACTTTGCAATATCCGCGATCTCCGCCCCTGTCACGCGCGCCCAGTCCTCCGGCTTGACGAAAATCTGAGCGCCGCGCTTGCCGGCGCTGACGGAGATGTAGGGCAGGCCCATGCAGCCGGAGTCCATGAAGACCGGGAACTTCTTCTTCGCGCCGAGGGCGGTGCACCCGCCGCAGACGTAGCCGGTCAATTTCTCCACATCGACCTTCGCCACCATGGCGCAGCGCTTGTTGCCGCTGGCCCGAGCAAGGGCCTTCAGGTCGAGGGATTTTGGTCCCGGCACAAGGGCGAGCATCACGCCGGTGGCGTCGCCGTTGGTGACGAGCGTCTTGACGACCTGCTCGTGCGGCACGCCGAGCATTTCGACGACCTCCTGCGTGCCGATCTCCTGCGGCTCGAATTCCTTCAGTTCGTAGGGGACGCCAAGTTTGTCGAGTTCAATTGCAGCGCGTGTTTTCATGGCATGTATGTGAGAGGGTTGAGTGAGTTGGTCACAGGCTTCTCTTCTGCAGATCAATGGCGCCATGCACAACAGTCAGGACATGGAATTCGTTTGGGAAGATCTTGTAGATGATCCGGTAGTTGCCTTCGATGATTTCGCGTATTTGTGAATCCCCCACCTCGGGAACAACCCGCCCAGAGAGGGGATATTCCGCAATCTGCGCCTCTCTCCGCAGGATTCTCTCGATCATCCGCTTGGCATAATGTTCTGAGTCGCGAGAGATATACTGATAGATTGAAGCCAGGTCGTCATCCGCCTGGGCTGTCCAGAGAACCTTTGTCATTCCCTGAGATGCTTCTTTCTAAGTTGCTCGGTGGTTCTGAGCCTGCCGTTCTCGCTGTCTTTCAGGCCTTTCTCGATCTTCTGCCGCACATAAATGCGGTACATAAGATCATCCCAAGAAGTTTCGTCCGGCAGGTCCCGAAGGAGGATTCCCGCTTCCTTTTTGATTTCTTCTTTTTTCATCATGGACTCCTCGGACTCCTTGTAGCCGTTTTCCTTTATGATAGTCCGAGACGGCTTGCCTGTCAAGATCGAGAAATTCAGGACGACCATCTGTCCGGGGATGTTCAGTTCACTTGGCCGGTGAGAACCGCTTGACGAACTCTTGCATTTCCCGAGATTGCTTCTCGAATCGCCGGCAGGCATTCAGGAGCGCGGCCCAGATCCGTTCATTGTTCTCCGGCGCATTCTGCCGGGCCTCTTTCCAGTCCAACGGATCGAGCCCTTCCTCTTTCGATACGACGTCGTCCATGGTGTCCAGTTCCTCAAGCAACGCCCTCATGAAGTCAACGCCATGCAGGCGCAGGTCCTCGATGATCCGCTGGTCTGCGCCGACGTACCGGGCTTCCTCAAGCTCCGTGGGCGCGCGGAACACGCCCTCCCTGTCGCTCGCCTCCGCCAGGGCGTTCCAGAAGCCGCTTGCATCATACTTGAGTTTGAACAACGCCTCCTTCTCCGCCTTCGTGGTCGGGAGTTGCCCGGCCTTCCCTACGCCCTTCCGGAAGGCGTGTTCGCTCCACCGGGCCGTCCCTTCGGTGTACCAAGAGTTCTTGAAGAGCGTGTATCCATTTTGGAACTCGTGGAATAGCTCGTGCGCAGGGGTGAGGTTGCTGCACCACAGATCCTTCGAGACATCAATGGTGAGCACCTCGCAGCCGCCGTCGGGGTCCGTCGGTCTCATGTAGTTGACGATCCCATCGCCGGCGGAGCCGTTGCTCCCTTTGGGCATCGAGGCGACGCATACGTCGAAGAACTTCACTCGGTCTTTGTATCGAGGGCTTTCGAAGGGATGCCTCAGCTTGAACACCTCGACATACAGCCGCCGCGCCACGACAAGCTGCCGGGCGATGTTCTGTATCTTATCGGGCACGCCGTCCTTGTCGGCATCCGCCCTCTGCTCCGGCGACAGGGCGCTTTCGTCTTCCAGGGCGTAGAAGACTCGGAACTCTCCCTCGACGTAGCGCTCCTTCAGTGCGACCCGTTTCCTTTTCCACTCCGGCATGTTTTTCTCCGCTCCGGCGCATGGGGGGACGATGGACAAGACGACCGCAACTATGCACGACATCTTGTGCTTCAGCAACGGCGTCACTGGCCTCCGGTTGTCTTTGGGAATAAGTTCAAGACACCACTCATTCCTGTATCGAGGGCGTGTTGCCCAAATGTAGCCGCAGGCTTTAGCCTGCGGGATACTGGGAATTGCCGACAAGCCACGCAGGCTAAAGCCTGCGGCTACAGACTTGCTGGGCGCTCGCGCATGGTGTCATGTTTTGGGACCATCCTCGGGTAACCTCCGGAGTGCGAGGCGGGCAGCCCGTGACCGCAACTGGGTCAATTCATTGATACCAAGGAGGTCCCGCAGATGATTAACGATCGTTTCTGCGGCTATGCCGGTCTCCTCCTCGGTGCTTGGCTTGTCTACCCCAATGATTCGACTAAACTGCTTGAACATATCCTCAACGACTCGGCCGCGTTCGTCACCTGGGGGGAGCTTGTCTATGAATTCGTTCCTTATGGCAATCTTCCCAATCTCTGCCTCAAAATGGATAAGTTGGGACGTCATTTCATTCGTAAGCCACGCAGTGTGATCCTCGCGGATTGTGCGCAAGTTGTCGGCCAACTCTGAAGCTTTTTCCGTCGGACCGGTACGCCTCATCTCAAGAAGGCCCCGGTTAGTCCGGTCGATGTATGCCTCGCAAAATGCCACGTGCTTATCATAGACAACATTTGCCATGTGCGACGCGGTCGCCAAGGCGAAGTCCTGCTGGCGGTGAAGCAACTCGATCTCACGCGCATGCGATAGCTTGTCTTGCCATAGCTGCCACAAAATGGTTAACAGCGCGCCCACGCCTGGGGTGCTGGCGATTCCTCTGAAAAAATCAGACACTGGCAAGAGCCACGCTGCCAAAAATGCTATTAGCAGAACGATTAGTGATCCGACATAGACCGCCAGGGAAACCGAACGTTGCCGTGACATCTCGTGAGCCACCTGACAATGATTAGACTGTGCCTATTTCAGATCCAGCCGCTTCACATGGACCAGGCGATGTCCCATCATATCCACGGCGGCCTGGGACTGTTCAAGGACGATGTAACCGATGAGCGGCTCGTACTTTCCGTCGTCGGGTTTCATCTCGACGAAGACGACCTCGGTGAAGATAGGCCGAAACCCCTCAAGCTGGATTTGAACGGGTCCGCAGACCATGCCGCGGAGCGAAGTCTGGTCCGCGGTCTCGAAGTCAACCTCGCCGATTTCCCGGAGGTCGCCCAGGCGTTTCCGCCAGGCCAAGGGCAGAACCATATGCGACGCGCCTGTATCCACGAGGGCGTCGCACTCGATACGTTTGCCTGGATCCGAGAGATTCTCGATGGTCACGAACGCAGCGATCCGTCCCATCTTTCTCACCTCGCTTGTCTTTGACGCTTCAACCTTCTTTCCCATAATTCAATCATAGACTGCCATTGCTGATCTGTCAAGCCGGAAGCAGGTGTGCTTGACCTGAAAGGCACTGTACTATCCCATCCTCCGCACCACCGGTTCGTAGAACGCGACCTTGTCCGCATCGGTGTCCACGGATTCGAGGAACGTGATATAGTCCTTCAGCATCCGGCCGGCGGTCTGCTTGTTCGACTTGACGATGTTGCGCTTCTGGCCGGGGTCCTTTTTCCTGTCGAAGAGCTCGGGGTCGTCGCTTTGATAGCCGCCGACGTTCATGCTCCAGCCCTTGGTCGTGATCGTGGTCCAGAAGTTCGGCTCCTCGGCGCGGATAGAGAAGGTGCTGTAGGCGTACTTGCGCGGCCACTTGGCCTTCCTGCCCTGGAGGAGCGGCTTGAGGGAGTGGCCGTGGAAGTCGAGAGCGACCTTCTGCCCCGCCAGGTCGAGGATCGTCGGCAGCAGGTCAACCGGCTGGACGATCTCCCGAATCCGCTTGCCCTTCTTCTGCGCCGGCAGCTTGATCATCAGCGGGATGTGGTTGATCTCGTCATACTGCGGCCAGGGAACGATCTTCCGAGTCTTGCGGTCGAGATGGAACTTCCCCGTCCGGCCGCGGTCGCCGAGGTAGGTCCCGTGGTCGGCTTGGAAGACGATGAGCGAGTCGTCATAGATCCCCACGTCCTGGAGCTTGCGCAGGATGTGGCCCATCCATTTGCTCGTAAGGCAGACCTCGCCGGCGTAGCGCATCTGCATGTTCCGCAGCTCGGCCCTGGTGTAAACCGACGACGGGCCGTAGTTCGGGTAGGCCACGGGGAAGCCCTTGTAGCTCGGGTCGAGCCGGTCGAGGTAGTACTGCGGCGGGACCCACGGCTCGTGGCACTCGAAGTCGTCCACCCACAGAAAGACATCCTTCACCTTCGAGTTGTCCTCGATCCACTTGCTCACGGTCTTGGCCGTCTCGGCGACGAAGCTCTCCTCCTCCCACGCGCGCTCCGCGTTGATCCAGCAGTGAAGGTCAACGAGCGGATGGCCGAAGTAGCTCTCGTCCATGCGCGTCTTTTCGTAAGGCATGGTCTGCTTGAACTCATGGTTGAGGCGTGTGAGATAGGTGTCGCACTCGTTCCCACGCAGCCAGTGATAGGCGTGGAAGCCGCGATGATACCCATGACCGCGACCGATGAGGTGCGGCGTGTCGGTGATGAGCTGACAGATGTATTTTTTGTCGTTGAGAATTTGCGCGATAGGTACGGCATCGGCCGGCAGCGGTCCCCAGCCATGATCTGGGAACGAGTACGTGCCGCACATGGTATCCTCGCGATTCGGCACGGTGGGGAAGCTGGATATGTAATAGTTCTCGAAGAAGAACGAGTGCTCGGCGAGTTTATCCAGTTCGGGGGTGTAGCCGTTCGGGTTGCCTGCCGCTCCGAGATGATCGTAACGCAGCGTATCCACCATCAGAAAGATCATTCGCATAGTCAGTCCTTTCTCCAACAGAAACTGCTTATGATGCCATATGGATGTTGCGTGGTCGGGGCGGGCGGATTTGAACCGCCGACCTCCTGCTCCCAAGGCAGGCGCGCTATCCAGACTGCGCTACGCCCCGATCTATGGCTCGTGGCGGGAACCGTCACCCACTGCCCTATCATAACCGCTCCCGCCCTCCCGTTGCAACGGGAAAATGGGGATGGCAATGGCACTAACGTAAGCCCCGCCTATCGGTTCTATCAGGGGGTGAAATGACGAATGCCGAAGGAATGACGAAGCCCGAATGCCAAAAAAACACGGCGCGTAGCCGAACTCGCCGTAGCTGAACTCGGCAGAGTTCAGATCACTGTGGCAGAGGGCGCGCAGGGCCGAAACGTCGGAAGTCTGGCGATTTCCGCTACGTGGCTTTGGGTGCCGTAGGCATTCTTTCGTCATTCGGATTTCGTCATTCGTCACTGCGCCGACTACGCAGGGCGAGTGCGACGGCCCATGTCACTAAATTCAGCGCCATTCGGGACAAACGGGCCCTCGCCTGTTACCCCTCCCCCGCCCTCGAACCGGGAATTGCATTGACTTGGCGGGGAGCGGTCTCTATCATGTTGACTATTTATGTTTATAGCAACAAGGAAGGGGGGCGATCTATGCCCATCCGAGTCGAGTGTCCGAACCCCAAATGCAAGAAGACTCTTCAGGCCCCGGATAGCCACGCCGGCAAGAAGGCGCGGTGTCCCGGCTGCGGGTATATCATCAGCATACCCGAGTTGAATACCGTCCTCATGGAGGTCCACGCCGACCCCCTGATCGGGTCGAAGCTCGGTGTCCTGGAGCTCAAGGAGAAGCTCGGACAGGGTGGCATGGGGGCCGTGTATATGGCTATCAACACCCCCCTCGACCGGATGGTGGCGGTGAAGGTCCTGCCAGAGGAACTCGTCAAGAACAATCCCGCCTTCCTGGAGCGCTTCTACCGCGAGGCGCGGATGGCGGCCAAGCTCAATCACTCCAACGCGGTCATGGTCTATTCGGTGGGCGAACAGCAGGGGCGCCACTTCATCGAGATGGAGTTCGTCCAGGGTATGAACCTCCGCCAGGTCGTGCAGAAGCAGGGCCGGGTGGAGGTGAAGGAGGCGAGCCGGATCATCGCCGACGCGGCGCGCGCCCTCGCCGCCGCCCATGAGAAGGAAATCATCCACCGCGACATCAAGCCGGACAACATCATGCTCACGGAGAAGGGGGAAGTGAAGGTCGCCGACTTCGGCCTTGCGCGCGTGACCACGGCGGATTCCAGCATTACCATGTCCGGCCAGGTGATGGGCACACCGCTGTATATGAGTCCCGAGCAGGGCCAGGGGAAGCCGACGGATGGGCGGACGGACATCTATTCCCTCGGCGCGACGTATTACCACGCCCTCGTGGGTCTGCCTCCCTTCACGGCCGACACGCCGCTTCAGGTGATGATGAAGCACGCGACGGAGGCGGTGTCGTGGCCGGCCGATGCGGCGGATATCCCTGTGGAGATCCGCCGCATCGTCGAGAGGATGATGGCAAAAGACCCGGGGCAGCGCTACGCGACGTGCGAGGCGGTGATTGCGGACATCGAGGGGTTCTTCAAGCCTAAGGCGGTGGTGGCGAAGGCGGTACGAGTGACAACGGCGGCCCCCGTGCAGCAAACCGCTCCGATAGTCACTCCGCCGAAGAATGCGTATGTGGTGAGTGCGGAAGACCTTGCGGCGCTGGAGTCGGGGGCGAGGGCGCTCCGCCATCCGACGCCGATGCAGACGAAGGCGGTTGCGGTGAAGCGGCGCAAAGGGGGATCGAGATGGCTGTGGCCTGTGGCGGGTGTGGGGACGCTGTGCATCGTGGGCGCATTGATCTTCCTGTTCGCCGTCCCTCGCGGGAAAGAGTCCCCCTCCCCGAAGCCCACGGCGTCCGTTGACGCCACGAAGGACACAGAGGGCGCGAAGAAGGGGGAGCCGGGCTGGAAGGAACCGACGGGCCCTCAGCCCTACGAGCGGTACACGGCAGGGGGAGAAAAGGCCGCCGTTCCATCCGAGATGAAACCGGATGCCGAAGGCTATATCCCTCTCTTCAACGGCAAGGACCTGACGGGCTGGAGGATTCGGGACGATAGCAAGCCGAACGGGTGGAGCGTCCAGGACGGGCTGCTCGTAAACACGCGACCCGGCAACGATCTGATAACGGAGCAGATGTTCGGCGACTTCGAGTTTCACTGCGAATATAGAATGCCAAAAGATGGCAACAGCGGCGTTTTTCTACGCGGACGTTACGAGGTGCAGATTTGGGACGATTTCGGCCGGCCGCCAGGGAAGGAGACCAGCGGGGGAATCTGGGGACTGATACCGCCCAGCGAGAACGCCAGCAAGCCGGCAGGCGAGTGGCAAGCGTTGGCCGTCGGAATTAAGGGCAAGCGCGTGCAAGTCGTCCTCAACGGCAAGAAAGTCATTGACTATGGCGAGCTGACCCAGCCCACGCGCGGCGCGCTCGACAACAACGTGGACCAACCCGGGCCTATTGTGCTGCAAGGCGCCAAAAGCCCCGTCGAGTTCCGCAACATCCGCATCAAGCCGTTGGGCGGAGCAGTCGGCCGGCCCGGCGAAACGAAAGTGTTCGACCTGGGCGGCGGCGTGAAGATGGAACTGGTCGCCATCCCCCCCGGCGAGTTCATGATGGGCAGCACGAAGGAGGAACAGGCGTGGGCGGCAGCGCAATACGGGGGGAGCGACAACAGCAAGCGCGAGGGCGAAGCGCCGCGCCGGGCGAGGATCAAGGAGGGCTTCTGGTTGGGACGGACGGAGATCACGGTGGGCCAGTGGAAACAGTTCATCGCCGCGACGCGCTTCAAGACCGATGCGGAAAGAAGAGGTTACGTAGATTTCACGCAGCGCAAGGACGGGTCGTGGGGCCAGGCGGACGGCTCGAGTTGGCGCGATCCGGGATTTGGCGCACTCCTGGATGATCATCCGGTGTGTACGGTGACCTGGAACGACGCGGTGGCCTTCTGCAAGTGGCTCTCGGACCAGGAGAAGAAGGCGGGGCGTTTGCCGGCAGGTTATGTGGTTCGGTTGCCGACGGAAGCGGAGTGGGAATATGCCTGTCGGGCCGGCTCGCAAGGCAAGTTCTGGTGGGGCGAGAGCAAAGAGGATGGGAAAGGCCGCTTGAACTGGGGTGAGAAGGACGATGGATTCGCCCATGTGGCGCCAGTGGACAGCTATGGGGAGCGAGGTCGAAATGGCTTCGGGCTGGCCGACATGCTGGGCAACGTTTGGGAGTGGTGTTTGGATGAGTTTGATCCGGAGCAGGCGCACGAGGAGTGCTATCAAGGCAACCCCCGCGAACGGGCGTTGCGGGGCGGGTCGTTCCACCTCGGCATCTCCCCGAGGTGTCGCTGTGCCCGCCGCATGGGCAGTTACTCGTCCCGGTCTGGTGGCGACTTCGGCTTTCGGGTCTGTCTCGGACCGGATGTGCTCGGCTCGGCAGCCGCCCCAGTCACGACTCCCGAGTCGCGAATCACGCATGCCGACGACGCCTGGCAGAACGCCATCAACCTGCTGCCCCTGATTGACCCGCAGAAGGATGCGGTGGCGGGCGTTTGGCAGAAAACCGAGGACGGCCTCATGTCGGACATCGGCTTCGTTTCGCGTGTGCAGATTCCGTATCAGCCGCCTGACGAATACGACTTCCGCATCGAGTTCACGCGGCTGGAAGCCAAAGGCAAGAAGGGTACCGTGGGCTGGGGCGACGTCTTCCAAGTGCTGCAAAAGGATGGACGGCCCTTCCACTGGTATATGGGCGCGCACGGCAACACCTGGTTTGGTTTTGAACTCGTCGGCGGCAAGCGATTCGACAAGAACGCTACAGGCGTGAAGATCGAGGAATGTCTGCAATTGCGGCACCGTTACTCCGCCACGGTGGTCGTGCGGAGAGATTCGGTCAAAGCGGTCCTCCACGGCAAACCGATCTCGGAATGGCGGCCGGAATTCGGCGCGTTGAGCGAAGGACCGTATGCCGGCTTGACCGACAAGACACTCATCGGCCTCGGCGCGTGCAATGTTCAAACCGTCTTTCACCGCATCGAGGTCCGCGAGGTCACCGGCAAGGGCACGTTCACACGCGGCAAGCCCCCAGCCACCACTGGCGCGGTCCCGGGTGACGACGCATTCTGCAAGGAAGTCGCCGCCCTCCCGCCGGAGGAGCAGGTCAAGCGCGTCGTGGCGAAGCTGAGGGAACTCAATCCAGGCCTCGGTGTCAAGGTGATGCACAAGATCGAGAAGAACGAAGTGGTCAAACTGCACTTTACCGCAACCGACGTGACCGACATCTCTCCCCTGCGCGCTTTGCCAAAGCTGAAATGGCTCTATTGCGGCGTCCTGGACGAAGACCGATCGAAGAGATCGAAGCTCGCCGATCTCACCCCCCTGAAGGGGATGCAGTTGGTTGAATTCCGGTGTCCGGGAACGGATGTGGCCGACCTGTCCCCCGTGCACGGGATGCCCATCACGTTCATGGGGTTCAACCACACCCGCGTGACGGACCTCTCGGTCTTGCGCGGCATGCCATTGGAGAACCTGCACTTTCGAGGCACAGAGATCAGCGACCTCTCGCCATTGGAGGGCATGTCGTTGCGGATCCTTGAATTCCCCGAAACGAAGGCGCGCGATTTCTCGCCCTTGCGCAATATGCCGCTGGAGGACCTGAAGTGCGATCCCGCCGTGGCGGCCGGCAAGGACAACCAGGCGGTCCTGCGCTCGATCAAAACCCTTGAAAAGATCAACGGCCTCCCCGCCGCCGAGTTCTGGGGGCAGGTAGATGCCGGCAAGCTGCCCATGCCGCCCGCGCGGGAGTGACGCGCGGGGAGGATATATATGCCGATCAAAATCGAATGTCCAAATCCAAAGTGCAAGAAGTCCCTCCAGGCCCCGGATAGCCACGCCGGCAAGAAGGCGCGCTGCCCCGAGTGCGGAACCATCATCACCATCCCCG
Organism: Planctomycetota bacterium; assembly: GCA_040755855.1. Classification (GTDB taxonomy): domain Bacteria; phylum Planctomycetota; class Brocadiia; order JAADGH01; family JAADGH01; genus JAADGH01. The sequence goes on along the minus strand of JBFMAD010000018.1, from coordinate 101,614 downwards.
ATGTGGATACCGTCCTCATGGCGGCCGGGGCCGATCCATTGATCGGGGCGAAGCTCGGCCTGCTGCAAATCAAGGAGAAGCTCGGCCAGGGCGGCATGGGCGCCGTCTATATGGCCATCAACACATCCCTCGACCGCATGGTCGCCATCAAGGTCCTGCCCGAGGAACTCGTCAAGAACAACCCCACCTTCCTGGACCGCTTCCAGCGCGAGGCCAAGATGGCCGCGAAACTCACCCACCCGAACGCTGTCATCATCTACTCCGTCGGCGAGGACAAGGGCCGACACTTCATCGAGATGGAGTTCGTCCAGGGAATGGACCTGCGGCATGTGATCCAGAATCAGGGGCAGGTTGACCTGAAAGAGGCCAGCCGGATCATCGCCGACGCCGCCCGCGCCCTCGCCGCTGCGCACAAGCAGGGGATCATCCACCGCGACATCAAGCCCGACAACATCATGCTCACCGAGGAGGGGCTGGTGAAGGTGGCCGATTTCGGCCTGGCCCGCGCCGCCACGGGCGATTCGAGCATCACCATGTCCGGCCAGGTGATGGGCACGCCCCTCTACATGTCCCCCGAACAGGGACAGGGCAAGCCGACCGACGGGCGGACGGACATCTACTCCCTCGGCGCGACCTACTACCACGCCCTCGTCGGCCTGCCGCCTTTTATGGCCGACACGCCGCTTCAGGTGATGATGAAACACGCGACGGAGCCGCTCACGTGGTCGGAGAGGGCGGAGGGCGTCCCCGCCGAGATTCGGGCCATCGTCGAAAGGATGATGATGAAGAACCCGGCGGAGCGCTACACCACCTGCGACGCCGTCATCGCCGACATCGAGAACTATTTCAAGCCCAAGGCCGTGGTGGCCAGGGCGGTCCAGCGCGCTGCGCCGGTGGCCAAACCTCTCGCCAGCATGACGCCGCCGAAACAAGCCTACGCCATCTCCGCCGACGAACTGGCGGCGATCGAGTCGGCCGGGCGGAGCATCCGGCGCACCGCCCCTGGGGCGACGCCCCTTCCCGCCCGGGCCAAGGGGCCGAAGTGGGTCCTGCCCCTCGTTGTAACGAGCGTGCTGGCGATTGCGGCGGCCCTGGGCGTGATATTCTTCATCTCTCGCCCCCGGCCTGCCGGGCGGCCCGCCCCCGTCGCAAAGGTCCCTGAGACGCCTGAGGGAAAAGACGAGCCAGCCATCAAGGAGCCGGAGGGCCTGCAGCCGTACGAGCGATACGCCGTCGAGGGCGAGAAGGCGCTGCTCCCGGCATGGATGAAGCCGGACGCCGAGGGCTTTGTGCCGCTCTTCAACGGCAAGGACCTCGAGGGATGGAGGGACTTCAAGGGCGGATGTGTCGTCGAGAATGGGGCGATTGTCTGCGCGGGCGACCAGCCGAGCACGGTCCTGACGGACAAACAATATGGGGATGGCATCCTGCGGTTTGAGTTCAGGGTCGGCCCCGGCGCGAGGGGCGCGGTGCTGGCGCGGACGGTCACGGTCTCGACCCCGTGCATCTCCGGCATACAGATTCCCATTCTGGACGAGTCGCATAGCGCTTATCGGGACCTTCCGCCGACGCAGCGCACGGGGTCCATCTCGGACCTCGTCGCCGCGAAGCCCGCCCCGATGAAGCGTGTGGGCGAGTGGAACTTCACGGAGATCGAGATGCGGGACCGAAAGATTGCCGTCCGCATCAACGGCGTCACGGTCGCGGAGACGGATGTCGGGGAACTCGAACGGCTTGCCGAAAAGTTGCCGATGGAGCGTTGGCCTCAGAACCTGGACCTCGAACGCGGCCAGATCGGTTTTGCGACCTACAAGTCCGAGTCCCGCCTCGAGTTCCGCAACATCCGGATCAAGGAATTGGGGGCGGCTGCCGCGCCGCAGCCGCGCCAGAAGATAGACCTCCTTGCCCTCGCCGACCCGATCAAAGACCGCATCGCCTGCCCGAAAGGACAGTCTGTGACCAAGGCCAACCAGTGGGAGCGCAAGGGCCGGGCGCTGGTCTATGTGAGCGACGGCAAGGCGGGAAAGATCGCCCCACCTGTCGCCATCCGGTCGGACAGCTATGAGATTGAGATCGAGTACGAGCGGCAGTCGGGGTCCGGGCGGCTCCATGTGGATATGCCGCTCAGAGGCGAACACATCGTGCCCGTCTATGTGGATGCGCCGGGTTTCAAGATCATCAACATGAGAGAAGGCCCGGTGTGGCCGAAGGACAAGGCCCCTCGCGGGCGCGCCGTCATACGCCTGGACCGCGGGGCGAACGGGGCGGAGGATCATCTGACCCTCCGGCTCGATGGCGAGTCGCTGCTCGACTGGCGGGGGAACATCACCAACGTGGACCACGTCGGCGAGCCGCATCCGGAGTTCCCCGGCAACCCCATCACCTCCCTCTACTCGTACAACTCCGGCTATGAAATCCGCTCCTGGCAGCTCCGCGTCTTTGACGGCGAGGCGACCATCCTGCGCGGCGCGCCGGGAGCACCGGCCGGCTCCGCGGGTGGAAAATCCTATGACGGCGCCTACGTCACCGAAGCCGCCACGGGCGAGAAGATTCCCCATCCCCTCTCGCGCAAGACCTACACCGTCGAGCACGAAGGCAAGACCATCCAGGTCCCCGAAGGCATGATCTATATCCCCGCCGGGCCGTTTGTCATGGGTGACGACGCGGATCCGATGGCCAACCCCGCGCATCAGGCCGATGCGCCAGCCTTCTTCATGGACAAGCACGAGGTGACAAACGCCCAATACATGGAGTTCGTGAAGGCGACGGGGCATGCGACGCCCAAACACATCGCGGACAACGGGGAAAAAATCCCCGACGGCCGCGATAACTACCCAGCAACGTATCTGAGCTGGGAGGACGCCGCGGCCTACGCCCGATGGTGCGGAAAGCGGCTGCCCACGGAAAGCGAGTGGGAGAAGGCGGCGGGCTGGAGTCCCAGCGCGAAACGGATGTTGAAGTATCCGTGGGGAGACGGCGCCGAGGAATCCGCCCAGCCGATGGCGAACGATGCAGCTCGCCGGGGCTATACAGGCGGAGGCTGGCTGCCGTGGTGGAAGGCGTATGAGCAGAGCAACGAAGGCGCAAGACAGATTGCACTAGGCGGCGGAACGACGCCGGTGGGGACATTCCCAAACGGCCGGAGCCCATGCGGATGCTATGACATGGCGGGCAACGCAAGCGAGTGGGTGGAAGATTGGTTTGACAAGTATCTTGGGAACCAGGGGATGCCCCCCGATTACGAGACGCGTTGCGGGAACAAGAATCGCGTCTATCGAGGCGGCAATTGGGGCGACTCCGGGGCGCATCTTCGTTGCGCCGACCGCGGATGCAACTGGCCCGGCTATCAGGCCCATTTCACCGGCTTCCGTTGCGCTTTGTCGGCGGCGGATTTCGAGAAGTGGAAGGCGGGGGAGCGGAAGTCAGAGGTCAGAGATCAGAAGTCAGAGGCGGAAGAAGCCTCACGCAAAGGCGCAAAGGGCGCAAAGGGAGCGGAACAAATCCAAAACCAGCAATCCAAAATCCAAAATGACCAGGACGCTTTCGTCAAGGAAGTCGCCGCTCTGCCGCCGGAGGAGCAGGTCCAGCGCGTCGTGGCTAAGCTGGAGGAACTCAATCCGGGATTTGATCCCGCGACGACCGAAATCAAGCACAAGATCGAGGACGGCCAGGTGACCGAGCTTGTATTCCGCTCGACGGAGGTGGCGGACATCTCGCCCATCCGGGCGTTGGCTCACCTGCGGGGGCTGACGTGCGGCGGCGTCCCCTTGCCGGGCGGCCGTTGCATCCAGAGCCGACTCGCCGACCTGACGCCCCTGAGCGGCCTTCCTCTGGTGCGTCTGGACTGCGCCTTCTCGCACGTGAACGACCTCTCGCCGCTAAGCGGCATGAGACTCGAGCGACTGTACATTCAGGGAACGCGCATCACGGACCTGTCGCCGCTCCGAGGCATGCCGCTCTCGCGCCTTCGGTGCGAAGGTGTTGGCAGCCGGATCAGCGACTTCTCGCCCATACGGGATTGTCCGCTCACAGATCTCGGATGGTCCCCCAACAGTGAGGACACCGCGCTACGCACGATCAAGACGCTCAAGATGATCAACGGGATGCCCGCAGCAGATTTTTGGAAACAGATGGACGCGGGCAAGACGCCGGGCGCGGAGGACAAGTCGAAATCGAGCGTTGGCGACGCCCTGCCGCCGTCGGCCGTCGAGGCGGTCGTGCCCACGTTGTCCAAGCCCCTCGTGAAGGCCGTCGAGTCCGCCGGCGGCATTGTCATCCTTGCCGGGCCGACGGGATCCGGCAAGTCCACCACGGGCATGGCGCTCGTTGAGCATCTGAACCAGACCCGGGACTGCCGCATCTGCACCATGGGAGAGTTCATTATCCGGCTCACACCCAAGCGGGCGACCATTCAGCAGCGCCTGGTGGGCAAGGATGTTCCCGACGTGCTTACGGGAATCACGGACGCATCGCGGCAGGGCGTGGATGTCCTGTACGTGGAGGAGCTGAACCGCATGGAGGAGGCCGCCGCCGCCCTTGCTGCCGCCGAGAGCGGGCGTATGGTCATCCTCACAAGAGGCGCCAAGTCCCCGGGAGATGCAGTGCGCGGGATCGTTGACCTCTTTCCCCCGGGCGAACAGCCAGCCGTCCGCCGACGTCTCGCCGACGTCCTGCGCGCCGTGTCGGTGCAGGTGCTCCTGCGCAAGGCCAAAGGAAGCGGGCGCGTGGGGGCCTGCGGCGTGGTGGTCCCAGACGAGGAGATGCGCCGAGCGATGGCGGAGGGCAAGGACATTGCGGCCTCCTGTATCCGGTGCGCCCGCCCCACACTGGCCGCAAACATCCAGCGTCTGCGCGACGAGGGCGTCGTCACGGCGGATGAGGCCGAGAAAGCCCTGACATCGGTACGCTGAGCGCTCAAGTTTGGAGTCTCGGCGACGCACACATACTCCTGAAACAGGCGAAGGAGATTGAGATGAAATGGATGGCCTACGCCCCGATCGCTGCCGCATCTCTCGTTCTCGCGTTCGGCGCGAGCCGGATCGCGTTCCCGCAGGGGGACGAGTGGATTTCAAAGATTCGGAAGGATCATCCCCGCATCTTCTTCAACCGCGACACCTGGCCCGCCATCAAAGAGCGCGCCCTGGCCGTGGAGAAGGAGCACTTCGAGAAGGTCAAGAAACACGCCGAGACGCCGCAACTTAAGCCCGACTGGTGGAGCGGGGGCAAGCCAGATGCGATCAAACTCCCTGAGACCCGTCCCGGTAGCAGCGTCCCCGCCCGCGACTGGGGCGAGGTCCTCATGAGCGCCGCCTTCGTCTATCGCATCGAGCCGACGCCCGAACGCCTGAAGCGCATCAAGGACATGCTCTGGGCCAGCCTCGACTACTACCACGCCTGCTACGCCGCCGGGAAGTCAATCAACTGGTACTCCCGCAGCCAGGTCGGTTGGCTTGCGGCCTTTGATTGGGTCTGGGACGACCTCTCCCCCGACGAGCGCCGCGAGATGGGCCAAAGCATGTTGAAACACATTGACGAGGTCCTCCGCAAGCCCGGCGTCCTCCGCCGCAACAGCGGCGGCCACACCACAGGCTACTACGGCGAACGCAACGCCACCTTCTTCGCCGGTGTATGCATGCTCAACGAAGGGATTGACGATGCGAAGGCGCTGGAATTCCTGAAGGAGGGATACGGCGTCTACCAGAAACTCTTCGCCCATCGGTCGGAGTCGTCCGGCGACGACGGCGGCGGCGCCTCCCCCACCATCGGCTATACCTTCGTGGCTTATCCGTGGGCGGAGTGGAACTTCCTCTACACATGGCAGGCGGCCACGGGCGAGGACATCGCCGGCCGGTGGCCCTACATCGCCATGTTCCCGAACTACGTCATGTGGAACATGCTGCCCAACATGCTGGAGTACGGCTACGGCGACACGCCCCACACGGCCAACCCCTTTCCTCAATGGTGGATCTACACCCACATGTCGCAGATCATGCACTTCTACGGGACGTCCCAGCCCGACCTCGCCGCCCTCGCGGCCTATGTCCGGTCGAAGGTCCCGGTTTCCAAGTTCCCCTCTCAATACTCGGTCTATCCTTTTCTCACAACCAATCTGGAAAAGGCCCCGCCGCCCCAGGACCCCAAGGCCCTGCCGATGGCGCGTTACTTCGAGAACATGGGGCAGATCTTCATGCGCTCCGGCGACGGACCCGACGACGCCTACTGCCTCTTCGCCTGCGGCGGGATGCTGGCGGGCCACCGCCACTACGACGCTGTGCATTTCACGATCTACAAAAAGGGCTTCCTCGCCCTAGACACCGGCACACGCGAAGGCAACACGGACAACCTGCAGAACTACTTCGCCCAGACCGTTGCGCACAACTGCGTCCTCATCAAGATGCCCGGCGAGCCGCCGTCGCCCTACTGGAACGGGACGGTCTACGGCCAGGCCGGCGGGCAGAACAAGCAGATCGGGTCGAAGGTCGTCGCCTTCGAGACCGGGCCGGACTATACCTACATGACCGGCGATGCGACGCCGGTGTATAACGAGAAGAAGTGCGCCCTGATGGTGCGCCAGTTCGTCTTCATCCCGCCCGACTACTTCGTCGTCTGCGACCGGGTGACATCCACCAATGCCGACTACGGCAAGACGTGGCTGCTGCATCATGCCAACGAGCCGATGGTCGAGGGCAAGACGTGGCGCTCCGACCAGGACAAGGGCCGCATCTTCTGCCGAACGCTCCTGCCGAAGGATGCTGTGCTGGAGAAGGTCGGCGGGCCGGGCAAGGAGTTCATGGCAGACGGCGCCAACTACTCTATCACCGCCGGTCCGGCCAAGTGGGTGGCCGAGACGGGAAGCGGCGTCCAGACGCTGAAATACAAGGACCCGCCGGAGCTGATGGGCCGGTGGCGGATGGAGGCCAAGCCAGGCAGTCCTCGGACGGAGGATGTCTTCCTCCATCTCATCCAGGTCGGCGATCAGTCGCTGGAGGTCATGGTTCCATCGGAACTGATCGAGGAAGATGGGAGGGTCGGCGTCGCGTTTGCCGTCGGCGATAAGACAGTGCGCATCACATTCGCCGCGACCGGAGCGCCCTCCGGTCGTGTAAAAATTGCGGCTGGCGACAAGGTCGTTGTGGACAAGGCCATGGTCCAGGGCGTCATGCCGCAATCGGGTCTCGGCGCGGCGGCAAAGTAGGCTTGAAATCCCGCGCAACAGTCGGCATAATATGTGGCGGATTTTGGGTAACCATTTAGCCAAATGTGGCGCAGGCGTTCTTGCGCCCAAGGGTATATTCGTCATTCCCGCGTACGCGGGAATCCACGAGCGGTTGAGTCCCGCGCGGACGCGGGACTGGATTCCCGCTTTCGCGGGAATGACAACACTTGGCTAAATGGTGACGATTCCGTAAGAGCGGTTTACTCACGAAACCGAAAGGAGGATCGTTCGGATGGCGCATACCTATGAGGAACTGAAGAAGAAGACGGTCGAGGAGCTTCGGGAGATTGCCGCGGGCCTCCAGCACGAGGCCGTGCAGGGACACACCCAGATGAACAAGGAGCACCTGCTGCCCGCCCTGTGCACGGCGCTCGGCATCGACATGCATGCCCATCACGAAGTGAAGGGCGTGGACAAGGCCAAGATCAAGACCCAGATCAAGGAGGCGAAACAGAAGCGCGACGAGGCCCTGTCCGCCAAGGACCATGCCAAGCTCAAACACATCCGCCGCCAGATCCACAGCCTCAAGAGACGGATCCGGAAGGCGACGGTGTAGCCCGTTTTTCCCCTTGCCTCCTTTCCCTCTCATAGGCGCAGAAGGGAGAACAAGGCGGCAGCCAAAGACGTCCTGGCGGTGGAGGTGGCATGCGATACGTTGTTGGAATGCTGTTATTGCTCGCGGCAGCGGGTTTCGCCCTCGCCCAGGACCCGGGCGTCGCCCCGCCGGGATTGGACTACGCGGCACCAAAGCATGAGTCATCCCCCGACGCCCCGAAAATCTTCGAACATTCCCAGGAGGCCGGGGCGGATGAGACCTTCCTCCTCGTCGGCGACGGCCTGACCGACAACGTCGTCCTCTGGGGCATGAGCGACAAGGCCGAGACCGGCCAGGAGTGGAAGCCCAAGGTCCAGTTCTGCAACGGCCGCTACCTCGCCGCCACGTTGCCGGGAAACTCCTACGACGGCGTATTCGTCGGGTGGGTCGGGTCGGAGAAAGGCTGGTCGAAGCCCTTCGTCCTCAACGCGCCCCAATGCTGGTGGGGCATGCCCGATAAGGCCCGCGTGGGGACGGAGATCGCCATCTACGGCCGCAATCTGGCTCGCCGTCCGGACTTCGACCGGTGCGCTGTTTTCCTCAAGCAGGTCAATGCGCAGACCGGACGCTGGCTGACGGTGAGCGAGTGCGGCAAGTTCCGCGTCAAGGCCGATCTGCCCGCCGACCTGCCGGGGGGCGACTACCTGCTCTGGTGCCACACGGGGACGGGCGGGGCGTTCGGGTGGAGTAACGCAATGCAGATCAATGTGGATGGCCGGACCGCCGACGAGCCACGCCACTTCCGACCCGATGGGTTCACCGAGGAGGGGCTGCGTGCGGCCATCGCCGCCGCGCAGGCCGCGGGCGGCGGCGTCGTGGACCTGCCGCAGGGGGTCATGGAGTTCACCGGCACGCTGAAGGTCGGCAAGGGGGTCGTCCTCACGGGCACGGGGAAGGACGAGACGATCCTGCGCTCTGTCAACCGCAAAGCCGGCTTCGCGGAGGTCCAGCCGGGCCGATGGGACTCCGCGCCGGGCGGCGTCCATACCCCCGGCGACGTGATGGAGTACGCCCTGAGCGTCCCGAAGGACGGGGAGTGGACGGTGTGGCTGCGCTACGCCACCGAGATGTCCAAGTGGAAGCAGGCGGGCGTGAGCGGAAACATGGTCCTCATCGCCGACGACGGAGAGCCGGTCCCCCTCGACAACCTTCCGAACACGGGCAGTTTCGGCACGTTCAAATGGACCCGTTCCGCAAAGATGAAACTCTCGGCAGGTCCCCACGGTCTGACGTGGAAGAACGTGAAAGGCGGCGGGCTCGCGCTCGACGCGATGGTCTTTGCCCTCGATCCGACTTTCACCCCGTCCGATGCGCCCTTCCCTGAGACCTCGGACACGGTCGTCGTCATCCAGGGCGAGGACTGCACGAAGTTCGAGTGCCGCGACGGGTCGCTGCCGGGCCGATGGCATGTCGCCGTCTGGCTGTGCGGCGACGGCGGCGGTCTGGCGAGCCTGAGCATCGAAGGCGCGCCGGTCACTGACGTGGGGGTGCTCGTGCGGGATGAGCAGTTTCCGAGATGGATCGAGGACTGCACGGTCACCAACGTCCGCGTTCGCGGCGTCGAGGGCAAGCGCTCCGAGAACCGCGCTGTCCACCTGTGCTACGCGAAGCGGGCGAGCGTCTGCGGGAATGAGTTGTGGGCCCGCGCCCCGATCTACATGTCCGGTGTGAGGCAGTGTGCCATTGCCGAGAACCGCCTCGTCTGCCAGACGCGCTTCGGCGGGAACGCGCTCGCCGCGATCCTGGGTCGGACGAACATCATCGAGGAGTGCGCCATCGAGAACAATGTCGTCGGCTGTCCGCCCGGCCAGGGGGCTGGCGGGCCGACGGTGATGCGAATGATCTGGGTTTCGACCGGCCACGGCTCCATCAGCAGGAACTACATGGCCGGCAACCGCGCCGACCGTGCGCGTTTTGGCGGCGTGGCCGGGATGGAGCAGAACGTGGGCGAGATGATCCTCTTCGAGGCCAACCAGCGCATCATGTTCCATGGCCGGATCGAGTCGGCCGGCGACCGCGCCGTCGTCCTCCCGAAGACCGTCCCGCGCACGCCCGACGACCGGCTGGGCAGCGTGAAGCGCGAGTCGCTCCCCGTTGATGAGCAGGGGAACGAGACCCCCTTCTGGCCCCCGGACCTTACCGCGGACGATGGGGAGGGCGAGCCGACGATTGACCAGTACTGCGTCACCGTCCTCGACGGCAAGGGCGTGGGGCAGACTCGGCGCGTGGCGCGGCGCGAGGGGAACCTGCTCACCCTCGACCGCCCCTGGCGCGAAGTGCCCGACGCCGGGGCGCTCGTGGTGGCGTGCACCCTCTACCACCGCAATCTCGTCGTCGGCAACGAGACGTGCGACGGCATGACAGGCGTCCAGCTCTGGATCGGGTGCGTCGAGAACATCGTGTCGGGCAACGTCATCCGCCGGCAGCGGAAGCCGGGGCTGTTCCTCTTTAGCAATTGCACGACCCTCGCCTCGTCCATGCCGAGGACATGGAATCGTGGGATCGGGCCGCTCCACTTCAATCTGATCGAGGGGAATCTGACGGACGAGTGCAGCGCGGGGGCGCTGCTGACGAGCGGCGATGCGCCGGAGGTGCCGATTGAGTTTCCGCGCAACATGGGCAACGTGATCCGTCACAACTCGTTCATCCGCAACCGCACCGGTGGCGTCGTCATCACCAGCCGGAAGAAGACGGGCGCGGACCCCAGCCCGTCGGTGGTGGGGGCGGTCGTCGAGATGAACGTCGCGCGCGATGCGCTCATCGGGTATCATGTGGGGAGTAGCGCGGACTTCATCGTGCTCCGCCGCAACCACGCCTACTTCTGGTATCCCGTGGCGAACGCGACCGGCGCGCCTGTTGCATTCCAGTTCGATTTCCCCGGCACGTATGTCGTGGAGGAGAACACCATTGAAGGCATCCACGGGACCTACCACGGCTCGATCGTCAAGGAGCGGCATGTGTATCGGGAGAAGGAGTCGGAAGAAAACAAAGCCGCGGTGAAGAAATGAGAACCGTTTAGCCGAGTTCGGCAAGAATCTTGTGGCGGCCCCCCGAAGTTCTGCTAAAATAATATGGTATTATCATCTGGTTCGCAGTTTCATCGCAAGAGTAGCAGAGGCATGGGACGGATTTTCTTCGCATTGGTCTGCTTGTTGCTCCTATCGTTGCCGGGATCGGCCAAGGAGAAGGAGGAGAACTGGCCGCAGTTCCTCGGCCCGAACCGAGACAGCGTCTCCCCCGACAAGGGACTCCTCAACAGATGGCCCAGCACAGGACCGCGACTGGACTGGAAAGCCAAGGGGATCGGCATCGGCTTCTCCTCGCCCGTTATCTGGGATGACATGGTCTATATCACCGGCGACATCGGCAAGGACCTTATCATCACCGCGTTTACGACAAAGGGCAAGGAGAAGTGGAAGAAGCGCCATGACCAGTGGTGGGACGGCGGCGAGGAGGAGCGCTACCCCGGGGCGCGCTCCACGCCGACCATTGACAACGGCAAGCTATATCTCCTTTCGGCTCACGGGCTTGTGGGGTGCTATGACGCAAAGACAGGCGATCAGATATGGACCCTTGACATCTGCGATAAGTTCGGCACGAAGGCCCTCGGCTTCGGCTGCTCCGAGTCGCCCCTCGTGTATAAGGACAATCTCATCGTTACGCCGGGCGGCAAGAATTGCGTCGTCGCCCTGAACAAAGAAAACGGCGAAAAGATCTGGGTCTGCGAGGGTTTTACGGGGGCCGCACACTACTCGTCTCCCATTGCCTTCGAGTTCGAGGGCATCCCGTTGCTGGCCACAATGGCCGGGAAGTCCATGATTTGCCTCAACGCCGAGACGGGGGCGTTCTACTGGAAGTCAAAGCCGGTTCCCGATACGACGCTTTCCGTATGCTCGACGCCGCTCTACCACGAAGGCCACCTGTTCATGGCTGTGGGCTACGGCGGCGGCGGCATGTGCGTCAAGCTCTCCGCCTCCGAAGGCAAGGTCTCGGCTGAGCCGGTGTGGGAGACGAAGGATATGGACCACCACCACGGGCATTATGTGCTCTACAAGGGGTATCTCTACGGCGCGAGCAAGAGCGGGTGGTGCTGCCTCGACTTCAAGACCGGCAAGACGATGTGGACCGAAAAGGGCGTGGGCCGGGGGGCAATCCTCCTGGCCGATAAGATGCTCTACATGTTCAGCGAGCAGGGGGGGAAGATGGGGCTGGCTGCGGCGAACCCAAAGAAACTCATCCCGACGGGCGAGTTCTCCGTCCCCGGCGACGGCCCGAGCTACGCGCACCCCGTCGTCATAGACGGCCGGCTTTACCTGCGATACGGCGACAATTTATACGTCTTCAAGCTGAAGCGGTAGGCTACAATAGATTGGGGGGGAGCAAATTTGGTCGCCCCGGCACTGGATAAGTGATACTCTTGCATTTTAGTGACCTGCTATGGGCTGGCCGAAACGAATCGGGTATCTCGTGATCATGGTGATTGTTGCCGTAGCAGGAATCCTGGTCTGTACGCGAGCCGTTCAGCACTATTCCGCCACCAAATCGAAGTCCCAAGAGATTGCTCGGGAAAGGGGAGTGGGAATGGATCAACTTGACGGTCTCAGGAAGTACGCGGATAGGCTTGAGAGGCAAATGGGCAGGATAGCGGGATTTCACACCGTTGAGTTGCCAGAGAACGTTACCCCGGATCAGATCCGTCAGTGGATCGCAGGGCTAAAAGCGCCAAAGGTTGATCCTGAGACCGAAGATTACATCGATCTTCTTGGGGAGCGGATTGTTCCGTATTTGATTGAAGCCCTTCGCGATCCGTCATTCCATACGCGAAAGCTTGGGACCGGTCTCTTCGCGGACTGCCCCTTAGAACGGGTCGTCGAGTGCCTTGAGCGATTTGCGCCGCCCGAGGCCGTGCCCCTCATTGCTCCGAAGGTAGAACACGAAGACAAGGATTTGCGCAAAGCAGTGGCGTACGTTCTGGGCAACATTGGGACAGATGAGTGTATCATACCGCTTAGCAAGGCGCTCCGCGATCCCGATGAATACGTGAGAGATCGTGCAGTTAGAGGTATCCAGTCTGCAATCGAGCATGGACGCGGTTCACCAGCTTTCAGGAAGGCGATGTTCGAGGGAGTCGCTGCGATGGTCGTGCCGGGTTGCTCCTGCAACACGGAGCATGCTGCGGAGTGTCTCATGCAACTCGATAGGCAACGTGCGATTTCACTGCTCAGTAACCCGGACTATTTCCAGACGAAGAACCGCGAATTACATCACATCATTGAAGCGCTCGGCAAAGATGCCCCCACAAAACGATTGCTTGAGATCATGGAAGAGGTAAAACCACGAGCGCAGGCAGACGAATATCTTGAAGACTACGTATACGCAACGGGACTTGTTGCGCTGGCTAAACAAAAGTATTTTGGCATTGAAGCGCTTTGTGAAGACGCGTTGACATGGAAGGTAGAGAGGATCGTCGAGGCTGCGGCAGATGGATTGCTGACAAGAGCCGATCTAATGGATTACGGGTACTATCTCGCACGGTTGCACAAGGAAAAAGAATGGGACTCCCTCACCAAGCCGCAACAGTACGCCATTGCTGTCGGTGATCTATATCACGATGTACAGAACGGAGGGCTTCATCAGTACTATTATAACTCTTTCGGCAATCAAGTCCGCGCGGCCTTGGAGGGCTGCAAGGCCATGGGTGTGCCCGAAGTTGCTGAGATCATCCACCAATCCATGGCTGTTTTCGGGAAAGATGGGCCCAGCGAGGACCGGGGCACACGTCAAGAGCAGCTTGAATCCTTGAGCGAGAGACAGGTCGAAGAACTGGACCGCCTCAGCAAGCTCTTCTATGAGAAGGACGTGCAGCTCTATGTGGAGGGTGCGCGTTACGTTATCAAGAACCGTGCACACTTCACAGACAAGTCCGATCCACAGTAACCAATACCTTCTCGCTAAAATGCTCTGCGTGGGAACGAAACTCTACCCCGCGAACGCCTCCGCCTCATCTTTCGCTGCCTGTGTCCTTCTCACTTGCCTCGGAACGAGGTCCTTACTCAGTGAAACTCGATCGTCACCGCCGCGATGTCGTCGTTCTGGTCCGCCCCGTGGGTGAATGTCTCTAACTCCTGGAAGATGATCCGATCCAGGTCCTTTGCCGGAACTCCTGAGTGACGGCCGATGGTGGACATGAGACGCTCGTATCCGAAACTCTCGCCCTGCGGGTTCAGCGCATCCACAAGGCCGTCTGTCGCAAGGATGAGCTTTGACCCCGGAGAGATGTCGAACACCTCTTCCTTGAATTCCTGCTTTTCAAAAATTCCGAGCAACACATTGGTCTTTTGGCTGATCGGCCCCACCTTTCCCTGGGGCGTCACGAAGATGGGCCAGGGCCCGTGCCCACCGTTGAAATAGTGCAGCCTGCGTTCATGGAGATCGTACAGGCAATAAACAACCGTGGCGAAACTGTTTGGAGGCGTCAGTCGGCAGAGAATCTCATTCAGGTCGTTGGCGAATCCGGCCGCCGTAAGCAGCGCCTTACCCGCCAGTTCGAAGGATGTCTTGATGAGGCCGGTGATAAAGGCCGCTTGCAGACCGTGGCCGGCCACGTCGGCCAGTATGACGGAGGCATGTTTGTCGTCTGGGGCGGCGAAGTCGAAGAAATCCCCGCCCACGTCCATTTCGGGATTGTACCGCGTAACAATGGTCAGCGCTTCGGGGAAGGGGTGCTTCGTCGAGTCCGGCAGCATGTTCTTCTGAATCTCCGCCGCCAGTCTGATATCGGCCTGGAGCCGGTTTATAGCCTTCGTAAGCAATTCGTGAGCGACGCGCAATTCTTCGCGCTCCTGCGTTATGATTTCGTTCTTTTCCTTAAGGTCCAGATGGGTCCGGACGCGGGCCTCGACGATGGTGGGATTAAATGGTTTTGTGATGTAATCCACGGCGCCCAGGGCGAATCCATGGGCCTCATCCTCCACCTCGCTCATCGCCGTGATGAAGATCACCGGGATTTCGCGGGTATCGTCGCATCCCTTCAGGCGTCGGCAAACTTCGCGACCATCCATCTCCGGCATCATGACGTCCAGAAGGACGAGATCGGGTTTGCTCTCCGACATCGCCAGCTCCAGGGCCTTGGCGCCGTTGGTGGCGGCCATGAGCCTATATTCACCTTTCAGAAGGTTGCTCAGTATCCGAAGATTTTCCGGGCTGTCATCCACTATAAGTATGGTTTTCTTGGGTTTTTCCCCACCCATGTTAGTCTCCTTGCAGTGAGATGCCAATGGCATCTGCGATCTTCTTCAACGTTTCCTGCGCCCCATCAAAATCGAAGGCGGCGATCTTTCCCCCAAGCTTTCTCGCCTCCTTCTCCAGTTCCCATGCTATCAGATGTTTGGACAGCGAGCCGACCGTATCTTCGGCTTCGGGGTCGCTGGCAGCGAGGAGCTGCTTGAGCTTGACCAGCATGGGCCGTAGGTCGGACGCGCTGATGCGCTCCGTGGTCCTGGCGAGGGCTTTTACTGGGGGGGGGACTTCCAGCGCCTTGAGCGAATCGAGCGCCTGCATGAGGGTGCGCCTCACCGCATCGGCCCTTGCGGGAAGCTCCTCCGTCTTTTCCTCTCGTGCGGCCGTCTCGAGTTCCCCTGCGGCCGCGGCCAGACCGGTCACGGAAAGATTGCCCGCCAGGCCCTTCAGCGAGTGGGCCAGACTGCGCACGCGGAACGTCTCATTGCTGGTCAGGGCCTCGGCAATCTCATCCGCCGCGTTGCCGTGTTTTCGCGCAAAGTCGCGGAGCAGTCGCCGATACAGCACGGCGTCTCCGCGCAACCGATTCAGTCCGGCATTGACGTCCACACCCGGCAGAGGCGGCAAGACGGATGCCGCATCGGCTTGCACCGGCGCCTTGCCGGCGGCGGGTGTTTCGGCCTTCGCCCCCTCGCCGACCGGTCGGGTCCATTTTTGAAGGACCTCGAATAAATGATCCGGATTGATGGGTTTGCTCACATAGTCGTTCATGCCGGCCTCCAGGCACTTCTCCCGATCCCCGTCCATGGCATGGGCCGTCATGGCGATGATGGGAAGCTGGTCGAGCCGCGCCTCCTCACGGATGGCGTTTGTCGCCTCATATCCGTCCATCTCTGGCATCTGCACATCCATGAGCACCGCATCGTAGAACTTCTTTTTCACGGCTGCGACGGCCTCGCGGCCGTTGGTGGCGATATCCACCTCCAAGCCGGCGTCGGTCAGCAGCTTTATGGCTACTTCCTGATTGATGGCGTTGTCCTCCGCGAGCAGCACGCGCACCCCTTGCAGCGGGGCGACACGCAGCGATTCCTTCGTGACGATGTGCCGCTCGCCGGCGGCCTCCTGCATCTGCTCCTGGCCAAGCACCTCCATCAGTGTGTTGAACAGGACCGATTGTTGCACAGGCTTGGTGAGAAAGGCGTTGATGCCGAGGCCATCGCCCTTCTGCATTTCGTATTCGCTCCCGAAGGCGGTGACCATGACGATAGGAATTTCGGCGAGTTTGTCGTCGCCCCGGATTTCCTTCGACGCCTCGAGTCCATCCATGCCCGGCATTCGCCAGTCCATGAGCACCAGTTGATACGGCTTGTCTGTCTCGGCAGCGTACCGGAGTTTTGCGAGGGCATCCTTGGCGGAGGCGGCGACGACCGCCTTCAGCCCGAAGGACTCCAGCATCTGGAGCAAGACCATCTGTGTGGTGCGGTTGTCATCCACCACCATGGCTCGAAGGCCGCGAATGTCCACGCTCAATTTGTGCCGTCGTTCTTTCTCCTTGCCCTGTTTCTTGAAGGGCAGCGCGAAGGAAAACGTGGTTCCCCTGCCCACCTCGCTTGCCACTTCAATTTCACCGCCCATCAGGTTGACGAGCTGGCGGGAGATGGCCAGCCCCAGACCGGTCCCGCCGTACCGGCGGGTGGTCGAACCGTCGGCCTGGGTAAAAGCCGCGAACAGCTTGCCCAGGTTTTCTTTGGAGATGCCGATTCCGGTGTCCTGCACCCGGAAGGAAAGCGTGACCTTGTCGTCGGTCTCGCTTACCATCGCGACATTGATGAAAATCTCGCCACCCTCGGTGAATTTCACAGCGTTGCTCGTCAGATTCACCAGGACCTGGCGGAGCCGCAGAGGATCGCCGAAGAGTGCGCTCGGCACGTCGGGATCGCGGGCGATGATCATTTCGATATCCTTCTCCGCGGCTTGGTTTGCGAAGAGATCGGCCAAATCTTCAAGGACGTCCTGTAGCTGAAAGCCCGTCTGCTCGATGCCGAGCTTTCCCGCCTCGATCTTAGAGAAGTCCAGGATGTCGTTGATGATCCCAAGCAATGCATTGGCCGAGGTCCGGATTTTGTTGACGTAATCACTCTGCACCCGATCGAGGTTCGTGCGTAGTGCCAGGTTAGCAAACCCGATGATGCCGTTCATGGGTGTGCGAATCTCATGGGACATGTTGGCGAGGAACATGGACCGCGCCTCCTTCGCCGCCTCGGCCGCTTTCTTGGCCTCGCGCAACTCCTGCTGCACCCGCTTCTGCTCGGTTACGTCAAAGGCGATCCCCACCATGCCCGTGATCCGGCCATCCGCCGCGCTCACCGGCGTCAGGGACACACTCATCTGCGCCACACGACCGCCGCGCAGTTTGATCTGCTCCTCTTTCGTGACGGTCTGCCCGTCAACGATCACCTTTCGGTCCTCCTTTTCGAACTCCCTCGCCAGCTTTTTCGGAAATATGTCCCGGTCGCGCAAGCCTGTGGGGTCGTCCACCGACGCGGGGAGAAGGTCGTGATAGGCTCGATTGACCGCGACATACCGCAGCTCGGTGTCCTTCAGAAATATGCAAGCGGGGACATTCTCCAGCAGGTGCTGTTGCTGGTTCAACAGGTTCTGGATTCGCTCCTCGGAACGCTTCCGTTCGGTCACATCAAACGCGATCCCCACCATGCCTGTGATCCGGCCGTCCCCCGCATGAACCGGCGTCAGCGACACGCTCATGTGCGCCACGCGACCATCGCGCATGCGGATTGGCTCCTCCTTCGTGATGGTCTGGCCGTCCACGAGCACCTTCCGGTCCTCCGCCTCAAACGCAGCGGCAAACTTTTTAGGGAAGAGATCGCGGTCCCGTTTGCCGATTGGATCGTCCACGCCCTTCGGAAGCAGATCGTGATATGCCCGATTCACCGCGACGTATCGCATCTCCGAATCCTTCAGGAAGATGGCGGCGGGCACATTCTCCAACAGGTGCTGCTGGCGAAGCAGGAGTTCCTTCCGTCCCTCCTCCAGTCGCTGCAGGGTTTCCTTCTCACGGGAGAGGCGTGCGATCTGTTCTCGGGCGGACTTTAGTTCTTCGATAAGTTTGTTTCTGCTTGTCTGTCCATCAGCCATCGAGACGATTCCTTTGGATTATCGGGAACACTTTCACAGTTGACAATAAATTCATGCAATGGGCCGCCGATCACATCAATTCCGCGAAGCGTTCCGCCTCCTCCTTCGCAATGCGCGTCCAGTCCCACATCCGCTCCGGATGGTGGGCGCAGGTGTGCGTGTCCTTCAGGACCATCTCGACCACGCACCCGCGCGTCTGCTCCAGGAACTTGCGGATACCCCGGCGCACATCCTCCGTGTCCCATCCCACCCCCGCGACGACGGCGGGATTCGGCTTGTAAGAGAAGACGTACTTGTCCTCCAACTGTCTCGCGCCCTCGACCGGATCAATCCACGGACTCATCGAGATGCGGCGGATGCGCGGGATTTGCTTCACATAATCCAGCTTCTTGTGCAGCGGCTCGCAGCAGCCGTAGGCGTTCAGGCCGAAGCACGTCAGCCACTGCTTCTCGTAGTGGAGGGCGAACTCGTCGTGCATGGCAGGCGAGACCTCGCTGAAGATCTGCGTTGTGCAGAAGCCCCACATGTCCATGGGCCGGACATGCTCGCCGTCAAAATCCGGCTGGGGCAGCTCGTCGGAATACCCCACGCCGCCGGAGCCGCAGTAGTCCGCCCCGTTGTTCAGGCCGAGGGCGTTCTCCTTCACCAGCGCGTCGAGGATGCTGAGGAAGCCGTCCATAATCCGCTGCAGGCCGCGGTGCACCCACTCGGGCCGGTCCATCATGGCCCAGAGCAACTGCTCCAGGCCGACCCACTGCGAGAACATATCCACCGGCGCGATGCGGCTGTAGGTCGCCCCCTTCTTCATCACCGGCAGGATTCCGTCGAAGAGATCGCACAACTGCTGGTAGCGCCGCTCCGTCGCCGCCCGGTCCACGGTCACCTTTGGGAGTTGAATCTTGTCGAGGTCCTCGTCACTCTTGATGACCGGCTCGAAGTGATACGCGCCGAGTGGATCGTCCGACTTCGTTCGCTGCACGTTGACGCCCCAGCCGGTCGTGGACCAGGCCACGCCGCATACGATCTCGCCGCTGACGACGTTGTCGTCCTGCAGGTGTTCCCAGTAGTAGATTCGGTGTCGCAGGTCGCGCTCGATGTCAATGCACGCCTTGTCGGTGCATTGCAGTTGATTGTCGGGCAGGAGTTCGCGCCACGACCCTTCGGGGAATATAAGCACCATCGGCCTGTCCGGCTCCAGGCGATTGAACCGCGTCCACATCGCGGCGCGCTTGGCATGGATCGGCTCCGCCGCAATCTCCGCCACGCGCGCGGCCAAGCCACGAATAATCTGCACGTCTTTCGCAGGGAATGCCATGAGGTCTGCTTCCTACTGATGATACAACGGGACCAAGATTGGGACCATTCATTCTACCTATGTAGAAGCAAGCGAATCAAGGAGGAAAATCCCTTGCGGTTGTGAAGATAATGGGTTAACTTGCCTTGCGTTCCTGCGTGATGGATAGCAGTGGGTGGGAGAACTTATGGAGGATGAATATGAGAAATGCCAAGAATACACCCGATCGCCACACCCGCCGCGCCATGCTCCGGCGCGCAGGCGCGGTAGCAGTCGGCGGACTGATTGCACGAATGTCCACTGTCAGGGCCGATACCCCGATTACTAAACTACGAAAGGGAAGCGAGATGAAGGTCCGTCCCGATCTTCTGGATAACGAATCGCCGAAGGGCATCGAGGTCGTGCAGCTTACCAGCGACAAGGAAATCCCGAGTTCCCATCTCTACATGGAGGCGCAAATCTTCACGATGGACTCGAAGCATCTCCTCCTCCACCAGGCCGCCAGCGCACACGGCGGCAGCCGGAGCAACCCGAAGCACCAGTACTTCCGATGCGACATCGAGGACAACTACTCCCTTCATCAGATCACCGAGGAGGTCGGCGCGTGGGCGCCGTCGGTCTCGCCCGATGGGAAGTACGTCTATTACTTCGTCGAGGAGAGCGATATCGGCAAGGGGAAGTTGACGTTGAAGCGCGTGAACCTCGACGGCTCGGACCGCCGGACGATCATGGTCCTCGATTCCACCATCCCCGACACCGACTTCCGCGCCTGCCGGTTCTACGGCCTGTCCACCATCTCGTCGGACGGGAAGCGGCTGGCCATCTCCTGTTTCCTCGGCGACGGCAAGGTGGACCCACCGCCGTTTGGCCTCTTGATCTTCGACGTGGAGAAGGCGACGGTGCGGCTCGTGATTCACGGGCCGACGTGGTGCAACATGCACTCGCAATACTGCCGATCCACCGACCCGGAGGAGTGCCACGATGTTCTGATCCAGGAAAACCACGAGTGCGTCGTGACGCCGGACGGCCGGGTGACGACGCTCTGCGGCGGGAAGGGCGCGGACATCCACGTGATCCGCGACGACGGAACGAACTTCCGCACCATGCCCTGGGGCCGCGATGGGAAGGAAGCCTGCCAGGGCCACCAGTGCTGGCGCGGCCGGACGGCCTGGGCCATCACCAGCACAGGCACGCGCACCAAGACCGGCCACGAGGCGCAGCTTATCGAGGGCAGGGCGATACCCGACCAGGGGCACATCGGCCTCAAGACGGCGGGCGCCGCGCGGAACGACCTGAGCCGCGACTTCCCCAAGCCGGGCTTTTGCCACTTCGGCACGGACATCGCGGGGAAGCGGCTCATCACCGATTCCGGCCCCTTCGACAAGGGCGGGCGCATCTTCCTCGCCGATCTCGGCGAGCCGGGCAGGGACCCGCTCACGAATTTCCGGTATCTCCTGAACCCGAAGTCGTCGTGCAAGAAGGAGGCCCACATCCATCCCTTCCTCTCGCCGGACGGGTCGCTGGGCTTCTTCAACTCCGACGAATCGGGGATCCTGCAGGCGTATATGATTCGGGGGCTGGGCAAGATCTGATCCCTAACCACGAAGCTCACGAAGGACACGAAGAATTGGGGAGCCAAGAGGCAAGCAGGCGATGAACGGGGACAGGCAAAAGAAACGCAAGCTGATGTGCCTAAGCTACGCCGCCCTGCTGACGGTATGCTTCTTCCTGCCGTTGGTGGAGGGGTGCCATCCTGGTGATTCTCCATTTGTTCCGTGCACCGTTGTTCTGTTCAACGATCCCCCTTCATCGAGTATCACAGGCTGAACAGCGCCCGGGACTTCGCTGAGCTGTTTCAAATCTGGTGGATGTTTGGCTGGCCTTATGTCTTTGGACTGCTTGTCGTGGTTGTGACCGTTTTCGGACTGACGAGGAGCACAGGCCGTTTGCGCGTCATCCCAGGGGTCCTGCTGTTTCTTGCTCTCGTGTTTGCGGTATTTGCCCTCTACGCATTTGCATATGCCAGACCAGGTGGGCTGCTGAACATGGATGTTTCCTCAGATATTTTCACCGTATGCCTCTTGTGGCCCTTGGCCGGACTCGGCGCGTGGTGGATTGTGAACTCTCTTCGGCCGCGATACTCCTGGGATGCGAAGCTCTCTATCTGGCAACTTCTCAGCGCCCTCATTGCTGTGGTATGGTGTGGTAGATGGTTTTACGCAGTGTTCTCTGCGCGTGGTGGATTTGCGAATATCTACCGCGGCCTCTGGCTCACGACGTTCAGTTCCATCGTCCTCCTGGTCTATTTCGCCCAGGAATGCAAGGCGGCCCTCGATTGCTCGTGGATGTGGCTTCTCCCCGCGCTCTTCGGCTTCCAAAAGAAACGCTATCCTGAACATGACGAACCACCCGAATCCAACCACCTAACAGCTCCAACCTAACACCTGTAACCTTCTCTGTCAGCCAAAATTTCCCCGACCCCTTCGCTCCGCTCCCGTCACTAATGGCTCAACGTTCAGGATGCGGGAGAAAATGAAAACCAGGGAAATCGGAGGACGAGCGATGAAAAAGGCAATGCTGTTCGGGCTGATTCTGGCGGGCGTGATGATGGCGGCGGGCGTGGCTTCGGCGCAGGATGTCTGGGTGACGAGCCGATCTACCTATAGCTACCCCGGCGCGTCCTACGACTACACCCGCGTGACGACCACATACTCGTATCCCGTGGCGCCGCCCCCGGTGTATTACTACCCCGAAACCTACACCCGCGTGACCTACGGGCCGGGCTATCGCTCCTCCGTAACCTATACACCCGATGCTACCTACGTGGACTATCGCTCGAACGTGACGATCCGCAGCTATTCCTTCATCAACTGGTAAGGCCCAGGAGCAAGGAAAGATTCGCAAGGAAGCGCCCCGAGGCCGCCGCCCCCAGGACCGGCGGCCTCGGCCTTTTTAACGATTTCGAGTCTTCCCAAACGATGATTATTTCGGTAACATGGATCAAGCCATGAAACCAGGAACAGGCCGTATTTACATAAGCCGTCTTCCGTCTCCGTATCGCCGGCCCGTGCAGGCCATGTGCCGGAGGATTCTGCGGCAATACCCCAATACCGCCGCGTTCGTCGTCATCGGCAGTGTGGCCGATGGGTCGTGGGCGCCGGACAGCGACGCGGATCTCGTGTGGGTCATCAGCGGCCGAAGACGCAAGAAGTGGCATGACGAGTTGGACTACGACTACGAAGGCGTGGTGGAACTGGTCACGATGAACCTGACGAGCCTGAAAGAGGAGTTCGCCCAGCACAGCCCGATGTCCCGCTCGATCCAGCGCGGCATCGTTCTCTACGACCCGCGTGGGATCATGGCCCGTCTGCGGCAGGTCAGGCTCGGCCCGCCAACGCGCGAGTGGATGGACAAGTGGTGGTCTTTCTTCTCCCATCGGCTCGACTGGGGGATGGACTCCTACCGGCAGGCGAGGCGAATGCACCGGCGGTTCTGCCGGGATCGCTGCACCTGCCAGATAACAGAAGTGCTCACTCGCGCGGTGGTCAATCTGGCCCGGGTGCTCCTGGCCACGGAGGGCGTTGTCGCCATATCGAAGGCCGGGATGCGCCCGGTCTCCCCCGCTGTTCTCCGCGGTCCTCGGCTGCGCGAGGCCATGGAGATCGCGCTAAAGGCACACCACGAGAAACGCGACTTGGCGCTCCCGGAGGCCGCCGAACTGGCCTATCTCGGCCGTTGGCTGCGCAAACGCCTTGCCGGCATCCTCGGTCAGCCGGCCTGATCCTCGCCGTACAGTTCCCATAGCCTGTAACATCAGCTGTAACCGTCGGTTTTTTCCAGAAATTTCCCGACCCCTGCGCACATCTGTCGTGACTAACGCGATGGAGATAACGATGAAACAGGAAAACGGAAAACCGAGAAGAATGGAGAGAACGATGAAAAAGGCAATGGCATTCGGAGTGATGGTCGCGGGCATGATGTTCTTCAGCGGCGTGGCTCTGGCCGACGGTCCCTGGGAGAGCTACGGCAAGCACATGGAGAAGTATCACAAGCACATGGCCGAAGCCGCCGAGGAGGCCGAGGACGGCGACTGGGACGATTACTATGAGGAACTCGGCAAGGCCAACGCCCACCGCAACGCCGCCGAATTCAATCGCCGCATCGCCGAGCCTTGGTTCGCTCCTCGTTTCGAGACCCCAACCTATAACTACGGTCCCCGCTACTACACCGGCCCGACCTACTCGCGCCGGTCCTACATAGACTATGGTCCCGGCTGCAGGACCTCAACCACTTACTACTACAGCTGGTAAGCGACTCACCCGGGCCATAGCCCACAAGGCCGCCGGCAAGGATGCAGGCGGCCTTGCTCGTTTTAACGTGCCGCATTATTCCCGCGTTGCCGGGAGCGTTGCGTCAAGGACAGGCCCGGTGAAATCCTCGTGCTCGTCGCCAAGGGGAAGATCAATCCACCGTCGCCGCTCGTTCGAGAGATAGGCGGCCAGGCCCCACTCCACGTTTTTCATTCCCATCTCGCCCGTCAGGGGGACCTCGGCATCCTCCTCGATGGCCCGGCGGAACAGGCGATGTAGTCGCGTGAAGCCATCCTCCGCGAGAAGGTCTTCCCCGATTTCCACCGCTTCGCGGGTATTCTCGTCCCGGATCAGCGCGACTCGACGCGCCGGCCAGTTCACGGTAATGATCCCATCCGTCCCGCGGACGGTGTAGCCTTCATCCGGCGAGCGCGTCCCCGAGAGGGACGAGAACAGGCTGATGGCGATGACGGCCCCCCGGTCGCACGTGCACATGATGCAGAACTGGTCCTCGTAGATCATCCCCTTGCTGAACAGGTTGCCGATGTACGCGCTCACCGATGCCGGGTCCTGGCCTGCGAAGAACCGGGCCGTGTCTATGTAATGGCATCCGAAATTGATCACGTGCCCGTTGCCTGCCGACCCCGCCCGGTAGCGCCACGAGTCCGTGGCCCCGCGACTGGGCGGCTCGGCCACAGTGGCAAACTGCGCGTCCACGGCAAAGACCTGACCGATCGCGCCGTCGTCAATCAGGCGCCTGGCCATGATACACGCCGGCTGGAACCGGGTGGACTGGCCGATCACAAGCTTCACGCCGCGCCTCCGCGCAGCGTCGATCATCTCCCGGCACTGTCTCATGCTGGCGGCCATCGCCTTCTCGCAGTAGGTGTGCTTGCCGGCCTCCGCCGCCGCCACGGCGAGGTCGCGGTGCAGGTGCGTGGGGATGGCGATCACGACCACGTCCACCGACTTGTCGGCCAGCAGGTCGTCGTAATCGCCATACACCGTGGGTTTTATTTCCCCATCACAAGCCACACGCCTCGCCTTCTCAATATCCTGATCGGCCACGGCCGCCAGCCGAGCATCGTTGAGTTTCGAGATTGCCTGCGCATGATGGCGGGAGACGCGGCCGCATCCGATAATCGCATATCCGAGTTTATCCAAGTCCATCCTCCTTAGGATCGCATTTGAACGCAATTTTTTCACGTGAGAACCAACATGATCCTACCTGCCGGGGCGATAGCGCTTCGCTACGGGACCGATAGGCTCTACACTCGCCACGGTGCGCGCATCGGCCGCGCACACATCCGGTTGGCCTCGGCGTCGCCGATGAATTCCTCCTTCACCGGGTCCCACTTGAGCGGGCGGCGCAGCCGGTAGGCGATCCCGCCAAGGTGCGCGACCGTGACCGACCGATGGCCGATCTCCACGTCGGCCCCCGGCCTCTGCCGCGTGCGAAGGCATGTGAGGAAGTCGCCCCGTTCGTGACCGCCCGGCGGACACTGGTAGAGGTGAATCTCGCCCGGTCGGATGACGTCCCGCGCAAGTTCCGGCGGGTCGGTCCCCTCCAACTGGCCGTAGCGGAACCCGATCCGCCCCTCCGTGCCGATCATGGTGACGGCCCCCAGCATCTCCACCGGCGGCGCCGCACCGAGCACGTGATACATCCGCACGCCATTGGCATAGATGTAGGTGAGGAACTTGTGCTCCTTCCCGTCGGGCGGGATGATTTCAACGGGGCCGCTGTCGTCCATGCCCAAGGCCCACTGAGACAGATCGAAGTGGTGCGCACCCCAATCGGTCAGGCCGCCGCCGGAAAAGTCGTAGAAATTCCGCCACGTGAAGGGATGGTAACCGCTGTTGTGTGGCCGCCAGGGCGCGGGACCGAGCCACATGTCCCAGTCCAGCCCGTCGGGGACCGGCTCGGCGGGGAGGACGTCCATCGTTGAAGGCCCGCCCACGCCGCTCACATAGACCTCCTTCACCTCGCCGATGCGCCCGTTGCGCACCAGCTCGCACGCAAAGCGGTTGCACGCGATTGACCGCGCCTCGCTGCCGGTCTGCACGACCCGCGCATAACGCCGCGCGGTCTCGACCATCGCCCGCCCCTCGCGGATGGTGAGGGAGAGCGGCTTCTCCACGTGCACGTCAATGCCCATCTTGCATGCCTCGATGGTGGGGATGGCGTGCCAGTGGTCCGGAGTGGATATATCCACGGCGTCAATGTCGCCGCGGTCGAGCAGCTCGCGGAAGTCGTTATATACCTTACAGTCGGTGTTCCCGTAGTGATTGTCAATCAGGGCCTTTGCCTGCTCGCATACCCCGGCATCCACGTCGCACACGGCGACGAACTGGACCTCCGGCGCCTCGATGAACAACCGGATGTTGATCTGCCCGCGCGCGCCGCCGCCGATGCAGCCCATGACGATCCGTTCGCTCGGGGCGGGGCGCTCGTCGCCCCCCAGCGCGGAGGCGGGGATGACCCACGGCGCGGCCACAGCCGCACCCACTGCCGTCGCGGAACGCCTTAAGAAGTCCCGACGTGTGCCTCTCTTCTTTCTCATCGTGTCTGTCCTACCCATGGTCGGCGTTGAATGGTTACACCCACGGCATGAGTGCGGGCGGATCAAAGCGGCTCGACACCTTCACCGGTCGCCCCGATTCCGCCGATTCGAGGATGCCGAGGCAGATGTCCAGCACATGATAGGCCTGCCGGCCCGTGCAGCGCTGGGGGCTGCTGGTCCGGAGCGAATTCACCAGATCGAAAACCGCCCGTCCCCATTCGATGCCGGCAAAGGGCTGCTTTATATACTGCACTGCGCTCCATTTCTCTGTCCCAAGATCATATCGCTCAACGGCGGCATTGAACCCGGTGTTGGAGGCGATGAACAAGCTTCCCCCCTCGCCGTGGAACTCCGTGCCGTTCGCCTGCTTCGATTGTCCGGCGCGGAAGCTGGCCGTGATCCGCCCCACGGT
Source organism: Planctomycetota bacterium (assembly GCA_040755855.1). GTDB lineage: Bacteria > Planctomycetota > Brocadiia > JAADGH01 > JAADGH01 > JAADGH01. The sequence goes on along the minus strand of JBFMAD010000018.1, from coordinate 74,828 downwards.
CCCGCACTCGAACTCAAGACCGCCCACGACCTGGTCGGGAGTCTCGACGGTGAACTTTGTCCCCTGGTCCGGCCCGCTGGCGATGACGCGCTCCGGCTGGACGATCTGGGCAAAGCCAATCACGCGCTTGACCGGTCCGAGGGCGGAGGTGAGGAGCGTGAGGGCATAGACGCCGACATCCAAGAGCGGCCCGGCGCCCTTTTGGTAGTAGGGGATGGGGCGGGGGGCCCGGCGCTCGATGGCGCCCCAGTTCATCTCGGCGTAGGCCACCATCGGCTTGCCGATGCAACCGTCGCGCTGGGCCTTGATGAAGGTCTGCTGGGCCTCGCCGAGGAAGGTGAAGGGCGCGCAGCTCAGCCGCAGCCCCTTCTTATCGGCCAGCCTCAGCAGCGCCGCCCCGTCCTCCCGACTGCACGCCAGGGGCTTCTCGGAGTGGACATGCTTGCCGGCTTCGAGGGCCTGGGTCGTCACATCGGCATGGACCTGCTGGATCGTCAGGTTCAGGACAATCTGCACCTCCGGGTTGGCCAGGAGCGCATCGTGGGTCTCGAAGGTCCGCGCTCCGTGCTTACCCATCAGTTCGCGGGCGCGTTCAGGGACGGTGTCATAGCCGCCGATGAGCCGCACCTTGTCCGGCTTGGTCATCAGGCTCGTCGCATAGTGCTCGGCGATGCGACCGCAGCCGATGATGGCGACGCCGAGCGGTTCTTGCTTTGTCATCGTCTCTCATCTCCTATCAGTGTCTTGAGAAATTCACAATTGCGTTGGATGGACTCTTCGGGTGGAAGGTGGTTCTCCGTTGACTTCCACTGCTCAGCGATGACCCACAGCTCACCGACAGGCAGTCGGCGGAGGAAGGCGAAGGCCCCCTCGAAGTCCAGGACGCCCTGCCCAAACTCCGTCTCGTTGTCCTTCGCATCGAGGCCGTCGGCCACATAGTCCTTGAAATGGACGAGACGGATTCTCGACTCAATGATGCCCAGCACGTCGGTGACGTCGGGCGTGACCTTGCGGACCCATCCGATGTCCGGGCAGAAGCTCACGAGGTCCGGGTCGGTGCGCCGCTCGATCTCAGCCAGCAGGCGCGCCCGGTCGCGAATCTCCCACCAGTGGTTATGGTAGCAGAAGGTCATGCCGTTTTCCCTGCACTTCTCGCCGAGGGTGTTCAGCCCCTCCACCTGTGCGAGGAGCTGGGCCTCGTCGTCTTTTCCGCTCATGGCCAGGTATGGGGTTTTGGCGACCTGGGCGAAGGCGATGGCGCGGGCGATCTCGCCGGCCCCCTTGCCGGACTCGCCGAGGAAGGGGTTCCAGCCGGTATGTATGGCGATGAGGCGGACGCCGTTCTCGTCGAGGACGCGCTTGAACTCCTGCGGGTGATCGAGGTCCAGGAAGCGTGCGCCGATCTCGACGCCCTCATAGCCGGCGCGGGCCACGGCTTGCACCGTGTAGTCGCGCTTCTCCGTGCGTTCCTTGTCCCATGTGATCGTTTGGCAGCCGAGGCGCATGCAGGGCGTCGTCTGTTGTTTGGCGGGTTGAGCGGTTTTCTTCACATCAAATCCTCCTGTTCCCATAGGCAATGTCCCATGTCGTTTTTGGCGATTGTTGCGGATCATTTCTCTTGACTTTAACGCCAGTGAGAGCCATAGTAAATGGCATATCTGGCCGACTTGTTGTCATATTTGATTACACATATGGGCTACTTTGACGACGTCACATTCCTTCGCGCTGGGGTCGTTCCCGCCTGCCGGGTCGTCATTGACAGGCGCTTCGCGGAGACGTACCACCTGCAATTCATCCTGTCCGGCCGCATGTACTTCGGGATCGATGGCGGACCGCGAAGCGTGCTCGATCGCCCGACGGCGTTTTGGCATCACCCTCGGCACACCTATCAGTACGGACCGATGGATGGGGACGGCTGGTATCACCATTGGGTCGTCTTTCGCGGGCCGAGGGGCCAGCGAATCATGGAGAAGGGATTCATGTCCATCTCGGATGCAGGCTGTGCGCCCGTCTATCGGCCAACCGAGTTCGCCGACATCTTCCAGGCGCTTGCGGTGGACGTGAACGAGGGGGACCGCCGCCGCCACGCCGCCTGCGTCCTGCGCTTGGAGACCTTCCTGGGCATGCTCGTCGAAGGACGACGCGACGACGCCGCGTCGGGACCGCACCATGAGGGGCTGGAGGACCTGGCCCGACGCATCCGTACGGCCCCGCTCGATCCGTATGACTTCTGCTCGGAGGCCCGGCGGATGCATCTGTCTTACAGCCACTTTCGCCGCCTCTTTCGGGAACAGCACCAACGCGCCCCGTACGATTTCCTCCTGCACCATCGCATGCAGTGGGCCGCGCGCCAGTTGGAGGACCCGATGCGTCAGGTCAAGACGGTGGCGCGGGACATTGGACATGAAGACCCGGCGCAGTTTTCCAAGCTCTTCAAGAAGCGATTCGGACTCTCCCCCCATGCCTTTCGCACGGCCCTGTTCCGGTCTCGCCCCCACTCCGAAGAGACCTTCGGGCCGGACCGCGCCCCTTGATTTTCGACTGGCGATTTGCGATTTTGAATCGGGGGAAACTACGGAAAACACGAAGGAACAGAAGAACAGAATACAGAATCTAGGAGCCAGAATCCTGTATCCTTTCTTCATGCCGTTCGTGTGCTTCGTGGTGGAAGAAGATTAGGATTGGGATCACGATTAGGGTCAAGAGGAGGGAAGAGATGAAGGTCATTTTCATCATGTCGGATTCGTACCGCCGCGATCACATCGGGGCGTACGGCAACCAGAAGATTTACACGCCGAACCTCGACAGGCTGGCCGGCATGTCGCACGTCTTCGACCGGTGCTACATCGGTTCCTTCCCCACGGGACCGAACCGGCGCGACATCGTCCTGAGCAAGGGACACAAGCCCAAGCACGCCTTCAATCCCTGGATCAACATCGCCAACGACGAGGTCACACTCGCCGCGCGGCTGAACAACAACGGCATCCACACGTCCATGATCACCGACGTGGCCAACGGCGTCACGCGCGGGCGCAACATGTTCCAGGGCTTCGAATACTACGTCTGCAACCGCGGCCAGGAGGGCGACGGCTATGCCGCCGACTATAACGTGTCCGACGCCATGCCCGTGCCGCACAAGGTCATCCGATACAACGTCGGCACCTATTGCCGCGTGCAGGAAAACCGCGCCCGCCGCCGATACGAGGAGGACTTCTTCGCCCCGGGTACCTACAAGATGGCCTGCGAGTGGTTAGAGCGCAACTACAAGCGCCCCACCTTCTTCCTCTGGCTCGAGACCTTCGACCCGCACGAGCCGTGGGACCCGCCGCAGTGGCACATCGACCGCTACGCCCCCGGCTACAAAGGCCGCGTCATCGAGTTCCCGCCCTACGGCTTCTACAAAAAACTCGGCATCACCGACCGCGAGATCCGGCACACCCAGGCCCGCTACGCCGGCGAGTGCACCATGGTGGACGGCTGCATCGGCCGCCTGCTGGCGACGCTGGACAAGCTCCAGGTCCTCGACGAGGTCGCGATCATCTTCACCTCCGACCACGGCATCTGCGCCGGGTTTGTCGGCGACGCCGGCTGCTCCGGCAAGCCGCACTTCGTCGGCGAGGAGGGGGCATGGCTCATCGAGGGCCGCCGCCCCGAGGGCAAGATCACATGGTTCCCGCTGCGCACGGGCATCGCGCGGGTCCCGCTCTTCGTCAAGCTGCCGGGGCAGAGCAAGGGCAAGCGCATCCAGCGCGTCGCCCAGCCGTGGGACATCGCCCCGACGGTGATGGACCTCTTCGGCCTCAAATGCCCGAAGGAGTTCCAGGGCGAGTCGCTCCTGCCGGTCATCGCGGGGAAGAAGGTCAAGGCGCGTCCCTACGCCTTCAACGGCGCGATCCAGGGCCAGACGAATCTGCGCCAGGTCCTGACGAAGGACTGGCTCTACGCCTGCTGGCCGACGGGCGAGCGCGAGCCGTGGCTGATTGACCTGAAGCGCGATGCGAGCCAGGAGAAGAACGTCGCCAAGAGTCACCCGGACCTATGCAAGCGGATGCACGCCGCGCTGGCCAAGTTCGACCCCGGAGCATTCGAGGGCGTCGAGAATCCGTGGAAGTAGGTTGAGGATGCGGCAGGACACAATAACGCGTCGCGCCTGGCTGGGCCGGGCCGCGGTGATAACGCTTGGAACAGGAGTTCGCATGACAATCGCCCAAGACACAAAACGGCAACGAATCCTCGTTCGGTCCGGATGGCAGACTGTCAACATCGGCGACATCGGCCACACGCCGGGCCTCCTGCGGTTGTTAGAGGACCATGTGCCCGAGGCAGACGTGACCCTCTGGCCTCGCAGCGTTGACCGCGGCGTCGAGCCGATGCTCCGGCGGCGCTTCCCCAAGGTCGGCATCGTCAAGGGCGATATCGGCGAGGAGAACAAGCCGACGACCGAAGAGCTGGCCACGGCGTTTGAGGAGGCCGACTTCCTACTCCACGGCTCGGGGCCCGGCGTGGTGTGCCACCGCGACCTGTGGGTGTGGCGGCGACTGACCGGGAAGCCCTACGGAATCTACGGGACCACCATCGAGCACCCGGACGACAAGCTGCGCGACCTACTGAACGGGGCGAAGTTCGTCTTCACGCGGGATACGAAGTCCATCACCGCCGTCCGCGCGGCGGGCGCGTCGCCGCCCGTTCTCGACTTCGCACCCGACGCGACGTTCGCCATTGACCTGCGCAACGACGAGGCCGCCCTGGCATACATGAAGGAACACGGCCTCGCCGAGCGGCAGTTCATCTGCGCCATCCCGCGCCTGCGCAAGACGCCGTACTACAAGATCCATCCGAGCGCGAAATGGACGAAGGAAAAGATCCGCGAGGTTGACGCCCTGAACGAGAAACACAAAGAGGCCGACCACGCAAAGATGCGAGACGTGATCATCCGATGGGTGCGCGAGACGGGCATGAAGGTCCTGGTCTGCCCGGAGATGACCTACCAGGTCGAGATTGCGCGGCCACTCCTTATTGATCCTTTGCCGGACGACGTGAAGAGGAACGTGGTGCACCGCGACAGCTACTGGCTGCCCGACGAGGCGGGGTCGGTCTATCGCCGCGCGCACACGGTGGTCAGTTTCGAGTGCCACTCGCCCATCATCGCCGCCGCGCACGGCGCGCCGTGCTTCTACCTGCGCCAGCCGACCGACACGATCAAGGGCCATATGTATCACGACATCGGCCTGAGCGACTGGACGTTCGAGATTGACGAGGTCCAGGGCCGCGACATCGCCGACCGGTTGATGGCCGTGCAGGCCGACTACCCCACCGCCCTGGCCTATCTTGCCGCCGCCATGAACACCGTCCGCCGCCGCCAGACCGAGAGCATGGCGGTCGTGCGGCAATCGGTGAAGGCATAGGATGAAATGTGGTCTGCCCTTCATTATTTTACGGGGGGGAGGTAGTGCTGCCTCAATCTTCTGCCACCTTGCATAAAAAAGATCTGCAAACACCACACCGAATTGCCTCTGTCTCACGTTCAAATCCGGCTCGCCGCGGCACAGAACGCGGGTTAGTAGGACAGGCGGTTTCAGTTTGTGTAGTGCGATGGCAGATCGTTATGGAAATTTGTCGAGATTAGGCCGTCAGCCACAGGTTACAGTGCAACCATTTTTTCTCCCGGCTCCGAAAACATGAGCCTGATCTACTTCACTCGGTCATTTTGCCGATCTCCATTTGAAATGCCGGCTCGTCTTCGATATACTGCGCAGCGCGGGCGGCGCTGCCGTGTTAGTGGAAAGGCGATGAAGCAAGAAGGCGCGCAAGAGAGTTTTTTGTGGCGTTGGTTTCGAATCGGAAGGTATAGGCGGAGATGTCAAGTCGTGTGAACGGATGGCGAAATGCACTCCAGAAGACGGTCCATCGTCTCCTGGGCTATCGGAAGCTCGATGCGGATACCTTTGTCTTGATCCTGTCGCCCGTTGTGGGCTTGGCGGCGGGGCTTGGGGCGATCGGGTTTCGGAAGTTGATCGCGCTCTTTCAGTATCTTGCTCTTGGTTTCACGGGCGAGCAGATTTCGGCGGTGCTGAACGCCATGCCGTGGTATGTGAAACTGCTCATCCCGGCGGCGGGCGGGGCGGTGGTGGGGCCGCTTGTTTACTTCTTTGCGCGAGAGGCCAAGGGGCACGGCGTGCCGGAGGTCATGGAGGCGGTGGCCATGCGGGGAGGCCTCATCCGACCGCGGGTGGTGCTGGTGAAGAGTCTCGCGTCGGCCATCACCATCGGCACAGGCGGGTCGGTGGGACGCGAGGGACCGATTGTCCAGATCGGCTCGGCGCTCGGGTCCACCATCGGGCAGATTTTCGGTCTCACCGGGCAGCGGCTTCGGGTGCTTCTGTCCTGCGGGGCGGCGGGGGGGATTGCAGCTACGTTCAACGCCCCGGTGGCGGGTGTGTTTTTCAGCGTGGAGATCATCCTCGGCAACTACGCAATTCACACGCTCAGCCCGCTCATCATCTCGTCGGTCCTGGCCACGGTCATCTCCCGTGCCTATTTCGGCGATTTGCCCGCCTTTCTGATCCCCACCCATGCGATGGCGTCCGCCGTGGAGATCGTTTTCTTTGTCCTTTTGGGCGTGCTGGCCGGGATTGCGGCGGTGGTTTTCACCAAGACCCTCTACGCCATGGAGGACCTGTTCGGCAAGATCAAACTGCCCGAATTCACTAAGGCAGTCCTTGGGGGACTGATCATCGGCCTCGGTCTCTCGGCCTTTCCGCAGATTTATGGCGTCGGATACGAGACGATTACGAAACTCCTTCGGGGCGAGGAGTTGTTGGGCATGGCGCTCTTGCTCGTGGCGGCAAAGATACTGGCCACCTCGATTACGATCGGGTCGGGTGGGTCGGGCGGGATTTTCGCGCCGTCGCTGCTCATAGGCGCCTCGCTCGGAGGAGCGTTTGGCATGATCGTGCACGGCCTGTTTCCGGGCGTCACGACGGTATCCGGGGCCTACGCCGTGGCCGGCATGGGGGCGGTGGTGGCAGCGGCGACGCGCGGCCCGATTGCCGCCATTGCCATCATCTTCGAGATGACCGGCGACTACAAGATCATCCTCCCCATCATGACGGCCTGCATCATCGCCAGCCTGGTGGCGACGCGATTGAGCCGGCACTCGATCTACACCCTGAAACTGGCCCGACGCGGCGTGCATTTGGACGAAGGGCTGGAGGCGTCGCTCATGCGTGCGGCCAAGGTGCGCGACGTGATGGAACAGCAGGCCTCCACGCTTCCATCCAAGGCCCCTCTGGCGGAGGTGCTCGACCTGACCTCGCGGTCCAGGTTGGTGAACCATTACGTAGTGGATCCGGATGGCCGCGTCAAGGGCGTGATGTCCATCCATGAGGTCCGGAAGGTGATTAACCAGCCAAGCCTCAAGGCGGTGCTCATCGCCGAGGACCTGGCCGACGAGTCCGTTCCCACCATCACGCCCGACGGCACGCTGGCCGAGGCCATTGACCTGCTGTTCGACCGTGATGTGGAGGAGATTCCCGTAGTGGATGAGGAGGGGAAGTTCCTGGGCGTCGTGTCCAAACACGGCATCCTGGACCTGTATCAGCGGGAGGCGCTCCAGGAGGCCGGAAAGGGGCTGAAGGTCATCCACCGCGACGACCAGACTATGCGGCTCGACTATATCGAGATGGGGGAAGGCCATCGCGTAGTTACCATTGAGGCCTCCGCAGAGATGGCGGGCAAGACGCTCGAACAACTCCGCCTGCGACGGGATTACGGCGTCAATGTGGCGGCTATCCGCGCGGCCCGGACCGGCGCCTCGACGCCGCCGACCGATCCTCGCCGTGTGATCGAGGAAGGCGATATCCTCGTGGTCATGGGTGCGGAGGCCGATATACAACGAATGAAGAAGAGTCTGCACATCGAGGGATAGCGGCCCCCGTGGAATGAAAGGAGATTGGTTATGCCCCACGTCATGCGCCGTCGTCTGTTTGTCGTCCTGCTGACGGTTTCCTCCATCGCGGGGGCGGGCGAGCGTCTGTCGAAGCTCGACGTCCTGAACAAGGGCTACCCCCGCGCCTTCTTCTTCCGCTACACCGAGGGTATGGCGCGGACCGGAAAGACGCCCTACGACGAATGGGATGCGACCTTCATCCGCCTGAACGGGATCATGGGCAAGGCCCTCGACGAGGAGGTCCCTGGCACGATGCCCAACTGCCATACCTACTTCACGAAGTTCAAGTCCATACACCCGAGCCAGGTGGTGCTCCTGCACTTCAACGGCAACTCCCGTGATCCGCGCTTCCAATGCGACGAGTTTTTCGCCGGCCATTGGATTTATGCCACCGGCTGCGGGCTGACGAAGGACCTCCGCGCGGAGGAGGGCGAATCCATCGTCCATGTCGAAGACCCAAAGATTTTCAGAATGAACATGGGTCGCTACGGCGACAAGAACGACGACATCGGCATCTGCCAGGTCGGACCCGACGGCAAGCGCAACTGGCATATATCCGAACAGGTCGAGCTTCTTGATGTGGACGCCAAGGCCAAGACGATCAAGGTGAAGCGAGGGGCCTTCGGCACAAAGCCCATCGCATTCAAAGCGGGCGAGACGTGCGTCGCCCCGCACATGACCGAGGGGCCGTGGGGCAGGAAATCGAACCTCCTCTGGTTCCACAATTTCTCGACCACGTGCCCAAAGGACGCGAAGGGCCGGACGTGCACGGACGTGCTGGTGGAGGACCTTGCGAAGCGCTTCGGTCCCGGCGGGGAGTTGGAGAAGTTAGACGGCCTCGAGTTCGACGTCCTCCACTTCGGCCACATGAATGCGCCAGCCGGGGGGTACGGCTCCGACGTGAACGCCGACGGCGTGACCGACTGGGGGATCATCGAGGGGGTGAACGTCTATGGAATCGGTGTGTTTGAATTCTGCCGGAAGTTGCGCGAGCGGATGGGCGATGACTTCATCATCCAGGCCGACGGCGGCGGGGCGGGTTGCCAGCGGTCGTTCGGTTTGTTGAACGGCATCGAGAGCGAGGGCTGGCCTTGGCTGGGGGATCACAAGGTGGACGACTGGTCGGGTGGGTTGAACCGGCATTTCTACTGGCGCGACCACGCCCGCAAGCCGGTCTTCAACTACGTGAACCACAAGTTTGTCGAGGGCGTGCCTGGCGAGAAGGGACGCGAGCGTTCGGTCGAGACACCTTTCCACCTGTCGCGCCTCGTCTTCGCCGCGTGCATGTTCAGCGACTCGATGATCACCTACTCCCTCCGTTGCCCCGAGGAGCCGGGGGAGAAGATCGGCATCTATGACGAGCTTCGCAAGGGCACGGAGCACGAGCTGAACTGGCTCGGCATGCCCATCGGCCCGCCGGTGCGGCTTGCACTGAAGGCCCCGGACCTGCTGCATGGCTGCGGCGCGAGGCCGACGGACGAGTTCATCAAGCAGTGGTCCTCGGACAACGAGGCAACCAAGTTCTCCGTGGCCGACAATGCCATCCGCATCGCCGGGGGGGATGCGGAAAAGCGCACGATGCGGTGGCGCATGGTCGGGCTGTCGGCCATCGAGGGCGACCTCTTCGTCCACTTCCGGATCAAAGCCGACGCGATGGCGGGCTACCCTGATGCTATCCCGCGCCTCCTCTGGGTCGAGGCCCGGAGCGAGAGCCAGGTGATGGGCCAGCAGTCGGCGCGGACCGGGATGATTCTACGCGGCAAGGAGGCGACCGAGATTGACCCGGCGACGCGGGCCTCGGTCGGGCCCCTAAGAGGGATAGAGATCAATGGCGATGAACGCGATGGGTATTTCATCCATCCGCCGTACCAGGGCGGGGCGGTCGGGTCCGTGTTCTGGGAGGCGGACGTGGTTGTGCCGAGCAAGAAGCCGACGCTCCGGTTCGCCACGGGCCTGCGCGCTGCGCCGTCGAAGAGCGACGGGATCGTGTTCAAGGTTGTCGTGCGCGGGGGCGACGAGTCGAAGGAAGTGTTCTCGACCCACCACACGGAGTTCGCCTGGAAGGAGCACAGCGTGGACCTGAGCGCCTGGCAGGGGAAGTGCGTCACGCTCCGGTTCACCGCCGACTGCGGCCCGCAAGATAACGCCACCGCCGACCACGGCTGCTGGGCGGCGGTCGGCTTCGGCGATGCGGAGGCGAGGAAGAAGTTCAAGCCCATGCGCTACATGGCCTGGGCCGGGAAGGGTGGGAACGATGTGGGCTTCCTCTTCCGCAATATGGACTGCGACGCGGTGGAACTTCGGTTCACCATCGAGGGCGTGGAGCCGGTGCTCATCTCAAACCTGACGGCCCATGCCCATACCGATGCGATGGTTCGTGAATTCGAAAAAGGCGTTGTTATCGCAAATCCGTCGGACCAGGACTACAAATTCAACATGAAGGACCTTTCCCCGGGAAAGAAACTCCGCCGGCTGAAGGGATCATCCAAGCAGGACCCGGCGGCGAACAACGGGCAGCCCGTGGGTGACTCGCTGACATTAGGCCCGCGCGATGCGCTGTTCCTCGCAACGGATTGATCTTGTTCCACGACATGACGTATACTAAACGCAGCAGAGAATAGGAATGGAGAGGAAAGGAAGATGACGGTGGAGAGAAAACAGTTAAGGCTCGTGGTGTGTATTGGTCTGTTCGCATGGCTTACGCTGAGCGTCCTCCAGGCGTCCCTCGCGCAAGATGCGGCGCATATTCTGGAGGCCGGCGGCGTCAAGGGCGGATTGATCGTCCACCTCGGCTGCGGCGATGGGAAGCTCACTGCCGCACTTCGGGTGAATGACCGATACATGGTTCATGGGTTGGACGCGGACGCAAAGAATGTCGAGGCCGCGCGCAAACACATCCAATCCCTCGGCCTATACGGGCCGGTGTCCGTGGATTCCTGGGACGGCAAGTGCCTGCCCTACATTGACAACTTCGCAAACCTCGTCGTGGCAAGTGGAGAGTGGAGAGTGGAAAGTGAGGAGATCATGCGCGTCCTCGCTCCAAACGGCGTGGCCCTTCTTGTCAATCCAAAATCCGAAATCCAAAATCTAAAATTGGTCAAGCCCCGCCCCGCGAACATCGCCGAGTGGACGCACTACCTCTACGACGCCAAGAACAACGCCGTGGCGCCCGACCAGGTCGTCGGCCCGCCGCGGCGGTTTCAGTGGGTCGGCAGCCCGCGCTGGTCGCGCCACCACGATCACATGGCCAGCATGAGCGCCCTCGTCGCGACGAACGGACGCATCTTCTACATCATGGACGAGGGATCGAGGCCGTCTATCCAATTGCCGGCGAAGTGGTTCCTCATCGCCCGTGACGCCTTCAACGGAGTGATCCTCTGGAAACGGACGATCCCGCTGTGGAATACCCATCGCTGGGCCCTCAAGAGCGGCCCGGCGCAGCTCCCCCGGCGGCTCGTGGCCGTCGGCGATAGGGTGTATGTCACGCTCGGGCTGGACGCGCCGGTGTCCGTGCTGGACGCCGCCACGGGCGAGACCGTCCGCGCCTATGAAGGAACGCAGAACACGGAAGAGCTGATCGTCTCCGACGGCGTGGTCTTCGCGCAGGTGAGCGCCGCGCCGATGAAGTGGCTCAAATTCCGGCAGAATTTCCCCTACGTGTGGGACAACACAAACAACGCAAACAAGAACTGGGCGTGGGATGAGAAAAACCGGACGCTCCTGGCCATCGAGGCGGAAAGCGGCAAGACCCTCTGGAAGAAGGAATGTCCCATCGTCCATATGACACTGACCGCCGACAAGGAGCATGTCCTTTTCCACGACGGCGAGAAGATCGTCTGCCTGAACCGAACCAACGGCGAGGAGATGTGGAAGTCCGAACCCGTCGCGCGGCGGACACCCATGTCCGTCGCCTTCGGCCCGACGCTGCTGGTCCACAAGGACCTCGCCCTCTTCGCCGGGGGCGACCGGAAGATGTCGGCCCTGTCTTTGAAGGATGGCAAAATTCTCTGGACAGATAAACACCATCGCGGCGGCCATGCGTCGCCCGAGGACCTGCTGGTGGTGGGCGACCTGGCCTGGTCGGGGCAGATCGCAAACGGGGAGGATTCGGGCGTCTTCACCGGCCGTGACCTCCATACCGGCGAGGTGAAGAACGAGTTCGAGCCGGACATTGATATCTACTGGTTCCACCATCGGTGCTATCGCTCCAAGGCCACCGACAACTACATCCTCTGCTCTCGCACCGGCATCGAGTTCATTGACCCCGCGAAGAAGCACTGGATCGTGAACCATTGGGTCCGGGGCGGCTGCCTCTACGGTGTCATGCCGTGCAACGGGATGGTCTATGCCCCGCCGCACTCCTGCGGGTGCTACTTGGAGGGCAAGCTCTGCGGCTTCAACGCCCTCAACCCCGAATCCACCACCTTCAAGGTCCCCAAGGACGTCCCGGATGACGGTCGGCTCGAACGCGGCCCGGCCTTTGATTCAATCCAAAATCAGCAATCCAAAATCCAAAATTCTGCGGATTGGCCCACCTACCGCAGCGATCCCTCCCGCAGCGGCTGGTGCAAGACCGCCGTCCCCAGCGATCTGAAGCAGACCTGGGCGGCGGACCTGGGCGGCCGGCTCAGCGCCCTCACCGTCGCCGACGGAAGGGTCTTTGTGGCCGCGATAGACACGCACACGGTTCACGCCCTGGACGCCAAGACCGGCTCGAAGGTATGGAGCTACACCGCCGGCGGTCGCGTGGACTCCCCGCCGACGATCCATGAGGGCCGCGTTCTCTTCGGTTCGGCCGACGGCTACGTCTATTGCCTCCGCGCCTCCGATGGCGCGCCGGCCTGGCGCTTCCGCGCCGCGCCGGTGGATCGCCGGATGATGGCCTACGAGCAGGTCGAGTCGGTCTGGCCCGTGAGCGGCAGCGTGCTGGTGCAGGGCGATGTCGTCTCCTTCGTGGCCGGGCGGTCGGTCTTCCTGGACGACGGCATGAGGCTGATCCGCCTCGACGCCAAGACGGGCAAGAAACTCTCCGAAACCATCCTGGACAGCATTGATCCCGAAACCGGGAAGGATATGCAGAGCCACATCAAGAGCCTGAACATGCCCGTCTCACTGCCCGACGTCCTGTCCAGCGATGGGAAGTCCATCTACATGCGCTCGCAGCAGTTCGACATGGAGGGCAAGCGGCGGCACATCGCGCAGATCCCCGGGAACGAGCAGATCGGCGAGGGGACGCACCTCTTCTGCGAGATCGGGTTCCTCGACAGCGACTGGTTCCACCGCTCCTTCTGGCTCTACGGCCGGGCGGTGAGCGGCGGCTACGGAGGGTGGTTCCAGGCGGCGCGCCTCGTGCCTGCGGGACGGATCATGGCCTTCGACGATTCCCGCGTCTACGGCTACGGGCGGAAACCCGAGTACTACACCAACTCCTCCGTGTACGAGTACCGACTCTATGCCGCCGACAAACAGGTGACGGAAGAGGCCATCAAGAAGATGACCGAGGTCAGGGGCCAGATGAACCTGCGCTCGAAGAAGAGAAACCCCGATAGTTCGGACTGGAAGCTGAGGAAGTTCTCCCCCGACGAGGGCCTGACCGCCGCCCGGTACCACTGGACCGACGACCACCCCTCCATCCACGTCATGGCTATGGCCCTGGCGGACAAGACATTGTTCGCGGCCGGGCCGCCGGATGTGATGGACGAGCGGCGGTCCTTCCGCCTGCCCGACGATGAGGAGACCATCAAGAAGCTGGAGGAGCAGGACGCCGCCTGGCAGGGCAAACTCGGCGGGCGGCTCTGGGCGGTCTCGGCCGCGGACGGCAAGCCCATCGCCCGGTATAAGCTCGACACGCTCCCCGTCTTTGACGGCATGGCCGCCGCCAACGGCTGCCTATTCATCGCAACCACGGACGGGCGGGTGCTGTGCCTCGGCGGAGCGGAGGGGCAGGCCCTGGCCAGCTCCGAGTCCGACCCCCTGAAGGTCATGGCCGATGAGCCGGAGGACGCCGGCTACCTGGCGCCCCTGCCCGAGCCGAAGGACCGGGACTTCGCCCAAGTCAACGGGTGCAAGGTGTTCGAGTCCGACCTCGGCTATCGCGTCCGCGCCGACGGCAAGAAGACGATCGGGATCGCCGTGAAGACGTTGGACAAACCGATGACAAAGAAGGCGCAGATGAAGGCCAAACTCTGCCCCTTTGAGGGCGGGCTTCTCATCAACGGCTACGTGGCCTTCGGCGACGGCCCGAAGGACGAGCAGTTGGTCAAGTGCGGCCTTCGATTCTCCACCAAGAGCGCGGCCATCATCCAAGGCCCGATGAAAGGCGGTAAGTCCAAGAGCGAGAAGATCGAACTGAACCGCGAGCGGGCCGAGACGATTAAAATTGCGGTTGATCTGGAGAAGCGGACCGTGACACTGAGCGTAAGGGACGTTGCTGTCGAGGCGCCCCTGCCGGAGACGCTCAAGACGATCACCCACGTGGGCTATTGCGTGGACAGCGCGATCATGGACTTCAGCCCGGTGGAGGTGAAGGGGGAGTAGGCAGGTAGCGACCGATCGTCATTCCCGCGGAAGCGGGAAGCCACGAAGAAACGGGAACCACAGATGGACGCAGATGGACACAGATCATTCATCTGAATTCATCTGTGTTCATCCATGGCCTTCCCTGCATCCTTGCGCCTCTGCGTGAGGTATGTTGCCGTTCACTCCGCAATCCAGAATCAGTCCGTGAGTTCCTTCCCCGTCTTCGCGCCGTGCTTGCGGAGGAGTGTGGCTATTGCCTTTCGGTCCTTTTCTTGCGCCATGCCCAGCGGTGTCCTTCCGCTCTTGTCCTTGGGGTTGATCTCCGCGCCATTACCGATAAGGACCGCCGCCACGGCGCTGCTTCCAGCCATATGTAACGGCGTTTCGGCTTCGGCGGCCTTGGCGTTGACATCTGCCCCTTCTGCAATGAGAAACGCGACTATTGCATTGTGGCCATCTATCGCCGCCAGATGCAGCGGCGTCCAGCCATAGCTGTCTTTTGCATCAACATCGGCTCCGGATTTCGTCAGCAACTCGACGCAGTCTTCACAACCTTCTGTAGCCGCCGCGTGCAACACGGTCCGTCCTGCATCACTTCGCACATTGATATTCTCCCGCGCAATCTCGGCGAGCCTGTAGACATCCTCTCGCACCGGGCCCCGCACCGGCCATTGGTTCTCACTCTGACCGTCCCGATCAAGCAGGTGTCGCTTGTGCACAAATATGACCTGCGGATTCGCTGCTCCATTTGCCACGAGAAGTGCGGCCACCTTTACATGCCCCCTTCGAACCGCTATCTCCAAGGGGGTCCATGGGAATCCCTTACCTCCGATGGCATTCACCCGGGCCCCCTTCTTGATGAGGAATCCTACCATCTTGGCGTCACCGTCGTCTGCGGCCACGTGCAGTGCGGTACCACCATACCGGAAGCTCTGTCCGTTCACATTCACGCCAAGCCAGAGCAGTAGCCCCATCTTCCTATAGTCTCCCCTGCTGGCTGCCTCAACGAACATCTCTGCGCGCACCATCAGCAGGAATGGCCAAACGTACACAGCCACAAACCATGCGAATACTACCAACGAGATCAGACAGCCGATCAAGCATCCCTTACGCTTGATCCTTGGCTTCTCCGAGCCATCTTGCCTGTTGGTATTTTCTAACATATTCAGTTTACCGTGACGAGTTCGGATGCGCGTAGGCCGCCGACAGCCAGGCGAGGAGGCGGTCGCGCATGGCGTGCTCGACCTCGGCGGCTTGAACACTGCTCACCGACCAGATCGCGAGAAACAGTAAGGCTACTTGGATTTGTGTCGTTTTCGTTTTCGTCTTCAATTCCCTTGCCTGTCTCAACCTACCGGCGCGAGTATAGCACGATAGGGCACTGTGCTACAATCTTCAATCTTCTTTGTGGAATTTCTGTGGATAACGTGTGGGTGTCGAAAAAGTGAACATGGGCGAAATGGCCGTTTTGAGGCCGAATTCGGCCTTTAAACGCCAATCTTACACATCTGCGAAAAACGGGGAGGCGATTGGGATAACTCGTCGGCATCCAAGGCAAAAGGATTTATGGAACAGGGAGTTATAGGGCAAGGTATGACATGGAAACCGCCCTATGATGCGGCGTAGATGAGCATGGCCACCCCCGCCACGGCTGCCGTCTCCGTGCGGAGGACGGAGGCGCCGAGCGATACGGCCTTGCAGCCGGCCCGGGTGGCCTCCGCGATTTCGGTGCGCGTGAAGCCGCCCTCCGGACCGACCAGGTAGAGGACGGAGCCGACGGCGCCCGCGGCGTCAAGAACGCTCCGTAGCGGCGCAGCGTCCTCCCACGGCGTGGCGATGAGGGACAGGCGGTGCTTGGGGACGAGACGGAGGACGTCGGCCAACTCGTGGGGGGGCCGAACCTGCATGACCCGGTTGCGGCCGGATTGCTTCGACGCCTCGGCGCAGATGCGCTCCCACTTGGCCAGTTTCGTGTCGGTGCGCGTGTGGATGTTCACGACGCTTCGGTAGCACTCGATGGGGATGAAGGTGTGGACGCCCAGCTCGGCGCACTTCTGGATCATGAACTCGGCCCGCTTCCCCTTGGGGATGGCGCAGGCGAGGGTGATGGCGACGCCGGCCTCGCGGTCGGCCTCGTGGGGCTGCTCGACGCGGACGACGACTTGATCGGCGGCGACTTCGACGATGGCGGCCTCGGCCTCGCGCCCGGAGCCATCGAAGACCACGATGCGGTCGCCTACGCCGAGGCGCTTCACCCGGGTGATGTGGTGGGCTTCGTCGCCGGTGATCTCCATCTCGCCGGACTGGGCCAGCTCGGGGACGTATGCCCGGTGGGGTCCGTGGCTATTTGCTGCGTTCGTTCTTGTCGTCCTTCTTATCTTCGTCCACGACGGTGTAGTCGGCGTCAATGACGCCGTCGTCGCCTTCTTTCTGCGCGGGCCCGGCGGTCTCGGCGCCCGGTGCTGCGCCTCCGGGCGATGCAGCGCACTGCTCGCCGGCGGCCTGGTACATGTGCTCGGCCAGCTTGTGCGAGACGTTCTCCACCTCCTGGATGGCGGTGCGGATGGCAGCCACGTCGTCGGAGTTCTTAATGGAGTTCAGCTTCGCCACGGCGTCCTGGATATCTTTCTTGTCGGCGGCGCCGATCTTGTCGCCGTGCTCCTTGAGGGTCCGCTCCACGCTGTAGGCCAGTTGATCGGCGACGTTGCGGGTGTCGGCCACCTCGCGTTTCCGTTTGTCCTCATCGGCGTGCTCAGCGGCCTCTCTCTCCATCCGTTCGACCTCCCCCTTGGAGAGGCCGGAGGAGGATTCGATGCGGATGGATTGCTCCTTGCCCGTGCCGAGGTCTTTGGCGGAGACGTTGAGGATGCCATTGGCGTCAATGTCGAAGGTCACCTCGACCTGAGGGATGCCGCGCGGCGCCGGCGGGATGCCGACGAGCTGGAACTTGCCCAGCGTTCGGTTGTCAATGGCCATCTCGCGTTCGCCCTGGAGGACGTGGACCTCGACGGCCCTCTGGTTGTCGGTGGCGGTGGAGAAGATCTCTTTCTTCTGGACGGGGATGGTGGTGTTGCGCTCGATCAGTTTTGTGCAGACGCCGCCGAGCGTTTCGATGCCCAAGGAGAGGGGCGTCACATCGAGGAGGAGGACGTCGTCCACCTCGCCGGAGAGGACGCCGCCCTGGATGGCCGCGCCGACGGCGACAACCTCGTCGGGGTTGACGCCCTTGTGGGGTTCTTTAGCGAAGATTTCCCTCACGAGCGTCTGCACGGCGGGCATGCGGGTAGAGCCGCCTACGAGGATGACCTCGTCAATCTCGGCCGGCTTGAGCTTGGAGTCGCGGAGGGCCATCTGGCACGGGCCGACGCAGCGCTGGACCAGGTGTTCCGTAAGCTGCTCGAGCTTCGCGCGGGTCAGACCCAGGGTCAGGTGCTTGGGGCCGGTCTGGTCGGCGGTGATGAAGGGGAGGTTGATGTCGGTATGCGTCGAGGTGGAGAGTTCGCACTTGGCCTTCTCGGAGGCCTCCTTGAGGCGCTGGAGGGCCATCTGGTCCTCGCGGAGGTCAATGCCCTGCTCCCTCTTGAACTCGTCGGCGATGTAGTTGATGAGGACGTCGTCGAAATCGTCGCCGCCGAGATGGGTGTCGCCGTTGGTGGACTTCACCTCGAAGACGCCGTCGCCTACCTCGAGGATGCTGATGTCGAACGTGCCGCCGCCGAGGTCGAAGACGGCGATCTTTTCGTCCTTCTTCCTCTCCAGGCCGTAGGCCAGGGCTGCGGCGGTGGGTTCGTTGATAATGCGCGCCACCTCGAGGCCGGCGATCTGGCCGGCGTCCTTGGTGGCCTGGCGCTGGCTGTCGTTGAAGTAGGCAGGGACGGTGATGACGGCCTTGGTGATGGGCTTGCCGAGGTAGTCCTCGGCCGTTTGCTTGAGCTTCTGCAGGATCATGGCGGAGATTTCGGGGGGGGTGTATTCCTTGTTTTCCTTGTCAATCCGCACCTTCACCGGCTCATCGGGCGCCCCGACGATATGGTAGGGGACCATCTTCTCCTCGGTCTTGACTTCCCTGTGTCGCCGGCCCATGAAGCGCTTGATGGAGAAGACTGTGTTACGCGGATTGGTGACGGCCTGTCGCTTGGCCATCTGGCCGACGAGGCGGTCGGCGTCGGTGAAAGCGACGACGGAGGGCGTCAGGCGGCTGCCCTCGGCGTTGATGATCACGGTCGGCTGGTCGCCTTCCATGATAGCCACGACGGAGTTCGTCGTGCCGAGGTCTATGCCGATGATGGGCTCTGTGGTCTTTGCCATGCCTGCACAAACTCCATAATTTGTACGGACTCTGCGAAAACGAATTGAATCACACAATATAACACAGGCCGTGCGCATTGTCAAGGAGCGCGAGGCGAAGCCGGCGGTTCCGCAGTTCAGAGGATTAGGTTATTTTGGCGTAGGGGGTGGTCTTTTGCCAGTGCATTTGATATAGTGCACTCCCTCAATGGTTGTCCGATAGATGCTCGGAAAAGGAGATGTGAAGTTGCTTAACATTCGACCCCGGCTCATCGCAGTCTGTGCGATCCTTGGGTGTATGCTGATGGCGAGGACCGCAGGGGCGCAATCGCTTTCGCTTGTTGATCTCTCCGGCCCGTGGGCCTTCAGGACCGACCCCCAGGCCGTGGGTGAAAAGGAGGGCTGGGCGACCCCCGAACTCGACGACCGCGCATGGCAGCAGCTCAACGTGCCCGCCACGTGGGAATCGCAGGGTGTTACGCAGAGCTATCCTGGAATGCCCTGCCCGCAGATCTCCGAGGACTTAAGGCAAAAAGGCGTTCCCAACGCCTACAACGGCGTGGCCTGGTACAGACGATGGATCGAGGTCCCAAAGGACTGGCAGGGGAAAGACCTGGTCCTGCTCATGGGCGGCGTTGACGATCGCGACCAGACGTATCTCAACGGCCAGGAGATCGGGCGGACCGGCGAAGGCGCCCCCCACCCCTCTACGCTGCCGAGACGGTACACCATCCCTGCGCAGTCTGTGCGAGAAGGAAGGAACCTGCTTGCCGTGCGCGTTTACGACGGCGGCGGCCCCGGCGGCATTCACGGGGGACCGGTCGTTCTGCTGCCCAAGGACGCGCTTGACCATGTTGCGGAGAATCGAACTATGAAACCGAAGGACCTTCGCGAGAGATTTGAATCCCCACCCAACGACCGCCGCATCCTCAAGATCATCCACAACTTTCCCGCGAAAAAGGATTCGCACGAAGCGCTCCTTGTGAACCTGCTCTGCCAGGGCTTCGGCGGGATCGTGTGCAATGTCCATTTCAAGGACTACCTGCGCAGCGAGGAAAACTGGCAGTCGTTCGTCCACGGCGTTCGCATGGCGAAAGGCCTCGGCATGGCCCTCTGGCTCTACGACGAGCAGGGCTACCCCAGCGGCGCGGCGGGCGGGATCACCCTCGAAGGCCACCCGGAGTGGGAGGCGATAGGACTGCTGGCGGTGGATGTTCCTCTCAAGAAGGGGCCGGTGAACGTTACGCTCCCTGAAGGCCCCGTGGTGTTTGCAAAGGCGTGCCCTGTTCGCGACAAGGCGTTGGACCTGAAGGCCGCCGTTGACCTCGCCGGCCGCGTCGCCAACCGCACGCTTCAATGGGAAGCGCCGGACGATCAGTGGCGGCTCATCGCCTTCGTCCGGCAGCCGATGCTCGAGCGAACCCATGCGGCGCTCAATCTGTATGCAAATCGTCCCTACATTAACCTCCTAATGCGCGAGCCGACGCTGCGCTTCATCGAACTGACGCACCAGGAGTATGCCAAGCGGCTGCCGGAACTGCGCGACCTGTTCGAGGCGACGTTCACCGACGAACCGTCGCTCATGTCCGTGTTTCTACCACCGGGAAGCGAGTATGCGCCTCTCCCCTGGTCGCCGACGTTTGCGGCGGAGTTTCAGAGACGCAAAGGCTACGACCTGATCCCGCTTCTGCCCGCGCTGGCAGCCGACGTCGGCCCGGAGACGGGCAAGGTTCGCTGCGACTTCTGGGACACGGTCGGCCAGTTGACAACAGAAAACTTCTTCCTACCGATTCGGGACTGGTGCCGCCAGCACGGCGTGCCGTCGGGCGGACACTTGTTGGCGGAGGAGGACGTCCTGAATCATTGCGCCTACTATGGCGATTTCTTTGCCTGCGTGCGCAAGCTCGACGCCCCTTCCATTGACTGCCTTACCTCGATCCCATCCTCGGTGCAGTGGCATATTGCCAAGATGATCGCATCCATTGCGGCATTGGAAAATCGCCCCATCACCATGAGCGAGACTTCGGACCACGCCCAGCAGTACCGCCGCCCGGAGGACAAACGGGAACGATACATCGTTAGCCCCGACGAGATTCGAGGGACGTGCAACCGGCTCTACGTGGGGGGCATCAACACGATCACGTCCTACTACCGATGGCAAAATATCTCCGTCTCGGAACTGCGGGCGATCAATGAATACGTCGGGCGATGCGGCGTAATGCTGACCGGCGGGGAGACAATCTGCGACATCGCCCTCTACTACCCGATGGAGAGCGTGTGGGCGCACTACATCCCCAGCCGCCACGGCGTCACGCAGGACGCAACCGCTCGAAAGATCGCCAAGACGTTCCGCGACCTGAGCTACACCCTCTTCCAGTCCCGGCGCGATTTCGCCTATGTGGACGACGAGGCGTTCCGGCAGGCCGCCGTATCCGACGGACGCCTCCGCATGGGGGCGCTCAACTTCCGCGTCCTCGTCCTGCCGCACGTGGACGTCGTCCCGCTCGATGTCTGGCGGAAGGTCGCCGAGTTCCACGCCGCAGGTGGCGTGGTGATCGCTGCCGGGGCGATTCCAACGAATTCCACCGGCGCTTTCCCTTGTGAGGAGACAAGCCGACTCTCCAGGCAAATCTTCGGGGAAGTCGCCGATGCGACCATCAAGAGCTGCCCGCACCCAAGCGGCGGTCTTGGCGTCTTTGTCTCTATGGACTATGCACGGTGGATTCCGAGGCTGCTGGATCGCATCATTGATCCGGACTTCTCGACGAACGACGCCGCGTCCCCTCTCCGATACACCCATCGGCGGCTGGAGGGCAAGGACCTCTACTTCGTCATCAACGACTCGCCAAACCAGATCACAGAGGCCGTCTCGACCTGCGGCGAAGGACCGGCAGAGGTTTGGGACCCCTCGACGGGCCAACTCGCACCATGGACGGGGAATTCACAGACCCTCGGCCCCTATCGCGGCGTCTTCCTGTGCTACGCCGACTGCCGACAACCCAAGCGACGTGCAGCGGTGGACATTGAGACGGCGCTCACGATCCAGGAAACGCCGCTTGGCGACGTGATCCAACCGTTGCCCGCCTTTGCGCCCGGCGTCCCGGCGCATGTCGCGGCCTCGGTGGTCAACGAGCCGCCCGCAGGCTTACGCGCCGAATCCACGATCAAGGAAGGCGAGAGGGACTGCTGGTCCTTCCCGCGGGCGGCGTTCGATCTGCCCATTGATCTGTCCCGATTCGCCGGGCTGTCCTTCCGATCGTTCGCGCCGGAGGGCCAGCAGGACTGCGGCGCGGAGTTGCTCGTCTCGATGGTTGACGCCGACGGCGCGAACTACCTCGCGCGCACCGGCCGGGGCCTAAGCGCGTCGGGCTGGCAGACGTCAACGGTTTGGTTTGACGCCTTCCACCCCCTGGGGCGCGCGCCCGATCCGAACGGCCGCCTTGATCTTGACAAGATTCAGTCCATCTCCATCGGCTGGGGCGGGTATCACGGTCGGACGGGGGAACGGATCGTTTACACCATCTCGGACATCCGGTTTGTCTCTGTGCCGTAGGAAATGTCGAACTGTGTTTACTCTTGACATCGTCCTATCTCTGGATAGAATGCCGTTGGCATGTTTGCAGAGGAGACGACCATGAGCGGGACCCCGCAGCATAGTCTCATTGACGTGTGGAACGAAAATCTGGAGAAGTTCCCGAACAAGACGGCCTTCATCTACCAGGATGAGACATACACCTTCGCGGAAATTGACCGCATGGCCTCCGCTCTCAGCGGCCATCTGCAGCGCCGCTTCGGGGTGAAGAAAGGCGACCGCGTCTGCACGGCGCTGCCGAACTGCATCGAATACGTCATCGCCTACTGGGCGATTATGAAGCTCGGCGCGGTGATCGTCCCCGTCAACACCCGCCTCAGCCCCGACGACATCGCCTATGTCCTGACAACCACCAAAGGGGAGGTCCTCTTCGCACACGGCGACGTCTGGGAGCCGGTGGAGGAGGCCCTGGGCCAGGCGCCCAACATAAAGACGGTGATCGCCGTCGAATCCTCCGCGGAGGAAACTGTGCCCTTCGACGACCTCATCGCCGAGGGCAGGCCTGGCGACACGCCGCCCATTGCCGAGGGCGACATGGCCATCATCATGCACACCTCCGGCACAACGGGCCGACCCAAGGGCGCAATCATGAAGCACGGCAACGTGCTCTTCAACCTCAAGAACGCCATCATGACGCACAGCTTCCGCCACGAGGACGTCCACATGCTCGTGGTCCCCATGTTCCACGCCACCGCCCTCTACAGCATGTTGCCGAGCAACGCCTACCAGGGCAGCACCGTCGTCATCGCCCCGAAGCCGGACATCAAAGAGCTTGTGGGCCTGATTGAAAAGCATCGCATCACCACGTTCATCGGTGTCCCGACGCTGTTCTACTTCCTCACCACCATGAAGAAGCTGGAGAAGCACGACCTGAGCAGCCTGCGGCTGATTGCCTACGCCGGGTCGCCCATGCCGCCGCAGACGATTGTCCGCCTTCGCGAAAAATTTCCTAAGATCGCTCTCCACAATTTTTTCGGCCTGACGGAGACGATCTCCATGACGCACGTCCTGCCGAGCCAGGATGCGCTGGAGCGGGCCGACTCCATCGGCAAGGTCCTCCCTCAGGTGCGACAACTCATCGTGGACGACGACGGCAGGCCCGTCCCGCCGGGGACGATCGGGGAGCTCTGCTTCGCAAAAGAGAATGTCATTGACGACTACTGGAAGCGGCCCGGCCTCCTCGGCGAGGCGATGATTGACGGCAAATGGTTCCGCACCGGCGATTACGCGCTGGTGGACGGACAGGGCTACGTCTATCTGAAGGGCCGGAAAAAGGAGATGATCATCGTCGGCGGCGAGAACGTGTATGTGAACGAGGTCGAGAACGTCGTCCTCTCCCATCCAGACGTCCTCGAGGTGGCCGTGGTCGGCGTCCCGGCGACGGGCGTCCGCGCCTACCTGGGCGAGGTGGTCAAGGCCGCTGTCGTCCTCAAGCCCGGCTCGAAGGCGACGGAGCTGGACATCAAGCGCCACTGCAGCGCGAAGCTGGCCAGCTACGAGATGCCCCAGATCATCCAGTTCATGGACGAACTCCCGCGCAATCCAACCGGCAAGGTGTTGAAGCAGAAGTTGAAATAGTCCCAGGGGTCCATCATGCCCATATTCCCGGAACAGAAACTGAGGGGAATCGCCTCGTGCATTTTCCAGGCCGCGAGTTGCCCGAAGGACGAGGCCGATACCGTGGCCGATGTCCTGGTAAACTCCAATCTTGTCGGCCACGACTCGCACGGCGTCATCCGCATCTCCCAGTACGTGAAGGAGTTGCGCGCGGGGAAGATCAAGCCCGGTGCGGAGATTCGCATTGCCCGCGAGACCCCCGCGACGGCGGTCCTGGACTGCGGCTGGGGGTTCGGTCCCGTCGCCGCCAAGCGGGCGATGATGCTGGCCGTGGAGAAGGCCGAGGCGACGAGCATCAGTTGCGTGACCACGCGCAACTGCAACCACGTCGGTCGGCTCGGCGAGTATCCCGTCATCGCCTCCGACGCCGGCATGATCGGTATTGCTATGGTGAACAACCACGGCGGCGGGCAGGTCATGGCCGTGTACGGCGGCCGGGCGAAGCGCCTGTCGCCGAACCCTATCTCCGTAGCGATCCCGCGTCGGGCTGCGCACCCCATCCTGCTCGATATCACGTCGAGCGTCGTGGCCGAGGGGAAGCTGCGCGTCATGCGCAACAAGGGGCTGCGCATCCCGGAGGGGTGGATCGTGGATCACGCGGGACGCCCCAGCACCGATCCCAACGATTTCTATGCGAACCCGCCCGGCGCGATCCTGCCCATGGGGGGCATCGTCGCGCACAAGGGCTACGGCCTCAGCCTCGTCATAGACATCCTCTGCGGCGCGCTCAGCGGGGCGGGGTGCAGCCGCGAGGGCAACCAGCCCATCGGCAACGCGATGGTCGCCATCGCCATCAAGATCGAGAACTTCACCACGCCCGATGAGTTCGACAAGGAAATCGCGGACCTTGTGGCCTACGTCAAGGCATCTCCGCTCATTCCCGGCTTTACCGAGGTTCTCCTCCCCGGCGAGCCGGAGTTCCGCGAACTCGACAAGCGCCGCGCCCGCGGCACCGAGATTGACGACGAGACGTGGCGACAGATCAAAGAGGCCGCTGAGTCGGTAGGCGTGACGGTGGACGGCTGAGACGATGTAGCGGTGGAGGCGCGTCTGTCGCTCGCGATGGGCACAAGAGAGACAGGCGACGTCAGAAATCACGGGAAGTCAGTACAAAGACAGCGGCATGCATTTGCTCATCAGGGCGAAGTGTTTGTTGTAGGTGAAGAGGTGCAGCTGATTCTGGATGGCGTTCTGAGCGACGAGGAGATCTGGAATGCCTACCTTGTTGATGCCTTTCCGCAGGCACGTGATCTGCATTTGAACAATGCCGTCCCAGTCCGGGGCAACAGGATACCTCTTGATCTCCTTCAGCAGGCCCATGAGGTGTTTCTGATTACGCAGGTGAAGAGGAGGAATAAGTTCGGTCAGAATCAAATCGTTGATCACGACGAGGTTCTCGTCAATCAAAAAATCAACGTCGTCTTCACCCTTGTCGCCGCGGAAGTACTCAACCCAGACTGAAGTGTCAACAAGAACGCTCATTTACGGTTCCGGAGCGCAGACAGGTCAATATCCAGATTGAGCCGGCCTCTGAACTTCTTCAATCCACGAATCTTGCTTCTGCGCACGAATTCCTCTAAGGCCGTGATGATGACGGCGGTCTTCGTCCTCTGGTGCGAGAGCTTCATGGCCTCGTCCACAAGTGCTTCCGGGATATCCAATGTGGTCCTCACAGAAACATCCATATGCATATTATCTTATTTTTATGCATATATATTATGCCATTTAAATCAGATATGTCAAGTGTTTTTTATGCACAGCCACTGGAGGAGAGAAGGCGGTTTGAAGACTTACCGGTCCCGTGCGAGCTTCCATAATGCATTATCCCCCAATATCTTATGGCCAGCCATGGTTTCGCAGATCAGGAGCAGGAGCTTCAGGTGGAGGAGGTTCCACTTGATTTTGATGGTGTAGTCGGTCTCGGATTGCGTCCGGCCGCCGGTCGCGCCGTCGCATTGGGTGTAGAGGCCCTTGTCGGTCCAGAGATGGGTATTGATGCCGTTTGCAATAGCGAATGCGGCGTTGCGGTACTTTTCCTCCCCGGTGATTTCGGCAAGTTTGAGATAATTCACGGCCATGTCGGTATTCGAGTCGAGCACCGCGCCGTTCCAGCCGGTGAGGGGGAGTTCGCGGAGTAGGCCCGTCTCTGGGAATTGCTGCGTAAGCCAGAAGTCGGCGGACCTCACAGCTGCGTCAAGGAGGCGTGGTTCCTTTAGGACTACATGGCCATCAATGAAAACTTCCGTGATTGCGAAATTCTGCCCCAGACAGACCGTCTCGCCCTCCGTGCCGGTGAAGGCGTTGAATCGGCTGTAGTAGCCGCCGTCGGGACAGGTCAGCCTCTCTTGGACGTTGTTGAACCATTTGAGGAACGCCTCGCGCAGCGAGTCCGAGGGGCGCTTCCGCATCAGCTCCAGCAGACCGAACATAAAGAGGGTGTTCGATTTCATGATCGTGGATGTCGGCGCGACGAGGCGTTTCCACCGCCCGCGCTTAAGATACTTAAGGGGGATAAGAAGGGCATGGTTTCCGAGCCAACGCAAGGGCCGCGGCATGGCGCCGAGCACGGCCGCCGGCAAAGTGGCCCCGGGTGCGGACTCCAGAAGGCATAGAGCCTCGATCGGATACCGGACACCCGTCGGCGTGATGTGGTCATTGTCCGGGATTAGACCGAACTCCTGGAAGAATGGAGCAGCGATCCAGTAGTCAATCATCCGTCCGGCGTCGTCGAGCAGATCGTCACGGTCCATGAGCTCGGCGATGCCGACGAACTCCTCCGCGATGAGGCCGCAGTAGCGCGGGTCGGACACGCGAGTTTTCATTTTTGCGAAAGGTATCACGGCGGCGACCAGGCAGCCGTCGGGACGAAGCGCCGTCTCCCGCAGCCCGTCAATCATGGCGAGGATCGTTTCGCGGATGCTATCATCTTTCGTAATTCGGAAGATCTCAACCAGGCCGAGGAGCAGATCGTCGTGCCAGGCGGGGAAGATCGGATGCCAGGGTCGGAGCTTGCGCGGAGCATCGCGGTCCGTATTGATGAAGGAGTCAATCATGCCGCGCCAGTTTGCGCCAAATTTGCGCGCGAGGGCGACCTGCCCGACGGACCAGGCGATCCACTCCGGACGGCTCAGGAGCTTTCCGGCCCAGGCGACGTA
The DNA here is from genome assembly GCA_040755855.1 of Planctomycetota bacterium. Lineage (GTDB taxonomy): Bacteria > Planctomycetota > Brocadiia > JAADGH01 > JAADGH01 > JAADGH01. Next base: position 47,710 of record JBFMAD010000018.1, on the reverse strand, counting down.
TTGGGCGTAGTCGCCCAGGTCGCGCACCAGGCTGGTGGTGTCCTTCTTGCCGGTGCGGGAGTCGAAGGAGTTGTAGGCAAGGCCGTTCGCGCCGACATATTCCGTTGTGGCAAGATGGATGAGGCGTTCGACATAGCCCTGGACCTGTTCCCGCGTTATCATGATTTCTCCGCGAGAATCAGAATGCATTCCTTGCTCTTGGCCGGGGCGAGCTCGACCAGAAATTTCAAGATTCCGAAGAGACGGCCGCGCCGCTGGGTCTGGACTTCGCCCTGCCAGAGGCCGACGTCGCAGGAGCGGACCTCCCGCAGGCGCAACCCGTGACGGGTCAGAAGATCGGTGATTTCCTTCTCGCGGACAAAGGAGAAGGGGCCGAGCTTGTAGAAGGGGCTGCGCTCATAGACATCGCGAATCCGGACCAGGGCAAAGCGGAGGGCAACCAGACGGTGGAACGATGATCCCCGTCCGAGCGCGGCGACGAGGACCTTCCCGCCCTTCTTGATTTTCGGGACGAGTTTATCAAAGAGCAGCGCCGGCGCCGGGTCGAACTCGAGCCTGTTGATCAACAGGGCCAGGTCCACGGATTCGTCCTTGATGTCGAATGTGTAGTCGGGACCGATGCTTACCGTCTCACAGTCGGGATACATCTCCTTTGCGATGCGCAGGTTCTCCTGGATCGGATCGGCGACCGTAACCTGCGCGATCCCCGCGGGCCAGGTCTGGGCGATGCGCCGCACCGGACGCAGGTCCCATGCATGCACCTCGCACACATGGGCATCGCGCGGCATGACCGGCGTCAGGATGGTCTCGATCGCCGGCCACAGCCTGTCGAGTTGTGAATCGCTCAGGATCCCCAGCTCGGCGCGCCTGTTGTAGACCGAGAAGATCCGGCGGCGATACTCGGCGACCTCCTCCGGCGACCAGTGCCGCGGATCAATGCTCAGGTTCAGGTGGGGGCGTCGTCTTTCGTATTTGTTAAAGTGGAGGATCTGCTCGACGGGCGACTTGTACGGCCGGGGCGGATCTTCATCGGGATACCCGATCAGGACGATGCACGCGATCTCAAAGTGCGGCGGGATGGAAAGGATTCGGCGAATCTTATCGTCGCCCGTAAACCCCGCCATCCAGCACGTGCCCAGGCCCATCTCGGTCGCCTTCAGGAGCATGTTTTCCACCGCCGCCGACAGGCTTTGGAGGTGAGCGCATCGTTCGCGGACGAACCGCGAGTCGTAGATGCCGACGATGCAGGCCGGCGCCCAGGTCACCTTGCCGGTGGCGGCCTTGGCGATCTGAGCCATGACCTGCGGATCGCTGACATAAACGAACTCAGCCACCTGTAGGTTGCAGGCCGAGGGCGCCAGCGTCGCAGCGTGGACCACCAAGCGAATCTCGTCGTCGGTCGGGACGTTCGGCTTATACTTGCGTATGCTTCGGCGCTTTTCGAGCGCGTCCATCTTATTCTCCTGCTTCGACTTAGAATCTAATAAGCTTACCAGAGAAAATCCCCTTGTCAAGACAGATGCGAAAAGAATATCTCGCTTTAAGGTAGAATTGCACAACTTTTTTGCTACAATAAAGCTTCGATTTTGGGTGGGATGGCTGGTTCGGAACAAAAGTGTTTGAGAAAGGAATCAAGATGAAGATCGGCTTGGCCACGCTCGGGTTCGGCGACTTGACCAATGAGGAAATGGCGGCAGTGGCTGCCGCGGAGAAACTGGACTGCGTTCAGCTCTTCCTTGCGCAGAAGGACTCGAAGTTTTTTGCGTATAACAGGCGGGCCGACGTCACCGGCCTGACGACGGCCGAGTGCAAACGCATCGCCAAGGCATACCGCGACAAGGGTATTGACGTCCCCTCCATTGGCGTGTACACGAACTTGATTGATCCGGACGACGCCGAGAGACAGAAGAACATTGATTACTTCACCGAGATGATGCGTGTGGCGAGGGACATGGGCATCGGCATGCTGGCCACCGAATGCGGCGCCGTTATAAAGGACGGCAAGAAAAACCTGGACGCGAGCCTGGCGGATGACGCCTATCCCCGGCTAATTGACTCGACAAAGAAGTTGATCGAGCAGGCGGAGAAGTACGATGTCGCCATCGTCTTCGAGCCGTTCTTCCACGACCTCCTCGCCACAGCCAAAGGCGTGCGTGATTTCATCGAAGAGATCAACCACCCGCGCGTCCGGGTGCAGCTTGACCCGGCAAACCTCCTCCCGCACAACTCCCTCGACGAGATGTTCAGCGCCCTGGCCCCGTACGTCAAGGCGCTTCACGCCAAGGACCGTAAGCTGCATGTCACGCAGGGTGTGGCGGCGGGGCAGGGCGACCTGGACTACGCGCGTTTCGTCGCGCTGTGCCGCCAGTACTGCCCTCACATCCCCCTCGTCATCGAGTATGTGAACCAGAGCAACTACAAGCAGGCGATCAGGCATCTGCGGCTGTTTCTGTAGGACATAACATGGCAGGCGAACTCAAGGCAGGCGCGGGCGTGATTGACATTACGCCGCACATCGGCGTGAGCCTGGCGGGCGGACTTCGGGCGAGGAAGTCCACCGGCATTGACACGAAGCTGTACGCCAAGTCGGTTGTCCTTGACAGCGGCGAAACCGCCATCTGCTTCATTTCCGTTGATCTCTGCGTTCTCGGCAGGGACTATGTCGAGGTCGTGACGCAGATCATCCGGGAGCGAACGGGCATCCCGCCGGAGCATGTCATGGTCGCCGCTTCCCATACCCACGCCGGCCCCTACACGAGTCCCGTCTTCGGGGCGGAGGCGGATCGGGACAAGGACTACCTCGCCATCCTGCCGCGCTATATTGCCGACTCGGCTACAATCGCCCATCAGCGTCTCGCGCCGGCGCAGATCGGATCCGCCTCCGGCAGCGAGGGAACGTCCGGTCACTATCGGCGCGTCAGGCTCAAGGCGGGCCATGTGCGGAACACCTGGATGAAGCTCGACCCGGACCAGGTGGTCGGGCCGGTGGGGGAGATTGATCCGGAGCTTGGCGTTCTCCTGACGCGGGATATGGATGGCAACGCGACGACGATCATTTACAATTACACGCTCCATGCGAATTGTCATAACAACCGCGCCTTGATTGACGGATCGTATCCACCCCGCGTGGCGCAGCTCGTGGAGGGGGAGATCGGCGGAACGGTCTTGTACACCCCCGGCGCATGCGGCAACATCAATCCTCTGGGAAAGCCCGACGGGATTGCCCGGGCCCTGGCGGATGAGATTCTTCGGGTGGTTCCGAAGATTAAGACATCCGCAAAGGCCGATCTTCGCGCGCGGAAAGAGAACGTGACGTTGCCCCTCCGCGATTTCTCGCGGTGTCGCATCGAGGCCATCCGGCGCGACTGGCCGGAGGGGGAGGATGTATTCACGGAGGAGTGGCGCATCCTCCACGAGGCGGGCGAGACGTCGGTCGCTACCTCCGTGCAGGTCCTGGCGATCAACGACACGGCCTTTGTCGCGACGCCGGGAGAGCTGTTCGTCGAGATCGGCCGGGAGATCAAGGAGCAATCTCCTTTCGAGCGGACTTATGTGGTGGAACTGGCAAACGACTACGTGGGGTACATCCCAACGCGGGCTGCGTTCGAAGAGGGGGGATACGAGGTGCTCGATGCCCGGTCGAGCAAGGTAGGGCCGGAGGCAGGGGATATTGTGCGGGATGCCTGTGTGAGACTGCTGCACGAGGTGGCGGGAAATGGATAAGAACGAAAACCGCCCCCCCAGACCGGACTTCCTGAACTCCGCAGAGGAGGTCCTGGACAGGCTGAGCGATCCCGGCTCGCCCGGCCGCAAGAGCAAAGCAGAGCCCGGCCCCCGGAAGATCGAACGGCAGGAGTCGGTTTATGCCATCGGCTACACGCTTGTCAACCACAACAAGGAGACGGTGGGGAAGCAGCGCATGGCCATCAGCCTCAATGTCGCCACACATGGGGTAGCCCTCAAGACCTCCGAGCCGCATGAAGTGGGCGAGTTGCTGATGCTCGATATTCACATCCGAGGCGAGCGAACGATTCACACCCTTGGCGAGATCATTCACTGCCGCGAGCTGAGGGACGGCACCTTTGAGGATGGAATCAAGTTTCTCGACGTCAATGAGACGGACTACCAGCTATTGCTGAAAATCTTCCCGTAACATTCAGCAGATCAGGGGGACCTTCTATCCGCCGGCACGCCATGAAAGAGGCGGCGGACGCGCGCAGCGTTCTGTAGAACACATTCATTCGCGTGGGCGGCCAGGTTGCGACGGACGGTCCTCAACCGGTCCAAGTCGGCGGCGGCCATGAGTTCGGACTGCTGGATGTGGAATCCGAAGATCTGCCAACTGCGACTCAGGTGGTAGAGCATGCCGTCGAGCATTTCTTGCGGGGTTTCGTCCGCCGCCATGAGCATTGGCACATAGGGACATTCCGACGGGTTGCCGAGGGCGATCCACGCGCAGGTCATTTCCGCGGGGCGATCCGGCTCGATCTCGGCGGTCATCGCACAGATCGTGCTGTCGAGGGAGACGGAGGGGAGCCGGGAGGCGCGGCGCATCAAGCGGCCATCAATCCTGCCGACGTTGCCGTCGAGCAGGGAGCGGAGTCCCTCGCGTTCGTAATTAAGCAAGACGCCGGAGTGGACGAACTGGTAATCCACGATTTCTTCGTTCGCGTTGACCACGCGCAGCGCCGTGCCGGAGGCGTCCACGAAGAGCCAGTTGGTCTGTAGGGCGCCTCCCGCGTAAAGGCGGTCCTCCGTCATCCAGATGATTGTGCTCAGGGCCTGCTCGCAGGTTTCGGCCTTTTCGGCGATGTATCGCAGCCCATAGGGATTCATTAGCCCCTCTCCGAACCACCGGGGGTCCGCAGTCCCCGTGTCCGCTGAGCCGGCGAGGCCCTTCTCATTTACCATCATCATAACCCCCGTGTCGCTCACATCACCTACAGCGACGAACCCATAGATGTCCTCGCGGGGAACCTTGGTCTTCTTGACATATCCCGCCTGCCACCGATCCACGTTGTCGCGGTTCTTGTGGAAGAGGGGGCGACCGTCCCCCGTCGCCTCGCCGACGGCGGCAAAGGAGGTGCACTCCCGGGACAGGATGTTCCGATATTTCCCGATCAGATAGGCATTGTAGAGGTCGGGGTTGATTTCCGCCCTCCTTGCGATAGCGTCGGATTCCTCCCGCCAGTGCGGAGCCATGCGCTCGATGATCTGGTTGCCCCGCTTGGCCCGCTGCAACAGATCGTCCTCGGTTAAGCCCTTTCCGCGCCATTCTTCGAGAAACGCCCCGATGTGCTCGCGGATCTTCACCGCGTTAACGGCGCCCCATGCCTCGCCGATCGCCGATGGACTGCCGCAGAGCCGCGCGCTCATGTTACTTCGCTTCTCCGATCTTCTTCAGCGCAGCCGCCGTCAGGTCCACGGCGACCTGGCGCTGGGGCGACCGGAAGGCCGCGACCAGGTAACAGCCCTTGACCGCGAGTGTAGAGAAATTGCTCGATGCGTCTTTGAAGATCAGTATGTTCCCCGATTGCTCGACGGCCTCCTTCCAGCTCAAGCGGAGCTTCCTGAACTCCTCGAACGCCTTCTTCGCCTGGGCCACATCAGAATACTGGTTGATGAGCAACTTGAAAGGAAATTCCACATCCTTCGGCTTGTAGTCGGCAATCGCGCAGTTCGTCTGCTCGTGGAGTTGGAAAACGTTCGTGTTGATCGGATTGTCGGTTGGGGAGATGCTGTCAAGGATCATGTGGTGACGGAAGAATTTCTGACTGTACTCGATGAGGTCCTTTTCGGGTAGAAGGGCCACGACCTCCGGCCTCGGAGCGGGGTCCACCTTCAGTTGCTTGTCAACAGCCTTCACGATGGCGGTCACGTCTTCCACCGCCGCCTTCCCCTTCGCCGGCTTGGCGCGAATATGGTATGCGCCCTTTCGCCCATACAAGTAGTTGTCGAGGAGGATTGACTCATCGCCGATCTCGACGGGCGCGATCCCCTCCGGCAGGATGTCCTTCAGCATCGCGCCGAAGGCGTCGGCGCCGTTGCCGAACTCCCACGCGCTGACCTCGATCTCGCCGGCGGGATCGGTCCGCGTATATCGGGCCACCACAGCCCGCTTAAAACTGTAGGTCAGGTACGGCTCGGCGCCGCCGTTGATGTACTTCACGAGACCCGCGCGACCGGCATAGACCGTCGGGTCCCCCGCGCGTTTCCAGTCGCCCACTTCAGGCGGGAAGAAGTCCACGTCCCCCGCCCCCGCCTCGTCGCTGGCGACGGTGATCTTCTCCTGGCGTCCCTCCACCCACACCGCCGCCTCCCCCCGTACTGGGCAGACGTTCTCGCAGTAGCCACAACCGACGCAGAGTTCCTCCTTCACGTATGGGAGCCGAAGCTCCATGTCGTCGCTGATCTTGATATGGTCGTAGCGAATGGCCTTCGTGGGGACGGGGCAAACCTCCTCGCACGTCCCGCAGTTCAGGTCCTGCCTGGTTTCCTTGATGTCGTCCAGGCGATAGTAGGCCAGCCAGGGGATGCATCGGTTGTGGTTGAATCGCGCCAAGCCGATGGCCCGCTCGTGCTTCTGCTCCTTCGTCAGCGGCTCCAGTGCGCCGGATGGGCAGATGTCGCCGCACCGGGTGCACTCATAGATGCAGTGCCCGATCCGCGGGATCAGCTTCGGCGTCCACAGGCCCTCCAACCCGGCCTCCAGGAGCGTCGGGTGGATCGCGTTGTTAGGGCAGATGCGCATGCACTCGCCGCATCGGACGCACTTGAGGAGAAAGTCCTCCTCCGGCAGGGCGCCGGGCGGTCGGATGACGGTCAGCCGTCCCTTGCCGACGGCCTTTGGGAAGTTGGACTTCATGACAGGGATCGCGGCGACGCTCATCACACCGGCCGCGAGGAGGCCTCGCTTCGTGAGGTCGGGCTGGACCTTCTGCTCCGCCGGGCGGGATCGCATGAAGCGGATCGCGTCGGTCGGGCAGATGCGCTGGCAGTCCATGCAGAGGATGCACTCGTCGGCGATGGTCTTCGTGCCGGCTTCCGACTTGTCATCGCCCGGCGGGGGGATAGCCCCCGTGCGGCAGACGCGCTCGCACCGGCGACAATGAATACAAGCATCGGAGACGGACCGCTTGACCAACGTCCATTCGGAGCACAGTCCCAGGAGGCCGCCGACCGGGCACAGGTTGCGGCACCAGTAGCGCCGATAGACCAATCCCGGCAAGACGATCAGCAGAAACGTTCCGAAGATGACGAGATGCGTTGCAAAGACGCGAATCTGAAGGCTATAAAACAAACTGTTCGTCAGGGCGTGCGCCTTGTCGGCCGGTTCGCCGATCACGGGCACACGTCCGAGGAATTTGAAGAGCGATTCGAAGAAGACCATGAGATATGGATGGATGACGGTGGAATAGACTCTCGGGGCGATGCTGAGTGGGTCGAACCAGCCGGACATCTGGATGCCGAAGACGGCGCCAAGGATCAGGAAGACGAGGAGGTAGCACTTGAAGGCCCGACCGTCATAGAGCCAGTGCATTTTCTTTTCGTCCTTGAGACGCTGCTCTCGGGCCTCGCGTTTCTTCCTGAAGATACGGTCGGTGATGTCAATGGTCGTACCGAGGGGACAGACCCATCCGCAGAAGAACCGGCTGAGGAGGATGGTAAGCGCCAGCACGACCGCCGCCGGCCAGTATTTCAGGATGAGCGAGTCGCTGCCCATCATCGTCGTCAGCGCGGCGAGGGGACTCATGCGGGGGAACCAATCCGCCGCAACCTTCTTGTCAACCAGGGGGCTGGCGTAGATGAGCAGGGCCAGGAAGGTGATGAATGTGATCGCCTGAATGACCCGGCGCGCCACACGCGCGGGGGAGGGGCTTCGCCTTTCCCTCTTGCCTTTGTCATTGTGTTTCGTGTTTTTATCTTCGGCCATTTATTCCTCAATTGATCCCGGAGAGCAGGGAATATCTAAGCGACAGGTCATACGGTAAACTCCTCGACCCCATTTTTCTTGAAGTCCATCTCCCCATGACCGGCCTCGTGGGATTCTTTGACGAATCCGATGTCGCTGGGCTGAAATCCGTAAAGCGTTGATCCGTAGGCATCTACAGCAACGGGGTCCACGCTCGCCACAACCCGCCGGGCGTCCTTCGGCGAGTTGCTCACGTCCTGGAGCCGCCCGCCGTACGGACCATTGCGCAGCAGGATGCGGAAGGCGTCCAAAATGGTCAGGTCCACGCGCACCACTCGGTGCAGGTCGGCGATGTTCTCATGGATGCCCTGGTGCAGGTTGCCGCGTTCGAGGCCCACCATCCCGAAGGCATTCTTGAGACCCATGGACAGTCGGGACGTCCCGTGATGCTTCGTAGCGGGCACGTTGATGAGCACGTCGCATCGGTCTTCGTAGATGCAGTCCTCATAAAAGGCCCACTCATTCAGGCGCTTGCCGTCGGGGATCTGAATCATGCAGAATCGGTCGGGGTTCACATACACCACGTCCGCCCCGGCCTTCTCGGCCGCGGCCTGGATGCCGCTGCCCTCATAGGCTGGGCGGGGATTCGGCGAGATGGTATGGTCGAAGACCTTGACCTTGGCCGCGCCGGCGGCGAGGCACATCTCAACGACGGCGGCGACGACCTCGGGATTCGTATTCGTTGCGTACTCCGGGCCGCGGTCGGCCCACGTCATGTTGGGCTTGACGACGACGACATCGCCCTTGCGAACCAGTTTGTCCATGCCGCCGAGGGCCTCGATGGCCTTGTGGGCCATTGCCCGCGGGTCGTCGCCATGAACGACGGCCAGACCCTTTTCGAGTTGGTTGTCGGCGCGCCTTTGACGGATCTTACGATGTTTCTTGCCGGACCCCAGGCGGGACACGCCGTACAGCCCGCCCGCGACTACGGCGGTAGAGGCGAGAAACCGCCGCCGGGACATGCCGTCTTTCATGATCCATCTCCTTACGCAGATGCGGCGCGTGAAGGGAGTCGCTCACTCCATCTTCGGGTATGCTATCAGTCCGAGCGGGGCTTCGTCAAGGAAGAAGTCAACGAGAGCGATGCGGCTCACGCCTTCGATTTGCCTTCTCTGTCGGCCTCCTTGCAGCCGTGTCGCTCGGAAAGGTCTTCGGTGATCTTGTGTTCCCCCTCGATCCACATGCCAAGGTCCACAAGCCTGCATCGCTTGGAGCAGAATGGGAAATGCGGGTGGTCCTTGATGGATTGATACTCCAGCGGCTTGCCGCAATGGGGGCAATCAATCTTTGGCATTGCTGGCGCTTTTCGTGGAGTCCGATTTGGATTCGGATTTTGGCTCGGACTTGGACTCGGATTTATTCGCGGCGCTTTCGGTTTTCTCCTGCTTCGCCTTGCTCTTGTAATCCTGTCTCCGGTAGTCCGTCTCGTAGAAGCCGCTGCCTTTGAAGATGATCCCTGCCCCCGCGCCGATCAGGCGGCGGAGTTTCTTCCGGTCGCACTTGGGGCACTTGCGAAGGGGTTTCTCGATGATGGACTGGAATACCTCCATAGTGTGCCCGCAGGCCTCACACTCATATTCATAAGTCGGCACGGATCGTCTCCTTTCCGCTATTTCTCGCTCTGTTGGTCGTCTTTTTTCGGGGACGGTTCTTGCGCCTTTTCCTCCGCTGGCTTCGCCGCGGAGGGGGGCGCCGGGGCCTTGGCCACTATCACCCGGGCGGGAACGACGGTCCGCCCGTTCATCGTGAAGCCTCGCTGGAGCTCCGCGATAACCGTATTACTGGGATGCTCGCTCGTCTCCTGATGTGTTATGGCCTCGTGGTAGGCCGGATCAAACGGCCGACCGACACATTCGATCGGTTTGATGCCGTTGTCCTCCAACACCTTATAGAGCCGGGTCCGCAAGAGCTTCACACCCTCGAAGAAGGCGTCCATGTTGTGATTCTCTTCTCCCGATTGGACGGCGCGCTCCAGATCGTTAATGAGGGGGATGAGTTGCGCCAGGAAATCCTGGACCGCAAACTCCGCCGCCTGGTCCCGGTCCTTCTTGACGCGCTTCTGGTAGTTCAGGTAGTCGGCGCGGGTGCGCTGGAGTTTGTCGAGGAAATCGTCCCGCTCCTCGGCCTTCTTCTGAAGGTCAGCGATATGTTTGGGGGAAATCTCGACAGGTTGCGCGACGGTTTCTCCGTCTGTCTCCTCGCAGCTTTCATCTTCGTCAGGGGCGTTTGCCGCCTCATTTTCATCAATGATGTCTTTTCGCTCGTCAGGCATCACTGGAATCAATCTCCCTCAAAATAGTGCTTGAGTTTTTCGAGAAACCCCGACTTTTTTGGCATCACATGCTTGTTCTCGGTCTCGGCGAACTCGCGAAGGAGTTCCTCCTGCCGTTTCGTCAGCTTCTTCGGTATTTCGACGACTACCTGGATCACCTCGTCCCCCACGCCGCGGCCGTGAATATCGGGCAGCCCCTTGCCGCGCAGTTGGATCAGGTCGTGGCTCTGCGTGCCGGGCTTGATCGTGATCTTCTCTTTTGCCGTCAGCGTAGGCACCCCGATCTCCGTCCCGAGCGCCGCTTCGACGAAGCTGACCGGAAGTTCGCAGATGATATCATTCCCGCGACGCTGGAAGAAGGGATGTTCCTTCACAAACACATCACAGAACAGATCGCCTCGTGGCGCGCCGTTGTCGCCGAGGTCGCCTTCCCCGCCGATGCGCAGGCGCGTGCCGTCCTGGATGCCAGCGGGAATCTTGATCGTGATCTCCGTCTGCCCGACCATCCGGCCGTCGCCCTTGCATTCCGCGCAGGGGTGCTCCACCCGCTCCCCCTGCCCTCGGCACTGGGGGCACGTGCGTCGGACGACGAAGAACCCCTGAGCCTGCTGGATCTCCCCCCGTCCGTGGCACAGGGAGCACGTCGTTTTCTTGGACCCTGGCTCGGCACCGCTGCCGTGGCACTTCTTGCAGACCTCGTGGCGCCGGAGTTGGATCGTCTTCTCGGCGACTCTTGCTACTTCCTCCAGGTTGAGCGCAACCTCGCATCGGAGGTTCGCCCCTCGCCGCAGGCCCGCCCCCCGGCCGCCCCCGAAGAATGCATCAAAGATACCTCCGCCGAAGATATCGCCGAAGGCAGAGAAGATGTCCTCGAAACTCGAGAAGCCGCGGACGCCCACCCCTTTTAGCCCGTCGTGGCCGTAGCGGTCGTAGATGTGGCGCTTTTCCGGATCGCCCAGAACCTCATAGGCCTCCGCCGCGTCTTTGAACCGCCGCTCGGCCTCCTTGTCCCCGGGGTTGCGGTCCGGGTGGTGCTTCATGGCCATCTTGCGGTAGGCCTTCTTTATGTCGTCTTGCGACGCATTGTGCTCGACACCGAGGATGCTATAGTAGTCCGCTTTGGCCATGGTCAATTATAAAAGAAGAATTGGAAGGATGGAAGAATGGAAGGCTGGAAAAATGGAGGGTAAGAACTAAGGTTCCTCTTTCCCAGTCTTCCAGCCTTCCACCCCTCTATCCCTCCACCTTCACTCGGCAGTAGACGTCCGCCCGCCGTCCGCCTTCCTCTTCGAGATCGCCCTCCCCGGCAAGGCGCAGCAGGGCGCCATCCTTGATGCCCGCCGGGATCTGAATCTTGGCATTAACCTCTTCTTCCATCTTACCAGCCCCGCCGCACCGCCTGCAAGGAGATTCGCCGCCCCGCCCCCGGCAATCGGCGCAGACCTGGAATCGGTGGATCCGGACCAATCGGACGCAGCCATTCCGGGCCTCTCTCGGCTTCAGTTGAACCTCGCACCGGACGTCGTCGGCCTCGCGGTAGGCCGTGAACATGTCGTTGAAGCTCTTGAAACCTCGCACTTTGGGCTTTTCTTCAGCGGTCTCCTGCTCCCGTCGGTGTATTTCGGTCGGATCGCTTAGGGTGCGGTAGGCCTCGACGAGCCGGCGGTACTTTGCAATTATTTCCTCTTCCCCCGGATGTCGGTCGGGGCTGTACTGCATCGCAAGCATCCGGAAGGCATGTTTGATCTCGGAGTGTGAAGCCTTCCGCGACACCCCCAGCACCCTGTAACATTCATCTCGATTCATAGGGACCAACCTTCGGTTCCCCCGTATCGGGCCTCCAAAAAGCGAAAAGACCGCTTGCGCGGCCTTTTCGCTCCTGGATCATAGCTAATGCGCGTTCCGATTCAGCGAACGGCGCCCTCGATCTCTTTCGCTTCCTCTCCCTCCTCGGGCTCTTTGTATTCGGTGACGAGGGTCTCGCAGGTAAGCATCAGGCTTGCGATGCTGGCCGCGTTCTGGAGCGCCGTTCGGGTAACTTTGGTCGGATCGAGGATGCCGGCCTTGAACATGTCCACGAAGTCCCGCGTAGTCGCATCAAAGCCGATGTTCTTCTCTTTCTCTCGCACCTCGGCCACGATCACTGCGCCGTCGCTGCCGGCGTTGTTGGCGATCGTCCGCATCGGGGTTTCGAGGCATCGGCGGATGACATCCACGCCGAATTTTTCATCGCCCTCAGCCTTCCTGTGGACGGCATCCAGCTTCTTCTCGCAGCGAAGGAGGGCCACCCCGCCGCCGGGGACGATGCCCTCTTCGGCAGCGGCGCGGGTCGCGTTGAGCGCGTCGTCCACGCGGGCCTTCTTCTCTTTCATGGCCGTCTCGGTGGCCGCACCTACGTTGATAATGGCGACGCCGCCGCACAGCTTCGCCAGGCGCTCCTGGAGCTTCTCGCGGTCGTAGTCCGAGGTGGTCGCCTCGATCTGGGTCTTGATCTGGGCGATGCGTCCCTCGATGTCGGCCTTCTTGCCGGCGCCCTGGATGATGGTCGTGTCATCCTTATCCACCGCTACGCGTTTGGCCTTGCCCAGGTCGTCGAGGGTGACGTTCTCGATCTTGACGCCGAGGTCCTCGGAGATCATCTTGCCGCCGGTGAGGACGGCAATGTCGCCGAGCATGGCCTTGCGCCGGTCGCCGAAGCCCGGGGCCTTGACGGCGCAGACCTTGAGTATCCCGCGCAGTTTGTTGACCACCAGCGCGGCCAGGGCCTCGCCCTCCACATCCTCCGCGATAAGGAGCAGGGGCTTGCCGGAGGTCGCCACCTTCTCCAGGAGGGGCAGGATCTCGTTCAGGGCGGAGATCTTCTTCTCGTGGATCAGGATGAGCGGGTCCTCGAGGATCGCTTCCATCGTCTTGGGATTCGTCAGGAAGTAGGGCGACAGAAAGCCCTTGTCGAACTGCATGCCGTCCACGAACTCGAGGGTGGTTTCCAGTCCCTTGCCTTCTTCCACGGTGATGACGCCGTCCTTGCCCACCTTGTCCATGGCCTTGGCAAGGGTCTCGCCGATCTCCTTGTCATTATTGGCCGAGATGGCGCCCACCTGGGCGATCTCCTCGTGGCCTTTTACGGGCTTGCTCATCTTCCCCAGGGCGTCCACGACGGCCTCGACGGCCACGTCAATGCCGCGCTTGACGGCCATGGGATTGGCGCCGGCGGTGACGTACTTCACCCCTTCGTTGTAGATCGCCTCCGACAGGACGGCGGCTGTGGTGGTGCCGTCGCCGGCGATATCGTTTGTCTTCTTGGCCACCTCGTTGACCATCTTGGCGCCCATGTTCTCAAAGGGGTCTTCGAGTTCGATCTCCTTGGAGACCGCCGAGCCGTCCTTCGTCACGTTCGGCCCGCCGTAGCTCTTTTCGAGGATGACGTGCCGGCCCGTCGGACCCATCGTCACCCGCACGGTATCGGCGAGCTGCTTGACGCCGCGCTGGAGTTTCTTGCGGGCCTCCTCGGAATACATCAACTGCTTTGCAGCCATGATCTTACCTCTCCTTTATTTTCATTTGGATCGTTGGAGCCCCTACTCCACCTTGGCGAGCACGTCGCTCTCTTTCATGATGAGGTACTCTTTCCCCTTTACCTTGTACTCCGTGCCGCTGAACTTGCCGAAAATCACGAGGTCGCCCTTCTTCAAGGACATCTCGATCCGTTTGCCGTCATCCGACATCGCCCCCGGACCGACGGCGACGACTTTGCCCTTGATCGGTTTTTCCTTGGCCGTGTCCGGCAGCACGATCCCGCCTTCGGTCTTTTCTTCCGCCTCGAGAGGTTCAATCACTACCCTGTCGTCCAATGGTTTGATGTTCATCTCAATCTATCCTCCTCTGTCAGAAAGATGGTTTTTTGGCTTACATCATGCCCATGTCGTCCATGCCGCCTCCCGGTCCTCCCGGCGGCATGGGCAAGGTTTTAGCGGGAATCTCGCTCACGAGCACGTCCGTGGTCAGCAGCACCGTGGCCACGCTCAGCCCGTTCTGCAGCGCCGAGCGGGTCACCTTGGTCGGGTCTATGATGCCGGCCTTCATCAGGTCGGTGTACTCATCCTTGTCGGCGTCGTAGCCGAAGGAGCCCTTGCCGGCGGCCACCTTCTTGGCGACGACCGTGCCCTCGCGTCCCGCATTCTCGGCGATGCACTTCAACGGCATGCTGAGCGCGTTGCGTACGATCTGGACGCCGAAGGCCTCGTCGCCGTCGAGTTTCAGATCGTCCAGCGCGGGGACGCAGCGAAGCAGCGCCACCCCGCCGCCGGGGACGACGCCCTCCTCGATGGCGGCGCGTGTGGCGTGTAGCGCGTCCTCGACGCGGGCCTTCTTCTCCTTCATCTCGGTCTCCGTGGCCGCGCCGACTCGCACCTCCGCCACGCCGCCTGCCAACTTGGCCAGCCGTTCCTGGAGCTTCTCGCGGTCGTAGTCCGAGGTGGTCGTCTCGATCTCCTTGCGAATCTGTTCGATCCGGCCCTTGATGGCGCTGGAGTCGCCGGCGCCCTCGATAACGATCGTGTTGTCGTTGTCGATTTCGATCCGCTTGGCCCTTCCCAGGGCGTCAAGTCCGATGTTCTCCAACTGTACGCCGATGTCCTTGAAGATCGGCTGGGCGTTGGTCAGGGTGGCAAGGTCCTGGAGCATGGCCTTGCGTCGGTCGCCGTAGCCGGGGGCCTTCACCGCTGCGCAGGAGAGGATGCCGCGCAGTTTGTTCACCACGAGCGTCGCCAGGGCCTCGCCCTCGATGTCCTCGGCGATGATCAACAACGGTCTCTTGGCCTTGGAAATCTTCTCCAGCAGCGGGATGAGGTTTTTCGCGTTTGAAATCTTCTCCTCATGAATGAGGATATAGGCGTCGCGCAGCTCGACGGTCATGGTATCGGGGTCGGTGATGAAGTGGGGGGAGAGATAGCCGCGGTCGAACTGCATCCCCTCCACGACCTCGACGGTCGTCTCGAGGCCCTTGCCCTCCTCGACGGTGATGACGCCGTCCTTGCCCACCTTTTCCATGGCCTCGGCGATCATCTTGCCGATGGTCGTGTCGCCGTTGGCGGCAATGGTGGCGATGGCGCTGATCTCCCCCTTGCCCTTGATGGGGGTGCTGATCTCTTTGAGCTTCTCGATGACCTTGTCCACGGCCTTTTTCATGCCGCGGTTCAGGGACATCGGGTCGGCGCCGGCGGTGACGTTCTTGAGGCCGTTCAGGAAGAACGCCTCCGCCAGGACGGTGGCGGTGGTGGTTCCGTCGCCGGCCACGTCGCTCGTTTTGGAGGCCGCTTCTTTCACCATCTGCGCCCCCATGTTCTCGTTCTTGTCCGACAGTTCGATCTCCTCTGCCACCGTAACACCATCCTTCGTCACTGTGGGGCTGCCCCAGCCTTTGTCGAGGATGGCATTCCGACCGCGTGGGCCGAGGGTGCTCTTCACCGCGCGGGCGAGTTTCACCACGCCCCGCTTCACGGCTTCTCGGGCCTCCGCTTCAAACGCCAAATGCTTCTTGGCCATTCGGTGTTCCTCCTTTCCTGAGTCAATTCATCACGGTAGAGTTTGTGTGCAATAGGATCACGTCGCTAATTGACGTAATACAAGAGGTTGCCAGTCCGCAAACAATATGCCACATAGGGATATGGGAAGATATATTAGGCGTAACATCTTGTTTAACAATTGCTTACATCCAGACTATAGGGCTTATTCGATTTCCAAAGTACTACTCCCCCTGCCAATATGGCAGGGGAAAACGGGCAACCGATTAGACTCAGACTGTCAATCTGGCAGTACGATCTTTCACCCACCGGCCTATTTGGCATCTTCTTTTCGCTTCACAAGTGCGCCGCAGGGTTTCCGGAAGAATAGGGTGGCAACCATAGGCGAGCTATGGGGGATGACCTCCCACTGCGCAGGCGAGAGCTCTGTACTTAGAGGAAACGAAGTGAGCTTCACCTCGTCGGCATGGAACCCCTTGAACCGGAGTTTTGTGCCGATGACATGATCGCCATCGGGAGGGAAGAATCGGAAAAGGACTTTATCACCCGTGCACTTCAATTGAATATCCACGCCATCCTCTCCTGGTGTTGGCACGGCCCCGGATAGGAGCATCGTGAACTGTCGAGTCTCAAACAGCCGGGCGTCGGGATGGCCCTTGTGGAATAGCCGGAGACTGTCCATGGGAACATGCTTGATCCGGTTGGAGATGAGGATGTGCTCGCGGTAGCCGCAGGTGTCCTGCCACACGATGTACCCCTTGTTTCCAACGAACATCGGGCTATCCGGGAATTGTTGCCTATGGGCAATGCAGAAGACACGCCCGGTCGCCGATAGGAAGTCGAAAAGGTCCTGGGGGGTCTTCAGAACGGGCATGTCTTTTCCCCAATAAACGGCGTATCCCATGCGCTCGCTTTCATACATGGCCAGAGGTTCCTTCTCCTTGTCAATAATCTGGGCCGCATGGGCGAGCATAACCCTCGCCGATTTTTCCTGGTTGACCTCCGGCAGAATGATAACCGAGGACAGGAACCAACTAGTCCCAATGGTCCCTACCACAACGAAAAGACATAGGACTCGTCTGCCCGTAAAGTAAAGGACGCAGGCGGCAACCGAACCGATGGCAGTTGCCCACAGAACGGCCAGCGCACAATGCAGATAATCCGGGTAGACGAAATGGACGGCCACCGGCGCGACCAGACAAACGAGCGGGAGTAGGATGGCGATGGTCCCCAATGTCCATTGAATTCCGCGCTGGGGACGCTCGGAAGCCTCCCTCTCGATGAAGCGATCCAGCGCCGCCCCGAAGATCAAGCCGGCGGCAGGGATAAGGGGGGTCATATAGATAGTGCGCTTGCCCTTGCTCAACGTAAAGAAGATAAACACCGCAAGGAACCAACAGAGCAGAAAAACCTGGCCGCGCCTGCGCTGCGGCTCCTCCGCGAAGGAACGGTGAAAGATCATGGCTGGAATGAGAAGTGTCCAGGGGGCGAGAATGCTCGGAACAACCCAGAAGAAATGATAGAAGGGCTTGCTGTGGCGGATGCCCTGCACGGCCCGCCCAATGTTCTGCGTGAACAGGATGTTGCGCGTGAATTCCTCCCCGCCGCGGTAGCATGCCAGGGCGAGCCAGGGAAGGAGCACCGCCAGGCAAACGGCGACGGCGGGCAGGAACGTCGCATTCAGGAGTTTTCTCGGCTGTTTTTCCTTGACGGCAAAGGCCGTTGCGATGAGAAAGGGAATGAGGAAGCCGATGGGGCCCTTTGTCAGCGTAGCCAGGCCGGTCAGGAGACCGAATCCGACATGGAGGAGGATGCTCCGTCCGCCGGTTTCGTAGTTGCGCCAGAAGCACCAGAGGGCGAGGGCGATGAAGAGCGTAAGCGTCGTATCCATCCGCGCCTCGGCGCAGGTCCAGACAAAGAAGGGCATGGACATAAGGACAAGGCAGCCGAGAAAGGCGGGGCGTTCCCCGATCAGTCTCCGTCCGAAGAAGAAGACCACGAGCAGAAGCAAGAGGGCCGATGTGATGTTGGGCGCGCGCACAGTCACGGCGTGAAGCCGGCCAAAGCACTTGATAGACGCGCCGATGAGCCAGAAGAATAAAGGGGGCTTGTCGGGGTACAGCTTGCCGTTGATCCGCAGCAAGGCCCAGTCGCCGCTCTGGATCATCTCGCGGGTGATTTCAGCGTAGCGCAGCTCCTCCGGCTCCCACAGGTCGCGCGTGCCAATGTTGGGGAGGATAGTAAGGAGGAAGCCGATCAGAATGATCGCCACATAAACGCCAGTGGTTTGCCGCTTGTCTGCCATGTGCTGTGAATCTGCCGAGATGGGACGGAGAGGCTAAATGGATGCACGATTATAGCGGATTATGGCCTCAAGTCAACGAGAAACCAGGACGTGCAGATCAACCGGTTTCCCGCCGAGGGTGCAGTAGCCCGAAAGCACGCACTCGCGGTCCATGCCCGCGGCCCTCGCGACAGTCAGCCGCCGCTCATCACTGGCGGGGACGAGGAGGCGGACGGACCGCGCCTCCGTGCGCTCGATCGTCTCGGCAATCAGGCGGGCCTCTTGCTTGCAGTAGTTCGGGTGAACCAGGAAGTCGAGGAACTTCGCGTCGCACTCGACGGACGATCCGGCGCTAAAGGCGAAGGAATATCCGACAACGCGCCGCTCGTCCGTTTCCAGCATAAACAGAGGCCCCCTCTTATCTTTCATTGCCTGAAACATGGTCACGAAGTCGGAGAACACGCCCGCGAGCGCTGAGCGGTGTCGGCTGCCCATCTCGGCGCGCCCCCCGTCGGACTGCAGGAGAATCTTGTCCACCTTCGGGCGGTCGCCCATGTGCGCCGGGCGGATGCGCGTAGGCTGGCCGGGGGCAAAGAATATCTTTTGGAGTTCCTCGAAGTCCCGCGCCAACCTGGGGCGAATATAGCCCTGCGGCCCCAGCGGCGCGCGCTCCTCGAAAAGCGGAGTAAACCCATACCGGGCATAGAGCCTCTGGGCGTGCTCCTGGCCGACGCCGCAGAAGAGCGCCTTCCCCTCGCCGGCGTTGAAGTCGTCCATGCAGTATTGCATGAGAATTGACGCCGCGCCCTTTCCGCGATGCTTGCGCGCGGTATAGACATGACCGAAAACGCCAACGTCCATCGCCTCGCGCGGCAGCATGTAACCCATCTGCGAGACGATCTCGCCATCAATCTCGCCCACGAAGAAACGGTCCAAGCTGTCCCGGGCGTAGTCGCCCCGCAACCGTTGCTTGAAGTCGCGGAACGTCGTATCGCGCTTGTGTTCAAGGAAATTCGCCAACGGCTCGGCGTAGTCCCCCGCCGGGCACTCCACCCGCTTGACCACCATCTTTTCCCCCGACTTTAGTTGGACCGCGCCAGGCAGGTTCACCAAATGCTCGCCGCGAGGGGGAACCACATCCGGTGTGCTCATCGGGATCTCCCTTAGAACCTTATTCCGTAACCTCATGCCAATTTGCGTGCATGTTTTCAGGGCAAAATTCAAGTTGGGCACATAAGAAAACAAAGCCAGCCCTGGGGCTTTGTTTTCTTGCTATCTTTCCCCGGCGGCCCGCATAGTGCTTCGACGAAGACGAAGATTTATCGAATCGCCCGCAAGGCCGGGCGATTCAATAAAATGTGCCCAACTTGAATTTTGCCCTTGGGTTGCGAGCATCGCCCGCGTTAGGTTTTTATCCCGGTGCAAACGCTGACAATCCCAAGAGTCAAACGATGAACGACAACACCCGCCAGGCCGGCCCTCCGCATCGCCTCTGCCAGCTCCTCCGCGTCCACAAATCCAACGATGGAGCGGGGGAGATACTCGTACGCCCCGATCCGGCCTCGAAAGAAAACGCCGGCGATGCGCGGCAGGATGCGGCCGATATACATCCCATACAGCCCCCTGAACACCGGCAGAGAGGGACGAGAGAATTCCAGCACGACCACCTTTCCCCCTCGCCGAACGACCCGACAGATCTCGGCCAGGCCGCGCGGGAGACTGCCGAAGTTGCGGACGCCAAAGGCGACCGCCGTCACGTCGAAGGACTCGTCGCGAAAGGGCAGCATCAGCGCATCGGCCTGGACCCATCGGGCCGCGCCGCTCCCGCCCTTTCGCCGGGCGAGCGCAAGCATGGGCCGGGCGAAGTCCGCGCCCACGACCTCCCCGCCTCTCCCCCTCCGACGGAACGCAAGCGCCAGGTCGCCCGTGCCGCAGCACAGGTCGAGGATGCGATCCCCTTGCCCGGCCCCGCTCCATTGCACCGTCTTTGCCCGCCACCACAGATCTAGACCGAAACTGAGGAGGTGGTTGAGAAAATCATATCGGCCCGCGATGGACGAGAACATCCAGCGGATGAGCGGCGGCTGCTTGCTTAGCAGCGTGTCTGCGCCGATTTTGGATTTTGGATTTTGGATTTTGGATTGGGGAGCCACGGCGTTGGCGGCATATCCGGGTCAGGAAGATCGCCGGGGGCGGCCCCTCTCTCTGCCTTCTCGGATAATGTCCACGATCTCTTGGGTGGAGACATCCGCCTTGATCGTGGGAACGTCGAGCGGCGAGGCGGGAGGCCGTTCCGGAACCAAGGGGGAAGTCCGCCTGTCTTTGCGTCGAGCCATAATCTCCTCCTCTCAATGTCTCTTGACCAACGCCGCGAAGGATGGCTTCAGGGCGTCGTATAGATTCAGGTAAGTCTTGAACAAGCGATCATAGGTCTGCCGATCGCCCGCGCGGGGTGCGACCAAGTCGTCCGCCGAGAACGTCCGCGTTCGGGCGATGGCGTCGCGCGCGTCCCTGTAAATCCCAGCCGCGATGCCGCCGAGCATGGCCGCGCCGAGGAGCGCGGTCTGCCCGAAATCCAACGGTCGGATGGGCCGGCCGGTCACGCTCGCCTTGATCTGGTTCCAGATGCGGTTCTGCGCCGCACCGCCCATGGTCAGCATCTCATCCACCGGCGCGCCCTGGATGCCCTCGATGATCTCCAAGTTCTGGCGGATCGCAAAGGCCACTCCCTCCAGCACCGCGCGGAACATCTCGCGCTTGCCCGTCGTCAGGCGGAGGCCGCAGAAGACGCCTCGGGCGAAAGGGTCCCAGATGGGACTGCGCTCGCCCTGCAGATAGGGAAGGAAGACCAGGCCGCCCGAACCCGCCGGGACCTTGTCCGCCTCGGCGAAAATCTCATCGTACGACGCGCCGTCGAAGAAGTTCCGCTTGAACCACTCCAGCGCCGCCCCGGTATTGGTCATCGTGGCGATAAAGACCCATCGGCCCTTGACCATGTGGGCGCAGTTGGCGAAGCGGATGTCGAACTCCGGCCTGTCGGCGATGAAGCCGATGTTGTCCGTCGTGCCGCAGGTCAGGCAGAGCTGCCCCGGTTCCAGCAGCCCCGCCCCAAAGACGGAGCACCCCGTGTCGCCCGCGCCGATGGCGACAGGCGTCCCCTCGCGCAGGCCGGTCTGCTCTGCAGCCTCGCGGGTCACTTCCCCCACCTTGCCCGATGGCGGCATCAGCGGCGGGAGTTTTTCCATCGGGATGCCCGCCCCCTTGCACACCCATTTGCTCCACCTGTAGCCGCCGTTCAGCTCGAACAGGCCGCTCAGCGACGAGCCGACCCAGTCCATCGCCATCTCGCCCGTCAGGCGATAAGCCAGGAGGCTGTTCGGATGGCACAGCCACCGCGTCCGCTCAAAGATGTCCGGCTCGTTCTCCTTGACCCACAGGATGCTCGTCAAGACACACGTACCGGTGGGCGTGCCGTTGCCGGTGATGCGGAGGGTCTTTTCCGGATCGAGATTCTGCCGGAGCCAATCGGACTGCTTCACGGCGCGCTGGTCGCAGTAGAGGATCGCGGGACGGAGCGCCTTGCCCGATGCGGCGACGCAGACCAGGGCCGGATAGAGCGTGCTGAAGCTGATCCCCTGGATGTCGCCGGGTGTGCAGCCTGCCTCGCGACAGGCGCCGCCGATGCCCTCCTTCAGTCCCTCCCACCAAGCGTCGGGATCCATCTCGGCCCAGCCGGGGTGGGGTTCCTTGACCGCATGGGGCACGGAGCAGGTCGCAACGATGCGGCCGCTCTCGTCGAGGAGGCCCGGCTTGATGGCGGAGGTCCCGATGTCCACGCCGAGCAGCATCGCGCCCTATTCCTCCTTTATCAGGGCGATGGCGCGGATGGGCGAGGAGTCGATGCCCCGAATGCGCAGGGGCAGGCCGATGAAGACGAAGCGCTCGGGCAGTTCCTTGAGGTTCGCCACGCGCTCGATGATGGCGATGTCCTTGCGCAGGAGGAAGTCGTGGGTGAACATCTGGCCCTTTTCCTCAAGGTCCACCGTCATGTCAATGCCGAGCATCTTGACGGGCAGGTCGGCCATCCACTCGGCCAGGGCGCGGGAGATGAAGGGGCGGTCCTTGCCCGCAAAGGGGCTGTGGAGGAAGAGGATGTCGCGCGGGCGGACGCCGCCGGTCTCGCTGATGCGGGCCAGATCCTCGGGCGTGATGGGCTGGCCCTTGCCGACGGACTCGACGTTGAGCGAGATCGCATCGCCGAGGAAGTCCGCGATGGGGAGCTGCGAGACATCCTTGAGTCCCTTCTTGTAGTGCGACGGCGCCTCGATGTGGACGCCGATGTGGCTCATGATGTCAATGTCGGTCATGTAGGTATTGTCCAGCTCGAAGATGTATTCGCGGATTGCGAGCCGCCGATCCTCTTCGCCCGGGATCAGTTCGGGGGACAGGTCAACGATCTTGTAGCCTTCGAACATGCGGTTTCCTTTCCTCAAAGAGAGAATATGTAGCCACGGATCAACACGGATGAAACACGGATTCCTCTTCTGCATCTCATCCGTGTTGCGTCCGTGTTCAATCCGTGGCCAAACTCCTCAATTTCTACTCCGCCGTCACGTCGGTGATCTGCACCGTGCCGCGCTTGGCCTTGAGCGTGATGATGTCGCCGCCTTTGATGTCAGCCTTGCCGGGGAGCGTGACGGTCTGCGTCGCGCCGCCGGCGGCGACTTCCACTTCGCCGTTACCCATGAGAACCAGCGTCTGGGCCTTGATCCGCGCCGTCATCTGCCCCGGGCCGTAGAGCGCGACCTTGGTTAGCTTGCCTTCCGCATCCGCGCTGCGCATCGCGCCTTTGGGCGAGATGTCTCAGACGATGGGTTTGCCGTCGGCGTCCTTGCCGAGGGCGTTGGCGGGTTGGACAGGTGGCCTCTCGTCCTTCGGCTTTTCGGCGTCGGCGGATTTGGCTTCATCGGGTTTTGGCGCATCCGCGGAGGGTTTTTCATCCTTAGCCTCCGCCGTCTTTTCCTCCTTGACGCCCGGCGCATCCTTCGGCAAGGCTTCCCAGACTTTGACGTCGTCAATGGCAATGAAAGAACCTTTATCCTTCCTAAAATTCAGCTGAATCAAGCTGTATATCAAGTCTTTCACTCCAGTATCATGCACGACACTCTTGCCGAAAGCACTCAGGCAGACCTTTCCCTCGATGGATTCGAACAAGACCGTGTAAGATGCATCTGCTTTGGAAACAAGAGGAGTGACGAGCAAATGCTCCTTGTTCCTGCTCTCGTCGAGACGAGTTACTTTCAGGCATGATTTGGGATATACGGAAAGGTATAACCGTTGACTCGGCTTCGTGCCATTCAGTAAATGGACTTCAGTTACGGAGTCCGAGGAATCAACGGTGAACTGAAGAATCAATCCGCTCGTTGAAGGTATATCCCGTGCTATGTTAGCCCAGGCATCAGTGGACACTAATTTTCCTTTTGTTATTTTCCACGAGCAGGTTTCTTGCAGAAGTCTCCACTTGAGTTCCTTCTCGGAGAAATCATCCTCAAAGATCAGATTCCCCCGTTTCGAGATTGCCAGTTCCGGCTCCTTGGCCTTCTTCTTGCTCTGCGCCTGCGCGTCGTAAGGCGTTATGAGGGCGAATGTTATACACAGCCACACACAGCAAATCCTGCGCCTCATCGCACATCCCTCCTTTCAGACTATGGCGTGCGGTAACAATGCAACATGTCAGGCAGTCTCAGGGTCTTGCCCTCTGCGGGATTGACTGTTTGGCCTGACATGCCCCATTGATTGATTTCGCCCATCAGCCGATCGGCGTTTTGGTTGGCAAAGACGCTGCTCGCTCAAAGGCAGGAGAGTGGGCCTCAATCTTCCTCATCGCCTCCCGATCATACACCTTCTCCCCGCAGTCGGGGCACTCGTGGAATTGGAGCGAAGGGACGACATAGGTCCGGCCCTGGAAAGTCCCCGTCCATTTCCGCCGCACCTTCTTGATTCGACGGCTGCCGCAAGAGGGGCAAATTGTGAGACGCATGGCGACGGTCCTTCCTTCTTAGAACGCCCTTTTTGATGAAACGAAGAAATAGTAGATTTCCGTCCCGGCTTCTCTTGCGAGTTTGCCCTTGGAGTAGATCATCACTCCGTCGAGGTTCGTGCTTTGAATCACGTAAAGATACTCCCTTGCCATTCCCCGAAAGGGACTCTGGGAGCGGATTCGTTTGTAGATCGCCACGGCATTGAGAATGGATTCAGCCACATCGAGTTCCGTGATGCCGTCTGTTTCCATTTCCAGGCGCGCCTTCTCGCTGAAGGCGTAACGCCCCGCAAGAACCGCTCGCTTGATCTGCACAAGCGCATCGTTCATTACTCATGGCCTTTCGGTGCGGGCCTCACATCTTCTCGCATCTTAGCGTCGCTCGCAATGATTGTCAAGGAAGAACATGACGGTATCATGTCTCCCTTCTCTTCCAATCTGCAATTTGCAGTGGAATTTGGCTTCATCGCACCGCATACGCCTTCCACCCCGGCACGATCACGCCCCAGTGCGGCCAGCCGGAGAGGCGCGAGACATCCACCGTGTTCAGCATCTCCTCGACGAGCGCGGCGCATCGCTTCTCGATGTCGGGGTCGCGGCAGAAGACACCCATCGTGAAGACGCTGGAGGGATAGAGGATGCAGATGTCCTTGATCTTCACATAGAACGCCGACGGCAGTTTCACATACTCCGGCTTGTAATGCTTCCACGCCTCGACAGGGCCGGGCATAAACCCTTGCTCCCAGCCGAGTTGCTTCGCTTCATCGGGCGTGAGCATCATCTTGTGGAACATCTCGAACAGCCCGCCCTTGCCCGTCTGCGGGGGGAACTCCTGGGCCAGCCTTTGTTCCGTGGATGCCTTCGCGTGGGCGAGGATGGCCTTGCGCCGCTCCGGGTCCTTCTCAAATCCATACCAGCAGTGGATGCGGAAGATGGCCTGCTGCCCCCATTGCAGGTGGGTGTTTTGGCCAAAGCCCTCGTGATCCGGATAGAGCGTCTTGAAGCGGACGCCCTCGCGCTCCGACGCGAAGCGTTCGTAGGTCTCCTTCCAGTGTTCCTTCTGCGTGACGTCGGCCACAGCCCCGACCATCGGCAGGAGGAGCGTGACGGCGTGCGCTGCGATGCGCGTCAGGTCGCCGCCGCCGGCGTGGGCCTGTCGGCTGTTGTCCTCGGTGAGGATCTGCCACTTGTTCTTCTCCAGCCGCGCGGCGAACTTGTCGAGCGAGTCGCGGATGAACGCCTTGTCCTCCTCCGTGGCCAGGGAGCAGTGGTAGTAGCGCCACAGGGCGATGCAGTAGGTGGAGTGCTGGTCCATGGAGGAGTCTTTGTAGTAGGCATTGGGATTGTTGGGGTGCGGCCCGCGGATGACGAAGCCCGGCGCGGGGCTGGTCGAGCCGATGATCTTCATGCCCTTGAAGAGCAGCCGCGCCCAGTCGGCGACCTCGGGGTCCTGGCGGACGTCGTGGGCCTCGAGCATGGCATAGAGCATCTGCCCGCCGAAGAGGGACGTGTCGGCCATGCCCGAATCGCCGGCGCTGCCGTATCCGCACTCGGACACCACGCCGCGTACCATGCCCTTGAGCACGTCTTCGACCTTGTTCCGCTTCTCGGTCTTCAGGTCTTCGAGTGTGCCGACGTAAAGCAGGCCGGTGGTTGGGTCCTGATGGATCTGTGTGTAGGCCCGGTACTTCTCCTTGATCTGGTTCCAGAAGGCGTCGTTGTCTGCGGCATTCAGAACAGACAACAGAAAGGACAGAGTGAGAGCCGCGTGGAATACTGTTCTTTTCATCATGTCCTCACTTGTCAATTCGGTATTTGTGGATCGCATCGTCGTCCGGCTCGATGCCGATGCCGGGGTGGTCGGGCGGGGCGACGTAGCCGTCCGATCTCTTGATCTGGTCCAGCAGGTTCAGCGGCTCCTTGGCGATGTGGTCGCGGAGCTCGTTCGGGGTCGTGTCGTACTCCACCATCGGCTGCGTGGGCGTGACGGCGCCGGGGATGTCGGGCAGGGCGGCGACGCAGTGCAGCGAAACGGCCAACGCGATCTCCGACCCCCAGACATGGGGGATGACGGGGATGCCCTCGGCCATGGCCATGGCGAGGATTTTCTTGTATTCGGTGATCCCGCCGACGCCGCATATCTCCGGCTGGACGACGTCCACGCACCGCCGCTTGATGAGTTCGCGGAAGCCGTAGCGGGTGTACTCCGCTTCGCCGCCGGCGATTGGGATGTCGAGGGCGTTCTTCACCTCGACGTAGCCCTCGTAGTCCTCGGGGGCGACCGGCTCCTCGAACCAGTGGAAGTCGAGCCGCTCCAGCCGCCGTCCGAGGGGGATCGCCTCGCGGGGGGTGTAGGCGTGGTTCGCGTCGGCCATGACGAGGATGTCGCTGCCGACGGCGAAGCGCACGGCGTTGGCCAGCTCCATGTCCTCCCTCACCGACCGGCCGACCTTCATCTTGATAGCCTTGAAGCCGGTGCGAACGAGCCCCGCCGCCTCGTCGGCAAAATCCCTGGCGAGGTTGGGCGAGTCGCGGAAGAGCATGCCGTAGCCGTAGGCCATGATCTTGTCGCGGAACTTCCCGCCGAGCAGCCGCCAGAGGGGGCGGCCGGTGGCCTTGCCCATGATGTCCCACAGGGCGATATCAATGCCGGACATGCACTGCAAGGGCATGCCCTTCTGGCCGTAGTCGCGGATGCCGTTGTACATCCGGTGCCAAATCAGTTCCACGTCGAAGGGGTCCATGCCGATGACGAATGGTTTGAGGACGTTCTCGATGATCGCCTTGTTGGCGATGGCGATGCCGCCCGGTCCGTGGGCCTCGCCCCAGCCGCTCAGTCCCTCGTCGGTCCGCACCTCGACGAGATGCGCGGTGCGCGTCTTGAACCAATTTTGCGAATATCCGAGCCGTTTGTCGAGGTTGCACTGTAGGATGTACGTCTTGACGTCGGTGATTTGCATACGAGCGCTTCCTTCTACGTTTGTGTCAGCCATGTACGCGCAGCGGACGGTGATTTCTTCCCATTGGACACACTGTTTCCAAGCGATCGCGGCACAACAGCCTCCTGACGCGCACGGGCAAAATTTGAGGCATCGGCGTCAGGATACAAACAGGTTCCGTTCTGAACGATATAGCTGGAACCTGTTTGTATTGTGTGTCCAATGGGAAGAAATCACCTGATGGGTGCCTTCACTCCTGAGGATACTCGTATCCCGAATCCGTCATGGGCCCCGGGCCGGCGAGGCCGAACTCGGGCTGTCTCTCATAGAACTTCAGCCGCTTGAGCGCCTTGTTCACGACGCGCTTGGAGAATGGGAACCACATGCCGTGGGAGGGAAGGATGTGGTCGGGGTAGCGCTCTTTTAGTTTTTGGAGGTTCTCAATGTACTTCGGAATGCTGGACCCGAAGTGGAAATCGAGAAAGCCCATGCCGCCGTCCTTGAAGATGGCGGCGCCGAGCATGACGAACGTACCCTCCTCCCCCTTGAACTCGATGCTCAACGCGCCGGCAGTGTAGCTGTGGAAGTGCCGGATAACGAACTCCCTCGAACCGACGCGGAGGACGTGCTCGTCACCCACCTTGATGTCCACCGGGCACGAGGCAAAGAACCCCTCGTGGGGCACCATGGACGCGCCGGTGCGGATCACGTCGCCCCGTTCGATAGGCACGGCGGCGTTGCCGTGAGCGATCACCTTGGCCCCCGTGCGGCGCTTCATGGCGGCGAGGGTGCCGATAACCTCGCAGTTGCAGTGCGAGACGATGATGTGGCTCACCTGTTCCGGCGGGATGCCGAGGGCCGTCATTTGGCCCCTAATCCCGTCGAGCGACCCGGTCGGGCCGGTGTCCGCCATGACGTACTTGTCGCCGCAATCCACGAGGTAGATGTTGGTGCGGGCCTTTTCGATGCCGAGGCGATAGACGCCGCCGAAGATCTCACGGGCGAAGCGGACATCGTAAGGATCCATGCCTCCCTCCTTAATCGAACAGAAGTGCCGACCAGACCGGACCAGACCGGGATTATACGTCCCGCCTCGGTGCAGCGCAAGCAGAAAGCGATTGGGCAAAAAAGGGTGCTTGCCTCATCTCCTGCCGCCCCCTTCCTCAAGCGTCTTCCACATCTTCCGGCTTGCGGTCGTGTAGCCGAGTTTTTCGTAAAAGGCAATCGCACCCTCGTTGAACTCCCATACGTTCAGCTCCACCTGGGTCACACCCTTCTCGAAGGCCCATCGGTGCACATGTTCCATCAACGCGGCGCCAATCCCCGAACGCCGATGGCTTTCCTCGACGACCACATTATCAATCACCGCATAGCGCCGCGGGACGAACAAAGGAATGGCCGGGGCGCTCCGAAGGACGGCGTGGATCATGCCGATCAGCTTTCCGTCCTGTTCCGCCACGAACAGAACGGCGTCGCTGTTCTTGATGGTCTCGGTGAAAAACTCCTTCGTCCGCGCCGGCGCACCGGGGTCGCGGAAGACGTGGGGCAGGGCCTCGCGGTGCATCCCATCGCCCTCGGCGAAAAGCGCGCAGACGGCAGCGTAGTCCTTCTCGGTTGCTTTTCGGATGTTAAAGGTCATATCCTCCTCTTTCATCTCTAATTCTGCACCTCCATTGTTTACATGGGGATGAAGAAAAGCAATTGTTTTCTGAAATGCTGCAAGAGAAAGGTTGACAAACTTCCGGCGCGGCTTAGGATAGAACCCCTGCTGGAGGAAACCCATTAGTCCATGGAGGCGATCCCATGAAACGATTTGTCCTATCCGTCCTATGCGTCTTCATCGGCGCCGCTGCCCTGTGCGATGAGCCAGCCGACCTCAACGTCCTGCCCCCGAACATCGGCAAGGACATGCTCAAGCAGTATCTCCTCGGCGAGTGCAAGAAGCACTTCGATTCCCGCCGCAAGGCCATCGAGGCCATCAAGACCCCCGAGGACTTCTACAAGCGGCAGAAGCACATCCGTGAAGAGTGGGTCAAGGCCCTGGGCGGCTTCCCCGAGCGGACGCCCCTCAACCCACAGATCACCGGCGCGCTTGACCGCGACGAGTGCCGCATCGAAAAGGTCATCTACGAAAGCCGGCCCAACCATCACGTGACGGCCAACCTCTACCTGCCCAAGACCGGCCAGCCGCCGTACCCCGGCGTTCTCCTCCCCTGCGGCCACAGCGGCAACGGCAAGGCATACAAGGCCTACCATACCGCCGGCGTCCTCCTTGCGCAGCATGGATTCGTCGTTCTCTGCTACGACCCGATCGGCCAGGGCGAGCGATGCCAGGCCCTCGCCGAGAACGGCAAGCCCATCGTCCAGGGCACCACTGAGCACTCCCTCGAAGACGTGGGGGCCATGCTCGTTGGCTGGGACTGCGCCACCTACCGCATCTGGGACGGCATCCGGTCCATCGACTACCTCGTCAGCCGGCCGGAGGTCGATGCCAAGCGCATCGGCTGCACGGGCAACTCCGGCGGCGGGACGATGACGTCCTATCTCATGGCGACCGACGACCGCATCGTCGCCGCCGCGCCGTCGTGCTACATCACATCCCTCGAACGCCTCTTCGAGACCATCGGTCCCCAGGACGGCGAGCAGAATATCCCCGGCCAGACGGCCCTCGGCATCGAGCACGCGGACTTCGCGCATATGCGCGCCCCCAAGCCGACGCTCTTTCTCACGGCGACATTCGACTTCTTCGACATCGGCGGCACGTGGACCACCTTCCGCGAGATCAAGCGCATGTACGCCATCCTCGGCCACACCGAGCGGGCGGACATCCTCGAGGTCCCCGAGAAGCACAGCTTCGACCGGCCCCAGCGCGAGGCGGCCCTGCGCTGGATGCGGCGCTGGCTCCAGAACACCGACGATGCGGCGATGGAGGGCGACATCAAGACGAATACAGACGCGGAGCTACAGGTAACAAAATGCGGGCAGGTGGTCCGCGAGATGAAAGGGAAGACGGTCTGGGATCTCAACCTTGAGCAGGCCAAGAAACTCGCCCCCGCACGCGAGGCGTTCTGGAAGGAAAACCCGAAGGAAAAATGCCTCGACGAGGTCCGCCGCCTCGCAGGCATCCGCAAAGACACACCCAAGCCGTCTGCCCGAACCGTCGGAACGCTCCAACGGGATGGGTGCAAGATAGAGAAACTGGTGATCGAACGGGAAGGCGAAGTCCCCGTCCCCGCGCTCCTATTCCTGCCGGAAACCCAAGGCAAGGCACCGGGGGTGCTGTATGTGGATGGCCGGGGCAAGGGGCGCGACGCCGGGCCGGACGGCCCGGTGGAGAAGTTGGTGAAGGCGGGCCATGCGGTCCTGAGCATTGACATGCGCGGCTTCGGCGAGACGGCCGAGGCCCCGCCGAAGGACTACTTCGGCAGCGGCTACCAGAACCCGTTCCTGGCCACGCACATCGGTCGGTGTCTCCTGGGGCAGCGCGTGGAGGATGCGCTTGCCGCGCTGGACGTCCTGGCTGATCGGCCGGATATGGATGCGTCGAAGCTGAGCATCATCAGCATCGAGCGGGGCGGGCCGGTCGCCCTGCACGCCGCGGCGCTGGACGAACGGATCAAGAGCGTGACGATAGACGGCGCCATCGAGTCGTGGATGGATGTGGTCGCCACACCGCTCGGCAAGGACCAGCTAACCCAAGTCGTCCCCGGAGTGCTAACGCGCTACGACCTCCCCGACCTTGTGAAGGCCATTGCCCCCCGGCCGGTGGAGATTCGCAATCCCGTCCATCCCACGGGCGAGCCAAAGCAGGAGGGAAAGTAGGAGAGCGACCTGACATCGGGAAACAATCAGTCCAACACAAGGGAGCGCCATCAATGAACATCGTCATCTTCGGCGCGGCCGGGTGGACCGGCCGGGCGATACTGAACAACCTGGAGGAGAACGGCCACCATGTCCGCGCCGCCGTGCGGGGGCCGTCGTCGTGGGAGAAGTTCAAGGACATAGACGGCGAATGGCGGGGCGAGGAGACCTACGGCGACATGGCGGATTTCCACTACGTCGAGCGAGCCGTTCAGGGCATGGATGCCGCTGTGCACAGCTCCGTCTACTTCCCGAAGGCAGACGACCCGAACGACAACCTGCCGTTCCTCGCAAACCTGAAGGGACTGTGGAACGTGCTGGAGTGCGCCCGCCGGCGCGGACTCAAGCGCGTCGTCCACATCGGCTCGTGCCAGACGGTGCATCCCAAGGGGGTCTTCTTCACCGCCGACGTGCGCCGCCCGGACGGGACGCTCTACGCCGCGTGCAAGCGCCTGCAGGAGGAGATGTGCCGCCAGTTCCACGAGGCCCACGGCCTGAGCATCGTCGTCCTGCGCCCGGACTATATCGTGGACAGTCGGCTGGGCATTGACTTCGCAAGGGCAAAACTCGGGCCCAGCGGCCGGCCCACCCGCAACGGCATGGTCTGCCGCCACGACCTGGCCGAAGCATGCCGTTTGGCCCTGGAGCACCCGACCATCGAGTTCGACATCTTCCATATCGTCGGCACACCCGAGGCCGACGAGACGTGCAACGTCGCGCGATCGAGGGAGGTCTTGGGACTCACCTACAAGGGAGATCTCGAGCAGTACCGATAGGAAGGCGGCGGGCAAGTAGATTCCACCCAGTCGCTACGAGTCCAGTTCAGTGGGAAACGACCTTCACTTTCGCGGCGGCAAATTCCTCCGCCGTAACCCACATCCCGACTCTACTACTTGTCGGACGCCACTCGATTGTGGCATGAACCGAAGTTCGTCCGAGCTGGGCCTTCACACTGCGCCCGTCTGTCACGCACGAAAACTTCAGCGGTCCCTTCGATTCGCTCGGGATATCGCTCCTTGCCAGCACTCGCCAGTTCCCGTCGCGAACCTCGTCAATTGTGAGCCCTCGATCGGCCTCTGCACGGGCCAGGACACGAACGCAATTTTTGTCGCGACCAAGCTCGTCGTCATGGAACAGGATCAGCCCCCACAGTTGGTCTCCTGTCATACGGTAAGACACATTCGCAGTGAACGAGAATTTTTTGCCCATTCCCGAAGGCCACTCCAGGAACCCTTTCCCGCGCAAGGGATTGGCCTCCCACGCGCCGTTGACGATTTTCCATCCCTCGATCTCGGCATCCCCCGCTGCAAGGCACAGCAAGGGCAAGATCAGCAGGAAGCGTTTCACATGCTGCTCCTTATCGCGGACTCTTGTCTTTCCGGGTGACGATGACCCGGTCGCGCTGGGCGTCTTCGAGGCACATGTTCAGATTGGTTCGTTCCAGACCGACCTTTTTCATAGCATCATCATGGGTAATGCAACCGCAGGTAATTCTCAGATTCAACAGTAGCACGCTGCAGCATTTCTGTCAACTTTTTTGCCCCTCCTACTCCCCCACATCTCGCGGCTCGATGACGAGGTGGATGCCGTCGAGGACCTGGCGGAGGCGCGAGGGGGAGAGGATGCCGATCTTTTCGGCGAGGCCGCCCTGGTTGATTACCATTTCCCTTCCACCATCCGCTTGTGGCGTCGGCGGCGCGCGGCGCGCGGCGCGCAAGGCCTAGTCTTCCGCGTCCGGCTCGTCGGCATGGACGTCGTTCAGGGCGTCCAGCATCCTGCGGTTCTCGCGGCCCGGAATGGATTCGCCCACCGACTCTTTGAGCCGGATGAACCCCAACGCCAGGAGCGCCCCGATGAGGTCGGCCACGAGGTCGAGGCAGGTATTGAGGTAGCCGCCGACGCCCGTTTCGGGGCAGACGACGGTGATGAGGAACTCGATGACTTCGTTCAGCGCGCCCACGCCCAGCCCCGCCATGACGATCAGGATGGAGAGCGACCACCACCTCCGCTCGTCGGCCCTGAGCAGCGGCCGGAGCAGGTGGTACATCATCAGCGTCGCCGCGCCGAAGCCGATGATGTGGACGAACTGGTCGTAGCGAAAGACGCCGTACTTCTTCGAGATCGGGATGAGGATCAGCTCGTAGAGGCGTCCGCTCCCGACCGACACGCAACCGCCGAGCATGTGGAGCAGCGACCAGAGCGTCAGGCCCCAGAGGAGATCAACCGGGTATCGCACGCGCGCGTTCGTGAGGATGAGGACGACCAGGACGCACACGATCACGCCGATGTAGATGAGGAATTCGTAGTTGGCCATCGTCGCATAGGCCGCCGCGAAGACGGCCAGGGCGATGATATTGACGATGAGGACCGGCCACTGGTTTTTCTCGATGACGATCACTTCGCGTTCGCCTCCTCCATGAGATTCTTCACGTTGCGATGGATGGCCGGGGCGACGTCGGCCCCGCAGGAGTTGTGTTCGATCATACTCAGACGTTCCGTCCGAGTCAAAAAGAATCCAATCCACCGGTTTGACGCGTCGGAAGAAACGGCTGGACATCGCGGCGCATATGTCCTATCATCATGGCCCGCGAGCGGCGGCGCTCGCAGGATGGACGAATGGATCTCAAACCAGAGGAGGGAACGATGAACCGAACCGAGGAAATCCGCAGGCTGCTCAAGATGACCCCCGCCCAGATGAAGAAGAAGGCGAAGGGGCGGCTGCTCATTCTCAAGGACGTCGACGCCATGCACCGCCACTGCGCCAACTCGATTGCGGATCAGATCATCGGCAACAACAAGAAGGGCAAGCGGACGGTCATCATCCTGCCCGTCGGTCCAGTGGGGCAATATCCCTACCTCGTCAAGCGGATCAACAGGGAGAGCATCAGCCTGAAAAACTGCCACTTCTTCTACATGGACGAAAACTGCGACGACAACGGCCGCGTTATCCCCCCGAGCCACCCGCTCAGCTTCCGGGGCGAGATGGAGCGCGACTTCTTCCGCCACATCAAGAAGGGCCTGATGATCCCGAAGGACCAGCTTGTGTTCCCGGATCATCTCAATGTGCAGATGCTGGCCAAGCGGATCGACGACCTCGGCGGCATCCAGACCTGCTACGGCGGGATCGGCATCCACGGCCACGTGGCCTTCAACGAGCCGGAACCGAACGTGGAGAAGTCCGAGCCGAGGCTTGTCTATCTGAACGACTTCACCACCACGATCAACTGCATCCGCGCCCACGTGGGAGGCAACCTCATCAACTTCCCGCGCAAGGCCGTGACGCTCGGCATGAGGCAGATCCTCGGGGCGAAGAAGATTCAGCTTTATTGCCGCAACGGCATCGCCCTCGACTGGGCCAACAGCGTCCTGCGCCTCGCCCTCTTCGGCGCGACCGATTGGGACTTCCCCGTCACCTTCCTCCGCGGCAAGAACTACCTCATCGTCACGGACCGGGACACGGCGAAGCGGCCGAGGTATATTGTCTGAGGAAGCTGGCCGGCAGCATTACTGGATGAAGAGATACCCAATCACCACACCGTATAGGGTTGCAAGCAGGCTGACGCCGACGTAGGCCGGCATGCGGATCGCCTCATCGAGGTGCTTGCGGATGGCCCTGGCCGCAAAGATGAGGGCCACGGCGAGGATCAGTGCAACCACCGCAGAGAGGATCGTCTCGGGTATGAGCGTTCCAGGCGCGGAGATCGTTTTCGCAGCAATGGCCTTCGCCCTCTCCAGGCCGATCGGCTCGCGCAGCGCCCCGGGCAGGAACGCCCCCCACGAGTTGATCTTGATCAGCGCCTTGATGGCGTGACCGGCGGCGATGACAGGGATGAGAAAGAGGGCCGCCTGTCGCATGCAATTCCCAACGCCCCGTCCACTCCGCAGCAGGAGGGTCGTCAGCCATAGGATGCCGCATACCGCCGCGGGGAGGATGAACAAGAACCACACAGCCTCTAACCACTTGAACAGCCCCGGGGCATGGAAGGCGTTTGACAAGAACGTCGGGACGGCGTGGAATATCTCGTCGAGCGCCTTCGTCTCCGCGAAGAGCTCGTGCGTTACGAAGCCGCTGGCGAGAAAGACAAAGATGGCCGGTGCGATGCCGAGCGCCTTCACGGCCCGTCGCGTGACGCCCGATCGGGCGGCGCCGAAGGCGATGTTGTCGTGCGGGCAGACCTTCGCGCACTGGAAGCAAAGCACACACGGATCATCCACATCCAAATCGTAGGGGCGAAGGTAGCTCGGGCAGCTCCGCGCGTCGAGGCGGCGCCGATTCTCCTCCTTCACACAGTCCTTTGTTTCGCATCCACTGCACGTGTCGTCACTTCGGTTGACGAGGGTGACGGGACTCAGCCGGCTGTAGAGATCGAGCAGCAGCGCGGCCGGGCAGAGGCCCTTACAGAAGGCGCGCGGTTCGCGGAACAGGATTCCCGCCAGAGCCGCCAGCAGCAGCAGACCCATCAGAACATACGACGTATAGAGCGGCGTCCGGTGCGTCTGAAACCCCGCGACGGCGAATTGCAGGATGATGTAGGCCAGCAGGATGCCAAACCCCATCCGTAGCCATTTCGGGAGGGCGAGGCCCCTCAGGCCGAGGGCGGAGGAGATGCGGCGGGTAACATTGGTTACCAGCTCCATAGGACATGCCATACACCAGAGGCGGCCGACGAGGATCGTGGCAAGGACCAGTCCCGGCCACCACACTCCCCATACGAGGAGCGTCGCCAGATTCGTTTTTCGGACGATGTTGCTCAGGCCTGCGGCGTACGATTCCGGTCCGCCCGTGAGGAACCCATTCGCCACAAGGCACAAGAACACCAACAGCGAGATGACCTGAAACACATACGGGAATGCCCGAAGCCGAATCGCCTTCCGCATCCCCGGCAGATCCAGAAGGTTGTACCTACAGTTTGAAGAGGAATTTGCCATGACCCGCGCCTCATCCTATTGCCCAATGATCATTATATCCAATCTTAACCTAACTGCCCGGATGATGTAAAGAAAAACACCGCATTCTGCTCTCACGGCCGTTCGCGGCGCTACACGATCCCCGTCCCCAATGCGGCGGCAATCGCCAGGAGCATCACACCTACCATGATCTTGACGGTCTTCATCGTGATTTTCTTGAGCAATTTCGCCCCCAGGAACGCGCCGAGAAAGGCCGCCAGCGAACCGGCCACGACGAGTCCAATCCCGCCGCCCGCCCGGAGTTGCTCAAGATGCCGGGAAAAGAACGTCATTCCGTAAATAGACAATCGTGAAATATCCACAATCACGGCGGACAGGACCACCGTCCCGACAAACGACTCCTTGCCGAGGCCGGCCTTCAACAGAAACACAGACCGGAGCGCCCCCTGAATCCCTGACAGGCCTCCGAAAAATCCCGAAAGCGCGCCGCCCAACGGGATGTATTTCCGGTTGACGGCCAGATTCTCGAAACGTGGGATCAGATCCAATACCGCAAAGCCGCCCACCAGAACGGCGATCACCAGCTTGACAACCGTGACCTGACACTGCCTCCCGCCGATGGCATATTCCACGAGAGGTTTGAGGGTGGCAAAATAACCCAGCAGCGCCGCGCCGACGGCGGCAAAGACGGCTGCCGGGACGGCGAACGCCGCCACCACCTTCACGTCCGCCCTCCTGCCGACCAAAAACACCTTGAAGATGTTATTGGCGAGGTGCACGACGGCCGTCGCCGCCACCGCCACTTCCACCGGAAAGAAAAGGGCGAAAGCAGGCATGAGCACCGTCCCCAGTCCGAACCCCGAGAACAGCGTCAGCCCCGACACAATAAACGCAACAGCGCAGATGAGCACATAACTCACGGTATTCTCCTTCCTTTGAGTTCATTACTTCGGATGGGTTGATTCGCGGGCGTAACGCTTCGCGTTCTCAACCTCTCCCGCCGTGACGATCCTCTCCATCATCCAGTCAAAGAGGGGGTTGATCCAATCGTTCAGCCGACGAAACGCGGCCGATTTTTCCTTCAGGGCCGTCTTCATAAACCGAATGCACCCGCGGCAGGCCTCCGTCCTCACGACGTAATCCCGGGGGTCAATTCCGTGCCACCAGGCCATGATGCGCATCCCCAGACGCAACGGCTCGCGAACGAATCGGAACCACCATGCCCTTCGATAGCACAGCTCCACGAGGCGGATCGTGCATGTGTTGCAGACGGCGTAGGACGTCTTCGCGGGGTTGCTTGCGTTGGTCATCGCTCCTCCTCAAACAATTCGCCGAACAATTCCCGCACCTTGCCTTTCGCCTCTTTCAGCGCCTTTCGGCCCAGGGGAGTAACCCGATAGACCCGCCGGATTTTGCCATGAACGGGCACGCTTCGCGAGGCCAGATAGCCTCGCTTTTCCATGCCGTGCAGCATGGGATAGAGAGTGCCGGGGCTGAGGTTGTAGCCGTGCCGTCGAAGCTCCTCGATGATCCCCAGCCCGAAGATGCCTTCCTTGGCGGCGTGATACAGCACGTGCAACCGGATCAAGCCGGCGTAGATGTCGCGGTCCGCCATGTCACTCTCCATATATCGCATAGCGTTATCGAATATCGTTATCTAATTACGATAATATCCCATGCAACAAGAAAAGTCAAGGTAATTTTTTACGATTTAGGTATCCACCACGTCGGGCATGGACCAGACGGACCACTACGGATCGTTTGGTAATGCCCCTTCGTCCGCATAGACCTTGAACGCCAGGTCCTGGTCGGAGTCGGGATCGAGGCTGCCATTGGGATAATCATGGGGACCGTAGGGCCTGCCGCAGTTGACGAACCATCGGTGGTCGCCGGTGAGACCGTCCTTCAGCCGCGTCTCCTTGCCCCCGATGAAGTCGTTGTTGTAGAGCGTGAGGGCGTAGGTCTCGCTCGGCGCGACCTCGATAGGCTTCTCGAAGACAAAGAC
The DNA here is from genome assembly GCA_040755855.1 of Planctomycetota bacterium. Classification (GTDB taxonomy): domain Bacteria; phylum Planctomycetota; class Brocadiia; order JAADGH01; family JAADGH01; genus JAADGH01. Next base: position 9,907 of record JBFMAD010000018.1, on the reverse strand, counting down.
GTTCCAGCCGGGCTTCACCTCGTCGGGCGTGCGCGTCTTCGACTCGCCGATAAACTCCGTCCACCACGTCTTATCGTTCGGCTTGCGCACGACGACACGCAGGCCGTGCGTGTGCGTTAGGTCGGGGCGCACGCTCTCCTTGCTGATGCGCACGGCGATCATCTGGATCTGCGGTTTCACCGGAACAAACGTCTGCATCAGGCCGTAGGTCAATTCCCGTGTGGATCCCTCGCCGACGATGAACTCGGGCGGAAGCGAGGGGTCCGGCTTCGGGATCGCCGCCGGTCCGCGCGGCAGGTCGGCCGGGCCGCGGTAGTCGAGAGACCACTTCGTCGCGGCGATGTGCGTCACGCCGTCGCCGAGGGTGATGTAATAGACCGTGAAGATGCCTCCATCCGACAACTGCACCGATCGGGGATAGCCCAGGTCGCCGATCGACCCCTTGCCCCGGCCCGGGCCGTCGGGCAGGGCGTCAGCGCGGAGGATGATCTCGTTGACCACATCCCACGTCTGCCCGCCGTCGTGGGAGAGACATGCCCGGATGCCGAACGGCCCGCGGCGGTAGCCGTAGGAGCAGAGGATGTCGCCGTTCTTCAGGAGCAGGAGCGTCGGCGGGTAGCCCCAGATGTCCGTCCTGTGCAGGCCGGTCCAGGTCTTCCCGCCGTCGTCGGAGTGGGACTGCCAGAGCCATCCTTGCTCGGTGGGCGACACATCGGTCTGCTTCCCGCCGAAGGCGCGGATCATGCAGAGAATGCGCCCGCTCGGCAGGGCGAGGATGTCGGACTCGTTGAAGCCGTTGACGCCGTTGTAGGCCGTCTCGATGAGGTCCCACGTCTGCCCCTTGTCGGCGGAGCGGAGGACCCATCCGCGTGTGGCGGGATCGTTGATGTCCTTCAGTCCATAGACGGGCTTCATGATGGTGTCGTCGGGCAGGACGAGTCCGAACCCGAACCCGCCCATGGAGGCGAAGTGAGGCAGCGTTACGAACTCGGTCACGGCGTTGTCGAGGCCCGCCGGGTCGCGCCGGCAGCGCACGCGATAGGAGGCGCTGATGTGGCCCTCCTTCCATTCCTTGACGGCGATGCCTCTGCGCATCATCTCGTCCTTCTTCTCGCCGGGGAGCACCTCGTGCATGAGGGGGCTGATGCTGACCTTCGTGCCGTCGCTGCACGTCAGGGAATTGAATTCGGGCGGACAATCCTTGTATTTCTCATCCTGTCCCTTCTGGAGCCATGTCTCGCCGCCGTCTGGCGAGTAGAGCGATACGCCGCCCTGTTCGCCGCCGGCGGCCTTGCCGTAGTGCGACCGCGTGGTGTTCCACCCGAAGCTGACCCACAGATCGTCGCCCTTGCCCTTGAAGAGGGATGGAAAGGCGGAGTAGCGGCCCTCATGCCGGTAGAGGACCATGTCCTTTTTCATTGGCTCGGCGGACGCGAGCGCCGCGGCGGCCACGAGCAAGGCGGCGACTGCAGACTTCACAATCATCATCGAAACCTCTGTGCAGGTGGTCATTTCATCCTCCGTCAATGCCTATGAGGGGTTACTCGGTCTTCAAGGGGATGACCATGTTCCATGTGCGCGTCGAGTTGTTGAAGCCGCCGGGTCCGTCGGCTGTTGCGGCGAAGAGGTGCGTCGGTCGGCCGTCCTGGATCAGGAGCTGGGGGCGCTCCAAGTGCCCCTGCGTCGTGGTCGAGCCGTCGTCCCACTTCACCGTCAGGGAGTAAGCCTTCGGTGGATCGGAGATCGTCCAGTGGACGCCGCCCGTGGACGCTGCGTGGATGCCGGCGCGGGCCTCGCCGCAGATGCCGCCGCGCATGTCCTTCATAATCAGTTCGAAGTGATCGCCGGCCCGCCAGAGATAGGCGTCCTCGACGTGGTCGTTTGTCTTGTCAAAGCGAAAAATCGGTTCGTCGCAGAGGCGCTCATAGGGGCCCTCGAAATGGTCCGCCCCGGCCGCGCCCATGCGGAGGAGGTCCTTTGGATGTCCGACCGCCTTGTAAACGAGCAGAATCTTTCCGTTGTCATAGACGCACGGGGCGGCATTCGTGGTCATCAGTGCGTCCCACTTGCTGGGTCTCGGCGGGAGGATGGGTTTGTCGCGTCGGGTCCAAGGTCCCTGGACGGAGGTCGCCGTGGCGAGGCCGATGCACTGGTTGGCACGGGCCTCGATCACCTTGGGCGAGCCGTGCTTCTCCTGCGCATCAGGGGTGGGGATGTCGCCCGTGTAGGTGGTTCCTGTATAGTAGAGAAGATAGGTGTTGCCGGACTTGTGGATGGTGGGGTTGTGGGTCATGAGGCCGTCCCAGTATCCCGCGCCGCGCACGGGCAGAACGACTTCCGCGAATTGGTAGGGTCCCTCCGGTGTGTCGGACACGGCCCGGACGATTTCGGAGTTGGTCAACCAGTGGGGCGAGAAGGCAAGGGCCCTGGGCCATCGAGACGCGAACATATGATAGCGACCGTCCTCGCCGCGGATGACCGAGCCGCACCAGACCCAGTAGTTGCCCATTGCGAAGCCGCCGCCGACAGGCGCGGGCAATAGTCTGTCAATGAACGCGCTCATCCCTTGTCGTAGTGGATCAGGGAGTGGACGTTGTACTTGCTGAGCTTTTCGCGGCCGTGGAGGAAGTCGAGTTCGATGACGAAGCCGCAGCCGACGACCTGTCCGCCGAGGGACTCGACGAGGTCGCAGCAGGCCTTCATGGTGCCGCCGGTGGCGAGGAGGTCGTCGATCATAAGGACCTTCTGTCCGGGCTTGACGGCGTCTATGTGCATCTCGACGGTGTCGGTCCCGTACTCCAGTTGGTACGTGGCGGACTTGGTCTTGTAGGGGAGCTTTCCGGGCTTCCGAACCGGGACGAAGCCCGCGCCGAGCTTCATGGCGATGGCCGGTCCGAAGATGAAGCCGCGGGACTCCGTCGAGCATACGACGTCCGCGCCGCAATTCTTGTAGTGTTTTGCGAGCTGGACCACTGACTGCTTCAATCCTTTCGGGTCTTGCAGCAGCGTGGTGATGTCGTAGAACAGGATGCCCTTTTTGGGAAAGTCCGGTATTTCTCGGATCAGTTTGTTCAACGCCGCCATGGATTCCTCCTCAAAGCAGGTGGTTCAATAAAGTGCAAAGTGCAGGGACTATTCTTCCTCCGACATGATGCGGCTGAGTTTTCGGAGCGCCTCATTCTCGATTTGCCGGACTCTCTCGCGGGTGAGTTTCAGCTCCTCGCCGATGTCCTTCAGTGTCATGGGGGTCCCCGTTTCCAGGCCGAAGCGCATGCGGATAACGTCGCGTTCGCGACGGGAGAGGGCGTTGAGGGCCTTCTCGATCTTTTCCCGCTCGGAGGCCGCGATCAACTCGTCTTCCGGCATCTTGACCTTCTCGTCCTCGAGCACCTCGTGCAGGAGCCAGAGCATGTCGGAATCCAGCGGCTGGGCGGGGGACTTGGAGGCCTGGACGGCGTCCTGGATCAGCTCGGCGCGTCGCTGGGGGATATCCATCTCCTCAGCCACTTCTTCCCAGGAGGGGGCGCGGTCGAGCTTATCGGAAAGTTCATGGTACTTGTTCTTCCATTTGGAGATCATCTCGACCATGTAGGCCGGGATGCGAATGGTCTTGACCTTGTTGGTCAGCGCGCGCCGGATAGACTGGCGGATCCACCAAGTGGCGTAGGTGCTGAACCGGCAGCCGATCTTGGGATTAAAACCCTCCACGGCCCGCATGAGGCCGATGTTTCCCTCCTCGATGAGATCGAGGAGGGAAAGGCCCTTGTGCACGTAGTTCTTGGCGATGTTGACAACCAGGCGCAGGTTCGCCCGGATCATCTTGTCGCGGGCTTCCTGGTCCCCCTCCGCCACACGCTTGGCGAGGTCCTTCTCCTCCTCCGCCGTCAGCAGAGGAACCAGGTTGATCTCCCGGAGATAGGTCTCCAGGCCGCTCTCGGCCCTCAATCTTTTTGGCATGGCACCTTACTACCCTTGGCGCGGCGGATCGCAGATTCTCGCCACATGCGGCTCGAACCTCCCGGAGGGTTGGAACCTCCGGGAGGATGGGTACTGTATCGCGGTCAACCCGAGATGCTGAAAACGCGCGGCTGCGCTACTCGGGTTGCGTCTTCTCCTCTTCGGGGGGCGGGGCGGCTTCCGCTTCGCCCTCCGGCGCTGCTTCGGCGGCGGGCGGCTCCGCCGGCGGTTCGTCTTTGGCCGGTTCTTCCGCAGTCGCTTCGACTGCCGCCTCCGCCGGCTGTTCGGGCCGGCCTTCCTTGTCCGGTTGGGCCGGCGCCTTTGTCACACCCGTCTCGTCCTCGGGCGCGCCCTTCATCGTCCGAAGGCTGAGGCCGATCTTTCGCTCGATGGGGTCAACCTTGATGATGCGGACGTTTACCTCGTCGTTGATGTTGACGATTTCCTCCGGCGTTTGCACCTTCCGTTCGGAGAGCTCCGAGATATGGAGCAGCCCCTCCAGGCCGTCCCCGAGCTCGACAAAGACGCCGAAGCTGGCGATCTTCGTCACCTTGCCGTGCACCACATCGCCGACCTTGAACTTGTCGGGGATCTCCCCATCCCACGGGTCGGGCAGCAATTGCTTCAGGCCGAGGGCGACGCGTTTCTTCTCCTGGTCAACGGATAGGACGATGACCTCCACCTTGTCGCCTTTCTTCACCACCTCCGAGGGATGTGTCACCTTTCGCGTCCATGACATGTCGGAGAGGTGGAGCAGCCCGTCAATGCCTTCTTCGAGCTCGATGAACGCGCCGTAGTTGGTCAGGTTTCTCACGCGGCCTTTGATCTTCGTACCAGTCGGATATTTCTGCTCGACCAGCGTCCACGGGTTGAGCTCCGTCTGCTTCATGCCGAGGGAGATTTCCTGTTTCTCCTTGTTGATGCCGAGGACGACGACCTCGATCGTGTCGCCGATGGCCACTACTTCCGAGGGGTGATTGATTCGCCTCGTCCAGGACATCTCGGAGATATGGACCAGCCCCTCGACGCCGGTCTCCAGCTTCACAAACGCGCCGTATGAGGTGACGTTTACCACCTGGCCGGTCGTGCGCGAGCCGACGGGGTACTTGGTCTCGATGTTCTCCCATGGGCTTTCGGTCAGCTGCTTCAGGCCGAGGGCGATCTTTTCCTTCTCCTTGTCCACGTTCAGGATTTTGACCTCGATCTCCTGGTCTATGGCGACCATCTCCGACGGATGGCTGATGCGGCCCCAGCTCATATCGGTGATGTGGAGCAGGCCGTCAATGCCGCCGAGGTCCACAAACGCCCCAAAGTCGGCAATATTCTTCACAATGCCCTTGCGGACCTGGCCTTCTTCGATGACGGCCATTAGCTCCTTCTTGCGTTCCTCGCGCTCTTCTTCGATGAGTTTCCGGCGCGAGACGACTATATTGCGCCGGCTCTCGTCAATCTTGAGGATCTTGCACGTGACCTCTCGACCGACCCAGTCGCCGATATCGCCGGGGCGGCGAATGTCCACCTGCGACGCCGGCAGGAAGACCGGGACGCCGATGTCCACCAACAGGCCGCCTTTGATCTTCCGGGTGACCGCGCCGGTGACCACATCGCCCTCCGCGTGTTCGGAGATAATCTTCTCCCAGCCACGGATGCGGTCGGCTTTTCTCTTGGAGAGGACAATCAGGCCGGAGTCGTCCTCGACGGCTTCGAGCAGAACCTCGACTTGCGTCCCCGGCTCTATATCCTCCGGACGCCCGAACTCCTCGATGGGCACGAGGCCCTCGGACTTGTAGCCCACGTCTATGACGACGTCATTGCCGCTGACATTAAGTATCCTGCCCGTGAGGATGGAACCCACCTCGAAGTCCTTGATTGACTGCTCGATGTCCTTCGTAATATCCGTGCCGCCATGTTGCTGCAGGATGGACTGGACTTCCTTTTCGACCTCCTGAGGGTCAATGTTATGTTCCCGTAACAGATTCGCATCTACCATAGAGTGTATCCTCCACGCAGCCCACTTCAACGCCGGACTGCTTAGCGCTTCAGGTCCCTCTTTTCGAAGAGGAACCGCTGCAAGGCCGCCATGCGGTCGGAGATAGCCTGCGCCATCTCCTCCGCCGACATCGCCGCCTGATCGGCGCACGAAATCGGCGGGCCGAAAGCGACCCTGATCGGATGGGGCCTGCACAATACACTGTGACGGGGCCAGGCCTCGAAAGCCCCGTCAATTACCGCGGGAACCACGGGCGCCATCGCGTTGCGCGAAATCAACCCTGTTCCCTTTTTGATTTTTGAAATACTGCCGTCCCGCGTGCGCGTGCCCTCGGGGAAGATGACCAACGCCCCCCCCGCGCTCACGCGCTGGATCGCCTCCCGGATCGTCGTCGTGTCAACGCCCTCCCGATGGAAGGGAATGGCGTTCAGAGATCGGATCAGCCACCGGAACGGGGGAAACCGAAACAGCGAATCCCTTGCCATATAGGTCAGCGACCGCGGCAGACCCACTCCAACCAGCACCGGGTCGAAAAAGCTCTGGTGATTCGACGCGATCACCGTCCCACCCGTCTGCGGCACGTTCTCTCTACCATACACCCTGAGCCGGAAGACCGGGATAAAGAATATCTGCAGTACCGTCTGGCAGAGTAGATACCAAATTCTCCTCATCCGTTCGATGGTCCCCCTCCTTCTCGAACCTTCTTCACGATCAGGTCCACGACTTCGTCGAACGTCAGGTCCGACGTATCCACATATTCCGCATCATCTGCCTTGGCCAGCGGCGCCACGTCGCGTGTCAGGTCTTTCCGGTCGCGCTCTTTGACCTCGTTGAGCACATCATCGAGGGGGGGGGCGGCCTGCGTTTCGGCCAGTTGTTTGCGGCGCCTCTGTGCGCGGACCTCCGGCGCTGCGTCAAGGTAGATCTTCTTGTCTGCGTTGGGGAAGACCACCGTTCCCATATCGCGCCCCTCGGCCACGCAGCCCTGCGCCCCGAAGGCCCGTTGCAGCTCCCACAGCCGCTCCCTGACCAGGCGGGATTGGGCCGCATGGTACGTCTCGCGGGTTACCGCCGGGGTGCGGATCTCGCGCGTAACATCTCGGCCGTCCACTATCACGCGGCCGTTTTCGGGGAGTTCCAAACGCATGGTGTCAGCGATCCGTCGGAGATACTTTTCGTTTTCGAGGTCCACCCGCTCATCGAGGGCCTTCCACGTCACCGCGCGATACATGGCGCCGGTGTCAAGGTAGCGAAGGCCGAGCCGTTGGGCCACAGCCTTTGCCACGCTGCTCTTCCCGGCTCCAGCGGGTCCGTCAATGGTTACAATCAATCGAGCGCGCCTGTCGAATCCCATGACCATATAATATAAAAAAAACAGTTTAGCATATAGAAGTAGCCAATGACAAGTGTTTTTTACCCCGATTTGATTCCGAAGATTGTGCTTGACTCCGGGGACGTGTCGAGGATAATCTGCAACACTCGGGTGCACCGGTCGGCGCAGGAATTCAATCCGTCAATCGGCATGGAACGAAGGAGCTGGAGTACGAATGAAAGTTGCGAAGTTCGGTGGCACGTCCCTTGCCACATCGGAACAAATTCAGAAGGTATGTGACATTGTCCGCGCAGACCCGGAGCGCCGGCTGATTGTCGTCTCTGCGCCCGGCAAGCGGAATAAGCAGGATACCAAGGTGACGGACCTCCTGATCCGGTGCGCGGAGAAATACCTGGCCGAGGGCCAGGCCGATGTCGAGATTCAGGCAGTCATTGATCGGTACGCGGACATTGTCAGGGGGCTGGACCTTCCGGAGGACGTCGTCGAAGACATCGCCGCGCACCTGCGGGAGCGGCTTCGGTACGACACGAGCAACCGCGAGCACTACATTGACGCCATGAAGGCTGCAGGAGAGGACAACTGTGCGCGGCTGGTCTCCCGCTACCTCAACCATCTCGGCGAGGAAGCCCACTACATTGACCCGAAAGAGGCGGGCATGTTGCTCACCTCGGAGTTCGGCAACGCGCAGGTGCTGCCCGAGTCGTACGAAAAACTCGCCCGATTGAAGGATGCGCCGGGGATCAGCGTCTTCCCGGGTTTTTTTGGATATTCGCCCGATGGCGAGATTGTCACCTTCCCCCGCGGTGGGTCGGATATCACGGGGGCTATCCTTGCGGCGGCGGTTAAGGCGGAGGTCTATGAGAATTTCACGGACGTGGATTCCGTCTTCGCGGCGCGGCCGGACGTGGTCCCCAACCCGAGGGCTGTCCATGAACTGACCTACGGGGAGATGCGGGAGCTCTCCTACGCTGGGTTCTCGGTATTCCACGAGGAGGCCCTGTCGCCGGTGTATCTGGCCCATATCCCGGTCTGCATCAAAAACACGAACAATCCCAGCGCGTCGGGCACGACAATCGTGCCGAAGCGGACACGGCCCCCTGTCGGTCCTGTGGTGGGCATCGCCAGCGACGGCGGATTTGCGACGGTGTACGTGGACAAGTACCTGATGAACCGGGAACTCGGCTTCGGTCGGCGGCTGCTCCAGATTTTTGAGGAGGCGGGATTGTCGTACGAGCACACGCCGTCGGGCATTGACAGCATCTCCGTGGTCCTGCGCGAGTCGGCGTTTACTCCCGAGAAGGAGAGGGAGGTCCTGCGGCAGATTCAGGAGACGCTCAAACCGGACGATGTGTCGGTCGAGCGCGATCTGGCGTTGATTATGATCGTGGGTGAGGGGATGCGGTACACCGTGGGCCTGGCCGCGCGGATGACGAAAGCCTTCGCCGCCGCGAATGTGAACATCGAGATGATCAACCAGGGATCGTCGGAGCTGAGCGTCATGTTCGGGGTGAAGGAGGGTGACGCTGACCGGGCAGTCCGGGCCCTCTACAACGAGTTCTTCACGTAACAAGTCGTTGCGCCGATGGCCATCACGTCCGACTGGCATATCCACTCGCGCAATTCCTGCGACAGCGCCTGCATGACGGTCCGGGAACTCATCCATAGGACCGCGGAAAAGGGAATCCGCGACTATGGACTGACCGATCACATCCACACGGCGGTCAACCTGCCCGACCTCGCCGCATCGAGGATCGAATTCCTGAACAGCTCGCCGCCGCCGGACTTCCATTTTGGCGTGGAGGTGAGCTGCGTCTCGCAGTGGGAGATGGATGAGATCGCCACGGGCAGGCACGGCTCGCCCACCTACGGGCTGCGCAAGGGCGGCCCTCCCCATGCGCCGCTCGCGATCGGGTTGGACGCGGAGCAGATTGCCGAATATGCCGTCGAATATGTGATCGGCGGGACGCACTGGCCCATGTACGTGCCGATGGAGCGCGAGGCCGTCATCCGCGACTACCATCGCCAGAACATGTTCCTGGCCGCCCATCCTCTCGTTGACATCGTGGCCCATCCCTGGTGGTGGCACGGACACTGGCAGGATGCGCAGGGACGCTTCTCGGCGGAGCCGTGGTTCGATGATTTCGCGCGCATCCCGAAATCGTTCCACGACGAGTTTGCGGCCGCGGCCATCCAGCACGACGCCATTATCGAGATCAACATCGAGGCGATACTGCTCAACCCGCACTACCCGGCGCGCTTCAAGGATCAGTATATGGAATATCTAACGGAGATGAAGTTGCGGGGCGCGAGGCTCTGCGTCGGGTCGGACTGCCATTCGGCTCACTACGAGATTGATTTCGAGACCGCCTCGGCGATGCTCGACGGCGCGGGCATCCGCGACGCCGACCTCTGGCGCCTGTCGCCGAGAGCGACGCCCCTTCCCTGAAGCCGCCTTCGGCGCCCTACACCCCAACGGATGCCCTTAGAAAAAGTAGAATGTCCTGCTCTGTAGAAAACATATCAGTCGAGGCCAGAGGATCATGAGGTTGAAGGTGATGACGCGAAGGTACATCTCGCGACACTGGCTGTGATAGTAACGTGCGCGGAGCGCAGAGCCGAGAAGCCGT
>JBFMAD010000017.1:0-120292 GCA_040755855.1 Planctomycetota bacterium | reverse complement strand
GACGGCATTCACCATGTCCTCTTCGCCAGCGCCTCGCCGCCCCACGTCCTCGCCGTCCCCCCCGGCCCCATCCAACGCCGCTTCCCCTTCGAACTCCCCTACCCATGAACCATGGGGAAACTCCTCATCAACCTTCTGTTGACATCGGCTTCGCAGAACCCCTATAATTCGGGTAATTGCTGGATGAGCAACTGCCAGGAGTCCGAGCGATGAAGCGTTTTTTCTTTCTCTTCCTGATTGCCTCCTGCTGTCTGGGTCGGGCCTGGTGTCCTGCCGACGAGACCTCCAAGCCGATTCCCGTCCAGTCCATTACCGCCTCTCAGGACATGCCGACAAAATACGCGGCCGACAAGGCCATTGACGGAAATGACCAGACCCACTGGGCCGCCCATAGCGCACCGCCGCAGTGGATCCGAATTGACTTTGCACAGCAGGAGACCGTTGACGCCATCCGAATCCTCGGTGTGTCGGCCCGGAATATCTATGACAACTGGCGACGGGTGAACGTGTCGTTCTCCGACGGCGGCAGTTTCGCCGTCACATTGGCCGATGAATCCGCGTGGCACACCATCACGTTCCCCGCACGGCAGGTTTCATGGATCAAGTTGACCATCGAATCCACCTACAAGCGGACACACTACATCGGCTGCGAGGAGATTCAGGCCATGTACGTCCGGCACGACGCGAAGGAACCCACTGTAACCCCGAAGGCCGACGCGCAAGCCGCCGACGCGCAGGCCGAGTCCGATGCCTGGCAGCCGACCGAGTCGGACCGAAAGCATATTGCCCGGCTGGCAGAAAAATCGCCTGTTGACGCGAATCATCCCACGCTGTGGATCACATCGGAGGACGTCGAGCGCGCCAAGCGCAACACCCGAACGCACCCGTGGGCCTTCGACTGGTATTGCAGCACGCTCCGCGTCGCCGACGAGTGGGCCGCGCGGTCCGATGAGGAGATTTGCCGCCTCGTCCCCCAGAAGCACGCTGTGTTTGACAAACTGGGGAAGTGCCCAAAGTGCCGCAAGCCGCTGACCGCCGGCTTCGAGCGGGTGGGCAAGGCCTATTGCCCGGCATGTGAAACGGTTTTCCCAAATGACGAGTATCCAGACAACGGCCAGGGATGGAAGGACCCGAAGACGGGCAAGATGGTGTACTTCGTCGGGATGTACAACGAGCGCGCCATCTATGCCCTTGATGATGCACTCAGGGCCTTGGCCGATGCCTACATGCTGACGGGCGAGGATAACTTCGCCCGTGCTGCGTCCGTCATCTTTGATGGTATCGCCGTCATCTACCCCACCTGCGACAAGGGACCGAAGTGGTATCCCGGCGTCGGCGGGCGGCTGAACCGGCCATTCTACCAGACGGCGCGGACGCTGATTTACTATTGCGACCAATACGACATGCTCCACCTCAGCCCCGAATGGGAAAAGCCGTCGGTTGACCCCAACTACAAGACCCGGCGCGCAAACGTGGAGGAAAATTTCCTCCGCAACGGCGGGCAATACTGTTTCGACGAGATACACCGATACGAGAAAACCAAGAGCCTGAACAATGGCTTCTGCGATTATCTCCAAGGCGCCGTAGCTGCCGGGCGCATCCTCGGCATCCAGAAGTTTCTCGACTACGCCCTCGATAGCGAACTGTCCGTCTTCAACTTCGTCGAGAACACCATTGACCGCGATGGGCAGTACTTCGAGACCGCATTCATGTACAGCTCCCATGCCATTGACCTCTTCTCACACCATGCGGAGATGCTGCGCACTTACCGGAGCGAGAAGTTTCCGAACGGCATCAACCTCTACGATCATCCCAAGCTCAAACTGGCCTTCCTGCGCATGGAGCGCGACATCGAGTGCGCCGGCCATGTCCCGCCCCTTGGCGACACGGGACCCGATGTGAGCGTCATCGCCAAAGAAGAACGCCAGGGCGTCAATCCCTATGTCTATCGTCGCCTGGAGTATCTCGCGGCGCGCGCGGCCGATCCGAAAGAGCGACAGGACTATGCCGAGAGAATTCACGCCTATGTCGGCGATGTGGAAAAAGCGAGAGGCAAACACGGCCTCGCCCGATGGCTGGCATTCAACGGCGCGGAGATCGCCCCTTCTGCCCAGCCTCCCGGAGGTTTGAAACCTCCGGGAGGTTCGCCTACGTCGAGCACACTCCTCCCCGGCTCACGCGGAATCAGCATTCTCCGAACCGGGCAGGACGGAGATACGGCCGCGCTGCTGCGATGGGGACCGACCTTGAACCACGGCTCGCCCGACGAGATGAATCTGAACTTCTTCGCCATCGGCCGCGAAGTCACCTACGACCCCGGCTACTTGTGGGCCCACTGCCGCGCCGGGTGGACCCATGCTACCGGCTCGCACAATCTCGTCGCCGTCAACGAGAAAAACCAGTTGGGTCAACCCGGCGGCGGCGGCGACCTTGTGCGATGGTTCGAGGCCCCCGGGGTGTGCGCCGTTAGCGCGGACGATCCCCTGTGCTACGGAACGGAGGGCGTGTCACGCTACCAGCGATCGCTCGTGTTGATGGACCTCACGCCAACGCAGCATTACCTGCTTGATATCTTCCGCGTCGCCGGCGGCCAGACGCACGACCTGAACTGGCACTTCTTCGGCGAAATGAAACCCGCAACGGACCTGAAGCTGCCGCCGCCTCAGACGACCGGCTCCCTGGCCGGGCCGGAGTACGAGTGGTGGAAACTCCTCCAGCCCGACGGATGGCTGGAAGGCATAAAGGAGGGATTCTACTGGAGGGCCCCGCCGGGCAATGGCTATGGGTTTATCTTCAATCTGCAACGCATCAAACCGTCCGGCCCGTGTGCCTTCGACTGGACCTTCGGCAAGCGCCTGCCCGAGCCGCGTTGGCTGTTCGATCCGGGACGATACGTTGGTCAAACGTCGGGCAAGGTTCACAAGCCCCTCAGCCTCGGCAGCTACTTCTATCATGGGGAGGAGGACGGCGACTTCATCGAGTTCACGCTGCCCGTCGAGAAGGAGGGCGAGTATCTGGTCCTCACACAGTTCTACAAGTCGTCCCACTACGGCATCGTCCAGGCCGCGATGGACGGCCAACCGCTTGGCAAGCCGATCAACACCTACAGCCCCACGAGCTACTTCGCCGACCCCGTTGCCCTCGGCGCACATCGTCTCGCACCGGGCGAGCATCGCCTCCGGTTCACCGTGGTGGGCAAGGACTCGGAGAGTAAGGGACGGTTCTTCAGCATCAAGTACCTGGCCTTCGAGTCGCCGGACTTCCTCGAAGATCTGCAGAAGCCGAAGGCCGAGATAGTCCGGCTCCATCTGCTCCCCGCACCCGACACGGAGCTGATCGTAGGTCGGGCGAAGAGCACCAGCACCTTCCCGGAGGCGACGTATGTAATCTCCCGAAGAAAAGGCGACGGCCTCAGCACCCAGTTCGTCTCGGTTGCCGAACCCAGCGTCGGTCCGCCGGAGGTGGCGACGATTGACCGGATGCAGCCGGCCGGGGCAGCCGGCGCCGAGGACGTCGCCGCGCTGCGCATCGCCACGCGCAGCGGGCGGCTGGACTACGTTTTCGAGTCCACCCATCCGTCAGAATCGAAGGCGTATGTCCGTGGCAATGAGACGGTTACATTCGGTGGTACATTCGGCATCGTGCGCACTCAGGACGGAAAGCCGATGCTCCTTGCGCTTCACGGACCAGGCGTGTTGGAATTTGCAGGGCAGCGTCTCGACGGTCAGAGCGAAGCGACTGGCGCGGTGACGGAGGTTGATGTGGACGGCTGCGCAATTTACACAAATGCGAAACTACCCGAACAGGGGCTGGAGGGCTGCGTGATCCAATTCAGCAACCCGGCCTACAGCCGCCGAAGCCCATTCCTCATCAGTCGGGTCGTTCGCGAAAAGGAAAGGACGCGAATCGAGCTTGACGCGGCGTCGCTCATCATGGCCCGCGGTCTCGTCGGCGAGGAGAAGGCGGGGCCGGGGGTGATTGCGAACCTTGTCCCCCTCGATCGCGAGCGGATGGTCCTGCGCGGGTTCCGGACGATGTACTTTCAGGGCAAGCGCATCGCCGCCGATGATGGGAGCGATTGGGGGCGGGTGAAGGACGTAAGCGTGACGGATTGGCGCGTGACCTCCACTCAACCGGTCGAGCCGAGGCCGGGCATGCGGTTCTCGATCATCGAACTGTCGCCCGGCGATCAGTTCTCCATCCAACGAACGACCACAATGAATTTGAAGAGGTGAGTCATGGAAAACGTGTTCTCGATGTGGACGATCCTGGCCGGACTAATCTGCCTCGGCCTCGCCGCCGGAAGCGCCTATGCGGATAAGGAGGACCTCGGCAACGGTTTCCTCCATCACGGCGTGGCCACGCCTATCAGTAACCACCGCGGCACCGTGGCGACCGCCGACGGCGAGGGGCGCAACGTCGTGCTGCTCTGGCTGATGGACCACCGAGGTGGATACGCGCTGCTGATGATTGACGCGGAGACGGGCAAGAGCGAGGAGATTCCCATGCCGTTCAAGCCCGGCGACGCGCCCTTCTCCTCCATCCTGTCGAGCAAGAACAAGTTCTACACCCATTTCAACAGCCACTTCGTCGAGTTCGACCCGGCGCAGCGGAAGTTCGCCTTCTGCCAGAAGACCGCCCCGCAGATGGCCATGGGCATGACGGAGGACGACAAGGGCGTGATCTGGTCGGCAACCTACCCAAACAGCGGTGTTGTGTCGTTCAACCCGGAAACGCGGGAGTGCAAGGACTACGGTTACGTCCACAAGGAGAACTGGCGGCAGTATCAGCGCCACGTCGCGGCCGATGATGCGGGCTGGATCTACTTCGGGATCGGCAACACCAACAGCCAGATCATCGCCTTCGACCCGAAAACGGGCAAGGGCCAGGCGATGATCCCGGAGAACGAGCGCGCCCACGGAACCGGGTATGTCTATCGCTGCATGGATGGAAAGGTTTACGGCCGATCGCACCCCCAGACAGAGGACTGGTACGAGTTCTACAAGGGCGAAGCGAAAAAGATCGGCGCGCACAAGGTTGTCAAGGAGAAGCCGATCATCACCGCGAGTCAGGGCCTGTTCCACCAGCGGTTTCCCGATGGCAAGCACCTCTTGAAAAAATGCGATCTCGTGAACCGGGTCGTGGCCGTCGAGGACCGCGAGACCAAGGAGGTAAAGGAGGTCCCCATCAGCTATAAGAGCGAGGGCGCGCACATCATGGGTGTGGCGACCGCCCCGGACAATACGATCTGCGGCGGGACGGCCTTCCCCATGCGGTTCTTCAGTTATAACCCAGCGACGGACAAATGGATCAACCGCGAGGCCTGCGGGCAGTGGAACACGGTTGTCCGCCAAGGCGACCGCTTCTTTGCCGGCGCGTACGGGCATGGCATCCTGCTCGAATGGGACCCCGCGCGCGAATGGGTCAACACCGTGAAAGACAAGCCCGACTGCAACCCGCAATACCTGATTGACAGTCACCCCACCATCAACCGCCCGCACGACCTTCTGGCGCACCCCGATGGGAAGACTATCATCCTCGCCGGGACGCCGGGGTACGGCTACACCGGCGGCGGCCTCCTTTTCTGGGATCGCGAGACGAAGCAGCACACCTTGCTTGAGCACACGGCCATACTGCCGGAGCACTCGACGATGAGCCTGGTGGCCCTGTCTGGCGGCAAGCTCCTCGGCGGCTCCACCACCGATCCCGGCACAGGCGGCGAGAAGAAGGCGAAGGAGGCGGAACTATACATCATGGACATGGCCACAAAGAAGATCGAGTGGCACGTCGTCGTATTCCCCGGTGTGCAGGGCTATACCGACATGTGCATCGGGCCGAAAGGGCTGGTCTTCGGGTTCGCCGACCGGACGCGATTCTTCGCCTTCGATCCGGTCGAAAAGAAGGTTGTTTACGAAGAGAATACGGATAAGACGTTGGGGCCGTGCTGCTCCCACCAAGGGCCGCGGGTATTTGTGAAGGACCCCGAAGGGAATATCTACATCTTGTTTGTCAAAGGCATCGCGCGGCTTGATCCTGAGACATTCAAGATCTCGATGCTGGCCGAGTCGCCAATACCCGTTGGGGCCGGGGGCGACTTCCTGAACGGCCGCATCTATTTCATCAGCGGGTCGCACCTCTACAGCTACGCCGTGCCGCAATGATCGAAGGCGATTGCATCAATCGGCCCGGCGACGGAGGATAAGATAGTCGAGGTTTAGGAGTCCTTTCAGGTTCTGCATCCGAATCTCGTGCTCGCCTGCCGTGAGTTTGAGGGGCAGATCGAGCAGGCCGAATTGCCACTCTTCCGGAGTCTGCCCGTATCCCGCGCCGGGCGGAAAGAGGATACCGGTGTTCTCGTCGGGGATACTTCGGCCGTCAATCTGGAGGAGCTTCACCGAACCCGCCTCGTGCGTAGCGTACTTGAGGACCAACTCGTAGGTCCCCGGCTGCGGCACCTCGGCGTACCATACGACCCAATTCCCCGCCTTCGGCCAGGTCAACCCCCCCCCGCCTGAAAGGAACGTGCGGTGCGTATAGACGCTCGCCTTGCCCTGGCCCTGGTCCGCAAGCGATTCGGCCTCGATCTTAACGGTCCCCTCGGCACGCACATCGGACTCCGGGATGACTTGCACCGGCAGTTCGCTCGGCATCCGGGATCGCAGGAGCAAGAGCCGAGGAATCCGAACATCGAGCGAGTGCGACGCCATGACCCAGCAGTCTCCCGGCAACGGCATCCGCTTGAAGGCGATGCGCCCGTTCTCCGGCTTCAGGCCCGAGAATTTTTCCATGTTGATCTGGAGCCATAGGTCCGGGTCATCGCCCTCGATCTCAATCGTCAGGTCGTACAGACCCTCGGGGATATTGTGCGCAGAACAGAACGACGCGACGCGCCAGTCGTGCGTCAGCGCCGCCTCGACCGGTGCTTCGGACCGACCGGCGTCCGTTTCGAGGAGAAATGTGCCGGTGCGGGCCTTCGCGTCGAAATCAGGCGGGTCAATCATAATCGTGGACTCGCCGGACGGGAGATCAAGGCGAACAATCCTCCGTTCCGGGTCATATGCTCCGGCCGCCTCTCTTCCATTCACGATGGTCCGCCCTGGCTTCCGCTCAAAGGCAAAGCCAACCGTGACTTTCTCATCGCTAACAACCTTGGCCGCCAGGCCCGTACCGCGCCAGACGGCGCTTGCCGCGATCGCCTTGTTCGACTCAATGACCGGCTTGCCGAGATAGGAAAGAGTGGTTCCATTCCAGAGAAAAGCGGATTTCTCTTTTGCAAAATTGCAGACCGACGCCATTATGCCGTCGCTTTTCAGACCGGCGGCCTCGACCGGTTCGTCCAGCGTGCGTCGGCGAATCACCGTCGTGGACTCGAAGGGTCTGGTAACCTCGATCACCCACGCCTCATCCACCGTTCGGCACGAGATCGTCGGCGGCGTCTCATTCTCTCGAAACGGGACCAAGACCGAGACGAATTCAGCGGCCGCGGCGGGGGCCGTCGTCGCCGTCAGATGCCATTGCTTGGGCTTGTCCTTGTACCGCCCGGCGGGCGGCGCGGGAAACGCATCGGTCAGCGCAAAATCGAACTTGCCATTCGACACGACTTTCGCCAGGAGCTTCGCCTTGCCCTGCGAAATGGTGATCTGCTGGTTCGTACCATCCACATCCATCTTCTCAAGCGAATGGAGCAGCCATTGCGCCTTGCACGGCTTTTGCATCTCCACATCATCCCACACGATGAAATACCGCCTGCCGACAAACAGGACGTGACGCAGGAATTTCTGCATCGGCGGCTTGTAGGCCTCTGTCGCATCGCCCACACCGTAGTCGAACCCGGGGCCGGTGAAGAAGTCCGTGACCTTGCCCTTCGCTGTGATCTCCCGTTCCACCTGCCCGCGCCCATCAATCAGGAGCGTGTTGTGCGCCTGGGACGCGACGGTGTAACCGTAGTGATGCGGGCTGCCGTACCAGTCGTAGTAGCCCGCGTCAATGACCAATGGTTCCCCAAATGCGTAGATGACAAAATGGTTCTGGTCGGCATGGCTGTGACTGGACGACCCAAACCAACTGCTCTTGAACATGAGCATGATGTCGTCGGGGTCGGCCAGGTTCGAGTGCATCGCCACCCAGCCTGTGTCGCGGAGGCATTTGCCCTGCGGCACATCCACCGGCGGCTTCGGCTTGAGAGCCATGTCGAAACGATAGTAGGAATAGAGATCCGATGCCGGCAGGGGCTGGGCAATCATGGCCCCGAACCATTTGAAGTACCGGTTGCCGTGGAGGGCAGCGTAGCGCTCCACATTCATCTTGTCCGAGATATTCGCGGGGCCGAGGTTATCATCTCCGAAATGTGCGCGCGTGCAGAAGGGTGAGTGGAAGTAGAGCGGAAACCAACCGTTGTTGCGCGCCCACGGTTTCTCGTACGGATCAATTCCCAGGGCCGTCTTGATGGGGTCCATCGCCGTCATGCCGAAGTTGCACGACCATTTCCAGTAACTCACCCCCTGCGACCATCCGCCGTCGTCGCCGCCCCAGGGCGGATACATATTGATGTAGAGCGGAACCGTGAATCGGAACCATGCCTCCGCCTCCGGCATATCCCCGACCGTTGCCAAGGCAATGACGGCAAGGAAGCCCAGCGAGGTGATGCCGTGCGAGTCGAAAGGATATCTGTCCAGGGGTTTTGCATCGAGGGCGAAGTCCTGGTAGAGGATCGCCGCTCGCGCCTTGATCGCGTCCAGCAGCAGGGCCTTGTCGGCCTCGGACAGGGTGTCGTAGATGCAATCGTATGCGGCCGCCATTCTCCACACGATGTCGCGGAATGATTGGTCCTGGTAGCGATAGCTCGTTGCGCCGGTGATGTCCCATTTCGCCAGAAACACGGCGATGCGCTTCGCTTCGTCGGCGTACTTCTTCTCCCCGGTCACAAGATAGGCGAAGGCCGTGTTGAGCATTCGCCCCGTGTTGTGCATCGTGTGGCCGTTGACTACCTGCATGCAATAGGCATGCTGCTCTCCCCGGCCCATAGGGGTGTCGGGAAATTCCTTCTTCTCCGGCTCTGGGCGAAGATCCTTGCCCAAGTAATTGTCCACCCATTGTCGGAACGAGGGCCACATGAAGGCGGCGCTGCCATCCATTCGGCGGCGGAACTCGTCGAGCCTATCCGGATCGGCAAAAATGCGCGGGTGCTTTTTCACGCGCTTGGCCAGATCATCTACAGACGGCACAGGAAAGCAGATGGCATCGGGGGTAATCACGAACCGGCGGATTTTGCTCCATGCCATCGGCCGACCGAAGATGTCCGTCCCACGGAACCGCCAGAACCACTCCCCCGGCGCGAGGACCTGGCAATGGTTGTAATAGTGCCGGTCGAGTTTCGCAATTGTGATGGTTCGCTCTTGCGGGAATTCCGCGTCCTGCGAGAGCTGGAGGGCATATTCCTGCACCCCATCCTGTGGAGGCCAGGCCATGTCCGGAGGATTCATGTGCACCACGTCGCCGTCCTTCGGCTTCGACGGGAGCATGTAGGGCAAGCTCCCCTCCTCGGCAGGCGAGAACGGGGGCAGGTCGCCCTTGTCCAATCCGACCAACTCGACGTCGTCGTAGTCGGCCATGCCGACGCCGCGCTGATAGAGGTAGACCTCCAACTGCACCGTCTTGCAGGCCAACACGTCCTTCGGGGTGACGAAAAACTTCTCGAACTGTTGCCAGCCAGCCCCAGACGTTGGCAGATCGAAGGCCAGAGTCTGATTCTGCTTTTCGTCATAGTGAAACCGAAGAAACCCATCGCGCAGGCCCGTGGTCCCCCTATACCAAACAGAAAGCCGATAGACGGGCATCGGCTGCACGGCCTCCGTCCTCTGCCCGAGGCAGGCCCGGCCCGTGTCGCTCTTTCCCACGATGCGGACGGCGGTCCTGCCGGAGCGGGCCTCGCCGGTGAGCACCTCAAAGGTGTATTCGCCCTCTGCCTTGAACGTGACCCATCCCTTGAGCCACGGCCCTTGAACTTCCTCTAAGTTGCCGTTTCCCAATATGTTACGCTTTGCCACACCCCCCTGCGCAAGGGCGAGTGAGAAGCTAACACAAAGCAGCAGAGGCGTGCATCGGTTCATAGTTCGGTCCTTTCCATATCACTTCGGGGGAGGATAGGCGATGAACAATGCCCGGCAGATTTCGCACGTCACGTCGGTCTGCAACACTGTGCCGTACGACGACCGATAGCCGGCGGTGAGTTCGAACAGGATGCCATACCTGTCGCGGGTGGAGGTATTGTAGAGGAACGGCGACGGCCCGCCGCGATAGACCCGATCAATAACGTACTGTGAGAAGGTATCCTCGTCAATCTGCTTGATGACGAACCGACCACGCAGTCGTTCGTTAATGATGTACTGCATATCAAATCCTCGCACATCGTTGTCGCCCTTTGCCTCTATCGGCAGGATGCCGAGCTTGTTGTTCTTTGCTGATGCGTTGCCGTGGAAATCCAGGACGCAATACAGGTTCGCCGCTAAGCAAATTTTTCGATAGGTCTGCGCCTCCGGTTCCGCGAAGGGAGCGATCCCCTTCCAGTGTTGGCTGTTGGGACCGTACTCTCCCCCCTTTTCTTTCGGCATGCCGACAAATTCTTGCCAGCGATAGTCGCCCTGCCGGTTCAGGTCCACCTCGTTCGCATTCTTCCGGGTAAATTTGTCATAGCCCGATGGATTCAGGATCGGGACGATCTTAATGGACGCCTTGTCCAGGTCTATTACATCTTTCATCCGACCCCGCGCAACATGCTTCACAAATGTCAGCAGCCCATACCCCGGCTCCCATTCGCTCCCATGGCACGCCGCGTACATGAAATA
The DNA here is from genome assembly GCA_040755855.1 of Planctomycetota bacterium. Classification (GTDB taxonomy): domain Bacteria; phylum Planctomycetota; class Brocadiia; order JAADGH01; family JAADGH01; genus JAADGH01. The sequence continues at coordinate 109,448 of JBFMAD010000017.1, read as the reverse complement.
CATCGGCGCGCCCTCTTTCCCGATGTTCAGGCTACAAATTTTATAGTCGCCACAGGCGGGACCTTCCTCCTGAAATCGAACCTGCGGAAACTCCGACGCGACACCCTTCATGAGGCCCACGAATTCGTCATAGGGGTATCGTTTCAGATAGTACTCGCCAAACTGAACACGGCTGGTCAATGTGTTGGTGAGAAACAGATACTTGTAGTAGGCATCCACATGGGTATAGTACGGTTCGCGCAGCGACAGCACATCCGACGCGACCACGCTCCCCTTCCCGCTGGCCATGCGGACAAGCCCCGCCTCACCGCCGGGACCAACGGCAAGTATCTCCATGCCATCCACCTGCGCCCCCTTCGGAATGACGAGTAGTGTACCGTCGGCGCCCATGCGCGGGATGGTCTGACCCTCCGCGAACCCGCTCGTTGCGTCGGATTCCTTCACGACCCGGAGGCCGATCGCCATGCGCTCCTCCACCGGCAGTTTCTCAGGCTTCTCATCCGTTGGTCCGATGGCTATCGAGACAGTCTTTATCCCCCGCCATTGAGCAAGGTTGCGGATGTCCATGAAGACAGGATGACCTTCTTCTGCGAACCGAACAACGGCATCGAGCAACGCCTTCGGGAGTACATCCGACTTCCACAGGACCGCCGCACCCGCACAGTCGCTGAGCTGCTTTTCGGCCGCGCCCTCCCTTACGGGAACCAATCCATCACCCAGCAACACCTTCAGATTGACGTAGCATGGATCATCGTCGGGGAGATCGGTGATGACGGCAACCCTTGGAACCGGCGTCCTCGGCCTCGGACCGCGAAGCACGTGGAGCGCCACATCGTCGAAATATGCCTTACCGACGGCGTCCTTAATCTCCAGATACGGCATGACATACGTCGTGCCGTCGGGGATTTGCGCAAGACAACGCAGCTCGGTCCAGTCGAACTTGCCGATAATGGGCTTTGCCGTGAATGATCCCATGATCTTGTCGCCGTCGCCCATGCAATAGAGCTGAACGATCACCCGGCCTTCGTCATTGAGGTCGGACTTCACCCACACTGTCAGTTCCACGAGGCTGCCCGGGGCGACGGCAATGGATTTGTCCTGGCCCTGGCGCAGGCGGGTGTACTCCTTCTCGATGTTTTCAAGAACGACCGAGCACTTGCCGGAATGCACCGCATCTGACGTGATGCAGATCTTTCGTTTCGCATCATCGGGCGTGCGCTTATGCCAGGCCGGCTCGAGCGAGTCCTCAAAGCCGGGATTTTTCGCCAGGTTCTCGGCGGCGGACACGCAGGCGCCGAGAACACAAAGCAACAGGAGACTTCCGATGTGCAGCCGGGCGGTCATAATTCCTCCTCTCATGGCGAAAGCACACATGAAAATATCAGGCGGCGGGGGGCGGATCAAGGGATAACTCCACTCTTGAGTCCACATGCCCCCAGAAGTTACAATAGCCATTAGTTGCTGGACATTTTGATTCTGGAATTGCAGCGCGATGATACGAAAACTACGGAAGCTGCTCCTCATTCTCGCTCTGCTCGTTGTGGCGGCGGCGGCAGTCCGGCAGTTCTACATCAATCCCAAGCTGGTCGAGGCCGCCGGGGCGGGAGATATGGAGAAGGTCGTCGCCCTCCTCCGATGGGGGGCCAGTGTGGGCGCCAGGGGGGAGCACAGCCGAACCCCACTCCACAAGGCGGCGGAGAACGGCCAGATGAAGGTCGCCGAGTTTCTTTTGGATAAGGGCGCGGACGTTAACGTCCAGGATGCCGATGGCAAGACGCCGCTCCATTTCGCCGCATGGAAGGGACACCGCGAGATGGTGGAGTTTCTCCTCTCGAAAGGCGCCGCGGTGAACGCGCTCGACCTTATGCTCTCCACACCGCTGCACAGCGCGGTGCGCAGCAACAACATTGAAATCGTGCAGATGCTCATCGCAAACGACGCGAATGTTAACGTAAAAAACCGCTACGGCTGGACGCCTTTCGACGGAGCGGAGAGCTACCCGATCAAGCGCCTCCTGGTGGCGAACAAGGGCCGCTCGGGCAAGTGGCTGAAGGCGGTGGAGTTGCACCCTCCGACCGGTTCCGGCCGCAGAGCCGTCCCGGAGATTGCCGCCGTCCCCCCATCCCCCCGAGACAAAGGCAAGATCGAGGTGGGTGTGGATCCTCAGCCCGCCTGGAGACCGCCTGTGCCCACACGAGCGCAGGATGACACCCCCGCCATCCAGGGCGACGACGGCCGCACGCCGTTGCATGTCGCCGCGCGGAATGGGCGAACCAAGACCGCTGAGGCGCTGATCGATGGCGGGGCGGACGTCAACGCAAGGACCGTCAACAAGAAAACGCCCTTGCACATGGCAGCCCACGGCGGCTACGCAGATATCATTTTGCTCCTCATCGCGGCCGGCGCCGACGTAAATGCAAAGGACGAGGAGGACAAGACCCCGCTCCACGCCGCTGCGGTCAACGGCTACAAGGAGGTCATTGAAATTCTCATTGCCAATGGCGCTTACGTCAATGTGAAGGATGTGGACGGTCGCTCGCCGCTCGACAGCGCACAGCAGTTCGCACGACAGGAAGCAATCCAGATCCTTCGGCAGAACGGCGCCGTCACCGGCGACGCGATAACTAAATCCAGGCCGCCCACTCCACAGCCGGGAGAAAAGCTCGTCAGACTCATTCTGAAAAACGGCAACGAATTTTCGGGCATCCTCGTGAATGAGAATGCAAACGAAATCACACTCAACGTTTCGGGGGCGGCGATTACTTTCTCGAAAAAAAACGTCAAGGAGCGTAAATGAGTCGCGACGTTAAATGTGATCAAATAAAGTTGACGATTCCTTTGGCCATCGCTTCCATTTCCCTGGCGCTGGTCGCCTGCGGCTGTTCGGTGGTGGATCTCGGCGGACGACGGCCCGTCATGCCGATCATTGACGATGAGAGGAACCCCCTGGTTGTCATCGAGACCACGAGAGGAAGCATGACCGCCGAGCTCGACGAACGGGACATGCCCAACGCGGTCAGTTATTTCATCTACCTGGTGGAGAACAGCGAGGCGTACAATGGTCGCCCGGTCTATATGGCCGATCCGAAGGCGGTTTACGCCGGCCCCCAGCGCAAACCGCTCGGTTTTACAATTCAGCATGAGCGCGCGGGCCACAGCCACAAGCGCGGCGACCTGTCCATCAAAGGCGACGCCGACGGCACGCTGACCGCCGATGTCCTCATCATGCGGGGAAATTCGGCCGACCTTGACGAACTTCACACGGTCATCGGTGAGATCGTTGACGGAAGCCGGACGCTCGATCGACTGAAACAGGGAGATGTGATCCATCGAATCTACGTCAAACGCAAGAAGGGCCATGACTACGCCCCCACCGTCCGAAGCGATGGGCCGGTCCGGACGGGGGAGTTCTGATGGCCCTATTCCCGTCACGCCATGTCTCTGAATGACAAGGTCAAGACCTTCCCCGATTCGCCCGGCGTCTATCTGATGAAGGACGCCAACGGGGTCGTCATCTACATCGGCAAGGCGAAGTCCCTGCGAAAGCGCGTGCAGTCCTATCTCTACCCCGAGAAGGATCAGCGGCCAAAGATTCCATTTATGATCTCACAGGTCCACGATGTGGAGTACGTGGAGGCCGAGTCGGAGGTGGACGCCCTCCTCATGGAGGCCCGCCTCGTCCGTGACGTGCAGCCCAAATTCAACACGGAACTCAAGGACAGCAAGACCTTCCCCTACATCGAGATCCGATGGCGGACCGACTTCCCCGGCGTTTACTTCACCCGCTACTGCGACCGGAAGACGAGCCGATATTTCGGACCCTTCACCGACGCCAAGGCCCTGCGCCAGGCCATCCAGTTACTCCAGCGCATCTTCAAATTCCGCACCTGCGAACTCGACATCCGGGCCGATGACGAAAAACGCCGCTACAACCGCCCCTGCCTCCTCCACTATATTGACTCTTGCACGGCCCCCTGCGCCGCCCTCGTCGGCAAGGGGGATTATCGAAAGAACCTGGATATGTTCTGCCGTTTCATCGAAGGGAAACGGGCACACATCCTGGAGCAGCTAAATGCCATGATGAAGGAGGCAGCCAAGGCCCTGGACTATGAGAAGGCGGCGCGCTGTCGCGACCAGATCAAGGCGATCGAGAGCCTGTCGCACCGCGGCGAGTTCGGCGAATTCCCCGAGGTGACCATCGGCCCCATCATCAATCCGAAGGACGGCATGGAAGAGCTGCAGCAGCGCCTGGGCCTGAAGGACACGCCCCGCACCGTCGAGGGCATTGACATCGCCAGCATCTCCGGCCGGGAGGCCGTCGGGTCGGTGGTCACATTTGTGGACGGCATCCCCTTCAAGCCCGGCTACCGGCGCTTCAAAATCAAGACGGTCCAGGCGGTGGACGACTACCTGATGATCCGCGAGGTGGTGCGGCGGCGCTACACGCGGCTACGCGACGAGGAGGATGTCTTTCCCGATGTCATCCTGATTGACGGGGGGAAGGGTCACCTGCGATCGGCGGAAGCGGAGCTGAAGGCCCTGGACGCGCCCTTTCCCTTGCTGCTGGCGCTGGCGAAGAAGGAGGAGGTGCTGCATGTTCATGACCGGGAGGAGCCGGTCCATCTCCCCCGCCGTTCCGGCGCGCTGCGCATCCTCCAGCACGTCCGCGACGAGGCCCACCGCTTCGCGCAGCACTATCACCACATCCTCCGCAAGAAGAAGGCGTTCGGTTCGGAGTAGGTTTGGACCCGGTACGACGGAAAGGAAATCTGATGGGAAAAGAAAAGGCATGGCTTCTTGTGACCTTGCTCCTCGCGTCCGCCACCGGCTGTCAGGATGTGCGGCTGAAAGATGGAATCATTTGCTACCGAGGTCAGCCCGCATTCATCGCCGGCGTCTGGGCGGGATATAGCGTTACCTACAAACTGCCGAGGTTCAAGGAGGGGATTGACCCCGACCTGCCGATGTACACCATGCCATTCAATGAGGACGTGGCTCGGCATGTCGGCTTCCTGTCGGCCCATCCTGCCGTGCCGATCCGTGATATGCTCGACCGGCTCGCGCCACAGTGTATCCGCCGACCAAAGGAGAAGGATGAGGAGGATCTCTATCGGACCTTCGTCGCAGGCATGGACGACTTGCCGCTTGCGATAGACTTCGCGGCGGTGCACGTGTTCGGCGACGTGGACCCCAAGAAGGCCGGCCTCGCCCCGGAGATGTATCAGCAGAACCCCAACTGGTGCAACTTTGTCCCCCTCTGCCCCGAGAACCCGGAGGCGTGGAAGTTCTACGAGGACTACTTCCGCACCGGCGCAGCAAAGAGCCTCGCCGCCGGAGCAAATCCGTTCATCTACGAAATCTTCAACGAGCCGGCCTACAACTGCCAGTGCCGATGGAACAGAAAGATGTTTCGTGAGCGGATGGAACAACAGTATGGCGACATCGCCGCCGCCAACAAGATATGGGGGACGAACTTCAAAGACTTCGCGGAAATCGAGAAAGTCCTGACAGCCCGCGACCACCCCGGCCTCTGGGCCGATTGGATGAAGTTCATCGGCGACCGATACTGCGACGTGCTCCTCAAGGCCAAGCAGGTCATCGCAAACATTGATAAACGCGAACCGGTTTACTTCATGGAACAACCCGCCGTCAGCATGGCCTACCTACGCACCAGCGGCATTGATTCCTACAAGGTGGCCAAGGTGATGGACGCCGTCGGCATGGAGGGCGGCGTGAGCTTCGGCGCCTTCAAGCCCCTGACGGCGAAGGACCCGATGGAGGGCGTCATCGCCAATCGCCGCCTCCTTACCCATCAGATTTATCTCGACATGGCGCGCAGCTTCGGCAAGCCCGTCATCAACACGGAGTTCTATTGCGCTCGGTTCCACGACGGCGTTCGGTTTCCCTCGCGGCGATCCGACCTGACGACCGGGCTGTGGGTAGAGCTGATGCACGGCGTGTCGTCGGACTATTTCTACAATTGGGGAAGGCGCTGGTGGGAATGGAAGGACATGGCCGGGGCAAAGCGGGCCGCCCGCGAGGAAAACTATAAGGCCTTCTCGCTGCTCAATCCTTACGCCTACCCGCCGGACACCCTCTACGGCGTCCGGGACTTCGAGGGGGAGATGAGACTCCTGGGCGACATCGTTCTCCCCATGCCGCGGATCAAGGGACAGCTCGCCATGCTCGTCTCGAACCCGACAATCCGCATGATGATGCAGAAGTATTCCTACACGGCAAGCGGCGCGGACAATCCATACGAGACGCACATGCTCGATTGGTACAACGAGCTCATCTTCGGGCACTACCAGTTGGACATGCTTTACGAAGAGGACCTCGATACGGAACGGGCCAGGGGCTACCGCGCCGTCGTCGTCCCCCAGACGCCCTGCCTCTACGCGACCAGTTTCCCGGCCCTTCGCAGATACGCCGCCGGGGGCGGGACGATCATTGCGGAGAAAGGCACCTTCGCCAGGAATGAATATGGACATCCCGTCTCACACGATCTCACCGTCCGATGGATCGAGGATGGGCTGAAGGGCGGCAAGCTCCGCACGGCCCTCGCTGCGGCCCTGCACGGTGCTGGCGTTCGGCCGCCGCTGGAGATCATTCCGGAGGACGGATCCAAGGAGCCGCTCATGGCCGAGGCCTACGTCGTGGACCGCACCGATGTGAAGATGATCTTTCTCTTGAATTGGGACGTGAGGTCGCGTCTGGCGACCTTGCGCCTGCCGGACGTGGAGCACGTCGGCAAGATGCTCGATCTGGCGCGCCACCCCGAGAGGATGGCCCCGCGTTATCGGGTGATTGATCCGGTTGCTGCCAGGGAATATGCCGGGCCGGCCTCGGCGCTCTGGTCGCCGGAGGATCTGCGCAAGGGCATGCCCCTGTCGCTTCCGTCGCAAACACGAAAGATTTTGATCGTCACGAAAAAGCCGTGGCCGCACAAGCTGACCCCGACCGCTATCGCAGACGTGCGCAGGGAGTACGAAGCCGCCCTCGCAATAGATGAGAAGGAACTGGCCATGGTCGCCGCCGAGTTCGAGGCGGAGCGCAAGGCGCAGGAATCGCTAATCGTTGATTTCGGCGGGCCGAAAAATCCGAACGGGAGTTATCAGCCCGATGCAGCGACCGTGCTGCTCTGCCACTTCGATGGGCAACTCGACTCCGCCGCAGGGGAGAAACCGGAGACGAAAGGGGCGCCCCAGTTCGCCTCCGGCAAATTCGGCACGCAGGGCGTCGTCATCCGCGAGGGGGAGCAGGTGGTGTACACCCTCCCGCCGAGTTTCAATAAGGACAAGGGAACGATCGAGGCATGGGTAAAACCGGGGTGGATCCCGAACGACGGCGAGCGCCACACGGTCTTTACCCTGAAAGGCCCTGGCGAGTGGAACCAGAATGCAATGGGCTTCTACAAGAACCTGAACTACGAATTTTCTTTCTATGTCTACGACCGCGACAAGAAGTCGCATGTTATTAAGGCCCCAATCAATATCGTCAAAAAAGATACCTGGACCCATCTTGCCATGAGCTGGGACAATACATCCGGTCTGAAGCTCTACGTGGATGGGAAGCTTGCCAAAGAGACAAAGGCCGCATGGCAGATTGACCCCATCCACAAAATCTGCATCGGTAGCAGCGGCGGCCAAAGGGCATGGCATGGAGTGATTGATGAGGTGCGAGTCTCTAACATTGTTCGAGCCGCGACGGGTGGCAAGTAGCGCGGCCATTCCCATCGCCCGCATGGCGCTGGCGCAACGACGGATCGAATTGTGCTTGACTTCTTACATAACATGTGTATACTTTATAGTGTACATTTCATATGCCATAGTTGCAGGAGAGATTTGACATGAAAGCATCTGCGCGGGAGCTACGATCCCGCCTCCACTCCATCATGCAGGCCGTGGATCGAGGGGAGACGGTGCTGATTACGCACCGCGGGAAACCCAGAGCCAAAATCGTGCCTTTACGCCGACGCGACTTGACTCCAAGCGGGGATAACCCCTTTGTGGGAATGTGGAAGGACCGCAAGGACATGAAAGACGTGCGGCGCTACGTCCGAGGCCTTCGGCAAGGGCGATTCACATGATGATGGATACGGATGTCCTAATCTGGGCATCTCGAGGGAATGCCCGCGCCGTGGATGTTTTGAGCAAGCAACAGGGATTCTATCTCTCCGTCGTCGCCTACATGGAGATGGTTCAGGGTGTTCGGAGCAAGCAGGAGCTGGCGGCCCTCCAAAAAGCGTTGCGGCTATGGTCTGCGCGGGTTCTGCACATCACGGACGCCATTTCCCAACGCGCGATGTTTCTGATGGAGCGTCATAGCTTAAGCCACGCTCTGACGCTGGCGGATGCCTTGATCGCAGCCACAGCGCTTCAGCACCAAGAACCTTTGTTGACATCTAACGCCAAACATTATGGCGCGATTCCTGGTCTAACGCTCCTCCGGTTCACACCATAGATACGGTGGGAGCAGGGAACAGGGACCTTACCCCTCCGCCGCTTCCGAAACGGGCGCACCGGGCTTGGCAAGTTCCTCCCAGCATTTCAGATTGTTGATACACCCGGGATCCGGCGCGCGGAGGTCGCGGTAGTAGCCGTAGGAACGGGCGCGGCAGCCGCCGCAGTGGTAGCGATACTTGCATACCTTGCAATGTCCCGTTCGGTCGGTGCGGTCGCGGAGGAGTTTGAAGACCGCACTGTTCTCCCACAGGTCCATGAGCGATTGCTTCCGCAGGTCGCCCACGGGCAACGGCATAAAGACGCACGGCGTGACGATCCCGTTCGGCTGGATGGCCAGGTAGCACCGCCCCGCCCCGCAGCCGCCGACGTACTTGGCGAGGATTCGCGTCTTCGCCCCGGCCGCCGCGCCATAGTGACCCGTGTTGACCAGTCCATCCGCGTCCGAAAGCTGCATGCAGGCGCGGCCGAACTGGCTGGCCGTGCACATGATGGCAATCTCGCCGGAGAGCAGGTGCTTGTGGAGGATGCGGAGCATCTCCTCGCGCATCTGCGGCGTGATGTCCATGTCCACGATGTCCTTCCCCCGTCCCGTCGGGATAAAATTGAAGGCGTAAAAGTTGTGGCAGCCGAGGTCCTTCGCCAGGGCGATGAGGTCCTCCATCTCGTCGAAATTCATGTGGGTGATCGTCGCGGAGAAGCCGACCTTCAGTCCCTGGGCCACAGCGTTCCTGATGCCGGTGACCGCCTTCTCCCAGTAGCCCGGCGCGCCGCGAAACGCATCGTGCTTCTTCGGGTCCGTGCTGTCCACACTGATCTCGACGTAGCCGAACTTCAGGTCGGCCAGTCGCCGGGCGACCTCCGACGTGACGAGCGACCCGTTTGTGGCGACGGTCAGGTGCATCTCCCTCTCTCTCGCCCGCTCGGCCACCGGCCAGAAGTTCCTCGACATGAGCGGCTCGCCGCCGGAGAAGGCCAGGAACGGCACGTCGTTATCGGCCAGCTCGTCCACGATCCGGAGTTGCTCGTCCAGCGTAAGCTCATCCTCCAACCGGGCGCGGGCGTCCTGGTAGCAGTGCTTGCATCTGAAGTTACATACCTGGGTGAAGTTCCAGACGACCATCAGGGGGGCGGAGAATATCTGCGGCCGCAGCAGGCCGTACTTCCCGACGCCGCGCGCCGTGTTCACCAGCGCCCGCGCGGTCGGTCTGTGCTCGCAGACGCGCTTGACCACGCCCTCGCGCGTTCCCCCCGCTTTCCTCCGAATATAGTCAATTAGGAAAAAGGGGATGGCATAGCGGATTTGCTCGACTGCGCTCGTGTAGGGTCGGCCATACCTGGCAAACACCTTGTCGAGCAGGCACTGCCCCCGCTTGTTCTTCTTTGTCAGAAAGCGCAGAACGGCTTGTGTGGAGCGCTGGCTGAGAATGGACTCGATGGTCTTCGGGTCAGGCATCTATGCATCACCGTATATACAAAAAACACAAGATACCATCCATCACGCCAGATGTCAACGGACTGTCCATAGGCCTCCTGCTCCGATCCACCACATCCTACATCATAGCCATATTCTTAGTCCTACATATTCTCACCATTTTTACGCCTCCTGACACATTACATTCAAGCCGCTTTTTATGTTGACACCGCGAGCAAGTTGAGTATAATAAAGGGTCTTACTGTGTTCAAGGGGCATGGTATGGGTATGTGTACTGGAGGAATCTACTTTGGCAAGTTTGGCAATTCGTGACCTGCTCGAAGCTGGCTTTCATTTCGGCCATCCGGTAAGCAGGTGGAACCCGAAGATGAAACCATACATCTTCGGCAAGAGAAATCTGATCCATTTGGTTGACCTGCGCGAAACAGTCCGCGGGCTCGTAATTACGAAGAAGTTTGTGGAAGCCGTCTGCAGCGAAGGACAAGACGTCCTCTTCGTTGGGACGAAGAGCCAGGCGAGAAATTCGGTCAAGAACCAGGCGCTCCGTTGCGGCATGCACTATGTGAACGAGCGCTGGCTGGGCGGCACGCTCACCAACTATCGCACCATCCGCTCTCGCCTGTCACGTCTCCAGGAGCTCGAGGAACTGGAGAAGACCGGCGAGATGGAGCAGTTCAGCAAAAAAATGATCGCCATGCTCACCCGGGAGAAGGAGAAGATACACCAGAACCTGGAGGGCATCCGCAATATGAACCGGCTGCCCGGCGTGCTGGTGGTCATTGATCCCCACAAGGAGAAGAACGCCGTCGCCGAGGCCAACAAGCTCAAGATCCCCATTGTGGCCCTCACCGATACCGACTGCGACCCGACGCAGATCAACGTGGTGGTCCCCGGCAACGACGACGCCATGCGAGCCATTGATATCCTCTGCGCCACAGTGGCCGAGGCCGCCCTGACCGGCAAGACGAAGGCGCCGGCCGCCCCGGCCAAGCCTGCCAAACCAGCGGAACCCAAACCGGAAGAAAGGCCCGAAAAAGCAGAAGAGAGGCCGGAACCGCGTGGGCGTCAGCGGCGACAGCGCCGGCAGCGCCCGGAGGCGGAGGAGCGCGTTCGCGTGAGGCGTCGCGTCGCCGTGCCGCAACCCGGCCAAGAAGCGGCGCCCGAATCCGCCGAGAGCAAACAGGCCGCCGCCCCCGAAGCAGAGGCCACGCCGGAACAGCCGCCCGCTGAAGGCGAGGCGCCCGCCCCGCCATCGGCGGAGAAGAAAGAGGGCGCTCCTCCGGCAGCGGAACAGACAAAGACCGACAACTAAGGGGAGTTGCTTTCCGCAACGAACCGAGATAAGGAGATAGAAACACAATGACTATTTCAGCTCAGGAAGTTAAAGAGCTGCGAGAGCGAACCGGCGTGGGGATGATGGACTGCAAGAAGGCCCTCGTTGAGTGCGACGGCGACGCGGAGAAGGCAATCGAGTATCTTCGCAAAAAGGGCCTGGCAGCAGCGGAAAAACGCGCCGGTCGGGCGACCGCTGAGGGGCGCATCGGACACTACATCCACATGACCGGCAAGATCGGAGTCCTTGTCGAGCTCAATTGCGAGACGGACTTTGTGGCCAAGAACGAGGAGTTCCAACAACTGGCCAAGGACCTGTGCATGCAGGTGGCGGCCGCCAATCCCCTGGCCGTAAGCCGCGAGGAACTGTCGGCGGAGGTCGTCGAGAGGGAAAAGGCGATTTATGCGGAGCAATTCAAGGACAAACCGGCTCGTGCCATCGAGAAGATTATCGAGGGCAAGCTGGAGAAATTCTATTCGGACGTCTGCCTGTTGGACCAGAAGTTTGTGAAAAACGACGAGATCACCGTTGGGGAACTGGTGAAGCAGACCAGCGCCAAATTCGGCGAAAATCTGCGCGTGAGTCGTTTTGTCCGCTTTGAGGTCGGCCAAGACACGTGAGCAAGAAACGCCGGAAGAGGAAGTACAAACGAGTACTCCTGAAGCTTAGCGGCGAGGCATTCTGCAAGGAGGGCGGCTTCGGCCTCGACATCCAGGAGACGCGGCGCATCGCCGAAGAGATCAAGCAGGCCCATGACCTCGGCACGGAGATCGCCGTGGTCGTCGGCGGCGGCAACTTTATCCGGGGCCACCAACTCCACAAAGCGGGGCTTACCCGCGTCGTGTCCGACTACATGGGCATGCTGGGGACGGTAATCAACGCCCTGGCCCTGCAGGACGTCCTCGAGGAAATGGGCGTGGATACGCGCGTCCAGACGGCCATCGAGATGCGCGAGGTGGCCGAGCCATACATCCGACGAAAATGCCTGAGCCACCTCGAAAAGAACCTCGTAGTCATCCTGGGAGCGGGTCTGGGCAGCCCACTGCTCACCACCGACACCACCGCCGCCCAACGCGCCACGGAGATAGGCGCCGAGGTGCTCCTCAAGGCCACCAAAGTGGATGGCGTCTTCTCCGCCGATCCCGAGAAGGATCCGAAGGCAAAGAAGTACGATTTTCTGTCCTACTTAGACGTACTCACACAGCAGTTGAAGGTCATGGACGCTACGGCGATCACGTCCTGCATGGACAACGATCTGCCGATTATCGTCTTCAACCTGAAGAATGAAGGGAACATCGTAAAAGCCATCCGGGGGGATGAAAGGATCGGGACCCTGGTGGCCGTCACGTCTTCCACTCGTCGGAGGGAGAACATAGATGCCCGCTGATGAAATCTGCCTGGAAGCCGAAGAAAAGATGGAAGAGGCCGTGGAGTTTCTTCACCACCAGTTCCGAACCGTCCGGACAGGCCGCGCCTCGACGGGTCTGGTCGAACACATCAAGGTGGATTACTACGGCGCACCGACCCCCCTGAACCAGATCGCCAGCATCGGAACACCAGAGCCGCAGCTCATCGTCATTCGCCCCTTCGACCCGAACGCCCTCAAGGAGATCGAGAAGGCCATCCAACAGTCGGAACTCGGCATTAACCCGACCAACGACGGAAAGCTGATCCGCCTTGCCATCCCTCCCCTCAGCGAGGACCGGCGCAAGCACATCGCCGCCCAGATCAAGGAGATGTCCGAGCAGACCAAGATCGCCATCCGCAACGCACGACGCGACGCAAACAAAAAGCTCGACAAGGAAGAGAAAGACTCCGTCATCAGCGAGGACGAGGCATATCGCGGCAAGGATGAGGTCCAGGGGCTCACCGACCAGTATGAAGAGAAGGTGGACGCCCTCGTCGAGAAAAAGACCGCCGAGATCATGGAAATCTAACCCCGGCCCGTCTCATTCCACCACACGTCAATCCGCCCCGATTCCGCGTACGGCTTTCCCACAATGTCGGGCAGCCCATTCCCCGTCAGGTCCGCCGCCTTTGCCTCATGGGTGGATATGCCTTCGCTGATAAGGACCTCTTCAAACGCGCCATCTCCCCGGTTGAGGTAGATGAACAGCCGTGGCTTCGGATTCTTCGCCGACCCCATCTCCCCCAAAAAGATGTCCGGCAGACCGTCGCCGTTGAAGTCCGCCACGGCAAGGCTGTGCGGGTGGGACAGGTCGCGGCGCAGGAGGGTCGGGACCCAGTCGGGTTGGGCGATCCATGCCAGCTTGGCGTCGTCGCTCTCCCCTTCGCACAGCACGATCTCCAGACGGCCGTCCTGGTTCAGGTCGCCGACGGCGACGCGCGTCTTCGTGTAACCGACGGCGAAAGGCTCGCGCCTCCACCTCCCGCCCTTGTCCGTAGGCGGACGATAGATATTCGTCCCGGCGAGGATCTCCGCCGCCCCGTCGCCGTCAATGTCCGTCACGAGCACTCCTTCTCCGTCGAAGTCATCGTCAACGATCCGGCAGCACTGACACGGCCAGGGCGACACGCGCGGGTCGGGCGGGATGTCGTAATAGGCAAGCACGCGGCTCTTCTGGGACAGCACAACGATTTCGGTCTCGCCGTCGCCGTCCACATCGCCCGCGGCCTGGTCGTGATACTTCTCGAAGCGGTCCTCGATCAGATACACAGGCCACGGCTGGCGGGGATCGTCCGGATGCTCAAACCAATACAGATTGTGTCCGCCAACCTGCTGTCCGGCGACAATATCGAGACAGCCGTTCCCTGTAACATCCACCAGCACGCCGCCCGCCTCCAGGTTGGGTGCAGTCGCAATAGAGTGGCGTTTCCAGGACGGGTTTTCATACCAGAAGAGATTCGGATCACCCTGCTTCGCGCCTATGACGATATCGTTTCGCCCGTTGCCCGCCAGATCGCCTACGAGGCATATGTCATGCCTTCCGCCGGACGGGGCGGGGTCGAGGACGTCGTGGCGAAAACGGATGATCTTGCTCATTTCTTCAGCCCGGCCTGCTCAAGGATGAACTTCTCCTTAAGCTCCTCATAGGCCTTGTTATGCGCGTGGCCCATGAGCGGTGCGATGTCAATCTGCTTCTTGCCCTTCAGCACATTGTAGGCCGAGAAGACGGTCGTCGCGGCGCATGTCCGGTCAATCAGGCCCACGCCAAAAACCGCAGGGACCTTCTTGTCAATCCGCCGGGCGAAGTTCACGGCGTCGTAATACTCCGATACCTTTAGGATCTTCGGATCGAGCTTCCCATCCTCCCCCGTGGGAACGAGCCTCGGCCAGCCGGAGGGGCGGCCGAAATTCGCGCCGCTGTGGTCGCACATCGCCGGCACATTCGCCGCCAGGGCCGTGATGCGGTCGTCCAGACCCGCCCCGATGATGGACAGCGCCCCGCCCTGGCTTGACCCGTTTATGATCATGTGCTTCCCGTCCCACTCGGGCCGCGAGGCGAGATAGTCCACCGCCCGGACCACACCGAGGAAGACACGGCGGAAATAGCAGGTCTCCCGGTCCTCCCGACCGATCTGGGAATACCCCTTGAGATCGCCGACGCTCAATTTCTCGTAAAACTCCTTCGGCTGGTCGTTCGGAATGTCATGCGCACTGATCCCTATGGCGATGAATCCTTTCCCCGCCCAATCGCTTACCCAGCCCGATGTGATGGAATACACCCCCGCCGCGGGGACCGTCAGGATGGCCGGGCAGCGCGCCGCTTTCTTCGGCTTGCCGAAGTAGCCGTGCACCCGCGAGCCATTGATGTTCGCCAGCGTGATCCGGTAGATTTCCACCTGGTCATTGCTTGCCGGCGATGCCTCCAGTTTTGCATCCATCTTGACCTTGGCAAGCAGCGCCTTCTGCGCCTTCCAGAACTTGTCGAAGTCCTTTGGCATCGTCGCGGTCGGCTCGATCTCGAAGGGATCGTAGGCGGCCCCGGCGTAGCCGACGTCGCGCTTCTGATCTGCATCCATATAGATCACTGTGCAACGCAGGATGCCGGGCTTCTTCAACGTCCCCGTGACGGACGCCTTGCCATCATCGAGCTTCAACGCTCCTTTGTCGTACTGCTCGCCGCCGTCGAGGGAGAGGTCGTAGGCGACCTCCGCCGCTGCGGGGTCCTTGACGGCAATCTCGAACGTCGCTTTCTCACCCACCTTGTAGATCGCATCGGGGCGATCTGTGACGACGCTGATGGCGCTCGTAGCCGGCTCTGCCGCCTGAGCGATCAGGGTGTAGAAGACCAGGGCACAACTAAAAATAGCGAACCAAATGATACGTTTTTTCATCGAATAAACTCCTTGAGACTTCTCACGGCTGTACTACAACGGAACGACCTCCTGAATCATCGGCCAGAGGATGACCTCCTGGATGACAAGGTGCGCCGGCAGGGAGCAGATCTGAACGATGAGCCGACCGAGCTCCAGGGGTTGAATGCACTTGGCGAGCGTCTTTGCATCGCGCATCGGCAGGCCGGCCGCTTTGGCGAAGCTCGTCGCGCCCCAGGATGGGATGACGGACGTCACCCGAACGCCAGATTCGCGCAGCTCGTTGTAGAGGCACTTCGTCCCCTGCACGAGCCCCGCCTTGGCCGCGGAATAGGCCACGAAACTCGGCCATGCCTGTGTCGCGCAGACGCTGGAGACGTTGATGATCGTTCCCGACTTCTGCTTCTTCATGACCTCCGCCGCCCGTTTGCATCCAAGCAGGGCGCCGGTGAGGTTGACGGCTATGGACTCCGATATCTCGTCATCGCTGGTCTCGGTAAGCGGCGCGATCTTGATCCCCGCGCCGGCGTTATTCACCAGGATGTCCAGCTTGCCGGCCTTGTCCATCACCTCGTCGAACAGCCGGTCCCAGTCCTTGCTGCGCGTCACATCCGCCCGGAACGGACGGACGCCGATGCGCCGGGCCGTCTCCTTCAGCGCCTCCTTGTCGCGCCCTGTGATCCAAACCTCGACGCCCTGCTTCTTCAGCTCCTCGGCAATCCCTGCGCCATAGCCCTTTGATCCGCCGGTGACGATGGCGGTGCAGTTGGCCAGATCAACACTCATTCGATTCTCCTTCCGACAAAGTTCTCGAAACCAGTTATCGAAGTGGCATATTCTACGGGCACGCACAGCAAAGTTCAATGGCTGTGCGGCTGGATGGCGGAATGAGTCTTGACGCCTTGCCACAGGACGGGTATGGTGGGTATGATCCTTGATCCCGACACTGAAAGGAGAGGAGTAACCTGATGTTCATTGACATCCACGCCCACGCATACCGCCGCCACCCCGGGCCGCTGCGCAATGGCAAGCAATGGTTCTCGACGCCGGAGCAGGTGGTCGCCCGATACGACGAGGCCGAAATCGAACGGGGCGTCCTGCTGCCGCTCGTGAGCCCGGAGGTCTATCTGCCGCAGTCGAACGAGGAAATCCTCCAGATGGTCGAGGATTTCCCCGGCCGGTTCATCCCTTTCTGCAACATTGACCCGCGGGCGCTCACGAACTCCCCCGACGCTCCCCTCGGCAACCTCCTCCGCCACTACCGCGACCAGGGGTGCAAGGGCATCGGCGAGGTTATGCCGAACCTGCCCTTCAGCCACCCCCTGGTGCAAAATTTGTTCAAGCACTGCGAGGAGGTCGGCTTCCCATTGATCTTCGACATCTCAGATCGCGTCGGGGGGGACTACGGTCTCGTGGACGACGCCGGCCTGCCGCAGTTGGAGGGCTGTCTCCAGAAGTTCCCCAAACTCATCATCCTCGGCCACGGTCCCGCCTACTGGGCGGAGATCGCCAAGTTGCGCACGCCCGCCGACCGACGGGGCTACCCGAACTATCCGGTGGAGGAGGAGGGGGCCGTGCCGCGCCTTTTTCGCAAATACGAAAATATGTGGGGCGACCTATCTGCCGGGAGCGGCTGGAACGCCCTCGCCCGCGACCGGGACCACGCCGTGCGGTTCGTCAACGAATTCCAGAACAGGCTTCTCTTCGGCACGGACATCTGCGCCCCCGATCAGCCGTTCAAGATCGTGGACTTCCTCCTCGGTCTGCGGGATGAGAAGAAGATCAGCGAGGAGACATTCCAGAGGGTGGCGCGGGAGAACGCGATCAAGCTCCTCGGGCTGTAGATGACCCCGGCCCTGGCGCCGGAGGTCGGCCCCATAGGGGCAAGTGCCGGCCACATGGGGCTACCCCTACAGATTCCGTTTGGGCAACAGGTCCCAAGACCCGGCCCCGCTATGTATCGCCGCCTCACGAATTCTATCCGCGTTGGCGGTTACCTTGCGGAAGGCATTGGCGATCTCGTGGATAACCTCCGCGTTTTCGGTTACAAAGCCCCCGCCGCCTCCGATGCAGAAGGTGGAGGAGCGCATGGACTCGAGGCGGGGAAAGTGTAGGTTGTCATAGGATCGCTCGGCCTGCGCGAATCGGCATTTCCAGGGACATCCCTTGCCGTAAAACTCCTTGTCCCGAAAAATACCGAACCCATGGACAGAGGCACCGATCATACCGACTCTCACGCCCTCCGCCGCGAGGGCGTTGCGAAATGCGCCGAGCGGCAGCCCACCCAGCTCATCAGCGTTGTAGGATAGCATCTGTGCATAGTAGGTGTGCACGCAACCGGGTGCCACATAGGTGCCGCCGACGCCGGGCAGCGGTTCGAGCGCATGGTTGATGATGTCCGCATTCTTGCGGCGGAGCGCCATGATGTCGTCGAAGTGCTTCATCTGCACGATCCCGATCGCGGCGGCCGCGAGGTGAATGCGATAATTCCACCCCAGGCCCGTGTCTTTGTATTGCCTGTAGGTCTCCATCGTCAAGCACTGGTCCAGGCGCACGGGGTGGTGCGCGACGAGGGTGGCCCGTTCATACGTCTCTCGGTCGTTTGTCAGGACCATTCCCCCCTCCCCGCACGGCATATTCTTGACCGACTGCAGGCTGAAGGCGGCGACATGCCCCAGGACGCCGACTTTCCTGCTCTTGTAGATTGATCCCTGGCTGTGGGCGCAGTCTTCAATGACCTTCAAGTTATGTCGAGCCGCGATCTCCATGATCGGGCACATATCAGCGGGATGGCCATTCAGGTGAACGACCATGATGGCTCTTGTCGCCGGGGTGATGTGCTTTTCGATCTCATCGGGGGCGATACATCCCGTTTTGGGATCCACGTCCGCAAAAACAGGAATGCCATTGAGATGCAGAATCGGCGTCACCACGTAGCCCGGCACCAAGGGAGAGGTGATGACCTCGTCGCCCGGCCCGACGCCGGCTGCGAAAACGGCGCTATCCAGCGCTGCCGTGCCGGAATTGACGGCCAGCGCGTATTGGCAACCATGATAGCGCTTGAACGCCTCCTCCAGTACCACGTTGAATCCCGTGTCCGCCGTTTCAGACATCTTGCCACTCCGCAGCGCGGCCACGACGGCCTCGATGATTTCCTCGGTGACAACCGGCCACGGCGGCAGGTCGTGCTGAACTGCTTTGGAACCACCCAGGATCGCCGGCGTCTCATCAACCATGCTTATCTCCGTAGAACCAAAGGTTTCTCATTTGCGTCAGTGTTATAAATTCATAGCCGCGTTCCCGCAGGTAGGGAACGACATGGTCCATGACGTCCGCCGGGGACTGGTTCTGCGCCCCGGGGCGTCGGCCGTCATGTGTGCCGATGCTGATGAATCTTTTGTCTTTCACGTAGCCGTCCAGAATGGATTTCATTCCGGGCCATCCTCGATATTCCAGATACCCGCAGTCGCACCACCCGTGCGCGTTCGGCGCCTGCGAGGAGCAAACGGGGAGGATGGTCAGCTTCGCCTCACCTTTTTCGATGAGCGATGAATATGATGGGTGGTATGGGTCGCGGAAGATCAATCCCCGCCAGTCGCCGTGTCCGGGATGGTTACCGGATCGGAACCGCGTGCAGGGGCTGCTGTCTACAAGAATCCCAATCTCTTCGAGGACGGGAATGTCGGAAGCTTGCAGACACCAACAGCCCGCCCGATGGCTCGTCGGCTTGATGTGGTACTTTTGCAGGACGTTGAAGCCGCGAAGAATCAGTTCCCTCCGTTTCGCCGGATCGGGTTCGTAGTTCTCAAGACGATGATCGTCGAAATGCACGTGCAGGCCCAATTCATGGCAGCCGGGAATGCGGTGCATCACATGATCGTGGTAGTAGCGGGCAACGTCTTCGGGCCTTGTGATGCTCGAATAGATGAGCCATGTAATCGGCGCGTTGTGCCTCTCGGAGGCCGCAATGATCCCATCAATATCCCCCGGCGCATCGAAAGAGATGGGGACCTCTGCGTCAATGCTGATTGCCGCGAACATCTTGCCTGCGACCTCCTTCTAACCTCTTTTCACTCCAGTCGTACGACGATGGATCGTTGGAAATCGGGCAGGACCAGACGCGCCCCGTCGAGCTTTCCCTCGCTCCAGCGATTTTCCCATGGGTCGTAGAACTTGACTTGAAGCCCGGCCTTCGCTCCGGTTACCGGCGAGACGTCAAGCGCGGCCTGGCGGATCGTCTCCGGCGCCTTGCCCCCCGCGAGTTCCGTCTGCCACGTGTTCTGCGAATCACGGCACCACATCAGGGTGGTGTGTTGGCCCTTCAGGGCGTACACGCGCAGCCTCGGATGCGGCAGCATCATCGGCTCGAATCGCTCCGCAGGCGGGTCAATACCTTTCACGACCTCGGCGAACCGGCGGAAGTGGGGCCACAGGTTCATCTTGGCTACGTAGAGGTCCCAATGCCAGATATGCCCCGTCCCCGCCGACCCGCAGAAGAAGGGGGCAAAGAGCACGTCGTGCAACAGGATGCCCGCCGTGTCCTTCTCATACAGTTTGAGCGGGCCGGAGTGCCGCGGCTCCACCCCGCCGCTCTCGGCGAGGAGGATCGGGCGATTGGGCCGATAGGACTGTAGCGTCCGCACCGCGTTCGCCGCCAGCAGGTCCATCGGGCCTCTGCAGACATCGAAGCGCGCGCCGAGGTCGAGATAGCGATGCACCTGGGCCACGTCGTTGCCGGGCATCACGCTCAGGCGTTCGTAGGGCTTGCGCCCCCATTCGCCGTCGAAGCTGCCGAGGCTCTGCATGGCAAGGTTCTTCGGGAAGAGCCGATGCAGCTCCGCCAGCATCGTCTCCGTCCACGCCATATAGTCGCCGCCGGCCACGCAGTTGATCTCGTTCCACAGTTCCCATCCGAAGATCGTGGGATTGTCGCCGTAGCGCTTGGTGAGCCAGGCCAGCTTGCGCTTGAACTGATCGCGGCTGCGCTCGCCGTCGAAGAAGTCCGCCGTGCTCGCCGCCGTGCCGCCGTTCTGGATGAGGTGAAGCGGCTTGCCGAACCACGGCTGCTTGCCCTCGCCGAGGTGTCGAAAGCTCTCGATGCACATTTTGACGCGGATGCCGCGCTTCTGCGCCAGCGCGAGCATCGCGTCAATGCGCTTGGCCTTTTCTTCATCGTATTCGCCGCAGCGTCGGTGCTCCACATCGAAGTATGCCGAACTCAGCCAGACGCGGATGAAGTTGCCGCCGTTGGCGGACAGGTTTTCCATCCATGCGCTCATGACGTCCAGCCCCTCTTTCCCCGGCGGGCCGATCATATTCAGGCCGATGGCGATGTAGGGTTCGCCGTTGGAGAGTTCGAAGTAGCGCGCATCGCGCGGGCTGACGCGGACGAACGAATCCTCAGCAATGGTTGTGTTCATGGCAGTACCCATCGCAAAGAGTAACAGCAATGCGCCGATGCAGAGGCGGCAAGGCAAACGCCGCCTCATCTGTTCCGCAGTCATCATACTCAAGTCCTCCTCAACAAGGCAAGCGTATCCTAACCGACCCGATATTTCCCATTCATCCATGTTTCTAACTTGACACCGTTCACGAGTACACGAAGCACTATTACTGAACGCTTAACCTATACCGCTTCTTATGGAGGCGCAAGCAAAATTCCCAAAGAAGACAGGCGCGCCCCTTGTGAGCGGAAATCCCTCATGAGGTGTGAAAAATCGGGTTTTCCATGGTTTCCTTGTGTCCGGCATCCGTCCGACCGCTCCTTGTTGGTGGTTTGGAGGGTTTTCAGGGCATGGACTATGGCCGACTAACCCGCATTTCTCACGGCATCTCCGAGACGTCAGCGGCCTCCATCTGAACTTCGGTGGGATGCGGGGTCGTCCTCTGCATCATGGTATCTGATATGCAGCATAGAACCGTTGGGAAGGACAGGAAGACTGACGGCGAACCGCCCTGTCCAGTAGATTCTCGCAGGTCCACCGCCTTTGTGGAACCGTATCCTGGTGGTTGTGAAGCAAAGCTCCTCCCCTGACGGTCCGATGCCCTTGATGTCAATGTGCCCCGTTTCTGGCGCTCCCCGTCCGCGCGACTTGATTACATTCCCACAGACATGTATCTTGCCATTATCTCCGCGGACATCAATACCGCGCACCTCCGCCGTTTCGGAAAACCCGATCACAATACCTACCTCTCGGCTCTTGAGGAGGTCCTTTCCTACCTCGAGCGCGCACCCGGCGATGGTCAGCACGACCCAGGCAAATAGTACAGCCACCTTTCCCCATCTCACCGCCCGCCCTCCCCATGCTCTCTTGCCAACGATCTTCCGTCCGGCCATATGCAGTTCTCTCCAATGCACTGTCAAAGCACCTCATCTCCTGTCCGTCCGTCCTGGATATCAACGGCAGTGTTCACGTCAAGCACGAATATCTTGCCGTCACCGTGGCGGCCGGTATGGGCATGCTCCCGGATTGTCTCCACGATGCCATCGGCGTCGCCGTTCCCGCAGACAATCTCAATCTTCACCTTGTGGGCAAAGTCAATGCGCACATCTTTGTCGAGGTAGTGGGGCTTGTTCCCTTCCGTTTGGCGGCCGAAGCCCTTGCACTCAAGGACCGTCATGCCGTGGACGTGCCTTTTCCGCAACGCATCGGCCACCTTCTCCAACATAAACGGCTGAATGTATGCGAAGATCACCTTCATGGCGGCACTCCTCATTTCGCATTGTTTTCTTTGCCTGCCGAAGCCCTGGACTCTACGATAACGTAGAGCGCCGGCAAGACGATGAGCGTCAGGACCAAAGCAGAGGCCAAACCACCGAGGACAACGGTCGCAAGGGGCCGCTGAATCTCTGACCCGCTGCCCGTGGCGTATATCAAGGGCGCCAGGCCGAGCAGCGTGGTCAGCGTCGTCATCAGCAAGGGGCGGAATCGCAGATGGCATCCCTGCTTCACCGCGTCCATGACCGGCAGCCCCTGCTCACGAAGCTGGTTGAAAAACGTGACGAGCACCGTGCCATTCTCCACCGCCATGCCGAAGACGGCGATGAAGCCGACTGCCGCGGACACGCTCAGGTTGATGTCCAGGAGATAAATGGATAGGACGCCGCCCACCAGGGCAAATGGGAGGTTTGCCAGAACGAGAAGGGCGCTTCGAATTGATCCGAAGGCCGAGAAGAGCATGAGGAAAATGAGGGCAATCGAGATCGGGACGACCAGCGACAGGCGCGACATGGCGCGCTGCTGGTTCTCGAATTGGCCGCCGTAGTTGAGGAAGTATCCCGACGGCAGGTCGGCGGCAATCGGCGTGAGCTTCTCCTGCGCATCGGCCACGAAACTTCCCATGTCCCGGCCCCGGATGTTGCACTCCACAATGACGCGCCGCATGGTATTCTCCCGGCTGATCTGGGCCGGCGCTTCGACCTCGCGAATCTCAGCAATCTGCCCCAGTGGAACGTGGGGGCCCTCCGGGGCGGGAACAAGCAGGTCACCCAGCGAAGCGATGTCGCGGCGGCATCGCTCCGGGAAACGCACCAGCGCGGCGAAGCGCATCTGCCCCTCGACGATGGTTGTGGCCGCCTTGCCGCCGACGGCCGTCTCGATCAACTCGTTGATGTCCGATACATTGATCTTGTGCCGCGCGGCGGCCGTACGGTTGACGGCTATTTCGATCTGGGCAAAGCCGGATATCTGCTCCACTTTCACATCCTCCGCCCCCTCGACCCCGCCCATGATTGCGGCGATGCGGTCGGCGTTTTCTTTCAACACATCCAGGTCCGGCCCGGACAGTTTCACCGCGAGGTCGCTCTTGATGCCGGAAATCAACTCATTCACGCGCAGGGCGATAGGCTGGGAGAAGGAGAGGCGCAGGCCGGGGATTTGCCCCAGTTCCTCCCGGATGGCCGCAACCAAATTTTCCTTCGTGCGGCCGGTCTTCCATTCGTCCTTCGGATGCAGCATGATGAAAACGTCGTTCTGCTCGGGGCCCATGGGGTCCTCGGAAATTTCGGCCCGGCCGGTCTTCGTTACGACGGTGTCGATTTCGGGGAAATTGCCGCCCAGGAGAATCTGCTCCATGAGCGTCCCCACCGCCACAGACCCCTCGAGGGAGGCGGAGGGGAGGCGAACCACATTGATCGCGATTGCGCCCTCGTCCAACGGCGGGAGGAACTCCGTGCCAAGATGCGGCACGAGGGTCATGGCGGCGGCGAATACGACGACGGCCAGCAGCACCGTGATCCATCGCAGCCGGATGGCCAGGGAGAGCACGGGAAGGTAAAGCCATTTCAGGACTCGCACGACCAGGTTGTCCTTTCCTGTTTTCCGCCCGCGCACCATGAGCGAGCACAGCACGGGCACAATCGTCAGCGACACCCCCAGCGACGCCAGCATGGCGAAGCACATCGTCGCCGCCAGGGGCTTGAACATCTTGCCCTCCATCTGCTCCAGCGTAAAGAGGGGGAGGAACACAATGATGATTATAAGGATGGCAAAGATAATGGGCCGCGCCACCTCGCGCACAGCCTCATAGGCGATGGTCACCCGCGACAGATCGGCCGCCGCCTCCTCGGAGAAACGCCGGGCGATATTCTCCGAGATCACGATCGAGGCGTCCACGACCATCCCGATAGCAATGGCCAGCCCGCCCAGACTCATCAGGTTGGCTGTCACTCCTTGCCAGCCCATCAGAATTAAGGTAACCAGAGCCGTCAACGGAAGCGAAAGCGCCACAATCAGCGCCGCCCGAAAGTTGCCCAGAAACAGGAACAGGACGATGATGACGAAGACGCCGCCCTGGAGAAGCGCATCCCGCACCGTCTTGATACAGGCATGAATGAGCGCCGTGCGATCATAGAAGGTCGAGATGGTTACGTCCTTCGGCAGGCTCGTCTGAATCTTTGGGATGGCCTTCTTTACGCGGTCAACGACGACCTTGGAATTCTCCCCTCGGAGCATGATGGCCATGCCGGCGACGGTCTCGCCCTTGCCGTTGCGCGTGACGGCCCCCTGGCGCGTTTCAGGGCCGAGCTTGACCTCGGCGACGTCTCTGATGAAGATCGGTGTGCCGTCCTCGGCCTCGAGGACGATGTTTTCAATGTCGGGGATAGACCCGATGAGACCCACGGTCCGGACGTAGGCCTGCTCCCATGCCTTGATGATAAAGTTGCCCCCCGCGTTCGCGTTGTTGCGCGACACGGCCTCCAGGACGTCGCGCAGCGTGACGCCGTACTTGAGCAGGCGGCTCGGATCAACAAGGATGTGATACTGCTTCACCTGGCCCCCGAAGCTGTTCACCTCGTTGATCCCCGGCAGGGCACGGAGCTGCGGGGCGATGAGCCAGTCCTGGATCGTCCGAAGCTCCATCGGCGAGCGTGCGTTGCTTTCGAGGGTGTATTGATATATCTCGCCCAGGCCCGTGCTGATAGGCCCCATCTCCGGCTCGGCCCACTCGGGCAGGCCCTCCCGCGCCTCAGCGAGCCGCTCGAAGACAAGCTGCCGCGCAAAGTAGATGTCAACGTGATCTTCAAACACCACAATGACCTGTGACAGAGCGGCCTTCGAGAGAGACCTTACCTGCCGCACATCGGGCAGGCCCTGCATCGCCAGCTCGATGGGGAAGGTGATCTGCTGCTCCACGTCCACCGGCGCCAGGCCGGGGGCATCGGTCAGGATCATTACCTGCACGTTGGTCACGTCCGGGAAGGCGTCAATGGGCAGGTGGCGCCAAGCCACAATCCCCGCGGCTACCAGAACAACCGTTGCGATAATGACCAGAAGCCGCTGGCTCAAAATGAATCGAATGAAATGATCAAGCATTGGATCGCTCCGTTATACCTTCCACACCCTTGGCTCAATCCGCACATCCCGCCCCCATCTTGGACCGGAGGACGTCCGATTTCAGGAGAAACGCGCCGTCTGCGACAATGGTCTCGCCCGCCTTCATGCCTTCGAGAATCTCCACGCTGCCGTCAAACTCCCGCCCAGGCTTCACCGGGCGGCGGACGTAGTAGTCCTCTTTCAGGTGTTTGAAGACGAAATGGCGCCCCTCGTCGGACAGGAGAGCCGTCTTCGGAATCGCCAGGGCCTTCTCTCCGGTAGAGAGGGCGATATGGATCGTGCAGAACATGCCGGGGCGCAGCAGGCGCTCCCCGTTCTCGACTGTGGCTCGGACCTTCACCGTCCGTGTGCGCTCCTCCATGGTGGCGCCGATATAGTCAATCTCGCCCTTGAACGTCGTCTTCGGAAAGGCGTGCACAGAGACTTCTACAGGGATCCGCTCCTTCTTCTGCGCCTCGATCAGCGTCGCCAGGTCCTTTTCATAAATGTCGGCCCACACCCACACCGTTTGAAGATCGGCCAGCAACATGACGTCCTTGCCTGGTTCCACCATCTCACCGATGACGGCATGCTTGTCGAGGATTGTGCCGCCGCGCGGGGCGCGGGTGGACAGCCCGCCCTCTGCGCCGTGCCCTATCGCGGCGATTTCCTTGTCAGTCAGGCCCAGGACGTGGAGTTTCTGCTCCGATGCCTCGAACTCCGTCTTGTACTCCTCGTATTTCATCTGCGCTTCGATCATCTCCTGCTCCGACGCGATCTTGCGTTCGAAGAGGGACTTCTCGCGCTCGAAGTTCCTGCGGGATAGGTCCGCCAGCGCCCGGTTCCTCTGGTATTCAGAGGTGGCCTGGCCCAACTCAACGCTGTCAATCTCGAATAGCACATCTCCCTGCTTTACCTCCGCCCCGATATCTACATGCACCGAGCGGATGACGCCGGAGATGCGCGGGCTGATGTGGACCGCCGTGTTCTCGTTGCGCTGCACCTCGCCGGTAACCGTCAAGATGTTTCTTATTTCCTTCTCGGCAACGGATAAGGTCGCCACAACGCCTTTTCCATTTTCCGCGCTCTTGACTATCAACGGCTTCACTTTGACCACACCCACCTCGTATCGGCACTCGGCGCATTGATACGTCGGCATGTTGTGTTCGCACTGCGCGGCAAGAACTTCCTCCACCGTCATCGCCAGGTCCGCGCCGGATTCCTCCTCGTGCTCATGCCCCTCATGTCCTACCTGTTCTTCATGCACGCGGTCATGGCCATTGTCATGATTCCCTTTCTTCCCATGGATGCCATGCCATAGCTCCGAGAACTCGGCACGGAAGCGCCACGCGCCCCCGGCGAACCCGATGACGAGGACCACGGCCAACAGGCCGATAAGGATTTTTTTCATCATCTGTTTATCTCCTCCGTCTACTTACTGCTTACGGCCTGGATTTTGTCGCGGGCAGCGGCTCCCCGATCAAACGCTCCACATTCGCCTTGGCCTCGTGGAGCGATACAAGGGCGCGAACATGCTGACTCTTCGCCTCGGCCAGCGTCTTCTGCGCCTCCAGCAGGTCCAGATTTGTGAACTTTCCCTTTCTGTATCCCTCCTCGATGGCCTCGAAGGCGCTTTTCGCCCCGGGCAACACCTCCGTCTCGAGCAGATCAACCTCCTTTGCCGCCGCCGACAGGGAGGCGTGGGCCTCAGCAAGCTCCGTGGCGATCCGGACCTCCGCAGCGCGGTTCTCTTCCTTCGCCTTGGCGAGATTTGCCCGGCTCTCCGCCACACCGCCCTGGTTTCGATCAAAGACCGGCAACGGTAGCGAGAACCCCGCGACGAAGGTGTCCACATCGTCGTCGGCCAGATGCCGGTAGCCCGCCTCCACAGTAATGTCGGGGACGGCCTTGGCCTTCTCGACCTCCACCGCCGCGAGGCGGCGGTCCATCTCCACCACCCAGCGCGCCAGATCGGGATTCTGCGAGATGCGCATCATAAGGTCGCGGAGGGGCGGCGGCGTCAAGCGGATCTCCAGCTCTCCCACCGTCTCGGTGAATTCCGCATCGCCTCCCCCCCACGTGGCGGCCAATCGCTTGCGGGCCGCCACAAGTTCCTGTTGCGCCCGCTCCAGTTCGATCCGCGCCGATGAGAGAGCCACCTTGGCCCGCGTCTCCTCGACCGGCGCGGCCGCCCCCGCCTTCACCCGGTCGGAGGCCGCGCGAGCCACCCCCTCGGCGATGTGGACCGTCTCCTCAGTCAGGGCTATCTGTCGTTGCGCCCCGAGGACGCGGACAAAGAAACGCACCACATCCGTGAAGACATCGAGGCGCTTCGATTCATAGTCCCACCCGGCCAAGTCGCGCTCCAGCCCTGCGAGGCGCATCTGCTTGACACGCTTGCCGCCCAGCAGCACGAGCTGGCTCAGCGTGACCGTCGTCTCCGATTGGCTGAAGCCCGTGCGATTGCCGGTGAACTCTTCGACCTCCGTCCCGATCTCCGGGTTGGGCAGCAGGCTGGCCTGTAGCCGTCGGGCCTCGGCGGCGCGGATGTCCCACGAGAAGGCCGCCAACTCCGGATTGCGCAGGAGGGCCAGCGCGAGGGCATGGCGCAGGGACAAGGGCGACTTGGGGTCGGCAGGCGGCTTGGTTTCCGAAGGCGCCTTCGTCGGCTTCTCTGCGGCTTGGGAAGACGCCGGTCTATAGCTCGCGTAATCCCGACCCAGGGGACGGGGTTCCTGCCAGCCGGCGTCGGGACTGTACCCGGCGCAGCCCGCGAGCAGGCAGGCAAATGCTATGGATATGATTCTCCCCAATGATGGCATCGCTCCAAACTCCGTAATGAAAGGGGAATAGCGATATGACCGACAAAACCGATTCATGCCCCCATCCCGGTTTACGTACGGTGTTTTGCGCTCAGATGAGAAGGGTTCGATTCAGGAGAAACAGGCCGCGGATGGAGGCCGCATGCGCAGGGGCGGGGACGAACAAGCGCCAATGCGAGGAAGCCGTGCCCGCCGGGTCTGTGGCCGCATTGGCCGTCATGGATGCAGGGCCATCAAGACCCGGCTTGACAGAGGGGGCTCGGTTATCGGCAAAGGTGAATTCTCGGACCTCAACCTCGATGTGGTGACAGTGCCCGTCTGTCTCGCAGGATGCCAGCTGGTATCCACAACAGCACGAGACGATGATTTGCAGAGATGCGCCGCTGAGAATAAACACCACCAGTGCCAGGAGGCGGGCAATTCCGCTTCGGCAATAGCGACCGCGCAAATTGATCTTGGACTTGCTGTCCATCTGGTAGCAGTTAACCCTTTGCACCTTAGAGACACAGCTTATATATAATTTATTTTACCATCTCCCTCTCTCACAAATCAACACAAATCAAGTTCGCCATGGGACATACCGCGCCCCAGGGAACTGCCGGCGCAGGCATCTCGCCAATGCTCCCGGTCCCGGCGGCTGTCGAAACGTCTTGTGCTCAACCTCCTCGGTGTGGATCGAAACATCCCACGACTTCTTTCCCGCATCAATGCTCGTATAAATTGTTTGACCTTTGGAGCAAATCCGTTTACCCTATCTATCCATAGCAAGCCTCCTTCGATAGTTGTGTCAACAGTCTTTTACACAACATAACTTGCAAGGCTTGCCATGTTAAGCATAAGATTTGAGTCCCGCGCTTCGCAGGCCGAAGAATCTCGATCCCGCGAGGTGCGGGATTGAGCCCCTTCACCCGCGAAGCGCGGGATCAGGGTGGCAACATGTACAACTATTTGTTATACTGTATATATCGTGTGTTATGATGGCATCTCGGCATCGGAGACTTGTTTTCGGGAGAAGAGGCATGAAGCGGATTTTATTCGTTCTGATCGGCTCCCTTTTGTTTTTGTGCTTGTATCCACACGGAATCGCGCTTGCCGGCCATCCCTGCCCCATCTGCAAGGTGGACTATAGCTCCCGCGCGCAACTGCGCGAGCACATGGCCATTGACCACCCGGACGCGAAGGATCGCCCCGGCAATTTGAAGGCCGTGTTCGGCCACATGTGTCCACGCTGCGGAAAGTACTTTCAAAGCAGGGCGCAGGGCATCCGACACGAAGCGGAATGCTCGGCGCCCATGCCAAAAGACCCGAAAGAGAAGGGCGGGGGGACCGCCCCTGGGACCGACTCCGGTACAAAACCCCCCGCCCGCACAGGTCCGGGGACAAAAGCCGGGGGAGATGGCTGGGTTTCCGATAAGGCAGGCGGGGACCCAAAGTCCGTGGGGGCCATGGTCCCGCGCCCCATCGCCCGGCCTGGGCAAGTCACAGTGGTCCTCACTACGGGCGACAAGTTTGTTGGGACGGTTGAGGCGAGATCGGCCTCCACGATCACGTTGAAAACGCCCGAAGGCGCGGAGGTTTCCTTCCCCATGGAGCGAGTCAAGGAAGTGATCGAGACGATCCCTTCGCGTGAAGGAGAACCTTCGTCAAAATAGGCACACAGGGACGGTGACGGCCTTGGCCCCTCACGGCAGTACGGCGGCTACCTCGGGAGAGACATAAACTCCCAGTGCCCACAGGAGAGGCACAGTTGCTGTGCCTTGTGCTTGGCGTTGCCGTTAGGCAGGATAACCGTAAATATGGGGCTGTGGCACTCCGGGCAGAGGGCCGGGGCAAATTTCGTCCGCGACACATGGGTATATTGGCGCGATCGGACGACCTCGTAGCCCCCGTATTTCCGCCTCGGAAGTCCCCAATCAATGAACCAGCGTCCTTCCGGGACGGGACGGTTCGAGAACTGCGCCTCGCGGTCAACCAAGCGATAACGCGAAAATAGTGTATCGAGGGCGTCGCGCGGTTGGGCCTGAGCTTCCTCGGCCTCCGCCCATGCGCTTGCCAACTTTTCCACTCCTGCAATGCCTCTTGCATCAATCATATGCCATCTCCTTGTCTGCCCATCAACACGGGTTGTTTCTATGGGCGGGTACACTTACCTCCCGGCGCGAGGCAGGCGCACCCGCCGCCACATCCATCTGCACGGAGGCCGTACAGATCTTCAATATCACGCTAATAGAGCAATAGGTATGCCAAAAGAGTAAATAAATTGAAATGTATCACAAGATATGAATTAGCGGAGTGTTATAACTCAAAAGATCCTTACGACGACAGGGCAGTGTGCCACAAAAATGGCAATGATTCGACACCTTGACGAAATTTCGACATGCCGTGCTACCCCGACACAAAGGGATTTGTCTGGCACTCCTCGCCAATTGTCGTTTCCGGGCCATGACCCGGGTAGACAATAGTATCGTCTGGATACTTGTAAATACGGCCCTTGATACCCTCCACAAGTGCATCCCAGTCACCACCGGGAAAATCAGTCCGTCCGACGCCCCCGGCGAAAAGCGTATCACCCGTAAAAATCTCTACCGGTTTGCCCTCCAAAACCAGGCAGACGCCTCCCGGTGTATGGCCGGGGGTATGGACAACCGTAAGTTCTATCCTGCCGGATGTTATGACTGATCCGTCCTCCAAAAGGACCTCCGCCACCGGAGACCGGTAGAACCTGCCCTGCAGCACCGAGTAGTTCTTGAACGGCTTGGGAAGCATGGGAGCGTCGGCCTTGTGGACGCACACCTGAACCTCCGGGTATAGCTCCTTGATCTCCCGATTCGCGCCGATGTGGTCGAAATGCCCATGAGTGTTGATAAGGTGGGTGGGATGGATTCCTTCCTGGCTAATGTAGTCGCCGATCACATTGGGCTCGTCGCCTGGGTCAATAATGATGCCTTTCTTGGTCTCCGGACAGCCAAGAATATAGCAATTCGCCTGCAATTCCCCCACAGGCAGACATGCAATTGAGATTTCGGGCATAAATATCTTCCTGCTAACCAATAAAGAAAAGACACGAGGCAGGGTCAAGGCTCCAGGACAATTTTCAAAGCAGATTTCGTCAGCATGGCCTCAAGCGCCTTGTTCGCCTCCTTGAGTGGAAACCGGTGCGTGATGATGTCCTTGAATTTCTCCCTGTGCGCCGCAACGAGGTCTATCGCCTGCTTGGTATGCTTGGTATGGCTCACCCATACACCCTGGAGGCGCAGGTTCCTGCGGACAATAGCGGCAAAGCAATCCAGCGTCGCCGCGCCGCCCGGCTGACCGAAGCCTGTCAACGCATAGGCCCCGCCGTTGCGGACGAGCCGAACCCCCTCCTCCACCGCCTCCGCCACACCGACGGCCTCGTAAACCACATCCGCTCCCCTGCCATCGGTCAGATCCATGATGAAGTTGCGTCGTTCATCCGGGGTTGTATCCTTCCTGTTCAGGCTGTGGGTCGCGCCCATAGCCCGGCACATGGCAAGGCGGTCAGGCGTGCCCCCGATCACAACCACATGCCCCGCCCCCGCTTGCGCGGCAAAGGCAATCAGGAAGAGGCCGAGCGGACCCGGCCCCTGCACCACAACCGTATCCCCCGCCGACACGGGACAGAGCTCGACGGCATGCGCCGCCGTCGCCCCGGAGCATGACGCAGGGACGTACACTCCCAGGTCGTCCGTGTCTATTTTGAAGACATCCGTCCTGCGGTCCAGCAGAACATGCTCAGCATAGCACCCGTTCAGATGCGGCGGCGCGTCACATCGCTTATGGATGCCATACACCCACCGATTCGGACAGAGAGAAGGATCGTTCTTTGCACACCAGTAGCATTTTCCGCAAACGACGCCCCGGTTCCAGAGCACCTTGTCGCCGGGCTTCAGCGGCTCCCCATCAAATGTATTTTTGCGACCTCCTATGGCGACCACCTCGCCCGCGCCTTCATGTCCGAGGATGATCGGTTTCGGCGTGCGCGGGTCCTCCCCCGACCACATGTGGACATCGGACCCGCATACCCCTGCGGCGGTGATCCGTACCAAGACTTCCCCCTCCCCCACCGGCGGCATGGGGAATTCCCGCCATTCGAGGGGCTGCTTGAACTCCGTCATCACCATCGCGTGCGCCGCTTGTTTCATCGCCTTCCACCATTTCCATTTGCGCCCAGTAGGACGAGGCGTTCGGGACCGACCAGTCGCTCCACGCTTTCGACAAAGAGGTTGGAAACCGAAACGCTCCCCCGCGTCTGAATCAGGACGCGTTTGTTGTTTGTCATCGTCATCTCAAGGAACACAGGACACTGTCCGCTGTTGGCGCTCAACACCCTCCATAGTTCCTGGAGCGTTTTTTCGTCCGCCCGTTGGCAATCGAGTTTGATCCGTACGCGCTCCGTAAGCTTCTGCCTGGCCTGGTTGAAGGGGATTACCTCATCCACCTGGATGGACGGAGTCTCCATGCGGAGGTCCACGCGGCCTTTGAAAAACACAATGGCCTCTTCCGTCAGGAGTTCACGGTACTGCGCATAGGCCTTAAATATCACCGCTCGGCATGTGGATTCCTCATAGTCTTCGATCTCGAAATGGGCCATCTGGTCCCCGCGCCTGGTGAACGTGGGGCGGACGGAGACGATCATCCCGCCGATGGTCACAGGGTTGCCGTCGCTGAATTGGGCCAGCCCTTTGATTGACGTTGTGCTGAATCGCCGCAGTTCATCCTTTCGCTCGTCGAGGGGATGCCCGCTCAGATAGAAGCCGAGCGCCTCGCGTTCCTTCGCAAGAATATCCTTCTTTGGCCACTCTTCTACGGTCGGGAGTTGATTGAGAGCGGTCGCCGCCCCCGCCTTCCCATCGAGCGAGGCAAATAGAGACGCCTGGCCGCGCTTTCGGTCGGCCTGCGCCTCGCCGCCGATTTTCAGCGCCCGTTCCAGCGCCGCAAAGAGCTGGGCGCGATGGCCCCCCAGAGAGTCCATAGCGCCTGCGGCGATGAGCGTTTCCATAACGGCGCGGCCCACGGCCCGGTGATCCACGTGTTCGCAGAAGTGAAAGATTGACTTGAACGGGCCGACCTTGTCCCGCGTCTGCAGGATGGACTCGACGGCCTTCTCGCCCACGTTCTTGATCGCCCCCATGCCAAAGCGGATTTTCCCGTCTCCGACGACGGCAAACTCAAGTTCCCCCTCATTCACGCATGGGGGCAAGACGGCGATCCCCATCCGCTTGCACTCGTCGCGGAACTGGACCACCTTCGTAGTATTGTGCATCTCGCAGGTCATAAGCGCGGCCATGAATTGCGTGGAATAGTGGGCCTTCAGGTAGGCGGTGCGATAGGCGAGGTAGGCGTAAGGCGTGGTGTGCGCCTTGTTGAAGCCGTAGCCGGCGAAGTATTCGATCAAGTCAAATATCTGCTCTGCAATCTCCTTCTCCACGCCGTTTGAGGCCGCACCGTCGAGAAAGGCGTCCCGCTGCTGCACGATGTATTCGCGTTTCTTCTTGCTGACGGCCTTGATGGTCGTCAGGGCGGTGCCCATCGAGAGGCCGCCGACGGCATTGAGTATCCGCATCACCTGTTCCTGATAGACCATCACCCCATGGGTGCTTTTCAGGATTTCCTCCAGGCTCGGATGCAGATACGCCGTCTTCTCGCTGCCGTGCGCGCGGTTTATGTAGTCGTCTATCATCCCGCTGCCCAGGGGACCGGGGCGATAGAGGGCGACAACGGCAATGATGTCGTTGATGTCGTTTGGCTTGAGGCGCTGGAGCAGGTTTCGCATGCCCTCGGAGCTCAACTGAAATACGCCAAGCGTATCCCCCCGCCCCAGCAGTTCATATGTCTTCTCATCATCGGTCGAGAGACGGTGGAGGTCAATCTTGTCGCCTGTGGTCTCCTCAATGAGTTTGAGCGCCTTGTCCACCACGGTAAGTGTGCGCACACCCAGAAAATCCATCTTGAGCATGCCGATCTTTTCGAGGTCTCCCATGGCGAACTGCGTCATCAGATTATCCCCGGTCTTGTACAGGGGCAGGTATTCGGTGAGCGGCTGGTCGGCGATGACTACGCCGGCGGCGTGGGTGGAAGCGTGGCGGCAGAGGCCCTCCAGCCTCATGGATATGTCGAACAGATCCTTAACCTGCTCGTCCTCCGCATACATCTGTTTGAGATCCGGCTCTTTTTCGAGGGCCTCCTCCAGCGTGATTCCGAGGGCGTCGGGGATTTTCTTCGCGATGTCGTCCACCTGCCCGTAGGCCATGCCCATGACCCGGCCCACGTCGCGCACAGCGGCGCGGGCCGCCATGGTTCCGAAGGTGATGATCTGGGCCGTGTTGTCCGCGCCGTATTTCTGTTTGACGTAATCAATCACCCGCTCCCGCCCGGCCTCGCAGAGGTCAATGTCAATGTCCGGCGCCTCGGCGCGCTCGGGGTCGAGGAATCGGCTGAAGAGGAGTTCGTGCTTCAGGGGATCAATGTCGGTCAGTTCAAGGGCATAGGAGACAAGGCTGCCCCCCCCCGATCCGCGGAGGCCGTAGGGGATGCCCTGATCCCGAGCGAACTTTACAAAGTCCCACACGATCAGGAAATACGGAACGTAGCCCATCTGCTCAATGATGCCGAGCTCGGTTTCGAGGCGCTCCCGCACCTCCCGCGGCGGCTTGGCGCCATAGAGTTTCTTAATGCCCTGCTCGCAGAGTTCCCGGAAGTAGATCTCGGGGGTCTTGCCGGCAGGCGGGGTGAAGTGCGGGAAATGACGCTCGTCGAAGGACATCTTTAAGTTGCACATCTCGGCGACGAGCATCGTATTTGAAACGGCCTCCGGCACATCCCGGAAACGCTCCGCCATCTCTTCAGGGGACTTGAAGTAGAACTCCTCGCTGCCGAAGCGCAGGCGATTCTGGTCGGTGAGCACCTTGCCTGTGTTAATGCAGAGGAGGGCGTCATGCGCGCGGGCGTCTTCCCTTCGGCGATAGTGAATATCGTTCGTCGCCACGAGGCACAGCCCAAGGTCCTTAGCAAGCCGGATCGTCCCCTCCAACACCGGCTTCTGTTCGGGCAGGCCGTTGTCCTGGAGTTCGAGGAAGAAATTGCCTTTGCCGAAGATGCCCTCGTATTCCTCTGCAATCGCTGCGGCCCTGCCGTGATCGTTCTGGCCCAGGCGCTGACTGATCTCGGAGGCCAGGCAGCCGCTCAGGGCAACAATGCCCTTAGAGTATTCACGGAGCAGGTCCTTGTCTACGCGCGGTTTGTAGTAGAAGCCGTGGGTGTAGGCATGGCTCGCCAGTTTGACGATGTTCCGGTAGCCGGTCATGTCCTTCGCCAGGAGTGTGAGGTGATAGCCGGCGTCCTTCATCCCCTGGATGGTTTCCTTGTCCGTGTGCTTGCCGGGGGCGACATAGGCCTCGTACCCGATGATCGGCTTAACCTCTGCATCGCTTGCGGCGCCGTAGAACTCGATCGCGCCGAAGAGGTTGCCGTGATCGCTGATCGCCAGCGCCGGCATCTTGCATTCGCGAGCGGCGTCCACCAGCGCATCTACTGTACATGCGCCGTCGAGGAGGCTATAATGGCTATGAACATGAAGATGAACGAACTCCGTCTTAGCCATATGTCCTGTCTTCCTTTTCAGGTCGGCGAATCGTTCGTGCAAACTGGACGTAGGGATTGTAACAACAGCCTCCGACATTGTCAAACCGGAAGAACAGCGTTGACTCATGTTTCGATGGCGGCTATAGTAAGATATGGGCCGCCGTGGGCGGTTCTCGGCGAAATTTTCTCGATGTTCGGGTGGAACTCGAATTTGACTGAACCGTCGCAATCATTCACGGGCTGCACTGCGCTTCAGGGCATCAAACGCCTTGGCTGGTGGATGTTTCTGCGAACCACCATGCTCGGTCGGGGCATCCGCTCCGAGCTGGAAAACTTCTCGCTTTTCATCGAGAC
Organism: Planctomycetota bacterium; assembly: GCA_040755855.1. Taxonomy (GTDB): domain Bacteria; phylum Planctomycetota; class Brocadiia; order JAADGH01; family JAADGH01; genus JAADGH01. The sequence continues at coordinate 73,347 of JBFMAD010000017.1, read as the reverse complement.
CGCCATTCTCCACAAGGCCCTCGGCGAGGAGATGCGGGAGGTGACGCTCTCCGTCGAACGCGAAGACGCCGCGATGTACCTCGCCACCCACGTTACCGACCCGCCCGAACCCCTCGAAAACACCCGGCATATCGCCGCCCTGATGGACCACATCGGGATCAAGCGCATTGTCCTGGACACACGCCTCGAAGCCAATCAGTTCGCCAATGTCGTCGAGATGCTCTGGGGGCTGCGCAGCCGATTACACCGCCCGGTCCAGGACCCCGGCTGCCCCGACGCTGCCGTTGCGGAGTTGACGAAAGCCCCCGGCAAGCGTGTCTCCTGCACGCTCACCACCCTTGACCGCGACACGGGAACGCTGACCATTCGATATTCCTACTGCGGGATGGTGTTCTCGCACGCCGTCAAGCGGTTCAAGGAGAGGACCACCAATCTGTTCCGGGACCATCGCGCCTTCTTCCGCGCGGCCCCCCGCTTTGCGTTTATCGCCATGATGATTGCCGGCGTACCGTATATCCTCCTCGCCTTCACCCCCGGACTTGGGGCGCTGGGCTATGCGCTGATCTTCGCCGCCGCAGCGGCGACGTGCGGCTCCATCGCCTTTCTCACCTACATCATCTTCCAAACACTTGGCTCCATCGAGTACGACAAGGAGCAACAGTCGTGGGAACTGGAGCAGGCCTATAAGGAGATCAGCCGCGTCCACCGCAACATCGAGGCGGACCTGAACATCGCCCGGACCATCCAGGAGAAACTCATGCCCGGCCCGGGCGACGCGCCCTTCCCGGAGCAGATCGCCATCGCAAGGAGCTTCCAGCCCGAGATGCAGGTCGGCGGGGACTATTTCGATTTCAAGGCCCTCGACGACTCGCTGTTAGCCCTCATCATCGCCGACGTCTCCGGCCACGGCATGTCCGCCGCGTTCATCACGGGGCTGATCAAGACCACCTTCGAGCTTTCAGGGGACCAGCGCAGATCGCCCTCAGTATTCGTGACCCACCTCAATCGCAGGCTTTATGAAATGATCCCTGCGGGCAGCTTCGCCACCCTGTTCTATGGGGTTTATGATGTGAAAACCCACAATCTGCGGTACGTTGATGCCGGACACAATCCGCCGGCCCTGCTTGTCCGCGCAAACGGCGAGGCCGTCACGCCATTGAACGAACGGGGTGGCATGATCGCCGGCGTCCTTGCCGATCTCACGTACGAGGAGGCCAACGTGCGCCTCCAACCAGGCGATAAACTTGCCTTGGCAACGGATGGGATAACGGAGGCCCGAAACCCGGATCAGGACGAGATGTTCGGCGCAGACCGCATGGAGAAAATCCTCGCGGACAACGCAGATGAACATGCCGATGCGTTGATGGACCGGTTACTGGGAGGCTTGAGGGAATTCGAGCGCGGCGCCTCGCCCGCCGACGACCGGGCGGTCCTTATTATGGAGGTCAAGAGGCAGTAACGGCGGCCTCTTCCTTAGGGGCCTCCTCCTTGTCCGGCTCGACGGGCCGCGGGCCCGTTTTCTCCCGGAAATCCTCGATGACGCCGACGGGACAGACCTTGATGCAGTCCCCGCAGAGCTTGCACTTCTCGTAATCAATCTCCGCAAGGAAGTCCGTCACATGGATCGCATCCTCGGGGCAGGCTTTTTCGCACTTCTTGCAGGCGATGCAACCATGGGCGCATATCTTCTTGACCATCCCTCCTTTGTCGTGGGAACGACAGAGGACGTGAACCGTCTTCTTCACCGGCAGGACGCGGATAAGGTTGCGCGGGCACGTCGCGACGCATTTGCCGCAGGCGGTGCATTTTTCGGGGTTGACAACCGGCAGACAATCGAGACCCATGTGGATGGCGTCGAAGGGACATGCCTCTGCGCAGCTCCCGAACCCCAGGCAGCCATAGGTGCAGCCGTGAGGCCCGCCCTGAACGAGGACGGCGGCCCGGCAATCGGGAATACCGTAATACGCGAACCGCGGCGCAATATCCTTCCCCTTGCACCGCACGACGGCGATCTCCCGCTCCCGCTCCACATACTCCACCCCCATAATGCCGGCCACCAGCTTTGCCATCTCCTCGTCAAGCGCAGGGCAGACGTTGACCGGCGATTCACCCTTCACCACGGCCTCCGCCGCAGCAAGGCAGCCGGCAAAGCCGCACCCGCCGCAGTTCGCGCCCGGCAGGAGATCCCCGATCTGATCAATGCGCGGGTCGGTCTCCACCTTGAACTTCTTGGAGGCAAACGACAATCCCAGCGCAAAGACCACCCCGAGAATCGTCAGAATGACCAGCGACCAGACAATCAGCATTTTCTACTCCACCGCGGACGTGTGATTCCGCACTCCGAAATCCGCATTCCGCAATTCTTCTTAGACCATCCCCTGGAAACCCATGAACGCCAGGGCCATCAGCCCTGTGCAGATAAACGCAATCGGTTCGCCCTGAAGCGACTTCGGCACCCTGCTGCGCGCCAGCCGTTCGCGAATGCCGGCCATGAGGAGCATGGCGACCGTGAACCCGACGCCTGCGCCGAACCCCTGAAATGTGGCCTGGAAAAAATTAAGCGACGTGAGCGCCTGGTCGGCCGCGCGGCTCTTGTTCAGCAAAGTCAGGATTTGGCCGCAATCGGTCGTGTTCAGCAGGGCCACGCCCATGACGGAGCAGTTTGTGGTGATGAGCGGCAAGAAGATGCCGAGGGCGCGATACAGGGCCGGAACCGTCTTTCGCAAGACAATCTCCACCAACTGGACGAATGCGGCGATGACGAGGATGAACACCACCGTCCGCAGGGCCATCTCCACCCTTACAGGCGGCTCGCCCGGGCCGGCCAGTCGCTCACCCAGCCAGAGCATCAGGCGATAGAGGGGGTACGTCAGCGCCGAGGCCATGGTCGTGACGAACGTTACCGCCATGCCCATGCCGAAGGCCGAGTCCATCTTCTGGGTTACCCCGATAAATGGACATAGCCCCAGGAACTTCGCCAGGATGAAGTTGTTGACGAAAATTACGCCGATGCCAATCATCAGATAGTCGGAAATCATCAGGCGCCACTCCTCACCGTCCGAAGCCAATTGAAGAAGCCGAACAGAAGACCCAGGACGAGAAACGCACCCGGGGCCATAATGACCACAGCGGCCGGCTGATACTCCGGGATGAAACCCACCTTGCCGTGAAGGATTGTGAAAATGGGGAATCCCCAGAACTTTCCGTCGCCCAGTATCTCGCGGATCGTCGAGATCAGCAACAGCGACAGTGTATAGCCGACCCCCATCCCCAGTCCGTCAAAAAACGATACCAGGGGGGTGTTCTTGCATGCGAACGCCTCCGCCCGACCGAGGATGATACAGTTCACGACGATCAAGGGTATAAAGATGCCAATCGCCGCGCTGATGGCAGGAAACCATGCCTGCATCGAGAGGTCCACAATCGTCACAAAACTGGCAATGACCACGATGTAGCACGGTATCCGCACCTCACGCGGGATCGCCCGGCGCAGCATGGAGATGATGACGTTTGAGCACACAAGCACAGACGTGGCCGCGCACCCCATGGCCACAGCCGTCTTCACCGACCCGCTCGTGGCAAGGGACGGGCAGATGCCCAGAATAGGGAGCACGAAGATGGCATTCCTCGTGAACAGCCCCTTTTTAAACTCCTCCCAATAAGTCATACGATACTTCCTTCTGTGGTTAAACGGCAGCAGGAACAAACATTGCAAATATATTCCCCGCGTTCATAAAAGTCAACAAGAAAAAAGGGTTACATGTAATGCCTCAGTGACGGGGGGTTCCCGATGCCGTCGAAAGGGATTGTAGGGGCCGGCCCATGTGCCGGCCCCTTCGACGCAGGTTCTACGCCATGAGGGGCGGACACATGGGTCCGCCCCTACGTTCGTCCCCCCGTTACTGAGGGGTTACGGTTACATCGGCCTTTCGCCTGACTCGCGGACTTCTTTCAGGAGGCGCTCCGCCTCGGCCCTCTGCGACTCGGTCGGCCCCAGGGCCAGGCACTTCTCCAGGTAGTAAATCACCGTCTCCCGACGGGGTTTGCCTGCGAGAAACACCCTCGCCGCCAGGAAGTATCCGCCGGCGTCCGCGTTCGCAGATAGGTAACTGTTCAGGTTCGATAGTGCCGCCGCGTGATCGGCCACCACCCGTCCCTTCAGGAACCGGGCGAAGTAGAGTTCGCCAAGATACAGGCGCGTGGTTCCAAGATTCGGCGTCTCATGGTTGATCTCTTCGAGCACGCGGATGGCATCGTCGAGCTGCCCTTGAGCGCGCAGGCACACGGCGTATCGAAACTTCGCGTTGTACCACCATGCCGGGTCCATAATCAGCGATGCGCCCTGCTTCAGATACGGCGCGGCTGCGTCCGCCTCATCCTGATTCCGCACATCAAACACCATCCCCTTCGCGAGGAGGACTTCGCCCTGCCAATCCCGGTAACTGACGACCGTCCCACCCGCAACAGCGGCCACAAGAAGCGCGACAAACGCTGTCCGGCAAGCAGCGCGGCATCCGACCCATCTCAATTCCTCACCCCGCCCGGTTCGAGCCAGGGCCATCAGGAGGCCGATCTGTGTCCAGAAGAACGGCGCCACGTCCCACGACCGCAGCGACGGGCAGAAGCAACTCTGCGCCATCATGCCGATTGTACCGGCGAGCAAGGCCCGCTCCCATCGTCTGTCTTGACCTTCGCCTATGGCGTTTGCCGCCCGATAGAGAAGCAACAAAATAAACGCGCCGGCAACCGCGATCCCCAGCAGCCCCAGCTCCACCCCGATATTCAGGATTTCGTTATGCGCATGGTCGCCGACGATCTTTCGGACCTGGGGATACAAAAACTCCCCCGGCTGACGGAATTGGGGATAGGCGTAAAAGAACCCGCCCCCCCCCCACCCGAGGAGCGGTCTCGCCCCGATCATGCGAAGGGCATCCTGCCAGAAGAAATAACGAAGGGCCCTCGTGCCCTGAAGGCAGAAATCCACCGCCCCGGTCATAAAGCCCGGGATAGAGACCACAACAAGTCCGGCAAGCACAAGCAATCCGATCGGAACGGCAATCACCCGCCGGCGCCGGGCCCCACAGGTGCTCAAGGCGGCGAGGAAGATCACCGCCACAATCGCGCCGATATACCCCGACGCGGAGCGGGTCAATAGGAGGGCAACCGTCATCGCCACGCCAAGCGGCGCCCACAGGGCCTTCCCCGTCCCCCCGCCCACACCCGCATACCAGGCCATGAGCACGGGGGTTATGAGAATACAGGCGGTTAAGTTCGCATTGCCCTTATGCGGGACGGCGAGGCGAAACGTGGGGTCGCCAATAAGTCCAGGGTTACACGCCCACATGGCCAGAAAGGCGATCAGGCCAAACAGCGCAGCGGCGGCGCCCGACGCCGCGATCCCCTGCATGACCATGCCCTCGCAGCGGTCCCGGGCGACCAATCTCGCAAGAAGGACGGCCCATAGGACGGCGAAGGAGATGCGAGATGTCTGAACGAACCAACCCCTCGGCCAACCTGCCCAAAGGATTGAAATGGCATAGAGCATCAAAACGGAGAGAAGAAGGATTTCCTCGGCCGTCGGCCCTAACATCCGTTTGTTGCGCAGGACGCGGAGGAGAAGGATGCCCCCAAGAACCAGCGTCATTCCACGAAAGAGGAGCGCCTTCACATGGGTCACATGGAGCGTGCTGGGCAGCGCGCTCAGGGCGGGGAGTCCCCGTCTGCTCAGCCATTCTTTCTCTTCGGGTGGAGGCAGGTAGCTGACGGCGATGAGGAGCAGAATGATGACGAGCAGTCTCCCCGTCGCCTGTCTCGGATCCATGGGTAGGTTCACTTTACCAACGCGGGCAACGCCCGCAACCAAGGGCAAAATTCACATTGGACACATAATACCACACTTCCTGTCTTCAGGAAGTGTGGTATTCGTAGAACGAGATTTTACGGAACGAGATAGCTCTCCATTGGCGGGATGATATTAGTCCTCGCGGGAAAAAATGTGTCCAATGTGAATTTTGCCCTGGAAACATACACGCAATTTGGCATCATGTTCCCGGGGAAGGTTCTAAACAAAGAAGGAGGCGACGATAACTCGCCGCCTCCTTCCCATTCGTACTGACTGTGCGAAGGCGATCAGCCTCCCCCTCCGCCTCCGCCACCGCCGGTGAGCTCGTTGACCTGAACCACCCGCGAATCGCTGGGGGCCGGCAGCATCTCCTCGGATGCGAAGATGTTGTCGCCGTCCAAGCCCGCCTGCGGGTTGTTCCGCCACTCAACGTGCCCATCGAGGTAGCACACGTTCTGGCCCTTGCTGTGGTGGTTGTTGGAGTTTGCGTCCGGGTTTGTGCCGGAAGCCGTCCGCGCCGGGGCGTCGGCCAGCATCGCGATTTCCGACGTATTCGCGGCGCTGAGCATATCCTTTGTATCGTCATACCCATAGCTGCACACCTTGCCGCCGCCGCCCGTTTCCCCTTCCACAGGCTGCGGGTTGAAGGCGTCGCCGGCAGTCATGTCGGCGATGTTGTCATTGCAGCTCGGGCAGACAAAGACCATTCGGGATGACACATACTCCGGATATAATAGCGCTAACGATCTCATCGGATCGGTCTCGCCTCTGTTCACGCCCTCTTCAATGTCCACAGGCATGTAGTCATTGAAGTCATTCGTGTACATGGCGATGCCAAGACCGATCTGGCGAAGGTTGCTCTTGCACTTCGCCTTTCTGGCCTCTTCACGCGCCCGGCCCAATGTCGGCAGCAACATGCTGGCAAGGATGCCGATGATGGCGATCACAACCAACAGCTCGACCAACGTAAAGCCGTGCTTCTTCTTCATGCTTCTCACCTCCTTTCACTCTTTTCAAAAGTACACAAAGTTAACCCTATACCGTCTCTGCCCTTTCCCCCCTTCTCACACTTTAGTATATCACCTGAATCCAGCGATGTCAAGCGCCCAACATAACTTTTCTATAACATTAGTCATTGAAGGTATTTATAACCATGCCGCTGAGCAGTTTCGGATAAAAATAGGTGGACTTCGGCGGCATCTTCTCCCGCGCCTGAGCTACGGCCCGAACATCTTCCACCCTCGTGGCATTCAACAGAAATGCCATCTGGAACCGCCCCACCCGGACCATCTCCTCTGCCTCCGCCAGCGATTTTGTGTAGGCCATCTTCTCCTTCGCCTCACGCTCACATTCGATTCCCAGAAGACAGTTTAAGATGAGGGATTGGAGAATCGCGGTATCGAGCCGCCGGAAGGCATGGCTCTTCCCCGGCATGAGGCCGGTGAGCACGCCCTCGGAACGCAGCGTCAACAGATACCGCCCCCCCTGCTCGGTGAGAAGCCCCATGCCGTGGCGGTCGGCGGCTTTCTGAACATCGTTATAGAATTCAGCAATTGATCCATCGTGCTCACGGATATCAAAATGCTCATCCAGTTTCTTCAGGAGGTTCGTCAGCACGGGGGCTTCGATGCCCTTGACGAGGCGGTGGGACGGCCAGATGACGAGGCCCGGATCGTCCATGGCAACGATGTGCATCATCACATAGTCGGAAGGCGCATCGCCTCCCTTCCCGCCCCCGGCAAACTGGTCCCGATAGACCAGCGCCGTCTCGTAGCGATGGTGTCCATCGGCGATGAAGAGCGGCTTGTCGGCCATAACTTTTACTATCCGCGCAATCAGCCGAGAGTCCGCTACCTGCCGGATGCGATTGACGGTTCCGTTGAGGTCCGTCGCTTCGCCTTGGGGCGGCCCGGCGGCGGCCTCCGCGAGCAGAGGGGCCGCTTCGTCCCTGCCGCCGGGATACAAGGCAAAGATTTGGCTCAGGTTGGCCCGACAGGCCCGCATGAGTTTCAGGCGGTCGGCCTTCGGGCCGGGGGTGGTTTCTTCGTGGCCGTAGATATCCCCCTTGTCAAGGTCTTCGAGAAGGACCCGGGCTATGAGCCCTCGACGCACCCTCCTTTTGCCCTCCCATTCGAACTCCTGGTCGCAGATATAGAGGGATGGGGCCGCGTCGCGCCGAAGAATCCCGGCGCCGGTCCAGTCCGCCATGCACTTCGCCGCCTGCGCATAGTCCGCCTCGGCACGGGGGTGGCGCTCGTCGGATTCGCCGAGGATGAGGCGGATGACATTATTCGGATGCCGCTCCCGAAGCCGATGCGCCTCTGCGGGCGAGATCACGTCATAGGGCGGGGCCGTAACATCGGACAGATTGCCCACCTTGTTCTGGGCGTATCGCAGCCCGCGGAAGGGACGGATGGCGGCCAACTCAGGTCCCCTCTCCCCAGGAGGACAGGTACTTCTTCTGCTCCGGCGTGAGGGCGTCAATCCGGATGCCCATGGTTTTGAGTTTCAACTTCGCCACCCATGCGTCAATGTGTTTGGGAACATCGTGAACGATCGGATCCAGCTTTCCCTTGTTCTTGACGCAGTACTCGGAGGTGAGCGCCTGCGTGGCAAAGCTCATGTCCATCACGCAGGCGGGGTGTCCTTCGGCCGCCGCAAGGTTGACCAGCCGTCCCTCGCCGAGGAGGAAAATGGATTTATTGCCGTTGAGCACGTACTCATCCACGAAGTTCCGCACGCCCTTTTTCACCTTCCTGGACAGTTTTCGCAGGGCGGGAATGTCAATCTCCACATCGAAGTGGCCGGAGTTGCAGACAATCGCCCCGTTTTTCATCAGGCGTAGATGCTCCGCGCGGATGACCTGTTTGTCGCCGGTGAGGGTGACGAAGAGATCGCCGACCTTAGCGGCCTCCTTCATCGGCATCACCTGGAAGCCGTCCATCGCCGCTTCGAGGGCGCGGACGGGATCCACCTCGGTGACGATGACGTGCGCGCCCATGCCGCGTGCGCGGGTCGCCACGCCTCGGCCGCACCAGCCATAGCCCGCAACGACCACCCTCGCCCCGGCAAGGAGGATGTCCGTGGCGCGGATGATGCCGTCAATGGTGGATTGGCCGGTGCCGTAGCGGTTGTCGAATAGGTGCTTTGTGTCGGCGTCGTTGACGGCGATGACGGGGAACTTCAGGACGCCGTCCTTCTGCATGGCGCGGAGGCGGATCACGCCGGTGGTCGTCTCTTCCATGCTGCCCAAAATGCGGTCCCATAGGTGGGAGTATTTCTTCTCCCTGAGGATGGTGGAAACGAGGTCGGCGCCGTCGTCCATCGTGATATTGGGTTTATGGGCGAGGCAGGCCGCAATGTGCTTGTAGAATGTTTTGGTGTCTTCGCCCCTTTTTGCGAAGACGGGGATGCCGTAGTGCTTGACCAGCGCCGCGGCGACGTCGTTTTGCGTCGAGAGGGGGTTCGATGCACAGAGCACGATGTCGGCCCCGCCGGCCTTCAGGCTGCGGGCCAGGTTCGCCGTCTCGGCGGTAATGTGCAGGCAGGCCGCCATGCGGAGGCCCCGGAACGGTTTTTCCTTTGTGAACCGTTTCCGCACCTCCTGGAGGACGGGCATGTCGTTGTTGGCCCACTCGATGCGGAGCTTCCCCCCCGCCGCCAGACCCGGGTTCGTAATGTCACATTTCATTCAGGCTGTACTCCCTTCTCAAGACGGTTAGCTATTGCGCCACTCTACAGTTTGGCATCGCGTTTCAGGATTGCGGCCTTGTCTGTCTTCTCCCATGTGAAGTTTTCCATCTCCCGGCCAAAGTGGCCGAAGCGGGCCGTCTCCTTGTAGATCGGTCGGCGCAGCTTCAGCGTGTCAATGATTCCTCCCGGAGTCAGGTCGAAATGCTTGTGGACCAGCGCGATGATATCCTCATCGCTCAGCCGGCCGGTGCCGAAGGTGTTGACATTGATCGAGAGCGGGTCGGCGACGCCGATGGCATAGGAGAGCTGGAACTCGCACACATCGGCGATGCCTGCCGCCACGATGTTCTTGGCCACCCATCGTGTGGCGTAGGCGGCGCTGCGGTCCACCTTCGAGGGGTCCTTGCCCGAGAAGGCCCCGCCGCCGTGACGCCCCCAGCCGCCATAGGTATCCACGATGATCTTCCGCCCGGTCAGGCCGCAGTCGCCCTGCGGCCCGCCCACGACGAAGCGGCCGGTGGGATTCACATGGTAGATCGTATCCTTGTCCAGAAGCCTGGATGGGATGACTTTCCGAATCAGTTTTTTGATGACGTCCCGCCGAATCGTGGACTGTGCAACGTCCGGCTCGTGCTGGGTGGAGACGACGACCGTATGCACGCGCCTCGGCTTGCCGTTTTTGTATTCCACAGTCACCTGCGACTTGGCGTCGGGGCGGAGGTAGGGAATGGTTCCCGCGCGACGCAGCCGGGCATGGCAGTCCATCAGCCTGTGCGCCAGGATGATCGGCATGGGCATCAGCTCCGGCGTCTGGCGGCAGGCGAAGCCGAACATCATGCCCTGGTCGCCGGCGCCCTGTTTTTTCTTTTTCTTCTTGTTCGCATCAACACCCATTGCGATATCCGGCGACTGCTTGTCCAGCGCAATCTGGACGGAGCAGTTCTTGTAGTCATATCCCATTGCGCCGTCGGTATAACCGATTTCCTTGATGGTTTCGCGGGCGATCTGCGGGAAGTCCACCACGGCCTTCGTCGTGATCTCGCCGGCGATCAGGCACAGCCCTGTCTTTACGAGCGTCTCACACGCCACTCTGCCGTAGGGGTCTTGCTCCAGGATGGCGTCCAGAATCGCATCCGATATCTGGTCCGCCACTTTGTCGGGGTGGCCCATCGAGACCGACTCCGAAGTGAACAAAAAATCCTTCCCCCGAGTTGGCGATTCCATGCAACACGCCGAACCTTTCGCCATGGTTGGCTTACCTCCCTTCAAGAAACGATTTCCTTAAAGCACTCGATATTCCGCTTCGTCGCCCCCATATTCTGAAGCACGACCTGACGCGCGTTAGCGCCCAATTGATTCCGCTTCTCCGCCGAGGCCAACAGACCCAAGACCTCGTTCTGCAACTGTTCCGCATCCGCCACGCGGATCGCCCCGCCGCCTTCCAGGAGGAGCCGCGCCTCCTCGTCGAAGTTGCTCGTGTGCGGGCCGAAGAGGACCGCCTTGCCCAGCCCCGCCGGCTCGAGCATGTTGTGCCCCCCCGCCGCCGAGTCGAACAGGCTCTTGCCCACGAACACGCACGACGCGACGGAGCAGATGTCCACCAACTCCCCCATCGTGTCCACCAGGACTACCGCGTCGCCGCCTTGGAGATCGGCGGGTTGTTCTTCGCTGGCGGTCGAGCGCCTCACCACCTTAAGCCCCTGCCGTTCGATCCCGCCGCGCATTTCGTTCAACTGCTCCATGTGGCGCGGCGCGAGGACGAGGCGAGCGTTGGGAAACTTCCGCCGCGCCTCTCGGTAGATCCCGGCCAGCGAAACAATCTCATCAGTATAAACACTTGCGCCCACAATTACAAGGGCTTCCCCGCCCAATCCGAGCATTTTTCTTACACGCCTCTGCGCCTGGGGCCCCACCTCCACATTCATTGCGTCGTACTTCATCATGCCCGTAGTGCGAATACAGTCCATCGGCGCCCCCACGTCGCGCAAACGCCCGGCATAGGTTTCGTTCTGGACGCAGAAGAGCCTTACACTCTCGCCCGAGAAGACCCAGGGGGCAATGCGCCGCACCCAGCGGCAACGCGCCGCCCCCTTTTCGGTGATCCGACCGTTCATTACGATTACGGGGATGCCCGCCTTCGCTGCATGGCGCAGGAGATTCGGCCAGAGTTCCAGTTCAATGAGAATGAGGCACGAGGGTCGAATTCGCCTCAGGGCGCGCCGGGTGGTCCAGCTGAAGTCGAGGGGATAGTAGAAGATGATTCTGCCGGGTAGTTCCTTCCGGGCGATCTCCTGGCCGGTGTTGGTAGTGGTCGAGACGACGATGTCCCAGTCGGGGAACTCCTTTTCGAGATTCTTCACCAGCAGTCCGGCGATCTTGGCCTCGCCGACGGAGACGGCGTGGACCCAGATGCACTTACGCCCCCCCACACGGCATGGCACGTTCCCGAATCGCTGGGAAAAGCCGGCTCGGTACTTCTCGCGGGTGGCCATGCGGTAGAGAAGGACGGGCGAGAGGGCGGTAATCAGGCCCAAGTAGGCAATGTCAATGAGTATTCCCATTTTGATCTATTTTGGATTTTGGATTTTCGATTTTGGATTGGACGCACCTCCGGTCTCACACCGGATGCAATCCAAAATCCGCAATCCCAAATCCAAAATCCCGACTACCTCCCGCAACACTTTTTGTATTTCTTGCCGCTGCCACACGGGCAGGGATCGTTGCGACCGACGCGCTCGCCGTGCAGCCGAATGGGATCAACCTTTCCCTCGCCGGAGGACTGGATGGCCTGCTCCTGCTGCTCGGCGATCGATCCCAGGTCTTCATGCACGGCGGTCCCCCCCTGCCACGTCGCGCTCAGGGCCTCCTCTCTGCCCTCCTCAAGCCTGACCTTGAAGATGAGGTCCGTCACCTGCTCCTGGATGTTGCGCACCATCTCATCGAACATGAGAGTGCCTTCGGTCTTGTACTCGTCCTTCGGATCCTTTCCGCCCCAGCCGCGCAGGTGGATGCCCTCCTTCAGGTCGTCCATGGCGTAGAGGTGGTCCTTCCACGCCGTGTCAATCCGGTCCAGAAGCACGAACCGCTCGATGAGGCGCATCTGTTCCTCGCCAAGCAGCGCCTCGCGCTCGGCGTAGGACCGTCTCATGCCTTCAATCAGCCGGTCGAAGACCTCGTCGCGCGTCTTGAGGCGGAGGTCGTCCTTGCGCAGGCTCACACCGGCCTTGCTGTAGGCCCACCCCAGCAGCCCTTCGACGTCCCACTCCTCCACGCTCCCCTTCTCCGGCATGAGTTTGTCGAGAGCGTCATGGGTCAGGTCCTCCAGCCAGGTAAAAATCAGTTCCTTCTGGTTCTCGCCCTCCAGAATCGCCTGCCGCCGGGCATAGACGTGCTTGCGCTGCTTGTCCATGACCTCGTCGTACTTCAGCAAATTTTCGCGGATGCTGAAGTTGCGCTCCTCGACCTTCTTCTGCGCCTTCTCGATGGACCTCGTCACCAGGCCGTGCTCGATGGCCATCCCCTCCTCCATGCCGATCTTCTGGAGGATGGCGCTCACCCGTTCCGATGCAAAGATGCGCATGAGGTCGTCCTCGAGCGACAGGAAGAACCGCGACGACCCCGGATCGCCCTGCCGCCCGGCGCGACCGCGCAGCTGATTGTCAATCCGCCGAGCCTCGTGGCGCTCGGTACCGATGATGTGCAACCCGCCCATCTCGGCCACGCCCTCGCCGAGGACGATGTCCGTCCCGCGCCCGGCCATATTCGTGGCGATCATGACGTTGCCCCTCTGCCCGGCCTTGGCGATGATCTGCGCCTCGCGCTCATGGTGCTTCGCGTTCAATACCTCGTGCCTGATCCCCAGGCGTTCGAGCCGTTCGCTGAGCAGCTCGGACTTCTCAATGGAAATGGTGCCGACGAGGGTGGGTCGGCCTGTCGCGTGAACATCGAGAATCTCTTTCTCGATGGCGTCCCATTTTTCTCGCTCCGTCCTATACACCACGTCGGGGTTGCTGAACCGGATCAGTTCTTTATTCGTCGGAATAACGACGACTTCCAGGCCATATATCTTAAAGAATTCATTCGCCTCCGTCGCGGCGGTTCCGGTCATGCCCGCCAGCTTGCCGTAGAGCCGGAAGAAGTTCTGGTAGGTGATCGTAGCAAGGGTCTGATTCTCTTCCTTGACTTTGACCTTCTCCTTGGCCTCGACGGCCTCGTGGAGTCCGTCGCTCCACCGACGCCCGGGCATCAGGCGGCCGGTGAACTCGTCAACGATGACGATCTGCCCGCCCTTGACGACGTAGTCCACGTCCTTCTGATACATGGCATGGGCCACCAGGAGCTGGTTGCACGTCTTGATGCGATCGTTGACGTCGTGGTACTTTTCCCAGACGGCGGCCCGTTGCTGCTCCTTCTCGGCAAGGCTCAGGCTGGGGGACTTGTCAATCTCGTTCAATTCCTCCCAGATATCGGGCACGACCCACGCATTCGGCTCGTTGGGCGAGAGGAATTCCATCCCCGGCTGCGTGAGGGAGGCGCTTCGGGCGCGCTCGTCCACGACGAACAGGATTTCGCTATCCAGATCGTGCTCGCGTTTGTCGCGTTTGAACTCCCAGTCAATCTGGTCCACCAGCTTGGCGACCTTGGGATCGGAGAGCGCTTTCATCAGATCCCGGTCCCGCGGCAGGCCCCGCTTGGCCATGAGCAGTTTGATACCGGCCAGCCTTTCGTTCCCCCCCTCAAGGGCCTGCTGGCCTTCCTTCACAAGTCTCGAGACAATGCTGACCTGCCTACGCACCAATGGGCGCATGAGTTTATCCAGCTCGGCATACTTGGCATGAACCTTGCGCTCCACCGGACCGGAGATGATGAGCGGCGTCCGGGCCTCGTCAATCAGGACGCTGTCCACCTCGTCAATGATGGCGTAGGGGCGGCGCTTCTGGACCTGTTCTTCCAGATGGATCCGCATGTTATCGCGAAGGTAGTCGAAGCCGAACTCGTGGTCGGTGCCGTAGGTGATGTCGCAGCCGTAGGCCTCGTGCTTCTCGCGGGTGGTTTGGCCGTCCTGGAGCACGCCGGTCGTCAGGCCGAGGAACTCGAACATGGGGGCCATCCAGTCGCGGTCGCGCCGGGCCAGGTAGTCGTTGACGGTGACGATATGCACCCCTTGCCCCGTCAGGGCGTTGAGATAGGCCGGCAGCGTGGCGACGAGGGTCTTGCCCTCGCCGGTGACCATCTCGGCGATCTTTCCCTCGTGGAGCACGATGCCGCCGATAAGCTGCACGTCGAAGTGGCGCATCGTGGGATTCGGGCTGTCGGGATTGGGTGTAATCAGGACGCGCCGGGCGGCCTCGCGGACCACGGCGAAGGCCTCGGGGAGGATGTCGTCCAGCGTCTCGCCGCGGGCGAGCCGGTCTTTGAATTCGCCTGTCTTGGCGGCAAGCTGCCCGTCGCTCAGGGCCATCATCTCGGGCTCGAGCGCGTTGATGCGATCGAGGGTCGGCTCCATCTCTTTGAGCAGACGCTCATTGCGCGAGCCGAAGACTCGTCGCAGTCCTTTTCCCAGGCCTTCGAGTAGCGTCGAGATCATGTCAGATTGATAGCAAGCAGAGAAGCCAAGCCGGCGCGACGTAAGTGTAGGATACCCAAAAACGTAGAATAGCCGGAATAGGCCCCAAAGTCAAGGAAATACTGCTTGGCTCACTGTTCGGACGGCTTCCCCATGGATGCATCAAGCTTGTCGGGGATGGCGTAATCGAAGGTCGTCGCTTTCCCCTCATCCTTGACCTCGATCCCGCCGAGCTTCGGGTCGAAGAAGAACGCCCTGCGCTTGCAGTCGCTGAGGGAGAGACGCTCCCGGACGATCACCTTCTCCCTGTGGGCCCGCTTGCGCCATGTGCCGTACATCTTGTCGAAGAGCCAAATCTCGACGCGATAGACCGCCTGGTCCTTGCCTGCGTGAAAGGCACGGTCGCGGATTTTCTCGACGAGGACGTTGCAGTGCTGACCGTTGCCGCTGAAGTAGAGCGGCCGCCCCTTGTTCTCGAACTCCTTGCCGAGCGCGAAGTTATCCACAATCCATTTCGTGATGGTCGCCTTGTCTTCATCGCTGAACGGCTCGTTCGCCTGATCGTGGGGTTCCAGAGTCAGGTCCACGCCCTCGATGACGCCGTTCCCCAGCGTAACTACAAGGTCCACCTTGCCGGCGGGGAGCTTTTTGATGACATATTCGCCGGTATTCGAGTTGATCGTGCCTTCGTATTCCAGTTTCATCATCCGGCTGACGGCCTTGACGGCCGCGCACTTCCCAGGCGGCGTTATTTTGCCCGTCAGATCGGCGGCAAGGCAATGGGAACCGGACACAAGGAGAAACGCGAGAGCGAGACGTCTCATGGTCGTCCTCCGGAAGAAATGGAATGTTGGAAGAATGGATGGATGGATGGAAGAATGGAAAGATGGAAAAATCGAAAAGCGGGGGATTGAAAAGAAACGTGAGATAGCATTCCAGTCTTCCATACTTCCATTCTTCCACACTTCCAGTCTTCCGTCCTTCCAACCATAACAAACCGGGGAGCCACGCTCCAATGGTCGCGGCTCCCCGGAATCCGTCTGAAAGAGCGAGTTAGAACAGTCCCTTCACACGATTCTGTTCGTCCAGGTCCACGTCCATGAACGCCGGGTGCGACGGCAGGCCGGGCATGGTGCGCATCTCGCCGCAGAGCGGATAGAGGAAGCCCGCGCCGGCGGAGGCGCGTATGTCGCGGATCGGCAGCATATAGTTCTTCGGCACGCCCTTCCGCGCCGGGTCGTGCGAGAGCGACAGGTGGGTCTTTGCCATGCAAATCGGCAGCTTCGAGAGGCCCATATCGCTGTAAAGCTCCACCTTGGCCGCCGCCTCGGGCGAGTAATCCACGCCTTTCGCGCCATAGACGTTTGTGGCGATCGTCTCGATCTTTTCCTTGATGCTCGCGCTATCCTCATAGAGGAATTTAAACTTGGATTTCTTCTCGCACGCCTTCACCACAGCCTCGGCCAGCTCGGCCCCGCCTTCGCCGCCCTTGGCCCAGACGTTCGACGTGTAGGCGCCCATCGCCCCAGCGGACACCGCCGCCTCCTTCACCACCTCGATCTCCTTGTCCGTATCGGTGGTGAATCGGTTGACGGCCACCACTACGTTCACGCCGAAGAGCCGGGCGTTCTTGACGTGCTTCTTGAGGTTCTCACAGCCCGCCTTCAGGAGATCAATGTTCTCTTCCTGATAGGCCTTGGCGAGGGGCTTGCCGGGGACCACCCTGGGGCCGCCGCCGTGCATCTTCAGCGCCCGGACGGAGGCCACGATGACCACGCACTGCGGGATAAGTCCCGAGATGCGACACTTGATGTCGAAGAACTTCTCCATGCCGCAGTCGGCGCCGAAGCCCGATTCCGTCACCACATACTCGCCCATCTTGAGGGCAATCCGGTCGGCGATGATCGAGCTGTTGCCGTGCGCGATGTTGGCGAACGGGCCGGCGTGGACGAAACAGGGCGAGTGCTCCAGCGTCTGCATGAGGGTCGGCTTGATGGCGTCCCTCAAGAGGACTGTCATGGCCCCGGCAACGCCTAGGTCCTCGGCGGTGATGGGGTTCTTCTTTTTGTCCGTGCCGATAATGATCCGCGCAAGTCGCCGCCGGAGGTCTTTCAGGTCGGATGCCAGCGCGAGGATGGCCATGACCTCGGAGGCGACGGTAATGTCAAAGCCGGTCTGCCGGAGGCGTCCATCGCCCTTGCCGCCGAGGCCGATGATGATGTTGCGCAGGGCGCGGTCGCTGACGTCCACCACGCGGTTCCAGGTGATGGTAAACGGATCAATGCCGAGGCGCTTCAGCCCGATCTTCTCCAGTTGCTTCTTGGTCATCTCGCTTTCGTGCAGGATACGGGCGTCAATGGCCGCTGCGAGGAGATTGTGGGCCGCGCCTACGGCGTGGATGTCGCCGGTGAGGTGGAGGTTGAAGTCCTCCATCGGCACTACTTGCGCATATCCGCCGCCTGCCGCGCCGCCCTTGATCCCGAAGGTCGGTCCCTGCGACGGCTGGCGGATGCAGGTGACCACCTTCTTGCCGATGTACTGGAGGGCCTGGGAGAGGCCGATCGTCGTGACCGTCTTTCCCTCGCCGAGCGGCGTGGGCGTGATGGCCGTCACGTCAATGTACTTGCCGTCGGGGTTGCCCTTCACCCTGTCAAACGTCTCGAGCTTCACCTTGGCTTCGTAGTCGCCATGCAGCTCGAGTTCCTTGCGCTCCACCCCCAGCGCCTCCGCGATCTCCACAATAGGTTTCAACTTCGCCTTTTGCGCGATTTCCAGGTCCGTCAACACGGTCTTACCTCCTCGAAAAATTGAACATTGCGGGGCCACAAGCCGGCCACAAATAATTAAAGTTTGTGAATCCTATCACTAAAGAAAAATGGGGTCAAGCAAAAAAGCGCGGCAGCCGGCGGCTCATGCTATTCCCGCCGTAGTCCGCCATATGCCTCGATCGCCGCCATGCATGCCGTCGCCGCGACATCCGTCTGCATAACTGTACCGTAGGTTCCTGAATAGCATCCCGGAAGCTCCAGCAAGACGCCGTAACGATCCTTGGCCCCGTACTGCAGCAGGAACGGCGCGTCGCCCATCCATGTCATTCGGCCAAGCCCATACTGCCCGATACCAGGGACCTCCGGGACCTCGGCAATATATCGCCCTGCGAATTCCCGCCGAAAGATTCTGCGCAAGGCCGCGACCTTTGCGTCGTTATCCACGCGGGCAGTCGTGGGCAGCGAAACGAAATGCGCCGTGCAGTGCAGGTCAATCAGACAATAGATGTCGTTTGACTCAACGATCTTCTTGTAGGTCTGCGACTCCGGCTCGGAGAAAGGCGCCGCCCCCTTCCACTTCCAACTGCTGTCGTCGTACTCATCGGCCCCCTTGCCGAGTTCCTTGCTGGTGTATGTCTCCCAGCAGTAGGACGAGTTCCGGTTGATGTCCACCCCGTTCGCATTCTTCCGCGACTCGTTCTCGTATCCCCAGGGGTTGAGGATGGGTATGAACTTGAAGGCGTAGCGATCCAGGTCCAGACCGCAGGCTGAGGGGCTGGCGGCGATCCGCTTCGCCAGCGCCAGCAGGCCATAGGCCGGCTCCCACTCCGTGCCGTGCGTGGCGGCATAGACGAGGAACTTCGGTTTGCGTGAGTCGCCGAGATTCAGGCTGTAGATCTTGTAGCCGCCCGAGGCCGCCCCCTCCTCCTTGAGATCAACCGCCTGATATGTATCCGCGAGCGTCCTCATCTCCTCGACAAACTCGCTGTAGCTCAATCGCTTCGGCGCGAACTCCCCCCACATCACGCCCCGCCCGATGACATTGCTCAAGAATACATACTTGTTGTATGTGCCGGGCCGCCCCCGCATCGGTTCGCCCATCCCCAGGAGGTCCATCGCAACGATGCGACCCTTGCCCACTTTTTCCTCGACCAGCGTCGCGCCGCCATCCTCCTCTGTCGCCAGGGTTCGGACTTTCTTTGTTTCTTTCACGTCAGGGCTCTGCGAGAATTCGCCGCCGAACCACGGTGCGCGATCGCCGGCGTGGAAGCCGCGGGTTACATCATTCTCCACCTGGATTTGAATGTGCCTTTCGGCGACGGCGCTCCGTCTCGTCTTGACGCCCTTTGCGAAGGGCGCAATCTTCGTGGAGATCCGATACCCCGACAACTGCATCTCCTCGACCTCGATCACCACGGGCTTCCCCGTCGGGGGGGCGATCTCGATCCGGTCCACGGCGCACCGCTCATGCCCCGCCGGACTGGCGGCCAGGCGGATGAGATCGCCCTTCTTGATCTCCATCGGGATCGTCGCAAAGACGCGGGGCGTCGTCTCCTCGTCCTTGGTTCTGGCAGGCGCATCCAAATCCCATCGCCCCACCACCCGGTCGCCAATTGCCAGATAGAGCGTACTGTTCGAGCGAACGTCGTCAACACAATAGACGTATATCCTGTGTGAGCCGGTCGTTCCGGAGAACGTAGTTTGCGCCTGCGGCAGGCTGACGACCGCTGTGCGGGCGGCCTTCAGCCCGGCGGCCTCCGCGTAGTTGCCCAGGTCCATGACCACCGTCCCACCCTTTCGAGCGAAGGCATCAAGCGCCGAATAGGTCAGGCCCGAATCCTTAATCCCTCCTCGCATTATGACCAGAGCAGACGTCTTCTCTGCGCTTTGCGAACTAAACTTCGAAGGCGAAGCGGCGACAATCCTCCCTTCGCAAAGGGCGGCGATGTTCTTCCGCATGGGATCGTCCACAGGCAAATCCGTCAGGAGGAGGATATCCTTTTCCTTTTTCTCCGCCTGCACGACTTCATCGAGTGTGATGTCATCGAACCATGCCTCACCCTTGCCGCGAATCTCCAGATACACCGCGCAGTGGGTCGCGGCGGTGGGTGCTTCGATCTCCTGCCGGCACAACGTCCAATCATGTGCACCGCAGATGAGACGTGTGCTTGTGACCGACAGGATCTCGTTGCCCTCCGAGAAGATGAACAACGTAAGAAACGCCGCGCCCTTCTCCGGAATGTTCGATTTGACCCATCCCATGAGCGAGAGGATGCTACCGGGCTTTACCCGAATTGATCCGTCGCTTCCCTGCCGCCAACGGCTGAGCGTATCGGACGTGTTTGCGATCTTGAGGGACCACTGGCCGGAATGGGCTGCATCCTCGGTGCGAGTCAGTTGCCGCTTGTCATCATTAGGCGTTCGCTTGAACCAATCCGTCTCGATGTCTCGCTCCATCCCGCCATTGCGAACAAGATTGTCCGGCGGTCTGTCCGTGAAATCGGTACGCGCCATCTTCGCGGCCTCGGCCAGAAGACCCGCGATCACATCGCCATATTTCCTCCGCTCCGTCCCCTCGAACCGCGCCACTCGCGGGAGCACAAGAAGGAGCGTCCGCCGGGCGCAGGCGGGCCGCATGGCCCCGGTTTCCTCGATCTCGCTGGTCGAGTAGTCGAACTCGACCTTATATCCCTCAACATCGTAGGTCCGGTCCTCAGGCAGGTTCCAGAAGTAGATCGGGGCCTTGACCTGGGGGGCATCCTTCTCGACAAACCGGGCATACACATCCTTCAGCTTCCGGACCTCCTCATCGGCAAATCCCATGGCGCGGGCCTCGACCACCTCGCGGTAGATCGTCTTCGTGGACTTTTCCCCCTCCTTCGGCTCGACCTTGAGCGAATGCCCGCGAACCTCCACGTAGAGGTCCAGCGGACCGCCCTTTGTTTCGCCAACGTCGAACAGGGCCTTCTGGTACGTGTCGTAAACCTTTTGTGCATCAGGGCTATAGGAACGTCGTTCCGCCAATTGCCAATAAGAATAGGGCCTCTCCGACGGCGCCGAAACGTCGAACGAACGGCCGTTGAACATGCTCTGCATGCCATAGGCGGAGACGGATGGCACCCCGCGCCGTTCCGTGAGGGCCAGGGCCACGTCGCCCGTGTGCCAGTCCGGGGAGGCGCGCGGCGCGCCGACGGCGACGCCCTTCCACTCCTTCGCGTTGCCTGGTTCCAGGCGAATGGTGGGCCGGATCGGTCGAGGCTGTACCGCCTCTTGACCGAACGCCCCCTCCCATGTGATCTTCTTCCCCCGATCTCCTTTGCCAGCCGCCCACCGGACGGCCTCGACCAGCAGATGCTCCATGCCGGGGGTTTGCTCCGGGTCGGGACCGAACAACACCACGCGCCCCTTGCCGAAGGCGCCGGCGACGATCCCGCCCTCTCCCTGCATTGTCCCTTCCGGCGCCTTGTTATCTCGGAACTCCGAGACATACTTCGCCAAAACAACGGACTCCCCCAACCCGCCCACAGCGGCGGGTGAGAAGACCGGGCCGTTTACGTAGAACAACCACATCGGCTGGCGAGCCGCCGATGCCGTCTCAATCTGGACAATCCCCGTCCCGCGGTCCCAATACTTGGTATCGGTTCGGGCTGCAATCATCTTGATCGGCTCGCACCAATTCCAACTGATCGCCGCCATATATCCGCCGGCAGACAGGCCCACATACCCCTTGCCCCCCTGCACGGCCCGCTTGATCCTCTCGCAGCCGGCCTTGCCGAGCGTCTCCGCTTGGCGACTCGACCCGCCGGGGAAGATGAACACATCCAGGTTATCGCACAGCTTTTCGCCCACATCTTCTGCCAAGAACCATGTCGGAGTGATGTCGCACGTGGAACTTAACGCCTCGATCGCCTCCCGCACCGAACGCTGGCTGGCCTTTTCGTCGGCAAAGACGCCCACGCGAATGGCCGACTTCTCCGGTGCGACGACCCGAGGCTCCGGCGCCGTCGCCTTCGGCAGGACCAGCCTCCGAAGCGGCGTGAAGATGCGCTCGCGGACCGCCGCCTCGTCAAATCCCCGTTTCAACCTTTCCGTAAGATGCTGCCGCGTGACCTCATCTATTCCATATTCCCTCAACTGGGCCGGATCGTTCGCACGGAGCTGAATCATCGGCAGGCAATAGGAGTCCAGATAGACAGGATACGAGCCCATCTTGAAGTAATCGCATGAGGATGGATGTGTTTCTCCCTTTTGCGGAGATTTCCATCGGCGTTCCGCCGGGTCATAATACCCCGGCCACACGTGGTTTACGGCTCGCTGCCGCGACGGCTCGCGGAATAGCCGCAAGGACGCAATGCCGAGGGCGCTATACATTGCCGAACACAGCATCGTATGGTCGCTGCAGTTTCCGTAGAAATTCCCCGTCTTGTCATAGAGCGTCAGCACGGCGTTCCCGCTGTTCATCGTGCCATAGAAGATGTCCTTCCCGCCGAGCTTCAGGCAGATGTCAATCCCCTCCTTTGCATCCCGGACCGCCTCCTCGTAGGTCTCTTTCTTCAGAATCCCGCAATCGGCGCGTCGCTTCATCTCGTCGAGTCCGACTCGGTAGTGCTGAACCGCCCGCGCCCACTTGTCAGTCTTTTCCGCCGTTACCGAGACGTCGGGATCAACGAGTTGGTTCTCCTCCGCCATCTTCCGAAGCCGACGAAGGTTCTCCGGACGGAGGGAAACCCAGAGGTACTCCTCCAGCGTGGGGCGCTTCCCCGCCCGGAACATCGGGAAGCAGTTGACGCCCGCCCGCTCCGCGCCCTGCATCGCCCAGGTCAACTGCGCTTCAAGCGGGTAATCTGCCAGCGTGACCTTCGCAGCCCGTTCCTTCTGCCACGCGATAATCTCGCGCGCGATCCGATAGACCTCCGCCGCGTCCGTCCGGGCCTGGCGGCGAACCTCATCGTCGCCAACGTACCCGTAGATTGCGCGGGAGATGGAGAGGGCGATGGCCGTCACGTCGTCCTTCCCAACGTCGCAATCGAGGCAAAGGTAGAACAGGCTCCGGGCATAGGCCTGACAGTAGTGCTCCGGCGCGGCGGCGGGGAATGGCGGAAAAACGTAATCCGTTGCGTGCCGGACCTGACGCGACGATTCCACCGAAGCGAACGCACAGACCGAAATGAGGGGCTTCACCTCGCGGCCTTCGGATAGGATCGAGATTGGTATTCCCATCTCCAGGACGTCTCCCCATCCGACTATTGCGCGGTCGCCGATGTCCCGAGGGGGATTATCCGCAACAGGATGTGCTTGCTTCGTAACAGCGAGCGTGCCGCCGACGATGGTGATACGACAATCGTTCGCCGGATGCTCGATCAAGTCAATATCAAATCCGATACGATTGCCGCCGGTCGAGAGGAAGTCGCCGCGCTCCATCCGCACAATGAGGTAGAGCGTCTTCGCGTCGGCGTAGGCGCTGAAGAACTCGATTCCTCCGCCATGCTCCCGAACCGCCGCCGACGGTTCGGGAATCTCGGCCCCTGCCATTCCCGCCCAATCGTCGGCGTTCCCATCCACGCGGATGGTCTTCGCCTTCCCCGGCTTCGGGAGCGGACGGCAGATGATCTCCAGCGCCTCCTGCACGTCCGGGTTCTTCGACCCCGCCAGGGCAAGGATGCGGTTGAGCGCTTTTTGACCACCCTCCTGTGTGAGAAGTCCACGAATCTCCGCGTCACTCCTGAGCGCCCTGGTCAGGAGGGGGGCCTTCGGCGCGAGTTGCTCCAGGGGATCAGCCTGCGCCCACGCGGTGGCGACAATGAATAGCACTAAAAACGACGCGAATCGTGAAACAGGCATGGGCGTCAACCGGCGAAATCAAATGGGTACATCTTGCTACTCCACCTGCACCGAGAATGCCACAAACGGCCGTTGGTTCGCATCCCGCACGCTGACATCGGGATTCCGACCATACCCGCCGTGAACAGTGATAGGGTTTTCTGCGGAACCTGCCAGGCGCAGGATAATCTCCGCTCCCTCCCCGTAGTCCGCCTTCTCGATAGGGATGAACCCGTCCGGGCCTTCCACGGAGAACCCCTCCGGCGGCTTGAGCGGGCGCCAGCCGCCGGGGACGTGGTCGAAGCGGAGGACGAGTTCTCGACGCTCCCGATCACGAAACTCAGCCGAGGTGATCTCAGGAAACGTGTCCGACGCCGGATGACCATACACCCTCCCCAACGCCACATCGGCAAAGCGCCGACCGAGCGTGACGCATCCGGGAGCGGAAATATGGATCTCATCGGATAAAGGCAGATCGAGCGTGGGGATCACATGGACGTTCGGTCTCTCTCTCGCAGCCTGACGCTGCTGCTCGCGAAGAACGGTCCAGGCCCGGTCAATCTCTTTGCTCGGCGCGGGGGTGGTGCAGCGACTCAACTGCGCCGTGAGGATCGGCAGGTCTGGGCTGCTCAGGTCCTTACGGACGCAGGACACGAATTGGGCGAAACGGCCCTTGTAGCCTGCCGCATTCTCGGAGTTTGCGTCGGACTCGCCCTGATACCAGACGATGCCCTTGATGCGCCCGCCGGCCTTGGCGATCATGTCCATCATGTTTTCATAGAGGACGGGTTTGCCTTTGTCCTTTGGGTTCCAGAGACGCAGGGCGGACCCGCCGAGCGCGGTTGGGATCAGACCGATGGGGATGGCGAGGTGTTTCTTCAGCGCCTTCGCAAAGACAAGCCAGGGCGAGTGGCCGTGGAAGATGCCGGTGATGGTGATCGGGTGCAGCGTATTCGTCGCGTCCTCGATCGGGTGGCAGGCCAGTTTCCATTTTTCGTCATTGCCAAAGAGATGCACCCCCAGCTCCGGGCCGTCGTCAACGATGCCCAGCCCCGTGCCGGAGGCATTGCTCTGCCCGGCGATGCACCAGAGGTCCCCCACGCCGAGGTGGTGGATGTAGTCGCCGCGAAGCGGTCGCTCGTCCGGCCCGCCGCGCCGCCACACTCGCGTCTCGATGCGGTAGGGACCGCCGGCCGGGATGTCGGTCAGGGTGATAGACCACGTGTTATCGTCGTTCATTTGGACCGGCGACCAATCCAGCGATTCGGTGACGGGGGCGGATGTGGCCTCCCAGACGACGCGAACCTCGACCCTGCGCATGTTATCCTGGGCATACCATCGCCCGGCGAGGCGAACGCTCGCGAACCCATTCGCCGCCTGCTGGAGAATCTGCCAATCGCATGGGCCACTGTCAATGAGGACGCCGATCTTCTTGTAGGTCATACTGGATTCCTGTGGGTGAAAACCAGATGGTAGCCTCAAACCCAGCAGGTGTCAAGTAACGGGAAACACCGAGGCAGAATTTTTTTGGTTGACTGATTTGGTCAGGATTCCGTATAATTCGCCCCAGGCGAGAATTCGATCCCCGCCGAAAGTTAGCGGAGGATCGGTTCCCGCCTATGTTTCTTATTGCTTGGGACGGTTATGGCCGCGATGAAAACCTACCGCTTCCGCTTTGATGGAGCACCGCGGGGTCCTGTTGAGAAGTTGCCGGTTCCCGATAGGGTAACGTTTTCGCTGATGCATTCCTGCGGGGAGCTGATGCTGCCGAAGGTGGAGGAAGGGGTGAGCGTCAAGACGGGAACCGCGATCGCCTGGAGCGAGACGGAACCCAATCTGGCCGTCCTGTCCTCTGTCACCGGCAAGGTGACGGTGGTGGAGGCAACGAAGGGGAAGCGGCGCCGTCTGCGGCCTGGACGGATCACGATCGAACGCGCCGGCGACGATGAGTTTGAGAAGATAGAAGACGCCACGAGATCGTTGGAGGAGATTTCGCCGCAGGTGGGTCGGAGCATGTTGATCCGGGCGGGGATGTGGCCGTTGGTGGGTCATTGGCCGCGGGATCATCGTTGCCTGGCCGATCCGGGGAGTGACCCTCATGCGGTGGTGGTGAAGGGTGTGAAGGCGCAGCCCTTCGGTCCGCGTGGGCATATCCTGCTGGCTGGGAGACTGGATGATCTCGTCAAGGGTTTGGGTTATCTCCAGCGCGTGGTGGGGGGATCGGCGAGGATTCACCTGATTTTGACCGCCGAGCAGAGCACACTGGCCCAGGACATCAAGGAGCGGACCAGCGGCAAGGCGTGGATCAAACTTCATTTCCTCCCTGTGGCCTATCCAGTCGAGAACGATGGATTCCTGCACCGTCTGCTGTTTGCCGACGAGGAGGAGGACGCGGCATCGGCGGCGTGGTATGTGGACCTGGAGACGGTGATGTCGCTGCCGCGTTGCCTGGGGAATGGGATCGCCCCGTATGACCGGGTGATCGCGCTTGGGGGGAATGGTTATAAGGACCCTGTTCATGTGCAGGCTCGGCTGGGGACGAGCGTGAACGATATTGTTGGCGACCGTTTGGTGGAGACGGAGACGCGCCTCGTCCGAGGTGGATTCCTGACGGGGAGGGCCATCGAGGACGGGGCGGCGACGATAGACATCTGCGACGAGGCGATCTCTGCGATTGTGGAGGGACGGGAGCGCAGGCTGCTCGGTTTCCTCCGTCCGGGTCTTGACACGGACTCGTATTCGAGCGGGTTTCTTTCGCTGTTCCGGCCCGATGCGCCGCGGGACTGCTCGACGAACCTGCGTGGGGAGCCGCGGCGGTGCGTGTGCTGCGGCTACTGCGAGGAGATCTGCCCTGCGGGTATCATGCCACACCAGCTCTACAAGTATAGCACGCAGGACATGGTGGACGAGATCGAGTCCACGGGCATCCATCTGTGCGTAGAATGTGGATTGTGTTCCTATGTTTGTCCGTCGAAGATCGAGATTATGAAGCATCTCCTTGACGCCAAGGCGAGGCTTGCGGCGGAGAAGGCGGAAGCCGCGAGATGAAGTTTTTGCAGAAGATATTGGAGGGGATGAAGAAGAAGTTCGAGGAGGTTCCTCTCCTCCGGCCCCTCAAGCCTGTCATTGACGCGACGGACGCCTTCTTCTTCAGCCCGGCGGCGGTGACGGAGACGGTCCCGCACATCCGCGACGGGCTGGATGTGAAGCGCTACATGAGCCTGGTGATCGTGGCGGCGCTGCCTGCGGTGGTCATGTCTGTTTACTTCTTCGGCCTGCGCGTGATCGCGATGATCCTGGTCTCCTACATTGCAGGCGGCCTGGCGGAGACGATCTTCTGCATCGTTCGCAAAGAGGAAATTACCGAAGGCTTCCTTGTCACGGGGCTTCTCTTTCCCCTCACATTGCCCCCCGGCTGTCCGCTGTGGGTCGTGGCGGTGGGGTGCGTGTTCGGAGTGATCTTCGGCAAAGAAGTCTTCGGCGGGACGGGGACGAACATCTTCAACCCCGCCCTCGTGGGGCGGTGCTTCCTGGCCATAGCCTACCCCAAGATCATGGCGGGCGGGTGGATCGAGCCGGGTAGCGGTCTCACGGGCAGGGCATTCCAATACGCCGCCGATGCGGTGACGACGGCGACGCCGCTCGTCGCAAAGGACTGGAACTGGGGGGCTTGCGGGCGGGTCTGGCTGGGCAACTGCCTCGGCTGCGCGGGGGAGACGTGCGCGCTGGCCATCCTCTTGGGCGGCGTCTTCCTGTGCCTCGTGCGCGTGGCGAACTGGCGCGTGCCGGCGGGATGTCTGGCGACAGTGGCAATCTTCTCCGGCATCATGAGCCGGGCCATGCCCACCACCTTCGCGCCGCCGCTTTTCCAACTTGGGGCTGGGGGGTTGATGTTCGGCGTGTTTTTCATGGCCACCGATCCGGTGACCAGCCCGATCACGAACCCCGGCAAGTGGGTGTATGCCGTCCTGATGGGGATTGTGGCCGTGCTGATCCGGAGTCTGACGGGGTATCCCGAGGGGATCATGTTCAGCATCCTGCTGATGAACATGGCGGCGCCGCTGATGGACGAGATCGTCTATGCGCATCGCCGCAGAGGGTATGCCCGTGCCTAAGCGGCGATTGTATCCCATTGTGTTTGGAGTGGTGCTGGCGGTGGCGTGCTCGACGCTCTTGAAGACGCTCGATGCGGCGCTGGGATCGCGGATCGAGCGCAACCGGACCTACGACCGTAGGAAGAACGTTGTTCTCGTGTTCGTGGGGCGGGATGAGTTCGCCAGGATGGACCAGCGGCAGATAGAGGCCGTTTACAAGGAGAAGACGGAGGAGGTGGCTGCGGACGGAGAGGGGATCGCCTACTACCGGTATATGGACCCGGCGACCGGGAAGGCGGTCGCCTATGCCTTCCCGTTGGAGGGCATGGGGCTGTGGGACAAGGTGAAGGGGCTGATGGCTGTGGAGCCGGACCTGAACACGGTGCGGGGCGTGAGCTTCTATGAGCAGGCGGAGACGCCGGGGCTGGGTGGGCGGATCGGGGAGGCGGAGTGGGCGTCTCGGTTCGACGGCAAGAAGCTCGCCGATGCAACCGGTAGTCTGGCCCTCCAGATCACGAAGGCGGGGGCGGCCGACCCGAAGAGTCCGAATCAGATTGACGGGATCACGGCGGCCACGATGACCGGAGACGCAGTCAATCGCTTGATGCAGGCGAGCGCGAAGAGATTTTTGGAAAAGGTCAAGTCATGACGGAGCAGGGAAAAGCAGCCGGGGCGTCTCAGGCGAAGCCTGTTCATTCCTTCTTCAGCAGGAAGCACCAGAAGATTGCGCGTGAGGCGCTCTGGGCCAACAACCCGATCTTTTGCCAGATTTTGGGCATCTGTTCGTCGCTGGCGGTGACGAACCGCATGGACAGTGCGATAGTGATGAGCGCATCGCTCACGTTTGTGGTCTGCGGCAGCAATGTCCTATTGTCGCTCATGCGCGAATACGTGCCGACGCGAATCCGGATGATCGTCGAGCTGGCGGTCATATCCACGTTTGTCATCCTCATAGATCAGGTCCTGAAGGCCTTCTGGTTTGACATGAGCAAGACGCTGGGTCCGTATGTCGGTCTGATAATCACCAACTGTATTTTGATGGGGCGTGCGGAGGCCTACGCCCTGCAGAACCCCCCGGTCCCGAGCTTCTGGGACGGACTCGGCAACGGGCTCGGATACAGCTTCGTCCTGTGCACGATCGCCGTCCCGCGGGAGATCCTCGGCAACGGGACGCTGCTCGGCATGCGGGTCCTGCCGGGGGTCTATGAGAACTGCCAACTGCTGATCCTCGCGCCGGGGGCGTTCATCATGCTGGGCATCCTGCTCTGGGTCATGCGAACGATCGCCCCCATTCCGGAGAAGAAGTAGGACATGGAAGGACATACACACTTTCTGGTCATCCTGATCGCCTCGATCTTCACGAGCAACATCCTGCTCTCCAATTTCCTGGGGATGTGTTCATTCATCGCCTGTTCCGGGCAGATACGCACGGCCCTGGGCCTGGGGTGCGCCGTGACGTTCATGATGACGTGCACGACGATCGTGAACTATTGGGTTTACCACGCCGTCCTCGTCCCGCTCCATTTGGGCTTCCTCGCGTTCATCGTCTTTATCACGGTGATTGCGGCCTTCACACAGCTGGTCGAGATGATCGTCGAGCGGTTCAGCCCGCCGCTGTATTACGCCCTGGGCATCTTCCTCCCGCTCATCGCGGTCAACTGCGCCATCCTGGGGGCGGCGCTGTTCATGGTCATCCGCGACTACTCCTTCGCCCAGTCGGCTGCCTACGGCTTCGGCTCGGGCTTCGGGTGGTCGCTGGCGATCCTGTTCATGTCGGGCATCCGGCAGAAGCTGCGCTTCGCGCACGTGCCGAAGCCGCTCGAAGGCGTGGGAATCATTATGATCATCACCGGCCTGATGGCCATGGCCTTCATGGGCTTCGCCGGCATGGTCAGCATCCAGAAGTAGGAAACGCGACGTGGGATTTTTGTATGCCATAGGCGTCTTTTCCGCAGTCGTCGGCATCCTGTCGGTTCTGCTTGTGGTCGCCGAATACTTCCTGGTGGCGTATGGGGAGTGCGCGATCACCATCAAC
Source organism: Planctomycetota bacterium (assembly GCA_040755855.1). Classification (GTDB taxonomy): domain Bacteria; phylum Planctomycetota; class Brocadiia; order JAADGH01; family JAADGH01; genus JAADGH01. The sequence continues at coordinate 43,529 of JBFMAD010000017.1, read as the reverse complement.
GAGCAGAAAAATCTCACCGTGGACGGCGGGTGCACGCTCTTGGACGCGCTCTACCGGAACAAGATCTTCATCCCATCGGCCTGCGGGGGACAGGCCACGTGCGGCTTCTGCAAGGTGACGGTCCTCGGCGGCGGCGGGCCCTTCCTCCCCACCGAGGCCCAGTTCGTCGGCCGCGTGGAACGGCGCGCTGGCATGCGACTCGCCTGCCAGGTGAAGGTGAAGGAAGACATCCGGATACAGGTGCCGCCGGAATACTTGGACGTCCAGGAGTTCATCGCCGAGGTCGTCGGCACGCGCGACGTGACCCCGGACATCAAGGAGATCCGCTTCCGCCTCATCGAGCCGAAGGAGATCGAGTTCCGACCGGGGCAATACATCCAGATCAAGGCCCCCGACCCGGATGGCGATTACGTCTTCCGCGCCTACTCGATCAGCTCCGCCACCTACGAGCACAACGAGGTGGAGTTGAACGTCCGCCTCGTGCCGGGCGGGATCGGCTCGACGTATCTGCACAACCTGAAGGTGGGAGAAAAGGTCACGTTCACCGGCCCCTTCGGCGAGTTCGAGCTGAACGAAGACCCCGACTGCGAGATGATCTGCGTCGGCGGCGGGTGCGGCATGGCCCCCATGAAGGCCATCATAACCAGCATGTTCGACAAGAACCCCAACCGCAAGTGCTGGCTCTTCTTCGGCTGCCGCGGCTGCGACGACATCTTCTACCTGGACATCTACAAGGAACTGGAAAAGAAATATCCCGGCTTCCACGTCATCTACGCCCTCTCCGACATGAAACCCGGCGACGTCTGGGACGGCGAGAAAGGCTTCATCCACCTCTCCGTGGACAAATACCTGGACGATCAAGAACGGCCCCGCCAGGCCTTCCTCTGCGGCCCGCCACCCATGATCAACGCCGTCATGCAAGTCCTCGAAGACAAAGGACTCGACCCAGACGACATCTTCTACGACAAATTTTAACGCTCACGCCCCCTTCCCACTCCCCCCTGTCTCCTGCTTTTCCTCTTGCGCTTCCTTGCGAAGCTCTTCCTGCAGTTCCTTCTCGGCCTCGTGGGCCTTGGCGATGGTGATATGGTCCACCTTCTCCACCAGCGCCACATCGTCCGCATTCACATGCCCCACCACGCGCCCGTCGTCGAGCATGTTTCGTTTCAGGGCTTCGAGCCTGCGGAATAGCCGCATCAGGTCCCATGTGCCGCCGATGGTGAACCAGACGGTCGTGACCGCCCCCACGAGGAGGGAAATGGGGACCACATAGTACTTCCACCACGCAAACCAAAAGTCCTTCGACCAATAGCCTATGCAGAGATTCCAGATCACTTGAATGAGGAAGACGCCGAATCCGTACATGGTCCAGATGAAGACCGACCAAGCGAGGATTCGGTCGCCGCGGGTATATTCCTCGTTGATGCCGAGCAAGGCCCGCCAGGTTCGCGGCGGCCTCGGCGGCGGGGTCTCGCCGGGTTTCAGGTCGCGCGCATACTTGCCTCGGTGGAGCATCCGCTCGAGGTTGAAATTCTCTCGGCAGGTGAAGAGGGAGAGGACCACATACGTCCAGACCGAGGCAAACATCGTCAGGAAATATACCTCCTGTCCGCTGATGGGGAACCGGTCAGGCGTTACCTTCCAGTTCACGAAGGCCCATCGCGCCCCAAGACCTTCGAGAGATGCCTTGAACATTTCCAGAAAGCCCGGGGCGTGATTCACGAGCCAGGGATAGATGTCGCTGCCCCAGAACTTCTGACAGAGGAAGCCCGATAGGCCCATCGTGGACCCGACGATCATGGCGCCCCAGGCCCCGGCGGAGGTCCCCTTCTTCCAGTATAATCCGCCGAGGATGACGGCCCCGGCCCCGCCCAGGTAGATGCTCCCCGTCATGGCGAAGAACATCAGGATGTAGGTGGTCTGGCCGAAATAGTAGCTGAAGAACCACGCAAAGACCGCCACGCCCGCGATGGAAAGCCGCAGCAGGAATATCTGCTGCCTGGGCGTGAACGGCCGGTTCCGAATCGGCAGCACTATATCCTGGATGAGAATGCTCCCCCAGGAATGCAGATACGTCGTGTCGGTGCTGACCAGGAGGAAGATCATGAGGGCGCAGAAGACCCCTGTTGCGCCCACGGGCAGGATGTGGCGGAGGGCGAGGGGGACGCGCATCTGGGTGCGGATCGTGTCGGTGGAGACGGGGTTGTCCAAGTTGATGCGCGATTCCAGCTCGGCGTTCACCGCGGCCGCGCCCGAGGCGAAGTCGGGGTGGTGCATGTACGTGTATGCGCCGAGGGCGAGGAGCGTGATCATGATGGTGACGAAGCCGCCGCGCCAGACGCCGAGGACGCCGCCCATCTTCTGCTCGTGCGGCGAGGCGGCGGCGCAATTGTATCCCTGCGACCCCTGCCAGGAGATGCGGTTATAGACCGAGGATAGTATCCCGACAAAGACATAGAAGATGTTGAAGTCCGTCAGCCTGCCCGTATCAAAGGGATCGAGAAAGGATTCGCCCGGCCCGCGGGCCATGAAGGCCCATCGGAATTGGTCAAAGCGGAAGATGCAGAGGATCGAGATGACCAGCACGGCGTAGGCGACGTAGCTGAACAGCCCCTGCACGCAGTCGGTGACCATTGTGGTGATCTGGCCGCCCAGGAGAACGATCAGAAGCGCAACCGCCAGGAACGCCGCCATGACGAGGCCGAAGGTTGGGAACTCCAGTCCGAGAAGGCACACGGTGTCAGGCAGACCGCAATAGTAAACGAGAAACCGCCCGCCCACGGCGGGGAAGAGGGCGTAGTTGATAACCCCCGAGATCCACGCAAGCACGCCGGCGAAGATGCGGAACGACCGGGAATAGCGGACCTCGTAGAACTGCGCCATCGTCATGACGCGGGTTTCACGATAGCGATAGATCGCAAAGCCGGTCAGCGTCATCAGCAGGCCCACCGGCGTGGCCAGCCCATGCCAGAACCCGAAGGCCCAGCCAGACTTGTAGTACATCTCGAACATGGCCACAACCGAGATGAGGCCCAGTCCCGCCTCCGCCGCGGCCACGGCCACGACGTACCGCCCCGCCACCCGCCCCGCCGCCAGGAAGTCCGACACTCCCTCCATGTATCGTTGCGTCTTGATCCCGATCCACGTAATGATCCCGAGAGGGATGAGCACGATCAGCCAGTCAATCCAGTGCATTTTCTTGTTCTTCTCCGTAGAATAACGACACAGAGTAGCACGATTCATTGGCCCTGTGAAGCAACACGTGGAATTGCACTATATCAGTAAGAACAAAAGAAATCCAATCTTTTTGCCTTGCTCTGTGATTTGTGATAAGAACAGCATAGATTCAGTGCAGTATACCATGACGTGCTCACGTTAAACAAAAAGCGGCATCGGCGGTGTCGTTATGGTGAAAATGGATGATATGGATGAGACAATGCTTGCGCAATCCATCGCATCCGGCGACAAAGTCGCCTTGCGAAATGCTTACGAAACGTATGGCCGGGAGATGTATATGTTCGCCCTCACACTGACCAAAGGCAACGGGGCCGACGCGGACGATGTGCTCCAGGACTGCTTCGTGCGCCTCTGGGAGAACCGGGGCAAGCTGGTGTCTGTGAACAGCTTGCGCGGCTATCTGTTCAAGATGGTGCGGAACATCTTTCTCAATCTGCGGCGCGGGGAGTCGCGCGAGATCGAACGACGCAGCCGACTCATCGCCGAGGGACCTTCGGACAGCGAGGTGGATGTCGAGGCAATCAATAACGCACTGAGCGCCCTGCCGGAGGAACAGAGGCAGGTGGTGGTACTGAGAATCTGGGGACGATTGACGCTTGCCGAGGCGGCGGAGGCGCTCGGTATCCCATCAAACACTGTTGCCTCGCGCTATCGGTACGCCCTGGACAAACTTCGCCAGCAACTTGGAGATTTCCAGTGAGCAACGACATGGAAAAACAAGACGACGATACACGCCTCGAACAGCGCCTCCGCGCCTTCCGCGGGCCCAAGCCGCCCGATTCGGTCTGGGAGACCGTTGAGGAACGGATTGATGTCCGGCGGACAGGATACTGGTTTCGCTGGGTCGCTGCCGCAGCCGCGGTAGCGCTGGTCGGGGTCACTCTAGTGTTCATATATCTTCATCTGCGCTGGGAGGATCGAGGGGCGGAGGAATGGCCGTCAGGGGAAACGGCGGCGCGAGGCATTGACTCCCTGCCGGGGAGCGATGCGCTCGTCGGGGAAATCTCCCTTATGAAATTCGGCCTCGTCATGTCGAAGAATTCCGAGGAACTCATGAGTTATGTGGATTCACACAATCGGCCGATACGGACGAACGAAGACTTGATGACCGCCCTGCACAAGCGAAATGGGGCGTAACGCCTCCACGGAAAGGAGAAACGACATGAAAACAACGACACGACTTCTTGCGATTGTCCTGATCTCTATGGGATTCCTGGCAGCCCAGGAGCCGCCGGCGGAGATTCCAAAGCAAACCGACAACGCCGCCCTTCAGTACTGGTTTGCCTTCTATTTCATGTACGACGAATCAACCGACCGCGGGGAATTGACCGTCGGCGCGGAGGCATGGCCCAGCAATCTCAGCGAGCTCTATCCCCTCTATGTCAACGACCCGAGCCTGTTCTTCGTCACCCCGGGCGACGTGCCCAAGGGCATCCTGCCCCACCAGATCGAACAGGAGACGCACTTCAAGTACTCGCCCTCGGTCCTACGCAGGAAGTCCCGCCCGAGCGAGGTCTGCGTGCTCCGAACCAAACGGGACGATTACTTCGGACCGGTGCGCGGCAACATTGAAGGCTACGCCGATGGCCACGTCGAGTGGAAGCCGCGAAATCGCGAGGACGGGCGACCGGACGCCGCCGCACTGGGCATGGACCACGCGAGGCAACTCTTGGCCGCCATGCAGAGATATGAAGACGATCGGCGGGCAAAGCTCCAGTTGCGCGATCCGTGGTCTTTCATCTGCGAGGAACTGAACGCGGGGACTGTGCCCGTCGCTGAGGCGCGCAAGCCGGAGATTCGTCCGATCTGCGAGAAAAACAAGAGGGCCGTTACCGAGTACTTACGCAAGGGGGCCTCGATGACTCGCTGCGATTTCGGCCTGGACTACTCGCGCGGCCTGCTCATGTTGCTGCCGCACCTGGCCAAGACGCGGCAGTTGGCGCGCAACGCCATCGCCTATGGCAAGCTCCTCGAAGCGGAGCGCATGCCGCGCCAGGCGGTGGAGGTCTATTGCGACGTCCTCACGATGGGCCATCACGTGGCGCAGGACCGGCTGCTGGTGTCTGCCCTCGTGGGGTGCGACATCGCAGGCACGGCCTCGGCGGCCCTACGGCAGCTCCTTGCCCACGATCCGCCTGCGGATGCCTGCCAGGCGGCCCTTGCCCGTCTCTCGGCGATGCCCGATCCATACATCGAGCTCGGCCCTTGCTTTCTGTTGGAGGCCCAGCTGATCCGACCGATGCTTTTCGCGGCCTTTGCGAAGGAGCCGAATCCGACCGTGACCAAAGAAGATCGGGAGGAAATCCGAAGACTTTTCAAGCACGATCCGGCCACCACGCCGCCGGGAGTCAACTTAGATGATGATGAGAAGATGAAGGAGGTCGTCAAGACGTCATACCAAGCCTATCTGGAACGCATGGAGATGGCCGCGGAGATCGTCGGCGAGCCGTATCCGACGGCCGTTGCCACGCTCCGGGAGATGCGAAAGGAGATCGACGATTCCGCAAATCCACTCATCAAGGCCCTGGTTCCAGACCTCGTTCGCATGGTGACAATCGCCGCCCAGGCGCAGACCCGCGTTCGCGCCGCCGCCATCCTCGCCGCCGCCGCGCTCCACAGGGCGAAGACGCGGAAGTATCCGGAAACGCTCGACGCGCTCAAACCATACTTCCCCCAGGGCATTCCCCTCGACCCGATGGCCGACAAGGAGTTTGCCTATCGTCTCGATGAGGGCAAGCCCCGCCTCGAAGGCGCCGCGCCGCCCAAGGAGGCCCTGCCGGCCTCGTGGAATGACGAGGACCGCATATTCGGCCTTGCGAATATCCTCAAGAAGGAGAGATCAGGCCGCGCATGGACGGGCCGGTGAGCGAGAAGCCTGCCGGCGGCCCTGGCGACCAACCTCCCGGAGGTTCAGAACCTCCGGGAGGTTATTTTTATACAATCCGGACGTTTCCCTCGTTCCGGGGCTCTGCCTCGAAACGGCCCCATCCGTCAGGCTCTGCCTGACTCCTTTCGCGGCGAGGAGGCGGAGCCAGGGGACGAGGGAAAAATTGTCAGCATTTGGCTTGACTTTCCCTCCGCGCCGGATAGAATAATAGCAACGTCCCATGCAGCCAAGTGGTTGTGTCAGCGCAAGCCCTCCGACTCTCATGAAACAGAAGTATGCAGAACATAATATCTCTCTCAACAACCTCGTGGATGTTTTAGGCGAGGATGAGAACAGGGATTATTTGCTTACCCTCACCGTAGAGAACCTGCTCAAGAAGTACGGAAACACGCTGTACAAAGACGCCGTTTACCACACCACCCATCTCGACTTGCCGCCGACGGAGGCCAAGAAGCTGTGGCAGAGAATGCTTTCCCACAAATACGAAATCGGCAAGAAGCTGTTCCGCAATGTGGGCATACGAGTCGCCGCCATGGACTATTTCCTGAATGTGGAAAAACGAATCGCCGAGCCTAAGATCATTGAAACGGCCCTTCTGGAAGAGATTCAGGACGCCTCCGGCAAGGACGCCCTTACGGGACTGTTCAACTACAACTCCTTCCGAGAACGAATTCACCGGGAAATTTCCCGATCGGAACGGTATGGGAAGATCTTCTCCTTGATTGTTTTCGACATAGACTCCTTCAAACGGTACAACGACAAATACGGCCACAAGGAAGGCGACATCGCTCTCAAAAAAATTTCCCGAATTATGAAAAAATGCGTGCGCGATTCGGACTTCGTGGGGAGGTACGGGGGAGAGGAATTTGTCGTCATCCTGGTGGAAACGAGCAAGACACAGGCCGCGATCGTCGCAGAACGTATCCGAAAAATGGTCTCCGAGCTGAAGGTGGAGGAACCCGTCACGATAAGCGGCGGCATTGCCACATTCCTGATTGACGCCAAGAACGAACAGAAGCTGTTCGAATACGCCGACAAGGCGATGTATAGGGCAAAAGCGGAGGGGAAGAACAGGATATGCCTGTTTTATGAGGAACGCAGGAAGTTTCTCCGATTGGGAACTTCCGCGCGGATTACCATCAGCAAGATTTCCAAACGGTCTTCGGTCGGACAGAAAACCACGACGACGAATATCAGCGCCGGTGGCATCGCCTTCCACTATCATGAACCCGTCCCCATTTCCACCTTTGTCGAAGCCGTCGTTCATCTCGGACGCAACAAGGACATCCCGTTCAAAGGCAAGGTCGTACGAGTCGAGGAAATCCCAAGAAACACGTATGAGATCGGCATCAAATTCTTGTGTATCAAGGAAAAGGATCGGGAGCGCATCATCAGTTTCATTGAAAAACACAAGAAACTCTGATTCCTTTTCAACGACCCCGCTCTCTCTACTTACCTATCTTTTCCAATAAGTCGAGCGTCCTTGAATCTTGCTCTCCGTGGAAATACTTGTCGAGAACACGGACAAACACGGAACCGGCTTCCGCGGCCTGAGCAAACAGCGTCATGCAGGATCGGAGCTTCAGATCATCGGGGTAGCCAAAAATCTCCGCGACGGACCGCCCCTCAATCGCCAGAACCGCTTCTGCGCACTCCAACAGCCTTGGGCCGAGAACAGGGTGATTCAGGTATTGTCGAGCCTCTTCGAGGCTCTTGATGGCATAGTATCTTGACGTTGAGCTGTGTCCCAACCCCTCAATCTGCGGGAATATGAACCACATCCAGTGACTTCGCTTCCGCCCGGCCCTTAACTCTGCGAGAGCGCGATCATAGACGCCTTCCTGCGCCTTCGTGAAGCGGATCGAGTCAAATGTATTGTTGGGTACAGCCACCTATCTATTTCCTTCATTCTCGGTGCGGATGCGGAATCGTCGCGCCAGTTTTTTCTCCTTACCGTCTTTCTTGAACGTCAGTTCAATTTTCTCATGCCCGGCCCTCGGAGATGCCAAGCCGCGGAAGCGGCCGCTCGGCTCGATCTGTACGTTTGCGCCCCCGATCTCCGTGCCGGGCAGGACGGCGCCGTGAATCTCGACGGCAATGGGACCGGGCACAAGCTCGCTCCAGGCCGAAGGGCGGGTGGAGAAGATGACCGGCGGGTCCTGCTCGGCGGCGATGATCTCCTCGGCCAGTTCCTTGCGCGTCTCGCGGAGGACGTTAGGGTCGGTCTCCACGTCCGCGAAGTCGCGGATCAGCCTCCGGCAGAAGGCCCTGCTCTGCTCGGCTGGGTCGAACTCCAACGCCACGCTCCCGAGCTTCGCCTTCACGTTCTTCATGCGCTCCGTGAGGAGCCACAGGTATTCGAAGTCCTCCAAGCTGTCGCGCTGCGCGTCCCACCGAAGCGAGCTCATCGGCCCGTCGGGACCGGGATAGACCACGTTGCAATCCCCCGGCGGCAGCTTGTCCGAGGGCGCGCCGAAGGGATTGTCCTTCGGCCACGCGCACCAGCCCCAGTGTAGATACCCCTGCACGTCATAGGCATAGTTGATCCAATGCAGCACGCGAACCATGGAGAGCGGGTAGTCGAGAAATCGGTTGGGGTAGTAGCCGCCGGTGGGGTGGCAGCAGATGTAGTACCATAGTTCCTTGCCGGCGGCTTGGGCCTCCCTGTACTGCGGATACCAGTTCTTGAGATGCGAGAGCTTGGGGACCCACACCTCCAGGTCATCGCCGAAGTCGGACGCCTCGATGGCGTCAATGCGCTTCAGCTTGGGGGCGGCCTGGTGAGCCAGGCGCGACTTCTCCCGCCAGGACAGGACGTTGTGCTGCGACGGCTCGTCGGCGATGTGGATGACCGTCTTCTGGAGCCAGCCGCGTTTCTCCAGATGGTCCTGAAGGTCGGCAAGGAGCGGGACCATGCCGTGTTCAAAGTCGAGCTTGACGCCCTTGCCGCTCTTGCGGTCGGTCGCCGTGAGACCGTGAAGCTGTATCTCCCGCCCACCCCAGCCGTCCTTGAAGCCGCCGATGAAGGTGATCTCGATCCGGTCGGCGACCTTGTGCTGGTGCAGGACTTCAACATACTTGTCGAAGAGCGCGTAGTCGAAAGTCAGCTTCCCGTCGGCCTCCTGGTTGACTTTGATGAGGCTCCACGGGACCCAGGCGATGTTCTGCCGGTGTTCGCGCATGTTGTCCAGATACTTGCCATAGACCGGCCAGAAGGCGTCGGACCATTGCTCGACCTTGTGCGCCTCGGCGATGCGCTGGAAGTTGACCCAGTTGGTCACATACAGGTGTCGCTCGTCGGGCAGCGCGAAGGGCCAGACGGTAAGCTCGATGGGCAGGGAGTTCTTCGCCTCCCCTGAGGCGACGGTCACGCTTCCCTTGTAAATCCCCGCCGGGGCGTCCGTGGGGACGAAGACCGTCAGCCACACAGGCTGGGTGATGTTTGTGGGAATGTCCTTCTGGCGGTCGGCGAGGAGCTGGTCGGGCATGTCGCATGGGGCCTGGCGGACGATCGTCTCTTTTTTCTCGCATGGGGTGTTCTTCACGAGGGGGATCGCGCCGACAAAATTCCAGGCGACCTTGTCCGCGGGGATGGAGTAGCCCGATTCGTGCGTCAGCGCCTCGATGCGCACGGTCGTCCCGGGCAGGGGCGTCTTGCAGCGGATGGCGAACTGCGAGGACTCGTATTCGTTTCGTGCGCATTGAAGGATGATTGCGCCGGGGGCGTTCGCCGGCGGCGGGGTGTCTGAGAAAATCTTCGACAGGGGATCGCATACGAACAACACGATCAAGACGGTTTCCATCTCGGCGCATCCTCCTTGAAATGAGGGGGTTTTCTGCGACACGTGGGCACTCTATCAGTGCAACGCAAAACAGTCAAGCCCTTTTGCGTTGACATGATCGTCATCAGACCGTAAGATAAGAAATGGAGTTTCTTTGGGATCACTGGATGCGACAAATCCAAATCATCGCCTTGTGCCTGCCTATATGGATCGCCCTCCCGCTTCTTGCCGCCGATGAGAAGAAGCCTGAGTTTATCACCGTCAAGACAAAGAACTACACCATCGAAACGGACGTTTCCCAAGAGTACGGCGAGGCCATCGGCGAACTGATGGAGGATGCGCACAGCGCCTACAGCAGTATCTTCCGCCGCGTCAAGCCCCGGGTGAAGTTCCCCTCCATTGTCAGGATCTATCGAACGCGGACGGGATATTTGGAATTTTACAAGAAACTGGCCGGGCGGTCCGGCGGGGCGTCAGGCGGGTTCTTCATACGCACCAAGGAAGGAGGGTTGCTTGTCTCCTTCGCTGAGGGCCAGCCGCTCTCAACCGTGAAGGAGACGCTTTATCACGAGGGGTTCCACCAGTTCCTCGCCTCGCGGGTCCCCGACGCGCCGATCTGGCTCAACGAGGGCCTGGCCACGCTGTTCCAATACGGCCTCCGCAAGGGCAAGACGCTCGACGCGCGGGCGATCCCGGTGGACCGGTTGCGATTCCTGCAGAAGGCCATTCGGGAGGGTAAGACGAAGCCCCTCTCCACCCTCATGGACAGCACGCTGCTCGAGTGGCATCGCGCCACCGAGATAGAGCAGTACCTCTGCTATTGTCAATCCTGGATGCTGGTCTATTTCCTGGCCTACTCCTCAAAAGGGAAATACCAGAACGCTCTCAACCAGTACATCATGCTCCTGCACGACGGCGCGCCTGCGCTTCGGGCGCGCATCGCCGCCTTCGGCGAGGATACCTACGCCCTCGAAGAGGCGTGGAAGGAATTTGCCCTCGCCTGCCAACCCAGCCCCATGTACGTCTGCAAGGAAAACATGGGACTTATCGGCGTGCTGGTCATGGTCTATCAAAAGCGGCTGAACAAGAGATACACGGACATCGCGGAGTTCAAGGCCGACATCCTGGAGGAGAAATTGAAAGGTTGGGAGCTGCCGCTCTCCGGCGGAGGCACGGTCAAATCGTCCGACCTCGACCAGATCAAGGGATGGTTCCGCTGCCCCGAACGAGGAAGTAACAAGGACCAGATGGACTATGCCTTCACACGAGAGCGAGACCCGGAGGGCGAGTACCCCGACATCCTTTGCCGATGGCACAAGGGCACCGAACTGCGGCTCTACTGGTATCGCGATCCGGCGGATGACAAGCTCAAGCCCGATATCATAGACGAACGCCCCGGCGATCGGCTGGGCTTGAAGGTTGCGCCGTAGGGCGCGGTATGATACAATTCGGGAAAAGGTATATGCCAGAGGGAGAAGCATGATGAAAAGACATCAACTGGTCGGAGGCGCAGCCGCCTTGCTCATCGTCCTCCTTGCGGTTTCCTCGGAAAGCGAGGCGCAGCGCACCTACAAATTCAAGACGAAGCACTACCTCATCGAGACAACGGTGAGCGACGACTACGCCGCGGAGGTCGGGGAGTTGATGGAGATCCTCCACGCGGGATACTCCAAGTGGTTCAAGGGCGCGCCGCAGTCCAAGGGGCTGTCGCGCATTATTATCTTCAAGACGCGCGACGAGTATCGCGCCAAGGGAAACGGTCCGGCAAATTCCGGCGGATTCTTTTCGCCTTCGGATGACAAGATCGTCTCCTGGTTGGAAGGTCACGAGGAGTATCTGCGCACGCGCGTCCTGGCCCATGAGGGATTCCACCAATTCTTCTACAAGCATGTCGGCACATCCGCCCCATGGATCAACGAGGGCCTCGCGGAACTATACGCCTATTCCCTCATTGACGGCACGGACATCCGTTTCGGTCTGGTAACCACTACGGACATCGCGCAACTCAAGAAGGTCCTCGCCAGTCCGAAGAAACTTTCCTTCAAGGAACTCCTGACGATGGAGCACTCGACCTGGAATGAGAACCTTGGACGGGACATGGAGCTCGGCCTGTGCGAATACGTCCAGTCCCGTTTCCTCGTCCATTTTCTCTATTATGCCAACGAGGGAAAATACAAGAAGTACCTTCAGAGCTACGTCAACGCCATCCAGGGCGGCAAAGACGGCAACAATGCGCTCAACGCAGCGTTTGGGAACAAACTGGCCGAGATCAACGACGCCTTTCCCAAATGGGCGGCCGAGGAAGTCAAGCCGGTATGCGTTGAGGAATCCTGCTCCGCAAATCTATTTCACCTGGCCCAGTTGTACTACAAGTTCAAAAAGGCGGACGTGAAATTCGACACGCTCGATGAACTCAAAGAGCAGGCCAAGAGCAATAAGGACGTGAAATGGAACGTCGTGCCGATTACCCTTGACCCGGACGGCCTCTACGGTCCTCAGCACACCGAGGAGATCGAAAAATGGTTCATCTGCCCGAAGAGTAAAGAAGGCTATGAATTGTTTGACGATCCCAATGCGCCCGAGGAGGGCTTGCCGCTGATCGTCTGCCAGGCTCACCACAAAAAACTGGCCGTCTGCGCCTCGTTCCGCACCAAAGAAAAGAAAGGCGACCGCGGCGAGGGCATTTATCCCGACGTCCGCAACATCCAGACCAAGACCCTGAAGGACCTGGTCAAGGAAGCAAAGAAGAAAAAGAAACAGGAATAGCCATGTCGTTGGCGATCTGCAATGATCCGACTCGACAATGTAAGCAAAGTCTATCGCAGCGGCGCCGAGGCCCTGCATGCGCTGTCCGATGTCACCCTCACGGTGAATGAGGGCGAGTTCCTCGCCGTCACCGGCACATCCGGCTCCGGCAAGACCACCCTCCTCAATCTCGTCGGCGCCCTCGACCGCCCCACCGCCGGCGCGGTGTGGGTGGACGGCCTTTCCCTGGGCGAGGCGACCGATAGCCAACTCTCCGACTTCCGCAACGAGTCTGTCGGCTTCATCTTCCAGGCCTATCACCTCGACCCCGGCCAGAGCGCCCTTCAGAACGTCGCCGTCTCCCTGCTCTTCCGTGACATGGGGCGGCGCGAGCGCAAGAAACTGGCGCGGGAGAGTCTCCGCGCCGTGGGCCTGGATGCCCAGGTCAAGCAGGCCGCCGGCGTCCTATCGGCGGGCCAGAAACGGCGGCTCACCATCGCACGCGCCCTCGTCAAGCGGCCGAGGATCATCCTCGCCGATGAGCCGACGGCCAACTTAGATCGCAAGAACGCGGAGGATGTCCTCCATTTGTTGAAACAGGCCAACGAAGATGATCGTGTGACAGTCGTGTTGGTCAGCCATGAAGAGGCGTCTCATGCGATGGCCGACCGCACCGTGCGGATGGAGAACGGTAGGATCGTGGACGACGTATGAAGCTCTCTGCGCGAATCGAAACCAGTCTTCGCGGCTTGCTCGCACGCACGCGCCGGAGTGTTTTTCTGCTCCTCGGCGTGGCGGTGGGGATCGCCCTCCTGGTCTTTCTGACCGCCTTCTCCTACGGCGTGAAGACCTTTTTCTTCGACAAGATGATCCGCACCTTCCCCGCCAACCGCGTCGAGGTCAAGCCCCTCCGCGTGGTGACGGAAGATGGAAAGGCGGCCCCCGGGATCAGCGACGAAACCATCGCCAAGATCAAGGCCATGCCCGGCGTCAAGGGCGTCCTCCCCATGACGGCCCTCACATTTCCCGCCCTGATGGCCAGCTCCACCATCAACTTCCAGACCGAGTGCGCCGTGTATGGCATCGAGCCGGAACTGGTGGCGCCGGACCTGACCCCCGAGCAGTTGGCGGCGTTTCAGATGGGCGGCGACATCGCCCCCGCCGTTATCTCGAGCCACATCATGGAGCTCTACAATATGAGCTTCGCCGGCAGCCGAAATCTGCCGCGCCTCGACCGGGACTTCGTGCTGTCCAAGACCGTTGACCTCTACCTCGGCCAGAGCACGATCCCCGTTGCGGCAACGCGCATCCCACGGCGCGTCGAGTGCCGCATCGTCGGCGTCTCGCCCCAGGCCCCGTTGATGGGCATCTCCGTGCCCGCGCAGTACGTCGAGGACTGGGAGGCATGGTATCACGACCCGCAGAGACCCCCGAACAACTATGTCGCCCTCATGGTCAACGCCGAATCGCCGATCGAGACGGACCGCATCGCCGAGGCGATCTCCGCCCTCGGGCTGCTGGTCACCTCGGGCAAGGACGAGGCCCGCAAGCTGACCGCCATCGCGCGGCTTGTCATGGGTTTCATCAGCGTCATCAGCGTCGCCATCCTTTTTCTCGTCGGGATCGGCATTATGAACGGCCTGGCCATGTCGGTCATGGAGCAGTCGGTCCGGATCGGCATCCTGCGGGCGAGCGGCGCGAGGAAGGGGGACGTGCTGTCCATCTTTTTGATCGAGGCGATGGTGATCGGTCTGGTCGGGGGGGCTATGGGCATCGGCCTCGGCTTCCTCCTGACGCGCATGGCCGACTACGTGGCCGGGCACTACATGCCGCCTCTGCCCTTCATGCCGGAGAGTTTCTTCCTCCACTCGGCGCCCACCACCTTGCTCATCCTCGTCTTCGGCGTCCTCATGTCCTGCGTCTCCGGGCTGCCGCCTGCCCTTCGCGCGGCGAACCTTGACCCGGCCGAGGCGCTGCGGTCGGGATAGCCTATCACCCGCCCACCTCGCGCCAGCTGATCGGCGCCCATTCCGTGGCAAGGCCGGTCAGGTCATCGTCCGGGCGAACGTAGTGGATGGTGACGCTGCCGTGGAAGTCCGATCCGAACTTCGCTCCCTGCGCGGCCTCGCCAGGATTGGTGTCCCGCCCGCCGCAGATCACGCTGCCGAAGACATTCAGGCTGTTGCCGCCCCGGATGGTGACGTCGTCGTTTGCGAACAGGATGCCATAGACATCCGTCGCCCCCTGGAGGTGGATGTCATCCCCGGCCCAAAACATGAGCGACGCCGGATCGCCGGCCGAGCCGAGGCCGAGTTGAGTGTTTCCCGCCACGAAAATATCCCCGTCGGCGATGACGAGGGCGTCCCCGTCAACATTGCCCGTGATGCGGATGTCGCCCTTGACATACACGATCCCATCCGGGATGGGGCTTGTGCTGTTGTTGAACTCCATGTCCCCTTCGTACACGGTCACCGGGCGGCCCTCCGCCTCGGCGGCGGCGATGATCGCATCGGGATCGATCTGCGGGATCGGCACCCGGCTGGCATGGTCCTCCACCGCGCCGTTCACACCGTCCAACCCGTTATGGGTAGATGTGATTTCTCCCACAGCAGTCAAGCTTCCCTGGAAGGCATTGAGCCTCGAATCCGGCGGCGTCAGGTCCTGATTCACCTCCACGGCTACGCGATTCCGCCCGTTGCCCACTGTCTCGGAGATGCGCTCCTCCGCGGCGTGGATGTCTGGGCTGCCGTTCACGTCAATAGCGTCGTTGGAATGCACGTCGCCATAGACCTGGAAGTTCCCTCCGAGACCGAAACCCTGCTCGGCCAGGATTGCGTAGGACAGGTCGAAGCTCCCCTTGCGGCGGATGTGAACCTCCACCGTGCGACGAACCTCGCGGAAGAAACCCGTGGACACGAGCGCAGCCTTGCTTCCCGCCTCCAACTCCACATACTCGACGCTGAACTCGCCCACTTCGACCTGACCGATGTCGCTCCACGTCGTATACGTCCCCGTAAAAACGCGCTTGCCCTCGTCGTTGAGGACAAACACGGCCATGTTGTTTGCCCGAATCTCGTGACTCGCCTTCGCAATACCGGTCTCGGCCACATAAAGGGCCTGGATGCACTCATAGCTACTCTCGGTCAGACGAAGGTTTGACGCCGATACCGTGAGATAGAACACAATAAGGCCGGACAACAAGACGACCATTATCAGGGACACAACCAAGGCGCTGCCTCTCTCCCCGTCGCAGACGGCTTGGCGATTATTCATTCGATGCGCTCCCTTGATCTCCCAAATGTTCACTGTATTTCTCCTTTATATCCTGGTGCCTACCTTGTCGCCCTTCTTATTGCACATGTGCGCAATGCCTGTGCCAGATTGCACATCTCTTTAAAAATGTATTGAATAATATCATAACCATATTATTAACCGTCGGTTATGATTCGTAATTCAATTTTTCCGCCGATAAAAAATGGGAGTGGCAACCGATAAAATATTTTACAGCGGGGCTATAAAAAGAAGAGACTTGCCGATAAATGGCATGGGATTGAGCGCACCGTTCCACCCGTTCCGTACGCGCCGTTTCACCTTGACTTCTGCTGATAACGTTTGCTGTAATAGGCGAGAAAGTGCGTTGCAAAGGAGTATAAAGTGAACAACATGCAATTGGACGGCGAGAAGGTGAAAACCTTGCTCGTGGATTTCATCCGACAAGAGACGGATGCCGCCGGATTCAAGAACCTTGTCCTGGGGCTTTCAGGGGGTGTGGATTCATCGCTGGTGGCCTTCCTGGCGGCTGAGGCTGTAGGGCCGGAGCATGTAACCGCCGTGCTGATGCCATACAAGACCAGCTCGCCGGAGAGCGCGGCAGACGCCGAGGCGGTGGTCGAGAAAACGGGAATGCGCTCGGTAACGATCAGCATCACTGAGCAGATTGACTCCTATTTCGAAAAGGTCCCCGACGCCAACCGGCTTCGCCGAGCCAACAAGATGGCACGCGAACGAATGAGTATCCTTTACGACCAATCCGCCGCGCTCAAGGCCCTGGTCATCGGCACGAGCAACAAGACGGAAATCCTCCTTGGCTACGGTACAATCCACGGCGACATGGCCTGCGCCTTCAATCCCATCGGCGGCCTCTACAAGACCCAGGTCCGGCAGTTGGCCGCCCATGTCGGCGTCCCTGAGCGCATCATCCGGAAGGCCCCAACGGCCGACCTCTGGCCCGGCCAGACCGATGAAGGGGAACTGGGCTTCACTTACGCCGACGTGGACCGGCTCCTGCTCGATATGGTGGAGGGGGGGATGACGGACAAGGAACTCATCGAGAAGGGCCACGACATATCGTTCATCCAGCGCGTCCGAACGCTCATCACCCGCTCGCGCCACAAGAGACGACCGCCCGCTGTCTTGACAAGGCTCGACTAAGGACTTATAGTGGGGGAAGCATGGGTTGATGGTCGTCTTTATGTGCGTTGAGCATTCATGCCTGCGAACCTGACCCCACAGTTTATCAAGGCCAGAGAAGAATATCAAAAGGCCGTCTCGAGCGAGGATAAACTCGAGTGCCTCAAGAACATGATGGCCCTCATCCCCAAACACAAGGGGACCGAGAAACTTCAGGGCGACATTCGCCGCCGCATCTCCGAGGTCAAGCGCGAGCTCTCCGCACCGAAGAAGACAAGCAAGCGGTCGCACGGATACAAGGTCCCCAGGGAGGGCGGAGCGCAACTGGTCGTCCTCGGCCCGCCCAACGTGGGCAAGTCGCAGCTCGTTGCTCGAGTCACTCATGCCCAGCCGGAAGTGGCCGACTACCCCTTCACGACCCACCGCCCCATCCCCGGCATGATAAAGTTCGAGGATATTCAATTCCAATTGGTGGACCTGCCGCCGATCACAAAGGATTTCATGGAACCCTGGATGGTGGATGTCATCCGCGCCGCCGATGGAGCGATCCTGATGCTCGATCTGACGAGCGATGACCTCCTCGATCACGCCGAGACCATCAAGAGCCGCCTGGACAACATGAGGATCCACCTCGTGCCGGCGAAACCCAAGCAGACCGATGACGAGGAGCTTCGCCTCACCGCGGCCAAGTTCCTCCCGACGATGATCCTCTGCAACAAGCACGACCTGCCCGGCGCGGATGAGAACCTGGATGTTGTGCGGGAGATCTACGCGAACTACCTGGTTCTGTCCGTCTCGGCCATCCAGGGAACCGGGCTGGAGGACTTCGGCCGGAAGGTCTTCGACTTCGTCGGCGTGATTCGCGTTTACACCAAGGAGCCCGGCAGTAAGGCGGACATGGCGCAGCCCTACGTCCTCCCCATAGGCGCCACGGTCCTCGACGCGGCGGAGATGGTACACCAGGACTTTCGCAAGAATCTAAAATACGCGCGCATCTGGGGGATGGGGGTTCACGACGGCCAGGCCGTGAAGCGAGACCATATCCTCCACGACAGGGATGTCATCGAGCTGCACATATGACCTACTACGTCCTTCCCGGTGTGCAATCCACTCTCCCGACCGATGAGCTTCGTCGCCGATACGCCGAGTGCGACATCGCGGCGGTGGACCTCGACGAGTGCATGATGCCCGGCTTTGCCCAGGTGGTTCTCGGCCGGCGCATCGCCCTGCGGACGGCCCTGCGACCGCGGCGCTTCCGAGACCTGCTCAAAATCCCCAGCCTCATGCAGGGCGGCCTCCATGTGGTCGGCATGCGGGCGCTGGAATTCGTCGGCTGCCGGATATCTCGACCCGATTTGATGTATGTCTTCGAGAGAACGTTGCGCGGTCTGCCGCGCGAGTATTTCGCCGACGCGGCCCGTGGTATTCCCCGGTTCGCCTATCCCATGATGCAGGAGGTCTTGACCGGCCTTGCGGGGCGAATGCCGGTGGGAATCATCAGCTTCTGCCTCGAGATCATTGTTCAGGAGTTTGTTTTGCATCTGAACACGGGGCATCGGGAGGTCGTCTCGTTTTACCGGAGCAACAGGCTAAAGTTTAAAGAGGACGAAGGGCATCAGGTTCTCGACGGCTATGACCGGTCCTGCTTTATGACCACGCCGGGGGACAAACGCATTGCGCTCGAAGAAGAGATGGCCAAACGAGGCGCCGCGCGGCCCCTCATCATCGGCCACAGCGACGAGGACGTCGGCATGGCCGAGTTGGCCCGCGAGCGCGGCGGCATTGCTATCGGGTTCACCCCCCTTCCCTCCTGCGTTGAGGCGTTTGACATCGTGATTTCGGGCCGGGACTGGTCGCCTATCCTCACGCTATGCTGTACGCTTGAAGATCGGTGTGGCACTTCGTGAAAAAATTCCCTTGACAACGGCAGTGGAAAAGTAGCATAAAATAGTTATCGGGCTGGGGCGCGATGTAGTGATTCCTACCAGAGGATTCCCCTGCATTCGGCAAAGGAGATGGTAGAATGTCCTGTGAACGCAAAGAATGTCCCGTGATCTGGTACCAGGCGGCTGCCTGCAGCGGTTGTTCCGTGTCGCTGCTGAACGGCGTCGCACCGGATGTGCGGAATCTGCTCCTTCAGGAGTTGGTGCCCGGCAAGCACGTCAACCTGGTGTTTCACGTCACTGTCATGGCCGGTCAGGGAAAGGCCGTCCTCGATGCGATGAACTCAACGGCGCGAACCAAGAAGGGGCAATACGTGCTATGCGTGGAAGGCTCATTGCCCTCGGCCGCCGGCGGCGTGTTCGGAGAGGTGGGGGATGAGCCGATGATTGACAAGGTCGTGGAACTTGCCAAAGACGCTGTGGCGGTGGTTGCGGTGGGGACGTGCGCGGCCTTTGGCGGCATCCCGGCGGCCAAGCCCAACTACACCGGATCCAAGTCCGTGCGGGATGTTCTCTGCGGCAAGGGCGTGAAGACCCCTGTGGTGAACGTGCCGGGCTGTCCTCCCCATCCCGACTGGATCATCGGCAGCGTCGCGTTGTTTCTCCAGCTCGGCGCAGGGGTCCTGGGCGCGCTGGACGAGATCGCCCGCCCCGTTCCCTACTACGGCAACTTGATCCACGAAAACTGCCCCCGGCGACCGGACTTCGACGCCGGCAAGTTCGCTGTCAAGTTCGGCGATCCGGGATGTCTCTACAAACTCGGCTGCAAGGGCCCCATGACCTACGCCGACTGCCCCACCCGCCAATGGAACGCGGGCGTCAATTGGTGCATCGGCAACGGCATCCCCTGCCAGGGATGCGTGGAACCTGAATTCATAGACGGATTCTCTCCGATCTTCGACAAGATTACCGAGGAACGGCTGGAGAGGTTTAAGGTGCGGGTCTCGTGACCTCGTGCTTCGCTCTTACTGGAGGAAGACCATCATGCAGAAAATAACCATTGATCCCATCTCCCGGATCGAAGGCCACCTGAAAGCGGAGGTGGTCGTGGATGGCGGGACGGTGAAGGAAGCCAACGTCAGCGGGACGCTCTTTCGTGGGTTCGAGAACATCCTGAGCCAGCGCGACCCGCGTGACGCCGTCATCATCACGCAGCGCGTCTGCGGCGTGTGCCCCATCTGCCATGCCACCGCGTCGGCGACGGCGGTTGATGCGGCGTTAGGGATTGACGCCCAGGTACCCGACAACGGTCGGATCACGCGCAATATCATCCTCGGCGCAAACTATCTACAGTCCCATATCCTCCATTTCTATATCCTTGCGGCCCTTGACTTTGTGGATGTCACGGCGGCGGCGGACTACGCCGGCGACGACCTGGACCTCCGCACCCTGAAGGACTTCATCGCCCACGGCGAGTTGGGCCCCTTTGTGCCGAGATACGAGGGCGACTATCGCCTCTCCAAGGAACAGAATATCCTCTGCACCAAGCACTACCTCGAAGCGCTCCGCGCACGGCGAACGTGCCATGAACTGCTTGCCGTCTTCGGCGGGAAGATGCCCCACAACTGCGGCATCGTGCCGGGCGGCGTTTCCACAGATGTCTCCGCCGACAAGGTTGTTACCGGCCTCGGCAAGATCCAGCAAATCCGCCAGTTCGTCGAGGAGTGCTACGTGCCGGACGTGTTGGCGGTGGCCGGCGTTTACTCGGATTACTTCGGGATCGGCGCGGGGTGCGGCACGCTATTGAGCTACGGAGTCTTCGACCTGGAATCGAAGGCCGGTGGGCCGCCCGAGCGCACCCGCTTCCTGCCCCAAGGCATTACATCCAACGGCGGACCGGCCGAGCCGGTGGATATGACCAAGATCGCTGAGAACGTGAAGCACTCCTGGTACATGAACCAGACGAAGCCGACCTTCTTGGATGCGAGGACGGTCTCGGCCCCCGGCAAGCAGGGGGCCTACTCCTGGCTGAAGGCCCCGCGATACGACGACAAGGCGGCCGAGGTCGGTCCGCTGGCCCGCGTCATGGTGGCCTACAAGCAGGGCGACAAGAGGATCAAGAGCGAGGTGAATGGCGTCGCCTCCGCGGCCGGAATTGGCCTGGACAAGTGCTACTCCGTACTCGGCCGCCACGCGGCGCGCGCCATCGAGGCAAAGGTCTTGTGCGACGCCATGAGCGATTGGATGCTCGCGCTCAAACCGGGCGAGCCCGTGTCCGCTCCGCTTGTGATCCCCAACGAGGGCGAGGGGATCGGCTTCACGGAAGGGCCGCGCGGCGCGCTCTGCCATGCGATCCGGATCAAGAACAAGGTGATCGAGAACTACCAGCTCGTGGTCCCGACGACGTGGAACGCCTCCCCGAAGGATGCGAACGACCAGCCCGGCCCGATCGAGCAGGCGCTGATCGGCTGCCCCGTGAAGGACCCGGCGAATCCGTTCGAGGTCGTTCGTGTCATCCGGTCCTTCGACCCGTGCCTGGCCTGCGCGGTGCACGTAATGGACGGCAGGGGCCGGGAGCTGGGGGTCTATCGTATTGCGTGAGAAAAAGATCGCCGTGGTCGGCGTCGGCAATGTCCTGATGGCCGACGACGGGATAGGGCCGGCGGCGATCAAGGCCCTCCAGGAGGCCGGGGCGGCGGAGGGCGCGGACCTGCTCGACGCGGGAACGGCGTTTCACGAGGTCGTGTTCGACCTCGATGGGTACGACAAGCTGATCGTCATTGACGCCGTCCAGGGGGGCGGCGAGCCTGGGGCGATTTATAGATTTGAATTGGATGACATACGTGACGCGAAGGAGCTGCCCTTCCGGCACCTTTCGGCGCATGAGCTGTCGGTGCTGCCGACGCTGGGGCTGCACGACATAGGCGGTCGGAAGCTCCGGACGGTGGTATTCATCGGGGTCGAACCCGAAAAGATCGAGTGGCGGATGGGGCTGTCCGAAACGATGAAATCGCTGATGCCCAGATTGGTGAAGGCGTTGATCGCTGAGATCGGCGGACGGGCATCTTCAAACAAGGAGGAACGGGATGAATGCAACAAACAAAAAGCCCCTTGAAGAAATTCTGACCTCACTCGAGGGCGACAAGAGAGTGTTCGTTCTCGGGTGTTCGGGATGCCCGGAGGGTCTCCAGACAGGCAGCCCGAAACAGGTCGCCGAGATGGCGGGGGCGCTGAAGGAGAAAGGGGTCGCGGTCACAGGCACGACCTCGATTGACTTCCTCTGCAACAAGGCCCTGGTCGGCATCAAACTGCAGCGCAGGAGCGCCCTGCTGAAGGGCAGCGACTGCATCCTGGTCATGTCCTGCGGGGTGGGGGTATCGGCCGTCGGCAACATGGTCCCCGGCAAGCGAGTGGCGCCGGCCCTGAACACGATCTCCGTCGGCGGCATGCAGGGCATCTGGCCCTCGTCCGAGCGATGCGGCGCGTGCGGGGAGTGCTACCTGGCCTACACGGGCGGCCTCTGCCCCATCACCACCTGCACCAAGAGCCTGTTGAACGGAACCTGCGGCGGCACGGGCAGCAAGGGCAACTGTGAGATCAACGCCGAGAAGCCGTGCGGATGGTTGAAGATTTATGAACGGTTGAAAGAGATTGGCCGACTCGATCTCTACGCCCGGTGCGCCAGGCCGAGGGACTTTGGGAAGCTCGAAATCGCCGTCCCCTTGAGGCGCACCTCCCTCTGGGCCCTGGAACTCGACGAGGAGAAGGCCGAGCGGGAATACAAGGCGAAGACGACGAAGAAGAAGAAAAAGAAAAAGAAAAAAGCGAAAAAAGCCGAATCAGCCCAATAAGGAGAGCGACCGATGGCAGTCAGTAAACTTCAAAAAGCGCTCGAATCGGGCGCGTTCGTTATCACCGGCGAGGTCGGCCCACCCAAGGGCGTTGACCTCCACCACGTCAAGGAAGGCGTGAAGATGATGAAGGACAAGGTCGTCGCCATCAATGTCACCGACATCCAGACGGCCGTCATGCGCGTCGGCTCTATGGCCGTATCGCACACGATCGTCGAAATGGGCGCCGAGCCTGTGTTCCAGATGGTTTGCCGCGACCGCAACCGCCTCGCCCTCCAGAGCGATGTCCTCAGCGCCTACACGCTGGGCATCCGAAACATCCTCTGCCTCACTGGCGACCACATCCTGATGGGCGACCACCACGATGCAATGCCCGTGTACGACCTCGATTCGGTCAGCCTCATCAGGGCGATCTCGAACCTCGAGTCGGGCCACGACCTGGGCAAGGACATGAAGGGCAACGTCAATCAACTCGACGGCGATCCGCCCAAGCTCTTCAAGGGCTGCTGCGTCACCCCCTGCTCCGAGGTCGTCGAGCCGCAGATTCTCAAGCTCCGCAAGAAGGTCGAGGCCGGGGCGCAGTTCGTCCAGACCCAGGCCGTATACGATTCGAATGCCTTCGAGAAATTCATGGGCCAGATTCAGGACGTCAAGATCCCGATTCTCGTCGGCATCGTCCTCCTGAAATCGGCCGGCATGGCGCGCTACATGAATTCATTCGTGCCCGGCGTCGTGGTACCCAAGGAGCTGATGGACCGCTTCGAGGGCCTCACAGCAGAGGAGGACTGCAAGAAGGTCGCCATTGACATTGCCGCCGAGCTGATCCAGAAAATGAAGCCCATGTGCCAGGGCGCGCACATCATGCCCCTCGGCTGGGACGATTGCATCGCGCCGATTGTGGATCGAGTCAACGCCTGATCTCGATTGAGGTGGACCGATGGCTGAGAAGACCATCGCCGTGGTCGGCGTCGGCAATGTCCTCATGGGCGACGATGGCGCCGGTCCCGCCGCCCTTGAGGAATTGAGGAAAGCCGGCGCCGAGGACAAGGCCGATCTCATCAACGCGGGCAAGGCCTTCCATGCCGTTGTCTTCGACCTCGAAAAATACGAGAAGGTCATCATCATTGACGCCGTCAAGGGCAAGGGCAGTCCCGGCGCGCTCTACCGCTTTGACCTCGCCGAACTCCGCGGCAAGGACCGCCTCGACTCCGCCGGCGTATCCGTCCATGAGCTCTCCGTTCTGAAAACGCTCTTGTTCCAGGAGATGTATCAGGGCAAGTTCAGGAACGTCGTCTTCATCGGCGTCCAACCGGCCAAAGTGACGTGGACGGAGGGCCTGAGCGACACGCTGAAGAAGGCCATGCCCAACCTCGTCCAGGCCGTCCTGAAGGAGATCTGCAGGCAGCAGTAGCACCGGCCCCAGCCTATAACTCAGCGACACGCGACGAGGTCCTGTACTGGGTCGGACTGATTCCGTAGCGCGCATGGAACATCCGGTGTAGATGGCTTGCGCCATGGAAGCCGAACTGATGAGCGATTGCCTTCACCGGCTCGTCGGAGGACTTCAGGCTGTGCGCCGCGCACACCAGACGCCAACGAAGGGCGAACTCGCCGAAGCTGATTCCCATCGTCGTCCTGAAAGACCGGCAGAATGTTCTTCGGGCCATATGGCATGCCTCGGCGGCCTCGTCCACGCTGACGATCCGGTCCGCTGTCCGCTGCACCCGCTCCACCGCCGGCGCTACCGAGTGAGACGAGAGGGAATCCACGCCGGGCGTCGCCGGCTCGGAGTGTTGGAGAACGCATGTTGAAATCGGGTGCAGAATTCGGAGCATGTCCATGAAGGTCTCCCCCGGCAGGACGGCGTCCTGGTACTTGGGGAGAAGACCGCGGGCGGCCTCGGCCAGAGAGCGACAAAATTGCCGACCGTGACCGATGACGTTCCGGCGAAGCGGAAGACGGAAGGGTGCGGTGAGATCAAGACCGCTCAGGATCGGCAGTCGGTCGAGGAGGAAAGGCAGAAACTGGAACACGACGTACTGCATGTTACGCCCCACGCGCCAGTGGTGCGCCTCCAGCGACGCAGTGGCCCACGCCTGTCCGACGCCGACACGAAACCATCCGGCGCCGTGGTTGCGGTGCATAGAGCCCGAGACAACGACGCCAAATTCGAGGGCATAGTGCATGTCCGCCCCCACCGCCCCCGCCCTGGGCCGCCAGGGCGGAGCGCAGGAAGTCCGAACGGGATGCTCCGGTGATAGGTCCAAGGCAACCAGCAGCGGCAGGGCCGCGGCGGCTCGACCATATGCTCTCTCATACCCACCCATCTGTCACCTCCGCAGAAGGACTCGTCCATATTCATGGCATGATTATGCAACATGTCGTCCACATTCTGCAAGGCGTTTCGCTTTCATATTCGCACATAGTTCCGTATTCTACGTCTGTGGCGTGTGGCTTGGCTATGAGGGCAATGGCACAATTGTTGTTCGTATACCAGAAGGAGGTGTCGTCATGACGTGTCGCAACTGTTTTTCGGTGAGCATGAATTGTTATACCTGGGGACGGTTCACAGTCGCGCAATGTCTTGAACAGATCAAGAAGACCCCGATTCGGATGGTGGAGCTTCCGGCCGAGCAGACGCGGCCCGGCTCGCTCATCCCGGAGCTGATGCTAAACGCGCCGCTGGGTGGCGCGTGGCAGTACAGCCTCCCGGACCTGAAGGACCTATTGGCAAGGGACGGCTTCCAGGTGGACAGCGTGGCCGTCTTCGGCTTTACGGGCTACCCGGGATCGGCGGATTTCATCAAGCAGCGCATAGACTTTGCCTGCGCCCTCGGGGCGGGCATCATTGTCCTCGGGTGCCACCACAAGGCGCTCCATCACCTTACGCCGGGTAGTGAGGCCCAGGAACAAAAGGACGCCCGTGCGTTCATGTACTCGATGCTGCGTGACGTGGGGGACTACGCCGCAGGTAAGAACATCAAGATCGCTCTGGAGATCCACGGCGGCGTTACGGCGAATGCAGAGGAAGCGATCCGGACCATGGAGGAGGTCAATCGGAAAAACGTCGGAATCAACTTTGACACGGCGAATATCCTTTACTACAATGATGCCCTTGATTCTGATGGGGCGGCGGAGGCCCTTGAGTCGCTGGCCGGACATGTCTTTCACGTCCATCTGAAGGACATCGTCCGAGGAAAGACGCGCAAGGAGAACGTTCTGCCGCGGCTGGGCACGGGCGAGGTGGACTTCCGGCGCGTGTTCGATATCCTCCACGCGGCGAATTTCTATGGCCCGTTCAGCTTCGAGGTAGAGACGTTTCACGGCGCGACGAAATCCGACGATATCGCACCGTATCACGAGGACCTGTTGGCGTCTATTGAGTACATCCGGTCTATCGGAGAGCTCGGGATCGAGTCGGGGAGCTGACGATGATTGAAGGACACGAGGTCGTTTCAACGAAAGGCGCCGTCGCCGCCGGGCCGCCGGAGGCTGCGCGAATCGGCGCGCAAATCCTGGAGCAGGGCGGGAACGCGATGGATGCCGCGTCGGCCGCATCCATTGCCTGCGCGATGGTCCAGCCGCAATCCACAGGCGTGGCTGGGTACGTTTCCGCCGCCGTCGTGCTCGACGGCAAGACGGGCAAGGTCTGGTCCATTGACAGCAACTCCATCGCCCCTTCTGCGCTCACGCCCGATCTATTCGCGGTGACCCCCGCGCCGAACGGCGGGCCGTCGCTCAACGAGCGCGAATACTTTTGCAAGGTGAAGGACGACGCCAACGTCCACGGCCCGTTGGCCGTCGGGCCGCCGGGCATGCTGGCCGGGGCGGGTATCCTCCACGAGCGGTGGGGACGGCTAAAGTGGGATCGGATCGTCGCCCCGTCGCAGAAACTCCTGGAGGACGGCTACAAGTGCCGCTGCGCTGATGCGGTGAAGTCGCTTGAGCATGTCATCCGCCGATTCGAACCGACGATGAAGCACCTCATGCCTCACGGGCGGCTGCCCACCCCCGACGACATCTGGCACCGTACCGAGATGCAGCCGACCCTCGCCCGCCTGGCCAGGGCCGGATGGCGCGACATGTACTCCGGCGAGCTCGGCCGGAAAATCGCCGACTACATCCAGTCCATCGGCGGCGTCCTCTCCCGCCAGGACATGGCCGAGTTCGAGCCGCGTGTTACCGATCCATACACCATCACATACCGCAACGCCACGATTCACGGCGCCATCCTGACGAACGGCGCCCTATCGGCGCTGGAGGCGCTGCTCATGTTGGAGTGCTTCGACACCGTGCCCGACAACACAGTTGAATACTGGCACCGCCTGGCGGAGGTGTTCAAACTCGCCTGGCGCGACCGGCTGAACTACCTGGCCGATCCCAACTTCGTTGACGTCCCCATCGAGCGCCTCCTGAGCAAGGACTATGCAATGGGGCGGACGGAGTCGCTCCGGCACTTCCCGGACTACGTGGACAAGCGTGTGCCGCCCATCCCCAAGCCGCCGGGTGGAACGCTGCACGTCTCGACGGCGGATGCGGAGGGCAATGTGGTCTCGATAACGATCTCCCAGGGGATGGCCTTCGGCTCGTGCGTCACCGTGCCCGGCACCGGACTGATCCTCGGCCACGGCGTCTGCCGCCTCGACCCGCGACCGGGCTTGGCCAACTCTCTTGCACCGAAGAAGCGACCGCTGAACAATGGATGTCCCATCCTCATGCGGTTGCCCGACCGCGACGTGGCCGTCGGTCTGCCTGGGGGGCGGCGGATCGTCTGCGTCGTGCCGAGGATGGCGCACTGCATCCTCGAGTTCGGCGCGACAGCGAAGGAGGCGGCCTTCGCGCCGCGGCTATTCGTCGGGACGGCCGAACCGATCGAGATTCAGGAGACGGCGCCGGCAGGAATCGCCGACGGACTTCGGGCCATGGGGCACGAGGTCAACATCGTGAAAGTCATCGCGGGCGGCGCGCACCTCGCAGAATTTCTAAAGCACGACCGCAAGGTCCGCGCGGGCGGGAACACGTGGGCGGCGGGGGTAGAATAGTGTCAAAGTTTTGGGTGACAGGTGATAGGTGATAGCGATGAAAAGACAGATTGGACTGTTGTTCTGGCTTATGTGTGTCGTGAGTGTTCTGTGCGTGGCCGCGGAGAAGAAGGGCGACGTACTGCAATTGACGCTGCCTCCCACCTTCTATGCCGCGCCTGGCGTGGAGATTAGCATCTACTATGATAATATCGTCCTGACGGAGAAGCCGGAGGACTACCGGTTTACCGTGGACTGTAAGATCGGCAAGGCGGAGGAGCGGCGGTGGACCGTGACGCCTAGGCCGAAAGACCACGGCGACCATCCCGTCTCCGTCACGGTGGCCGACTCGAAGGGCAAGACTCTCGCAAAGGGAAAGACCACGCTCCACGTCGCAAAGGCCGATGCAGGCGCCGGCAAGACGCTCCGGCTGCTCATCGTCGGCGACAGTCTGACCAATGCCACCGTCTACCCAAAAGAAATCGGCCGGCTCCTGTCGGAACCCGCTAATCCCCAATGGATTATGTTCGGCACGAACCGTCGCGGCGGCCCGGATGAGAAGGTCGGCCACGAGGGGTACGGGGGCTGGACGTGGCAACTGTTCACGTCGCATTACGAGCCGAATCCCGACAAGGCCAACAAGAAATTCAGCAGCCCATTCATTTTTGTGAAAGACGGAAAACCCGAATTGGACGTTCCGGAATACTTCAAGGAGCATTGCGGCGGCACGCGCCCGGACATCGTCACGTTTCTCCTTGGGATCAACGACTGCTTCTCGGCCAATCCCGACGACGTGGACGCCATAGACAAGCGCGTAGATGACATGTTCAAGCCCGCGGAGAGATTGATCGAGGAATTCCAGAAGGCAGCGCCCAAGGCCGACCTCGGCATCTGCCTGACCACCCCCCCGAACTCGCGGGAGTCGGGGTTCGAGGCCAACTACAAGGGCAGGTATCACCGGTGGGGCTGGAAGCGCATCCAGCACCGCCTCGTCCAAAGACAGATCGAGCATTTCGACGGACAGGAGTCAAAGCATATCTTCATCGTCCCCACGGAGCTTAACCTCGATCCCGTTGACGGCTATCCCGACAACAATGGCGTCCACCCCAACCCCATCGGCTACCAGCAGATCGGCGCCAGCATCTACGCCTGGATCAAGTGGCGGCTGGAGGAGCGGTGAAGCGGCGGACCCGCCTATCTGCGGCAGAGATCCTGTCGCGTTAGGAAGCGGCCTATGTCGCTCTCCGAAAAACGCAGATGAAGGACCCGCTCCCATCGGTGCGGCACGAATAGGTGGACTATGCCTTCATCTACAAACATATCTATGTAGGAACAGTTGTAGTTTCGCCAGGCGTTGTCGAAGGACGGGGCAAGCGCGTTTGCGAAGACGAATCGCGGCTCGCTCCAGGTCCTTCCTTCGTCGTCGGAGAGGGACACCCAGACCTCCGAGCGATCCTTCTGCCCCTCCATCTTGGCAGTCAGGCCGACGTAATGCGTCTGGCTGTGGCGGTTGTGGTGAAACGCGGCAAGGGTCCTCCCATCGGAGAGGTGGAACAACATCGTCGGCGCGTCGGGATGGACGAGCGACGTGGGCTTGGGTTCCGACCACGTCTTTCCATCGTCCTCGCTGCGCAGTTCCCAGATGTGGCCCTCCGGTGTGCGGGCCAAGGCAAGCACCTTGCCGCCGCCGAGGCTGATCGGGCGAAGCTCATCCATGCGGCCAAACCCCGGCGCGTGCCAGCCGCCATGCCGCCTATGCGGGAGGACTTCCCACGTCTTGCCCTGGTCCTCCGAGCGCAGGATGTACTGTCGGGTGATGAGCGGCTTGTAGGACCAGTCGCCCTCGTGCGAGCCGATGAGCCATGTGCCCGCGTCGGTCTCGCACATCCGTTGCACCGACATGCCGCGGAAATCGGGATCGTTCTTCGGGCGGATGATGCGCGCCTCGGACCACGAGCGGCCGTCGTCGTCCGAGTGGCGATACCCGATGGGCGCGTTTTCCTGTTGTCCGTGCTCGCGGGTGTAAAGCCCCGGGATCGGTTGTGTGCCGAAGGCGTAGATGCGCTTCGATCCCCTCGGGAGGAGGGGCACGAAACCGTGCTGGTTGTAGTCAATGTCGAACGCCACCGCAGGGCCGCGCCAGGTCTTGCCCCTGTCGGAGGAGCGGTAGGCCAGCATATTGTTGACCTTTTCCTGGCTCGATCCGTAGTGCCCGCCGTCGGGGAACATGAGGAGATAGTCGCCGCCAGGCGTGATCGTTGCGCGAGTCTCATACAGTCCGCGCTCCGGCCACCGAGCGCGGTGGATGATCTGACTATGGACGGCGGGCGATGCGGCGATCCCCACCGTACCATGCAGCACGAGGCCGTTCGGGAGGGCATCACTTGGGATCTCGACCCCGCCGATTGTTACAGCGTCAAGGATGGGGATGCCAAATTGATCAGACCTCAAAGCCATCTGTTACTCCAAGCAGCGCGAGTGCAAGGCGGCGCGGGAGTCATTCAGCCAGGATATTCATCAACGATTGAATGTAAACATCCGCGATGATTCGGTGGCCTCGCCTATCGGGGTGGATGCCGTCGGGGATGAAGTCTCCGGTCTGCGGGCGGATGGAGAACTCGCGGTGCACGTCAATCATCGGCGCGCCGCGCTCCTCCGCCACATCGCGCATGATCTTGGCATACTCATCCACAATGTAGTTAAGCCCGTGCTTCTGGTATTGGGGCAGGTGCGCCAGCCAATAGTGCCGGGACATGGGAACGGGGGTGGCGAAGATCACCTTGATCCCCGCCGCTTCGATCTTGTCCGCCATCTCGTTAAGATACCGGCGATAGCCCTCCGCCGCGACGCGTGTGGTATGCCCCGGACGTTCGGGCGTCTCGGGGCGGTAGAATCCTGCGTCGTTCACTCCGAACATAATGACGGCGTAGTTGGGCTTGTGGGCAAACACGTCGCGCTGCAGGCGGTGCCGTGCCAACTCGGTGACATCCGCATTCACACCAGCGTTGATCACTTCAATCTTCTGACCGAGGCGCTCCGATAGTTCCTTCTGGACCAGCGTCGTAAAGCGCTTCGCTTCGCCCACCTGGTCCCCCTTGGTGATCGAATCACCGAGAACGACGATTCGGATGTCCGCTTCACCCGTCATACTTCGCTCCTCTACGTGCGGTCAGTCCCCGGCGAGCGCCGCGTCTATGATGCCGAAGATGTCGTACTTCGGCCGGTAGCCAAGTTCCCTCCTTGCCTTTCGGATGTCAATCGCGAAGGGGTAGTACTCCTTGGCCTGAATCTTGGTCGCAGGGATGCCCAACTTCTTCGAAAGGTATGCCGCCGCCTGGTCGTACCGGAACGCCTTCTTGCCGGAGATATTGTAGGTCTCACCGACGGCCTTCTTGTTGCCGAGGGCGAGTTCGAAAGCCTGGACCACATCCTCGATATGGACGATGTGCCGCGTGTACGGCCTTCGGTTCCGGTCAATGAGTATGGGGATCCGGTTTTCGCCGCGCGCAATGATCTTCTTGTGCTCCGCCGTCAGGTAGGCGTCCCATCCGTGCCCCTTCTCCGCGGGGTTCAGGTTGCGCAGCGACAGATGGTTCAGGATGTCCTTGCCCGTGAAGATCCACGACATGCGAAGGATAGTGATAGGCAGACCATACTGAATATGAAACTGGTTCGCCATCACCTCCTCAATCACCTTGCTGAAGGCGTAGTAGCCGGGATAGGCCATCAGGGGGTGCGACTCGGAGATGGGCTTGGGGTGCGGGTAGAACCAGATGCCCACCGCCGCGTCGCCGCCGGCAAGGATCACCTGCTTGATCGTCCTGCAGGCGCGGCACTCGTCGAGGATGTTGAACGTGCCGCGGATGCTCACGTCGAAGAAAGTCTCAGGGTCCTCCTTCGTCGTTGCCAGGCAGATGACACTCTCCGAACCGGCCACGGCCTTCTTGACCTTCACGCGATCTGTCACGTCGGCGCGGACGGTGCTCAGCTTGCGGTGCTTGATCGGCAGCGGCGTCCGGTGCACGACGGCCCGGACGCTCAGCCCGCAGTCGAGGAAGCGCTGCGTCAGCGCCTGGCCGAGCTTCCCGCTCGCGCCGAAGATGGTTGCCTGTTTGACGCGCATATTGTTCTTCATGGAATCCGCTCCTTCAAATTCGGTCTATGCCGCCGGCTTCACGGGCTTGCCGGTTTCCATGGACTTGTTGGCGGCGATGGCCGCCGCGGCGGTCTTGAGGCCGTCTGCGTAGTCCGTCATGATGTCGGACCGGTCCCCGGTCTTCACAGCCTTGATAAAGGCGCGGTCCTCGATCTCGAATATGTTCTGCTCGCCGGCGAATTTCTCGGGCTGGGCGCCCTTGGTCAGGATCTCCGCATCCAAGTTCCAGCCGGTGAACTTGGCCGTGTGGGTCAGGGCATAGGCGCTGAGTGTCACGCCGCCGCCGCCCCCGTTCGCCGCGCAGGTGGAGTAAAGCGTGGCGATCGCGCCGCTCTTGAACTTGAACGTGACCAGGCTGGCATCGTCAATGGTGAAGGTGGGAATGCCCTTGACGAATCCCTTTGTCGCCGCCGCATAGACCTCTGCAATGTCGCCGCAGAAGTAACGGACGAGATCAACCGTGTGCGTCGTCTGCTCGACGAGCTGCCCGCCGCTCTTCTCCTTCACCACCCACCACTGATGAATCGGGGCGGTCATGTTCGGCGTGCCGCCCACCCAGCCGCCGTAGAGCATGATGGCCGGGTCGCCGTTGAAGACCTCCTTCGCCCGCTTCACGCCCGCGCGGTAGCGGGACATGTAGCCGACGGCGGTCGTCAGGTTCTTTTTCGCGACGCGGGCCGCGATCTTGCGGCAGAGCTTCAGGTCCATGCCTATGGGCTTCTCGACAAAGAACGGCAGGCCCTTCCTGATGACGTCCAACTCAAGCCCGTGGGCGAAGGGCGGCAGGGCGATATACACGGCGTCCAGCTTCACGTCGGCCAACATCTGCTTGTGATCGGTGAAGGGCTTTGCGTTGTACTTCTTCGCCGTCTCCTGGACCAGGTCCGCCTTCAAGTCGCACACCGCCGAGATAGCGGCGTCTTCGATCTTCGCAAGGGCCTCTAAGTGCTTTTGCTGAACGCCTCCACAGCCGATGAATCCGAGTCTGACTTTGTCTGCCATATCTTCCACTCCTACTCTAAAATAATTGCCGTGTGAACCTCAAATGGATTGACCTTTATTTTGACCGCTCCCCCGCGGCGGGTCCACCTCAATTTTTTATTCCCCGGAACCTGCCGCACCCTCCTGGGTTTGCTCCCCATGCGCACCGTCAAAACCACGTCGTGGAGCGGCGGGACCTGCTCCACAATTGGCGGCTCGGCCGACCGGCGCTCGGCATGATACCACAATAGGTGCACGATCAGTTGTTTTTTTCGCCGCGCCAAGGCGATCTCGACCGATGCCGGGGCATCAACCTCGACGGTGAGGGCCGGCGTGACCGCCCGGACCAGCCCCGCGAGAACATGCCCCGCATGTGCATTGCCCCGTGAGAAGAGGTCCCGCCCCAACGGCAAGGCGGCAAAGGCGGCTCGGCCCCTCCCGGCCTTTACCATGGTAAGCGCGGGGTTCGACAGCTCCTTCCCCGGCGGGCGCGATGTGAGCTGATAGATCGGGCCCGGCCCGATGAGACGGCAGATCGCCTGCGCCCCCTTGCACTTCACAAGGAGCGGCCGCCCATGGACGAGGACCTTCGACCGCACTCTCTCATGCCGCGGCCAGAGAGTCTTTGCCCACTTGTCGGGAATGCGGAAATAGGCCCGGTCGGCCTCAATGGGTTTTTCGCATCGAATGCCGAGGAGTTCATCGAGATCGGTCGGATACGGCCCGGTGACGACCAGTCCGCCCCCGCTTGCCACAAAGTCCTGGAGGAGGGCAATGGTCGTGTCGGAGAGGGCCGCCTGGTCCGGGAGGACAACCGTCCGGTATTCGCCGATGTGATCGTGCAGTTCCGATTCAAGGAGGATGTGCGCAGTAATCCCGGCCTGCGTCAGCGCGAGGAATGTCCCGCGCAGAGGGGCCTCATCAATCGCGCCGCCGCGACCGGCGCCGAATGTCTCCATATCTGCAGAGATGATAGCCACGTCCGCGAGAGGCACAGCATCCTCGAGCATGGCCTCGCGGGATTTCGCAAATGCGAAGGATTCCGCCGCGATGTCCATGACGTCCGGGTCGGGCATGCAGGTGTCGAGAGGCAACACATCGCCCAGGAATAGTGTGCCGCCGTGCGCGATAGCGGCGGCGAACTCCGTCTTGATCGCGGCGACGGGTCGGTTCGTCCAGTCCTGCCACCAGTGCAGCATCCGGGCATTCATCACATCCATCGGCAAACCCCGATGCACCCACCCGGCCAGTTGATAGGACGTCCAGACGGCGCAGTTGTTGCTCACGGGGTAGTCGGCGGTAAGATAGCCGACGCCGGCGGGGACAGGTTCGGCGTACCGGTTTGCACCGAGATAGTTGACTCCGATCAGCGCGTCCGGTCGGATGGCGTGGACCTGCACGGCGAGGCGCGCAAAGATGCCGTGCGTCTGCGCCCGTTGCCATTTCAGATAAGCCACCCAGGATGCGGCCTCGGGACCTGTGGGGATGGCCCGGCCGAAGGCGCGCTTGCAGTGTTCGCAGTAGCACGGGGTTAGCATCGCGCCGTAGCCGTCCAGAAATATCCCATCCACAGGGTACTTTTCCACCACTTCGAGAACGTGGGGAATAAAGAGCCGGTCCGCTGCTTCGCTTCGCGGGCAGAACATGCGCCGACCGTTCACGGAATGGGCCGAGCCGTCGGGATTTCGGAGCAGCCACTCGGGGTGCGCATCGGCGATGGGCGGGGGCAGCACCTCGACGGCGTAATAGGCGATGAACTTGATGCCGGATCTGCAACATGCGGCGACGGCCTCGCCGAGGAGGTCGCGCTTCAGGTGCGGGTGCACCCGCCCGACCTCGGTGGGAAAGTACGACCAGCCATAGGTGCACTTGGAGAAGTAGCAGACTGCCTGGACGCCGGCGGCCTTCAGCCGCCTGGCGAATTCATTGCCGTCGAAGTCGCGGGCGATCACCTCGACATCGCCGGGTGTGTGCATGTCGAAGTGCATCTTTCGGACCGCGCTGGCGTACCAATTCTTCATCGCTTATTTCCAATAGGCCGGGCCATAAAAAATATGAGTATATAACATTGTCGGAGGGCGATCTCAATTATTTTCCGCGGGCGTTTAGTTCCGTGGGTTCAGAATTCAAGCTTCGACAGGCTCCGCAGGCCGACGGCAAGGGGGATCACGCAGGCGAGCAGGGCGATGATACTGGCGATGATGATGGACCGCGCCACCCAGACGCGGAGCGTTTCCACAGAGATAAGTTTATGCGCCACATATAGATGCGACGGGGCGACCATAAGCGCAACGATCGCGGCGATAAAGGCGAGACTGATGAGGAGATTCAGCGTGCCTCCGAAGCCGGCGACGATCTTGGACGGATTGTCCTCGCGCAAATTCGGGAATGCTGCGCCAAGACCGACGGCGATGGCCGAAAGGCCGACGCAGAGGATAGCGACGGTGATAATGTGCAAGGCGAGCATGTGGGGATCAATCTCCAGCATCCAGTCGGAAAGGACGATCAGGGTCTCGCTGATGAGGAGCGCGCCGCCGAGGGCGAAGAAGAACTTGCCCATTAGGATCGCGCGTCGGGAGACGGGCATAAGTCCGAGGACCCAGAATTTTTTCCCCTCAAGGCTCAGCATGGGGAAGACAAATCGTCCGGTAAAGGTGGAAAGAACGAGCGCCGTGGCGGAGAGGTTCAGGAAGCTGATGATGCTCTTCCATAGATCGCCGGCCAGATGGTAGCCCAGGTTGCGCAGGTTCAGGATGTAGAGTAACAACAGCCCGACGAATAGGAGTACCTGGGACCATTGCCCCGGGTCGCGAAAGAACGTCTTCACATCCTTCAGGATGAGCAAACGGAGACGATGGGGCTGGAAGAAGAGGAGGCGCCGGACGATCCGATAGAGGAGCCATTCCCTCTTGTAGTTTCTCTTCTCGACGGAGGCCTGGCAGAGGGACCATCCCTCCCGATATCGGAGGGCCGCTGCGGCATAAGCGACCCAAAGAAAAAACAGGGCGTTGCTGAGTATCACCATCAGGAAAAAAAATGACTTTCCCACGTATCCGCGGGCGCTTGCGAGGATGCCCTCGCTCATCCAGTGGCTTGGCAGGAGGGGGCCCTGGCAAAAGCTGATCCGCCCCAGGATGCTGGATACCCACGACTCCAGGGAGGAGTGGTGGAGCTTGCTTTCTTCGATCTGCTCGTAGGCCCACAGCCCGACGACCACAGCGAGGACGGTGAGCACGAGGGCGACCACCTGCTTCCGGCGGCGGGGAAAGTAGATTGCGATCAACAGCGTAATAATCCCGCCCAGGCCGGCCGGGATGCCGATGAACGCCGCGAAAAATAAGATCGTCATGGGATAGAAGTGCCACGGCACATGGTTTGTGACCCCGTAGGCCGTGATCAGCGGCACGCCGAGCAGCAGGAACGCCCACGAGCTGAACGTCAACGACTCGGTGAGTTTGTAGAGGAAGACGTCCTCCGCCCGGAAGGGACAAGGGGTGAGAAAAACGGTCTCGCGGGCGTGAAAGAGCGAAGCGAAGGCGATGATGCATGTGCTGAACATCAGCATCACCGTCAGCGACAGGAAAAACATCGCGAATAGATAACTGGTGAGGATCGTCTGCACCTCCGGGAAGCGACTCATAAAGCGAAACATCTCGAAGAACAGGAGAAAAAGACCCGTCAGGACGCAGAGGCCGAACGACGTCACAAAGGCCAGCTTCAGCTTGGAATGTTCGCCGATGCCGAGGAGCGTGTTCAGGACCGCCCTTCTGCGGATTCGAAAGAGCAGTGCCAGGGGCGCGTTACTCATCCTCCGGCTCCTCGTCGGCGGTGAGGGCCAGGAAGGCATCCTCGAGACGATGCGACGTTCTACTGATCTCCTTGATCTCCTCGAAAGTGCCCAGCGCAATGAGCTTCCCCCTGTGGATGATGCCGATGCGGTCGGCCAGCTCCTCGGCGGCGGCGAGGGTGTGGGTGGACATGAAGACGGACGCGCCGTTGTCGGCCATGCGCTTGAGCAGGTCCTTGAGGATGCGCGCGCTCTTGGGATCGAGGGCCACAAGAGGCTCGTCCGTGATAATTACCTCCGGATCGTGCATCAGCGCGGCCGACAGGACAACGCGCTGGCGCATGCCATGGGAGTAGGTCTCGCACAGGTTGTCCACGTATCCCCTCAGCTCGAACAGGCGGATCATCTCCTCGATTTTGGCCTCGCATTGGGCCTGATGCATTCCGTACATCTCGCCAACGAAGTGCAGGAACTCGCGTGCGGAGAGTTTGTCATAAAGATAGGGTTCATCGGGGACGTAACTGATCTTCGCCTTGGCCTGGACGTGGTCTTTCACCACATCGTAGCCGCATATTTTCGCCGTTCCCGCCGTGGGCTTTAGCAGGCCCGTCAGCATTTTGATCGTGGTGGTCTTACCGGCGCCGTTCGCGCCGAGAAAGGCAAAGAATTCGCCCTTGGGAATATGCAGGTTCAGGGAATCCACGGCGGCGATATCGCCAAACTTTTTTGTCAGTCCTTCAATCTGGATCATCGGCGGGGAGCGGGTCCTCCTTCTTCAGAATAAGTTTCATGCCGGCAAAGGGCACTTCGGCCTGCAGCATGACGCCGTCCGGGGTCACCCAGGCGTTGCACGCGAGCCCCTGGTAACTGCTTTCGAGGCGGTAAACGTCTAAGCTGCGCCCCCCCCACCTCAGCGTCGTTTTCTCCTTCACTTCCACGGTGATGGATGCCATCGTCGCGAGGGGGTCAAAGGTGCGCAGTTGCCAGCGCTTCCCGACGGTCAGGTCGGGGACGGTCAAATGCGGCACAAGGCTGCTGGATACCATCGCATGGGGGTCGAACGGAACCACCTGCTTGATCTCGCGGCCGCCGGTCTCGGTCGTTATCTCCAGCCTGTCGCCCAGGGTCCGACCGCGGACAGATGTGCGGAGGAGATCGCTGCGAACAATGATGCAAAATGTCTCGAGCATATGCTCCCGATCCAGGTGAGCGGTGAAATGGGTGACCAGCTTCGATCCCCGGAAGATGGGCAGATCAATCCGCGCCACGCAGACCATATTCACCGACCCGTCGTCGGCAGGCGTGATTCCCGTTTGGATTGCGCCCATGCGCCGTTCGTCCAAATAGAATCCCATGAGAGAACTTGAGGGTCGGAACCGGACGGGGTGGGCCGACTGAAGGGGGCCGCCGGCGCGCATACCCGGCAGGACCTCCCGTTGCAGAAGAAGCCCCATCATGGCAAGCCAGTAAAGGACAATCGCTATCCCAAGAACCGTTCGCATTACGTCATCCCACAGGGCCAGATTCCATCCTCCCGCATTCTATCCGCATGAACGCAGACCTGTCAACGACTTTCAGCGAACAGCCGCCGGTGACCATCTGCCTTGGGGGTTGACTACCGCGCCTGCATCTGGTAAAGTGTGCATGGCATGTTGGCTCTTCCCGGTCTCTGGTGGATGTGAACGTTGGACCCTACGCCGTTCCGACAAGCCTATCGCCGCCGGATGCGGATCATGTTCAGCATCATGGGGCTGTTGCTCCTGATCATCATGGTGGCCACGTTGCGGGTGCTCACCCTCTGGCGGCCCCAGGAGTGGCGGGCGTTCGACAACATGCCGGAACGCATGCTAAAACACTACGTTGATACCGCCGACGATACCCTGGAGGACTGGCTCGAAAGGGTAAAGCGCCGCGACGGCCGCTCCTACGAAGTCTCCTTCACCGACCATCAGATCAACGCCTGCTGCAAGCTCGGCCTTCTCGAAAGCGGGAAAATGCCCGAGTCCCTTCGCGAACAATTTAAAGACGTACACGTGATGTTAAAACAGGACCTCGTGACATTCGGTTTGAAGTCTCATTGGTCCGGGATTGGAACCGTGCTGCTCGCCGTCTCGCCGAGGGTATCCAAGGACGGGAATGTCTCTATCCAATTAGATCATGCCAAACTTGGAGTTTTCCAGGTTCCCAGCTGGCTCGCCCTCCGAAAACTGCGCAAGCTCACGCGAGGGACCAAAATCGAGGGGCTTTTCTCAGGCAAGCAGATTGACCCGGGCGATGTCTATGCGCCGTTTATCGTGCTCAAACTCGACGATATCCGCATAGAGGATGGCACGCTCAAGCTAAAAGGGCACATCGAGTAACCCGGTCTGGAAGTCTCGTTCAGAGGAGCAATGCCATGAGGAGATCGCTCGCGGCCATCATCTTATCGCTCCCAATAGTCTATTCCCCCGTCCTTGCCCAGCAACCTCCCGCCCAACCCGCCGACCCCAAACCGCCGGAGGTTCGGCTCCCTGCGCGCTGGCCCGTGCCCGAGGACATCCACGGCGAAAAGGGCCGGGCATACACGGTCTTCGTCGAAGCCATGCCGGGCGCGGACTGGGATGAGAAGATCAAGAACGCCATCGAGCGGGCGCTGACAGGCGGCGTCGGGGCGGAGGTGATCCTTCCACCGCAGCA
This sequence comes from Planctomycetota bacterium, assembly GCA_040755855.1. Taxonomy (GTDB): domain Bacteria; phylum Planctomycetota; class Brocadiia; order JAADGH01; family JAADGH01; genus JAADGH01. The sequence goes on along the minus strand of JBFMAD010000017.1, from coordinate 4,113 downwards.
CATCACCATCAAAAAGCCTATCCGTCTTTGGCGGCAGCGGAAGACGAAGAATGAAGACACAACCGCTGAAGGCATTGAGCTGGCCGATATTCGCAACGTCTTCGCGGCCATCAAGGGGGGCAGGCCGCAGCACCTGGCCAAGGGCATTATCTTCCGCGGCGCGACGGCGGGTTCCACCAGGCTTATCTGGGAAGGCGGGCCGAATCAGGTGGTCATTGACATCCCCGCGCCATGGTACGTCCGGGTCAGCAACCTATTGATAGACGGCAACAACGCGGAGGGTTTGATCGGCATCCGCTACCGGGCGGGATGGGAGTTCGGAACAAACGGAGGAAAATGGAATCTCTTCGAGCACATCAGTCTTGAGCGTCTCGACGTGGGCATTCACATCGGCGACCCCTTCGCCCCCGACCTGGTTGGCTCGACCTTCCGGCAGGTCGGCGTCCATGCGGCGCGAGTCGGATTCCGCCTGGAGAGCGCCAACGTGGCGGAGATGTGGTTCAAGGAGTGCTATGTCGGCAGTTGTGAAGAGGCGGGCTTCAAACTCATCGGACACTCGGGTCGTGTGCTGCGAAGCATCAAGGAAAAGGACGCACCAACGCAGGAGAATGTCCTCCGGGATGCAGACGGACGCGAGATATTCCTCGAGCAACTCCCCCCCACCCTCGTGCAGCAGCAGGTCAATCGAGAAGCGCATGACGATGTCGCAGGCAGCAAGAAGCGGCCGTGGGTGGGCGGCGGCGCGCCGACGTGCTTCATCAGCGATCTGGTCGCGCACATGCAGTATCCCCAGGCGTGGATGATTGACACCAACTGGGCGTCCGTTCGCTTGGAGCATGTCCGGATGGAGGGATGCTCCGGCATTCTGCGCGCAACCGGCAAGGGCATGCGCAACACGCGATTCAACGACATCCTCATTGACGTCAACGCCGTCACGACGGGCGGCCTCAATGGATACGCCATCGAATACCATAAGGGCGGGCCGATCTACTTCATCGGAGGGACCTTCGAGGGTCCCATTGGCCTGGGCCAGAATGCGATCTGCTATTCCGTCGGCGCGCGCTTCCTCAACCGAGGGCGGCCCATGCCCGGATACATCCGCGAGGGGGCCGATCTGCCGGAGGGTGGCCACTTCCAGCGCACCGGCGAGGCGACCACCATCCCTAACCGGCGGTGGAAGGGCGAAAAGGTGGCAAGTAAAGTGCACGACCGGATCGGCTTCGTCCAATTGCCCGGAACCTCCGGCGCACGGGTGCACGAGATGAGCGAGGGGCACCAGATGACCGTCCCCGTTACCGCGAGGCGGAAGCAAGTCACAGTCGAGCTGAAGGACCTGGCCCGCCAGCCCGATGCAGCCTACGGCGTCTTTGTCACGCCGACATGGAACGCGGGCGCGGTTTGGGTGCGCGACAAACAGCCAGACCGTTTCACCGTTGATTATGACAAGCCCCCGGCCGAGGCAGCCACGCTCGACATCCTCATCCGTCGGCAGGGTTTTCAGGGCGAACTAACGCCGGAATGAGACATGCCCGGCATTGTCTCGTTCATGCCTTTTTTCGTGGGAGTTCGGGGGAGACCATGCTCGATTTTTGGCAACGTGTCTCGGGCAGAAGGGGCTGCTGGGACTACAGCGCCGTCAGGTCCACCACCTGTCCTGTCTCGGCGGACTTCATCGCGCCCTCGACAATGGCCACGGAGTCGCGCACCTGCTCGGGCTTGACAGCCAGCTCGGCCCCGTTGTTCAGGACGTCGGAGATGTTCCGGTAGTAGGCCAGCCAGTCGCCCTTGAGGGTGGGGATGGTCATTTCCTTGGGTTGACCAGCGACGATTACTTTCACTTTTGCGTAATTATCCGGCGGGTCCACGGCCTCTTCGATGCGCTGCTGGTCCATGTACTTCTCCTGCGTGTCGAGACCGTACTTGATGAAGGTCCCCTCCTCGCCCAGGATGTACCAGCGCGGCTTGGGAATCTGGCAGAGACGGCTCAGCTCGATGAAGAACTCCAGGCCGCTCTCGAAAACAATATGCGTCCGATGGTGGCTTTCCGTGCTGATGTCCCACTTCCGGTTCTGGATGGTTGTATAGACCGTTTTCGGTTTGCACCCGGCAAGAAGCACGGCCTGGTCGGCAAGGTGCGCGCCCCAATCGAATAGATACCCGCCGCAGGCATCCTTGTCCCCGCGCCAACTGCGGGGCTTGCCGTACTGGAGGATGGTGGACTCGATCAGGAAGACCGGACCGAGAAGTCCGTCCTCGATAACCTTTTGAATGGTCAGGAAGTCCATGTCCCATCGGCGGTTATGGAACACGCTGAACATCACGCCGTTTCGGTCTCGCGCCGCGATCATGGCGTCGGCTTCCCGGGTGTTCATGCACATGATCTTGTCGGTGATGGTGTGCTTCCCGGCGTCCATTGCCTTGATGCAGAGGGCGGCGTGGGTATTGTGCGGGGTGGCGACAACCACGAGTTGAACGTTGTCGTCCTGGAGCATCTCGTCAATGTCGCCGTAGGTTTTGACGCCGTATTCTTTCTCCGCCGCCTTGCGGCGCTCCGGGTCCCGCGTGGAGACTGCATAGAGATTCAGCCCTTTCGTCTTGGCGATCATGTAGGCGTGAAAACACTTCCCTGCCCGGCCATACCCGACGATGGCCGCGTTAAGTCCAGACGACATCATGCGCTCCTAAGTTCAACACCAGTCACAGATACTTTGTCAGGCCCTTGCTCCTGAGCGTCTCCACCAACTCCTTCACCTGCGCCGCGTCCTGCTTGGAACAGACCAGCGTAGCGTCGGCGGTGTGGACGATGATCAGGTCGGAAACGCCGATGGCGGCGACCATGTGGCCCGGCTCCGTCATGACAATGCAGTTCTTGCTCTTGATTGCCTCATGCGTGCCGACGACCACGTTGCCGGATTCGTCCGCGTCATAAAGGCGCTCGATGGCCAGCCAGCTCCCCACATCGTCCCACTCGAAATCGGCTTCAAAAACAATCGCATTGTCGGCCTTCTCCATCACGCCGTAATCAATTGATATCTTGGGGAGCAACTCGTATTCCCGGCGGATGGCGTCATTCTGCTCGGAAGTCCCCAGGGCCGGCGATATCCGGTGCAGCGCCTCGTGCAACGGCGGCATATGTTTCTCAATCGCCCGGAGGATGGCATCGGCGGTCCAGACGAACAACCCGCTGTTCCAGTAATACTCTCCCGAGTTCAGGAACTCTTTCGCTTTCTCCACATCCGGCTTCTCAACAAACTGCTCCACCCGATAGACCGGGACAGTTCCTCTCGATTCGATGCGCTTTCCCCGATGGATGTAGCCGTATCCGGTGGCCGGGTGGGTGGGCTTGATGCCGAAGGTGCCCAACTGCCCTAAGTCGGCGACTACTTCCGCCGCGGCCTTGACAATCTCCATAAACCGGTTCGCTGGACCAATAATGTGATCGGCGGGGCACATCAGAAGCACCGCCGCCGGATCATTCTTCCGGGCGATGACGGCGGCCAGACCAATGCACGCCGCCGAGTCGCGGCCCATTGGCTCCGCGATTATATTACCCCGCGGGAGCTGCGGGACCTGGTCGCGCGTGGCCTGCTCCTGGCTCGCCGTGGTGATGATGTAGATGCGCGAGGCGTCAATCCCCGCCGTCAGGCGCGCCAGCGTCTGCTGGATCATCGTGCCCTCGCCTGCGATGTGGATCAGTTGCTTGGGTGTGCGTTCGCGGCTCTTCGGCCAGAATCGAGTGCCGGACCCTCCGGCCATGATTCCTGCGTGCAGCATGTGTCGAATCCCTCCTGGTGAAAAGCCCCTAAAGCGTTCTACTCTAACAGATACTACGGCCTATGTCAATATCATGCTGGCGGCCGCAGAAGAATCGAAAGTTCGGGTAATTGGGGTCAGGTCTTCATTCTACATTTTACTGAAAACCGCCACAACCTATTGTTGTCGGGCGGCTTATAAGGATTTCTTCCATTCTCTCACAATCCGGGATTGCATGGTAAAATGTAGAATGAAGGGCGCGTTGCCCAAATGTAGTCGCAGGCTTTAGCCTGCGCGATTCGGGGTCGCACGGCCAAACGGCGCAGGCTAAAGCCTGCGGCTACAGATCATTTTTGCCAG
>JBFMAD010000016.1:0-128480 GCA_040755855.1 Planctomycetota bacterium | reverse complement strand
AAGGAAGACGCCAACCGAACAACTCCCGCAACCCAAAACAACGTGATCGCGACCAACCTACGAACAGGGGAAGGAAGCTCCCCGAAAGCTCGACTTTTTGGAAGTCCCCGAAAGCGGGAATCCAGGCCCTCGACCGCTCGTGGACTCCCGCTTTCGCGGGAGTGACGGATGTCAGATACCGCCCCACCCCCCTTGGCTAAATGGTTACAACCTCAACGACAATCCCGGTTGTTTTGGATAGTCTCGATCATTGCCCAGAAGTTTTCGGGCGGGGTTTGCGAGACGATCTGGTTTGAGCAGCCGACGATGCAGCTCCCCTTCTCCTTCGCCACCTGGAGGCAGTACATCGTTTCCTTGACAACATCCTCTTTTGATCCGCGGTGGAGGACGCCGGAGGAGATGTTGCCCATGAGGGTGAGGTGGGGGAAGGCGTCGCGCAGCTTGCCGAGGTCCATGCCAGCCACGCTGTCAATCTCGTAGAAGCCGTCCACGCCCGACGCCCCGAAGAGGTCGTCGGCCACAGGCCAGAGGTTGCCGTCGCTGGCGAAGAGGTGGAACATGCCGTGCTTGTGGCAGGCGTCGGATATCTTCTTCAGGCGCGGGAGCATCAGCTCGTGGAAGGCGCGTGGGGAGTAGAACGGCCCCTTGTTCGAGGCGAAGTCGCCGCCGCCCTGCAGGAACCGGAAGCCCATATTGATCTTTGCCTGAAACTCGATGTTCTTGACGGCATGGGCGGCATGGACATCAAGATAGCGGCCGACCAGGTCGGGCCGCAGGGCGATCAGTTCGAGCCAGATCGGGTCCTTGTAGGGGATGCCCAGCCCCACGCCGCCGCCGGGGACTGCGCGTTCATGGCCGAAGACCTTCATCGCCTCGCGGTTGTCGGCGAAGGCGTTGTCGCCGACGGTGTAGTTGGTAAGCGCCCTTTCGGACGCCTCGATGCTCTTTTCAATGGCCTCGACGGTCGTCTCGCCCTTGGGCGGCTGCTGCTCGACAATCTGATACAGTTCTGTCTCCGGACCAACGCGCATGATGCGGTAGGCGCCCTTCGATCGGTCGCCGTAAACGAAGGTGAACTCGTCGAGCCGCTCGGTCGGCTTCTCGCCCATGCGCCAGTAACTCGGTCGGACGAAGTCGAGGTCGAGCTTGCGGATGATGTCCATGGCGTCTTGCTTGCATCGCTCGACGTATTCCCGATGCGCGTCCGGGCCGTTCCAGAGGGCGACCGACTCGCGCCACTGCTGGATGCCGCCGCCGCAGTGGGCGTCGGGCCGGCCGAGGACTTCCGAGCCGATCCTTGAGGACAAGCCGCCTTGGTAGTGGGGGACCTTATCGTAGGGGCGATGTTCAAACGCGGCAAGCACACGATCCTTTGGCAGCATCATTTCTCTCCAACCTTCACAGTTTTTCCGTATCGCTCCGCCCACTCCTTCTTGGGGATAAAAAGCGGCGCGAGCTTTCCTTCGACGCATAGATTCAGGTCGTCCAGACCGACGCCCTCGGTCTTGGGCTTGTCGAACTCGACGGCCCAGACCTTCCCTCGGTCGTCTTCCGCAACAGCGATCTTGATGAGGGTGTCATTGTCCATCTCCCCTTCGGCCTCGCCGGCGAGTTGACCGTCCGGGCGGAGGACCTTGACCCATCCGCCTTCCCGGGGCGAGGCGGACGACGCCACAATGGTGAATTCCGCGCAATCGGCCGGGACGTAGAGGAACAACCGACCGATCGGGTGGTTCAGGCCGAGCGGGTGCAGCTTGCCGCCGACGATGCCGTATGGACGGTCGGTCGCCAGCGTCATCCCATTCATTCCTGGATCGGCGGCGACGAGGTATTTGGGCGAGAGGGGAAGCTGCGAGACGTCGCGCTTCGCATCGTAGGGAATCTGCCCTTCGGCCAGGACCTTGCTCTCGGCGTCTATCACCTGGTAGGTAAGGCCGTCGGGGTACTTGCCGAACTGCTTTGAGACAAGAGTAAACTTGGGAGATTCCTTGCCGTCGTTCCAGACGAGGAAGAAGTGCTCGTGGCGGAAGACGGACTCGAACGCCGCTGGCTTATCCCCGGCATAGCCCATGCCCGCCGCAATGACAACAGCCATGAGCAAAAGAAATCCTCGGGTCATTTCTTCTCCTCCGCTCCTCGTTCGACCTGGAACGAACACACACCGTATATGCGAAGCGACGGGACGGTGAAGCGAACGACGTCCTTCTCGACGGTCACGGGCAGCGTCACATCCTCCTGCCCGGGACGCGAGTATCGCACGGACGTGACCCGTGTTTCCCGCGGCAGCGGAACCGAGACGGGGATCTCCTTGATCTCCGCCGCGGGCAAGGCGTCCTTGCCGAGCCGGACCCCATAGTTGACCAGGTGCAGGACGATCCGCTCCGGCTTCTCGCGGAAGTTGGTGTAGCACGCCATGCGGATGGGGGCGAACTCCGCCTTGTCGGGAACGACCTCGACCGGTTGGTATGTCATCGTGGTCTTGACGATTTCATCGGCCACGCGGGATACGGCATATTGCTCGAAGGGCAGCTCCGCATGCTCGCGCATCAAGAGGTCGTACTTTCCCACGTTGCCGGACGCCATCACGCGCCCGCCGGCGTTCAGGTAGGCCCGGACGACATTCACCTCGTCGTCCGAGAGATATTCGATCTCCGGCATGATGAGCACACGATACTTGACGAGAATTTCCGGGCGGAAGATCGCCTCCGTCACCGGGTCGGCGAGGACATGCCTTTTCATCAACCCCTCAAGGATGAACCCGGCTATGCGGGCCTGGTCCTTGTCATTGTAGTAACGTTGCGTGGCGAAGCAGGCGACGGCGACCTGGCCGTAGTTGAAGTACCCCTCGTGTAGGTCGCGGCGCGAGTCGAAGAAGCGATTGTAGTCGTCGCGGACCTGCGCGAGGAAGGGGTCATCCTTGCTGGGCCGATGCAGGAACGTCCCTCCGCCGCTGAAGGCCGCCGCCTCGGCGAGGCCGAGCGCCCCGACGTCCGCGTTCATCATCAACTCCGGCAGGCTCTTTGGGTAGCCGGGCCGCGTCAGCAGAGCGGACCGGACGCGCTGCGAACACGCCGCGGCATGGCGGTGGGCGAAGATGTTCGTGTTTATGTGCGTCACGCCGATGCCGTCAATGATCTCCTCCCGCGCCGAGCCGGGGTGCGTGCCGCACGTCCCGACAGAGTTCTCGTCCATCACCAGGTCGCAGTCGCGGTCGGCGATGAGCGCCACCTGCGGGCGCCGGTGCAGTCCGTTCGGGAACACGAAAAAGCTGCCGCGAACCTTTTCTCCCTCTCGCCTGATCTCCGTGTAGAACCGATGCATGCTCTCGTCCCAGAACATCCCCGTCTCGGCCCATCGGAGTCCGTCGCCGCTCTGGCCGAGCTTTGGGTTGTTGCCGAAGAGTTCCTTTGCCGTCGCAGGGCCGTATTTCTTCGCCAGGTATTCGCCGAAGAGTTTCTGGCATCCGTCGCAGTAGCACCGGAGGGAGTTCCCATTGTCCACAAACACCCCGTCGAACCCGCACCGCGCCGTCTCGCGGATCACCCAGAACATGTATTGCTTCCAGGACGGATGGTTGATGCAGGCGGAGTAGCGGAACATCGGCTTGTACGGCGGGTGGTCGTGGGTGTAAAAGTATTTCGGTTTGCCGTCGAAGAGTTTCTGGTTCCACTCGAAGGGATCGGTCGGCGGCCTGGGGCCGATGCCGAACTCCTGGTAGATGTCCCAGTGGTCGAACATCTCCCAGAAGCCGGTGCGCTTCTCGTGGTCGCCGCCATAGGTCATCATGCAGACATAAGGCGTGACGAGCTTGCACCCCGCCTCGTGCAGGTCCTTCGCCAGTTTGGTCAGTGCGACGACGCGGTCGCGGTACTCGGCGGCGTAGTCGGGCTTGGGGACGGCTTCACCCTTCAACTGTGCCCGGAGCCGCTCCCACTTGAAGGCCGCGCCGAAGTAGCTGTGGGAGGGGGTGTCCGTGCCGAGGTGCATGATGTGCGGCGGGCCCTTCCTGACCTGCTCGATGTACTCGGGATTGTTAAGGTGGTCGCCGCCGTAGTCGAGGATGTAGGTGAAGGGGACGCTGGTAGGGCGCTCTTTGAACTCGGCTGCATAGCACAGGGCCGACAAGAGAAGAATGACGGGAACAGCAAGGGTTTCGTTTTTCATTTCGCGCCTTTATGCTTGTCTTTTGAGGAGCCATGTCGTACGCGGACGCCTGCGCTTGTCACGCACACCACATTTCCCGGAGATATATCGTTGGCATGCTCCCGCAGCAGGTCCGTCAGGCGGGATCGAGTCTGCGGATATGGCTCACTTGGAAGACGGACAATCGCGAAGAAGGGCAACCGGCGGCGAAAGGCCAGGTTCTCGAAGTCTTTGTCGATCGTGAGGATAACCCGCCGGTCGCGAAACCCCATCTCGAGTATGGCCGTGTCCGGCAATTCCTGGCCAAGGTCCCCGACCCAGACCGCGTCATGTCCTTCTTGAACGAGGAAATTTGCGATGCGCCGTCCAACGTTGACATCGACGATGAATCTCAAGCTTCTTCATCCCTTGACGCCGTAGCAACAGGAAACACGTCTTCCTCGGCCACGACATGGCGCGCGTAAGCGATGCAGGCACGGATGTCTTCCGAGGTGAGCATGGGAAAGTCCGCCAGAATCTCCTTCTCACCCACCCCGGCCTCCAGCAGAGACAACACCCGTTCCACCGTCAAGCGCGTGCCGCGAATAATGGGTTTCCCGCCGAGAACATCTGGATTGCTTACGATCCGATCAAGCAAGTTGTCCATAGCCAGCCTCCCATCTGCAGATATAGCATGCTGATGCTTCAATTATGACATTGAAAGGCATCAAGATCAAGACAGTTGCCAAGCCTCTACTCATCCCGTCCAGTAGGCCCGCAGCTTCGCGTGGTTCTTGAACGCCGTCGCGCCGGCGGCGGCGAAGCGGGCGAGGTAGTCCTCAACCGATTCCGCCCTCAGCCACATCTCGAACTCTGCCGCGCCGATGGCCATCTCCGCGGCGCAGGCGACCTCCGTGCTGCCCGAATAGTTGAGATCGAGCCGGGACAGGTCAGGCGTCTTGAAGGCATTCGTATAGAGGTTCGTCTCCGGGCTGGGACCGAAGGTAAACATTTTCGTGATGTGCGGGAAAGCGGTGATGAACCCGATCCCCTCCGCGCCGCTGGCCTTTATGCGCTTCAGGAAATCGTCCTTCGACATCCCCGACGCGCCCCATTCGTATCGCTCCGGCTTGTCGCGGCCTGTGATGTCCACAAAATAGACCTTGAACGCCGACTTGCCGTCGGGCATCTTCACCAGTTGAGTTTCGCAGACCTTCGAGGCGTACGGCGAGCATGGTTTCACTTCCATCTTATTCCTCCTGCATAAACAGTGGATTCATCCGGCCAGGGATCATTATGCGACAACCCGCTTGATTCCGCCACGGAAAACTGGGAAAATCTTCTGGCGAATTACTGCTTACCCCACGAGCGAGAGGAGGAGAACAGCGCATGAGAATCGGCTACATCGTCCCCGAACACGGAACACTCTCCGAAGACGAAGCGACCTTCGCCGAGCAGCACGGCTTCTACTGGTTGGAGTTCGTCTATGACGAATTCGGCGAGAAGCAGGTCGCGCAGAAGGAGGCCCTCCGCGCCACGCTGAAGAAACACAACCTGTCCATCTGCGCCATCGGCGTCTGGCGGCGGGAATACCTCGATCCCGACAAAGGCAAGGCCCATGTGAAGCAGCTCCAGACCGCCATCAACTATGCCGCGGACATGGAGTGTCCCGTCGTCGTGACCGGCGGGTCCGTCCTCAAGGACCAGCCCATCGCCGAGGCGCAGGACCAGTTCATCAAGATGTTCAAACCCATCTGCAAGGAGGCGACAGAGAAAGGCGTCAAGATCGCTCTCTATCTCGGCCACGGCAACAACGTCCTCGACGTGCCGAAGGGGACGGACCGCCTGCTCGACGGCCTGCCCGAGGTCGGCATCAAGTTCGATCCGGCCAACCCGACCTTCCGCGGCGGCGACTGGACGCCCTTCGTCCACAAGTATGCCGACCGGTTCTTCCACGTGCACATCAAGGACCAGATCCTGATCGGCAAGGAGCTGATCGAGCTGCCGCCCGCGGGCATGGGGGATATCCAGTGGGGCAAGTTGATCGCTCTGCTCTACCAACACAACTATCGGGGCGTGATGTCCGTCGAGCCACATGGCAAACTGTGGGGACACCAAGGCGCGCTGCGGCGGCAGTGCATCCTCATGTCGCGCAACCACGTGAAACAGTTTCTGATCAGCGACTTGTAGTCGTCATCGTAATCCACGTTGATTTTAGAGTAGGATTACGAGTAGGAGTAGGAGAAGAAATGAATTGCATCTGGATCACCATTGACAGCCTTCGCCAGGATCATGTCCATTGCTATCGGCCTGAGGGGACGGTGGACGACACCGCGCCGGGATTCCACGTTCATACCCCCAGCATTGACAAGCTCGCCCAGGAGAGCGTCCTGTTCGACCGCGCGCGCTCGGAATCCTTGCCGACAATCCCCTGCCGCCGGGCGTTCTTCACGGGCAGGCGCATCTATCCGTTCCAGGAACCGCCCGCGCCCAAAGGGGACACGGTGCGCTTCCCCGGATGGCGTCCGCTTCTCGAAGAGGACGTGACCGTGGCCGAATACCTGAGCGAGCAGGGCTACGTCACCGCCATCGTCGCCGACACGTATCACATCATGAAACCCGGCATGAACTTCCATCGCGGGTTCCAGAGCTACCAATGGGTGCGCGGGCAGGAATACGATCAGTGGCATTCCCAACCCTTGCCCGAGGGATACATCGAGAAGTTCCTCAAGCCCGGCGCGAAGCTGGAACCGCGGCGGATGCGCGTCCTGAGCCAGTACCTGAAGAATCAGTTCTATCGCGCCAACGACGACGAGTTCCAGGCCGCACGCACCTTCCGCACGGCCATCGAATGGCTTGACCGCAACCACACGCACGAGAAGTTCTTCCTCTACGTGGACAGCTTCGACCCGCACGAGCCGTTCGAGGCCCCGCAGAAATACATTGACTTCTACGACGCCGGCTGGCGAGGGCCGAAACTCATCTACGGCAACATCTACAAGCGCAGCGAGCTCACCGACGAGGAGCACCACCACATCCGCGCCCGCTACGCCGCGGCGGTGACGATGGTGGACCACTGGGTCGGCGAGCTGCTCAAGGCGGTGGACCGCCTCGGCCTCCGGGAGAAGACGCTCATCATCCTCATCTCCGACCACGGCAAGATCATCGGGGAGTTCGGCCACTACGGGATGCCGATGCAGGACACCGGCCCGGCGCTCAATCCCGTCCCGTGCCTCATCCGCCACCCGAAAGGCGAGAACGCGGGCAAGCGCTTCGGCGGCTGGCTTTACAACATTGACATCGTCGCCACGATGTTCTCCCTCATGGGTGTGGCGCCGAAGCCCGACATCGAGGGAGAGGACGTCTGGGGGGCCGTCGGGTCGAAGTCCGGCGAATTTCGCGATCATCTCGTGACGGCCTACGGGGCGATGGTCTCCGCATGGAAGGACGATTGGCTCTACCTCGTGAACACGGAGACCAATGACGCTGCGCTCTATAACCTCGCGGAAGACATCCACCGGAAGAACAACGTGGCAGACAAGTATCCGCGCGACCGAAACAATCTGGCGAAGAAAATCAAGACCGCCGCGAAGCGGAGGGAGTAGCTGAGACCGTGGAAAAGATCCTTGGCCTGATTGATGAGACGCGCTGCAAGGAAATCCTGCTGGATCTCCTGAAGATCGAGGGGCCGTCGGGCCGCGAAAGGGCCGTAGCCATGAGAGTTCGGGAGATTCTCATCGAAGCAGGCGCGGACGAATCGGACATCGCCTTCGACGACGCCAACGAGCGGATACCCGATCCTACGGAAACGGGCAACCTTTTCGTCCACCTGCCCGGCGAGGGACGGTCGCGTATGCTGGCGGCCCATATGGACACGGTGGCCCTTGCCGTCGGCGCAAGGCCGAGGGTGCAGGGGACCTGGATCACATCTAACGGCGCGACGGCCCTCGGCGCCGACGACCGCAGCGGCGTGGCTGTGCTTGTCGCCACGGCAGAGGCCCTCCTCGAAAGCGGGACCGATCATCCCCCCTTGACCTTCCTCTTCACCGTGCGGGAAGAAGGCGGCACATGGGGGGCGCGGTGCGTGGACCAGATGAGGCTCCGCAACGTCGAGATGGGTTTTTCCTTTGACAGCCACGAACCTGAAAAGCTGGTCATCGCTGCGCCCAGCTCCGACAAGTTTACAATTACCATCCACGGCAGAGAAGCCCATGCCGGAACGGCCCCGGAGAAGGGCGTGTCGGCGATTGAGATCGCTGCCGTCGCCGTCAGCGCCCTGCGCAAGAAGGGATGGATCGGGAAGATCAAACACGGTGATTACGAGGGAACGGCCAACATCGGGACCGTCGAGGGCGGCGTCGGCAGCAACATCGTCATGGGGTCGTTGCGTATGGACGCTGAAACGCGGAGCCACAACCCGAAATTCCTCAACAAGATCACCCATGCCTACAAGGTCGCCTTCCGGACGGCCGCCAAGGCGGTCAAAAACATTGACGGGGAAACCGGGACGGCGCGCTTCGACGTGCATCGGGCCTACAACGCCTTCCATCTTCCCCCCACATCTCCCGCCGTCGCCGCGGCAGCACAGGCGGTCCGGGCCGCGGGACTCAAACCCGGCCCGAAGGTCCAGAACGGCGGCCTCGACGCCTGCTGGCTCAACGAGTACGGCATCCCCACCGTCACGCTCGGCACGGGAACCTGCAACCCGCACACGAAGCATGAACGACTGAACCTGCCCGACTACCTGAACGCCTGCCGCATCGCATTGCTCCTGGCGACGCTTCCGTTTGACAAGATTTCCAAAACGAAGTAGGAGGAACGGATCATGGCACAGAGGAAACGCCGATTCCACGTCCCGATTGTTCTGACCTTCCTCCTCGCGCTGGCGGCGGCGCTATGCCCGGCGGCCGACGGGCCGACCGACCTCCCGCTCGTCACCGTCACGAAACTTGGCGCTCCCCCCGTCCTTGACGGAAAAATCGCTGCGGGCGAATGGGACCGGGCCGCTGCCACGTGCGCCTTTTGCCGAATTGACAATGGCCATGCGGCGAGCCGAGCCACCCTCTGCCTCCTCGGATTTGATGAGCAGAACCTCTACGTCGCCTTTCAGTGTCAAACAACGGCCAAGCCCAAGGCCGCGGTGAAGACCCTTGACGGCGCCGTCTGGGAGGACGACGCCGTGGAGTTGTTCCTCCAGCCCAAACCTGCGACCGGCGACTATTTTCAATTCATCGGCAACAGCATCGGCGCGACCTGGGACTCGAAGGGCCAGAACCCGAAATGGAACACCCAATGGAAGTACGCCGCCTCGGTCCAGAACGGACGCTGGGAGGCCGAGCTGGCCATCCCCTTTTTCTCCCTCGCCGTTACTGGGCCCCAGGACGGCGCGGAGTGGCGGATCAACCTGGCTCGCGACGCCGTCGCCGGCGGACGCGAGATCAGCGCCTGGTCGTGGCCGGACGGCACGCTGCACAACCCGGAGCGCTTCGGCGCCGTCCGGTTCGTGCGCGGCGGGACCGCCGTCCGCCTTACGGCAGTCGGCGATGTGGCGAACGGGAAGGTCGGTCCGACTATCCAGATTTGCGCCCCGGAGCAGGACAAGTCCGACGTGGAGTTCGCTCTGAAAATTGTCAGCGACAAGAAGACGCTGTCCGAGAAGAAAGGGGCATCGTCCGTCCCTGGCAAAGGGACCGTTGATCTTCGTCACGACTTTGATGTAAAAGATCCCGGAACCTATTCGATGCAGATCGAAGTCAAGGCGAAGGGTGGCGCAGTCATCCACCGGACAGAACTGCCATTCACCATCCTCCCTGCGATCAGCGCGCACATGATTCAGATGCAGTTGAGCGGGCGGATCGCCCTGGAGCTCGACGCCCGCGGCGCCAAGCTGCCGCCTGCGCAGCTCAGGGCCACCGCCGACATCCTGGCCCCGGGCGACCGCGTCCTCGTCCGGGAGGTTGCCGGGTTCAAGCAGGACGCCCGCGCGACCGTGGTCCTGGACATATCGCACTGCGCCGTCGGCGAGCATGAAATCCTCGTGCGCCTGTGGGACGCCAAGTCCAAGGAGATCGGGAGGACGACCATGAGCTTCACGCGACAAGAGAAACCGACGTGGCTCGGCTCGCGGGCCGGCGTGACCGACGAGGTCATGCCCCCCTGGACGCCGATGCAGCTCCACGGCGGGACCGTGCACTGCTGGGAGCGGAACTACAAATTCGCCGCCGAGCCGTGGCCCTCGGAGATCACCACCCAGGGCGAATCCATCCTCGCCGGCCCCATCCGCCTTCGCGGGCGGATCGGCGAAAAAGAAATCGTCTGGCAAAGCGACATGATCGAGGTGGAGGACGCATCGGACTCGCGCGTGGTCCTCTCGTCGAGGCTGACGTCCGACGCCCTGATCCTGAAGGGCGACACGCGCATCGAGTACGACGGCATGATCCGCATGGACATGGAGTTGATCCCCAAAGGCGAGCAGACGCTTGACGATCTGACGATGGACATCCCCCTCAAGAAGGACTGGGCCACGCTCTACCACTTCTGGCCGGGCCGATGGGGGAGCACCTATAACTCCAACGCAATCCCCGCCGACGGGCTGAAGATCCCCTTCAAGCCCCTTGTCTGGGTCGGCAAGGAGGAGGGCGGGCTGGCTTGGTTCGCCGAGAGCGACGAGAACTGGTCGCACAAGAAGCCGGAGGAGGTCATCGAAATCATCCGCGAGGGCGAGACGGCGGTCCTCCGAGTTCATGTCATCTCCGAACCCATAACTATAGATCAACCAAGGTATTACACCATCGGCCTGCAGGCCACGCCGGTCAAGCCGATCCCCCCGGACTGGCGGGAGTGGCGCATCTGCCACGGCGCGGGGTATGGCATGAGCGAGCGCGTGGTCCATTTCTCGCACCGCCTCACCTACCCCGTCCAGGGACATATCCGCACGGACCGGGGAACGTTCGAGGCCTGGGTGCGCGTGGACTTCGACCCGAACGAGCCGATCGCCAATCCCTCCGCGCGCGGCCAGTTAAACCGGAACTTCTTCCTTCTGCAGATGGAGGGGGAGCGTCAGTTCGGCTTCTACTGGAACATCGACGACCGCGGCATGCGCGCCTACGCCAAGGAGGGATCAAACTATCCCATCATCCTTGGGTCCAAGGCGGACTGGAAGAAGGGCGAGTTCCACCACATTGCGCTCACCTGGGGCGATGAGATGCGCATCTACGCGGACGGCAAGTTAGTCGCCTCGCGGAAGTACGCCGGTCTGATGAAGGGCAATATCGAGAGCGCGTCGCTGGCCCTCGGCGGCGGCCAGTGCGATTTCCTTGTGGATGAAATCCGCATCTCCGATATTCCGAGAGACTCCTTCGACCTGACGAAGCCACCGGCGAAGGATGACCACACGCTCCTCCTCGACCACTTCGACGGAGCGCACGGCGGGGAGGTGGAGGGCAAGGCGATTTTCGAAAACGCGAAATTCGGCAAGGGCCTCGTCCTCCACGAGACCGGCCCGGCGGCGACAGCCCTGGATCGCGCGGCCGAACTCGGCGTCAAGACACTCGTCTTCCACGAGCATTGGACCGACATCCAGAACTACACGGAGACCACTCACAAAGACGATCTGAAAAAACTCGTCTCCGAGTGCCACAAGCGCGGCATCAAACTCCTCCTCTACTTCGGCTACGAGATCTCCAACATCGCCCCCGAATGGCCGATCTACAGCGAGGATTGCCTCACCAAACTTCCGGGCACACAGGTAAACCCCAAGGGCGGCTACCATCGTTCGCCCGAACAGCGCGCCTACACCTGCTGCTACAACAGCCCCTGGCAGGACTTCCTCGCCGACGGGATCGAGCACGTCCTCAAGACGTACGACATTGATGGGGTGTACCTCGATGGAACGATTGAGCCGTGGGGCTGCCAGAACTACCTCCACGGCTGCAGCTACCTCGACAAGAACGGCAAGCGCCAGCCGACGTATCCCATCTTTGCCGTGCGCAACCTGATGAAGCGCATCTACAACCTGTGCACCGTCCAGCGCAAGGGCCTTGTCAGCGCCCACCAGTCCACCTGCTGCACCACGCCGACGCTCGCCTTCACATCGAGCTACTGGGACGGCGAGCAGTTGGGCAGCCTGCCGGATGCGGAGGACCCGGCGAGCGTCATCCCGTTGGACGCCTTCCGCGCGGAGTTCATGGGCCGCAACTTCGGGTTGCCGTGCGAGTTCCTCGTTTACCCGCCGCACCCTTATACGATTGATGAGGGGCTTGCGTTCACGATGCTCCACGACGTGCCCGTCCGGCCCGGCGGTGTGGGGCCTGCGCTTGAGGATATTTCCAGGATATGGAATGTCTGGACCGATTTCGGCGCGTCGAAGGCCGAGTGGCTGCCTTATTGGCGGAACGGGGAATATGTCTCTACCTCGCCGGCGAGCGTGAAGGTGAGCATCTACAATCGCGGGCCGGAGGGCGCGCTGCTGGTCGTGTCCAACCTCGGTGGGGAAACGGTGGACGCAAAGGTTGATCTCCATGCGACGAACCTGAAGCTCCCGGCCAATCTGCAGGGACAGGATGCGCTGACGAAGGTGCCGGTCCCTATCCCGAACGGGACGATCACCCTCAAACTGCCGCGGCTGACGATGAAGATGATCCGCGTGAGCGGACAGAACTAAATGTAGGGCCTGCCGTCCTCTGCGCTCTCCGCGCCTCGGCGGTTGGACTACGCCATCCGCTCCTTGAGCCATTCGAGGTTGCGCTTCGCCATGGCGACGGGGTCGTCGCCGGGGCCGGTCTCGAAGACGAGCCAGTCGTCGTAGCCCATGTCGCGGATGGCCCGGAGCGTGCCGTCCCAATCCACGTCACCCTCGCCGAGGGGTTTGCTGTCCGTCTCCTTGATGTGGATCATGCAGATGTCGCCGCCGAGGCGATTGAGCATGTCCACCGTGTCGTGGCCGTAGAAGAGGGCGTTGCTTACGTCCTGATAGACCTTGACATACGGTGAGCCGACCGCCCCGACGATCTCTTGCAGCAGCTCGACGGAGAAACTCGTCTCGATGGCGAGGTATATCTTCTCCCGCTCCGCCGTGGGCGCGCACTGCCTGTAGCACTCGACAAAGCGTTTCGTCTCATCCTCGTCAATGTCAATCTTATCGCGGTCGAAGGTGGGGCAGAGGATGCCGAAGCAGCCCATGTCCTTCGCCACGGCGATCATCCGCTTCATGTTCTCGACGCCCTTTTTTCGGGTCTCGGCGTTCGGGTCAATGAAGCTCGTCTGGCGGATGTAGCCGTAGCTGATGGCGCACGTCTCGACGCCCGCGGCCTTGGCGAGTTCCTTCGACTTCTGCCGCGGGGCCGGATTGAACACGCGCGGCATGTGCTCCTCCTTCGTCGTGCAGATTTCGACGCCGTCGAAGCCGATCTCCGCCGCCACAGCGTACGACTCGTCCCATTCCATCTTCAGCGAGTTATTCCGAATGCCGTACTTCATCGTCTTCCTCCTCCAAACGGATTCTGTTTGATTGATGCACTATACCGCAAGCGGAAAGCCGGGTCAACCACGCCCATGAGGTAAAACGCAAAAATGCAATTGCCATTTGATTCACCCCCCGGTAGGATGGAGATGCTGAAGATGAACGCAGCCGAGCACAAGCCAAGCATGGGATGAGGGCGAATGACAGCGTTAATCAGAGAATGGCGCCTTCCCATAACTGCGGTCATCGGTCTTCTCGCCTCCGGCTGTGCCGTGCGACCGACGAATCCCGCCTTCCCCGTCGATGTCGAGTCGGCGCGGAGCCGCATCAGAGAGATGCAGGCCAGACCTACGGAGTTGGCGCGACCGATTGTCATCCTGAATGGCTGGTTCGAGCCAGGGATTACCACAAGCCATCTCAAGGGCGTGTTCCGGCCGGCGTTTGAGCCCGACCGGATCATCAGCGTATCGTTCTTCCTGGATCAATCGTATGACAAATGTCGGCGGAAGGTCGTTGCCGCCGTGGACAAAGCCTTTCCATCGACCGATCCCGTCTGGACCACCGAGGTGGACGTCGTGGCAGTCTCGATGGGCGGGTTGGTTGCGCGCTATGCCGCCATGGAGATGCCCGGTTGCCGCCGCCTCCGCATAGCCCGGCTCTTTACCATCTCCACTCCCCACCGCGGGGCGAGGTCGGCAAAGCTGCCCACCCTCGACCCACTGGTCCAAGGCATGCGACGCGGATCAGATTTCCTCAGGATGTTGGACAAGGCCCTTGAACACGCCGGCTATGAGATTATCCCATACGTCCGGCTGGAGGATTCGATCGTCGGCGCGAAGAACGCTGCCCCCTCGCCGCAGCACCCGTGGTGGGTGCCGAACCGGCCGCTCGAGCTCGCCCACATCCAGTGCGGAGGCGATCCCAGGATCGTAGCGGATATCATGCTCCGGCTCCGCGGTGACACGCCCTTCTCACAGGAACCGCGCGCCCCGATTCCCGCGACAGATCCGCCGCCCGCAGATCGGTAGTTGTCTGTCCTCGCACATCGAGCGGTCGAATTGCCTTGACTGCCCGCCTGACTTGCGGTAGAATCAATCACTACGTAACTATCGGCAGTCAAAGCGACTTACGACATGCCAGAAGACAAGCGGTTGGAGCGGCTTAAGACGATCCTTCACGATCTTGGAAGCATCCTCGTGGCCTATTCCGGCGGGGTGGACAGCAGCCTGCTGGCGAAGGCGGCCCATGACGTGCTCGGAGATCGGATGCTGGCGGTGACGGCGACCTCGCCCACCTGCCCGGCCTTTGAGCGGAAGGAAGCGGAGGAGTTCTGCACGAAGTACGGCATCCCCCACCGCGTGGTCGAGACGCAGGAATTGTCCATCGAGAATTTCCGAACCAATCCGCCGGAGCGGTGCTACCACTGCAAGAAGGAGCGCTTCCAACGGCTCAAGGAAATGGCCGAGAGCCTGGGACTGGCTCATGTGGTGGATGGATCGAACGTGGACGACCTCGGGGACTTCCGCCCGGGCATGAAAGCCACCGAGGAACTGGGCATCCGCAGCCCCTTGCTGGAGGCGGGGCTGCGCAAGCAGGACGTGCGTGAGCTGTCGAGGGCGCTCGGCCTGCCCACGTGGGACCGGCCGGCCTACGCCTGTCTGGCGACGCGCATCCCCTACGGGACCCCGCTGACCCCGGATGTGCTTCATAAGGTGGAACAGGCGGAGGATGCGCTTAGGAGGCATGGCTTCCGGCAGTTCCGGGTGCGGCATCATGGATCAATCGCGCGCATCGAGCTTCCGTGCCGAGACTTCGACCGGTTCATGGACCCGGCCGTGCGGGAGGATATTGTGGCGAGGCTGAAGGAGATCGGATATACCTATGTCACACTCGACCTGCAAGGCTACCGAACAGGCAGCATGAACGAACCTCTGACCGAGGGCAAGACGAAATAGCGCCCTGTCCTCATTCGGTATTTCGCATGGGCCAATCTTCTCCACAAGCAGGCAAGCCCCCTCGGAAACATCGCCGGCGGCGCCGTAGGTTTATTCTTGCCCTATGGGTCCTGCTGGTATTGCTTGTAGGCTTCGTATGCGTGCTTCTCTTTCGACCGGCGTGGATCGTCTCAGAGGATTGGGTGCGGGAGCGTATTGTCGCCACACTGCGCGAGAAGGCCCACCGGGAGGTCGAGATCGGCCGCATCGAGTTGTCCCGCCTGGGGCGGGTGAAGATTAGCGATGTGGTCTTCAAGAGTGGCGAGGGGCGCCTGCCGATGATGCGAGCGGACAGCTTTACCCTCTACGTAAAGCTCCTGCCCCTCTTTCGGGGGCAGGTGGTTAT
Organism: Planctomycetota bacterium; assembly: GCA_040755855.1. Classification (GTDB taxonomy): domain Bacteria; phylum Planctomycetota; class Brocadiia; order JAADGH01; family JAADGH01; genus JAADGH01. The sequence continues at coordinate 112,558 of JBFMAD010000016.1, read as the reverse complement.
CCAACGGCTTCGGCTGCGCGAGCCGAGCTTCTGCCTCACCGCCGCCGACCTGGAGACCCTGTCCGCAGGCGGTCGCGGCGCAGACCCCGAGAAGATCATGGCTCGCCTGGCGGTGGAGGACCTGTCCATCCAGAACGCAGACGTGGTGGTCCTGAACGCCGACGGGCGGCCGGCCTTCTCGGTGTTCGGTTTCGATATGGCGGCCCAGGGGGTGCAGGGGGAGCCGTTGGAGTACACCATGAGCTTCCGCCTCGATGCGGCGGGAATCTCGGGGAAGGCCCATGCCGCCGGGCGACTGACCGCCTTCCGCGAGGCCGGGCACGCCTTGCATATCCGAGAATTGGTTTTTGAGTCGCTCCCGCTCCGAGCCGCTGTAGCGGGCAAGGCGGCCTCGGAAGACCATCGGATCCACCTTGCTGTGGGCATGGATGTGGAGGGCGACCTCGACGCGCTGCGCAAGTTTCTCGCGGGCCTCGCCATCCCCATCCCGGCCGATCTGGAGATACATGGCAAGTCAAAGATGCGGCTGAACCTGACCGGTCCGTTATCCGACGTGACCGTCGAGGGCGCGATTGATGTGCCGCCGGAGGCGGTGACCTACAACGAAAAGCGGCTGATGCGGTGGGAAGGCAAGGACGACCTGACGTTCCTGGTTCACCGCGGGAAGGATGCGCTCGATCTGAGAAGCGTCAAGGTCAGGTCCTCCCTCGGCGAGACGGTTGTGACCGGCCAGATTCGCGGGCCGGAAGATAACCCGACTCTCGATCTGCGCATCCACACCACGGCGGACGTCGCCGAGTTCCTCAAGGCTGCGCCGGGAGCGCCGGCCGCTGCGGCCACGGGGCAGGTCGTCTCGAAGCTGCACGTCTCCGGCCCCACGACAAATCTCAAGATCGCGGGGGAGGTGGATCTCTCCGCCGTTGAGGTTAAGAACGGTGAGGATGTCCTGAAGAAAACGGGCGAGGACAGCCGCATAACGCTGGACCTGGCGCTGCACGACGGCATGGCGGCGGTGGGGGAGAATACGACGCTTCAGACGCCGGTGGGGACCTTGCGGGCAAAGGGAACCCTCCGCTTGCCCCTGGACACGCCGATTCTGGACCTGGCTGTATCGGGCAATGCAGACGCCGCCGCCCTGTGGGCCAGGCTACCAGCGTCCTGGCGAAAGGCGCTCGCGAAGTGGAGCGCGACAGGCGCGGCCACAATGGAGGCAAGGATCGAAGGTACTCCGTCGGACTTCAACCTCTCGGGCGCGCTCGATCTGAACACCGTGGTCGTGAACCACAACGGCAAGACCATCCGAAAGCCCGACACGCCGGTGCAGGCGAACGTAGATCTTCGTCTCACCGAGTCGGAAGCCATTCTGAACAGCGTGACCATGTCCACCGACTCGGCTTCGGTGCGCATGCAGGGAAAGATTCTGAACATGCGGGACAATCCAAGGGCCGACCTCGCGCTCGACGTGCGAGGGGACCTGGACAAGCTCGTCCCGGCCGCCCGGGCGCACGGCCTGGAGCTGCTGCCGGAGACGGTATCGCTCCGCGGCCCCATCCGTATGACCGGTTCGGCGAAGGAGTCGCCTGATGGTGTGTTTCGCGTCCACAGCAAGCTCCACATTGCCGACTCGGAATGGCGGCATCGCGGCGTCGTGCTGAAGCCGCGTCACTACGAGCCGGAGATTTGCCTGGACTGTTCCCTGCGTGAGGGCCGATTCGCCGTCGAGCGGTTCCTGTATCGCTCTGAGGCGGTGGAGATCTCCGGGACCGGCGGGACGGAGGACGGCAGCCGCCTTGCCATGGATCTGCAGTCCAGGACCAACATGGACCGTCTGCAATCCATCATTGAGGCGGAGTTGCGACAGGCCATGTCCCAGGTGGACATGAAGAACCTCCCCCCGGAGATGGCCGACCTCGCCAAGGGTCTGCCGCACGACCTGCGGGCGTCTGGAACGATGACCGCGACGCTGCGTTTTTCCGCCGATCTGGACGACGTCGAGGCAACCGGCTCAGTGGACACGGCTGATGTGGGGATTAACTATCGGCAGGTTCCTCTGAAGAAACGGGCGGAACCGTTGCGACTGGCCTTTCGCGCGCAGGCCGAGCGCGGTAGCCCTGTGCGGGCCGGCGTTACCCTTGAATCCGATGCGGGCAGGACGGATGTGAACGGTCGGATCGTTGTAGGAGAGACGCCCGACCTCGACCTGCTGGTGGAGTCCGAACTCGATACGGGCCGATGGCTCGCAAACCTGCCGGTAGAGGATGTGGTTGCCGACAGAGCGCTCGGCGCGTTGCTCGACCGGGAGGGCATTGACCTCCGCGTCATCCGCGACAACCTGCGGGCGTCCGGCGCGGCGAAGATGCGCTTCAACGTCACCGGTTCACCGCGCGCCCCGCGTATTGCCGGCGGGATAGACGCGAGCGCGGTGGCCCTGTCCGTCGTGACCCACAAGGATAAGACGCTCCTGCACAAAGCGGCGGGCAAGCGCGCGATGGCGGACCTGCATGTTGGAGTTTGGGGCGACGAGTTCGTGATCCACTCCGCCCGCCTGGAGCACGGCAGCGACGTCTATGCCGCCGAGGGGGACATCGCCGTCTCGAAGGGCCGACTCGTGGCCAGGAAGGTCCGACTTCGGGCCAATGATCGCCAGGCCGAGGCGGAGTTGGACGCGACGCTCTCCGAATCGAGCGTGGGAATCGAACGTCTGACCATCCGGCATGAAAAGGACTGTTGGGACCTGTCCGGCAGGATTGATTACACCGAGGATCGCATTGCGGCGGACGATTTCAGGTTCCGCATCAACGACAGCAAGACGCTGGTTGATTTCGAGGTGAAGGACTACACAGAGCCGAGTCCTGAGATATCGTTGCTGATCCTGTCGCCTCGCCTCGATGCCCGCCCCCTTGTTCCCGCGATCACCCTGTCTCCGATCAAGCCGTATCCTGCTGAGGAGCGACACAAGGTGGAGCTGGCGCTGGTCCCGGAACGTCTGCCGGAGAAGCTGGCCCGGTTCCTCCGCAACGCGAGGATCGAGGGAAAGGTGGTCATCGGGACCTTCGTGCTGGATGTGGACGATCAACAGGACCGCAACCCGGCGATTCGGCGCTACGAGATCAGGAACGTCTCCTCCCACGCCCACCTGCGGGACGGCATCTTCGCCCTCACGCTGAAGGGAATCCTGAACGAGGGGATGCTCGATTTCGAGTGGAATGCAGACCTCAACGCGGACCTGCCGGCCAGCACGCTCAGCTACTGGACCGACCGCATCCAGGCCCACGACAACCTGCGCCCGCTGATGAACTACACGTTCAACAACCTCTACGTCGAAGGCGAGCTGGGTTTCGACGGCCGGGGCTCGTGGCAGGGCCTCACCGCCTACAACATGGTCCGCAGCATGCAGGGCAAAACCAAGATGTATATCGACAACGGCTTCCTCCTGGGCAAGGCCGCGCCCGAATACATGCTGGGCATCTTCCCATGGCTGAATCTCCATCGAGCCACATGGAACTTCAAACGCGCCGACATCATCTCCGTCACCGAGGGACCTGTCGCCACCAACACCATGCGCTTCCGCTACCCCGGCTCCACCTACATGAGCGGGCAAACCAACAACATCACGAAGGAGATCCGCTACGTCTTCGGGGTGGACTTAGTGGACAGCTTCGGCCTGGGCGAGTCCACGGGCATCATCCCCGACCGCATCGAGAGCAAGTCCTCCATCGACATCTGCCGCTACGTGGGCACGCTCGACAACCAGGAGGTGGAATGGTTCAAGCTCCGCGGCGACGAGGTCGTGTCGCTGCTGAAACGGCTCCTCCAGATCCAAACCTTTGCCAACCTGTTTAGCCCGAAGAAGACCCCGATCGAGAAAGCCGAATACCTTGAAGGTCGCGCCGTAGGCATCATCACCGTTCCGGCCCGGATGGGAAGATCGCTTCTCGACACACCTCACCGCGTAATCGAGGAGCGCGAGGTCAAGGAGATTGACCGCATGAAGGACTAATGCCTGATTTATATCTCCCTATTCCGCCCCGTTATCACTTGGCGAAGTCAATGACTTTGCGGTTCTCTGAAAAATCCTTATGCATGATATGGCCGTTCAGAACGGTCATGGCGGCCTTGACCCACATGAGCCGGGTCTTGTCGAAATCGGGCGCGAGGATATCTTCCGATAGGACCACGAAGTCCGCGTCGTAACCGGCCCTAAGCATGCCGAGGCGCTTTTCGGCAAAGTTTGCGTAGGCTGGGTTCACGGTATAGGTGCGGAGCGCCTCCTCGATGGTGATCTGCTTCTGTGGCCATAGCCCGCCCTTGGGTTTTCCGTCAATGCCGGTCCCGTTGACCAGGAGGTTGATGCCGATCAGCGGGTCCATCGGAAAGAGGGGAAAATCGCTCCCGTTGACCATGAGTGCGCCGGCCTTCAGCAGGTCGCTGTACCGCTGGTATTCCTCGGCAAGCCTCTTTTCACCCATGGCCTGGCGAAGCATGGTCTGAAACCCCTCGTCGGGATAGACACCGTTCGGGTTCATACTGGGAATGACACCGAGTTGCCGGAACCGAGGCAGGTCGGCGTCCTTGATGAACTCAGCGTGTTCGATCATGTGCCGCCTCTCTCGGGGCGGATTGGCCCGGGCGGTTTCCTCCAGGATGTTCAGACATTCGTGGAGCGCGCGGTCGCCGTAGACGCTGATATTGATCTGCAGTCCCAGACGGTCCGCTTCGCGCATCTGGGCGCGGAAGTCCTCAATCGGAAACGCGGGTCTTCCCGCGCCGCCGCTGCCGTCGGCGTACGGTTCGAACATCCATTTCCATCCCTTGATGGGCAGGTCAATAAACAGCTTGGCGACATCCGCACGCAGGAAGCCTTTCGGAAGATCCGACTGTGCGAGTTCCTTTCCACGCTCGGCGAACTTCCGAATGTCATCCAGGTTGGAGTAGGGCGTGTACATGTTGTCCAGGACGACGCGGACGGGAAGCGCGTCTTTGCGGAGAATCCGTTCGTACACCCGCGTGATGTCAATGTCGCCGTCCTTCGTCCAGATGGAGGTCACACCCACCTTGGGATACTCCTCCAAAATCGCTCTCTGGAGCAGGACCTGTTCCTCGAAGGTGTACGGCTTCACCCGTTTCACCGTGTTGAGCATCACGCCGTGGGTGGCGGCGTACTCGGTTTCCTGCATATGGCCGGTGGCGAGGCTGGTCTTCGGGTCGCGCTCGATGTGGCCGTCGCCGCGCATGTCCGGCGGGTCCTTTTCCAAGGCGTTGGCCATCTCAAGCGCCGTGGTGTTGACCCAGTGCGCATGTCCGCCGTGGTGGACCAGATAAACCGGGCGGTCCGAGACCACCGCATCAATCATCTGGCGCGTAGGCTTTGCGTCTTTCGGAAAAATGTCACCCATCCACCCGAACAGGCGGGGGAACTTGTCCTCGGGGTGATCCTTCACGTATTTCCGCAGCCGGTCAAGAACTTCCCCCGATGTCTTGGCGCCGAACAGCGTGGGCGCTTCGGGGCTGAACAGCACATAGGGCGCTTGAGGATGCGTGTGGCAATCCCACATGCCGGGAACCACAAGCCGCCCGCCGAGGTCCATGACCTCTCCCGCAGGTTGATCCGCGTTCATGGCAGCAACCTTGCCGCCACGCACAGTCATGGCCGCTGCCCACGGGTTTTGCGGGTCCCCCGTCCAAATGCGAGTGTTCTTGATCGTGATATCCGCGCCTTTTGCGTTCACCTGGCGATCCTTCAGAACAAGGCTCAATCGCTGCTTCAGAGTGCATTGACAAAGAAAACAAAGCGACATGGCGACAAACAGGAGCGCCGTTGCCGGTTTCAAAAAAGGATTTTTCATGGTTACCGTCTTTCTTTTCCGCTTTTTCGTGTGATGTTCAGAGACGCCACGAACATTGCTTGGGATAGTATAACCTTCGATCTCGGATTGTCAAATGGAAGGCCACACACCCGTGAATTTATTAGACAATAATCGCCCCGTCGCCCCTTGTCATGCAACCAATTTTTATGGATAATAGGGTAGGGCCGGAACGTACACCCCATAGGAGGCGCTATGAATCGCCGCAGCATCCCTATCGCCATCGCGTTGGCCGCCGCTTTCCTCGTCTCTCCGGTTTCCGCCGATGTGATCTTCCTCAAGGACGGTCGTAAGTTCGAAGGCAAGGCAACGGAGGAGGGGGACCGTATTGTTATCCGCATGGGCAGCATCAAGACCACCGTCGCCAAGGACGAGGTGCTCCGCATCGAGAGGCAGGCCACGCCGCGAGAGGAATACAAGGCGAAGCTCGACGCCCTGCCCCCCGGCGACGCCGAGGCGCTCTACGAGCTGGGGATGTGGTGCCTGGACCGGAAGCTCCCCACGGAGGCGAATGACTGCTTCCAGAAGGCGCTAAAGATCGCCCCCGGCCATGAGGAGGCCCACCGCAGACTGGGCCACGTGATGCGCAACGACGCCTGGGCGACCCTGTGCCCCAAGTGCGGCGGGACGGGGAAGGACAAGTGCGGCATCTGCAAGGGAACGGGAGACCTGCGCGTCGCCTGCGCGGAATGCCTCAAGGGCAAGAAGAACTGCGAGGTCTGCGCGGGGCGCGGGTTCCTCGTCTGCGGCCAGTGCCAGGGCATGGGGGGCTTTACCTGCCAGGCGTGCCGGGGCGCGGGCGGTTTCTGGGGCAACCAGTGGGTGTGGATCGGCGGCATGTATGTGAACCAGGCCGTGTGGAACGGCTGTCCGGAGTGCGGGGGGAACGGGACGATTGACTGCCCGAATTGCATCGGCGGCCGGCTCGACTGCAAGCAGTGCAAGAAGGGGACGTATAAATGCGCCACCTGCGACGGACGCGGCTACACTCGTCCTCCCTGCGCGGGGTGCAAGGGCCTGAAGAAGGTGGATTGCGCGGCGTGCAAGGGGGCGGGGCACACGCCTGTTTTCCCGCCGGAGTCGCCCCCGCAGCCCCCGCCGGCGCCGCTGCCGCGCCGGGAGAATGAGCCGCCGGAGGCGAAGCCGTAGGGCCGCGGTCGTTAGTGCTCTGTGACGGGGGAGATCGCATATGTCATGCTGAGCGAAGCGAAGCATCTCGACCTTCCGTCAGGCTGAGATTCTTCGCTCCGCTCAGAATGACTCTCAGGAGCGGACATGCTTCCCCGTCCCCAAGGCATTACCCGCCGACCTGCATTTTTTGTTGACTTCCCTGCCGCCAGTGTGCATAATCCCCGCCAACTGTGAGTCGGTCTCATTCACGCAATCAACGGTTTCGTTGTCTTTGGAGATAGTACCGATGCCCGATCTCAAGATCGCGATCATGCTGGGCAACCTGAAGATGGATCCGTACGAGGGGATGAAGGTCGTTGCGGATATGGGCGTCCCGGCCATCCACCTGAGCGCGTCCGGGCCGTTTGCGCCGGATAAGCTGGATGCCGCGGGCCGGAAGAAGCTCGCGGCGCACCTGCAATCGCTGGGGCTGGAAATCTCCGCCATCTCCGCATGGGGCGGTAATGTGGACCTGGGCGAGAAGGACAAGCAGGCGGAGAATGTGGCAGCGGGGAAGAGACTCCTCCAGTTGAGCAAGGACCTCGGCCCGGCGATCTGGCAGGCCCATGTGGGCATCATGCCGCACCAGACCGCCGATCCCCGGTGGCAGGCGTTTGTGGATTCCTTCAAACGGCTTGCCGAGGAGGGTGAAAAGATCGGTGCGTGTCTGGCCATCGAGACAGGTCCCGAGCCGCCGGCGGTGGTGAAGCGCCTGATCGAGACGGTGGGCAGCGAAACGATTCGTGTGAACTACGACCCGGCCAACCTCATCCTGTGGCCGGCGCGTTATATGAAAGACGCCGGGGGGCCGTACGACAAAGAGAAGGCCATGCGCGAGTATCAGCCGACGGAGGGCGTAAAGGTCCTGGGCGAGTATATCGTCCACACCCATGCCAAGGACGCGCTGGTGCACGAGGGCGGGCAGCGCCAGGAGGTCCCCCTCGGCACGGGGTGGGTGGAGTGGCCGCGATATGTCGAACTGCTGAGGGGGGCGGGCTATGACGGCTACTTCGCCATCGAGCGGGAGACGGGCAAGGACCCGGTTGGCGACATTCGGCGGGCGGTGGAGTTTCTGAGGAGCCTGTGAGAACGAGGACCGAGACGGCTGCAAATCAGCAGACATTTTCTTTGATCGAGAACAGCGGCGAATGAGTCAAGTTTGTGAATGACGAATGACGAATGACGAAGCTCTAATGACTAATGCCAATACCCGAATGCCGAAAACCGTTTTTTTCGTCATTGAGGCATTTGGGCATTGATTCGTCATTCGTCATTTGTCATGTTGCTTCGTCGGTTTGAGGTGAGGTTTCGTTAGAAGGAGGCCCCTGATGTCTGAGGGAAAAGCACGAGACATCGTCGAAGTAGATGCGCCGCAGCTCTACGAACACATCTTCCCCTATGACACCGTCCCGCGGATTCCCTTTGACGGCAAAATTTACGAGGAAGTTGACGGTGAGGTGATCGAGTTCGACCCGAAGGACGTGGTGAAGCGCGATATTCGCATCAGCGACACGACCTTCCGCGACGGCCAGCAGGCCCGCCCGCCCTACACGCCGGATCAGATCCAGGCGCTCTACGAACTCCTCTCCAGGTTGAGCGGGCCGAACGGCGTTATCCTCCACACGGAGTTTTTTCTCTACAGCGATAAGGACCGCGAGGCGGTGGAGAAGTGCCAGGAGCTTGGCCGGGAGTATCCCAAGATCACGGGCTGGATCCGCGCCGATGAGGGAGACTTCGAGCTGGTCAAGAAAATGGGCCTCGAGGAAACGGGTGTCCTGTCTTCCTGCTCCGACTACCACATCTTCTACAAGCTCCGAAAGGACCGGCGCAAGATTCTCGACCAATACCTCGGCATCGTGAAGACCGCGCTCGACGCGGGCGTGCGGGTGCGGTGTCACCTGGAGGACGTCACCCGCGCCGACATTGACGGCTTCGTCGTGCCCTTCATCCAACAGGTGATGGATCTGGGCGAGCAGGCGCCCGAAAACCTGAAACCCAAGATCCGCCTGTGCGACACGATGGGCTTCGGCGTCTCCTACCCGGGGGCCATGCTTCCCCGCAGCATCCCCAAGCTCATCCATAAGGTCCGGCACGAGGCCGGCGTCCCGGCCAACCGGATCGAGTGGCACGGGCACAACGACTTCCACAAGGTCCACATCAACGGCGCCACGGCTTGGCTCTACGGGTGCGATGTGGTCAACGCCACGCTGATCGGCTACGGAGAGCGGACCGGCAACCCGCCGCTCGAGGGTGCGGTGATGGAATACATCGCCCTCAAGGGGACGGCGAACGGCATGGACACCACCGTGATCACGGAGATCTCCGAGTACTTCCAGGAGGTCATCGGCGCGCATGTGCCCGACAACTACCCCTTCGTCGGCAAGGACTTCAATCTTACACGCGCCGGCATCCACGCCGACGGCCTGGCGCGGGACGAGCGGATCTACAACATATTCGACACGGTAAAGCTGCTGAACGTCCCCCCGCGCGTGGCCATCACCGACAAGTCCGGGGTGGACGGCGTCTGCCTGTGGGTGAACAATTTCCTCGGCCTTCACGGTGACGAGCGCATCAGCAAGACCAAGGTTCACAGGATCGCGCGCTGGGTCATGGATCAGTACGACGTGCACCACCGGACGACGACGATCTCCGAGCGGGAGATGGAGGAGCAGGTCAGGCAGCACCTGCCGGAGCACTACAAGAAGATGAAGCGGTAGGCCGCCGGCGGCAAGGGGGCTGCTCGTCATTCCCGCGTACGCGGGAATCCACGAATTGTCGGGGGCCTGGATTCCCGCTTTCGCGGGAATGACGGTTCAGGTCATTTCGACTTCCCCTTGCCCTTTCCCTTTCCGCACGTGCAGCCTTTGTATTCCATGAACTCGACGAGGGCCCCGTCCTCGGTCTGGATGAAGCCGACGCGAAGGTTCTCTTTTGCGAAGAAGGGTTCGAGGACGACTTTCTTGCCCTTCATGTGCTGCTCGATGGTTTTCTTTTTCACGCGGAAGGCCACGTGCGGCTGGGTGCGCAGCGGGCCGGTCACCTGCGTGTCCGGCTCGAAGCGGAGCCACTCGACCTTGTAGGGATGGGCGGCCATGTCCGTCACCCATACCTTCGTAGCCGCCACGAAGACTTCGCCTTCCTTCTTCTCGTTTGTCACGATCCCAATGTGATCAAATTCCAGGTCTTCCATATCACTTACTCCTTATGGTAAACGATTCGGCCATAGACCACGAACCATGCCGCGTATGGTATGCCCAGCGACACGGCTCGTCAAGGGAAAATGTCAGAGTCAGACATCGGATAATTCTTGCGGGATGTGGGTTGCCGGTGTATCATAGAATTAGTAATTGGAAGCAGAATTTCGGACGGAGCCACCTGCCATGACCGCGCCAGACAACAAGATCGTACAGGACGTTCTTTCTCTGCCTGCTGATCAACGCATAGCTCTTGTGGATCATCTCCTGCAAAGCCTGAACGCCCCGACCCAGCCCGAGATTGACGCATTATGGGCCAAGGAGGCGGAGCGACGCATCGCGGAGGTTGACTCGGGCGACGCAAAACCGATTCCCGGAGAGGATGTCTTCAGGGAGATTCGGGAGCGCTTGAAGGAATGAACTTCGTCTTTCATCCGCAGGCCAAAAGGGAGCTCGACGAAGCCATCGGCTATTACGAGGAGCAACAGACTGGTTTGGGCCTTGAATTTGCCGAAGAGGTCTATGCGACCATCCAACGCATTCTTCAGTTCCCGCGAGCGTGGGCGGCTCTCTCCCCAAACGCCCGGCGTTGCATTACCAACCGATTCCCCTACCGCCGTTGTCTATCAGATACGCACGGGCGAAATACTCATAGTTGCTGTTGCGCATTTGCATAGGAAGCCGGGGTACTGGCAGGACCGGACGGAATAGTTCCTCGCTTTATACCCTGATTCCCGGCTATCTCTGCTCGATCACGCCGACAAGGCCGGGGCCTGGAGAACCGTCGGCGTGCAGAGACCGCCGCAGTTGCAGAGGTACTTGTCCGGATTCTGGCCATGGCGGACAAAGTCGTCCTGGAAGATATCCCAGACGTCGCGCTTCTCGCGGCAAAAGGCGTAGGGCGTCCGCGGGCTGATGCGCTCGATCTCGTTCACGATGAATTCATACATCTTGACGCGATACACGTCGGGCACCTCGCACCCGCGCGACTTCTCGTCGGCCTTGGCGCGCCGCATCTGCTCGACAAACTCGGGGGCGAGGTTCTCCTCGCCGAAGTCCTTGATCATCTGATCGTGGTTCATGAAGCGGATGCTCTCGAAGGTGATTACGTCGGGATTGATCTGCGAGAAGAGGTATTCGATCATCTCGCGGTTCTCCTGCCGCCAGTTCCTCACCGGCACCATCGGCGAGAAGCGGATGCGCACCGGGTAGCCGGCGAGCTGGCACTTCCGCGCCGCGTCAATGCGCTTGCGCATGGGCGCCGTGCCGCGCTCGATGACGGTGCTCTGCGTCTGGCAACTCACGCTCCAGCAGGGGACGGTGTGGCCGCGATGGTCGAGGTCGAGCAGGTAGTCCACGTTGTCGCTCTTGCCGACGTAAAGTTCGAGGTATTGCGTCTTCCGTTTTGCAAAGTATTCGACGAAGAGCTTCGCCGCGCCGTACTCCGGCTCGAAACAGGCCACGTCGGTGCCGTTGTCGAACTGATAGAGCGTCTGGTTGGGATCAACCTTCATCCACTCGTCGAAGTGACCGACGAACTCCTCCAAGTTCACCTTCATGCAGATGATCCGGCCCATGCTGCAATAGGCGCACCGGAAGGGACAGCCGAAGATCGTGTGGAGCTGATAGGCCGGCTGGCAGACGAGGCCGGTCGTCTCTCGATACTTCTGCGACCCCGAGTCGCGCCAGTCGAACCCGCCGTAGCCGTGGAAGCGATAGCCGCTGTTGGCGAAAAGCGGGGGATACTGCTCCTTGCGCTTCGCCTTTTCCTCCTCGGCGGCGGTGAATCGGCCCTTCACGAAGAAGATCGTTGACTCGACCTTTCCCTTGACGCCGTGCCGCGCGCAGCCCTTGTCGAGACCATCCGCCTGGATGATTCGGCAGAGCGCCGCGTCGTCCACACCCCGCACGACCTCCTCCGCGTCAATCCCGGTCATCAGCCGCTCGGCGCGGGCCATGGATAGAGAATCTTTCTCGACATCTTTCGTGATAATAACTTTTTTCGCCGGGACTCGTTGCATCGCCATTCTCCTTTTTGTATCTCAACAAACCTTATTCACAGCAGAGCACAACCAGATCACAGGTCCTGCCGTCCACCTGGCAGTGGTTCGGCAGCTTCGCCGCCTCACGGAAGCCCGCCGCGCGCAGCAGGGCAATCTTCTCGGCATCGGCCGACAGGCAGAAAGAACACGCGCGCTTCACCCCGTTCTCCCGGGCCAGCCGCAGCGATTCTTTAATTAGCGTGGAGGCCGATCCGGCATAGGTCGGGTGCAGCTCAAAATCGAACACCTTGCTTTGCTGTTCCATTTCCGACCCGGTATTGAGGAAGAACGACCAGCCCACGACATTGCCCTTTCCAGTGGCGGCGACGGTTACCATGCCGCGGCCATCCTCGGCCTGGAAACAGGCGTCCATATAGTTGGCCACGTGCGTGGCCATGCCGACGCGCATGGCCAGGCTCGCGCCGGACGCGGAGGAGTATTTCAACGGGTCGCCGTGCTCCGCGCCGCGGCGGAGGATGGTCGAGAACCGCAGAAGGGTGTCAATGTCATGGCGGTGCTTCATGGACCCGATGCTGACGGAGATTTCCTGTCCCGGCGTGTAATAGGCCCTCTCAAACTCCGAGAAGTTCGCCGCGATCCTCTGCTTGACCAGGATGTGGGGTCCGCGATCGGCGCCGGCAATAACCGGCTGGAACCCGAACTTGCAGTAGGTGGCCGCCGCCTGGCCCGCGCCTGCGGTGCACAGCGCCGCTCGCGCGGGACTGTTGGTGAAGTTTTGGGCGAAGACCTTCATGAGTTCCGTAAGGACTCCCTTGTTGCGGTGCTCCGGCTCCGTATAGACCTCCCCGAAGTTGGCGACGCCGGTTCCCGAGTTGGAGTACCCGTACCAAACCTGCCCCGCAATCCGTCCGCCGATCTCGCCGACAAAATACCTGTCTATGCAATAGGTGGTGTAGTCGCCTCTCAGTCGCTGCCGAATGTTCCGGAAGGTTACGTCTCGCTTGTGTTCGAAAAAGTGAAGAAGTTTGTCCGCGTACTCGCCTGCCGGCGGGGTGACCATCTTCACGACCATCTTCTCGCCGTTTTTCAGGCCGACCTCCGACAGGCAGAGAACAGGCTGCACGGCGGCCGCAATCAGATCTTTCGCGCGGTATTCCTTGTCCGCAACCAGACCGAACCGGGCCGCAGCCTGCCTGTCCGTCTCCGCCAACTCCGGGGAGGAGCACCTGGGTTTCACGTTGGGGCAGACGCCGCAATTGCAGATGTCATCGGGGCCGGCCGCGAGCCGCACCATTCCTTCCGGGTCGCCCACAATGCTGGCCAAGACGGCGTCATGCGCCTTCGCGAAGGCAAGCGTATAGCCGGTGCTCTCGTCCCAGTGCAGACGAATTCCGTCCTTCACATACTCGCGCAGATTGGGTAGATGATGCGCTCGAAGCGTCGTATGCGGTCTGTTCGCAGCATCGCTCATTCTCTCATCCTATCACATCGTCAAATTCGGTTGACGCTCATGCCTTAAACAGTTTTTTCCTCTGGTAGTTACACGTCAGCGCCGCCACAGGATTGTGGCACGTCACCTTGTCCTTGATCGCCAGGGGCGTGACGGGCGCCTTCGAGAATCGGATGAACGTGGCGTCGTGTCCGATGCACAGGCCCATCAGCACGTTGAGCTCCGTATCCATCTCGTTCAGCATCATGGCTTGGCCGACGGAATTGCAGGGACCTTCCACCGAGCAGGCCACGCCGCGCACATCGAAGCCGTGGCTCGCAAGGGCGTCGGCGTAGGTCTTCGCCTCGTCTTTCAAGCCGGCGCAGAAGGCGATACCTATCTTCTTGTACCCCATACGCTTAGCAAACTCTATCGCCTCCATGGCGCGGCTCCACGTCCCGGCGGCGTCCTTGTTTACAGAGGTCGTGACCTCGCGCATTATTTTCACGAGGCCGTCGCTCTCCTTCGTTGCCGCAGCCTTGGCCAGTGCATCCTTCAGCTTCGGGGCCGCCGGGCAAGCGGATGCCGCGATCTCCTCGGCCTTGGTAATCCAGATCATTTCATGTCCTTCAGGCATTGTGTTTCCTCCTACTTTGTTCCGCCAGGTTCACCAAACCACGACGGCCCCGGCTCGACGCCCTTGCTGAAGCGGTGCTCGGGCGTGCACATCGGGCCGCAGTTGCAGTAGTATCCGGCCTTCTTCTCCGGGTTCACGGGCATGCCCAGCTCGCGCTGGAAGAGCGCCCACATCTCAACTGTCTCCAGACAGAGCGCAATGGGGATCGTTTTGCTGTGCTTGCGAATTTCGTCAATAAGAAACTTAAACATGTAGGCGCGCGCATCATGAGGGATGGGCCGCCCTCCTCCGGCCGTGAACCCTCGCGCCGCGATAAAGGGCGCGGACGCCTCCATCGCCGCGACGTACTCCGGGTCCAGGAGGGAAAAGTCAATACACGCCTTGGCATCCCCGACGCTCATCCAGCCGAAGGCGCAAAGCGATATCACATCCGGTTTCGTATTTGCAAAAATACATTCGATCAGCTCGGCGTTCTCCTCCTGCCAGTTCTTCACCGGAACGATGGGGGAAAACCGGAATCGGACGATGTAGCCGGCCTCCTGGCACTTCCTCGCCGCCTCCACTCGCTTGTCCCAGGGAGCGGTTTCCTTTTCGATCACGGTGCTCTGCGTCCGCGCCCCAAGGCTCCACTGGATAATGGTCTTACCCTTGTGATTGAGGGAGAGCAGGTCATCACTGTTGTCGCTCTTGCCGGCGTAGATTTCCAGGTACTTGTCCGGCTTGTCGGCGAAGTACTCGACCATGAGTTTCGACGCGCCCCACTCCGGTTCGAAACAGGTGACATCGGTGGCGTTGTCCCATTTGTAGATGCGCTGGAACGGGCCCAGGTCGCAGACCTCGTCAAGGTGCGCGACGTATTCTTCCATGTTCACAAAGATTCGGTTGACGCCGCCGCACGAGCAGTATCCGCATCGAAAGGGGCAGCCGCTGATGCTGTGTAACTGCCACGCCGACTGGCAGATACAGCCCTTCGTTCTGCGACGGAAATCATCCTCGCCATCCTTCCGCCACGCCTTGGTGTTGAATCCCCACAGGTCGCGCACGCCGAGGTTCGGATAGCGTTCCCTGAACTTCTTCGCCTCCTCGTCGGAGAGGAACTTGGCCGTGGTCATCACGAGATCGGGGTCGCGCGGCTCCTTCGTCGCCCCCCACCGGGGAACATGCTTCCACCGCTGCGGGGCGATCTGGTTGAGATCGTCATAGGAGATGCGCTCGGCCTTTGCGCCCTCCACGGCCGTCATCATCCGCTCCACGCACGCGGCCGCACGGCTGTTCTTGTAGACATCTTCGGTGACATAAACCTTTTCCGGTTTCACTTTTCGGAACATGCGGAATCTCCTTTGGTCCCCTACTGCTTCTGCTCGCTTGGATCGCCGAACCACGACGGCCCCGGCGTGACGCCCTTGCTGAATCGGTGCTCCGGCGTGCACATGGGGCCGCAGTTGCAGTAATACCCCGCCTTCTTTTTCGGGTCCATGGGCATGCCCAGCTCGCGCTCGAACAGGGCCCACATCTCCACTGTTTCGAGGCAGAGGGAGATGGGAATCGTCTTGTGATGTTTGCGGATTTCGTCAATTACCGCCTTGAACATGTAGGCACGCGCGTCGTGCGGGATTGGCCGCCCGCCGCCCGACGTGAATCCGCGCTTGCGGATGAACGGCGCCTCGGCCTCCATCGCCGCGACAAAATCCGGATCGAGCATCGAGAAATCGAGGCATTTCCGGGCCAGTTCCACGTCCATCCAACCGAAGGCGCAGAGCGAGATAACGTCCGGCTTAGATCTTGCAAAAATCAACTCGATCAGCTCGGCGTACTCCTCTTTCCAGTTTCTCACCGGAATCATGGGGGAGAAGCGATACCGCGCAATGTATCCCGCCTCGCCGCACTTGCGCGCCGCCTCGACGCGCTTGTCCCACGGCGCCGTCTCCGGCTCCATGATTGTGCTCTGCGTCCGCGGGCTGATGCTCCACTGGATGATCGTTTTGCCCTTGTGATCGTAGGCGAGCAGGTCGTCAATGTTGTCGCTCTTGCCCGCGTAAATTTCGAGATACTTGTCGGGCTTGTTGGCAAAGTACTCCACGAGGAGCTTCGACGCTCCGTACTCCGGCTCGAAGCAGGTGACGTCCGTCTGGTTGTCCCACTTGTAGATGCGCTGGAACGGACCGAGGGCGCAGATCTCGTCCAAGTGCTCGACGTATTCCTCCATGTTCACAAGGATGCGATTCACCCCACCGAACCAGCAGTAGGCGCACCGGAAGGGGCAGCCGCAGATGCTGTGGAACTCCCACGCAGAATGGCAGACGCAGCCTTTGTGAGTGTGCCGCCAATCCGGCTCGCCGTCCGGACGCCAGGACTTTGTCGTGAAGCCGTAGAGGTCTCGTACGCCCAGATTCGGATAGCGCGCTCGGAATTTCTTCTTTTCCTCATCGGGCCAGAATTTCGCTGTTGTCATGACGAGGTCAGGATCGCGCGGGTTCGGCTCCGCGCCCCATCGCCAGTCGTTCTTGCTATACTGGGCCCATCGCTGCGGCGCGATCTGGTTCAACTCGTCATACGAAACCTTCTCCGCCTTCGCCCCGTTCATGGCCGTCATCATGCGCTCGACGCACGCGACCGCGCGGTCGTCCTTATACACATCGTCCGTGACATACACCTTTTCGGGTTTCAGCGTTCTGAACATCGTACAACTCCCTTGTCCTTAACCAGTACCCCCTCAGTCCCGGGGGATTCACACCGCAGGCGCGTATCGTCATTCCCGCGAAAGCGGGAATCCACGTGTGCCGGCACGGTTCGCAAAGCCCTGGATTCCCGCTTGCGCGGGAATGACACCTGTCCCCCCGTCACTGAGGGGGATACCTCAACCAAGATTATTTCCCTGCTGTTTGAGCGTTGTCTGCAATTCCGACACATTGATCTTCCTCGGCGCGACGCCCTGCTTCACCGCCAGCGCCGCCGCCGTCCCCACCGCCTCGCCCGTGAGGGCGCAGGGGACAATCAGGCGTAGCGTATTGATGGCCTCATGCGTCGCCGAGATGCACCGGCCCGCCGCCAGCAGGCCGTCAATCTTCTGCGGGACGAGACAGCGATACGGGATGTCGTAGTCCAGCCCCGGCACGTCGTAGAGTTTGTATCCCGTCATCTGCGCGCCGCAGCGACCGATGCCGTCGTCAGCCTTCTTGCTGGCAAGGATGTCATCCATTGTGATAGTGTATTCCCCGACGATCTTGCGGCTCTCCCGCACGCCGAGCTGTGGACAGGTCCACGCGACCTTCGCTTTTTCGTACCCCGGCACATGCTTCCGCAAAAACAACAGTCCCTTGAAGATCTTCTTCCGCGCCTCGTTCTCGATGTGGGTCAGGTCGCCGACGTCAACAGTCGAACGCCCCTGGAACTTCGCCCCGCCGCGCGACGGCGCTATGCCGCCCTGGCCCTCAAGCGCCTTCATGAGTTTGGCATAGTTGTCCGGCTCGCCCTTCTTGAACGCCTCCGCCCTCTCACGATCCACGCCCTCCATCTGGCAGATGAGGGTGATGTCGTGGTTGTCCGTCTTCATCTCGACGCCTGCCGATGCGCACACATCGCCGTCGGCCGTGGCATCCACGACTACCTTCGCAAGGATCGCCTGCCGCCCCGACTTGTTCTCGACGATGATCCCTTTGCAGGTTCCCTTGTCCGTGACGTCGGAGGCCACCCAGGAATGTAGAAGAATCTCCGCTCCTGCCTCCTCCAGCATGGCGATCGAGAGCCACTTGACGAATTCCGCATCCGAGTTGCAGTCGCCGGAGGCGTTGCGATCGCTGACCAGGCCTCCGACCTCGTCGAGACGAATCACCGTCTCATCGGCAATGCCGTACACCACTTGGCGCTTGCCGTTGCCGAAGCCGAGATACCACGTGACGTTCGATCCGGTGATCATGCCGCCGAGGTAGCCGTATCTCTCGACGAGCAGAGTCTTTGCGCCATTTCGTGCGGCGGCAATGGCCGCAGCAATCCCCGCCGGGCCTCCGCCCGCAACAACAACGTCCACTTCCCTCACAACAGGAACCTCACGAGACGGTTCGGTAATCGTTTTCAATCAACCTTCTCCTAAAAATCATAACTCACTTCTCGGCCGGCGAGAGCGGAACCGCGCTGCGCTCGGCGATGAGTACCACGGAATCGTAGGCCGGCACATCCCGAAAGATGGCCGCGCCGTCCTTCGGAATCCTGAGCGAATCAGGAATTTCGTAAACCCCGCCGGTGAGCATATCCACCAAAACGGGACGGCTGAACTGCATGCCCGGCAGCGTGATCGCCACGTATTCGACATCGGGCCGCTCCCCTGGGCGATTGCTATCCCTCCACAGGGTAACGATATTTGAGCCGCTATCGGTGCGGAATCCGAACAGCGAGAAGGTGCTTTCCTTCGCGCCACCCTCGGCCGCGCCGGCGAAATCCGCGATGCGGCGGACGGTGTTGTCGAAGATGGCCGTAACCCGCTGGACGGCGTAGTAGGCCGGTTTTGCGTGGTGGACGGTCTTGTCGTCGTTGGTGGCCAGCAGGCCCTTGTAGTTGGTACCTTTGGGGTAGTGCATGTCGCAGATCGAGAAATACGAGGAAGGAATGTCGCGGCCCAGGTCGCCCAACAGCCGGCGCAAGGCCCACTTGGCCTGCTTCTCCTCCGTCCAGTCATACTTGGCAATGGCGCCGGAGGAGCCGGGCTTGGACGGCGCACCGTTTTCCCCCTGCCGGAGCGTGAAGTGCGGGGCGTAGGAGGCCAACAGCTCGCGGAGCTTGGGGGTCGTTTTGCGGTAGGTATCATCCGGGTTGTAGGTGTAGGGATGGTAGGTGAACTCGTTGACCAGTCCCAGCGCGTCGTGCTGCTTGAGGCGCTCCAGGATCGCCCTGGTATCGCGCCACGCAGCGGCGATGATGTGTGCGTCGGACTGGACGCCTCGGATAACGCGGGCGGTCCGGGCCACGAAGTCGGCGTACTCCTCGGAAGGGCTTGCCGGTTCGTTCCATATCTCCCACTGGTTGACATACCTGCCGTAGCGCTGGACGACGGCCGCGACGTACCTATCCCATGCATCGAGGGCCGCGGGCGTCGTCGGCACGGCCCATCCCCGCACGGGTTCGTAGATCGGATTGCTGTAGCATAGGCAGACCCAGGGCTTGACGCCCTGGGCGACCATGTCGGGGATGATCTCATCGAGCCACGCCCAGTCGTACTTCCCCTTCTCCTTCTCGGTCTTGGGCCAGCCGCTCTGAACGCGGGCGGCCTTGGCTCCCAACGGTCCGAGGTAATCCTTCCAGTGGGCGTAGATCGTGTAGTTGCGGTCCATGGTCTCCGCGCCGACGGACCAGTTGGACGCCGCGATCTCGCGGGCGTGGCGCGGCTTGACCGCGCCCACGAGCCGATACCCCTTGCCGGCCAACAACTCATCCGCGGCAAGCGCGCGGGCAAACGCCAGCGCCCCAAACACCACTGCGGCGGCGACAAGCACATCAACCTGTCTGAAAACCTGCGTCTCTCGTGTGAGTTCGGTGATTGTTTTCAACGAGGTAACCACTGCTCTATGCGCTCTTTACATTTGCCAGTTCTCTATATAACTCCGTCCCCGGCGTGCACTGCGGGCCGCAGTTGCAGAGGTAGCGCTCCGGCCTCATGCCCAACTCCGCCCCGAATTCCTGCCACATCTCGACCGATTCGAGGCAGAGCGACATCGGGATGTCCGGGTTGACGGCTCGCACCTCGTCAATGAGGAGGCGATATATCTCCTTCCGCGCCTCATGCGGCAGGGGGCCGAACTTTTTGCCCCTCATCTCAAGGGCCGCCGCTTCGGACGCTTCAAGCATCTTCGGGTCCATCAGCGACATGTCCATCGCCCGCTTCATCTTGTGAACGTCCATCCACCCAAAGACGCACAGCGTAATGACATCCGGAGTTACCTTTGACAGAAGCTGCCGGATCATCTCGCGGTTCTCCGCGCGCCAATTCTTCACGGGGAAGACCGGGCTGAACCGCACACGCACGATGTACCCCGCCTCCTGGCACTTGCGCAGGGCCTCGATGCGCCGCTTGGTCGAGGCCGCGCCCTTCTCGATTTTCGTGCTCTGGGTCTTGGCGGTTATGCTGAAGGCGACGATCGTCTTGCCCCGGTGGTCGAAGTCCAGCAGGTAGTCAATGTCGGCGCACTTGCCGAGGTAGAGGAGCAGGTACTTATCCGGTTTCTTGGCGAAGTAATCCACGAACAGCTTCGTCAGACCGTATTCCGGTTCGAAGCACGGGGCGTCGGTCGCGTTGTCCCACTTGAAGAGGGTCTGCTCCGGGCAGGCGTCCACCCAGCCGTCCATGCGAGCCATGAACTCTTCGAGGTTCAGATTGATGACAATTACGTCGCCCAGGTGGGCGCAGTAGGAGCACTGGAACGGACATCCTGCGATGGTGTGGATCTCGTGCGCGGGCTGACAGACGCGAACATTGCTCCCTGGCTTGAACTCCTTCGGGGCGCCGCGCCAGTCCCAGCCGATGTAGCCGGCCAGTTTGCCGGATGGAAAGTCGCCGAGGCCCAGGGCGGGATGTTTTTCGAGACGCGCCTTCTTCTCTTCGGGTGTGTGCCACTTCATTGTGTTGAAGAGGATGGGCGGATCGACGTAGGGACGAATCTCGCCCTTGAGCCGCGGCTCGTGCCAGCCGCTGGCGAGACAGAGGCGGCTCAGCTCTGCGTCGTCCACCTTGACGACATCATCGCGCCCCATCGCCTTGAGCATCCGGTTCATTCGTTCCACACACCGCGGATCATCGTACACCGCTTCCGTCGCATAGATCGCGCTCGGGTTCATAGGATACATGTCTACAACTCCAGTCCAATCATGCCTGCGATTGTCTTGCCTAATACCGCATCTTGTGTTTCTTGGTTTATTTTCAGGCCCTCCATGATCTTCTTGTACCGATTTTCGAGAATCCATCCTGAGTGGCCATGGTGGCTGCCGCCGAAGACCACCTTGCGCCAAGCGTTTTTCCAGTTGAACACCTTGCCGAACCATGCCACGTCGTACTCGGCAAAGAGGTGGGCCTTGCCGAAGGCGAGATCAACATAGACATTCGGATTGATATGCGTTACCGCCGCCGCCTCCCTGTGCCACGGCAAACCAAGATGGGCGGCAATGATATTCAGGTTGGGAAACGACCGGGCGACGCCATCGAGATAGATGGGGCGCATGCGTGAGGAGTTTATGTCGAACTTCTTGTCGTTCGGCGTCCGCACCACAATAATCCCCGTATGGAAGAGGATCGGAAAGCCAAGATCCTCCGCCTTCTCATATGCCGGGTAGAAACTCTTGTCGTCGTAGTTCGCGGCGGGAACGTGCGTCTTCAGCCCCTTGAACCCGCGCGCGTGGAGTTCCTTCACCCAGTCCGGCCCGTCGGTTCCAAGGCGCAGATAGCCGAAGGGGACCAGCCTCTTTGGGTGCGCCTCGCACAATTTCATCACGGCGTCCTCGCCAGGACACTCGAAGTGGGGCGGCAGCGGCGACAGGCAGGTCATGTCAATGCCCGCCTTGTCCATCGCGCCGAGCAGCTTCTCCACGTAGTCCGGCTCGCCCCCCAGATGTTCGTGAACGTCAATAATCACAACGTCCTTCCTTCCCTATCGAATCGAACCATGACCTGGTCCAGGACCGACGCGCAGTAGGAGCAACGGTGGCAGTTCTTATCGCAACCTGTCGTCCGCTCGAACCAATCGTCAGGGAACCGCGTGTTGTCGATGACGTACGGCGCGAAGACCGGGCCGTGACCGGGTTCGAGGAGGTCCAGCAGATTGCCGTCGAAACGCCCTTCGCAATAAGCCTCGATCACCCGCCGCGGGTTGGCGTGCATCCGCGTGGCAAGTTTCAGGACGGAAACGTAAGGCTCATAACGACTTATGTCCTCCGGCCGAATCCATGTGTTCTGCAAGAACGCCGGCCAATTGCCGCGGTTCTGATAGAACGTCCAGCAAAACGCCGGGCTGCGATCATCCACGTTCACCATCTCCGCGACGTCCTTCTCGTGCGAGACGAGGTTGTCGTGGAAGGTCTGCACGGCGCAGAATCGGAGGCACCCACTGTTGGCCAGGATGGTCAGCCCCTTCCCGTTGGCGTCGCACCACGCCTTCAGCTCGGCCACACGACCGAGATCGCGATTGAAGTCGCGCTGCATGCAATAGCTGTCGAAGAGGTTTTTTACATACTCAAAAGCCTTCACCGTGCCGAGACGCATGTTGACCGACGCCCTCACGTCAATGTCGGGAAAATGCTCCTTGATGGTCGCGGCGATCATCGGCGACATCGTTGTCACCACATCCAGCCCGGCGACGTCCTGAAGGTGATCTACCACCGAGCAGGCATGATTGGCGAGGGCCTGCGAGAAACCGCGCCGTCCGTAGCACGAGGCGTTGAGGAGAAGATCCTGCTTCACGCCCATCTCGCGCAGCGCCTTCAGATCGGTCTCCAGGTCGGCCTGCGCCTGCCAGTCCACCGCGCCGTCATGGGCAGCGAGCGGCGACCGGCCGCTCGGCATGTCGAGCCAGGGGAAATAGACCTCCTCGATGCGGTCGCGGAACGGCTCAACCATCTTTACAAATGTCTCTTCGCCCTCATCGGGCAGTTGATAGCCAACAGCGAATTTCATCTTCCAGCATCCATCATCCCCCGGTCCTCTTCTCTCATTAATGTGGGCCTGACACAGTATCGGCAGGGCCCACAAACACCACACGAAAATCATGTCGAGGAACTACAATAGAAGCCGCGTGGCCGTCTCGTGGTTCCAGTTTTTTTTCAGACTCTACATCCACCCAGACCGAACCGGCGGGAAGCTGAAGCGCTTTCCCGTCCACGTTGACACATGCGGCGGCCGCCTCGCTGATGTTGGAAACGATAATCAACAGCCGGGAGGGACGCTTGTAGAAACTTGCCCTGAAATTCCCCCCCGTGACTGAGACGGATGCATCGCGGGTCCAGTAGGGAACGAATTCGCAGTTGTCGTCGGCGACGCCGAATCTGCGCAGGATGGCATAAACCCGAGAGACCTCCGACCAATCCTGGTTCGTGCTGTAGTGCCGGTTGAGTTGTATCTCGTGGAGGAGCGTGACGGCCAGCGCGCTGCGGGTCAGGCGGGTCTTGGTCTTCTTCCATTCCTCTGGTCCGACATCGGACTTGTTTTCAATCTCGGCCAGGACCACGGGCACCAGTCCCGCCTGCCGGCCAGTGGACTCGGCCCGAATGAAATCCAGGACGTCGCCTGCGCCCTGAATGGCGTCTGTGAAGCGGTCCTGGAAGTCGGCTTCGCCGCGATCCATTTCCCAATCGAACGAGATCGTGGCAAATGAATAGCAGGGGACGAGCATGGCGTTGGTCATGTGCATGACAAACAGGCGCGGTTCCTTCTTCAATTCATGCTGCAAGACGGCAACTCGCTTGACGAGTTGGCGCATGGCGAGGATACCGATGCGTGGATGGATTTTGCCATCCTCCCCGATAGCCGCCAGCGTATCGGGGTTGTCGCAGGGCATCAGGAACTGGTCGTCGAAGTAAAGGCCGTCAATGCCGGCCTCCATGGTTCTCTTGAAATGCCACAGCATAAAGTTGATATGGGACGGCGTGGGAAACGTTCGGATACATCCTGAATAGCCGATGATCTGAGGACTCCACCATTCCGAGGTATAGGCGTCGGTCTCCGGGATGCCCACGGCTTCCAGCCGGGGATCCGTATAGAGGACCAGGCGATCCATGTTTGGGGCGTGAAGCTTCCACATCTCCTGGTGATTGGTGATATTCGTTATCCGGAATTGCGACAACGTCTGGCCCGGCTTCAGGCTGCGCAAGTCGGGTTGGAGCCATGCCTCGTTGTCCTTAACCCATGCCTCAACCACGGGAAACAGTGTGTGCCGCCAAGCGTCGAGGAAGTTGGGGGCAGGCTTATGGGTTCGGGTCATGTTGTGAAGGAATCTGAAGTAGGAGTAGTCATAGAGGACCGAATACTTGGCGAAGCCCGAGGGGCTGCAGCCCCAGCGGTCCACTGGGAAGGGGATATTCAGGACGCCGGGCCGCCGCTGTGGGTCCCAGTCGAAACGCCAGTTTTTCCATCCCTCGGGCAGGGGTTTCACGGGTGTGGCCTGGAGGCCGAATTCGAGGATGCGCTCCTTCCGGATTTCCGTCGGACGATTGATAAGGTCGATCTCCGCCACGACGACCTCGGGCGAGGGCCGAAGCAGGCGCGCGGCGGGCGTACCGTCCTCCAGGCTGAAGCCCAGACTCGAGTCGGCGCACCAGCACAAGCCGCGCTCCTCTGCGCCAAGCCAGATATAGGGAATCATCTCTGTCGGGATGATACGCTTCCCTTTCAGTTCGTACTTTGGGACGCCCGACGAATTCCACATCTCTCCGGCGCCCGACGGGATAAGGCCGGCCTTGTTCTTGCGAATGCGATCGGCCACTGCGTGCATCAGGACGCACTCGGCGGCCTTCATGGGAACCCGAAGAGTCAGCCTGTCCACCTTGACTTCGGTCTCGGATTTCAGCGCAACCTTGACCCACATGAACCCATCGTAGTCGAAGGTGGAAAAAGCCTCCCACACAAGCGGGCCGGCCGCGGCCACGGCGCGCACGACTACCTTGTGGTCCGACTGCTCGACAAACTCCAAAGGGCGGGCGTTCCACTCTTGCCGCTTCCCGGCGATGTGGCAGTCCACTGTCATGGGCGCGGCGAAGATGTCCTTCCCCAGCGCAGACACTTGGTCCCATAGCCCCAGGCCATTCATGGTGTGGCTCCGCAGGATACATTCCACGCGATGATCCCGGACTTTCATCGGCGTGAACGGTGGAATCACTTCGTCTGAAAGGCCGAGGCTATTGTTTTCCCATTCCCAACGTTTCTTATCGAAATAGAAAGCCTTCTCTTTATTCAGAATTTCTTTGTTCCCGGGACCGAGCGCGGCAATGTCAACGCTCCATCGGCCCTCGCTTTCAGAATTCAGGGCGATAAGCGCCTTCCACGAGCCGTCGCTGCGACGGTGGGCTTCCGTAGGCCGCATTTCGCCAGCGGGGCCACGCGCTGTGATTTGCACGCTGCGAATGTCCTCGCCCCCAACGCGTCCCGGCTCGATCACCACCGCCAGCCGTTGAAAGCCGGGGTAATGCCACGCGCACACCTGATGGCCCCCCTCCAGGAGCACGCTTGCCGTAGTTGGGCGCTGATATCGCGCATCCCCAGAGGCTGCCTGCGATACTTGAGAGGCGACGAAAAGAGTCAGGATAGGACCAACCAATGCGCCTCGCATGGATGGCCTCCTCTCCTTGATCATCGCCGGACATGCCTCTTCCCCCTCAGCCGGCAGTTGATAGCTTATGACGAACTTCATACGGTCAGCGTCCAAGGACTTCATACCACAGCGTCTGGCTCCGGGGGCCGATGGCGATCACGGCATGGCCGTCGGCGTCGGCCTCGATGGACAACGATGTCTTGCGTTGACCCCGCTCATCGAGCGCCCAGGCCTCGGCAGCCTTCGCGGACAAGGGCAAGGTGATGCGCGCGGGGATTCCTTCGACCAGGGACGGGGCTTCACCCCATCCATTCTTCTTCACTACCGTCTTCTCCTCATTCGCCCACACCATATTCGTGTTTTCTGCGTCGCCCGTGGCTGTGATGAGCAAGCGGCAAGGCGGAGCGATGCGGTCGCCTTCCATGACCGTCAGAGTGATGGCGCTCCAACCGTCTTGAAGCGTTGGTCCCGGCTCGACGATCACTCCGCCCAGATCGCACCGCTTGCCGCCGCCGTAGCCGATGACGGCCTTGCTCTTGGGCGCGTTGACGGTGACCACCCCGCGTGCTCTCTTGCTCACGTCCCACACCAGTTCCCCGGTGTCGGAGACGAACCGGTCACCTTCGATTTTCACTTGATCCGGCCGCAGCGCGCCGTCAGGCACGACCTTCCCCTCTGTGGCGATGGCTACGCGATGAACCAAGGCCGCCTCGTTCTGCACACCGGCCATACTGGCATTCACCATATTCCAAGCTCGAGCGCCCCCGAGAGCCTCGATCTCGCTATCCCTGCCTAAGGTTGCCACGATCTGCTCTTTGGCAGGCTCCACATCGCCGCGCATGAACATGGCAGCGGCAGGAATCAGGGTCAGCATCTTGGTCGGGTGTTGGCTGAGGTCTATGTTACCGGTGATGCGCCGCGTGTCCCAATCACCATCGCTCGAATACCGGGTTGCCGAGAGATAGTCCCAATCCTGGAAGGCGGCATAAGCAGCCCGTAGCGTATGAACTTCGCTCACACACGTTTTGGGACCTTCCGGCTTATAGGGATGCCCGTATTCGCTGACACTAAAGGGCTTGCCCAACACGCGCCGCAGCGCCATGTCGGGAATCGTCCCGCCGCGTTCGTTGACCATGCTGGGCCCCGAGGCGCCTTTCGGCCCCCAGTAGGCATGCATATCCACGCAGTCCAGTTTGGCCATCAAGTTCGGCGTGCTGTTGCGGGACATCGTGCCGATAACCATCGCCTTGATCTTCAACTCGTCTTTCAGGTAGCGATTCATCGCCTGCCAGTAACGATCCTCTGTATCCCAGAGAAACCGCAGCCAATCGCCAACGGCCTCTTCGGTGCGCTGGGCGACCTCTGCCTTCGACAACAGGCGGATCGAGCCGTCTTCAAGTCGTTCATTGTTTGCCACTCCGCAGAGAGAAACCGGCCGGAGCGAAGCGCCGGCCAAACAATAGGAACCACTCTCGGCCGGCGGGATGATGACGAGACGCGCATCGTCCTCATTCTGCTTGAACCGTGTAACGAAGTGCAGAGATTGCCACTGGTTGGTCAGACTCACTTGATGTTGGAAGCCCAAATCCATCCACGGCTCCCGGCTGCGAGCGATGGCGAGGCTGACTTTGCACGGCTTGTCCGCCTTGGCCCAGAACGTGAGCGCGTAGGGCTGGCCGGTTTGCACTTTGAAATTATGTTGTTCGAGACGGACATGCCACCCCTGAGTGCCAGGTTTGGTCACCTCCAGGCGCAAGGCTTTCGCACCGGGCAGGCTTTTCGGCGTGTCGTTGGCCTCGGTCAACCGGGCTTTCGCACTGCCATTACAAATCACTTGCCATCCCTTCACACCGCGCGAAAAGTCAGCGTTCGCTAGAACCTCGGCTCCTGGTTGCTCGTCCTTTCCACCCCACGCCGGACGGAGTTTGTCGGTCGTGCCATAACATTTGCGCAACCAATCGTTCCACCGGCCTTTCAACTCGGACTGGAAGACATCCGGCAGTTCATCCACTTTTCCCCATAGCCACGCATGGATCAAACCGTTCTCGTTGTTGATTTCGACGAACGCCACGGCCGGATCTTTCGCATAGGTCGCGTCCATGTAAGGGTTGTGATGCGCCAGCAACTGCCGCGCATACTCCTTCTGCAATTCCAGCATCGTCGCATTGAAGAATCCGACCACGTGCCGGTCTTGATATGCGGTGCCGTTCAACCGCTCGATCTCCTTCGGCAGACCATCGGCGGCGTTGAAGGGGCGGTAGTTGAGGAGGCAGAGATAGACGTAGATGCCGTTGCGCTTCAGTTGGTCGGTGAAGTAGTCGAGCCGGTCGAGGGCCTCGGGATCGAAGTCGCGGGTATTATGTCCATCGCGGGCGAAGATGCCGTCGGGGAACCGCCTCATATCCATGATGTGGAAGCGAACGATGTTGATGCCGAACTTGGCCATACGTGCGGCGACCTTCTCGGCATGTTCCTTCTGCGGGAAGTTCGCGCTGAAGGAGAGGTCCACGCCGAAGAAGCGGATGCGCTCCGCGCCCGCGTAGAGATGCCCGTCTGCGTCGGCACGGATGTGTCCGAGCTTGCCCGCCGGTTTGTGCAGCCATTCGCTCACGTTCACAATACCCGGCGTTGCATCGTCCCAGGGCAGGACAAACGGGAAGAGGGACGTCGGCTCCTCGGCCCGAACCGTCGTGGGAAGGAAACCGTGGGTGGCGGCCCACAGAAGCATCCCGGCGACCATCGTTCCTCTAAGCGCTTTCTTCATTGGAAGTCCTCCATCGAACTACTACAACTTCCACGCCTTCCGTTTTCGGAACGGGTTCTTGAACTGGTTCTTGATCTTCCCCTGCTCCTCGAGGTGGATCATGCAGGCGCGCATGCAACCGCGGGCGCCTTCGAGCGCGCGACCATAGTCGTAGGTCGGCGAGACCTTGTATCGCTGGGCCTGGCCGACGGGCTGGGTAAAGCCCTTCTTGTCCTCCTCGGAAACCATGAAGGGATTGTATTCTTCGCTCGCGCCGCAGAAGTAGCGGCTGCAGACGGTGTAGTCAATGTTGGCCCATTCGAGATCGCGGCCGGCGACCTTGACCTTCACCGTATCGTCCTTGGGGATGCACTTGCCCGTGCAGTCGCGGGCGCACATCATGCACCGGTCGCATAGGCCGCCCTCGAAGAGAGGATCGGCTTCGAGCGGAGCATCCGTGAGGATGGCCGCCAGCCGCTGCCGCGGGCCGAACTGGGGCGACAGAAAGATCTTGCTGTATCCAATCTCGCCCAGCCCCGCGCAGAAGGCGGCGATGCGCATGTGGATGAACACGTCCGGGGCGGGCCGGTCCGGTGAAACGGGGCGGCTGAAACTCTCTCGCATCAGGCCGGTCTTCTCCGGGTTCTGGCCGCTCGAATCGGTGTTCGTCCAGGGGAAGTTGTTCGGGATGGGCATGGCCTCGTAGCCCTCGTCCTCGATCATCTGGGTCACCCGCCACAGGACCATGGGCTGAAACACATGGTTGATGCCGGCGTAGCCCATGCCGCAATAGGAGACGTAGAACGTTCCCTCCTCGATGCCGCGCAGACAGCCCCGCGGGATGCGGAAGCCCATGACGATCATGGCCTTCGCGTCCGGCATGATGTATCGCGGGTCCATCTGCTTCGGCGCGCCATCGAAGCGATCCATCGAGGCGATTCCCACTAAGTCCGCCCCGCACTTCTTGGCATACTCCTTAACCTGCTTTGCGTTCAGCATTGACTCTCCCTTTCCTGAAAAGGATTGCTTCCCACGGCGAAAGCTCTAACTTGATTTCTTCACCATGCCACACCAGTCTGCCCGTCTGCAGTTGGTCGGTGATGTTGACGGCGATGACGGCTTCGCTGCCATCGGGGGCGCGAAAGGCGCTGTGGAAGATCGCCGGTATCTCACCGCGCGTCTGGCGCCGCCACAGACTCATGCCCTGCGCCTTCAGCCACAACCCCAGGCGATAGGTCTTGCCCACGGACAATCCCGTACCGCCCACCGGCAATGTCTGGCTTACCTGTGACCAGTTGCCATCCTCGTCGTTCATCAGGTTGAGCGCAAACTTGCCGCCGTGCTTGTCCTTTTCATCACGGTGCGGCGTGTTCGTCCGCTCCACGCCATAGCCAGGCCTGTCTGTTTCGTGCTCCCACCCGGACGGAGCGGGCGATGCGTCCGCCCACTCTTCGAGCGCCCCGTTGCGCAGGAGATTCTTCTCCTTGCCGACCTCCACCAACTCAAGGTCATCAAACCAGAGCTTCCCCTTGCCCTGGAGATACAGGTATATCGTGCATTGCGCGGCCCCCTCGGGGACGGTGAAGGCGACTTCCCGCTTCACCCAACCCACATCGCTTCCGCCGATGTCGATATACGCGCTGTGGAAGATCTTCCCCTGGGCATCAGAGATGTGGACAGGGACCCGGCGCGTGAAGGACACTTTGCTCGCCTGCGGCACGGTGCACTGGACCTTCTCCGCGATCAACTGCGGCGGGCGCAGCATCTTGCCCATCACGAGGTATGGTCTGCCTTCCCCGGATGCCAATTGAGCCCACTGCCGATAGAGTCGGTTCTGCGGCGTCTCCGTCCAGACGGCCTCCCTCGTCTTGCTGTCCGCAGTGACCTCCTCAAGCACAATGTCATCAAACCAGACTGTTGCCTGTCGGCCTGTGACAGCAAGGGCGATCTCCATCGACAGCGCGGGCTCGCCCATGGTGAACTCGATCTGTCTCTCCGTCCAGTCCATTGCCTGGGCGGTGTCGATGCCCCAGCTCCCGATCGGCTTGTGGCTCCAATCGGCAGCGCGGACAGTAACCGCTTCCTTCACGGTGCCGGTGGACTTGAGCCATACTCGCAGCCGGTATGTCTTGCCCACACACATCTCTTTGCTTAGAGCCATGATCCGCCGCCGGATCGCAGCATTGGCGCCCTCCTTGCCCTCCAGCCTGAGCGAAAACTCCCCGCCATGTTTCTCATTCGCATCTCTGGAGACCACGCCGGTGTACTTCCAGATCTGCCCCATCCCTACCTTCATATTCTGCCAATGGACCGGCGTCTCGTTGTCGTTCCATTCCTCAAATCCCCCGCCTCGCAGCATGGGTTCACCGGGCAGACCATGGAGGGCCGGCCGATACTGCAGGAAATTCCCGTTGACTAGGCAGTATGCCGCGATCGCCGGATGGTCAAGCACACCTCCTCGGTGCGCATACAACGGCAGGAACTCATGGTACAAGTACTCGATCACCGGGGCGGGCTCCTGACCAGGCTGCTGAGCGGTCGTCCACGGCTGCCAGCCGTCATAGAACTGCAGGCAGCACTGCTGAATGAACAGCTCCTGCGGCTCCTCAAAACCGGCGATGGAGAACTGGGGCAGGCTCTTCTGCAGGGAGCACAACTGGTCGTGCATTGCCTCGGTCTCCCACAGACCGCGCCCCGGCGGATGACCGTGGGTGCCGCTGTAGCAGGGCTTCCGCAGCCAGCGCCCGCCGATCGTCTGGTCAAGGTGGAACATATCCGCGCCCCGATTGTGCAGCTCTTCGGCGAGGTGAGAAAACCACTTGCGCGTCCACGGGTCGCCGTGGCAGAGCTGAGCGGAGTCGCCTCCCTCCAACCAACTGTAGTTGCTGCTGTATGCCGGGCCGTCACGGTCGGCGGCAGCGTGTGCGCGCGCCGTCTTGTCGAACTCCGCGCGCCCATCCCACAGGTAGCCGCCGTCGGGACGCTTGCCATAGGTCTGCCACCACTGGTAGCTTGACGGCGCGAGGTATACGTGCGCGCCGACCTTGTGCAGCGCACGCGCGCCCGCCATGAACGCTTCATCCGAGGGATAGAGCGGGAAGTAATCCGGCGATGCCCAGGCAGCCAGGCCCTCACAGGCGAAGAAGATCACGGTGGGCGGCGGCGTGGCCCCGAAGTTCCGGCGCCAGTTGCGCTCAATCCATTCGGCAATGCCGGTCATGCTCGCCGCATTGCCCCATCGCGACCTGAGATCGCAGAACAAAAGCGCCGATCCGCGCTTCACCGACTCGGGGAAGTCATTCCGCTCGGCAATTGTCCTGGCGCACCAGGGCTGTTTCAGCGCCCATTGTTTGTAGATGTCAGCGGCATCGCGCCAGTCGGTTGGGGTTCCCTTGTCCTGGCTGCCAAACGTTGTGCACGCTATATCATAGTCCAGCGCCAGAGGCTTGGACAGCTCGTGGAAACACAGGTGTTTCCAGACAAGCTCCACTCCGTCGGCTGTGCGAACCATCTCGAGCGTCTTGGGGTAGCCTTTGCTGTCCTGCGTCGCTGTGTAGAGGCCGGCCCCAGCGTCATAGCAGCAGGCAAACTGCGCCGTAAGCCTGCCGGGTTGGTCCGCAGCGAAACGCGCACCCGGGGTCCACCGCCCCGGCCGCCGGAAGATGCCGCCCCTGCTATCCCCAACAACGGCAGCATCATCCTCATCGCTCTCGCCAAGCCTCTCCCGCATGACGAGAACGGGGAAGTGGATCCCCTCCAAAACCAGCGGCGCCGACCCGTCCACCGAAATCCGCCAGCGCACCAGCGGATCATCTTCCTTCACTGACACCGCACATACCGCCCCGATCTCCCGCCCGCCAATCTTGCTGAACGCCAGCACAGCAGAGCTTTGCTCCGGTGCGCTCTTGGCCGAGTACGTCGCCTCCTGCGCATCGTCACTGGAGAAGGTCCGCACAGTGCCTGACACATCGCCCTTCTCCGTGAACACCAACCGAAAAAGACATGGCTTCGCCTGCTTCGCGACAAACTCCTGGCCCGTCCTGTTGTCGGTGAATGAGACGATTGCGCCCTTGTCGCGCTTGCTCAGCACGACGGTCGCTTTCCCGTTGCGCACAACGAGCTGCGTCGGTTCGTCTTTCACCTCGGCCTGCCCGAAGGCAGCCGCGTGGAGAAAGAGCAACCCAGCCACAGTAACGACGCTCGGTTTCATCTCTTCTCTCGCTCAGTCAAGTCGCCACGGTTGGCGTCTGCGGGAACGCGCCTTGACGGTGTTCTTGAGCCCGTCCGGCATCCTTCACGACGCCTTTCTGCGCGGCACGCTCTTCTGCCCGCAGCAGCAATACAGATTGTCCGGTTTCATCACCAGATGGTCGGCCAGCATGTCCCACAGCGCCCGCTCCTCCGTGCAGAGGTTGACCGGCGTGTTCGGGCTGATCCGCTTGATCTCGTCAATGTAGTGGGCGTAGATCGCAGCCCGCACGTGGCGGGGGAACGGCCCGCTGTGTTTGCCGTTCATCTCGGCGGCGTGCTTGCGCATCTCGTCGAGGCACCACGGGTCGAGATTGTCCGCGCCGAAGATCTGCTCGGCTTCGTCGGCCAGCATCATCGCAACGACCCAGAGGCGGACGGTGTCCGGCTCCGCCGCGGCGAAGAGTTTCTCCAGCGCGATCGTCGCCTCTTCGCGCCAGTTCTTGTGCGGGATGATGGGCGAGAAGCCCGCGCGGACCACGTAGCCCGCCTCCTGGCACTTCCGCATCGCCTCCAGGCGCTGGTCGAGGGTCGGCGTGCCGCGCTCGATGACCTGCGTCTGCGTGTCCGTGGCGACGGTCCAGTAGCACGGCATGTGCTCCTTGTACGGCATATCCAACAGGTGGTCGATGTTGTTGCTCTTGGTATAGACCAGAAGGTATCGGTCGTTGCGCGTGAAGCACTCGCCGAGAAGCTCCGACGCGCCGTACTCCGGTTCGAAGCAGGGGTAGTCGCTGGTCAGGTCGTAGCGGTAGAGCTTCTGCTCGGGGCGCTCCTTGAAGGTCCGTTCCAGGTCCTTGGCGAACTCCTCTAAGTCGAGCATGAAGTCCACCACATAGCCCATCTGGCAGTAGTCGCATCGGTGGACGCAGCCGTTGATGGTGTGGATGCTCCATCCCCCCTGGCAGACATAGGGCCGCTTCGGGTCGCTGCCGTCGCAGTGGTCGCGTCTGCCGTAGATCGCGCCCGGTCCCTTGCCGGCCATCGTGTGAGCGATCATTTGCGCGCGGGGGTGCTTGTATTTTTTCGCAACCGGTTTGATCTTGGCAGGGTCCCAGACATAGGTATTGAAGATGAAGACCGGATCGCGGTTGATCTTCTCGATGCCCTGCCGCACGCGGCCCGACTGCACGGGCAAATCGTCTGCCGCCCGAGCGGCCTCGACGATTCTATCGGTGTCGCTCTCGTCCACCTCCTCGATGGGCGGATTCTTGAGGCCCTTCAGCATGCGCTCCATCCGCGCCACGGCCTTCGGGTTTTCATACACTCTCTTGTGGACGAACACTCGCGGGGGGTTCAGGTCATACATTGCACGATTCCTTCTTCTGAATGGTCAACCACAGCAGGCGAGATTCTATGCAGATTTCCTCTTGGGAACGCTATATTGTCCGCACGGGCAGAACATCCTGTCGGGCGACATCTCCAGCTTGTCGGCAAGCAGTTCCCACATGGCTCGTTCCTCCGTGCAAAGATTCACCGGCGTGCCCGGGCTGATTCGCTTGATCTCCTCTATGTAGTGCGCGTAGATCTCGCCGCGGACGTGCAGGGGGAACGGCCCGCTGTGCTTGCCGTCCATCTCCGAGGCCGTCTTGCGCATCTCGTCCACGAATCGCGGGTCGAGGTTTTCCGCGCCGAAGATCTGCTCCGCCTCCTTGACAAGCATCATGGACACGACCCAGAGGCGCACGGTGTCCGGCTTCACCGCTGCAAATAGTTTTTCCAGCGCGATCGTGGCCTCCTCTCTCCAGCCGATGTGCGGCACGATGGGCGAGAACCCGGCGCGAACGACATACCCCGCCTCCTGGCACTTCCCCATGGCTTCAAGGCGCTGGTCGAGATTTGGCGTATCCCGTTCAATCTTCTGGCTTTGCGTGTCCGTCGCCAGCGTCCAGTAGCACGGCATGTGCTCCTTGTAGGGCAGGTCCAGAAGGTGGTCAATGTTGTTGCTTTTGGTATAGACGAGGAAATACTTGTCGTTGCGGGCGAAGCACTCGCCGATCAGCTCCGAGGCGCCGTACTCCGGCTCGATGCATGGATAGTCGCTCTTGAGGTCGTAGCGATAGACCTTCTGCTGGGGCCGCTCGCGGAAGTTGCGCGCGAGGTCAACGCAGAAATCCTCTAAGTCCAGCATGATGTTCATGAAGTAGCTCTGCGTGCAGTAGTCGCACTTGTGGACGCAGCCTTCGAGGGTGTGAATTCCCCAGCCGCCCTGGCAGACGTACGGCTGGCCGGGTTCGCAGCCATCCTTCTGTTCGCGCCGGCTATAGGCGAAGTCCTGCGCGCAGCCGACCATGTGGCGGGCGATGCCCTGCGCACGTGGATTTTTGTACTTCTTCCCGATCGGTTTCTGCTTCGCCGCGTCCCAGACGAAGGTGTTGAACAGGAACACCGGATCGTGCTGGACCTTCTCGATCCCCTGCCGGACGCGGCCGGACTGGACCGGCAGGTCCTCGCGCGCCCCCGCCGCCTCGATGACCTTCTCCGTGTCCTTCTCGTCCACCAACTCGAAGGGGGGATTCTTCAGACCTTTCATCATCCGCTCCATCCGCGCTGCGGCCTTCGGGTTGTCATACACTCTCTTGTGAACGAACACCTTGGGTGGATTCAGGTCATACATTGCTCTGTTCCTTTT
This sequence comes from Planctomycetota bacterium, assembly GCA_040755855.1. GTDB lineage: Bacteria > Planctomycetota > Brocadiia > JAADGH01 > JAADGH01 > JAADGH01. The sequence continues at coordinate 77,356 of JBFMAD010000016.1, read as the reverse complement.
CCTCTAACCAACAACAAGACATCCGGCTCGACATAGCCGAGTTCGCTCGATATCTTTCTCGCCGTCTCTTTCACCGACCCGACGATGCTCTCTCGCTCCGACTCTCTGAACCGAACCCCGGGCATCCCCAGGCCGATTGACGCGACCACCTCGCCCGTGAAGTCCCGGATCGGCGCGGCGATGGCGAGGACGGTCCGGTCCTCGCGCCAGTACTCGAGATGTCCATCGCGGCGGGCCTGGTCGAGGATGCGATCCAGTTCTTCGCGATTGTGAATATCCTCGCTCTTCGCCTCGCCGATCGGATGGGTTGAAACGTAACGCTCCAGAGTGTGCTTGGGCAGATGGGCCAGCAGCACGCGACCGCACACGCTCGTGTAGCCCGCCCGGACGAGCGAGCGCTCGAAGTTGACCGTGAGCATTTGATCGCCCGCTGCCCGGGCGACGAACAAGATCTCGCCCCCCTCTATCATGGCCACGATGACCGACTCGTTCAGCCGCTGGGCCAGTTCCTCGATATGGGGCCGGGCGATCTCGGGCACGCGCAGCGTGCGGCGGTAGGCGCGACCGAGCGACGCGCAGTTGTATCCGAGCCGGTAGCGCTGGCCGGTTGCTTCCTTTGCGACGTAGCCCTTAGCGACGAGCGTGCGCAGCAGGTTGTGGGCGGTAGGCACCTTCAGGCTTACGGCCTTGGCCAGTTCGGTGACGCCCAGTCCCCGCTCGGTCCGGCCGAGCACCTCGAGGATGTCGAGGGCCCGGACAACCGATTGAACGAGGCCATTTCCGTTGGTTTTGTCATTCAGCATGGCTGAATCCCTTCTCACATTATTGTAACCTCGGTTTTCGGGGTGTCAAGCAAATCCGGGTTGTTAATGTAAATTTATCCGTAATCTCTTTGTATTGTGAGGATTAAGACGAGAGAATTTTCTGAAAAATTCAGGTAGGTGATAGGGAGGAAAGGTGTGCGATCTGCGCCGCAGGCGGTGTCGGCGGGGCTAACTCTGCTTCGGATCAACGGTGCGGATGAGAATCTGCGCCGCCTCGCCGTTGTCGGAGTAGTAATTCTCGCGGATGTGGTCGAGGGTGAAGTGAAATGCCTTGTAGAATTCCTGCGCCTCGTGGTTGCTGAGGCGGACCTCGAGGTGCACAACCTCCGCGCCGCCGGCCTCGGCCTGATCGAGAAGGAACTCCATCAACTGCGTGCCGATGCCGTGGCGCCTGTATTCCTTCGCAACGGCGATTTTTTGTAGATGAACCTGGCCCAGACACAGCCGGAACACGATGTAACCGACGACGCGCCCCTCCATCTCGGCCACATAGCTCCGGTGATCCGAGAGGAACAGCCGCGAGGCAAAGGTCCGCCGCCGCCAGGGCGTGGGGAAGGATTCGGCCTCGATGGCGTGGACCGCACCCACATCCAGGAGGGACATCCTTCGGATGTTGACCAACAGCGACTTTTCGGCGGCGGCCGACACCGTCTCTCCTCTACTTCATCCTCTCGCGTTTCGGGCAGAGCCTTTCTACGGGGCATTGATCGTGCATCGGCTGCCGCGCCGTGCAGATCCGCCGCCCGTGCCAGATCAGCAGATGTCCGACCATGATCCATTGCGACTTCGGGAAGATCGCCATCAGGTCCTGCTCCATCTTCTCGGGGTATTTCATCTCATCGGACAGGGCCATGCGGTAGGCCAGGCGGAAGACGTGCGTGTCCACCACCACGCCCGTCGCCTTGCCGAAGGCCGTGCCGAGGACGACGTTCGCCGTCTTGCGGGCGACGCCGGGGAGCGTGAGCAATTCGTCCATGGTCTGCGGCACCGAGCCGCCGAAGTCCTCGCGAATCCTCTTGCATGCGCCGAGGATGCTCTTCGTCTTGTTGCGGTAGAACCCCGTGCTCTTGATCTCCTGTTCCAGCGCAGCGGCGGGAAGGCTGGCAAAATCCGCCGGGTTTTTGTATTTCTTGAAGAGGTCGGCGGTGACGATATTGACCCGCTCGTCGGTGCATTGGGCGGAGAGGATGGTGGCGATGAGAAGTTCGAAGGCGTTCTTGTGGTTCAGCGCGCAGCGGCAGTCGGGATAGGTCTTCGCCAGAATATTGAAAATCTTCTGCGCCCGCTTTTTTTTGTCAACAAGCGATTCCATATGGCCCTCCGTTCGCTGGTTAGGAACGCTCTAACTGACGATCATGTTACCGCGGTGAATGGGATTTGTCGAGAGGGAAATCCTGATAGGTGAATTGCAGCCTATGAAGGATTGACCTTTGGAGGATGCACCATGTATTCACAGGCCGCACACTGTCTTCGCTTCCCCCAGCGCCTTCCCCATCCTTTCGATGTCCTCCGCGCCATGCCCGGCGGAAACGGTGAGGCGCAGGCGGCTGGTCCCCTTGGGGACCGTAGGCGGGCGGATGGCGGGGATGAGGACGCCGCGCTCGTCAAGCGCGGTGGAGATGGCGGCGGCTTTGGTTGCATCACCGATGAGGATGGGGAAAATCTGGCTCTGGCTCTTGCCCGTATCGAGTTTCAGGTCGGTCAAGACCGTCCGCACGCGCTCGACGTTCTCCCACAGCCGCTCGCGCAGATGCGGCGACTCGGAGATCAGCTTGACCCCCTCTGCTGATGCGGCACATGCCGCCGGGGGGAGGGACGTGGTGAGCATGAACGTCCGGACGCGGTTCCGCAGAAACGAGATCAAGTCCTCTGTCCCGCATACGAACCCACCGATGGCCCCGACCGCCTTGCTGAGCGTGCCCATACGGACATCAATCTCGTCTTTGACGCCGAAGCGCTCCGCCACGCCACGCCCCTTCTCGCCGAAGACTCCGGTGGCGTGGGCCTCGTCCACCATGACCATCGCGTCGTGCTCGCGGGCGATCTGCACGAGTTCCGGCAAGGGCGCCAGGTCGCCGTCCATGCTGAAGACCGAATCGCTCACGATCAGGACGCGGCGATAGTCCGATCGCCGATTGAGACGTTTGCGGAGGTCGCCCATATCAAGATGTTCGTAAAAGCGAAATGTTGCGCGCGAGAGGCGACAGCCATCTATGATGCTCCCGTGGTTCAGCTTGTCGCCGATGACGAGATCGCCCTCGTCCACCAGGGCCGGAATCGTCCCGATGTTGGCCATGTAGCCTGTGGGGAAGACCACGGCGTCGTCGGCCTCCTCGAAGTTGGCGATGGCCCGCTCCAACTCGACGTGCGGCGTCATGGTGCCCGACACCAGTCGCGCCGCGCCCGCCCCCCAGCCGAACTTCCGCATCGCGTCGCGCGCCGCCGTGAAGAGCCGGGGGTGCGCCGCGAGGCCGAGATAGTCGTTTGAGCAGAAGGACAGGTAATCCCGCCCCCCGATCCGGACGCGCACGCCCTGCCCCGTCTCCAGGACGCGGAGCGTGCGGAGCAGCCCTTCGTCGTCCAGTTTTTTCAGCTCGTCGCGGATGAAGTTCATCGGAACCCTGACCATAACGCGGGCGATGCCCGCAACCCAAGGGCAAAATTTACATTGGACACATTTTTTCCCGCGAGATCGAGCGTCCTCCTACCGATGAGGGACTATTTCGCCACGCAAAATTTCTTTCTGCGGATACCACCCTTTCTGAAGACAGAAAGGGTGGTATTATGTGTCCAATGTAAATTTTGCCCTCGACGCAATCAGCACGCACACCTGCCCCCCCAGGCCGGAGGAGATGCTGAGGCAGTTTTGTATCGCCGCCGGACGGCCGACCTTCGGCACGTAGTCCAGGTCGCACGCGGGATCGGGGTGGTCCAGGTTGATCGTCGGCGGCAGGAAGCCGTCGCGCATGGCCAGGAGCGCGATGGCGAACTCGATGCTCCCTGCCGCGCCGAGCAGGTGGCCCGTGACCGGCTTGGTGGAACTTACTGGTATCCGGTCGGCGGCATCGCCAAAGGCATTGCGGATAGCCGTGGTCTCCACGATGTCATTCTGCTGCGTGCCCGTGCCGTGGGCGTTGATATAGCCGATGTCTTTTGGTGCGATAGCGCCTCGACGCAAGGCCGTTGTCAGCGCCTCGGTGATGCCTGCGCCCGACGGGTCGTGGTGGGTCATGGCGTGGGCCTGGGAGGTCGAGGCCCAGCCGGTGATCGCGCCGTAGCTCCGAGCGCCGCGCCGCCGGGCATGGTCTTCGCTCTCCACCACCAGCACGCAGGCCCCCTCGCCCAAGATAAAGCCGCTGCGATCGCGATCAAAGGGCCGGGCGGCCGCCTTGGGGTCACCGTTGCTCCGCGCCAGCAGGCGCATCTTGTCAAACCCGGCGATGATCGCCGGGGTCATCGAAGCATCCGACGCCCCGGCAAGGACGATGTCGCACGCGCCCTCCTCGATCATCGCGGCCGCGTGTGCGATGCAGAGCGCCCCCGTGGCGCAGGCGGCGACGATGTTGCCGCACGGCCCGGCCAGGCTGTGCCGTTCCCAGACGGCGACGGAGGCCATGTTCGGGGGGAAGTCCGAGAACAGCCGGCCTGTCGGCGGCTCGCCGCGCAACAGCCGCGCCTGCTCCTCGTGGACCGTGGCGACGCCTCCCTTGCTCGAGCCGATGAAGCAGCCGATGCGGGATCGGTCCATATCCGAAAGAGGGATTTTTGCGTCGGCGACGGCCTCGGCGGCCGCTTTCAGGGCGAAGCGGATGAAGGGGTCGCGGTGGGCGTCGGCGCCGTCGAGCCATGAGCGATCCACCTGCGCCCCGATGTGGATTCTCTGCCCGGTCAGGGCGATGTCATGCAGAACGTTGGCGGCGCTTCGTCCCTCCTTCACCGCCTGCCAGGTGGTCTCGCGGTCGGGACCGAGGGGGGAGATAATGCCGATGCCGGTGACGAGGGCGCGGCTCATGTGGTCAACCCCAGGTCGTGGAACATGCGCCAATCCTCGTCCGCGCAGCGTCCCTCGGTGGTCAGGTAGTTGCCGATCATCGTCCCGTCGGCCCCGGCGTAGAACATCCAGCTCTGCAGGTCGCGCAGGTTTACCTCGCGCCCGCCGCAGACGCGGATCTCCTGCCTCGGCAGGATGAAGCGGTAGAGGGCGATGATTTTGAGGAGGTCCATCGGGGGAACAGGCGCGGCGTTTGCGAGAGGCGTACCGGGGATGGGATGGAGAAAGTTGAGGGGAATGGAATCGGCGCCGAGTTCACGCAAGGTGAAGGCGAGGTCAATCCGATCCTCCCATGTCTCGCCGGCGCCGAATATGCCGCCGCAACAAACCTGGAAACCCGCCTCCCTGGCGATGTGGATGGTCCGCACCCGATCCTCGAAGGAATGGGTCGAGCATAGGTTGGGGAAGTGGCGGGCGGAGGTTTCGAGGTTGTGATGGTATCGCTTCAGCCCCGCGGCCTTGAGGTCCTCCGCCGCCTGCCTTGTGAGCGAGCCGAGGGAGGCGCAGGGCATGATGCCGCCCATCTCGACGACCGCCCGGACGGCGTCGAGGACGCGGGGCCACTCATCGCTGTCGCACACGCTGCCGCCGCTGGCGACGATGCCGAAACCCATGCTTCCCATTTTCTTCGCGCTCTCGGCGGCATGGATGACCTTGCCGCGATCCACGAAGGGATATTCGGCGATGGAGGTCCGGTGGTGGACCGACTGGGAGCAGAAACGGCAGTCCTCCGCGCATTTGCCTTGCTTCGCGCTGATGACGGAGCAGAGGCTGATGCGGTTGCCGTGGCGGGCGTGGCGAATGGCGTTGGCCCAGTAGAACAGGTCGTAGACCTGTTGTCCGGTCAGGCCGCAGAGGTACGCGGCGGCGTCGCGGGAGATGTCGGACCCGCCCAAGGCGATTCTCGCGATTTGGGAGACGCGTTCATCCATCACGTTCATTCTGTTGTGGGCGCAAGGTCTTGCCGACGGGAGATATTCCACCAGATGACGACTGCGCCGACCGCGCCGACAATACAGTATACCACACCGGAGGTCCAGAATCCCAGGCAGAGCTTGCCGAGGCCGAACATGGACCCGAAGATGAGGGCGACGCCGGCGATCCAGTTGACCAAGTCGCGTCCGTAGCGGGGCCTTGCCTCCGGCGGGAGATCAACCTTTGCCGCGACGGGTCCCCAGAACCCCGGTGGGCGAACGCGGCGATAGAACTCGGCCAGCTTCTCCTCGGCCACAGGCGAAGTGAGGAACGTCACGACAAGACTCACGATGAACGAAACAGCCACGGTCGCCAGGAGCGTCTCCTGGGAGGAGAGCGTCCGCATCCACACGATCTTGGCCGGGACAACATAGAGCAGGATCGAAACGACGGAACTGGCAACCATGGCGGCGACCTCCGTCCACGCATTCACCCGCCACCAGAACCATCGGAGGATATAAACGATCCCGACGCCGGAACTGAAGGCGAGGAGGAATTCAAAGATGCTGCTGATGCTCTTCGCCTTCAGCGCCATCAGTCCGCTGATGACCATAAACGCCACGGAGCTGACCCGCGCGATCAGGACGTAATGCTTTTCCTCCGCCTCCCTCACGAGGAAGCGCTTGTAGATGTCGTTCACAAAATACGCCGAGGCGAGGTTGATGTGCGTGCTGACCGTGGACATGAACGCGGCAAAAAAGGAGGCGACCATCAACCCCAGAAGCCCTGTCGGCAGGAGCGTCATGAACATGTGGACATAGACCGACTCGTCATCCACGCCCACGGGCAGGTCCTTCAGCGCGGGGAAGGCGGCGATGGACGCCAGGGCCACGAGGACCCACGGCCAGGTGCGCAGGGAGTAGTTGGCGATGTTGAACCAGAGGCTGGCGAGGAGGGAATCCTTCTCGGTCTTGCAGGCCAACATTCTCTGGATGACGACGCTGCCGCCGTCGGAGTTCTTGTTGGCCCACCATTGGATGGAGATGAATACGAAAAAGCTCGTCGCGGCGGGCGTCCAGAACTCCTTGCTGAACAACGTCTTAACTGATGGCAGCTCGGGGAGGAACCGAAGAACCGCGTCCTTGCCCCCTGTCGCGCTGACAACGGCATCGCGCAGCGGCGCGAAGCCGCCATTGACGCCGACGCAGATCGCCGCAAGCGTGAGGGACCCGATCATGGCGACGACGAACTGGACCATGTCGGTGACGACCACGCCCCAGAGACCGGACAGCGCGCTATAGGCCACGGTGATGCCGCAGGAGATGACCAGGGCCTCCCATCGGCCCATGCCGAAAGCGACCTCGAAGAACTTGAGCATGGCCAGGATCACCCACGCCATCGTGATGCAGTTGATATAGAAGGCGAGATAGACGCCTCGGAAGCCGCGGAGGATGGCCGCCGACTTGCCGGAGTAGCGAAGCTCCGTGAACTCCACGTCGGTGATGACCTCCGACCGCCGCCACAGGCGCGACATGAAGAAGACGGCGAACATGCCGCCGATGGCAAAACTCCACCAGACCCAGTTGCGCCAGATGCCTTCCTTGCGGATGAGGCCGGTGACAAAGAGGGGCGTGTCGGAGGAGAAGGACGTGGCCACCATGGACGTCCCTGCCAGCCACCAAGGCAGGTCGCGGCCGGAGACGAAAAAATCCTTCATGCTCTTCCCGCCCCGGCGCATGTAGAGCAGACCGACGACGGCCGTGCCGAGGAAATAGACGATGAGGATGAGCCAGTCAATGAAGTGCAATGTACAATCCTTTTCTCTTCAGAGAACGCGATATTGGACTTTAGCGAAAGGCCTTCCCACCCGCCCCTGGATTCCCGCTTTCGCGGGAATGACGAACGACAAGAGGTCGCAGGGTCGCGGTTTCAGCCTCGATTCCCGCTTTGGCGGGAATAACATCAGGACGAAGTATCACGTTCATGGTGTGGACGAACGGAAAAACACCGCACACCACGCTGCAATCGCACTCAACAGAGATGCCAAAGCTGATATTAGTGCAATCCACCAAAGCCTTGAGTCCCTGAGATGTCGTTCCACCTCCATGACACGGCGCTGCAATTCGGATTCGCCAGCGTAACGCATCTCGGACAAATCGTGCAGCACCCCGCAAGGGTCCAACTGGTATGGACTTACTCCGAGCTCTTTTGCCCTGTTTCTGAGGTCGTCGCCCTGCAGTAGTTTCCCCATGGCCTTTTCCCTTTCATTCGAACACCCAACGCAAGAAAACCGGAAGCGTCATTCCCGCGAAAGCGGGAATCCAGGGATCGGCAGTGGATCCCTGCGACGCTAAGGATTCCGTCCATCCTGCGGAAACGCAAATCTATACCTCATACACAAATCTCATCATAGAGGTCCTTCCAGTGCGGATTCTCCTTCTCGATGAGCGCGATTTTCCATGCCCGTCGCCATTTCTTAATACGCTTTTCACGCGCAATGGCTGATTCCGCGGTGCCGTGGGCCTCGTACCAGACGAGCCGATCCACGCCATATTCCTTCGTGAAACCGTTGATAAGCTTTTCCCGATGCTCCCAAACCCTCTTTGCCAGGTCGGAAGTCACACCGATATATAGCGTTCCGTTCCTCTTGCTGGCGAGAATGTAGACGTAGAGGGTCTTCGTTCTGGCTCTCCCGCTTCCGGTCAGACCTGCGCCCCCGCCCCTGGATTCCCGCTTTCGCGGGAATGACGAATAACAAGAACCCCCCCGCATCCTGGCTTCAGCCTCGATTCCCGCTCCCCGCTTATCCCGCCTCGGCGGGACGGGGACAAGGTTCGCGGGAATGACGAATCTATTCGCGCAGCGCCTTTCGCACGAAGCCGTCGCATTCATCAAGGCGCTTGACCGCCTCGTCATATCCCATCCCCATCTTCTGCATGACAATCGCAACCTTTGCGTGGCCTCGGGCGCGTTCGAGGAGCGCCCGGGCCTCCTCGCGGGACACGTCGGTTGCCGCCATGACGATCCGCTCGGCGCGGTCCTGGAGCTTCTCGTTCTTCACCTGCAGGTCCACCATCAGGTTGCCATAGACCTTGCCAAGCTTAATCATGGCCGTCGTGGTCAGCATGTTCAGGACCAGTTTCGTCGCCGTGCCGCCCTTCATGCGCGTCGAGCCGGTCACCACCTCCGGCCCGGTGACGGGAAGGATGGTCACGTCGGCCTGGACCTCGCCCCGCACTTCCGGATTGCAGCAGATGAAGACCGTCCCGGCCCCGATCTTTCGGCCATGCGCCAGCGCGCCGAGGACGTAGGGCGTTGTGCCGCTGGTGGCGATGCCTACGATGACGTCCTTGTCCGTGACGCCGCGTTCGATGAGGGCCTTGGCCCCGTCCTCGGGGCGGTCCTCGGCCCCCTCGATGGACCGGACGAGGGCGTCGCGCCCGCCGGCGATGACGCCCTGCACCATCTCCTGGTCCGACCCGAACGTGGGCGGGCACTCCGAGGCGTCGAGCACGCCCAAGCGCCCGCTCGTCCCCGCGCCGACATAGAACAGCCGGCCGCCTTTCTTGAATGCATCCACGATCATATCCACGGCCTGGGCGATGCGGTCGAGTTCCGACCTGACGGCCTGAATGACCGTGGCGTCCTCGGCATTGATGATCTCGACGATCTCGCGGGTGGAGCGGCAGTCAATGTCCTGCGTCCGCTCGTTGCATTTTTCGGTGGTCAGTTTTCCTCGGTCCAGTGGCATTACTTCGCCCCCGGGACGATCTTGCCCAGAACGACGCGCTCGTTTGCGCCGGTCGCGCCGGGGACATTGTTCGGGATGCCGCTCAGCGTGGTATTGGCCAGGATGGCGAATGAGACGGCCTCCTTCACGTCGGCGTTGATGCCGTATTCGTCCACAATCCGAACGGGAATCGGGTCGAGAAGTTCCGTGAGCATCCCAACCAGTGTCGCATTGCGCGCCCCGCCGCCGCAGAGGATGACCTCATCAATCTCCCGTATGGGCTTGAGGAATTTCTGATAGGCCTCGGCGATGCTCTTGGCCGTGAACATGGTGGCAGTCGCCGCGAGGTCCTCAAAGGACATGCGGAACCGGCGGTAGAGCGCGTCGGTGAACTGTATGCCGAACTCCTCCCGGCCCGTGGTCTTGGGCGGCTTCTGGCGAAGGAAAGGCTCCTCCATGAGCGAGTCCAGGGCCTTGTCGTTCACGACGCCCGCCGCGGCAAGCCTGCCGTTCAAGTCACACCTCAACCTTCCCCGCGTGGCCAGGACGGCGACGCGGTCAATGACCATATTGCCGGGGCCGGTGTCGAAGGCGATGACGTCGTCCACCGTTCCCCCTCCCGGCAGGAAGGTGACGTTGGCGATGCCGCCGATATTCTGGATCGTGCGTGTGCGCTTGGCGTCGCGGAAGAGGACGTAGTCGGCATAGGGGACGAGGGGCGCGCCCGCGCCGCCGGCGGCGATGTCGCGGGGGCGGAAGTCGGCCACGGTGGTGACGCCGGTCTTCTGGGCGATGATGGACGGCTCGCCGATCTGGAGTGTGGAGAGGTATTCCTTTCCTCCCGTCTTGCGGGGCTTGGCCACGTGGTAGATTGTCTGCCCGTGGGAGCCGATGACATCAATGGACGAGAGGGGTATATCGCTCTTCCGCGCCAGTTCGATGATGGCGTCGGCGAACAGATCGCCCAGGACAAAATTCATGTGGCAAATCTGTTGCGAGCTACTGGTCTCGCGTTCGAATAGATCGAAAATCCGGCCCCTCACAGACTGGGGGTAGGGGAACGTCTCGAACGCGAGGATTTCAACGCGGCGGCCGCGGATGTCCACGATGCAGGCGTCTATTCCGTCGCATGATGTGCCGGACATGAGGCCGGCGGCTCGCCTTCCTTTTGGCTTCATCGGCGGGTTGCCTCCTGAACAAACGCCCCGAAAAGGGCCAAATGTTTTTCCTCGTCAATCAGCCGTTCCGGATGCCACTGGATGCCGAGGGCGAATCGGTGCGCCGTGCTTTCGATCGCCTCGACCACTCCGTCCTCTGCGCGCGCGCTGACGATCACCGGGTCGGCCACTGCCTTCACCGCCTGGTGGTGCGAACTGTTGGCCAGGAGTTCCTCGGCCTGCAGGATTTCCGCCAGTTTCGTGCCCGGCTCAATCCTCACCCTGTGTCGGGGATAGGGCGGGCCGGAGGCGGCGTGGGTGACGTCCGTCTTGGTCTGGTCGGGCACGTCCTGGTAGAGCGTGCCGCCGAAGGCGATGTTGAGCACCTGGCAGCCGTAGCAGATGGCCATGACCGGCATGTTGCGCCGGATAGCCTCCTCCGCGAACAGGAAGTCGGAGGTCTCGCGCCGTTCCGAGACGAGTTTGGTCTTGGGGTGAGGCGGTTCGCCGTAGCGCTCGGGGCGGATGTCCGCCCCGCCGGTGAAGAGGATGCCATCGAGCCGGTCGAGGATCGCGCAGGCGTCTTCGAGTGTTTGCACTTGGGGCGTGATGACGGGCGCGCCGCCGGCGGCTTGGACGGCGTCGAGATACGCCGCCGGGACGGTGCACTGACCGGACCCGTCCTTGCTCTCGGCAAAGTTGCAACTGACTCCGATGAGGGGCTTCACCGCTTCAACAATTCCCCGTGCAACGATGGAGACAATCGGCCCTGGTCCAGGGCCACCTTACCGTTTACTATAACATATTTGATGCCGACGGAATACTGGTGGGGCGACTCGAAGGTGGCGCGGTCGGCGATCGTCCTCGGATCGAAGACCACGACGTCGGCGCGCCAGCCGGGCTTCAGCGCGCCGCGCTCCTTCAGGCCGGCCCGCTGGGCGGGGAGGAGCGTCATCTTGTGGATGGCCTGCTCCAGAGTGAGAACCTTCTCCTCCCGGACATACTTGCCGAGGACGCGGGCGAACGTGCCGTAGGTCCGGGGATGGGGCTTCCCCACATTCAGCGGCCCGTCCACCTCGCGGAAGGCCGCGTCGGAGCCGACCATGACAAAGGGCCACGAGAGGATCTCGCGCAGGTTCTCCTCCTTCATGCTGAAGATCACCACGGACACCTGGCCGCGGGCCTCGATCAAGAGATCGAAGGCGGCGTCAATCGGGTCTTTGCCTTGCTCCTCCGCGACGCGGGCGAGGGTCTTGCCTTCAAACTGTTTCATGCCGGCGACCGGGATATGGGCGATCCGGATTTGCTGCCATCTCCCCTCCTCCCGCCGTTTTTTTGTGATCTCGGCCTTGATCTTTGTGCGGGTGGCGGGGTCCGCCAACCGACCGATTTCCTGATCAATGCCCCCGGCGCATACCCACTCCGGCAGGATCGTCTCCAGGCCGGTGGACGAAGCGATGTAGGGGTAGCGGTCGCAGGCGAAGTCCGCGCCGTTTTCATATTCCCGGGTCAACTTCTCTCGGAGCCATTCGATCTTGCGCCAGTTCGCCTCGCCGGCGGTCTTCAGGTGAGATATCTGCAACCGCGCCCCGCTGCGGCGGCTGATGTTCAGGGCCTCCTCGACGGCCTCCTCCAGACGATCCCCCTCGCTTCGGATGTGGGTGGCGTAGACGCCGCCGTATTCGGCTACGACTTTACATAATTCGATGATCTCGTCCGCCCGCGAGTAGCATCCCGGCGGATAGATCAGGCCCGTGGACAGTCCGAGCGCCCCATGCTCCATGGCGCGTCGGACATGATCCTTCATCTTCTCCATCTCGTCCGACGTCGGCGTACGATCCGCATAGTCCATGACGGCCGACCGCACGCTCCCATGGCCGACGAGGAAGGCGCGGTTGATGGCCGTGCCTCGCTGTTCCGCCCTCTGCCAGTATTCGGCAATGTCGGACCAGTCAATCTTGAGGCCGAACTTCTCGAAGTATTCCTGTTCCTGTTGCCTGAACCGCCCGCCCATGGGAAAGGGCGACCCGCCGCAGTTGCCGGCGACCTCGGTAGTCACACCGTCATGAAGTTTGCTTGCGGCCTGGGGCGAGACCAAGGGATAGCAGTCGCTGTGGGAATGAATATCCACAAAGCCGGGCGACACGATGCAGCCGGAGGCATCAAGGACGGTCTTTGCCTGGATGCGGTCGCTTTCAATGGCGGCGATTCGTCCGCCGCGGATGGCCAGATTTCGTCGGACAGGCGGCGTCCCCGCGCCGTCTATGAGTGTGCCATTCTCAATGACGAGATCGAAAGCCGAAGACATGAACCAACCCTATTCCGGAGGAATACCGGACGCCCGTGGGAGGAGAGATAACCGGAGTTCGCTACGCCCCTGTGCGACAAATACGATGCGCGAGCCGCGCGCTTGTTAGTGCCCATGAACCTGGCAGGGGGTATCGTAGCGGTGGTAGATACCGCTTCTATTGAGGCCAAGAACCGTGTCAAAGTCCCTTTGCATCAGCTGAAAGTCACTGACAAGCACACTGGCAGTGTGCGACTGGCGGGACGACTGGGTGCAACCAACCATAACGCCAGCAACAATCAACACCACCAGAATGAGAAGGAATGGCCTCAACATTGAAGATCTCCCTATCTGCGCATGTGGGCTGGAATTCTCACTTTTCTTACGAGTTACGGAATTACAAGCGTATTTTAGTTGGTTACACAATCCTTGTCAACGAAAAAATCATCAAAATCTGTTTTCGAGCCTTCTCAACGAGGTAATATATGTTACACGCAAACATCTCTGCCGCATCAAATGTCCTTGACCCCGAAAAGCGGGTAGGCTAACATACAGAGATAAGCCGCGTATGAATTTGCCTAATCAAAGGAATTCCGTTGGACCTTGAAGCCCTCCAATCTCCCGTTCGGAAGGACCTGGATGCCGTTTCCAGCTTTCTTGCGGAGATGGTCGCATCGGAGTTTCCCATGTTCGAGGACATCTCGCGCCACGCCCTCCGGCAGCACGGCAAGTTTCTCCGCCCCACGATTTTTCTCCTGTCGGCCCGGGTGTTCAGTGATATATCCAGAGAGCATATCCGCCTCGCCGGCGCCCTGGAGCTGCTCCATGGCGCGTCCCTCGCCCATGACGACGTCATTGACTCTGCGGGGCTGAGGCGGCGATCAGCGACGATCCGCTCCCGATGGGGCGACACCATTGCCGTCCTATATGGCGACTTCCTCCTGTCGCGGGCCTTCTCCATCCTCACCTGCACACCCATTGCCGCCGCGCGGGAACTCGCTCCCCCCCTCGTCACCCAGGTAGTCGAGGGCGAGGCCAGGCAATGTCAAACGCGCTACAACCTCGGCCTCACCTGCGAAGACTACATCGCCATCATCCGCAAAAAAACCGCCGCGCTCTTCGCCGCCGCGGCGCAGATCGGTGGGGCGGCGGGGGGCGCCGACGAAGCCGCCTGCTCCACATTGCTTGACTACGGCTTCCGTTTCGGGATCGGCTACCAGATACTGGACGACATCCTCGACTTGATCGGCTCGAAAGAAACTACCGGAAAAACCGTCGGTACCGATCTGGCCTCCGGTCGGTTCACGCTCCCAATCCTGCTCCTCCGCGATGCTCTGCCTACAGCGGACGTGCGCGACGCGATCCTGACGGCCTCCGAGTCGGACAACGGAAAAGATGTGGAGAAGGTCATTGACCTTGCCAGAAAATCCGGCGCTTTCGAGTCCGCAGCGGGTGTAGTTGAAGAACACTTTGCCGCCGCACGGGCGGCCGTGGAATCTCTCCCCCCCAACTCCTGCCGGGATCATCTCGTCGGCCTGAGCGACCATTACATCGCACGATCCCGGAGCATTATCCAGCAATGTCCCGCCGGAGCCGCCACACCCGTGGCCGGGGTGGGTGATGGATAGCATCTTGCCCGCACCACGACGATGTGATAGCATTCTATCCAAGTAATGCTTCCAAACCCGTGTTCGGGGATTATGCTCATGTGGCTGGCACTGCGACGACTTGTTCTCGGCCTATCGCTCATCCTCGCCGCCTCGGCTATCCTTCTTATGTCCGACCTGGACCGTCGGGCGAAGCAGGCGGGGGAAGCGCCCCACATCGCCATCCTTCAGTTCGCCTCCCGATCCGTCCTGGACGACAATGTGGCCGGCATGATCCAGGGCCTGGCCAATGAAGGCTTCGTGGACGGACAGACGATCCACATCCAGCGCTTCAACGCAGAGAACGACCTGCCGACGGCAAACCAGATCGCCAAGACAATCACCGACGGAAAATTTCCCCTCGTCATGACCTCCAGCACCCCCTGTCTCCAGGTCGTGGCCAACGCCAACAAGTCGGGCAAGGCGGTCCACGTCTTCGCCGCGGTGACCGACCCCTTCGGCGCGGGAGTCGGCATCAGCCGGAAGGACCCCCTCGACCACCCGAAGCACCTCGTCGGCATCGGCACGTTCCAGCCGGTGGAACGGGCATTCGAGATAGCAAGGAAGATGTATCCCGACCTCAAGCAGGTCGGCGTCGTCTGGAACACCGCCGAGGCGTGCTCGGAGGCGTGCGTCCACAAGGCCCGCGCCAAGTGCAAGGAACTGGGCATCACCCTCCTCGAGGCGAACGTGGATTCCTCCACCGGCGTCCTCGAAGCGGCCCATTCCGTCGTCGCGCGCGGGGCGGAGGCGCTGTGGATCGGGGGCGACAACACCGTCGAGCTGGCCATTGACTCCCTCGTCACCGCCGCAAAAAAGGGCCGCATACCCGTCTTCTGCAACAACCCCAGCGTCGTGGACCGCGGGCCGGTATTCGGTTTGGGGGCCGACTATACCCAGGTCGGGATACTGGCGGGGGAACTGGCCGGGAAAATACTGCGCGGCACCGACCCGGCCTCCATCCCCATCAAGGACGTCGCCCCGGAGCTGCTCGTCCTGAATACGACGGCGCTGGAGGGACTCAAAAGCCCTTGGACGATCCCACCGGACATCCTCGCCAGGGCCGACAGCATTTACGGTCCGGACGGCCTCAAGACCAAAGGAGGCCAGGCGGCGCGGAAACCGCAGCCCGGCAGGACCTATAAAATCGGCATTGCTTATTTCGCCCCGGACCCCGGCTGGGACGTCATCATGAAAGGGTTCGGCGACGCTCTGCGGGAACGGGGCTTTGTGGAGGGGCAGAATCTGGACGTCCGCAAGGCCCACGCCAACGGCGAGATTGCGAACATCACACCGATCCTTCAGAATTACGACAACTCCGATGTTGATCTCATCGTCACCATGACCACGCCCTGCCTCACGGCTGCGTGCGCGACGGTGAAACGCAGGCCCGTCGTCTTCTCCTACGTCTATGACCCCATCGCCGCAGGCGCGGGAAAGAGCCTGACCGACCATCTGCCCCATGTGACCGGCGTCGGCTCCTTCCCGCCGCTGGACGATACCCTTGCCATGATGCGCGCCCTCGTCCCCGGCCTGAAGACGGTGGGCACGCTCTACAACACCTCGGAGGCCAACTCGCGCAAGGTGGTAAGCGTGGCCAGGGAACTGTTCGAGAAGGAAGGGACTCGCTTGGAGGAAATCTCCATCACCAACTCAAACGAGGTCTATCAGGCGGCGCAGGTCCTCACGCAGAGAGGCATTGATGTGCTTTGGATATCGGGCGACAACACCGCCCTGTTGGCCTTCGAGGGGATCGTCAAGGCCGCATCGAGCGCGAGGCTTCCCCTGGTGATCAACGATTTTGAATTCATGGAAAAGGGCGCGCTGGCCGCATGCGGGATCGGGTGGTATGAACCGGGCCACGCCGCGGGGGTCCTCGCCGCGCGAGTCCTCTTGGGCGAAAAGCCCTCAACCATGCCCATGCAGAACCTTGCAGAGAAGCGCATAGCCGTGAATTTCGCTGCGGCCGAGACGCTCGGAGTCGCCTTCCCGGCGGACGTCCTGAAGGAAGCCCGCTTCTTCGCCGGCCTCCGCTCCCGCCTGGGCCGTGCGGCAAAGGTTGTCCTGGTCCAGTTGGTGGATAATCCCCTCATGGACAAGGCGTGCGAGGGCGTCATCAAAGGCATGGAGGAGGCCGGCCCGAAACAGGGCCGAGACCTCATCGTCGAGCGAATGAACGCCGAGGGCGAGCCGGCCCAACTGCCGATGATCATGGCGGCGGTCAAGACGAAGGGCATTGACCTCCTCGTTACCGCCGGCACGCCCACGCTCCTGGCCGCCGCGAAGGCCATCCGCGACATTCCCATCGTGTTCACCGTGGCCAGCGACCCGAAGGCCGTGGGTATCTTCCAGGGCGACAAGCGACCTGCGAACATCGCCGGGGTCCACGACGACCCGCCGGTGGACCGCCTGATCGCCCTCGCGCTCGATCTGCAGCCGCTCCTCGCCACTGTCGGCACGGTCTGGAACCCGGCGGAGCCGAACTCGGAAATCTCGGTGAAGAAGCTGCGGCGCGTATGCAAGGAGAGGAATCTGACGCTCCGCGAGGTCACGGCGAACAACGCCTCGGAGCTGACGGAAGCCACCGAGTCGCTCTGCGCGCAGGGGGCCAACATCATCGTCGTGTCGGCGGACAACCTGGCGGTAACGGGTTTTGCCGCCATCGCGCAGGCGGCGCGGAAGCACAACGTCCCCATCTACGCCACCGAGGTCGGCCTGGTCGAGGCCGGAGCGACGGCGGTCGTCGGGGACGACTATTTCGAGTGGGGCAAGCAGTCGGGCCTCCTCGCGGCAAAGGTCCTGGCCGGCGTCAAGCCCGCCGACCTGCCTCTGGAGAAGACCGCCGTGCAGCGGACCGTCATCGCGGAGAAGCCCAAACCCCAGGCCGCGGGACCGAAGAAGTGGAAGATGTTCCTCGTCTGCTACAGCGACTCCCCCCTCGCCGAAGATGCCACGCGCGGCGTCCATGACGGCTTCAAGCAGGCCGGCCTGGTGGAGGGCAAGGATTTCACGCTCGATCTCAAAAATGCCCAGGGCGACATCGCCACGTTAAACACCATCTTCGCCGCCATCAAGAGCCAGGGGGCGGACCTGGTCATGGTCTTCTCGACGCCGACCCTCCAGGCCGCGGTCCACAAATTCGACAAGACGCCTGTCGTCTTCTCCGTGGTCGCCGATGCGGTAGTCGCGGGGGCGGCGAAGAGCGCGACCGACCACCTCCCGAACGTGACCGGCATCACGACAGAGGGGTCCTTCGCCGAGATGCCGGGCCTGCTCAAGGAGTGCATGCCGAACGTCAAGCGCGTCGGCACGCTCTTTACCCCCGGCGAGGCGAACAGCGTGCACAACAAGGACGTACTCAAGGGCTGCCTGAACCGGGCCGGCATCGAGCTCGTCGAGCTGCCGGTGAACTCGAGCGCGGAGGTGGTGGATGCGGCCATTGCGCTGTGCAGCAAGGACATCAACGCCGTGTGCCAGTGCCTCGACAACCTCATGGCGTCGGCCTTCCCCACCGTTGCGCGGGCGGCGGACAAGGCGAACCTGCCGGTGTTCGGCTTCGTCAGCGAGCAGGCCGGGCAGGGGGCGGTGGCGTGCCTGGCGCGGGACTACTACGATGCCGGGCTGGAGGGGGCGCGGGTGGCCGCGCGGGTGATTCGGGGCGAGGACCCCGCGAAAATCCCGATCGAAAATCTGAAAAAGTCAACGCTGATCGTGAACCTGAAGCAGGCGCAGAAGGTCGGGGTGAAGATTCCCGACTCCGTCATCAAGCGGGCCGACAAGGTGATCAAGTAATATGGAAATCAAACGAAAACAACGAGGGAGGGTTCTGGAGGTTCAGGTCAAGGGGCGGCTCGACGCCTACTGGGCCGACCACCTGGACGAGGAGCTGTCCGCCGCCGTTCGTGAGGGACACTACCGGATCGCCCTCGATTTCTCCGGCCTCGACTATATCAGCTCGGCGGGCGTCCGCGTCCTCATGCGGTTCTATAAGCAGCTCCGGTCGCTCGACGGCGCGCTGTCCATCCTGCGACCGTCGGAGATGGTCCATGACGTTCTGAAGATCATGCGGCTTGATGAAATCCTCGCCCCCCCGCCGGAGGAGGCCGAGGCTGCGGGAGCGCCTGAAGAGGAACGCACAATTGACCTGCCGTATGCGACGCTGGTGGTCTATCCAAGCGAGCCGGACGCCTTGTTGACATGCCGCGTGATCGGCGACGCGACCGTCTTCCCCGGCCGGGCCTTCGAGGAAAGGGACTGCCATTTCCTCTCGCTCCCGAGCAACGCCTTTGCCGTCGGCCTCGGCGCCCTGGGCAGCGGCTACGAGGACTGCAAGGCGCGTTTCGGCGAGTTCATTGCCGTGCCCGGCGCGGCGGCGTACCTGCCCACCGATCGCGGCAATGTGCCGGACTACATGGTCTCCACCGACCGGGGCGTCTCCGGCCTTCAGGTCCTGTACGGCCTGGCCTGCGAGGGAGGGGCGTCGCATATCGTCAACTTCGAGGCGAAGCCCGACCGCACTCTGAGCCTGCTCGATCTCGCGACCCAATGCCTGGAGATCACCGGCGCGGAAAGGGTCGGCATCGTCATGGCCGCGGAGGTGGGGGGGCTGGTCGGCGCGGCGCTCAAGCGATCCCCGGCCCTGGCGGCGGCGGGGGAAACGGCCCTCCACCACCCCGCGATTCGCGACTGGATGATGTTTACCACCGAGCCGGCCTATGCCCGGTGCGTGGCGCTTGTGGCGGGTGTGGTTTCGCAGGAGACTGATGGAACGCTGGCCCCGCTGCTGCGGCCCCTGGGCAGGGATGAGCAGCCGCAGGGCCATGTCCACGCCGCTGCCTTCTCCTACCGGCCCATGAAAAAGGGGAAGGTGGATTTGGCCGAGACGGTGCGCGCCCTTTTTGATGGGGAGATGCTCCAGGGCATCCTGCACCTGGTCCACGACACGCGCCCCATCGCCGGGACGGGCCAGAGCGAGTTCGTTCGGGGGACCTGCTGGGCGGCCCCCATCGGCGCCGTGAAGCGAGACGAGTAGATGCGGCCCTTAGAACCCCTTATTCCGTAACATGATGCCATTTTGCATACATGTTTACGGGGCAAAATTCACATTGGACACATAATACCACACTCACTGTCTTCAGGGGGTGTGGTATCCGTAGAAAGAGAGCTTGCGGAGCAATATGGCCCTCCAGCGGCAGGATGACGTTAGTTCTCGCGGGAAAAAATGTGTCCAATGTGAATTTTGCCTCCGATCGTGGCGGGGTTGCGGGCGCAGCCAGCGTTATGCAGGAGGCAATGCCAATGAGTAACGTGTGCCGCCTGCTGAAAGTCGTGTTCGTTGTCGCGGCGCTCGGCCTCCTCCTCTTTGATGCGCTTGCCGGACGGCACAGCGTCTTCCGCGACCTTTACGACCAAGCCGATCTGAACCGCGCCTTCCTCGCCGAGATTGACGGCGCGTGCCGGGTGGACCGCGTGCGGTTTTTCTTGCGACGGGGCGCGCAAGTGGACTGCAGCGATGAACGGGACGAGACTCCCCTATTCCTCACGGTGAACCGTCGTCGGCACGGCTCTCAGATTCCCGTCATCGAACTCCTCCTCACATGGGGTGCGGACGCAAAGTTTCGGAAGAAACGCAGCGCCCTTACGCCGTTGCACTGGGCGGCCCTGTGGGGGTATCGGGACATTGCAAGGGTCCTGATTGACCACGGGGCCGACGTGAATGCGAGAAACGACGAGGGGAGCACGCCGCTTCACTACGCCACCGGCGAGCGCAAAGTGGTCGAGCTGTGGACGAGCAGTTTCGTCCCCATCGCGCCCGAGGCGGACCGGATGGCGGCGATTGCGCTTCTCATCGAGAAGGGGGCCGATGTGAACCCGATCAACGCCGCCGGCCGCACGCCCCTCGATAGCGCGCGGGCGATGGACTGCCGGAACATCGTGAAACTCTTGCAGGAGCACGGGGGGAAGGGAAGCACTGCCGCCCCATAGGGAAATGCGCCCCGCACAACACGGGAAAATGCAGTACACCGATGGTCGAGATGTGATAGTGTGTGCAAAGGCAAGCGAGTGATCCGAAGTGTTCAGAGGGCGGAATGAAAGAGGCAAACGACAATAAGAACCCCGGCCTGCCCAAGAGGATGCTGAGGGCGCTGCTCATCCTTGTCCCGCTCTGCATCCTGATCGTGGACACGACGCGCCCGTTCCGCAGCACGTTTCGAGATCTTTACAACGTCCATGATCTGGAAAAGCTATTCTTAAATGCCGCTTCACGTCTCGATATTCCCCAGATGGAGAGGCTCTTGGCCGCTGGCGTGGATGTGAATGTTCAGGGCGACCACGGGTGGTATGTCGGGTGGAATGCCTTGCATTGTGCCGTCTGGAACACCTATGCAAACACAAAGGCACTTGAATTCCTTATTGCCCGGGGTGCCAATGTTAATGCTAAAAACGTGTCTGGCTTTACCCCCCTCTTTTACTGCGAGACCGTTTTTTCTGCCAGCGTTTTACTCAAAAATGGCGTGCATGTGGATGCGAGAGCGAATAAAGCTAACGGTATGATAACCGCTTTGTTTTGGATGCAGAATCCCGATGTCGCTCAACTTCTGATCTCGTCCGGTGCAAATGTCAATATGGTATCCATGTGGGGAGACACACCTCTGTGCTATGCTACTCAAAGGAGCGATTTGCGGCTTGTCAAGGTGCTTATTGCCAACGGCGCCGATGTGAATGCTAACGGCGGCGCGCCCTTGCGGGAGGCTGCACTTGATGGCGACGTGCAATTTGTCGCGTTCTTGATTTCTAAAGGCGCGAACCTCGAAGCGCGGAACGCCGACGGCAAGACAGCCATGCACTATGCCGCGCTGGAAAGCATCTCGTCGAGGGCGGCCGTTGTCGCGCTCTTTCTGTCCAAAGGCGCACAAGTCAATCCCGTAGACGAGACGGGCAAGACTCCCCTCGACTACGCAACGAGCGATGAACTGAAGGCCCTCCTCCGCAAGCATGGGGCGAAGTCGGGCAATGAACTCAAGTAGATTTCGGATTGCGGAACGGCAACTGAAACCACAGATGAACGCAGATAAACGCAGATAGCAGAGGTGGTTTGCATCTGCGCGACTGCGTCTACCCAAAGTGGGCCATGTCCGCAACCCCGCCAACGGCGGGGGCAAAATTCACATTGGACACATTTTTTCCCGCGAGATCGAGCATCCTCCTGCCGATGAGAGACTACTTCGGCGCGAGAAATTTCTTTCTGCGTATACCACCCTTTCCGAAGACAGAAAGGGTGGTATTATGTGTCCAATGTGAATTTTGCCCTGGAAACATGCACGCAAGATGGCATCATGTTACGGGATAAGGTTCTAAGGATCAACCGCCCGCGATCTTGGCGAACCTATCGCTCAGACGGTCCGCCGCCCCCTCCGCCGCCAGTTCCTCCAGCGTGAAGTAGGTGAGCGTCACGGCGACGAGCGGCTTGTGTTCCTTGTCGGGATGGCGGCGATCAAATTCCTCCAGATTCCTCGCTGCATCGCTGACCAGTGCCTGGAGGACAGCGAAGGCGGCGTCGGAGAGGGGCGGGTCGCCGCGGTAGTTCTCCAGCCGCCCGCCGGGGCGATATTTGGGAAACCGATCCAGCCCGACGAACCGGAGGAACCAGTCCGCCCGGTAATCACCGACCGCGCCAACGATGCCCATATAGTCGGCGATGATCTCGTCCAGGAGGTGGTTCTGCATGGACTTGAAGAGCCGCTTGGTGAGGTAGTGGAGGCACTCGTGGCCGCGGCGGATGAGGAGCGACAGCCGCCGCCATTCCTCATCGGCCAGCCCCATCTCCTTCGCAGGCACGGCGCTATAGGGTCCGTCGCTGAGGAGGATGAATCGGTCCTGGTAGAGGTCCTTGTTGGGGATGATCTCCCACTGGAAGGCGAACTGCCATGCCTCGTCGGAGCGGTCGGCAGGGTTTTCTTTCTCCCATTTTTGGCGGAGGCGGCGGACGCGGTCCCAATTGTTGAAGCCCGAGACGGTGGACGCCCCCTGCGAATCGGGGACGGGTTCGGGTTCGTTCCTGCACGTCAGCGCATGGACGAGGGAGACGAAGTCCCGCCGGTCTCCCGCGATGAGGAGGGGGACGCGGCCGCAGAGGCTTTGGTGGATGACGAGTTGCAGGCGGTCGGGGCGATGGAGCGCAAGGCCTGTCGCCTCGGGCATGGCGTTCGTCGGGTCGCCCTGGCGCGTGGCGGCGCGATAGTTCTCTGTCTTGCTGATGCCTTTGCGGATCGGGAACCGGAGTTGGACAAGGCGAATCTTTAGTGCATTGAATACCCCCTGTCTTTCTGCGTCGGCGGCGTATTCTTCCCAGACTTGGATAAAGGCTTCGTCGGGGAGGGGAAGGTCCAGGGGAAAGGCGACGTTGCTGTGATCGAAGACATTTCGGTTGTAGGCCAGCAGTTCCTCAATAACCGATTTGTCCCTGCAATAAGAGGCGATCACCTTTGAGCGATCAAGATTCGTCATTCGGCGTTTGCCATTGTCCTGCGCGGCCTTCGTTCCTCAGCGGCTGATGCCTTAATGCTGCTGGGACTTATCCGATCCCCGATTGATTCGTGGTCGCGTACGCTGTTCCTGATCGCTCCGCCGGGGAACTGCTCCTCGTGGAGGAATTCCTGGATGGGTTCACGGACGGCGAGGCCGAGCAGTCGGTTGTCAATCCGGGCCAGGAGCTTCCGGTCAAGGAGGGATTGGACCACGGCATCAACCTGCGGGCGCGTGACGCCGTTCGAGGCGAATTTTGCGTAGAGGTCGTTCGGCTTTTGGGCCTCCTCGCAGGCGAGGTAGAGGTCGCGTTCGAGGCCGGTGAGCCGGAACTTGGGTGCGACGGCGACAGGCCGGGTATCCCGAATGGCGATCTCGGAGTCGGTGACGGTCATGGCGAGGACGGGTTGCTTGTCGGACCAGAATGTATCCACCCACTCGGGGAAGATTTTTGTGAGCCTTTGAATGCCCGTGCGGGCCAGCAAGAGGGTGAGTATGGTGTTTCTCTTGAGGTTCTCTCGGGATTCCTCCTCGAACTCGTAAACGAGGTTCCACAAATCCCCCGAAGAGAGTGGATAGACGTAGTGCAGCAGCGACGGCACGCGGAAGTCCAGGTTATACTTCTTCGCATTCCGGCAGTAATGACTGTACCTGTGGTAGCGGATGGCGATGAAACCGAAAGGCGGAGCGAGGTGATAGAGCAGGGGAATGAGGTCCGCCATTTCCTCGTACCAGATGTCTTTTTCCTGGGGGAAATCAAACAAGATGGCCCATTGTGTGCGGATGCCGTACTGCCGCGCCCATTTGAGGATCTGCACGTTCTGATAGGCTTTGCAGCCCTTGCGCATCAGTTTGAGCACCTCGCTGTGCAGACTTTCAATGCCGGGCTGAATCCATCGCACGCCCGACTTGTATAGCAGTTCAAAATGTTCGCGCGTGAGAATGGATCGGGTCTCGTAGAAGATATTATAGGGCGCGCCACGTCGGATTAGCTCCGGAAGCAGCGTGGAGAAGTAGTCCATGTCCATGATGTTATCCATGGTCTCAATGGAATTGAGGCCGTAGCGGCGATGCAGGGCCTCGAAGTCCCGAAGGACCTCGTTTACGGGCTTGCTGCGATAGATTCCGAGGCAGCCGTTCAGCCCGCAGAATTTGCAGCGCCCCCACCAACAGCCGCGTGAGGTCTCATACACCAGACCGGGGATGACCTGCTTCTTGACCACAGGGGAGGCGTTGAAGGTTGCAAAGAAGTCGTCAAAAATGGGCGTGGGCAGGCCCGCCAGCGTCTTGGCGGTCGCGCGCGGGACCTCGTCCGGCCGGGCATCGGCGTCCCACGGGTAGCCCCCCTCCCGATGGACCGGGGCAAACACGCCGTAGGGGACCTTTTCGGCGGGAATATCGCGCCCATACTCGAGGATGTCCCTGGTAAGCGGGACAATCAGGTCATCGGCTTCGCCTGAAACGACGTAATCCACCCAGGGAAAGCATTTATGCGTGGTCAGGCCCATTACCGTTTCGCAGTTGGAGCCGCCCATCACAGTGATCACATCCGGGGCCAGTTCCTTGATCCGCCGGAGCAGGGCCAGGGTGGCTACGTGTTGCGACTGGAAGGTGACAGAGCAACCCACAATGCGGGGTTTGGTCTTGAGCACCTGCTTGGCCAGTTTCTCCGTAAAATGACTGGTCAACTTGCGTATCTTATACATGTCCTTTCTGAAATCCGCCAGATCGTAGCCCGCGATCGGGTGGCATCGTTCGCGGACATCCGTTAGGAACGCCTCGTTGTCCGGATGGAAATCGGGAAAGGCGATGTGAGAAAACGTCCATGAACCGATCCAGAACAGGGTATCAAGACTCTTCGATACCAGTTCGAAAAGGTCCACGCCGATCTCATCCCAGAACATGATGTTGCCATAGACGCTCTTCGTCTTGAGGCCGTCCAGTTCGAGGATGGCCTGAAGCAGGCCGACCGAGGGCGAGGGGATCTTCGGAGTAGAATAGGGCATCACAACAAAGCAGAAATCAACGCCATTGGACTTGGCTCGCGAACGAGGCCGGACGGCCCCGGTCGTGCCGGATTTCCTGGACATGCCGCGTTTCGTCTTCAAACCTTTACCTCCTGTCGTTGCCGACAGATTAAAGCCTCATCATCCAGCAACCCTCTATCAAAGAGCTCCTGGATGGCCGCCGCGGCGCCGAAGAAATCCGCGCCGTCCTCGAGTATCAAGTCCATAATCTCGCCAACGGTTCTGCGCCCATCGTGGATCAGTTTCCCGAGACGGGCCAGGAATGTCTCGCCCGTAAATTTATGCAAGATGGATTCGTTGGCGAGAGAAAAGCCATCCGGGAGAGGCGCATACGCCAGGTCCTTGCGAAAGGCCGCCACCTCTTCTCCACCAATAGACTCCGGCATGCACTCCTCGACCACGCGGACTATGAAATCGCGAAATTCAGAGGCGTTCGCAAAGCGTCCCTCCGCGTGAACGCGATAGCCCAAGGGCCACTGGTTGCAGGCATTGCACGGGCTGATCAATTGGATGCGCCGATCCACCATGTTGACCAGGAACCCGGACAGGCAGGCGATAGTTTGGCAGATCCCGCGACCGGGCACATTGATGAGGCGTTTGTCGCTTTCGTCGGACCGGGTTGCCCGCCTCCGCTTTTGCAACGCGCGCCCGGACTGCGCCTTCGCATAGATCGAGTCCCGATGCTGGTGGAGCAACTCCACGCGGAGCAGCTCTTCCGGCGAGAAGATTTCGTGAATCCGGCGGAGAATGCCGACAGAGAGAACGGAGAAGCGTACCGGCACGGAGAGACACTCTTCCTGCATCCTGATCACCCTGCGCGTCCATTCCACGTCTCGCAGCGGGAGCGCGGTTGTCGTTTGAGGCATCTCCCCGGTGATCCTTCGGAAATCCCGGACGAAGTCCAGATAGTCGGGATTGTCGGCTGGTTCGGTGGCCCAATAGCAGTTTCCACACTGGACGGCCGGGCCGAACAGATCGGCGCCCACTTGGAGCAATCCACGCCAGAGCGCTGCGTTCTCGCGGGTATAGGGGAATACCCCCTGCAATTTCTCCGCTGCAAAGCCGCAGAACCAGCACCCCACGCTGCATCCCTTGGTCAGTTCGAAGGCAAAAAGGGGATGGACAAGCGCCTTGTTGTCCTTGTCGCCTAACTGACTGTCGCACCGGGAGATTTGGCGCTGGCGCCAAGCATGGAAGCGGGGATTCCGTTCGGGGGTATTGCCGTGTTCCCGCAGGTAGGCCCGAATCCCGCGCAGTTCCGCAACATAATCCGCCCACAGCTTTGCCAGCGGATACTTTGACAGTTCGTTATCGGGCCAATTCAGATCGAGCTTGCCGTCCCTGAAGATGACAAGGCTACGGAGATCCACTCCTTCCACGCCGCGATCTCTAAGCAGAACATCCCAATTGCTTTTCTGCTCCTCGACCTGTCGGCGGAATTCGGGATCCCCAATGATGCACTCCATGGCGCGTTTAATATGGGCAAGCAGCCGGAGCTCCTGCTTGCTTCGCCGCGCAAAAACCTCTTCGTAATAACGCATCGTCGGAAAAGATACTCCTGCCCGTCCCGGAGATCAACTTCGCGGAAGGGCAAATACGGCCGAGCATCACACGAGCACAACCACGGCCACTGTGGCGACGGCGACCGCGCTTCCGCCGGCAACCTGCTTCAGTTGCTCCTCGGTGAGCTCGGCTTTCTTTGCCTTGGCGGCGCTCTTTAACTCGCCTACGGTGAAGTTGTATCCTTTGCTCTTGGCAAACTTCACGATCTCCGCCACGTTGGCCCCGATCTTCTTCACCTCGGCCGCCAGGTTTGCATCTTTCTTCACCTCGGCCGCGAAACGTTCTATATCCGCCTTGCTCATCTCTTATATCTCCGATAACTGAAAGAAACCGTAACGGAATAGTAAGGCAATCCCTACTCGACATCCTAACCCAGAAAAGATGGCGATACCCCGCGCGCCGATTTATCTCGGCGCGCGGGGGAATCGCCGGACCTTACGCGACTTCCACTACCACCGTAACGACGGCGACCACGCTTCCGCCGGCAACCTTCTTCAGTTGCTCCTCGGTAAGCTGGCTTTTCTTTGCCTTCGCGGCATCCTTCAATTCGGCGGCGCTGAAGCTGTACCCTTTGTCCTTGGCGAACT
This sequence comes from Planctomycetota bacterium, assembly GCA_040755855.1. GTDB lineage: Bacteria > Planctomycetota > Brocadiia > JAADGH01 > JAADGH01 > JAADGH01. The sequence goes on along the minus strand of JBFMAD010000016.1, from coordinate 50,043 downwards.
TCACGATCGCCGCCACGTTGGCCCCGATCTTCTTCACCTCGGCCGCCAGCGTCGCATCCTTCTTCACGTCGGCTGCAAAACGTTCCACATCCTTCTTGCTCATTCGTCGGACCTCCGATTAAAAAACCTCACCCACGTCCCGATCCCCGGCGTACGGCCGGATGGGACAAGACGCGCTAAGGGTAAGAACACACCCTTAAGCAACCACGCCTACATGCACTGCCGCAAGCGCCGCGCCGCCGGCCACCCTCTTGAGTTGCTCTTCGCTGAGCTGGCCCTTCTTCGACTTGGCGTAACTCTTCAGCTCTCCCTCGGTGAAGTTATAGCCCTTCTCCTTCGCCAGTTTCACGATGGAGGCCGCATTGGTTCCGCATTTCTTCATATCCTCGGCCAGCTTCGCGTCCTTCTTCACATCCGCGCTCAAGCGATCAATGTCCTTCTTCGCCATGTCACGCTCCTTCGATCACAGACATACTATGAGAAAAGTCCCTGCCGCTTTTGAGTCCTAAGCCACAACCAGCACATGCACCGAATAGACCGCCGTGTCGCCCCCGCCTGCCACCTTCTTGAGCTGCTCCTCGGTAAGCTCGCCCTTCTTCTCCTTGGCGTACGCCTTCAGCTCCTTCTCGCTGAAATTGTATCCCTTGTCCGCCGCAAACTTAATCAGGGCCTTCAGGTTACCTCCCGTCTTCTTGATCTCCGCCGCAAGATTTGCATCCGCCTTTATGGCCGCACTCAGACGCTCAACATCCTTCTTACTCAACGCTCTCACCTCCTCTCAAAAAAGACTACTTGCGCCAATTCCAGAATGAGTTAACTGACTCGCTAAATTCCGACTCCTCATAGCCTGCATTACCTTTATGACGAAAGGGGCGCTGCATGGATTAGAAAAATATAGATGGACGGAACACATTTTTCTGATGACGACAGCATCTCCCCGAACTCTGCAATACAACCAGAAAATCATCGGTCCCCCCATTACTCAAATTCAACGCACGAGATCGGAAAAGACGCAATTGCGCAGCGACGGTATTTTCATTTGTTGTCGGAATGATGTCAAGCGAATTTCCTGTTTTTCGTTCAAGACGGGCCTGTTGCCCAAACTCGATTTTGGAGGGGCGGCCACGTGGGACTGCTCCCATGCGATTCCATTTGGGCAACGGGCCCTTGAGATATAATCCCCTTGTTGACTCACCTGTATTCCGACGTTTCTTGTCTCTGCGATAGTTTTGTTGCTTGCATGGGTCAAATGTGGGAATATAATCCGCGCCGACGCGGGAATGGAATCAATTGCAGAACGGTTCGGGAGGTCACAGATATGGAGAAGATACATTGGCGGTTCTGTGTGGGCGCGTGCTTTTTGGCGTTGCTTGGGCGGGGATTTGCTTCAGCCTTGGATAAGGATGCGCCGCCGGTGCGGACGGGACTCGCGGCGTTTCTGAAGGGGGAACTCCCCGGCGACAAGGTCATCATCACCTACACGGACCTGCACGGACTCCACGGCGGCCTGAGATTGACCATCCACGGGACGGGAAAGGTCGAGCAGGAGGCCGTGCGAATCGAAGCGGGTGAGCCGCACGACGTCACCCGCGAGGACTTTGAGGCGCTTGTCCGCCTTCTGATCGAGCGCGAGGCATGGCAGCAGAAGGTTCCTGAACGGTCCCCCGTTCCCGACGAGAGCCGCGCCTCTCTCACGATTGTAGTGGGCGAGGAGAAGAGCACAATTTGGGAATGGTACAACGACATGAAGGCCAACGATCGCCTGATCCGGATTCGTGAAAAGATGACGGCCATTGCGTGGCAGAAGTAGCGTCAGGCGTGGCTGTCCCGGATGGCCATGAAGTAGATCATCATCATAAGGGTGACGACCCCGCCTCCCACGAGAATCCCGAAGATGGTTTGATCGCTTAGGGTGGCGAAGCCGATCATCGCATACTGATAGACAATCCAGAGATAGAAGCAAAATGCGAGCGTGGCCAGTAGATGCAGGATTTTTCGCTTCCATATGGCATACAGTGCCACGCATCCGAGGAGAGCCATTTGCCACCCGGGGACTTGAGTGACGAGCCGCCGTACACTTTCGATCGCAAAATCCACTACTATCTCCTCGTCACTGGCGACACGCTCGCATTTTCGTTTTTGTAAAGCTCCTGGGGGAGTTGACCGATTTTCTCGCAATCCTTATGCCGATAACGCACATGTGCGTTAATTCCGGTTAATCTTTGCGTAACACCCTTTGTATAAAATAGTTATAGCTATATAATATGGGAAGAATTGCGGGAAGGCGGGGTCGTTCGGAGGCGTGATTGTCGCACAATGCAACGGCGCCTGCTAATAATCGGTTCATGGTGATACAGCATCTTAGGCGAGAGGGGCATCAAATTGGGACATGATTCGTGGCGGGGCGTCAGAAGGGGTGAAAGAATCGGACCCAGTGTGTGCCCCGCGTCGGCGCGGGGTTGCTTGCAACCCGTGTGTGGCCGAGCACGGCTTGCAAGCAAGCCGTGGCACACCCGTGGTGGTTGCGACAGCGATTCTTTCACGCCTTCTCAGTGCGCGGGGTGAACGGCGATCTTCTCGCCATCCTCTGCAACCGTGACGCTCACAAAGCACGTCACCGCCCGGCCAAAGGGCAGGATCATTGGAGAAATGCCGCCCGAGCCGCAGACAAGGTAGTCCACGCCCTCGTAGTGGAGGGAGTCAACCATGTGGAGGTGGCCCATGAAGACGCGCCGCACCTTATGGTCCCGCATCAATTCCAGGAACCGCCGCGAGCCGGTCGTGAAGGAGTAATACCACCAGTTGCCGAGGTACGGCGGGCAGTGCATGGCGACGAACTTGCGGTTCTCCGTCTTCAGCGCGCCCTCCAACCAGTCGGCCTGCTCCCGCGTAACCTTCTGCGCGGCAGTATCCAGGAGGATGAACCGGCAGCCCGCGTAGTCGAAGCGTCGGTCCGGCTTGCCGAACCGGGCCTCGTACAAGGCCCGTCCGTCGCCGTGGATGTCGTGGTTGCCGATCAGCGATACCACGGGCGCGGGGGCCTCCCGGAGCGCCGACACGTAGGCATCGAACTCCTCCTCCCGGCTTTGGGGGGTGAGATCGCCGAGGACGATGATGAAGCGCGGCTTTACGCCGGCGCACTGTTCGAGCAGTTTCTTAAAGGTCTCATACCGCCCCTGCGGGTCGCCGATGAGGACGAAGGTAAAGGGCCTCTCCCCCGGCTGGGCCGTGATCCGCTCGATGGCCTCCGTATTCAAGTCCTGAGCAACAACAAGATGAGCAAGCGACAATGCGAGCCATGCCCAGACATGGACAATCGCAAATCTCAAATCGAAAATCGAAAATGTCCTATTCGAAGTCCGCATCCGCCAGTCCCGTGTTGATGTTGTAGTCGCTGATCGTGATGGTAATCGGAAACGCCGCGCTCCGCCGCTCCTCGGTCAGGTCGGGGAAAAGGATGATCTTGACGGGGAGTTGGTAGGTCGCCCCGGCCTTGTCTTTCTGTCCTGCATAAGTCAGCGTGAAGGTGAGGATCCCCTGCTGCGTAAAGAAGCGCCCCTGGAGGGGCAGCCACTCGTCCTTGTCGATCCACAGCTTCATCCCGTTCCCGACGGCGCCCATCGGCAGCGGCGCGAAGACGCTGGGGAAGTGGACCAGCGCCGCCTCGCGGTCGCCGATCTTCTCCATCCCGAGCGCCTTTGCATTCATATCGCCTTCCAGCACGGCGAAGAAGATATCGAACAGATTGACCTCGATGTCCTTCGTTGAGCGCAGCGCCTTCAGCCTGTGGAAGAACGGCTCGATCCGCGTCTCGAAGTACGATACGCCTCGGGGGTCTTTCTCGACGAACGCCATTTTCAGGAAGTTCGGCTTCTTCCAGAGGACCTGCATCGCCGGAATGGGATGGCTTTCCTGAAGGCCGTCATGGTCCTCGCCGGGCAGGAAGGAGACGCGCAGGACGCAGGAGAGGTCGTCCGGGATATTTTTCAGTCGGGCCGCCTTCAGCCGCTGCACCCAGTCCCAGGCGCGCTCCTGTGCCGGCGCCGAGGGCGTGAGCAACAGCAGAAGGATCGCCAGACAGCCGATTGAAACCCTACTTCGCATCCTATCTTATCGATTGCCTTTGGCCCGATTGTGGGTGATGCAGAGCATCTGGCAGTTTTTGGCCGAGCTTCCGCCGCCCTTGCTCCATGCGGTAACGTGGTCGGCGTCCATTTCCTCGAACTTATAGATCCTGTTCTTGTTCGCGCCGTGCCCAGCAGCGCAGAGCGGACAGTTGGACTTGCCCTTGCGCTCGGCTGCTTGCGTCTGCTTAGCGTAGGCCACCCGCTTTACCTTAGTGTCGAACACTCGAACGTCCAACAACTTCGTTTCCTTCGAGCCGCCTAATAGAAATTCGAAAATCCCCTTGCGGCTCGTCACATAATCATCGGCGGCGAGCTTTTTGACGTCGTTGGACATCTTCTTCGGATCGTAGGACTTGCCGTGGTACGTTTCGTACAGCCTTCCCCACTCCAAACCCTTCATTTCTGGGAGAACGTCGATGAATACCGTTGAGACCCAATCAATCACGGCATTGAAGTAGGTCTTCAGCTCATTGATGTTCTTGTCGTTGCGATGGCCGCTCATGTAGCCGCCGATATCGCCCTTGCTCACCCAGTCCAGCGCCCGCTCCAGGAAATCCTGCCGGTTTGCACTGCCCTTGACGTACGCGCTCCACTTCTGGATGTTCGCGTTCTGGCTATTGCTGAATTCGGCCTTCGCAAGCGTCACGAACCGTCCGGAGTAGATGGCGTTCAAGAGCTCTTGCGGGTTGAGCGGTACACCCGCGATGTTGACAGTCTCAAACCACTGTTTGATCTCGGTCTCCGTGCCCTCGCACTCGTAGATCAGCAGTTTCGAGTCCCGAATCCTGGCTTGTTGGTCGGCGGGCAGGCTGTCGAAGTTCATCGGGTTGCCGTCGCGCATGATCGCGAACTTGTTCGTGACGAACCGCCCGATACTGGTGATCCGCTGCTGGCCGTCCAGCACCTCGAACTTGTCCTCCGCGACCTTGTTGAAATAGATCAGACCGAGCGGATACTCGTTGAGAAGGGAGTGGATGACCGCTTGCTCCTTCTTGCCTCCGCCGTCCGCATAGATGTAGTTGCGCTGGTACTCCGGCTGAATGGTGAGCTTTCCGCCCAGCCCGTACAGCCCCTTGCCCTCCAATTCGTTGTACACAAACCCGTCGCAGATGTCGGTCACGGTGATGCCGGTTCTAAGTGTGGTATTCACTTCTTCTTCCTCCTTGCGGGCCGGGCACGGCGGCGGATGAGGACTCGCTTGAAAACCTTGACGCCGGTCACAACCCCGGAAGCGTTGAGGTCGTAGACGCCCGGCTTGCCGAATCGCTTCCGATACGCGTCCCGGCACTCCCGAGACGTGTAAACCCGCGTCCTAAAGGCATTGTCTGGGTCGTTGGACTCCGTGGTGCCCACAATCTCGAACTGGTCGGGGTTGTACTTGTCGAGGAAGCTGATCGGGACGCCCATCACGCCGTCGTAGTCGCTGGGGATCGCGTCGGTGAATGGCACTTCGATCGCGTCGTAGTTGTCGTACCGATCGTACGTTGTCTTGCCCTTGATCTGCTTGTGCTTGCTGAACCGCAGGTTGTCCTTCATTGTCATGAGGGGCAATTTCTGGTGTCGGCGACCATGGTCCAGGTTTGTGAACCAGCCGACGTTGCGAAACTTGACGAGCCCCGTGCTCGCATCGTAAACGCCCTCCGCAAACTCGCGACCGCCGTCGGTAGGGATGCTGAAGTAGGCATTTCCATTGGCGAAACCCGCCCCGAGCCATAACTCCGTGTCCTTGATGAGCGGAAAGATCTCCTTATAGGTGACTGCGTTCTTCGGGCCGATGATGAGGAACCTTTTCTTGTGCTCCATGAGCTGGCCAACGTATTCGCGGAATAGGGAGAACGGCGGGTTGGTGACTACGATGTCCGCCTGTTTCAGGAGTGCGATGCACTCGGTGCTGCGGAAATCGCCACCGGGGTACTTGTCGTCTGCTTTCAAGGCTATCCTGGGGGCCTTGTTCCGCTTGAGGAAAAGCTCGACGTCGGTCACGTTGGCAGCGCCGTCACCGTCCTCGTCTTTCACATGGTCGAGGGTGACGGCGAGCGCCTTGGGTTTCTTGCGCTTGCCATTCCCCTCGTTGTATTCCGGGAATAAGCTAAGTTGGCCGGCGATGGGGGAGCCGTCGTAGCTGGTGGTGACGAGTCTTTTGAGGCCGAGCTTGTTGAAGTTGGCGGCGAAGTACCTGAAGAAGTTGCTCTCGAAGGGGTCGTCGCAGTTGCAGTAGACGACCTTGCCACGGAAAGTGTCGGGGTCGAATTCGAGGTAGGCCTCGACCTCCTTCTGGATGTCAATGTACTGGGTGTAGAACTCGTCCTTCTTGGCCGCCTTCGCGGCGGCGAGGCCCTGATTTAGCGAGTTTCTCGTCATTCCTCGCAATCCCCTTCGCCTTGCGTCCTTTTGTTCTCTCGGGCTAACTAGGTCCTATATAGTTTCTGTGCGAAGAACTTTTAGCTGCCTTTTCTGCGGTATCACACCCCATCTCGAGACGCCCCGAAATCGAGCGTTTATCGGGCGAGGTTTTCGTACCCGAAGGCGTAGAAGTATTCCTTCATCTTGGCGACGACCTCATCAACCCAGACGTTCGTCCGATCCACCTCCGCCACCACCTCGAGCACGGGGGCGAGTTTGCCGCCGCAGACGTCCTTGATGTACGCCGCGTCGAGGTACTTCTCGCCCAGCCACCCCTCCGCCATCATCGCCTTGATCTCCGCCTCGTCGAGAATGTTGCCGAGCTGCTGGATCACGCGCCGGGCGATGGCCTTGCCGCCGCTCGTGGCGAGGCGCGTCCAGATGTTCACCTTGACGATGCCGTCGTTGCTCAGGTTTTTCATCGCCCCCTCGCCCAGGCTGGACGTGCCGTGCAGGACGAGTATCTTGCCCACGGCCGCGCTGATCTCGCGGGCGCGGTTGGCATAGTACTTGACTTGGCCGCCCGTGGCCCGGTGCTCCGTGCCGAGATTGGGCACGATGAAGGCGCAGCCGGTCTCGGAGAGGAATCGCTTCGCCTGCTCGACGGTCGTGAGCTGCTCCTCCCCCGAGGCGCCGACCTCGCTGATCTCATCGACGGCCCCCTCGACGAGGGTCTTGCCCTTGACGGCCTCGACGTAGGCCGCCGTCCGCTTCACGTTCTCCTCGAACGGCAGGTGCGAGCAGTCGTGCATGGACGTGGCGAACTCCTCGGCGAAGTCGTAGAGCAACGTCCGGTCGGCGTCCGGCATGCCATGATCCAGGTGGGGCATGATGCGCACATCGGCCCACGGGCTGCCCTCGCCGGCGAAGAGCTTCACGTCGTCGAGCAGGGCCTTCACGCCGAGGACCGTGTCGCGCGTCGTGGTGTAGTTCATCAACTGCTGGCGGTGGTGATAGGTGGCCGTGAACCCGACGACCAGGGGCGGGGCCTGGATGCCCAGTTCCTTCCCCACCTCGTGCGCGGCGCGCAGCATGGCCTCGATGGTCTTCTGGTTCTCCGTGCAGAAGCACGGGATGCAGGCCCCCTTCTCGGCGACTTCCTGGTAAATCTCCTTGACCTCGACCGGATCGGTTACGACAGGCACGGACTCACCTCACGAGGAATACATTTGGATCAGACGCACAATGTCGTTCTTGCAGACGACGATCATCAGCGTGAGCAGGAGGGCGAGGCCCACGTACTGGGCCACGCGCAGCGCGCCCTCGCTCACCGGCCCGCCCTTGATCTTCTCGATGACGAGGAAGAGCAGCAGCCCCCCGTCCAGGAGCGGGATCGGCAGCATGTTCACAACCGCCAGGTTGATGGCGATAACGCCCACGAAGTAGAGCAGCTTTCCCATCCCCTGCAGCAGGGAGTAGTAGGACGCCTGGGCGATGAGGATGATCCCCCCGATGTTCTTCATCGCCACCTTCTTCGTCAAGAGGCCGGTCAGCGTGAGATACACCCGCTTCACGTTGACGACGGCCTTCCGGCAGCCGACCACGCAGGACTGCCACAGGCCGTATTTCCTGACCACCCGCTTCTCATCGGTTACGATGCCGATATATCCCTGAACAAACTCCGCATCCTCGCGGGCCGCGAGTCTGACCGGCGGGAGGATGTTGCCGTCCCGCTCCACGACAAACTCCATCTCCTCCCCGTTGCTTTCCGCAACGACGCGGCGGATGTCCGACCACTCCTCGATCTTCTCCCCGTCAATGGATACGATCTTGTCCCCCGACCGGATGCCGGCCTGCGCGGCGGGGAATCCCTCCTTCACAGCCGTTACAGTTGTACTCCCCTTACCCAACAGGTCGCGCAACATGCGGGTTCGAGACGCCTGGTCAATATCTTTCACCGACAGAGCCGTTTCTTTTTCTTCCCGCTCGACGGTGACGGTGGAGATCGGTGCCTCCGCCGCCATCCGAGCGGAAAAATCGGCCCAACGCTGGACGGCGACGCCGTCCACGGCGATCAATCGGTCTCCCGCTCGGAATCCGGCCCTATCATAGGCAGGGGTCCGCTTCCGCACGGCCTGGATGGTATTGGTCTCGCCGACGATGCCGATGACCTTCGGTTCGGAGAGGCCCTTCACGGCCAGTTCCTTCTTCAGCGTCTCCCCTCCCCGGCGGATCGTCAGCGTTATTTGCTCTCCGGGTCGGCCTCGCAGCTCGCGGCTCAGGTCCTGCCAGGAGGCGACCTCCACGTCGTTCACGCGGGCAATCACGTCGCCGACCTGAATCCCCGCCCGGGCGGCGGGGGAGGAATTGCCCTCATCCTTATACCCGTAGATTTTCTCGACGGTTGTCGTGCGCTGCGGATGGACGCCGATGCGGAAGGTCCCCATGACCTTGTCATATTCCGGCTCCGCGGAGACGGTGAATTCCTCGTCCGCCCGTTTCACGCGCAATCGGATGGGGGCGCCGTTGCTGAGGGCCGAGGCGCAGAAGAGCTCCTCGTAGTCCACATCACCCTGGCCGTTGATCTCGACGATCTCGTCGCCCGCCTGGATCCCCTCGATCCATGCCGGGGACCCGATCTCCACCGCCCCCACCTCGGCGGCGGGAAAGGGGACGCCGATCCGGAAGGCCACGACGAACACGAGGAAGGCGAAGAGGATGTGCAACACCACACCCGCCACGACGATGAACGTCCGTTCGGCCACGGTGCGCGACTGGAATTCGTCCGGCATCCCGGCCTTGGAGTCGCCCACGTGCTCCCCGGCCATCTTTACGTATCCGCCGATGGGGATCAACGAGAGCCGGTATTCCGTCTCGCCCTTCTTGTACCCCAGGAGCACCGGCCCAAAGCCCAGGGAGAATGCCTCGACCCGGACGCCGACCCGCTTGGCTGCAAGGAAATGGCCCAACTCGTGGACGAAGATGATGACCCCGATTACGAACCCCACGACGAAGATGTAGAACCCGGTGGTCAGTACCGCCATCAGCGCGCTCGCGATATCCATCGCCTTGCCTCCTCTCGCGCCTCGCCGTCGGCGGCCAGGACCTGGTCCAGGCTGGGGGAATGCACCACCGAGTGCGCGTCCATGACGTCTTCAATCAGCTCCACGATCTGCAAAAACTTCAGCCGCCCTCGCAGGAACGCCTCCACAGCCACTTCATCCGCCGCGCTCAGGGCCGCCCCCATCGTCCCGCCGGCCTCAGCGGCGCGGTATCCCAGCCGAAGCGCCGGAAAACGCACCATGTCCGGTTCGGCGAAGGTGAGCCGGCCGATGGACGAGAGATCGAGATTCGGCGTCAGGCCGTTGCGCCGCTCCGGGTAGGTCAGGGCGTACTGGATCGGCAGCTTCATGTCCGGCGGGGCCATCTGGGCGATGACCGATCCGTCGCAGAACTTGACCAGGGAGTGGACGATTGACTGCGGGTGGATGAGCACCTTGATCTGCGAGGGGGCCAGATCAAAGAGCCATCGGGCCTCGATGATCTCCAGCGCCTTGTTGATCAGGCAGGCGGAATCCACGGTCACCTTCTCCCCCATGTCCCAGGTGGGGTGGTCGAGGGCGCGCTCGGCCGTCACATCCTCAAGCTCCGAGATGGGAAGGGCGTAGAACGGCCCGCCGGAGGCCGTGATGACCACCTCGGCCACCTCGCTTCGCCGGCCCGACTGCATGGCCTGGAAGACGGCGCTGTGCTCGCTGTCCACGGGCAGGAGGGCGACGCCCCTCTCCCTCGCCTTGGCCATGATAAGTTCGCCTGCCATGACGAGAGGTTCCTTGTTGGCGATGGCGACGGTCTTGCCGCGAGCAATGGCGGCAAGTATCGAGGCCAGGCCGGCTGCGCCGACGACGGAGGCGACGACCAGGTCCACGTCATCGCCGGTGGCGATCTCGCAGAGGGCCTCCGCCCCGCCGCGGACGGCGATGTCCGCGCCGCTCAGGGCCTGGCGCAGCTTCGGAAGATGTTCCTCGTTGGCGATGGCTACGCTGCGAACGCCCAGCTCGCGGGCCTGTTGGGCCAGCATCTCCCATTGAGAGTTGGCGGAGAGCGCCACGGCCCGGTAATCCTCGCCGAGCCGCCGGATCACTTCTATCACGCTTCGGCCGATCGAGCCGGTCGAACCCAGGATGGCAATCCGTTTCATGCTTAGAGCCTCAGGCCACCCTCCAAGTCCAGGTCGCCCTTCGGTCGGGGCCTCTCCTCCGGTTGCGGCTTCTTGATTTCCTTGGCGGGCTGCTGTTGCGGCTCTGTCAGCGCCGGCGGGGTGGGTTTGGGAGGTTCCACCGCTGTCGGCGGCGGCGTCTCCCTTGCCTCCGCCGGCGGAAGTCCTGTCGGTTCGTCAAGTCTCGGGGGGGGCGGTTCCTCCGCGCGGGGCTTGGGCGGCGGCGGGGGCTCGGCCGGGGGGGGGGTGGACGGATATCCTGTGACAAACCGGGTGAGCCGCCGCAGGCGGCTGCCACGCTTCCTTGTAGGCTGGGCCCGGTGAATGTCGGCGGCGGAGATCGTCTCGCCCAGGTAAATCTTCCGAACTTCGGGATCGTTCACCAACTCGTCTGGCGTGCCGCTCCGGAGAATTTTGCCATTGTTCAGGATATAGGACCGGTCGGTTACGGCCAGCGTCTCGCGCACGTTATGGTCGGTGATCAGGATGCCCAGGTTTCGCTCGCGCAGGTCCATGATGATGTGACGGATGTCCTCCACGGCGATGGGGTCCACGCCGGAGAACGGCTCGTCGAGGAGCAGGAGGGATGGCGATGTTACCAGGGCGCGGGTGATCTCCAGGCGCCGTCGCTCGCCGCCGGAGAGTTGATAGGCCTTGCTCTTTGCCAGGCGGGTGAGACCCAGCTCGGCGAGAAGTTCGGCCAATCGGTGCTTTCGCTCCTCCCGCGAGATCTTGAGCGTCTCCAGGATGGCGACGATGTTTTCCTCGACGGTGAGGCGCTGGAAGACGGACGGCTCCTGGGCCAGATATCCCATGCCGGCCCGCGCCCGCTTGTACATCGGAAGGTGCGTCACGTCCTTGCCGTTGAACAGCACCTTCCCCGCATTGGCGGTGATCATGCCGATCGTCATGCGAAAGGCGGTCGTCTTGCCGGCGCCGTTCGGGCCGAGCAGCCCGACGATCTCTCCCGAATGGACCTCGAACCCCACGTGGTCCACGACGTATCGCTTGTTGTAGATTTTAACCAGGTCTAATGTCTCGAGAAGTTTCACTTCGTTTCCTCAACCAACAACATAAGCTACTACTCTATGGTTCGAATACCGGAAATCGGCCAAAAAACCACGAAGGCGCGTCCGATCAGGTGCTTCATCGGCACGCACCCCCACACCCGGCTGTCCCTGCTGTTCGGGCTATTATCGCCGAGGGCGAAAAAATACCCCTCGGAAATCTTCTGATCCGGCAGGGGAAAGTCCCCGTCCGACCCATGCGTGTAATAGACGTCACGCTGAACGAGGACGTTGGTAAACACCGCCTTGCACCCCATCGCCCCGATGAGGGCGGCGCTCGCCGGCGCCCCATCCCCGGTCGGGCACTCGGCAGATAGCGCCTGCCTGCCGTTCACCAGAACACCCTGCGCATCATCTACATTGTAAAACGTCAGGCGGCTGGATTCAAACGGTTTCAGGGAAAAGTTTGCATCCCTCCCCACAATCTCCCCGTTCCGGAGGAGCGCGCTTTCGCCCCCTTCCCCCCCCACTCTCAGCCGGAATTGGTAGGAGACGCCGTCCTCCATGATCTCCGCGCAGATGAATCCCTTCTCGCCCTGCGGCGCCACATCGAAAGCAATCTGCAGATCGCCGACATGGTTCACGGTCCGCGCAACGGAATAGCCGTATTCGTCAGTGACCTGCCGGTTCATCTTCAGGAACGACGGTTCTGTCGCCGATTCGGCGTCAACGACAAAGCGATTGCCGTCCATCTGCCAGCGTTCGTTGCTTGCTTTCCACATAGCGCCCTTCACCATGTCGTGTTTCGGCGCGTAGCGGCTGTCATAGACATGCTGCCACAGGGCGTTCTGGATGTCTCGCGGCTTCCGGGCGATCCTGCCGTTGATGTAGATGTCGCCGTGTTTGATTTCCAGTTGCTCCCCCGGCAGGCCGATCAATCGCTTGATGAAATTTTTGGTCTCCCGCTTCACGCGGGGGCCGCCGCAGGAGGGGCAGATGAACTCCCCGTTTGGGCCTTTCGCACTGGCGCGCCGCGCCCCGCAGGCGGGGCAGGAATCAGGGCCGCCCACCGTGCGGCGGTCGTTGTCCGTTGCGCCGCAGATCAGGCAGACCTCGTCCGTCTTTGCCCGGCAGGAGGGGTTCTTGCATGTGAGGTCCACGCGGGGATAGAGAAAGACGATGACGTCCCAGCGCCGAGCGGCGGAAAATTTGTAGATGACCTTGTTCACCAGGATGCGGTTGCCTCCGCGCGTGCCCCGATTTCCGCCATCACTGCTCTTGAACGGGCAGGCTCGGCACCACACCCACGGCGTGTAAATCCCCACCCAGGGCAGGCCGAGAATGGTCAGGTCGCCGCTGCACTCGGGGCAGGTGCTCCACGCATCAATGGGCAAAAGGCAATTGAGGCATTTTGCTCCCTCGAAGCGCGTCAGCTTGTTGTCGAGGGGGAACTTCCATCCGCACTCCAGGCACTTGACCGACTTGTGCATGCCCAGGAGGGTCGGCGCCATGGAACCGGTCGGGATCTTGAACGCCTCGATGGCGAAGAAGCGGATTATGAGGGCCAGACAGACCGCCACGAGGATGGACTCGACGTTATCGCGAAGCGGACCCTTCTTCCGGCCTTCCTCCTTCTTCGTGTCCCCACCCTTGGCGGCCTGGACGTCGGCCTTCTTCTCCGGTTTGGTTTTCTTCTCGTTCTTTTCTGTCATCGGTCTGATGCCGGTTACTTCTCCACACTGAGAACAGCCAAAAACGCCTCCTGCGGTATCTCCACGCGGCCGATGCTCTTGAGCCGCTTCTTGCCCTCGCGCTGCTTGGCCCAGAGCTTGCGCTTGCGGGTGATGTCGCCGCCGTAGCACTTGCCCGTCACGTGCTTCGCCAGGGCGGGGATGCTATCGCGGGCGATGATCTTGCTTCCGATAGCAGCCTGAATGACCACCTCGAAGAGATGACGGTCAATCTCCCCACGCAGCTTCTTCACCAGGGCGCGCCCGCGGCGGTCGGCCTCCGATCGGTGGACGATGGTGGAGAGGGCGTCCACGCGGTCCCCCGCCACGAGGATGTCCAGCTTCACGAGGTCAGTCGGCTTGAAGCCCACGATATCATAATCCATTGTGCCGTAGCCCTTTGTGCCTGACTTGAGGCGGTCGTAGAAGTCATAGACGATCTCAGCCAACGGAAGGTCATAGGTCAGAATAACGCGCGTCGGGCTGAGGTATTCCGTCCTCACATACTCCCCCCGTCGTTCCTCGGCCAGTTTTATGATCGCGCCGATGCACGCGGCAGGGATGATGAGATTGGCGCGGGCGATCGGCTCGCGGAACTCCTTGATCTCGCCCACCGGCGGCGTCTGCTCCGGGCTGTGCACGTGGACGACCGAGCCGTCGTGTTTCAGGACCTCATAGGTCACGTTGGGGGCGGTCTGCACCACCTCCACGTCGCTCTCGCGCTCCAGGCGCTCCTGGACGATTTCCATGTGGAGCAGGCCGAGGAACCCGCACCGGAAGCCGAGACCGAGGGCCTTGGACGACTCCGGCTCGAAGCGGAACGACGAGTCGTTGAGGCTGAGCCGATCCAGCGCCTCGCGCAGGGGCTGGAAGTCGGAGTTGTTGCCGGGATAGAGGCCGCAGAAGACCATCGCCTGCGGCTCGGCGTAGCCCGGCAGGGGCTTGACCTTCCCAACGCCCTCGGCGGCGACCGTGTCGCCGATCTTCACGTCGTGAATGGTGCGGATACTGGCGATGAGGTAGCCCACCTGCCCCGCCGCGAGGCGCGCCGTCGGCTTGATGCGCGTGGGCGTGAAGACGCCGACCTCCGTCACCTCATAGGTCCGCTTGGACTTGAGGAATCGAATCTCCTGTCCCGGTTCGATCATGCCATCCACCATCCGCACATAGACGATGACCCCGCGGTAATCGTTAAAGACCGAGTCGAAGACCAGGGCGCGTGGCGGGGCGTCCGGGTCGCCCTTGGGGGGCGGCACACGCTCGATGATGGCCCGGAAGACATCCTCGACCCCTGCCCCGGTCTTCGCGCTGACGCGGAGGACGTCGGCGGGATTGATGTCGAGCGTCGTTTTCATCTCGGCGATGACCTCGTCCGATCGCGCCTGGGCGAGGTCAATTTTGTTGAGGACGGGGATGATCACGAGGTCGCTGGCGAGGGCCTTGTAGAAGTTGGCCACCGTCTGGGCCTCCACGCCCTGGGCGGCGTCCACGAGGAGAAGCGCCCCCTCGCAGGCGGCCAGGCTCCGGGAGACCTCGTAGTGGAAGTCCACGTGGCCCGGCGTGTCAATCAGATTGAGCGTGTATTGCGTCCCTCCGTATTTGTAGTTGAGCGCGACGGCCTTGGCCTTGATGGTGATGCCGCGCTCGCGTTCCAGGTCCATGTCGTCCAGGACCTGGTCGCGGAACTCGCGCATGGTGATGGCCTCGGCCCGCAGGAGTATCCGGTCGGCGAGGGTGGACTTCCCGTGGTCAATGTGGGCGATGATGGAGAAATTTCGCAGGGATTCCAGTTTCATCCGTGAATTATTTTCCTTTCGCAGCCTTCAGCGCGCACCCCGCGGCCCCGATCAGGCCCGCGTCGCCGCCGAGTTCGGCGAAGACGATCCGGCATCCCTTCTTCGAGGCGGCAAAGGCGCGCCTTTCCACCTCGTCCCGAATCGGGTTCAGGAGGAGGTCGCCGGCAGCGGTCATTCCCCCGGCGAAGATTACCATCTCGGGATTGAGGATGTGCATCATGTTCGTGGCCACCGTGCCCAGCATCCGGCCGGTCTCCTCGACGATGCGCCGGGCCGTCCGGTCGCCCTTCCGGGCGGCCTTCGTAATGTCGGCGGCCTCGAAGTCGCCCTCCAGCTTCGACGGCTCGCCGCGGGCGATGGCCGCCTTCATCCGGCGGACCATCCCCGGGCAGGAGGCGTACCGCTCGACGCACCCGATGTTGCCGCAGGCGCATTTATCGCCGTCCCAGATGAGGATCTGGTGGCCCAGCTCGGCGGCCACGTCGTTCGCGCCGTGGACGATCTCGTCGTCAATGATGATGCCCCCGCCGATCCCTGTGCCGAGGGTGAACATAACGAGGGAGTGGACGCCTCGGCCCACCCCGGCCCATTTCTCGCCCCAGGCGGCGGCGTTGGCGTCGTTCTCCAGGACCACCGGCGCGCCGAGTCGCTCGGAGACGAGATCGCGGATCGGCGCTTCGTTCAGACATGGCAGATTGGGCGAAAAAAGGATCACCCCCGCCTTGAGGTCGAGCGTCCCCGGCACACCGAGGCCAACTCCCCGGACGTTGCGGAGCTTCACGCCCGCTTGCTTCATCACCTTTTCCGCCGCCCGGCAGATGTTCTTTGCCACCGCCTCGCGGCCTTTCTCCACTTCCGATGGTATGCTCCCTGATCGGACGACCTTTCCCTTCAGGTCCACGACGCCTGCTTTGATATTCGTGCCGCCGAGGTCAATGCCGATGACTCTGTCCGCCATGTCCTATCTCCCGTGATCGTTGTCTTGTCGTAGGAGGTTTTCCAGTTCCTTGCGAAAGCTCCGCAGCGCCTTGCCGCGATGGCTCAACCGGTCCTTGATCTCGCTGCCCAGTTCGGCGAAGGTCCGGTCGTATCCATCCGGGATGAAAATCGGGTCGTAGCCAAATCCGGTATTTCCCCGCGGCTCGGCGGCGATCCGTCCCTCGCAGGACTCCACCGTAACAAACAGGACCTGCCCCGGCGCAGCCAGGGCGATGGCGCACGTGAACCGCGCCGTGCGCTGCTCCGCCTCCACATGCCGGAGTTCATCCAGCACCTTCGCCGTGTTGCGCTCGTCGTTCTGATCCGGGCCGGCGTAGCGCGCGGAGTAGACGCCTGGCCGACCGCCGAGGGCGTCCACCACGAGACCCGAGTCGTCGGCCACCACCCACTCCCCGATGACGGCGGACGTTTCGGTCGCCTTGAGGATCGCGTTCTCTTGGAACGTCTTTCCTGTCTCCTTCACATCGCCTGCGTTGGAATAGTCGTCGAGCGAAGCCAAAACCACCGGCGCGCCGTCCAGCAGCCGCCGGAGTTCGGCCAACTTCTTCCTGTTCCGTGTGGCGACGACCAACCTGCGATTTCCCGTCATTGCCCCTTCAACGCCTCGTCCTGCATCTTGAACAGATCGGCCATGCCCTTTTTTGCAAGGGCGAGCATTTCGTGGAGCCGGGCCTCGCCGAAGGTCCCGTGCTCAGCCGTGCCCTGGACCTCGATGAACTCGCCGGCGTCGGTCATAACGATGTTCATATCCACCTCGGCCTGGGAGTCCTCGGCGTAGTTGAGATCGAGGACCGCCTGGCCGTCCACGACGCCGACGCTGACGGCGGCCACCTTGCCCGTGAGCGGGGCGACGGGGATCATCTTGCGGGCGATCATCCAGTTCAGCGCATCCACGAGGGCCACGTATGCCCCGGTGATGCCGGCCGTTCGCGTGCCGCCGTCGGCCTGTATCACGTCGCAGTCAATCCAGATCGTCCGCTCGCCGAGGGGCGTCAGGTCAATGACCGCCCGGAGCGACCGTCCGATGAGGCGCTGGATCTCCGTCGTCCGCCCATCCACCTTGAAGGTATCGCGCTTCTTTCGCACGGCGGTGGAGCCGGGCAACATGCCGTACTCGGCGGTGAGCCACCCCTGCCTCGATCCGTAGAGGAACGACGGCACGCCGTCCTCGACGGATGCGGTGCAGATGACCTTCGTATCCCCCGTCTCGATCAGGACCGAACCGGCGGCGAACTTCGTGCATCCCCTCGTGATTTTCACCGGCCTTAACTCGTCCGGTTGTCTTCCGTCCGATCTCATCATAACTCCTACCACATCAACAGCGTTTGTCACCCAAGTAAGACTTGGGCAGCCAATTGTAGGGGCGGGCCTGCGTGCCCGCCCCTCCTGCCGGGGATTCGCCGACGCAGGGGCGGCCACATGGGGCCGCCCCTACCTGATTTTTCGTCAGATCTCCTACGACATCAAGAGCTTCAAGATTGCCTTTTGCACGTGCATCCGATTCTCGGCCTGATCGAGGACGACGGACTGCGGGCTGTCGAGGACCTCGTCGGTCACCTCCTCGCCGCGATGGGCCGGGAGGCAGTGCATGAAGATGGCATCCTTTTTGGCCTTGGACATGAGCTTCGCGTCCACGCGGTATCTGCGGAAGACCTGCTCGCGCTTCTTGGCCTCGTCCTCCTGGCCCATGCTGGCCCAGACGTCGGTGTAAACCACATCGGCGCCGCGGACGGCTGCCTGGGGGTCGCCCACGAGTCGAACGCAGCCTTCGCGTTCCGTGATGTCCTCGGCGATTTTCATCGTCTGCTCATCCAGCTCATGGCCCTTGGGCGAGGAGAGCGCCAAGCTGACGCCCAGCTTTGCGCAGGCGAACGCCAGCGAGCGGGCCACGTTGTTCCCGTCGCCGACGAAGGCTGCCTTGATCGCCGACAGATCGCCTTTCTGTTCCTGGATGGTGAACAGGTCGCCCAAGGCTTGGCAGGGATGGACGTAGTCGGAGAGGCCGTTGATGATCGGGACCGTCGCGTGCTCGGCGAATATGACGATAATCTCGTGGGAGAAGGTCCGCATCATGAGGCCGTCGAGGTAACGGGAGATGACGCGGGCGACGTCAATGGGCGACTCGCGCTTGCCGATCTTGATGTCGTCCTTGCTCAGATAGATGGTCTGGCCGCCGAGCTGGCTCATGCCGACCTCGAAGGAGACGCGGGTGCGCAGGGACGGTTTCTCGAATATCATGCCGAGCGTCTTTCCCGCCAGACAGAGGTCTTTTTTCCCTTTCTTGTGATCCGCCTTCATTTTGTGGGCCGTACGGAGGATCTCCTCCACATCCTCGCGCGGCAGGTCGGCGATGTTGACAAGATGCTTGGACTTCACGTTTGCTTCCTCGCCGCATCTCGAAGGACACCCGCCAGGATGCGGAGAGACTGGTCCACGTGGGTTTTCTGCACCACCATAGGCGGCATGAAGCGGAGCACGATGTTATGGGTGCAGTTGATGAGAAGACCGCGCTTCATGCACTCCTTCGCGATGTCGCCGCCGGGGACGGTCAATTCGAGGCCGATCATCAGACCCTTTCCCCGGACCTCCTTGATGAGGCCGCATTTCTTCTGCAAGTCCCTGAGTTTGTTCATGATGTAGTCGCCCATCGTGCGGGCGTGTTCGAGCAGATGTTCCTTCTCGATGGCCTCAAACACGGCAATCGCCGCGGCGCAGACGAGGGGGTTGCCGCCGAAGGTGGAGGCGTGGGTGCCGGGGACGAGGCTCTTGGCCACTTCCTTCTTCGCCACCATGGCGCCCATGGCCACGCCGCCGCCGAGGGCCTTGGCGAGGGTCATGATGTCGGGCGCGACGCCGGAGTGCTGGTAGCCGAAGTATTTGCCCGTGCGGCCCATGCCGGTCTGAACCTCATCGTAGATGAGCAGGAGTTTCTTCCTGTTGCACAGTTTCCGCAGGCCCTTGAGGTAATCCGTGTCGGCGATGTTGATGCCGCCCTCGCCCTGGATGGGTTCGAGCATGACGGCGCAGGTCTTGGCGTCCACGGCCTTTTGGACGGCCTTTAGATCGTTGAAGGGCGCGTAGGTGAACTCCTTGACCAGCCGATCTATCTTGAGTCCCTTGTGATACTTCGGCTGGGCCGTGGCGGCGATGGTGGCCAGGGTTCGGCCGTGGAAGGAATTGTGCATGGTGATGATTTTGAACTTGCCCCTCGGCGAATGGAGCCGGGCGAGTTTGATGGCGGCTTCGTTCGCCTCCGCGCCGCTGTTGCAGTAGAAGCACTGTCCGCCGAAGGAATGGGTGGAGATCAGTTCCGAGAGGCGGCCCTGGGGCTCCATGTAGTAGGTGTTGGGCACGTGGAGCAGCTTCCCTGCCTGCTCGCGGATGGCCTTCACCACGCGGGAATGGCAATGGCCGAGGCCGTCCACGGCCCAGCCGGGGAACATGTCGAGGTATTTCCTGCCTTCGGCGTCCCAGACGTATGCGCCCTTGCCGCGGAGGAGGGCGACGGGGTTGCGGGTGTAGTTCGGGATCACGTATTTGTCGAACAGCTTGATAATGTCTTTTGTTTTCACCGTGGTTCTCGTCTTTCTATGTAAAATTCATCAAAGAAAGAGTGAGTAGATGCACTCATCCACGCCCTGGTAGTAATGGTCCTTCAGCGCGGCTTCGAGCTTCATGTCCATTTTTTCGAAGAAGGCCCTGCCGGCCTCGTTTGAGGCATGGACCGTGCAGAATACCTTTCTCAACTTGAACCCTTGCTCGTGATAGTATCTCTTCGCGTCCTGCACGAGGTAATAGAAGAGGCTGTTTCCGATGCCCTTCCCCCGATGTTCCGCGTGCACGGCCATGCGGTTGATCTCCGCAAGTTCATGCTTGGGCAGGTCGCGGACCGACCAGCTGGCGAAGCCCATGATGTCGTATCGCATGGTGGCGACGACAAAGTTATGAAACTTCTCCATCTCCTCAACAAAGACGTTCTCCGCCTCCGCAATCGAGTCAATCTTGTAGCTCTCCTTCATGACGCGCGCGATGCCCTTCGCGTCCTCCAGCGCTGCCCGTCGAAGTTCCATGGCTCAACCCCTTTCCTGTTTTTGACTACTCACAACCGTTCAGCCAAGCGTTGTCATTCCCGCGAAAGCGGGAATCCAGTCCCGCGTACGCGCGGGACTCGACTACTCGTGGATTCCCGCGTGCGCGGGAATGACGAGAGGCCAATATCGCGTCACCACATTTAGCTAAATGATTACGATTATTCAACAGTTACGCACTTCGCCAGATTCCGAGGCTTGTCCACGTCGCACCCTCTCAGCCGCGCGATATGGTAGGCCAGCAACTGCAGCGGCACCACCGTCAGGCACGGCAGGAGATGTTCGATGCCGTCGGGCACGAAGAAGATGTGGTCCGAGACGGCGCCGATCTTCTCGTCCCGGTCGTTCGCAATCGTGATGATCCGGCCGCCGCGGGACTTGACCTCCTGCATGTTGTTGATGACCTTCTGGTAGGTCCCGTCGCGCACGGCGATGAAGACGCTGGGCATGTCGTTGTCAATCAGGGCGATGGCGCCGTGCTTCAGCTCGGCGGCGGACATGCCTTCCGCATGGATGTAGGAGGTCTCCTTCAGTTTCAACGCCCCCTCCATGGCGATGCCGAAATTGACCCCGCGACCGGCGTAGAGAAAGTTCGTCTGGTGGCAGTAGGTCTTCGCCAGGTCCACGATGACCGGCTCGTCCACCAGGACCGCATCAATCAGACCGGGGACCTTGCCGAGCTCCCCGCGCAGTCCCGCGACCTCCGCCTCGGCAAGCATCCCCCGTTCCCGTGCGAAGCGCAGGGCGATCATGAACTGGGCGACAAGTTGGCAGTTGAAAGCCTTGGTGGAGGCGACGCCGATCTCCGGCCCGGCCTGGGTGTAGAACACCTGGTCCGACTCGCGGGCGATGGTGCTGTCGCGGACGTTGCAGATGCCGAGGGTCCGCGCCCCCTTGCGTTTCGCCTCGCGGACGGCCTCGAGGGTGTCAATCGTCTCGCCGGACTGGGTGATGGCGATGACCAGGTCCCGCTCGCCGATGATCGGATCGCGGTAGCGGAACTCCGAGGCGTGATCTACCTCGACGGGGATGCGGGCGAACTGCTCGAACATGTATCGCCCCACCATGCCGGCGTACCAGGCCGACCCGCATGCGACGAGAATGATTCGGTCGATCCCCTGGGACGTAATGCCGTCGAGTTGGCCATCGGCCTCGATGGTCCGGGTGATGGCGTCGGGCTGCTCGTGGATCTCCTTGTGCATGAAGTGGTCGTGGTCGCCCTTGGAGATGGCGTCGGCCTTCCACTTGATTTCGCGGGCCTCCCGCTCCTCCGTCCGGCCGGTGAAGTAATTCATCACGCGCACCTCTTCGCCCACGAAGGCCATCTCGCCGTCGTCGAGGAAGATGGCCTTGTTGGTGTGATCGAGAAACCCGGCCAGGTCGGAGGCGATGAAGGTCTCCCCATCGCCGAGGCCGATGATCATCGGCGAGCCGTGCCGGGCGACGATCAACTCGCGCTGTCCCTGCACCGCGATGATCAGGGCGAACGTGCCGTTCAGCGCGTGAAGGGTCGCCGCCACGCTTTCGACGAGGTTCGTTGCTTTCAGGTTTTCTTCGATCAGGTGCGGGATCACCTCGCTGTCGGTCTCCGACCGGAAGCGATGGCCGAGGGTCTCGAGATGAATGCGGAGGGCGTCGTAGTTCTCGATGATGCCGTTATGGACGACGGCAATGCGGCCGTCGCAGGAGAAATGGGGATGGCAGTTATCCTCGGTGACGGCGCCGTGGGTCGCCCATCGGGTGTGGCCGATGGCCAACGAGCCGGCGGCGGAGGCCACGGGCCCGTCGAAGTGCGCCCTCTGGATCCGCCCGACGTGCTTTTCCTTGACCAGGTTATCCGGTCCGAAGACGACCATGCCCCACGAGTCGTAGCCGCGGTACTCCTGCCGCTGCAGGCCGCGAAGGGCAATGGCGCCGGCGCGGTCAGCCTTGCCGATATATCCCATAATTCCACACATAACAACCTCTTAGAACGCGCCGAATATGACGGAGCCGAACGCGCCGATGGGGATTTGTTCCTTGGCGCCGCGGACGGCCTCGCGGCCCTCCTGCACGACCTTTTTCATCTCCTCGAAGAGCGTGGGGTCGTTGATGAGCCTGCCGACGGTCCCTTCGCCCTTGTCCAGTTTTTGGGCCACGTTGTTCAGCGCGGCGATGGAGCCGCGGATCTCCTCGAAAAACTTCTTGTCGTCCATGAGCTTTGCGATCTCACTGTCACCCTTCTTCATCTTGTCGGTCAGGTCCTTCACATTGGCCAGGGCGGCGCGGAGGTCGTCGAAGACCTGCGGGTCGTTGACGAGCTTGCCGATGGTCCCCTCGCCTTTCTCGATCTTCTGCGCGATGGCCTTCAGGCTGGCGACGGCCTCCTTGATCTGCGGCCCGCTTTCCTTGATGGCCGCGAGGGCCTCCCGGATCTCTTCCTCGTTGTCGCCGATGATCTTCGCCAGGCGCTCGCTGGCGGTGCGCAGCGACGTGGCGATCTCGTCGGTCTTTTTGTAGATGTCCTCGTCGTTCACGAGCTTGCCGATGGTCCCCTCGCCGGCGCGAATCTTCTCGGTGATTTCCTGGAGGGCGGTGAGCGTCTTATCCAGCTTCGGGCCGGCGTCCTTGAGGGACTTGAAGAACTCCTTCCCCTCGGCGATGGAGGATGTGAAGTCGGCGACCTGGTCAATGGTTTTCACCACGTTGGCGACGATGGCGTTTAGATCGGGTGGATTGTTCACGGCCAGTTCCTCTCCGGGCTGGAGGGGCGGGGCGTCTTTGCCGCCGAGAGAGATGTCCACGAACTTATCGCCGAGGAATCCGCCGAGGGTAATTGTGGCCACGGCGTCCTTCTTGATCGTCCGCCCTTCCTCGATATCCATGACAATATCCACCCCCGTGTCGGTCAGCTCGATGGTTTTCACCCGGCCGACCTCGACGCCGGCGACCTGGACGGAGTTGCCCGGCTTCAGGCCGTTGGCGGTGGAGAAGTGCGCCTTTACTTCATAGGTTTTCTTGATCCGCGTGGACACATCCTCGACATAGAAGGTGACGATGCCGAGGATGACAATCCCGATGAAGAAGAACAGGCCGACTTTGGTTTCAACACTCATGATTTCCGCCTCCAGTTGGCGTCGCGCCGTATGAATTCCTGAACTACCGGCTCCGAGCTATTCTCCATTTCCCTTGGCGTGCCCACCGCCACGATCCGCCCCCCGTGGAGCATGGCCACCCGGTCGGCGATGGTCAGCGTGGAGATCATGTCGTGGGTGACCACCACGGAGGTCATCTGCAGATGTCTTTTCATGTCCATGATGAGGTCGTCTATATTCTGCGACATGACCGGGTCGAGGCCGGCCGTCGGCTCGTCATAAAGGAGAACCTGCGGCTCCAGGGCGAGGGCGCGGGCGAGGCCGACGCGCTTCTTCATCCCGCCGCTTATCTCCGCGGGCATAAGGTCCTGCTTGCCCTCCAGCCCGACCAGGGCGAGTTTCTCCTTCACAATCGCCTCGATTTCCTCCCTGCTGTGGCCTGCCGTTTCGGACAGGCCCAGGGCGACGTTCTCCGCCACCGTCAGGGAGTTCAGCAGGGCCGCGCTCTGAAAGAGCATCCCCACGCGCTTCCTAACCTTCTGCATCTCCCGTTCGCTCATCCGGGTGATGTCGTCGCCCGCGATGAACACTCGGCCCCGGTCCGGGCGCATCAGGCCGATGATGTGCTTGAGCAGGACGCTCTTGCCAGTCCCGCTCCGGCCGATGATGACGAAGGTCTCGCCGCGGCGGACCTCGATGTCAACGCCGTCGAGGACGCGGACCCCCCGGAGGGTCTTGACCAGCCCCTCGGTTCGGATCTCGATGCCGTTTTCCTTCTCGCTCACGACCAGGCCATCCAGAACCGGGTGATGAAAAAGTTCGCCACAAAGATGCCGACGGTGGAATAGACCACGGCGTTCGTCGTCGCGCGACCGACGCCCTCGGCGCCGCCGGTGGTGGTCATGCCCTGGTGGCAGGCCACGACGCTGATAATCATGCCGAACACCCCGGCCTTGACGAGGCCCTGGGCGATCTCCATGAAGTCGAGTGCGGCCTCACACCCCTTCCGATAAGCCTCCGCCGTGAGGCTGAAGTAGTTGCACGACACGATCCCGCCGCCGATCATGCCGATCATGTCGGTGTAAACGATTAATACTGGCAGCATGGCCGTGCAGGCCAGGAGACGCGGCATGGCCAGGTAGCGAACCGGGTTGATGCCGAGGACGCGGAGGGCGTCTATCTCCTCGGAGACCGCCATCGTGCCCAGCTCCGCCGCCATGGACGCCCCCACCCGCGCCGCCACCAGGAAGGCCACGAAGACGGGTATCAGCTCGCGAACCAGCGCGAGGGCCACCGTGCGGGGAAGATACGTTGATGTGGCGCCGAACTTCTGCAAGGCATAACCCGTTTGCAGCGCCATGACCATGCCGATGAAGACCGACATCAGGATGCCGATGGGGAGCGTGTCCCATCCCACGCGGGCCATCTGCTTCAGCACGCTCCGGGCGTTGAAGACCGCCGACCTGCACCAGTAGAGCGACCGGGCCAGGATTCCGAGCATCTCGCCGAGAACCTGGAATAGCAGAATAAGTCCGGTTCCGAATCGTTGGAGGGGTTGCGCCATCAACTTCCTCAGAACTGAAACAGGCCCTCTCTCAGCCCCGCGGGGGAGAGAGAGAAGGTGGTGATGGTGTCGCTTTCGCCGGGGTCAACTTCAAACGCGACCTGGAGAACCCACGCCGGCAGCTGGCGGATCATTACCATCCGGGTCGAGAGGTTTTCGTGTTGGCGAACGTCGTATTGCTGGCCGACCTCCGCGCTCCATTTTTCGTTGAACACGTAGCCTGCGCTCATGTAGGCCACCGAGCTGCCCTCGATCTGGCGGTTCGGATCGGTGTCCACATAGCGATGCCCCACGTAGAAGCGCCATTGAGGGGAGTACCGGAACTGGAGGCCCAGGTTAAACACATCCACCTCGCCGGTGCCGAGGTTGATCTCGTTGCCGATTGAATCGAACGTGACCCGATTGCTCACGTTCCATGTGACATCCGCCTCGACAAAATCGTGCTGGGCGGCGTTCGCGCCCGCGTTGCCGAGGTAGGACGTATGTTCGAGGTCCACGTTGACCCAGTCCACTGTCTGCTGGTTGCCGGCGGGGCCGCGTTTGGTCTGTAACCGGTTTCGGACGCCCGTGATCAGCCGTTGAAGTTGATCGAGGCGATCTATCGCGTCGAACTGGATAAAATTGCTCGGCTGCGGCTCGGCGCTATAGATGTTCATGTACCGAATCTCGGGGGTCATGATATGGCGAATGCCATTGACCTGGAGCAGGTTGCTGTGGGCGTCGTACACCCGCCAGAAGTTCGTGCTGGCCTGGGCCCCGAAGAACCCCGCGCCTCGATCCGCCGACCCTCGCGAGTCGAGCGTGTGGTCGTACGTCGTAACCTCCGCGCCGGCAAAGGGGCTCAACGTGGCAAATCCCATCTGTATCGGCATCCGCAGCTCGTTCCGGCTGTCGAAGCGCCATGTGCGCGGCGGGCTGTCCAAATCCAGGGTGTTGGCGTAGCGAAGCTGCTGGTAGGCCAGCGAATTGTTCTGAGTGAAGTTCAGGTAGGTGTCGCCGATGGGGATCGGCTCGCCGATCACGTCGAAGAGAAAGCGCGGCGTCTGCTCGACGGTGGTCTGGAAGCGGTTGATTCGGTGTTTCTCCGTGAGCGTGAATCCCTTGTTGTCCTGGATATTTCGCAGGTAAAGCATGGTTTCCTGCTCTTTCTCGGTCTGGAATTCCTCCTCGAAGTACTCGCGCAGGAAGTTCTGGTCGCTCAGCCAGGAGACCTCGGCGTCGAGCCGAAAGCCCTTCGGGAGAAACTGGCGGTGCCGCCACAACGCCCGGCCTCGGTCGTCCTCGGGGACGGGGATATTGGGGCGATCGCTATTGGCGGTGTCGTGGATATAGTAGGTGTCCAGGTATCCGAAGTAATTGTCGCGTTTGTATTCGACGTCAAAGCCGAACGCCGGGCCGCGCTTGGAGTAGATATCCATCTCCAGTGTGACATCGCTCCAATCGTTCCGATAAATCCCGAAGTCGTAAAAATCCCAGTCGGTCAGGACGAAGGTGCCGAAGTCCGAGGAATTGCCGACGCGGACGTTCCGGATGAACCAACTGTCGTCCTTGAGGTCCTTCGAGAGGAACGGCCAGTACGCCACGGGGAGCTCGCCGACGCGGAAGGTATTATGCGTCGCATTGACCACGCGGCTTTCCTTCGACTGAACAAGCCGAAGGCGCTGGGACTGGAACCGGAAATGGGGCTTCCCGAAGTCATCGGTGGTGATGAAGCCCTTTTCCGCCTCGAACCGATCCTCGTCAATCTGGCGGACCTCTTTGCCGCCGAAGATGATGGGCAGGCCCCCCTTCTTGTCGGCTCGCGTCGTGATCCGCGCATTCTCCATCAGGCCCTTGTTCTCAATCCGGTTCTGAAAGACCTTCTCGGCGTGGAGCATATCCTCGCCCTGGAACAGCGTCACATCCCCCTCGGCATAGACCTCCCGGAAGGCCCCGGCCATGCCGCCCTTTTCGCCCTCGCCCGGGCTGAACCAGAGCACGATACGATCGGCGGAGACTTCGTACGTGCCGCGCACGATGTTCACATTGCCCTTCAGCACCACCACGCGCGTGCCGTCCTTTTCCTCCCAGCTGTCGAAGGCGTCGGCGCGGATCTCCACCCCTTCGTAGGGCTTCGGCTTGGGAGGGGTGATCACATCGGGCGGGACCTTCTCGCCGGACATGTACTCGGCCTCGCCCAGCGCCGCCATCTTCAAGGCGCGTTCGAGGAGCGGGCTATCGCGGCGTTGGTTATGGGTCAGCACCTGCCCATCCAGCACCAGCCCGGCCTGAGATTCAAAGGATCCCAGAAACTGCTCACAGTGCTTGACTTCCTTCCCCTGGATATGGGTCGTCGCGCTCTCGGCGTAAACCCGTATCTTCGCCAAGCCCGTCTTCTGGGCCTCCTGCTCATCAAACCAGATCACCATATTGTCGGCGGCAAGGATCAGAGGCCCCTGTTCCACACGCGCGTCCCCTCGGACCGTGAATACGCGGGACTCGCCTTCGGGCCAGGTGTGGATTATCTTTCCCGATATTTTAAGCGAAGACAGGGCGGCCTTTTCTCGGACTTCCGCGGCGGACTCGGGATGGTCCTGGGCCGGGCCGATCTGCGCACAGACCAGCAGCAGAGCGATTGCCGTGGCGGTTCCTCGCATGAAGTCAAGCCTTCCCGGCGGCAAAGGACGCCACCGTTTCCGCAACATGGGCGATTTCCTTTTGCGTCATCTCGGGAAAGATGGGCAGGGCGAGGACTTCTTTGCACGCCCTCTCGGCATGGGGAAAGTCGCCTTCCTTGTGGCCCTGGTTCGCAAAGCACCCCTGGAGGTGGAGAGGAAGGGGATAATAGATCATGTGCCCGATCTCCGCCTTGTCGAGGGCCGCGATCAGACCGTCGCGGTCTTGCGTTCGGATCACATACTGATGGTAAACGGGGGTATTAAATCCCTCTACATAGGGCGTTGTGATGCCGTTCACCGACATCTTCGCGTCGTACATGGCCGCGATCTCGCGTCGGCGATCGTTCCAGTCGTTGAGATGTTTCAGCTTCACGCGCAGTCCCGCCGCCTGGATGGCATCGAGCCGGGCATTGATGCCGACCATGGCATGGAAGTACTTGGGCTTGGCGCCGTGGGTGCGCAGGAGGCGGATCTTCTCGCCGAGTTCCTCGTTGTTCGTCGTCACCATTCCGCCGTCGCCCATGCCGTTGAGGTTCTTCGTGGGGTAGAAGGAGAAGCACCCCATATCACCCAGCGAACCCGCCTTCTTGCCCTTATACTCGGCGCCGATGGCCTGGCAGGCATCCTCGATCACCTTCAGGCCGCGCTTCCGCGCGATGGCATTGATCGGGTCCATATCGGCGCACTGGCCGTAGAGGTGGACGGGAAGGATGGCCTTGGTCTTCTTCGTGATCCGTTTCTCGATCTGGGCGGGGTCAATGTTGAACGTCCGGGGATTGATATCCACAAACACAGGTACGGCCCCCAGATGGGCGATGCTGCCGGCAGTGGCAAAGAAGGTAAAGGGTGTAGTGATTACCTCGTCGCCGGGACCGATGCCCATCCCCATAAGCGCCAGGATGAGGGCATCCGAGCCGGAGGAGCAGCCGACGGCGCACTTCGCGCCGCAGAAGGCGGCGATCTCCTTTTCGAGGGCCTCGACCTCGGGGCCGAGGATGAAGTACTGACTCTCCAACACGGATAGCACGGCGGCGTCGAGTTCGTGTTTGAGACTTGAGTACTGCCGCTTGAGATCCAGAACGGGGACCTTCATTCTGTTTGTCCTTACTTCCACTCACATACGGAATAGTAGCACAAACCGCCGTTCCGTCGGAAATCTCCGCGACGGGCGGTCCGCACGTTACATGCACCGATGTAGGCCGCGTTGATACACCGGTGCGCCCAGACAACGCGAACTCCGAATTTTATCCCACCTCGGTTATTGTGTCAACAAAAAACCACACACACCTTGACCAAGAGAATTACATGGTTTCTACTGTCTATGGCGAGATTGAGTTATGTGGGAAGGCAAAAAAGTCCTTGACACCTAATTTCTTATTGCATAGAATACTTTTTGGATTGCGATTAGATTCTGTCGCAGCCGCGGTAAGTGCTTTGGGTAATAACCTTGGTTTTTTTGTGGAAGGGGATTGGTAATGGCAAAATCGGATGCCGAAACCCCGAAGGCCGCTCCGGAGGGGGCGCAGCAGCAGGCGCAGCAGCAGATTGAGGTGGATGATAGCGGCGTCGTGACGCAGTATGCGAATTTCTTCGCCGCGACAGGGACCATGGAAGAGGTCATCCTCGATTTTGGCAATCGGGGCAAATCCCCTCAGGACAAGATTAAGATTGACTCGCGCGTCGTGGTGAGCGTCTTCAACGCCAAGCGAATCCTCGCCGCTCTGGCGCAGACGATCAACATGTACGAGGAAAGGTTCGGCAAAATCGAACTCGACCCGCGCAAACGGATGCAGACTCCTGTATCCTAATCCGCGCGCGAAGGAAATTTTCGCACATTGACTCACGAGGCGCTGAGGGCCGATTCGCCCTCAGCGCTTTTTTTCTTGACCGGAGCGCGAGTAGAAACGTATACTGCCCTCCCTTGAAGCGCCCTTTTGACCCTGACCGCCGCCTCTTTCTGGAGCGCAACGTTGAGTCAACCAGGCAAACGAACCCTGCGCCACGACGACCACGAAGCCGTCGAGAAGATGGCCAAAGCCAAGGAAATCCTCCTCCGCGAGATCCACAAGGTCATCATCGGCCAGGACGCCGTCATCGAGCTGCTCCTCATGAGCATGTTCTGCAAGGGCCACTGCCTCGTCGTCGGCGTGCCGGGCCTCGCCAAGACGCTCCTCGTCCGGACCATCGCACAGGTGCTGAAGCTCGACTTCAACCGCATCCAGTTCACCCCCGACCTTATGCCGTCGGACATCACCGGCACACAGGTCATCGAAGAGGACGTAACCACCGGCAAGCGCGGGTTCCGCTTCGTCAAAGGACCGTTGTTCGCCAACATCATCCTGGCCGACGAGATCAACCGCACCCCCCCGAAGACCCAGGCCGCCCTCCTCGAAGCCATGCAGGAGTACCGCGTCACCGCCGGCGGCGAGGAGTACCCCCTCGACCTGCCCTTCTTCGTCCTGGCCACACAGAATCCCATCGAGCAGGAGGGAACCTATCCGCTGCCCGAGGCCCAGCTCGACCGCTTCATGTTCTGCGTCTATATTGACTACCCCGAGCGCGACGAAGAGCGCGAGATCATCCGCACCACGACATACGAGCTTCCCGAGGAGCCGCGCCACGTGCTCAAAGGCAGCGACATCCTCGCCATCCAGCAGATCGTGCGCCGAGTGCCGGTCTCGGACCACGTCATCAACTACGCCCTCTCCCTCGTCCGGTCCAGCCGCCCGAAGTCTAACGAGGCGCCGAGCTTCATCCGCGAGTGGCTCTCCTGGGGGGCGGGGCCGCGCGCGGCCCAGTACCTCGTCCTCGGCGCAAAGGCCCGAACCATCCTGGACGGGCGGCTGAACGTGTCATGCGATGACGTCCGATCCGTGGCGCTTCCTGTGTTGAGACACCGCATCTTCACCAACTTCAACGCGGACGCCGCCGGCGTGGACGAGGTGAAGATCATCGAGCGACTCATGGAAACCGTTCCAGAGCCAAGCGCCGACGAATACAAGTAAGTGTAAAGGGACTCCCCCATGCCGGGAAACACCAGCATCCAGGTTGATGCCGCGAGGCGACTGGGCGAGATCAGCCCCTTCCTGTTCGGCCATTTCGTCGAGCACATCCGCGACCACATGACCGCCATGTGGGCCGAGGTGCTGTCCAACGGGACGTTTGCTGTGGAATCCCCCCAGACGCCCGGCCTTCCGCAGCCGTGGGTCCCCGTGGATGCGCCCATGTCCGCCTTTGTGTGCGGCATCATCCCGCCCGGCGAAAGGGGGCTGCCCCGCGGCGTGAAATCCGCCGCCCCCGGCGGGGATCAGCACGTCGGCCTGGCCCAGATGGAGTTGGTGGTCCGCCACGGCGTGCCGCTGAGGGTCTCTCTCGCCCTCCGGCCCGAAGGCGGGGTGAAGGCCGTCCGGCTCAAGATCGTCTGCCCGGCCGCGGGGACCCTGGCGGAGACGGACATCAAGGACCTCGGCGCCGAATGGAAGGTCTATCACACAGAACTCATCCCCGCCCGCGATTCCCAGCACGCCGAGTTTCAGATCCTCTTTCGGGGGCCTGGGGGGCTTTCGGTCGGCGCCGCCTCGATAATGCCGGGCAATTCGCTGCGCGGTATCCGTGCGGAAGTCTTCCACATGGCCCGCGCCCTTCGCCCGCGCATCATTCGCTACCCCGGCGGTTGCTTCGCCGATACATATCATTGGCGCGACGGCATCGGCCCCAAGACCGCCCGGCCGACCGTGGTGAACAAGCATTGGGGCGGCTTGGAGAGCAACGACTTTGGCGCCGACGAATTTCTGCAGTTTTGCGAGGCGCTGCGGTGCGAGCCGCTCCTCTGCGTCAACCTCGGCTCCGGCACGCCGGAGGAGGCCGCGCAGTGGGTCGAGTACTGCAACGGAAGCGCCGGCGCGGGCCTGGGGGCCCTCCGGGCCAGGCACGGACATGACGCGCCTTACAACGTAAAGTACTGGGAAATCGGGAACGAGACTTACGGCCAGTGGGAAACCGGCCACTGCGATGCAAGGGCCTACGCGGAGAAATACCTCGCCTTCCGCCGGGCCATGAAGGCGGTGGACCCCACTATTCAGTGCCTCGCCGTGGGGCATACGGACATGGACTGGAACCGGGCGGTACTCTCCGCCGCCGCGGGCGAGATCGAATACCTCACCATGCACTTCTATCAGGGCGCGCCCCTCGACGCCGACCCGCAGGCGCGCGCCAGGGCCATGTTTGCCGCCCCCATCAAATACGACGAGATCATCGTGCAGACCGAGCGCCTGTTCGACGAGGTCTGCAAGTCGCACCGGCCCCGGCTCGCCATTACCGAGTGGAATGCAATGTACGTGAACGCCGCCGAGCGGCCCATGGACCCGCTGGAACATTCCCTCGAGGCCGCGCTCTTCAACGCCGGCCTCCTCAACGTCTTCATCCGCCGTTGCAGCACGGTGGGAATTGCCACCTTTTCCGACCTCGTCAACGGCTGGTCGGGCGGGTGCATCCGCGTCGGCGATTTCATCGCCGATGCAAAGGAGCGCCGCGTCGAAGGCTGGTCCGGTGTGCGGAAGGACATCGTCTATGGCACTCCGAGCTACTACGTCCTCCAGGCCTACTCGATCTACGCCGGGCGGTACGCCCTCGGCGTCCATGTGGACACCGACGCCTACGACTCACCCGAATGTGGAAACAAACTGCCCGCCTTCAAGCAGGCGCCGGTGGTGGACGCCGTCGCAACCCTCAGCCACGATGGAAACGAGCTTGCCATCTTCGTCGTCAACCGCGATCCGGTGAAGGATATGCCTACCCGATTCGCCCTTGCGGGTTTCAAGCCAAGCCAGTATGCAGGCATCTTCGTGGTAACCGGCGACAGTCCGGGCGACAGGAATACCCCCCGCTTTCCGGACGCCGTCGAGCCGATTGAGGCGCTCCTATCCGACGTCGGCGCGCAGTTCGAGCATGATCTGCCGGCCTGCTCCCTCACCGCTATCCTCCTGCGAAAGGCCGAGTGAATCATCCATGACCAGGAAAGAGACCGTCAGGGCGGCGATCTCGCACCGGAAAACAGACCACGTCCCCTATCACCTCGACTACGCCCCGCCCACCCGCAAGCGCCTTCAAGAACACTATCGAGTGGAGGACATCGAGCGGATCGTCGGCAGCTATCTCGTCTGGCTCGTCCCACCGAAGGACTGGAAAATCGTCGGCAAGAACTTAGAGCGCGACGAGTTCGGGGTCGTGTGGAGCACGAACGAGTTCAACCGCGGCTACGTCGCCGACCATCCCCTCAAGGAACCCACGCTCGACGGATATGCCTTTCCGGACTATGACCGCCCTGCTCGATATGCCTTCCTCGCCGATGCGGTCGAGCGGCACAGAGGCATCTTCACCGTGGTCGTGGTCGGCGACCTCCTCGAGCGGGCTGGCTTCATGCGGGGCCTCGACCATATCCTCATGGACCTCTACGTGAACCCCGCCTTCGTCGAGGACCTTCTTGACGCGCTCACGGACAGTATCCTGAAAAACATCGAGGCAATCTGCAAATACGATGTGGACGGCCTCTTCCTCAGCGACGATTACGGCCTTCAGCATGGCCCGATGATGAGCCCGGAGATGTGGGACCGGTTTCTCCAGCCGCGCGTCGCAAAAATCTTCGCCGAGATGAAATCCCATGGCAAGGCGGCGATCCTCCACTCCTGCGGCAACGTCCGGGCCTTCATCCCCGGCCTGATCGAGGCCGGCCTCGACGTCCTCCACCCCATCCAGCCCGAGGCGATGGACATCTATGAACTGAAGGAGACGTTCGGCGACCGGCTCTGCCTCTACGGCGGCGTGCGAACCCAGACCACGCTGCCCCATGGAACCCCGGCGGAGGTGAAGGAGGAGGTAAGAAGGGTCGCCGAGCGGATGTCGAAGGGCGGAGGGTTCGTCCTCGGCCCCGGCATCACGCTTCAACACGACATTCCCCTCGAAAACCTGCTCGCCTTCATTGAGGCGGCGCAGGCTCTTTGAGTTTGTCCAACGCCTTTTTGCGGGCCTCGTCCGTCACGCGGTCCCAGATCTCCTGCACCCGCCAGTTCTGCGGCTGGATTTCCATCGCCCGCACCCAGACCTTCATCGCCTCCGGGCGATTCCCCTGCGATTCACACATCCGGCCCACCTCCACGTACGCCGGCGCGAACCAGGGCCTCTCCTTGATGCACCCTTCGAGGAGCGGCGCGGCCTCGCTCCACTTCTTCGCATCCACCAGCGCCTTCCCCAGGAGATAGCGGATGGTAAACTCATTCTTCCCGTTCGCATCGAGGGCCTTGCGCAGCGCCTCGGCGGCCTCGGCCTCCTTGCCCTCCTGGCCGGTCAGCTCCGCGGCCCGGACGATCTGTCGGATTTGCTCATACTGCTTGTCGTCCTTCGTCTCGCTCGCCGCCGCCTGAATTTTCGACATCTCATCCACGGCCAGCTTCGCGTGCGTATCGCCCGGCGAGCGCACCAGCGCCGCCATCGTGTAGAGATAGTAGGCGCCGATCACATCGCCGCCCGCGCGGACATACTGCCCGAGATTGAAATAAAACGCCGGCACCGCCGGGAACCGGGCGATGCCCTTCTTCAGGATGCTGATGGCGCCCTTGTGATCCCCAGCCTGCAAAAGGAGCGAGGCGTAGCGCGCATAGTCCTCCGGCAGAGCGAGCTTCGGCCCGATCTCAAAACCTTTCTTGAAGCGCTCGATGGCCTTCTGCGAATCCTCCTTCGCGTTCGATGCACGGAAGCGAAGGCCGTAGGACTGGCCAAGCAGATAGCACGCATGGGCATCCTTAGGGTTCATTTCGAGCGCCGTTTCGAGATGGCGAATCGCCTTCTCCGCGTCGTCCCGCGCGAGATGATGGGCCCCCAGCGTGCGATGCACACGCTCGAGACACTCCTGTCCCTTGTCCTCGAAGAACTCGTCCTTCTTGTCCAGCGCCCCCTGCAGGAGGGCAATCGCCCCCTCTTCCTTCCGCATGGACGCATGAACAATCGCCAGATTGATCGCGGCCTTCCGCTCGTTGGGGAAGAGGCGATACTGCGTGACGCACAGATCAAACGCCGCGCCCAGGCTCCGCCGCTCGCGGATGCATCGCTCAATGGCCTTTTCAAAGCGGTTGAACAGGTCCTGCTTCTCCGCCTGCGACTTCCCGGAGACCGATGCGTTCAGGAGCAAATCCTTCATTTCCTTGTCCTTCAGGGCCTCCTCCTGCGCAGGACCGGGGACTTTATACTTGGCGCGTATGTCGTCGCGGGAAGGAATAGACACGCATCCCCCCACGAACAGCATAAGGACGCCGAGAGCGAGTTGTTTCTTCACCAGAGCGCCTCCTAACCGGATCGGGACATTGTTTTCCATAATCATGGTATCATCTCACGCCCCGATTGCAAAAGGACAAAACTTCGCCTGTTCTGCTTGACAACTCCCCAATCATGGTGTATTCTGAAACCGGGTCGCCGCAGCGTCGGTGCGCGTCGTTTTCCGGTTCGCATCGTTCCGCGTCGGGGGGTGGGTTCTTGAGCACAACAGATCGCTATCAAAAGCCGGTCGTGATCTGGCGACCGTTTTCCTTCCTGCTGTTCGGTCTGCTTATCACGGCGGCCATGGCGGCGTCCTACCTAAAAGGTTCCATTGAAGAACTACGTGCCGACATCGCCAGGGCGCAGGCCGCTACGCGCTCCGCCCTTAGCCGGGTATCGGGATACCGGCGGCAGGACCATGTGCGGGTGAAGGAAATAGAACGAAGCCTTCGCTTCCGCGCCGCTTGGGAGCGGGCCTGCCAGAGACGCTACTCCCCCTTGCGGCGCCCCGAGATCGCCAAAAATCTCAGCGACCGGATCGCCGCCATCCCCGGCCTCAGCGATGTCCGCGTCGGGCCGCGGGAGGCGGAGTCCGCACCCGGCTGGCCGGCCCGATCGCCCTTCCGCTCCTCCGGCGGTCCCGCTCCCGGTCGGGGTGCGCCCCCGCGCATACAGCCCCTCGCCTCGCTCCTGGGGCCTTCCTCCGGCGCCGGCGCCGCCCTCTTCCTGCGGGTGACCTGCTGGTGCGAGAGGGACGAGCTATACCGCGCCCTGGCCAGACTCGACGCCCTCGATATGGCAGGCTCGGTCGTCGAGATGAACGTCCACAGCAAGCCCGACCAGCCGGACCATTTCCTCTTGGAGTTCGTTTACTGCGTCGAGACGGTCGTGGGTTCGCGGCCCGCGTGGCCGGCCCCGCCGGCGGGGCGCGTCGCAAAAATCAAGGACCACATCCCGACCGACCTGGCGAAGGCCATCGCAGAGGCGAAGCCGCCGGGCGCGGCGCCCCCCGTCGCGGAGCGGGCGACGGAAGATGAATCTAAAAAAATCCGCACCAACCGGATCATCGCGTCGAAGCGCTACCCCGAGGAATCCATCGCTGTCGCCAATGGCCTTGCCGTCCGGGCGGGCGACTTGGTGGATGGCATGTTAGTGGACAAGGTGGAGGCGGATGGGATCGTCTTGCGGAACGGACCCAAGCTAATCAAGATCATGTGGGAGAGGAGACAAGAGCAGTGAGCGACACAAAAGACGTCGAGGCGCCGGCGCCGGGCGAACCCGAAGGCAGGCCGGCCACGGGCAAGGAGCGGATCGCGCCGGATGAGTTCCTCTTTTTCAACCGGCATCTGGCCTCGCTCGCGCGGCTGGACCTGCCCTTCCGCGACGGCCTGCTGGCCATGGCGCGGGAGGCGAATACCGAGGAGTTCCGCCGCGTGACGAAGGCCGTCGCCGCCGACCTCGAACAGGGCGTTCCCCTGGCCGACGCGCTCAGGAAGTTTCCGAATACCTTCTCGGAGTTCTACGTCGCCGCCGTCCGGGCAGGGGAGCAGTCGGGCAATCTGGCCGGCTGCCTCGACGCCCTGGGCCGCCACGCACACATGGCCTACCGATGGCGGCGGATGCTCGTGGGCGTTATGATCTATCCGACAGTCCTGTTGACCATCACGGGCCTTGTGCTCCTGTTTCTCTTCACCTGCATCGTCCCCAGGTTCATCCCCATATTCGATGCGCTCAACGTCCCCCTGCCCACGCCGACGCGGATGCTGATGCAGATTTCGCTCATCTCCCACACCTATGCCTTCTGGATCGCCATGGACATCCTGGCCGTCGTGTTCATCTTCGCCGTCATCTGCCGCTACTACCGGCGGACCTTCTTCTACAGCCGCCTCGTCCTGAACCTGCCCTTCATCGGCTCGCTGGCGCGGAAGAGCGCGCTCCAACTCTTCTGCCAGATGCTCCTCGCCCTGCTGCGGGGCGGTATGTCCCTCGAACCGGCCCTCGATCTGGTGTCCAGGGCCTTCGGGCGCAACGTCTTTGCCCGCGCCATCGCCGACATGCGCGACGCCGTCGCCGAGGGTGAGGGCATGGGAGAACAGTGCAAGCGCAGCGGCCTCTTCCCCGAAAGCATGGCATGGAAACTGGCCGTCATGGAGGAACGGGGGACCCTGGAGGAGGCCCTCGAAGACCTGAGCAACGACCTCAGCCTGGACGTCGAGATCGGCACGCAGAATTTCGGCAGGGTCATCCTTCCCTTCATCGTGGTATTCTTCGGCCTCATCGTCGGCACCGTGGTCCTCTCCATCTTTCTCCCGATCTTCAAGATTCAACAGGTATTGACGAACAAGTGAGGCAAACCATGCCGCGCATTGACATACCGGAAGTCGCCAAGGCCATTGAGAAGGCCCTGGCCGAGCCAGACCAGCCCATGACCAGGGCCGCCGACGCCATCCTCGGCCGCGCCGCCGACCTGCATGCCAGCGACGTGCACGTCACACCCGCCATCGCTGGCGGCAAGGTTCGCTTCCGCATTGACGGCTTCTTCTCCGATGCGGCCGACCTGCCGGCCGATGTGATGGACCAGCTCGTGGCGCGGTTCAAGGTCATGGCCGGGCTGATCGTCCACAAGCACGACCTCGCGCAGGAGGGGCGGATCGTCGTCCGGCGCGACGCCGGCGACATCTTCTGCCGACTCTCCGTCGTCCCCACGGTGAACGGGGAACGAGCCGTCCTCCGGCTCTTCGATCAACTGCACGACCTGATGGGCGTTGACGAGCTCGGTTTCGCCGAGGATGTGGTGAAGGAGTACAGGGAGGCCGTGTTCGGTCTGGACGGGGTCATCGCCCTCACCGGCCCCAGCGGCAGCGGCAAGACGACCACGCTCTACGCGACGCTCGACGAGATTGACCGCACGCGGGGCGACTCGCTCAGCATCATCACCATTGAGGACCCGGTGGAATACAACCTCGGCCGGTTTGCCCAGATGGAGGTCAATCCACGGGCGGGCCTCGACTTCTCCGGGGCGCTGAGCGCGGCGCTGCGCCAGGACCCGGAGGTCATCATGGTGGGGGAGATACGCGACGTCGAGACCTGCCGCATCGCCCTGCGCGCCGGGCTGACGGGCCACCTGGTCCTGACGACGGTCCACGCGGGGACCGCCCCGGCGGTCATCACGCGGCTGCTGGACCTCGAGGTGGAGCCGTCGGTCGTGGCCTCGTCGCTCCGGGCGGTCCTGGCCCAGCGGCTGGTGCGCCGGGTCTGTCCCCGATGCGCCGAGACCGGCCCCGTGGGGAGCGCCGCCGCGGCCCTGTGCGCGGGGGCAGGGGTCGAGCCGCCGGAGCGCGCCCCCGTGGCCCGCGGCTGTCCGGCGTGCATGGGGATCGGCTACAAGGGCCGCACGGCCATCTGCGAGTTCCTGCGGATTGACGACGAGATGGGTTCGCTGATTCACTCGCGGCCGGGGACCGCCGCCGTCGAGAAGAAGGCCCGGGCGAAGGGCGTCCGTTCGCTCGCGGCCCACGGACTTCAAAAGGTCCGAGACGGCCTGACGACCATTGAAGAGGTGATGAGAGTGACCCTTGCGGGAGGGAGCGTTTTGCCATGAACCCCGATATGGCTCTACAAGGGCTTTACGGCGCGGCCTGGTGCCTGGTCGCATTCTACTGCGCGGCGCTCTACCACCAGATGCGTGACCTGCCGCCGGGGCACGTCATCTTCTCGCTGCTGTTCCTCCTCGTGGCGTGCTCGGGCGTGTCCGTCATCACCGGGTTCTTCGCCTACCTTGTGCCCGATCTCCTCCTCGGCGTGTTCCTCTATTGCGTATGGGCGTCCGGCGTGCGCGGCGGGATTCGAAACATTGCCCTTACCCCCGCGAGCCGGTTCGCGGCGGGTTTCCTGTCGGTCTTGTTCCTGCTCGTTGTGCTGCTCCTCGGCTGCGCCACGATCGGCGGGGAGTTCATCATCCTCTGGCCGTTCGCGTCGGCGGTCGTGATCATGTTGCTGCCGAGGAGTCTGAAGGTTCCCATGCTGAAGTCCATCCTCCCCATGGGGGAGTACATGGGCTGGGACGACATCTTCCCGCCGAGGCTCCGATACCGGCCCCGCAAGCCCCCCAGCGGCTTTGTGCTCATCGAGGTCGTCATCGCGGTTGCCGTGCTGGGGATCAGCCTATCGGCCATTTTCGCGCTTACGTCCTGCCGCCGGGAGCTGCGCGCGGCGACGGAGCGCGCGGCCATGGTCCGCATCGCCGCGCAGTCGGAGATGGAACGGCTGAAGAGCCGGCCCTTCGATTCCATCGAGGTCGGCGCGTCATGGACCTTCACGATCCAACTACCCGAAGGCGCGCAGACGGGAAAGGTCTTCGTCGAGAAGGATTCCGATCCGCTCCTCAAGCGCGTCCGTGTGGTCGCCGAGGAGGGGCGGATGGAGATCGAGCGGATCGAATTGGTCACGCTCGTCGCGGCGCGAAAGGGGGCGGGACCGTGAACCGGAAGGGCTTCACGTTGATGGAACTGATGATCGCGTGCATGTGCATCGTCATCTTTTTCGCCGCGGCGACGGAGTTCATGTTCGCCCTTGGAAATGCCGCGGAGTACGATGCGGCGCGCTACCGCTCGGCGTATCGGTCGCGTCGGCTGGTCGAGATGCTCCAGGAGGACCTGCGGGAGGCGACCTCCTACATCGCCGGGATCGAGGGGAACGGCTTCGTGATCGAGGTCCCCGCCGTGGACGGCGACGGGAGGGTCATCGCCGGGAGGGATGTGATCTCCTACTCGCTCGACCCGTCCGACCGCGAGACGCTCCACCGCACTGTTGTGCCCTGCGCGGCGAGCGCCCGGAAGGAGACGAAGACCCGTGCGGCCATCCTGGTGCGGCGTTTCTCGGTCCATGTGGATGCCGAGCAGCTTGCAACGATCGAACTCCGCGTGGGCGCGGACACGCGGCGGGGGGATGTGTCGAAGACCTATCGGACGTGCGTGTTCATGCGGAACTACCAGGCGAGGTGACCTTTGGCCAGGGCCGAACGACAATCCGGCGTCGCGCTGCTGATGGCCCTCGTGTGCGTCATGGTCATGACGTTGTTTGCGATGATGATGTTCGAGCCGATCCGCGCGGAGACTGTCCTGGCGGGGGCGGCGAAGGACGACATGATGGTTTTCTACGCCGCCGAGGCGGGGATAGAGACAGCCGCTGCCGACCTGCTGCAAGCGAAGCAGGCGCCCGCGTCGGGGGAATTCACCCTCGGCCGCGCGACGGTTCGTTACACGATCTCGAAAATATCTGGAGAGGGAGAGCGATTCCTCGTGACGGCGGAGGGCCTGCTGCCCAGCCGGAGGGAGCGGGCAGTAAAAAAGACCCTGACGGCGGAGATGATTCTGCATACCGGCGACGCCGGGAGACGAGTCGAGGCGCTGTGGCGGCATGTCCAAAGATAGCCCCGTCTTATCCCAAGGTTGGTTGACCCACACGCGCGCTGGGGCGATCGTGTTTGTCGTGGGCTGCATCGCCGCGGCATGGATGGCGATGGACTACGCGAGGCTTCGCGTGGAGCATATCGTCGCCAAGTCGGCGCTGGCCGATGCCAACGACATCCACACACATGCCAGGGCACTGAGCAACCGAAGGGCCAAAACGATCTCCGACCTTGCAGAAGAAGCAAAGATAGCCGGACGGTATCTCTCCCTTCCGGAAGACATTACGACCCGGATTGCCTTCTGCGTGCATCGCGCCGCCCCGGAGCAGATGCGGGTGACATCGCTGACCGTCCGCGAATCGCCCACCACGGACCTTACCTACGAATTCCAGGCTGAGGCGTGTGTCTTCGCCTCGTCCTGGCGAGAGGCGCTTCCGATCCTTGCGCGGTGCAAAGAGAATATCCTCCGAAGCGCCGGCCCACTGGATTTCAAGAGCATCGTCTACGCGCCGGCGCCGCAGATACAGGCCAAGGAGGGCGAGATCACGGCCATTATCGCCGGTATGGAGCAGAGCGCCGCGCGCCCCTTTACGGCCGATCCTTCCCACGACCCGGCGAAGGCGGCGGAGGAGTTTCGCAAGTCGGGGAACCTGTTCCAACAGGCCTGCTGCCTGCACATGGCGGCCGAGAAGTTCCTCCGAACGAAGGGCGATGTCCCCGTCACGTTGAGTCAGTACGAAAAGGCTATCGAACTTTACACCCGCTGTAACGCGAACCGCCTGGCCGGACTGGCATTGCTCGATCTCGCAGAAGTGTATGCCCAGGGAGCGAACGATTCGCAAAGGGCCTTGGAGTGCCTGCGTCGAGCGCGGGTCATCGCCCAGTCGGAGAAAGATCCTCTCCTCGACGCTTTGTGCCTCGCGGTCATGAACCGGATGCTCCATGCGCGCGGACAGTCGGCAGAGGCGGCGGCGTGTCTCGAACAGGCGATTCAGATTCTCAGCCACCCCGACCGGACGAGTGAAGAGGACGCCCTCCTCCGGGACCTTCGGCTGCTTCAGAAGGACGCCGAGAAGCGGACGGTCCCGCCGCCCAGGCCATAGGGGAAGGTATTGACACCGGGCCTTTGCGCGATTATACTCGTTGGCTATATTTCACCATGTCCCTGTCCATCTGATAAGGGAGCAACCATGCGTCAGTGGAGATTGCTTCTCGGACTGTTTTTGCTCTGCGCCGTGGCCGGATGCGTGGAGAAGGTGACGATTCGGGCCGTCGAGCCGGGCGCGATCGAGATCACGGACATCAAACGGCTCGCTGTGATTGATCTGCACTACAAACAATCCCCCGACGTGGGGCGGAACCTCGCTAACGTGATCGTGGCCGAGCTGAACCGCAGCGGGTCATTCGAGGTGATGGAACGCAGCGCGGTGGAGAAGATCCTGCAGGAGCAAAAATTCGGCACGAGCGGGCTGGTTGACGCCCAGACGATCAGCTCCCTGGGTAAACTGCTCGGCGTGGACGCGGTCATCGTCGGCGAGGTGCTCGCCTTTGACGCCGGCGACGCGGACGTGGGCCGAAAGGCCACCGTCGGCGCCAACGTGCGCGTGGTCAGCGTGGAGTCGGCGAAGGTCGTCTTTTCCGATTCGATCTCGGAGAACTACAGCGAGTTCTTCGACGCCAAGCGGAAGGAGGCCGTGCTCAACGAGCTCTCGGCCAAAGTCGCCAAGGGATTCGTCGGCAGGATCGCCCCGCACTACGTGGAGCGCGAGAAATTCCTCCTGGCCACGGCGGGCAAAGGCGGACGCCCGAACGGACTCGGCATGAAATTCGCCAAGAACAACCTGTGGGACAAGGCGCAGGAACAGTTTGAGGCTGCCGCGAACCTGGACGGCAACGACGCGGCCATCCACAACAATCTCGCCGTCTGCCACGAGCGCTTCGGTCGCCTGCGCGAGGCCATCGGTGAGTATGAGAAGGCGATCCAACTAAACCCCGACGACGAATCCGTCCACAGGAACCTGGCGGGCATCCGCGGCACATTTCGAGAACACGAAATATCCGCTAAGGACGCCCTGGAGTCCGTCACCCGCGACGCGGGGAAAGGCAAATAGCG
Source organism: Planctomycetota bacterium (assembly GCA_040755855.1). Classification (GTDB taxonomy): domain Bacteria; phylum Planctomycetota; class Brocadiia; order JAADGH01; family JAADGH01; genus JAADGH01. The sequence continues at coordinate 7,608 of JBFMAD010000016.1, read as the reverse complement.
AAAAAGGATTATGTCACCGCAATACCAAGACGCGCAATATGCCCTGAGCATCAAGACCAAAGCAAATGACCCTCAACCCTCAAGCGGGCTCCGCAAGAGGATTACCGGAGGCGCCCAAACGACTTTCCTCATCTTGTTGATGGTCCTCACATCATCCTCTCGCGCCGATAACTGGCCGTCGTGGCGCGGCGACTCGGCGGGCAGCGGCATCACCACGGAAACCGACCTCCCGCTGGAATGGAGCGTCACGCGCAACATCCGCTGGCGCGTCCCATTGCCCGAACCCGGCAATTCCACGCCCATCGTCTGGGGCGAGCGCGTCTTTGTCACCCAAGCCATCGAGGCGGAGAACCGCCGCACGCTGATGTGCTTTCATCGCGCCGACGGCCGCTTGTTGTGGCAACAGGGCGTGGTGTACGACAAACCGGAACGCACACACAAGAGCAATCCCTACTGCTCCGCGTCGCCCGTGACGGACGGCGAACGGGTCGTTGCCGGTTTCGGATCGGCCGGCTTGGTGTGTTACGACATGAACGGACGCGAACTGTGGCGGCGCGATCTCGGCCCGCTCGACAACGTCTGGGGAAACGCCTCTTCGCCGGTCATTCACAACAACCTGTGCCTCCACTACCACGGGCCGACCAAGGGCGCGTTCCTGACCGCGCTGGACAAGAAAACCGGCGCGACGTTGTGGAAGTTTGATGAACCGGTCTGGAATACCGAAGGACGCACCGATGGATTCAAGGACAAGCCCCCCGGTGTGGTGGGCACATGGAGCACGCCGCTGGTGCTCGACAACGAACTCATCATGAGTTTCCCGATGGAACTCATCGCCTTCGACCCGCCCACCGGCCGCATCCGCTGGCGTTGCGGCGGACTCAACCCGCTCGTTTACACCTCGCCGATCGCCGGCGACGGCGTCATTGTGGCGATGGGCGGCTATCGCGGCAACACGATTGCCGTCAAATCCACACAACGGCTCTGGCATCAGGCGCCCGGCAGGGGCGGCGTCGGCTCCGGCGTCGTCAAGGGCGGTTACATCTATTTCCCGGCCTCCCTCATCGCGTGCCTCGAACTGGCCACGGGCAACACCGTCTGGGAAGAAAAAATCCCCGGCGGCAAAGGCGGCACATGGTCCTCCATCCTGCTGTCCGGCGACCGCCTATATCTCCCGAGGCAATCCGGCGACATCGTGGTGGTCAAAGTCCGTCCGAAATTCGAGGTGATTGCCGTCAATCCGTTGAACGAGAGGTCAAACTCCTCCCTCGCCGCTTCGGATGGTGAGCTTTTCTTTCGCACGGACCAAGCGCTCTGGTGCATCAAGAAACCGTAGGCTCTGCCTCTTCCTCCGCGCCTTTGCGTGCTTTGCAAGAAATTATCCTTCGCATTGTCGGAGACGTGGGTTATAATATGTCCGCTGGGAGTGAGGCGTCGGGCGGTTTTCCACCACTCAACACCGGGGGGAAAGCCGTAATTGGGTATGGAAGTGCATTGGCAATCCTGCTATGATAGTGCTATACTGTGGGGTGACCAGAACCTTAAGCCAGATATGGCAGCACAAGGACTGTTCTGAGATCGTGGCCCGCAAGGAGGTCGGCACATGAGCCGTGTGCTCGTTGAGCAAGAGGTCTTTCGCTGGGCGGTGGACCGTTGCGGGTTGACTCTCGACGATCTACAGCCCAAGTTTCCCAAAATCCACCAATGGGCCACCGGCGAGGCCCTGCCCACATTGCGGGACCTGGAAAAATTGGCGAAGGCCACCTTCGCGCCGCTCGGTTTCTTCTTCTTTGCGGAACCGCCAAAGGAACGCCTGCCAGTGCCATATTTCAGGACTATCGGCGATGAGGGTCCGATCACGCCCAGCCCCAATCTTCTCGAGAGCGTCCAGATAATGCAGCGTCGGCAGGCATGGATGCGCGAGTTCTTGATTGAGCAGGGACAGGAGAGACTTCGCTTTGTGCGCTCTGTTCAGATTGAGGAACAGCCGGCATTGGTCGCGGAACGCATCCGTCGGACCCTCGCCATAGACGATGGCTGGGCCGCAGCACAGCGCACGTGGACAGATGCCCTGCGCGTTCTCCGCGAGACGATGGAAACGGCAGGGATTCTGGTTGTCGTTAACACCATTGTCCAGAATAACACCCATCGGAAGCTGAATGTTGATGAGTTCCGAGGCTTCGTTCTCGTAGACGAGTTCGCACCGGTCGTGTTCGTCAATGGGGCGGATGGGAAAGCAGCCCAGATGTTCACACTCGCGCATGAGTTGGCGCATGTATTCTTTGGTAGCAGTGCAGCATTCGATCTGCGCCAAATGCAGCCAGCGGACGACCCAATGGAGAGGGCGTGCAATCGCGTCGCCGCTGAATTCCTTGTCCCGGAGCAGAAGTTGCGCGGCATATGGCAATCCGTCAAGCGTGATTCCGAGCCATTTCAGACCATCGCACGCGAGTTCAAGGTCAGTGTGCTGGTGGCCGCGCGGAGGGCACTAGATCTCTCCCTGATTGACAAGGCGGCTTTCCTGAAATTCTATCGCGAGTACCAGCACGACGAACGCCGTACACCGCCCGATAGGCACAAGAAACCAGTGTTCTATCCGACGCAGAACCTTCGCATCGGCCGCCGTTTCGGCTCTGCTGTAGTTCGTGCAGCCAAGGAAGGCAAGCTGCTCTACTCCGAAGCCTACCGTCTGACTGGGTTATACGGAAAGACCTTTGACCGCTACGCCGCGTCGCTTGGAATCGGGGGGATACGGTGAGCGAGGATCCCCGATTTGTCCTGGATGCCGATGTGTTTATCAGAGCTGCGCGTGACTACTACGCATTCGATCTATCCACTCAGTTCTGGGAGATTCTTCTTGAACATGCAGGAGACGGGCGCGTTTGCAGCATCGACCGCGTAAAAAAGGAACTCGACAGAGGAAAGGATGAACTTGCGGAGTGGGCCAATAATCAGTTCAGCGATGCGTTTGCGTCAACGGATAGAGATGAGGTGGTCGAGTCCTATCGGGAGATTATGCAGTGGGTTTACGCTCAGACTCAGTTCATGGACGCGGCGAAGGCCGATTTTGCCGATGGCGCGGACGGCTGGCTGGTCGCTTACGCTATCGTAGATCGCCGCATAGTGGTGACTCAGGAAGTTCTCGCACCCGATGTTAGAAGAAAGGTTCCGATCCCGAATGTCTGTCAAGCATTTGGAGTGCGCTCAGTTGACGTATTCGCAATGCTGCGAATGCTCAGGGCGCGGCCTTGGTAGTGGTGACGTCAGGATATTCCGCGATATTCCGGCGATATTCCGGGCGATATTCCGGATATTCCGGGGACACAACACTATTTACTGCTGACGGATTCCGGAGACACCCATAACTGTGGAAGTCAAGGGCTGTGTGCCATCGGCGTTTCCTTCTCTTCTCCTTTAAAGCATCCGTTTCTTCTCTTCGCTCGCTCGCGTGTTGTGCCGACACCCATGGCTATTCCGGGCTATTCCGGGGACACATACCTGTTTTTCTTAGCTCGTTCCCTGGCTCTGCCGGGTGACGGTCTTGCGGTTGGCTCCGCCTCTCCGCAGCGAAAGGAGTCAGGCGGAGCCTGACCGATGCCGTGTTCCGAGGCAGAGCCCCGGAACGAGAACGGGGGGCATCAGCGCAAATCTGCGTCTGCCTCTCTTCATTTCCCCGCCTGCCAAACTTCGCAAAAGTGAAAAACTGCGCCATCGGGAGTTCTGGGGAGTTCTGGGAGTTCTGGGGACATCATACTTAATTATTTGCCGCAAGCCTCAATAAACACGCGTCTTATGACCACATAGTCCCTTGGCTTTGCCGAGGAATGACTATTTCTCTTGGCTCAGCCTCTTCGCAGCGAAAGGAGGCAGGCAGAGGCTGACGCATCGTCCGCTCCGAGGCAGAGCCTCGGAGCGAGGAAGAACCGACCTCCCGCCGAACCGACCTCCCGGAGGTCGGAACCTCCGGGAGGTCTGACTTCCCAGACTGTCCACGACGTGGACACCCCCACCTGTCAACTTCGTGGACACCTACGCCGACCGCCCGCCGCGGTGCGACCGCTGTGCCGATGAGGACTGTCGGCTATTCCGGGGACACATACCTGTTTTTCTGGAAAGGAAAAGGGGACATTCTACTTTGTCCTATCCCTTCCCCTTTTGCTCTTACTCCTGCCGCTATTCCTTGAGTAGCTTGATCGCATCAATCCGGAACTTCACGCCGGGCTTGTTGGCCGGGTCGAAGCGGAGCGACGTGATGACCCCGCGCCACTGCGGCTCCTTGCTTAGGTCAATCTTGAACTCGTGCATCTGCCCGTCGCCGGGCACGTCGAACCGCACGCTGTTCTTCTCGCCGTGACGCGAGAGGGTGGTGGACCAGAACATCTGCGGACGGTCCGCCTCGCTCAGGCTCATGCGCACCACGAGCCAGCGAACCTTGTCCGCCTCAAGCAACAGCCCCGGACTCCCGATCACCGGATCGCGCCCGACGGACTCGCCGACGATGCATCCGCCCTTCACCTCGCTCCGCATCTGCGTCCCGGCCGACCAGCCCTCCCGGTCGCCGTCCGTGTTGAATTCCCACTCGGTCTTCGCATCCAGGGTCGGCAGGTCGTACGGCCCGCGGCCCACGTCCGACGGGATCATGTTCGGCGGATAGTCACCCAGGAAGAAGGAGAATATCCCCCGTTCCCCGCAGAACGCCGCCCGGAGATGATCGAGGTCCTGGAAACCGTACTCGGCGTACGGCTCGATGTAGCTGCCCTCGCCCCACTCGTTGCACGGACCGATGGCGATGATCTTGTTGCCCGTCCGGTCGGCGTAGGCTGCGGCCTTGCGGCACAGCTCGCCGAAGAGCGCCGGCGTGCGGCCGTGGATGACCATAGACTTCGCGCCGTGCCAGGGGCGCGGGTCCCAGCCCGTGTCCACGACGGGCATGTGGAGGAGGCCGTTGGCGCGCTTGTCGCGCTCGGCCCACAGCTCGGGCGTGGTCTTGACCACATCGGAGAACGGGAAGTACTTGCTCCCGGCGCGGACCATGGCGGTCTGGAAACTGTGATACGACGTGAAGCCCTCGTAGCCCTCGGCCTTGAGTTCCTTCACCTGCGCATCGCTCTCGTGGGAACTCATGGCGATGAAGAAGATGCCCTTGTAGCCCGCGTCTTTCGCCATCTTCTGGGACAGAGCGTAAAGCTCCGCCGCCTTCTCCGTGCCGCCCACGTCGCGGCGGATGTTGGTTGGGGCCCAGATCATCATCACCGGCTTGTCGTTGATTCGATAGTACTCCTCCATGCCGAAATAGTGGTCGAGCCAGTACTGCGTCACCTGCCGCCAGTCCTCCAGCGAGTGGGTGTTGGGCGAGTTATGGTTCGCCCACATGACACACCACTTGAGGTGCTTGCGGAACTTGGATTTCATGTATGCGTCGTGCACCCAGTGCTCCAGGTGGCGCGCCCCGGCGCACCAATACCAGTCCACCATGAAGAAGTCCACCCCGTGCTCGGCGGCCCACTTGATCTGCCAGTCGGCGCACTCGGGGTTGGCCTCGTCGTACCAGCCGAGGACGGGCTTGCGCTCGGGGTAGTCTATGATCGGCCGCCATCGCGACATCGTGTCCCAGCCGGGGAAGTAATACACACCGATCTCGTACTTCTTGCTCTCCACCGGCTTCGGCTCGGGGATGTAGTCGCTCTTCGCCACCTTCGGGGCAGGCGTGAGGTCCACCGTCGCCTGCGCGGAGAGGGGTTCGATGCCCGCGGCCTCGATCTTCGCGGTAATGTCCACCTTGCCCGGCTTGGCGTACTCGACCTGCCACGCGGCGGACTTGGGGAGGTAGAGGGAGATCTTGTCAATGGCCTTCGTCGCCTCGCCGACGATCTTCACGCCGTCGGGGACGGAGAGCGTCGCCTTCACATCCTTCGCCAGGTCGCCGCCCAGGTTCCGCAGGCAGCAGGTGACGCCGACCGGCCGCCCAGCGCGGTTGATGGCGTCGCTCGCGCCGAAGTAGCGGACCTCCAGCTCGGCGGGACCTTTCGGATCGCGGGCGATCTCGATGGATTCGATGCGGACGCGGCCCGCGGGATCGTTCGTCGGCTGGACGCCGACGAGCATAATCTGATCGCGCCACTTGCGGAGAGAGCCGACATCCACGTTATAGGAGTGCATCTTCCCGTCGGCCTTCAGAGGGAAGCTGGTATCTTCCCAGCCGAACTGGGTATCGGAGACGCAGAACACGCGGCCCATCGTGCCGCTGTCCGTCGCCATGCGGATGCTGACGAAGGGGTTTTCGTCGGCGGAAAGGGAGAGGAGGGGACTCATGAGGATCGGATCGCGGCCGGTGGCCGCGACCTCTAAGCAGCCGTCCTTCGCCGCCGGTTCGGCCATGTCCCGCCACACATGCCAGCCCTCGGCGCCCTTATCGAAGCGCCAAGCCTTTGCCTCGGACGGCGCGCCGGAGGCGGTGTCCACGATGCGGATATACTCGATCTCGAACTCGCCCTTGTTGGGCGGGTCGAGGCGGAGGCGGATGATCTTCTTCGCCGCGTGCCAGAAGGGGTGGATGCGGTGGACGTGGAACTGCCCGTCGCCCACGACGTCGAAGCGCTCGAGCTTGTCGCTGCTGAAGCCGCCAAACTTGCCTTCGAGCGTCTGGGTCCAGAAGAGTTCCGACGTGGCGTCGCCGACGGCCTTCAATTTGATCTCGACGCACTGCGTCGGGGCGGCGGCGAGGTCGAAGACCGGCCCGGTGAGGATGGGATCGTGATTTACGGCTCGGCCCTTGAGGACGCCCCCTGCGACGGTCGCATCGGCGATGTGGCCGCCTGCGGCCCAGCCTTTGAAGTCGCCGTCCTTGTCAAATCGCCATTCCATGAGTGTTTTCTCCTGTGCGACGGCGGACAACGCCCACACGCAAACCACTGTTCCCAAGACAAAGGACACGCTTTTCCACATGGCAACCTCCAAAAGGAAGAAGGGCAAGGGAGTCGTTGAGAAAGTTAGGTGGATATGGCTGTAGGCTTCAGCTTCTTGGGTCCGAATCGGACAAGTTTGTGCCCGCACTTTGTCTGCCGTTTCCGGATGTCTTGGCAGATCGCATCCAGATTGTAGTTGAATCTCCGCGCGTGTTTATCGCGGGCCTTCCGCACTTCTTCGACGATGGGATCCTTCATGGTCTTTCTCCAAACATCCCTTCGGGAGAGCAAGCATTCCTGTAAGAAAATCCCGCTTCCCGCATCTATTTATTGTACAGTCTGAGTAAGGCTTGTCAAATCCCTTCTTCAGACCGGACACGACGCCCTGCAATGACAACAAGGCAACTGTGGGGTTGTTGAAAAACCCCCGCGAGGCGAACACCGACTGTAGCCGCACCCTTTACGGGTGCGGTTTGACGCATCACGGCCCCGCAGGCTGAAGCCTGCGGCTACAAGAACAGGGTTTTTCAACAACCCCACTGTCCCCGATTTGGGTTATTTGGGATTTGGCCACTAACCTGCTTTGTATAAAAGACTTTGCACTTTTGGGTAAAAGATGTTAAACTACCGTCTCCATGAAGACCACGAAGAGTGCTCTGGCGTTGGCGCAAGAGGCACTTCGCGTTGCAGAGGACAGCTACCCGCC
>JBFMAD010000015.1:0-131200 GCA_040755855.1 Planctomycetota bacterium | reverse complement strand
TTCATTGCGTTGTCCTTGGGTCAATTCCATCTTCATTCACCTCCTCTACTCTCTTATACCACATCAGGAGGCAAATGTCAACTTATTTAGTTAATCACCATAAGCCTGCGACTACATTTGGGCAACACGCCCTGAAGGCCTGACCCCAGTTACCCATCACGGCGCGCTGAGGAGGCGGAGGCGAATGTCGTCGAGGAGGAGGACGACCTCGCGCGGCGTGGTGTCGCCCTTCTCGACGGCGAAATGCCCGCCGCGGGTCGCAGGGGGCGTGATGAATCGGCCCTTCAACTCCTGCCACGTGCCGAGCTTCGACGTGTCGTATCGGCTGCTGCTCACGTTGGTGAACCACTTGCCCTCGCCATCAACCAGGCCCATCTTCACGTAGGGCTGCTTCGTCGCGTCGTCAATGGACAGCACTTTCATTCTTGCGAGCAGTTCATATTCTGCGGCGGGGAGAAGCGGCGCATTGGGCGCGCCGGCGTAGTTCCAGCCATCGCCGGTCTTGCCTTCGATGCGAAGGCATTGCGCCCCCTGCGGGGCGTCCTCCGCAACGAGCGCCGCGTTGACGCCCTTCGCAAACCACCAGCCCTTGATCGCATCGTCCGCCTCGAAATCGCCGCCGGGGATCGTCGGCTGCGGCAGGGCCTCGGCTCGCGGGGCGGCGGTCGCCGCGGCGACGGTGTAGCGCCCCTTTTCATCCTTGTTTTTGAGCGGCAGGAGCAGATGCCGTTCCTCGTTGAAGGGGTCCACGAGGCCGAGTTTCAGGGCGTAGATGCCCGGCTTCAGATTGCTAGGCAGGACGAATGAAAAGGAGGTCGCCGTGTCCTCCTTGGGCATCCAGAGCGTCGTCGGCTTGTCGGGCATTTCCATCGCGCGGAATACCTCCGTCCCCTTCTCATCGGCCAGGACGATCTCGATGGCGTAGTACTCGTAGCACGGCGCGGCGCCGAGGTTGCGCCAGGTAATCTTCAGCCAAAGCCGCGGCGCAACATGTTCGTCGAGGTGAATCGCGTCCTGGTGCTCCACCGCCGCCGGCGCGAGGCGGTAGCCGACGTGCCGCGCGGCGTGGCGGACGGCGTCGCGCTCCTCCTCGGTGAATTTGTTCAGCGTGGCGATGCCCGCCAGATTCATGTTCATGTAGCTGATCGGGTCCTCGATGCCGCGTTTGAACGTGTCAATCAGGGTCATGCCGCGCTTTTTCATGTCCTCATAGCCGTGGCAGAGTTCGTAGAGGGTCTTCACACGGCGGAAGTACTGGTGGTAGTAGCGGCTCGCGCCGTTCCGGGGGTAGTCCGGGGTCAGCCCGTCTTGCCGGAGCCAGACGCCCTTCGAGACGGCGTAGTCCACGATGACATCGTTGTGGCCCGCGCCGCCGGTGCCGCAGTTGAGGGCGAGCGGCGTGTCGGGGAAGGCCGCGCAATGGAGATCAATAAAGTGCATATACGCTTTTGTGTACGCCATCGGCGTGTAGCCGGTCTTCTCCTTGTCCTCGGCGGTCCAGCGCATGAGGTGGCTCTCGCCCCACTCCCCGACGCAGCCGAGGTCAACGAACTCCAGGCCCTTCATGCCGTTGTATTTCTTCCCCAGGGCGCGGATGAAGGCCGCCTGCTTCTCGAAGTAGATGGGATTCCAGAAGGCGGGGTCAATCTGTTTCGGGACATAGAGGCCCTTCAGCTCCACTCCCGGCACACCGGCATCGAAGACCCACTTGGGGGTGACGTACATCTCGCGGGAGTGCATGCTGGAGGACATCACGCGCAGGGCGACGCGCTTGCCGCGCTTGAGCCAATAATCGAAGACGGGGCCGAGGACCTCGTCGAACTTGTAGGCCCCTTCCTCGGGTTCGAGCGTATTCCACCCCACGCGCTGGTAGGCCACATCAACGAGCGGCACGAACCAGTCCACCTCGTAGTTCGTGCTCAGGCCGGGCATGAAGAAAAGCCCCATGCCGGGGTTGTGGAGGATTTCGTCGGTGATCTCGGGCTGATGCGTCACGGTCTTGAATCCGGGCGCGTCGTCACACATGGCAATTCCCATCCCAATGCAAAGAAACAGGATCAACGCTCTCATTTCGCCGCCTCCTTCTTCCGGACGAGGATATTCTCCCCGTATCGGATGTCCTTGATCGGGTTTCCGTTCTCATCAACGATGGACAGGGAGAAGTCCCAGAGCTTTTCGTCATTGCGAATTTTCAGAAGAATCTTGTTCCAGCCTCGGACGAGGTCCGCCGCCGCCACGTCCTCCCCCGGCGCGCCGGCCGCGCCGACCGGGCTGAGGCTCGCCGGCTTTCCATTGACCCAGACGGCGACGGCGTCATCGCGGCCGATGAGGAGGAACGCCTTCCGGTTCAGCCCGGACTCCACCTCAGTATAGGCGTAGGCCGTCGTCTTGTCAAAGGGTCCGACCGCCGCGCAGAGGTCCATCCGCCCCGCGCCGCCCGCCGCGGGCGTCGTCCAATTCGTGACCCATCGAACCTTCAGCCCCTCCGATCCGGCATACTCCGCATCGCGCAGGTCCTTTCCCTCCAGGACGTCCTTCTCCGGGGGACATGCCTTGAGCATATCTGCGTCGCTCGGGGCGGGGAACGGCCCGACGATAAGCCACTCGTTCCCGATTTTCATTTTTGCGACTTTTCTTAGAAGTTCCCGGACGGGTCCTTCCTGAAGCGTCTGGAAGCAGCCGACGAAATCCTTCTCCGAGAATAACTTCGTCAGGAGGTCGGCCAGCCGTTCGATCTTCTCCGCCGTCTCGATGTCGCAGATCGCGCTGTCCACCACGCGCACATTGTCCACCCACAGGATGCCCTTCGCGTCGTGGTGGATCTCGACGCGCGCCTCGCCCCCGGGCGCGACGCGCTCCGTCTGCGCGGGCGAGAGGGCCAGCGTGAATTGCCGCCAGGTGTTGTCGGGCCGGACCGTCTCCGTCACATGCTGCGCGCCGGTGAACCCGATCCGCGCCTTGCCCTCGGCCTTGCCATCGGGGGCGGGGGCGCTCGTCGCCAGATGGACGGCCAGCTCGCACGCGCGGCCGGGATGGATGCGGAACTTGTCGCTCGCGATGCCGATCGTCTTGCCGTGTTCGGCGTTATCCAGAAAAAACGCCTGCTTCCCCTCGGTCTTGTTGCCGAGGTCGAAGCCGAACGCGCTGTCCTTCTTGTGCCAGTCGAAGATGCGCCAGTTGAGAGGAATCTTGTGAACGTCGTACTTTTCGAAGCCGGGGTTTTTCACAATGAGGTGCGGTCGGCGCGTTGGGAGGTGGGGCAGTATCAACGTGAGGTCGGTCAGCTCCCGCGTGATCTCGTTGACGACGGCCTCGGGTGTTCGAGTCTCGGCGGAGAGGAACGCCGCCGGTGGGCGGAGGCGAAGGATCGCGGTCTGGTAGGCTGCGAGATCGAGCGAGATCGTCTTGCCCGTCTCGACCCCGTCCACGACGGCGACGCAGTCGAGCGCAATGGAGACCGTGACCGGCCACCATGCCGGATTGAGGACGTAGGCGTACTGCTCGTCGCCGATGATCGTCTGGCGGATGACGATGTTCCGATCGAGGCCGTTGCCGCCGAGGAGTGTGTATGGCCCCGCGGGCAGGAGGTCGGCCTCCTTGCCGAGGCGGCGGCGGACCGACTCGTGGTCGGCGGCGATGATGGTGCGTTCCCCGGCGATGCACCACGGTTGAAGCGCCAGGACGAGCAGGCCGACGGTCAGGAATCGCTCAGGGCGCATCATCCTGGGTCGCCCCGCTCAGACCACGCCTTCGAGGAGATGGAGGGCGCGTTCCTCGATCTCGAAAATCTGCTTGAGCAGCTCGGCCATGCTGCGGAGGCTGTCGGGGCTTGCCTGGGCGGATTCCCTCTTCTCCTCATATGCCTTCGGGTTCGGCAGCGAGCACTGGAGCGTAAGCCACGTCTGCGCCGCCTCCGCGTAGGCCGCGGCGCATTCACCAAGCGAGGACTTCTTCTCGCCCGCGAACTCCGGTGCGAGGTCCTTCAGGAATTCCACCGCCTTGTGCCGGTTGAGCGTCGCGAAGATCACTTGCAGGGGCAGGTCGGCTCCGAGAACGCGGGCTTCCCACTTCGACTCCTCCGCCTCCTTGAGGAGCTGCCCTCGCAGAAACGTGATCGCGTTCAGGCCGAAGTGCATCGGTCCCGGCCCTTTCTTGCTTATATGGGCCACGGCGTGCCGTAGTGCGTTGATGGCCAAGCCGCGGTCGGGCAGACGTTGCCCCCGCTTCCGCAGGACGGCCAGGTTGAGGCCGCCCTCCATCTCCGCGAGCGTCTCCTCGTCTTCCCAGCGCTCCTCCTGTTCGCTCCCGGCCTGCCACGGCGGAGAGAGCGCCATGTCGTGCACGGCGTTTCGCGGAGCGGCCTCGCGGATCCAATACTGCTTATTTCCCTTGTCGTACCCGAGGACGAGGGCCCACCCGAACGGCCCCGTCAGGAGCACGGGCGTCCCGCCGTCGAGGGTCACCTGGAGCAGGGTGAATATCTTCTCGCGCTCGGGCGCATTCACCTTGCCCTTCCCGAATCCACGGGCGAGGAAGCGAATCTCATAGCCGAGAAGAGGCAGCGCGTTCTCCGCAAAGCGATTGCCCTCGGCCAAGAGGGCCTCGTCGTTCATCGCCTCATTCACGCACGTCCGAAAGGCCGCGCCGGTGACGCCGGTGAGAAAGCCCAGCTCGACCGCCTCCCCCTCCGTCCGCAACGCCGACCAGAGCACGCCTACTGGGGGGATCGCCGGACCGTACTTGGGAACTTTGTTGCTGATGTTGTGCGCCGACATGATGGAAATACCTCCCTTGGAGGATACAGGTTCATTCCTCATGCGCTTCACCATAACACACTCGCTCAACCCCTGTCAAGACGGGAAAACTCCTCCAAGTGCCGCACTTGACACGTCCCGCATCAGATGGTATGATTCGCCTCGCCTTTTCGCAGGGTTTTGACACGTTCTCGGTTCCACACCGCAGTGAGGAGAGCATACATGAAGATCGAAGCATCCAGGCGAGTACAGTCCATCGGCGCTTATGCCTTCGCCGAGGTTGACGAACAGGTGACGAAACTGAAGGCGAAGGGGATCAAGCCCATTGACTTCGGGGTGGGCGACCCCACCTGCCCCACGCCGCCCGTCGTCCGCAGCGCCACCCGGAAAGGCGTCGAGACGCGCAAGTGCGCCGGCTACCCCAGCTACATCGGATCGGGAGACTACCGCGCGGCCTGCGCCGCATGGATGAAGCGGCGCTTCGGCGTGACGGTTGATCCCGCCACGGAAATCTGCGCGACACTCGGCTCGAAGGAGGCGGTCTTCAACTTCGCCGAGGGCTTCGTGAACCCGGGCGACCATGTTATCATCCCGACCCCGGGCTACCCGCCCTACTCCCGCGGCACCCTCTTCGCCGAGGGCAGGGCCTATTATGTCCCTCTTCTGCCGGAGAACAAGTTCCTGCCGGACCTGGATGCGATACCTAAAAATATCTGCAAGAAGGCGAAGATTCTCTGGATCAACTACCCGAACAGCCCCACCGGCGTCAACGCGCCGCTAAGCTTCTTCAAGAAGGCCGTCGCCTTCGGTAAGAAGCACAATATCATCGTCGCCAGCGACGAGGCCTACACGGAGATCTTCTACGGCGACCCGCCCCACAGCATTCTGGAAGTGGCGAAGGAGGGGGTCGTCGCCATCCACTCCATGTCCAAGCGCAGCGCCATGACGTGCTACCGCGTCGGCTGGCTGGCCGGCGACGCTCGGATCGTCAGCGTCTTCAAGAAGGTGAAGACCAACATTGACTCCGGCACGCCGACGTTCATCCAGGACGGCGCCGTTGCCGGGCTGGCCGACGAGACGCACGTGAGGCAGAGCCGCAGGGAATACAAGCAGAAGCGCGACATCCTCGTCGAGGGCCTCACGGCCGCCGGGCTGCCCAACTGCGCGCCCGAGGCCACGATCTATCTCTGGCAGCGCGTGCCGAAGGGGATGTCGTCGGTGGAATTTGCCACCCGGCTCCTCGACCCGGAGATAGCGATCGTGACCACGCCCGGTGCATGGCTCAGCGACAGGACGGACAAGGGCCTCAACCCCGGCGAGGGCTACGTCCGCTTCGCCCTCGTGCCGAGCATCGCGGAGACCCGCGCGGCGGCAAACAAACTGAAGAACCTGAAGCTGTAGGCCGGCGGATGCACATCGAATACGCCATCCTGACGCACCCGCTCCCCGATCGGTTTGTCGAGTGGTATCCCTACGTCAAGCCGGAGGTGATGCTCCCCGATAGCGCCCACTGGCTCGACTCGATGCAACGAGTGCTCGCCGACCGATTGCCGGGATGGACCCACCATTTCTCCACCGCCCGCGACAGCGATAGAGACGCATACGTCGGGGTCGCATGGCTCGGCCTGACGACGGCCACACCGGAGCTCGGCCACTTCGGATGGTTCCTTGTGGAGGAGGCGTATCGAGGCGGGGGCGCGGGTAGGGAGGTGCTCAATCGCGCGATGGCGTTCTTTGATGAACGAAATGTCGAGGCGGCCATGCTTCCCACCCGGCTCTCGACAGTTCACGCGCGGGGGATGTACAGCCGCCGCGGGTTCGTGGATCTTATCGCGGAAAAAGAAACCGGCAAATGTTGGATGATCCGCGGCCCGGAGGGGCATTTTGAGCGGTACTTCATCACGGACGGCCCGGTCTCCATCGGTCCCATGATGGAGAAGGACTGGCTGGCCTTCGACTACCTGCTGAATCACGAGCGGATGGCGTCGCGGCTGCATCCGGTGGGACTCACCGGCGAGCGGCGCGTCATCAGCCTGACCCGTGCGTCGGAGTGGGGAGAGGGCGTCCGCGAGATTGCGATTCGTCGCGGCGAGCGGATGTGTGGTTTCGCAATAATGAAAGACTCGGGCGACGGCGTTGCCGCCGACCTCTACGCGCCGGATGAATCGCTTGCGGCGGAGGCGGTTCGATACCTGAAGCGGGAATGTGGAGAGCGGCTCGCCATCACAACCGCCTCGCAAGACGAGATGAAAGGCCGCATCCTCTGGGCCAACGCACTGCGGCAGACGAGGTCATTCCGTGAGAAGCCCTTCGGCAAAGGGGCCGAGGAAGAGTTTATCGTCTGGCGGCCCTGAGTCGGGGATTTCGTGTCCAAGCCCCTTGCTCTATGGATGATCCGGGCTTGGTCAACTCCCAAGGCGGCTCACTCCACTCCCCCGACGGCCGCGGAAGAGGAAATTGCACATATGCATTCATTTGTCGGAATCCCCTCGGAAGGCTTGGTGATCGTCAATATCAATGACGCAAGTGGTGTAAATAAAGGAAGTTGCATAGACCTGATCTATCTTGAAAGGCGGGTCTACGCTTATTCGGCCTCCGGCTTTTCCGGCAGGGGCAGGCGAACAGTGAACCGGCTGCCCTTTCCTTCGTAACTCTCGACCTGGATGTCCCCCTCGTGCATCTCGGCGATGGCCTTGCACATGCTCAGGCCAAGCCCCGTGCCGGCGACCTTGCCGGAGCGCGACTTGTCCACCACATAGAACCTGTCGAATATCTTCGGGATTTCCGCCTTGGGGATGCCGATGCCCGTGTCGGCGACGGTGATGAGGGCGAACTCCTCGTTCTTGGCCAGGGAGAGGGTGACTGTCCCGCCGGGGTGGGTGTACTTCACCGCATTATCCACCAGGTTGATTAGGAGCCGGGTGAGCGTGTGCTCGTCGCCCAGGATCGTGACAGCGGGGAGCGGGTCGAGCTTGAACTCGATGTCTTTACTTTCGGCGAGGACGCGGATATCCTCATGGGTCTTCTTGAGCAGTTTTTTCAATTCGATTTCGTGGAACTCGATGCGCCCCCGATCGGCCCCCACCCGTTCCAGGACGAGGAGGTCTTCGGCGATTTTCACCAGTCGGGCGATCTCCTCGAGGGCGCTTTCGAGTGCCTTTCGGTAGTCGGCCTCCGACTTGCCGTACTGCAGGGTGACCTCCAATTCCCCCGCCATCACCGTCAGGGGGGTCCGCAGCTCGTGGGACACATCGGCGGCGAACTGCGACGCCTGCTCCAGCAACTGTTCGAGGCGGGAAATCAACTTGTTCAACGTGGTGCACAGGTCGTCGAGCTCGTCGTGCGTCCCGCTCAGCCGCAGTCGTCCCTTGTCCTTGAGATTGCCCTCGGTGATCCGCTCGGCGGAGCGGATGATGCTCCCCACGCGCTCCAGCGTCTTGCTGACCAGGAGCCACCCGGCCAGGATGGAGAAGCCGAGGAACCCGATCAGGGCGATGGCGAGGCTTTTGATGAGGGTGACTTCTGGGCTGATGACCACGTCCCACTCGTCCGGCGGGCCGAGGACATGGGGGGAGACGAGATCGAAGGCCTCCTGGGCGCTGCCGCGTAGGCTGAGGTAGAGGCAGACGCTGAACACCAGCATGGCCAGCACCATGACGCAGGTGTAGAAGAAGACCAGCCTGAAGCGAATGCCGCGGCCAAAAGGTTTCATAAGAGCGAGTCTGAGCGGACGAGTCAGTCTATCGGTCGGCTGGGGTCGCGCATCATATACCCCACGCCCCGCACGGTAACAATGAGTTTCTGGTCACGATCGCTGTCTAATTTTTTTCGTAGGAAGTTGACGTAGACGTCAATCACATTGCTGTAGCTGGCGAAGCTCACGTCCCAGACATTTTCCGCGATCATCGTTCGCGAAAGGGCCGTGTTCGGATTCGACATGAAATACTGGAGCAGGGTGTATTCCTTGCTCGTGAGGTCGAGCAGCTCGTCGCCCCGTCTCACCTCCTGCTTGATTGGATCGAGGGTCACGTCCGCGATCTTCAGCACCACCGGCTGGGCCGCCTCCGCCCGCCGGGCGACGGAGCGGATTCGCGCCGAGAGCTCCGCGAAGGCGAAAGGCTTCACCATGTAGTCGTCCGCCCCATGGTCGAGGCCGTGGACGCGGTCCTCCACGGAATCCTTGGCGGTGAGGATGATCACAGGCGTGCTGATCTCCTTTGCGCGCATGGCGTCCAGGATCTCGATGCCGCTTCGCTTTGGCAGCATCAGGTCGAGGATGATGCAATCGTAATCGCTCTTCAGCGCCTCCTTCATTCCGGTTTCCCCGTCGAGGCAGACTGTCACGTCGTGCTGCTCGCCGCGCAGGCCCCGCTCGATCACGCTGGCAAGCTTTTCCTCATCCTCTATAACGAGTATCTTCATCGCGCTTTGCTCCCTATCACCCTCTGGCCTTTTGGACGGCGGCTATAAATTTTTTGGCGGTCTCGGTGATCGCGTCGAACTTCCCGGCGGCCAGGGCCGCCTTGTCCACCAGGCTGCTCCCCGCCGCCACCATCGCCGCTCCGGCCTGGATAAAATCGCCCGTGTTCTCCGCCGTCACGCCGCCCGTCGGGACAAGCTCCACTTGCGGCAGAGGCGCCTTGATGTCTTTGATATATCCCGGGCCGAGCGCCGTTGCCGGGAATACCTTCACGAAATCGGCCCCCGCCTCCCACGCGGTCAGAATCTCTGTCGGGGTGAACGCGCCGGGGATGACCACCTTGCTGTAGCGGCGGCAGAGCCGGATCGTGTCCATGTTCAGCGTCGGGGCGACCACGAACTCCGCCCCGGCGAGGATCGCCGCGCGCGCCGTCTCCGGGTCGAGAACGGACCCTACCCCGATGAGGACGCGATCCCCCATCTTCTTCGCCACTTCGCTGATCACGGCGAGGGCGTTGGGCGTGGTCATCGTCACCTCGATGGAGACCACCCCCCCCGCCTCGATGGCCTCGGCTACCTTCACCAACTGGCTCGAATCCTTCGCGCGGATGACGGCCGTCACCCCGCTCTCCACCATAAACGCCATCTGCTCGCTCTTGGTCATCGCCATGCTGTGTTACCTCGCGGATCCCTGAGTGGGTACAGTCCCCTACCCCTGTAACTCTTTACCTCGAACCCGGGCAGGATTGCTGATTTTAGATTATAGGACTAATAGGACAAATGTCAACGATAATTGTGGAGGATTGGTTGGAAGAATGCGAGAATGGAAGAATAGAAGAATGGAGTATGGTTCTTCGCCCATTCTTCCATCCTTCCATCCCTCCATCCTTCCACCCCACACTCACCTGATCTGCAGATGGCCGATGTTCAGGTTGCGGTCCTCCGGCGGATTGTAGAGATCGTTCGTGAACGACAGGCCGATTGTGTGCTCGCCCTCGGCCACGTCGGCCTGAAGCCGCAGGATTTGCCACTCAGGCCGGCTCAGTTTCAGGCTGCCGATCTTTTTCCCGTCAATGCTCACCTCAATGTTCGGAAACTCCCCGGCGGCCTCCGTCCCGCTGGCCTTCATAGCAAACTCGTATTTCCGCGTCGCGCCGAATTTCACTTTTGTGAATACTGTGCCGTTCGATCCCATGCGCAGGCCGTCGTCCTGCGCCTTCCAGAGCTTCAGCTTCTCCTCCGCTTGCAGCGCCTTGCCGGGGATGACGATCGCGCCCGCCGAGTCGCCGAACGCGCAGCCCAGATTGGTGAGGAGGTTGGACAGGTAGCGGCCCGCCTTCTCAGAGCCGCCCGCCTGGCCCGTCCACTGCACCTGGTCAATCAGGTAGAACCCCTTGCCCGTCGGGACCTTGACCAGCGCGGCGGGGGAGAGGAGGCGCTTCGACTTCAACGCGGGTGTCGGGCCGTAGATGACCTTGTCCAGCCAGACGTTTCGGTCCTCGCCCTTCTCGGGGTCCCAGGCATCATTCACGAAGGACAGCGTGACCTCGCGGTCGCCCTTCGCCACATGCGCCGAGAGGGAGTACTCGCCCCAGTCCTTGCCGTCGGTCGTGACGCTTCCCACCCGTTTCTTGTCAATCGTGATCCGAATCTGGGGATACACGCCGCCGAGCGGCGTCCCCTTGCCCCGCACGGCGATCGAGTATTCGCCCGTCTCCGGGAAGTGGATCGGCCCCGTGATCGAGGCCGACGATCCCATATACACATCGCCCTCGCTCATGCGCGGCGCGCCGTCAATCACTCTCATGGACTCGGCCTCGATGGTCCGGCATTTTCCCGGTTCGGGCATGCCGCCCCCGACAACGTAGCGGCACACATCCGGCGAGAGCGGCGTGTTGACGCGCCAGTTCAGGCCCTTCCGGCTGCCGTACCAATGAAGCTCCTGGTTCGTCAGGCCGTTGATGACGGGGTCCCATTCGGCGATCGTCACCGGCACGGAATTGTTCGCCTGGCCGACGATCGGCTCGGGGAAAAGGCCCTGGATTCGGGCCAGGCCCTCGCGTGTGCCGCCGTGGAGGACGGCCTTGCCTCCACCCTCAACGAACTGCCGAATCTTCGCCTGGTTCCGCTCCACCTCCGGGCAGTTCGCCTCGGCGATAAGGACCGATAACCCGCCGAGATCGCTCTTGTCCAACTTCCCGGAGATGTCGCTGAAGATCACATCCATCTCGGCCAGGGACTCGCGGATGCGCAGCTTGTCCTGGACCACGGCCAGCTTGCCCACGGGGGCGGGCGCGCACGCGGCGTATCGGAGCATGTTTTCCAGCATGGCCTGCGCCATCGGCTCCTTGCCCAACTTCTCCCCGACGGCCATCTGCGACAGGATGTACTTGCCTTCGCCCGCCATGATCTCGCACAGCGGCAGATAGACCAGCCCCGCCGGCCCGCCGGAATCAACCAGGGCGCGGAACCGCCCGACCTGGGGCTTCGCAAGCGTCTTGCGGGCGACGATGTGGTCGCCCCGCCAGAACTTGAAATCGTCCTCTACGACACCCTTGAACAGATCCTCCTCGCGGGCGCGTTGGAAGGCGATGGTGCAGCCGCGGTCAATGAGGGACGCGGGCAGCAGGCCGCAGTCATAGGAGTCCTGCTCCAGCGCGACCACCACCCCGCCCTGCCGGACGAACGAATGGACCGCCTGCCGCGCCCCGGACTCGCCCCCGACGACCGGAACGCCCGCCGGCGGCTTCATCGCGTCAAGGGCGTGCGGCCCGATGACGAGGATGTCCGCCTTGGGCAGATTCGCCGGATCAGCCACGGCCATCGGCTCGGCCCCAGCCTCCCGGAGCCAGTCGCCGAGCACCTTGCTTTGGCCCTCAAAGACGGCGATCCGCTTGCCGGGGGGGAGGGCCGGCTTTCGCCGGGGGAAGACCCAGTAGGTCCTGGATTCCTCGAAGGCGAGCGTCTTGCCGTTCAGCGTCTTCAGCGTCAGCGTGAGGGGTGTGCGCTCTTTTGCCGCAGGCATCTGGAGGGCGATGTCGAGCTTGAATCGCTCCGCGGGCTGTGCGTCGAGCCGCCGCTCGCCCTGATCCACCACCGCTTCGCCCATCTTCAGCTCCCACGCAAATGTCAGCGAGGCGGGATGGAGCGTGTCGTTATAAACGTATACGGTTCGCGGGACTTTTTCATTCTCATAGAACCGCGTATCGTACTCGCGGATGAAGGCGGCGTTCTTCTGGTAGGTGCGTTTTACGGTCAGATAGCGCGGGTTGCTGTCGCTGGGGAAATCGCCGGTCTCCGTGAGCGTCCAGGGGCACATGCCCGACAGCTCGTCGGCGCGGTAGGCCTCGATCTGCATCGTCCAGGCGATGCCCTTGGCCTTGCCCATGGCGAGGCCGAAATCCTGGTAGGCGTCGTCGCCGATCAGCGTCGAGTATGGATCCGGCTCGGTGAAGTGCTGCATGTGGAGGAACTCACCGAAGTAGAGCGGCTTTTTCCGGTCCCACGTCCAGAACCCCCTCGGCCAGGCGGCAATCTCCATGCCGGTCTCCAGCCAGTAGCCCACATCGGGCCAGAGGTTCTGCTTGTTGAAGTTGAGGGGATAGTGGAGGTTGACCACATCGGCCACGCCTTCCGGGTCGTGGTCGGCGTCGTACATGATGGGCCGGGTCGGGTCGAGCTTCTTGACGAAACGCCCCGCCTCGGCCAGGCGGTGGATCGTCCCCTTGACGGCCTCCTCCCCGCCGCAGTGGAGGATTTCATTCTCCAGGCTGTACATGACGATGGACGGATGGTTCCACTTGTCCCGGATGACCGCCTGGAGGTGCGTGTGGTAGTTCTCCCAGAATTTTGGCTTCGACAGGGCGTAGTTTTTGGAATAACAGAACAGCGCCGACTCCATGATGATCGGCATGCCGACCTCGTCGGCGGCCTCGTACCACCACTCGGGCCAGATGTTCGCGTGCAGGCGCATGGCGACGCACCCCGCCTCGCGGATGCGGCGGTAGAAGTCAATTGCGGCGGCCTTGCTCAGCCCGTTGTCCAGCTCGCCGCGCGGGTGGCCGGCGGTGGCGAGGAAGTTCATCCGGGTCCCGTTCAGGACCATGTAGATCCCGTCGGTCCAGAACTCGCGGAAGCCGAAGCGGGTGCTGACGAGATCCAGTTCCTTGCCGTGGTCATTGATCTTCGTGATGAGGTGATACAGATAGGGGTCTTCGGGGCCCCAGAGACGCGGGTTCTTCCACGGCTGCTGGAAGGTCAGGGTGGCGGTCTCCTTCGCCGGAATTATCGCGTCCGTATCGTCCAGGACCATGCCGGTCTCCTTCACCGCCGACGCGAGGCGGACGATCCGCTCCCGGTCCGTCAGGTTCCGCAGCGTAATGTTGGCCCGAATCTCATTCTTGCGGACGGAGGTCTGGATGAACACATTCTCGACATAGACATCATTGCGCGCAATGAGCGAGACCGGCTGCCAGATGTCGAGAGACATAAACCGCGACCCCACCGGCGCCATGACGGCGTCGTTGGCCTCGGAGATGAACCGCTCGCCTCGGCCCAGTTTGCGGTATTCCATCTTCTGGTCAATCACGCCGGTTACGTCCTGGACGCGAACCAGGAGGTCGTTCGAGCCGCCGAGCCGACACGTGTCGGTCACGTCAATCTCAAAGGGCTCCCAGCCGCCGTAGTGCCCCCCCACCTTTTTTCCGTTCAGGTGGACCTCCGAGACGAACCGCACGCCGCCGAAGCGGAGGAAGACACGCCGCCCCTTGAACTCCTGCGGCGCATCGAAGGACCGCCGGAACCAGAGGTACGGGCAGTCGCCCGACTGACTCATCATGGAAGGGACCTTCACGGGCTCCCATTTGGCCTTGGCGTCGGGCATGTCGCCGGTCTCGGTCCGGCAGCATTCCCATGTCCCGTCGAGCGAGGCGGCCTCCGGCTTGCACGCGCCGACGCCCAGCGCCACAACCGCCGCCATTATGCCCAAAGCGAGTTTTCGTACCATCATGCACCACCTTTCATTTCCACGTGACTCATCGCGACGTCGGTGTTTCCAATATCTCCCGCCAGTTATGCTTGGGCATGTAGCCCAGCACGCGACCGGCCTTTGAGTAATCCACCAGCGACTTGCGGCCGGAGAGGTCGCCCCGGATGTCCGTCACCGCCGGGTGGAATCGCTTCACCAGTTCCATGGTTTCTTCGCTGGCCAGCAGATCGGCGGCGGAGATGAACAGGACCTCATGCTCCACCGTCTCGACTTCCGCCGCCAGGCGAAATGCCTGAACCGCATCCAACACATGATTGTAGGTCCACAGGTTCTTCCGGTCAACGGCCGGTTTGTCCCGCGCGTCTCTGGTCACGCGCAGGCAGTAGTCCACGCCGGGGAACAGGACGAGGCAGATTCGGAGGGAGATCGTCTCCAGGCATGTGCGTCGCGTGAAGCTCTGGGCAATCAGCTCGCCGGTCAGCTTGCTGAGGCCGTAGGAGTCCTGCGGCTTGCATGGATGCTTCTCATCGAGGGGCAGATACTCCGGCTCGATGCGCTTGTTCATGAAGCAGAACCCCAGCGTCGAGTCGCTGCTGGCGTGGACCACGCGCCGGACGCCCGCCGCGACGGCCGCCTCGTGCACGTTGTATGTGCTGGTCACATTGACCTTCCAAACGAGGGGCTGCGGATCGCTGAGGGGGTGGGGGATTGCGGCGAGATGGATCACCACGTCGGCCCCCTTGAAGGCGCGGAGGCATGTGTCGTAGTCGCACACATCGCCCTGGATGAACGCGGCGCTCTTCGGGACCTCGCCCGCCCGATCCAGGACGGTTACCTGGTGATCCTTCACAAGCTCAGCGACAAGGTGCTTCCCCAACTTGCCGTTCCCGCCGGTGACGACGATGTTCATGCCCATACGCCATCCTCCCGTGGACCCAGTGGCGCGTCTCAATGGTTGGGATGATACCAAGACCGGATGGGGGTGTCAATGCGTGGGATGGGGGAGAGGGGGCAGATTCAATCGCTCGTTTTGTGGAGAACCATGTTATTCCGGTGGACCACTTCGTCGTACGGCTTAGAGCCGAGTTTCTTCGCAATCTGGCTGCTGCGGAGTCCCATGATCTGCCGCACGTCGGCGGAGGAGTAGTTCGTCAGGCCCCGGGCAATCTCGGCCTCGCCCGCGGCGATGCTCACCGCGTCTCCCTTCTCGAAATCGCCGCCCACCCCGACAATCCCCGAGGCCAGGAGGCTCTTGCCGCGCTCCAGCACCGCCCGCGCCGCGCCGGCGTCCACCCGGATGACCCCCTTCGGCTGCACCGCCATGCCGATCCATCCTTTGCGGCCGGCGAGTTTATCTTCGCCCGCCAGGAACAATGTGCCGACAGCTTCCCCGCCGGCGATCCGTGTGAGGACGCGCTCTTCCTTTCCCGGGGCGATGATCGTCGAGATCCCCGCCCGGCAAGCCGTCGAGGCGGCCTCTAACTTGCTGTCCATCCCCCCAACCCCCCGCTCGCTCGTGGCGCCGGAAACAAGTCGCTTCACGTTCTGGTCAATCTTCTCGACCACATCAATCACCTTCCCCTGCCGGCAAAGCCCCGGCGCGGGGCTGAGCATGATCAGCACGTCCGCCTTCACCAAACTCGCCACAAGAGCCGACAGGATGTCGTTGTCGCTGAAGGTGATCTCGTCAATGCTGATCGTGTCGTTCTCATTGATCACCGGAATCGCCCCCAGCGACAGGAGCGATAGGATCGTGTTCCGCCCGTTCAGGTAGCGCTGCCGGTCGTCAACGTCCTCGCGGGTGATGAGAATCTGCCCGGCGTGATAGCCCTTTTCCTTGAAGCAATCGTCGTAGGTCGCTATGAGCTTCCCCTGGCCCACCGCCGCCGCGGCCTGGAGCTCCGGCAGGGCCGTGGGACGCTTCTCCATCCCCAGCTCCGCCATGCCCGCCCCGATGGCCCCCGAGCTGACGATGACGACGTCATACCCGTCCTCGCGGAGCTGCACGACCTCGGCGGCGAGCTTCCGAATCCGATCGCGGTCCAGCAGGCCGTTGTCCAGGCTCAGCACGTTTGTGCCGATCTTGACGACCAGGATTTTTGCATTCTCGAAAATTTGTTTTCGGAGATTCGCCGTCATTTCATGCTGACCTCGATGCCCAGGTCGTCCGGCTCGACGGACACGCTCTCGCGGAAGACCGCCGGGTCCCGCACGTGGGCCAGATACTCGTGCGATGTCTTCTCTTTCAGCCATCCCTTGTGGAGGGTGTTGTGGGCGATCACCAGACCGCCCTGGGGGACCTTGTCGTACGCCGCGTCGAGCATCGGCTTGTAGGGGCAGTCGCAGTCGAGATACAGCAGGTGGATCGGGTAGTCAATCTGCCTGAGAATCTCATGCCCGTCGCCTGCGATCACCTGCACCGAATCCGTCACGCCGATCGCCCGCAGATTGTCCCGGGCCATCCCGGCCCGGTCGGGCTTCACCTCGATGCCGATTAGGCGCTGCGCCGCGTAGCACTTCCCCGGCCCGCACGCGGGGCCGACGTTCCAGATCAGCGTATTGCCGCAGAAGATGCCCACGGCGACGACGTTCCGCGGCCGATTGACGGCGCTGATGGCGTACAGGAGGCGCTCCATCGCGGGGGTGATGCTGGTCCACGGGATGTTGAAATGCGCGTGCACCACCTTCCGGAGGGCCTCGAAGGAGGCATGGTTGCAGTCCCCCCTGCCCTCCAGCACTCCCCACTCCTGGAGGTGGCGGATGGCCTCGTCAATGTTGCCCCGCTCATCGAGGGCCGGATTTTGCACAACAAGTCGTTTCATGGCAATGCCGCTTTGTGGATTCCCGCCTTCGCGGGAATGACGTTATGCACGATCTCCGCGAACGGCTAAAAGGCTGCGCCCCTCGACGCGGGCTGGACCAACTTGGCGTACCGGGCCAGCCAGCCGCCGATCTTGCGTTCCACCGCGGGCTTCCACGCCTTCCGGCGCCTCTCAAGGACAGCGCCGTTCACCTTGAGGTCCAGCTTTCGTTTCGGGATGTCAATCTCGATCGTGTCGCCTTCCTCGATCAGGCCGATCGGCCCGCCCACCATCGCCTCGGGGCAGACGTGGCCGATGCAAGGACCCCGCGTCCCGCCGGAGAACCGGCCGTCGGTGATGAGGGCGACCCGCTTTTTGATCTCGTCGGGATACCCGCTGATCGCCGCCGTCGGGGAGAGCATCTCCGGCATGCCGGGACTGCCCTTGGGGCCTTCGTACCGGATGACGATCACGTATTTCTCCTTGCCCTTCATCCGGCCCGGCAGGTCCTTGATGGCCGCCATGGCGTCCTCCTGGCAGTTGAAGACCATCGCCCTGCCGCGGAACTTCTGGGACTCGGGGTCCACGGCGGAGTGCTTCACCACCGCCCCATCGGGGGCCAGGTTGCCGCGGAGAATCGCCAGGCCGCCCTCCGGCTTCACCGGTTTCTTCAGGCCGTGGATGACGGAACGGAACTTGCGCGTCACCTTGCCCGTCTTCGCGTCCTTCTGGTTCAGATACTCCACCCGGAGCGGCCGGGCCGCCTCGGCGATCTCGAGGATGCCCCGCTCGTTCACCGTCTTGCTGCCTTCCAAGAGGGGCCGGAGCACGCTCAGCACGGCGGGCACGCCGCCCGCATACTCCACATCCTCCATGAAGTCCTCCCCGCCGGGACGGATGTTGACGATCTGCGGGGTCGAGCGGCTCATCGCGTCGAAGAGGTCGAGGTCCAGCTCGATCCCGCACTCCCGTGCGATGGCGATGAGATGGAGGACCGTGTTGCTCGACCCGCCCATGCACATATCCACGCGGATCGCGTTGCGGAAGGCCTCGGACGTCAGTATCTGCCGCGGCGTCTTCTGTTCTTTAATCAGTTGGACGATCCGCTTGCCGGAGTCGAAGGCGATTCGCCGCCGCTTGCCGGAGATGGCCAGCGCCGTGCCGGAGCCGGTGAGGGACATGCCGAGCGTCTCGGTGAGGCAGCCCATCGTGTTGGCCGTGTAGAGGCCCTGGCACGAGCCGACGCCGGGGCAGGCGTTGATCTCGAGGTCCGCCAACTCCTCATCGCTGATTTGGCCGTGCTTACGCTTGATCCACGCCTCGAAGGTGTCGCGCACGAGGGAGAGCCGCCGCCCCTCGGCCCCGCCGCACGCGCCGCGGCCGGAGATCATGGGTCCCGCGGTAACGACGATGGCGGGCAGGTTCATCCGCGCCGCCGCCATCAACATGCCCGGGGTGATCTTGTCGCAGTTTGTGAGAAGAACGACGCCGTCGAAGGCGTGGGCCATCACCATGCTCTCGACCTCGTCGGCGATCAGCTCGCGCGAGGCGAGGGAGTACTTCATGCCGCCGTGCCCCATGGCGATGCCGTCGCAGATGCCCGGCACGCCAAAGATGAACGGGACGCCGCCGCCGGCCGCGATGCCGCGCTCGATGAAG
This sequence comes from Planctomycetota bacterium, assembly GCA_040755855.1. Taxonomy (GTDB): domain Bacteria; phylum Planctomycetota; class Brocadiia; order JAADGH01; family JAADGH01; genus JAADGH01. The sequence continues at coordinate 112,580 of JBFMAD010000015.1, read as the reverse complement.
CGCTCTAAGTCGCGCATGCCGATATGGCCGGGAACGATGTCATTGAAACTCGACGCGATGGCGATGATCGGCTTCTTTAACTCCTCGGGGGTGACGCCCGTGGCGTGGGCGAGCGCCCGCGCGGGCATGCCCTCTAAGCCCTTGCGCCACACGTCGCTCCGCAGACCCATCCCTTCCAGTTTTTCCTCCACTCCTCTCAGTTCCTTCGGCATGTCAATCTCCTTCGTTCGGGCGGCGACGTAGTCGCCCTGTTTTGATTGGACAATCATCTTGCGCCACGTCGGGTCGTTCACGACCAGCGCGTCGGGGCGGTAGTGCGTGCCGCGGCTCTCCGAACGGAGCATCGCCCCGGCGCAGACCGTCCGGGCGACCTCGATCATGTTGCGCAACTCAAGATATTGTACCACATGTTTTGCATCGAACGCGACCTTTGTCCGGGCAAGCTCTTCGACAACCCCGCGGGCCGCGGCGATCTTCTCCGCCGTGCGGACGACGCTGACATTGCGCCACATGGCCCACTGCAATCGCTCGATGGCCGCCTTCAACGGCATGCCGCTCTTGCCCGGCTGCGCCAGAGCCGAGAGCGCGCCCTCGATATTTATCTCCCCAACGACGGCCATGCCCTGTTGTCCCGCCGCGTATTCGGCGGCGCTGTCTCCGGCGATCTTGCCGCGCACCTGGCAGTCGGCGAGGGCGTTGCCGCCGGGCCGGTCGGCCCCGTGCTGGCCGCCCGCCTCCTCCCCGGCGGCGAAGAGACCGGGCACGGTGGACGCGGCCCTCTCGTTGACAAGGATTCCCCCGTTGAAATGCTGGACAGCCGGGGCGAACTCGATGGCGTCCTTGCGGAGGTCCACCCCGTGCTTCATCAGGTGCTCGAAGGGGACGCGGGCCTCCGTCTCTATCAGCCGCGCGGGGTTGTGCGAGATGTCCATATAGACCCCGTGATGCTCCGTCCCGCGCCCCTCGGCGATCTCGGTATAGACGGCGACATCCACCCACTTGCTCTCGTTGCGCACGGTGAAGGGATAGGAGACGCCCTTGATGTAGATGGCCTTGTCGTAGTCCACGCCGGCGGGGATGTATCGGCGGATGAACTCCTCGCCGCGGCGGTTCGTGATGCGCGGGTTGAGCCGCCAGAAGACGCCGGACAGGGCGAACTTGATGGGCCAGACGATGCTCGGCCCGATCTGGATGAACTCCATGTTGGCCAGCTCCGCCCCGGCGCGGAGGGCCATGGCCCGACCGTCGCCGGTCATGCCCGGGGGGAAGGCGTTGAGGGCGTAGAGATGCCCCGCGCCGCCGGTGGCGAGGACGGTGGCCCTGGCCAGGCAGACGAACGGCTCGTGCGTCGTCGTGCTCAATCCCCATGCGCCGATGACTCTGCCCGCCGACCCTCCCGGAGGTCCGGAACCTCCGGGAGGATCGGTCACAAGGTCAACAAGCATAGTCCGGTCGGCGAAGCGGACGCCGGCCTGTTTGCACTGTTTCATCAGGACGTCCACGATGATCGGGCCGGTGTCGGCGCCACGTCCACAGGCGCGGGGGTAGCGCGCCCCGTCGCTGAGAATCTGGACGAACCTGCCGTCTTTCGTCTTGGCGAAATTTCCGCCCCATCGCTCCAGCTCCATGAATCGGTCGGGGGCCTGTTCGGCGATCTGCCGGGAGAGGGCCGGTTCGCAGACGGCCCCTCCCTTGACGGTGATGTCAATCCAGTGCTCGGTCGGGTTGTCGCGCGGGTCGGCGTGGCCGAAGGCGGCGGTGAAGGCCATCCAGTCGGATGCGGCCCAGACGGTGGTGCCGGACCTGCCCGAGACGCCCTTGTTGGCCACGAGCACGTCGGCGCCCTTCTGCCTTGCGGCCAGGGCGGCCCTCAATCCAGCGCCGCCCGCGCCGACGACAAGCACGTCACATTGAGTTTTTTGCATAAGTCCATCCAAAGGCGTGTAGGGCGGGCCAATGGCCTACCTGCTATGTCATGCCGCCCGGACTTGGTCTTCCTACGTTCTTCCGCGTCGCCGCTGCCAGCCCCGAGGGTGCCGGCGGCAATGGAAAACTGCCAACACCGACACCTCATGCCGCCGGACGCAATAAAACACCCCATAGGGAAAGCGACGCACAAGAATGCGCCGCATGTCTCGGTGAATCGCAGGGTAACGCAGAGGGCTCTCTTGGATTGCGGTGAGGGCGGCTTCGACGCACAGCAGAAAATCCTCCCCGAGGCCCTCCCGTTGCTCCTCATACCAGTGGTAGGCCTGGCGGAGGTCCTCCTCCGCTTCCGGCCGGATCACCAGCGAATAGGTCATCTCCGGCCCCGCAGCCTCTTCTTCACCTCGCCCCACGGTGAACCCGCGTGAGGATTTCGGTGATATGCTTCGACCCGCCGTTCCAATTCCTTTCGGTGCGCCTCCGTCAGGGGCACCGCTTCCGGCACGGAGGCAATGGTATCCCACACATCTTCGACGAAAAGAATCCGCTCCGAAACGGGCATCGCCAAGACATCGGCAACCGTAACTTTCTTCGTCATCTTTCCTGCTCCGTGCTCACCCAGGTTTGGTTCCTCCATCCCCATAGGATAGCACCTCCGCGGCCGAATCGGCAACCGTTGCGCCGGCGGGCCAAGGCCCAACAGCCGGAGGACTCCCCCATCGTGGATTCCCGCTTGCGCGGGAATGACGGGCGGCGCGCTCAGACAAGTTTGAGTGTGCGTTCGCCCGGTCGCTCATCGTGTCCGTTCGCCGCCGACTACTCCGGCGTCTTGGCGCATCGGAAGCCGACGGCGCGGTAGTCCTCGAAGGCGTCCTTCGACTCGCCGGGCAACGGCTCGCGCCGGGCGCATCGGGCGCCCGCTGGGGCCTTGGTCAGCCAGGAGCCGCCGCGGACGACGCGATGGGTCTCGCCGAATTTCGGGCTTTTGAACTTCGACCCGGGGTACGGCGCGTACCACCCCGCCGTCCACTCGGCCGCGTTGCCGATCATGTCGAGGCAGCCGAAGGGGCTCGCCCCTGCCGGGTATGATCCGACGGGCTTGGTGGCGGTGTTCTCGTCCGCCATGATGTTGCACGTGCCGTCCTGGTACTGGGCGCCCCAGGGGAAGATTCGGCCGTCGGCGCCTCGGGCGGCGAGCTCCCACTCGGCCTCGGAGGGGAGGCGCTTGCCGGCCCAGGTGGCGTAGGCCTCGGCGTCTTTGAAGGAGATCATGGTCACGGGGTGGTTCTCTTTGCCGCGTCGGGGACGGCCCCGCAGCCAGTCGAGGGGCGGGTCGTATTTCGTTTCCTCGACGAACTTCAGGTAGTCGGCGCAACTGACCTCGTGGATGTCAATATAGAAGGCCCTGACCTGCGCGACGTGCCGGGGGGCTTCATCCGCAAAATCCTCTTTCTTGTAAACATCCTGCCCTGCGACGGCCATGGCGATCTCCTCCTCCGTGCTCCCCATTATCAGGTCGGCGGCGGGGATGTAAACCATCCCCTGGGGGCAGTTGAGGAGGTATCGCAGGTCGGTCTGGCCCCTCTGCGCCCACTCGTCGCCGGGGAATTTCTTGATGAGATCGTTCAGGATGTTCTTGCCGAGGGCGACGTCGCCCGTCTGGTTTCGCCGGATGATGAAGCAGGCGCTCTCGTACATCAGGCGGGCCATGCCCAGTTTCGCCTTCTCGGCCCAGGGGGATGTGGGGTGTTCCTTGATGAGGAGCTGGTGCTTCTCCAGCGCCTCGTCCACCTTGCCCTCCTTGCCGAGGTCAAGCCCCCACTGGTAATAGGCGAGGGCCAGGGAGACCTTTTCGCCGGACTTATCGGCGAGGTCTTTGTACTTCTTCATCATGTCGCGGTAGAGGTCAATCTGCTCGTCCGTCACCGGCTTCCAGTTGAGGCCGGGGTTGGCCTCGGTAAAGGCATCGTAGGCCTCCAGCGCCTCCTGGATGCGTCCCTCGGTGAACATCTGTTCGCAGACGGCCTGCCGGATTTCGATAAGTTTCTGCTTTGCTCGCTCGGCGAAGGGGGAGGCGGGGAATCGGTCCGTGATCTCCTCAAGACCCTGTTGGGCCTTGGCGAAGTCCTTCGCCTGGATGAGGGCGGTCCCCCGGTCGAAGAGGATCTTCGGCAGTTCATCCTTGGCCTTGTTGCCGTGATCGGCGTCGCCGAACTTGATGGTCAGTTCGCGCAGCTTTGCGATGCAGGAGTCGAAGTTGCGCGCGGCGAGATCGCTCTTTGCCGATTTGTAGATTGTCTCGGCAAGCCGGGCCGTGGCCTGCTTGCCCCAGTCGGTGCTGCGGTGGGTTTGGAGGACGCTGTCGAACAGGGCGGCGGCCTCGTCGTACTTCCGGTCTTCCAGGAGCTCCATGCCCCGCCGGAAGGCGGCCTCTGGAATCTGGCGGTCCGCCTTGGCTACCCACTCGCTCTGGGGGAATTCCTTCTGAAGGCGGCGATAGACTTCCAAGGCTTTTTCGTAGGTCCCTTTTGCCATGCAGCGCTCGCCCCAGCTGTAGAGCACGTAGGGTATCTGCTCCTTGGCCTTGACGCCGAGGGATGTGCCGGCGTGGCGCTCGGCAAACTCCTCATAGGCCGTCAGGGCCTGCTCGAAATCCCCTTTGTCCATCTTCTCCTTTGCCTGGCGGACCAAATTGGAATAGGCCTGGGCGGTCTCGCTGCTGGCGGCTTCGGCGTCCACAGACGGTTTCTCCGGCTCGGGTTTCTCCTCCAGTCCGGCCAGGGCTGCCTTGGCGTTCCGGGCGGCGTCGGTGTCGGCGTAGGACTGGATCACCTTTTCATAGGCCCGGCGGGCCTCGGCGAGCTTGCGGTTCATCTCCAGCGCTCGTCCCTCGGCGAGGAGGGAACTGGCCTGCTTCTCCCGCTGGGCCTGAACGGCCGCGTGGTCGGGCGGCTGGGGTTTCGGTTCCTCCTTCGGGACGATTTTGCGGATCGCCTCTCCCGCCAGCTTTACCAGATGGTCGCGATAAATGACGCCTGCGGTGACGCCGGCGCCGAGTAGGATAACGGCGAGGGCCACGACGGCGACGACGGACTTCCGCGCCTTCGGGCGGCGCTCGATTTCCTCGCGCTTCTCCGCCGCCGGTGCGAAGGCGGAGTCCGGCGAGGGCGGTTCGGTTTCCACGTACTGCCCGAGGATGCGCATCTGGGCCTGCTCGATGTCGTCTATGAGGCGCTGGATGCTCTTGTAGCGGTCGGACGGGTCCTTGGCCATGAGCTTTTCGACGATGAGCGAGATTTCCCGCGGGATGCCCGCGCCGAGCTGTGCGAGAGGGATGGGGTCCTCATTCACATTGCGGTAGAGATAGCCCACGATCCGTTCGCAGTCGAAGGGGAGATGGCCCGCGAACATCTCGTAGGCCGTCACGCCGAGGGAGTACTGGTCGCTCCGGGGGTCGGGGGCGCGGCCCTTGATCTGCTCCGGGGCCATGTATTTCGGCGCGCCGAGCATCTCGCCGAAGACGGAGATGGTGGCATCGGCGCTCGCCAGGGCGAGATCAAGGAAGGAGAGTTTGACGAGCAACTGGTTGCGGCGGTCTCGGGTGAGGATGACGTTCGCCGGCTTTACATCGCCGTGGACGACCTGCTTCAGATGGGCCGCGCGCAGCGCCTCAGCGAGTTGGCGGAGGATTTCGAGGCCCTCCTCGGTCTCGATCCGGCCCCCCTTCAGGCGGTGGGCGAGGGATTCTCCCTGCACGAACTCGCTGGCGACATAGCAGCGCTTACCTATCTGGCCGGCGTCAATGATCGAGAGGATGTTGGGGTGCTCCACGTGGTGGCCCAGGGCCGCCTCGCGGTCGCCGAAGAATTTGGCAAAGAGTGGGTTTGTGGACACGGCGCTGCTGAGCACCTTCAGGAGCGCCGTCCTGCCTGTTTCGATCTCCTCAGCCTTGAAGACCTCGGCGAGCATCTCTTCGCCGATCTTCTGGACGAGTTTGTATTTGCCGAATTCTCCCTGCTGTTTTTCAGACACATCTCGCTCCGATGCGCACAGGTTGTGAGAAAGCCAAAGACACAGACTCCCCCTATGACCTGAACACGTAAGATTACCCCCGCGCCGGGGCGTTGTCAATGGTTTTCTGTGGGAGGGATCAGAGCAGGCCGATCTGTTCCAGCCCTTGCAGAATCTGTCGCTCGACCTTGGCGTCGGCCGGCGTGACGGGCGGGCGCACGCGCCCGGCGTCAATGCCTCGCGCCCGCAGGGCGATCTTCCACCCGGCGATGCTCTTGCTGAGCTGCATGATGCGGATCGCCCGGTTCACCTGCCGCTGCAGTTGCTCCGCTCGGCGGAGGTCGCCTTTGTGATAGGATTTGTAGATCTCGACGAAAATCTCGGGGAAGACGTTCTGCGTCGAGCCGATGGAGCCAATGGCCCCCATGGTGAGCGCCGGCAGGCTCATCTCGTCCGCCCCGGAGAGGATGAAGCGGTCGGGAGCGTTTTCTATGAATCCCTGCATCTCATAAAGGTTGTAGCCGGTGTATTTCATGCCCGCCACGCCCTTCTTGGCGAGGATGGGGATGAACTGCGCCGCCGGGACGACCTCGCCGCGCACCGTGTAGTTGTAGATGAGGAGGGGCAGGCGGGTCCTCTTCAGGATCGTGTCGTAGTGCAGATTGATCGCCTCCGGCGTGCCGGGGAAGAAGATGGGCGGCAGGCTGGAAATCGCGTCGGCGCCGACCTTCTCCGCGTGCCGGGCCAGATCGGCCGACTCCTCCGACGACGGCGCGCCGACATGGACGATGACATTGGCCCGCCCTGCGGCGGCCTTGACCGTGCGCTCGGCGATGGCCTTCCGCTCCGCCGGGGTGAGGAGGATGTGCTCGCCCGTGCTGCCGCAGACGTAGAAGCCGCGGAGGCCCTTCTCGATGTGCCAGTTCACCAGCCTGTCAATCGTTTTTTTGCAGACGGCGCCTGTTTTATTATAGGGGGTGAGCATGGCGCAGTAGACGCCCGCGAAACGATCATGGAATTTTGCCATCGTCCTTTCCTTTATAAAAGCCATTGGGTGACAAACGGGAAGTGGCATATAATACGGGGAACGGGAGGCCCTGTCAAATCAAAGATTGCAGTTGCAGGTCTTGTTTTCCCGGTCGAGGCGCAGGGCGTCCCAGACCTCCGGCGTCTCCTCGCAAAGGCCGACGGAGCAGACGTTGCGCAGGCGTTCGACGGCGGGGCGGAAGATGGCGACGCGCTCCCCGGCGGGGTAGCGGCGCATGTCCTCGCCCTTGGCCAGGACCAGTCCGTCCATGAGTTCTTCGGGGATGCGGCCCTCCAGGTTCCTCTCGACGCGGATCAGGCCCAGCGTCACGCGCTCGGGCGCCAGCTCGGCCACCTGTTCGACGAGATCGGAGTACTCGTATCCGCGAATCATGGGGTCAATGCGGATCCGCACCCGCCAGCCTTGGTCCATGAGCGTCTTCGCCGCGTTCAGGCGATTGGCCGGGGTCGGCGCGCCCTTCTCGTGGTCGTGGGCGGCCTCGGAACAGTTGACGGAGAACGAGACGATGACATTCGGACATGGCTCTCGTTCCAACAGCGGCCGGATGTGCTTCATGCCGCCCTTGGTCACGATGAGGAGTGTGTGGGGGCGGCCGGGCCTTTCGGCGTGCTCGCGGAAGAGTTCAATGATCCGCCCGATGAAGGGCCGCGCCTGCTCGAAGGCCAGGCTGTCGGACAGATTGCCGGTGTTGAGGACGTAGCTCACGAGATCGTCGCGCCGGATCCAGTGGAGGACCTGCCCCTCCATCTCGGCGACGTTGTTGTAAACCACCGGCTTGGACAGGAAGGAGAGGGATGATTTGAGGAAGCAGTAGGAGCAATTCGGCGAGAGGCCGCACCCGCCCGCGTGGGCGAAGAGGTTGAAGTTCGGGCAGACGGTCTTTTTCGGCCCCTTCCACAGCAGACGGATGGCTGGGCTCTTGCGGGGTTTCAGGACATATTTGCCGTTGCCCTCGTGCTCACACGCTTTCATGGTTTCCTCAGCAGTCTCCCCCGAAATAGTTGACCTAAAAAATAAAGTATAAACCAAGCAGGACGGAAAGTCAACGATCAAACGCGGAGAAAAGCATCGGACTGGAACTACGCATGAATACATACAAACTCACATGGCAGATTCGCGTTCACCACAAAGATCGGCATCTGCGTCGAATCGTTGACTTGCGGGGAGATTTCTTTTGACATAAAGAGGGGGTGTGATATAATTAAGTGCTCTTGTGCAGTTTGCATTCTTGGGTTGATCTATGCGGCGAGTTCTGGCGGTTACTATCGCTGTGTTTCTCCTCGGCTGCGGCAAGACCGATCCCGGCAAGGCGCAGCTGCAGAAGGAGATCGAACAACTGCGCCAGGCTAGGGGGGAAGCCGAAGCGGAGAAGCTCGCCTTGCGGGAGGAGATTGCGGCCTATCGCGCCGATCTGGAACATCAGCGTTTCCTCAATCAGGAGATGAAGCGCAAGCTCAAAGACCTCAAGGACCTACAGCAGATTGTTGAGATCGCCAAGGGGCTGCCGAAGAACGAACCCGTGTCGGAAAAACCGGCGCCGCCCAAGCCGCCGGCCGAGAAGCCGCAGCCCGCGCCGGGATCCGCGGCGATTGCCGTGGCGCGCACCCTGCCGGACGCCCAGCCGCCAAGGCCGGCGCCCCTCGCCTCCCCGGTCGCGCCAGAGCCCGCAGGGCCAATGGAAGATGCGCCCTCTCCCGCCCGCAAACCGAAGCCCGATCCGAAACCCAAAGCCACCCCCGACACAGCGGCGGCGGCGAAACCCGCCCAGCCGCCCGCCCCGGCCAACACGGAGGCGGTTTCGAGAAAGAAAACGCCTCCCGCTCCGGCGGCGACGATAGCCGAGCGAAAGCCTGCATCGAAACCAGAGCCTGAGCCTGTGGCGAAACCCAGGGTTGAGGAAGCGCCGACGGCGACAAAAGAGGGCGATCCGGCCCCGGCGACCGCATCCGCGACAAAATCGGAGGCGGCCGAGGCGCCTAAGGCCGTCGAGACGCCCCCTCCCCACGTTTCTGCTGTGGGGGCGGAGGAGCTGCAACTGCTGAACTTGGTGAATCGCCGGGAAGGGGACGGACTTCTGCTTTCGGGGCAGGTACGGAACAATACTTCTTTGCCGGCGCAGAACGTAGTGGTAACATGCAAGTTGTACGACAAGCAGAGCCAGGCGGTCCGCGAGATGCGCATCTCGGTCGGCGGCGGGGCGCCTGTGCCGGCCGGGGCCAGCGTGGAGTTCCGCGCCGAGACGCCGTGGGATGCGCGGATCAGCGGATGCCGGTTTGAGGTGGAGGGGGTCCAGCGAGTGGACGTGAGCCGCAACAATTGAACCGAAGGCGGTGAATTGCCATGAGACGAGCAGTCATTTTTCCGGTCCTGTTTATCGTATCCATTGCGTCGGCTTCCCTCGCCGATACGTTGATCCTCAAGGACGGCAGGAAGTTCAAGGGGAAGATCGTGAAACGCACCGCCGAGGAGGTGACGATCCAAACGGATATTGGGGCGGAGATGGGCTTCAAGATGGATCAGGTGTCCGCCATTGAGATGGACAAGGCGGAATCGAAGCCGGCGGCCGAGGGCGCAACTTCCGGCAATGTGGAGATTTCGACCGACCTGCAGGCGGAGGTGCGGAAGCTGCGCGCGGATGTGAACGAGATCCGCAAGACCCAAGAGGACCTTGCGAAGGAGTTCAAAGAGATCAAGGAGCTGAAGGACAAGATCAAGTCCATGTCCGACACCTTGGAGGACGTGGACAAGCGGGCTTCGCGCCTTCCGCCGAAGCGGGGCGATTTTGCGGGCAGCCAGGACCGGTCGCGGTTCACGCTCTCCAACTGCACGATTGACCGCGGCGGAGACGAATTCAAGATCCACGGTTTCGTCAGGAACGTGGGCAGCAGTCCGGGGACGTGGACGCGCGTGATCGCGGAATTGCAGGACGAGTACGGCCGTGTGCTGTCGAAGAACGACGTGCTGCCGACCTTCACGTCGTCGGGTGCGCACGAGACGCGGGACCGGAGCACGCTGTCGCCGGGGGAGGCGTTTGAGTTCTATTCATACATCCCATTCGGTCGGTGGGCGAGCTCGAAGGGCGAGGAGATCGGCATTGCGACGGACGTAGTTCCCCCGAGCGGGAAGGACCCGAAGAACATCGCCGATACGGTGACGCTCTCCCCGCCGGGCCACCAGTTCCGCGGGGCGCAGGTCGTGCTGAAATTGGAAATTCCACCCAAGGACAAGCTGGATACGCAGGATAAGAAGCAGGTTAAACCGGGCGCGAAATAGCCCATTCATAGGAGGAGGAAGCGGTGAAAAGAGCGATTGCGTGTCTGTGCGTGACGGTGCTGGCTCTGGGCGTTTTGGTCATGGTGGCGGGGTGCGACAAGGTGGAGCGGTCGAAGTATGAGATGATCAAGCTTGGCATGAACAAGCAGACGGTGAAGGAGATCATGAAGGTGAAGCCGACGGGCGAGACGGCGGACACCCTCCTCTACGTCCCCGATCCGGGCGAGGGGCCCCTTCGGGTGGAATTCGAATTTGATGCGAACGACAAGCTGACCAAGAAGGAATGGCTTGACAAGGATAACTTGTAGCGCAATCAAAAGGAGTTCTTGACAATGGGGGGAAGGCATGGTTTACTATTGATGCCATAGTCATGGCGGAACCATAACGATGAAGCCCCGGAGTTCAGCCGAAGGGGAGTACCAGTGAACCGATTCCTGATCGTGTCTGTCGCGTTGGCGGGCCTTTGGGTTGGGTGCGTCGGGTGTGCGCGGCCGCCGGAGAATGCGCAGATGACCGAGGCCGTGGACGAACTTCGCATGATGCGCCAGGAGATGGCCCAGATGGGCTCGCCCGGTTCGGCCGAGTACGAGGTCCGGACCGCGCTCGCGGCGTTCTACTCCTACATGCTCAAGAAGGATGCGCAGGTCCCCCACCACATCCCCGCGATCGAGACGGTGGGCGACACAGATCGCATTCGACGCTACTCCTACATGACCCCCGATACCTTCATCCGCGACGTGCACTACAACGGCGACCGGTTCGACTACATCGAGATTCAGGACCTGAAGGTGATGGTCTATGACACGGAGGCGAGGGCGTCGTTCAAGATCATCCCCCACGAGCGGGTGACGACCACGGTGGATGGGGAGCAGCAGTCCGCCCTCCGGCCCCTGGTGGTTGACGGAAAGCGGGTGGCCCTCTATCCCCCCGTGTCCCCCGTGCGCCTGAAAAAGCTCCCGGTGGAGGAGACGGAGGAGACGAAGTGGAAGGTGAACTACCAGGACGCCTTCATTTCCGGTTTTTCGCTTTCGGGGGCCCAATAGCCGAATGGCCTGGGCAACGGGAAGCAACGCGTTTCGAATAGACTAAAGCAGCGTTTGGTCATTGATGAGGGAGAGCAAACATGGATCGCGTGCAAGCGAGGGGCCTGGGGAAAGGCATTATGGTTCTCACCGTCCTTGCCCTGGGGTGTTGGGGGTGTTCCGGGCCCAAGGAAAAGCGAAGCCCGGAGGATGTCGCGTTCACGGACACGGATGAGAAGTACATGGCCACCCGCGTGGCCAATATCTTCGTCTATAACATGGGCGAGGTCCCGCTCAAACGCGACGAGAAGGTGTGGGTCGTCGGACTCGAAAACAAGTCCTCCCGCAACTTGGACAAGCCGATCATCAGCACCGCCGTTGACGACGCTCTCATAGACGCGCTCCTCCGTGAAAAGAAATGCCAGGTGGTGGAAAAGGACGCGGACATGGTCCGCAACCTCTACATCGAGCAGCAGGAAAGCGCCCAGCTCGAATTCAAGGACTCGAAGCTCGGCCAGGAGGCGAAGATCGCCAACGCCGACGCGATCCTGGCCTATCGAATCATCAAACTCGAACGCTGGAACTACAACGCCTTCGCCAAACTGTTCTCCAACGACAGCCACGACGTGCGCAAGTTCCGCATCGCCCTGCACATTCGCCTCATTGATACGCGAAGCGGCATGGTGCGGTGGAGCGGATACTTCGAGGAACCGAGAAAGAACCCGCTCAGCTACGAGAAACCCGAGCGATTCTAAGGCGCGCAGAGAAAGGAACGGTGTGGCTATGATCCCAATGGGACGCGCAACGCAAATCATCGCTTTGCTCCTCCTCCCCATAGCTTGGGGCTGCAAAGAGCAGGAGAAGACCGCCCCCCAGGAAGTGGTGTACAAGGACTTTGACACCAAATACCTGGCGACGCGGGTCGTCAACAACATCGGGCGCAGCATTGACACGGCCAAACTCCAGATCTTCCCCACCGACAAGGTATGGGTCGTCAACATCCAGGGCGGAAAAAACACCGACGAGGTCTTCCAGGCCACCCTCGAAGACGCCCTAATCAGCGCCCTCACCGGCTACCAGAAATGCGCCGTCGTTGAACGCGACGTGGACATCGTCCGAAACCTCTTCTTGGAGCACCAGGAGAGCAAGGACCTCGACATCAAGGACGACACCCTCGTCAAAACCGGCAAGCTGCTCAACGCGGACAAAATCCTGGCCTATCGCATCATGAAGGTGGAGCAGAAGGGCTTCAACATCCTCGACAAGGCCGTTCAGACCCTCTTCTTCATGGTGGAGCCCAGCGAGGTCAAGCAAGTGCGCCTCGCCCTCCACCTGCGCGTCATTGACGTGGCCTCCGGCGGCATCCTCGCCTCGGGCTTCGTCGAGGAAAGCGAGGAAAACGCCCTCTTCTATGACAACCCCTACCCCGCCCGGACCGTCGGCCCCCTCAGCAGCGGGCGATACCAGGGCTACTCCAGCGACCAGAAGCCCGACTCGGTCACCCAGATCGGCCGCGCCTATCGCGCCTATTCCAATCTGTCCGATAAACTCGGACCCCACGGCCTCTACGAGAACCGCGACTGGGACGAGTGGTCCCGGAAGAACAGTTACAACCTCGGCCCGGACATCCTCTACGACGCAACGCACAGCGTGATACTGCTGACCTCTGTCCCCAGCAACGCCCGGATCTATGTGGACGACATCGAGGTGGGAAAGACGCCGATGTACTTCTCCCAGGAAATGGGTGATAAGATCGCGGTCTACAAAGAGGGGTATCTTCTCGAGGAATTCACCGTTCCGCCGAACCGCTCGGCGTTCCATATCGTCATGCGCCCGAAATAGGCCGAACCGTTTCACAGTGCTGTGCCAGGCGGGAGCTGCAACTCCCGCCTTTTCTTTTGAGTGTGAGGCGTGAGCATGTCGGAGAAACGCGACGAAATCCTCTGCCATCGTTGCGGACGATGTTGCTACCGGAAGATTTGGATCGAGGACCTCCTCTACTATACCCCGACTCCCTGCCAATACCTCGACGTCCAAACACGGCTCTGCACCGTCTATGACAGGCGCCATATCCTCAACCCCGAGTGCCTCGGCCTCGAGGAAGGCATTCGGCTCGGCGTCTTCCCCGCCGACTGCCCCTATGTCCGCGACCTGCCCGACTACAATCCCCCGATTGAGGAGGTCCTGGACCCCGCCGCCCTCCGCCTCATCGAGGAGGGCCGGATCGCCACGCCCGATCAACTCCGCCGCTATACCCGCGCCCTCCGGCGCGGCTGAAACCGACGCATTGACCACTGGGTTTCCTCGGAAGCGCCCCGCAAATCCCCTATTGCAATTGGACAGGCTTCTGGTATACTTCCTGATATGCGATTTACGGTTCGCGTGTGCCGCGACTCAGGACGGGACCCGCCCTGCGATACCAGGAAGGTCGGCCCCCACCTCCCGAGCAACATAGAGACCGGAACATGGCGAAAAAATCAACGATCCTGGCCACGACCCTTACCTCCACGCGCCTCGCCACGGCCGTGGGCTTCGCCCTCGTCCTGCCCTGGAGCGACGGCCCCAACTGGGCCACGTGGGTCGCCCTGATCCTCGTCGCCCTGATCGAGTTCAGCGACCTCTTCGACGGCATCCTCGCCCGGCGCTGGCAGCAGGTCAGCGACTTCGGCAAGATGTACGACCCGTACGCCGATTCCGTCTCACGCCTGATCGTCTATTGGACGCTGGCTCGGACGGGCCGATGTTTCTGGGTCCTCCCCCTCGTGATGGCCGTGCGCGACATCACCGTCTCCTACGTCCGCGTCTGGGGGGCCATGCGGGGCAGGGATGTCAGCGCGCGCTTCACCGGCAAGGCGAAGGCCATCGTCCAGGGCGTCGGCGCCGCCATCCTCGCCGGCGGGCCCCTCTACTGGGGGAGCGCCTCCCAGTCGGTCATCATAGCCGTCAGCACTGTCGTCCTGGCCATGACCGCCATCTCCATGGCCGACTACGTCCTCGCCGCGCGCGAGAAGACCCTGCCCAAACCGGAGGAATAACCCCGCCCTCCCCTCCTATCCCCCGTCAGATCGGTTTAGAAACTTGACATTCCGCCGACCGCGTAGTAATGTCGTTCCTCATCTCCGGTTCCCTTCGAGAAAGGACGCGTATGAAGACCTGCCGAGTCGCCATAGTCGGCCTGGGGCGGATGGGGAGCACGATTGATGACGAGTTGAGAGACTATCCCGCCTTCGCCCTGCCCTTCTCCATCGCCGCTGCCTGCCAGGCCAGCCCCCGGCTCGAACTGGCCGCCGGCGCCGACATCCTGCCCGAGAAGCGCGATGCCTTCGCCAAGCGCTGGGGCGTCAAGGTCCTCTACGAGAACTACCTGAAAATGATCGAGAAGGAACAGCCCGACCTCGTCGCCATCTGCACCCGGGGCGTCCTCCACGCGGAAATGACCGTCGCCGTCGCCGAGGCCGGGGTCAAGATGATTTTTTGCGAAAAGGCCATCGCCTGCTCCCCCAGGGAGGCCGATGCCGTTCTCGATGCGTGCCGGAAGAACAACGTGAGCCTGAACACCGGCGTCCTCCGCCGCTTCATCCCGTTATACGCAAAAATGAAAGACCTCGTCGTCGCCGGGCAGATCGGCAAACCGTCGGCTGTGGTGCACTACGCCGCCGGCACGCTCCTCCACAGCCACATCCACTCCATTGACACGGCCATGTATCTCCTCGGCGACCCGGAGGCCGTCAGCGTCTGGGGCGAGCTGCGACCGAGGGACACCAAGTTCACGAACAACCGCCTCGACCACGACCCCAGGGCCGTCTATCACATCGAGTTCGCCGGCGGCGTCGAGGCGTTCACCGTCCCCGCGGGCGGATGGGAGTTCGAGGTCATCGGGACGGAGGGCGTCATGCGCGTCGTTGACAACGGCGTCGGCTGCCTCATGCGCAATGCGAAGAAGCAAGGCAGACACACGATAATGGAACCCGCGCCGTTCCCCGAATACGAACATAAGAGCGGGACGGTGATTCTCTTAGAGGACATAGTCGCCGCCGCCGAGGAGGGCCGGCCGACGATCGGCAACATCGAGGCGACCTACCGCGCCACGGAGCTATGCTTTGCCGTCGCCGAGAGCCACTGTCTCGGACGGCGCGTGAAGCCGCCGGTGGAGAACCGCGACATGTACATTTTCCACGTTTAGAATTTCCTTCTCCTCAACAAGGAGCACCCCAATGCCAACCACCTATACGGCCTGCCTCGTCGGATGCGGGCGAATGGGCGGGACAATTGACGATGAAATGAAGAACAATCTCTACTACCGCCACGCCCTTCCCCACACCCACGCCGGCGCGTGCAAGGCCATTGACCGCATCAACCTTACCGGCATGGCCGATGTCGTGGAGGACAAGGTCAAGGCCCTCTGCGCGCGCTACGACGTCCCCAACGGCTATCTCGACTACGAGGAGATGATCGAGAAGGAAAAGCCGCAGATCCTCTGCATCGCCACCCGGCCCGTCAACCATCGCGACATCATCGTCTTCGCCGCCGCGCACGGCGTCCGCGCCATCTACTGCGACAAGCCCCTCTGCTGCTCCATGGCCGAGGCAGACGAAATCCTCGACGCCTGCACCAGGCAGGGAATGAAATTCAACTACGGCGTCAACCGCCGCTACATGCCCATCTACCGCAAGATGCGCGAGCTGGTCGCGGAGGGGGCCATCGGCAAGTTGCAGTCCGTCACGCTCCTCTGCTGCGGCGCGGCGCAGTGGAGCCTCACCCACGCCTCCGACATGCTCATGCAGATCGCGGGCGAGCCGGAGGTCGAGTTCGTCCAGGGACATTGCTCCTGCAAGGACGAGGACTTTGACGGCAACCGCGTCCTCGACCCGTCCGTCCACATGGCCTACGTCCGCTTCAAGAGCGGCGTCACCGGCCACATCCTCCCCGGCACTGGCTGGGAGTTCGAGGCCTGCGGCACAGGCGGGCGGCTGCGGACCCACAATGACACGGGCGAGCTGGTCTATCGCAAGACCGTGGAGGGCGGCATGTCTTGCGAGATGCCCCAGCCGCCGTTCAACCGCGAGAGCGGCACCGTCGCCGCGATGCGCGACCTCGTCCATGCCCTGGATAGCGACGGCGAGACGTTGGGGCCGCTGCCTCTGGCCTGCCGCAGCCAGGAGATCATGATAGGCGTCGTCGAGTCGCACCGCCTCGGCGGCCGCCGCGTCCCACTGCCGCTGGAGAACCGGCTGCTCTATGTTGGAACGAAGTAGAGCGGCCTTCGCTGCCAAGTGGGTTGCGGCAATCGGGCGCATGTAACTTCTATCGGCAATCTTTCCTCCTCTCCATGGACACGAGGGAGATTGCATGTCCCCCGGGCCCTCTGCGAGCCTTGACTTCCCGACCCCGTTGGGATACAATCTGGCCATTCCTTAACGGTACGAAAGGGCTTGTGATGCCTGATCCCGAGATCGAATATGTCCGTAAAGTGATCCTCACCGAGGCCGAGGCCGTCCGCTCGCTTGCCAGGCATGTCGGCAAATCGGTCAAAGAGGCCGTGGACCTGATCTTCACCTGCAAGGGCCGCGTCGTCCTCACCGGCATGGGCAAGGCGGGCATCGTGGGACAGAAGATCTCGGCCACCCTCGCCAGCACCGGCACGCCCTCCTACTTCCTCCATCCCGCCGAGGCAGTGCACGGCGACCTGGGCCGCATCGTCCGGCAGGACGTCGTCCTGGCCCTGTCCAACCTGGGCGAGACAGAGGAGATTCTGCGCCTGCTTCCTGCGATCCATCGCATCGGCGCGAAGATCATCGCCATCACCGGCAACCCGCAATCCGACATGGCCAGGCACAGCGACGTGGTCATTGACCTCGGCAAGATCGAGGAGCCATGCCCTCTCGGCCTGGCCCCCTCGGCCAGCACGACGGCCATGCTCGCCCTGGGCGACGCCCTGGCGCTGACGGTCCTCCGCAAACGCAAGTTCGGCAAGGAGGAATACGCCTTCTATCATCCCGGCGGCGGCTTGGGGCGGAAACTATTACTGGTGGACGAGATCATGCGGCCGGCGGACGAGAACGCAACCGTTCTCGCCAAGACTCCCGTGCGAAACGCGATAGCGAATATTTCGCAGACAGGAAAGCGCGGGTCTGGCGCCGTATGCGTGGTGAACCGAAGCGGCAGGCTGCTCGGCATCTTCACCGACGGCGACCTGCGGCGGAACCTGCAGAAGGACACGGCCTTCCTGGACCGCCCCATCGAGACCGTCATGACCGCGCGCCCAAAGACGGTCCGCAAGGGGTCGCTGGCAGCCGATGCCTACAAGATACTCCACGAGTTCCGCCTCGACGAGGTGCCGGTCGTGGACGCGAAGGGAAGGTTTGTCGGCATGGTGGATGTCCAGGACCTTCTTGATACGGTGGTGTAGGGTGGGAATCGAAGAAGTCAAACTTATCGTACTCGATGTGGATGGCGTGCTCACGGACGGCAAGATCATTGTCTCCGACAAAGGCTGGGAGATCAAGGAGTTTGACGTCCACGACGGCCACGGCATCCGCCTGCTATACCGCGCCGGCCTGCCCGCGGCGGTCATCAGCGGCCGGAAGTCGAAGGCAGTGGCGATCCGGTGCAAGGACCTGGGCATCGAGTGCTGCTGCCTCGGCATCCACAATAAGATCGAGGCGCTCACTGATATCTTGACAAAACTGAATCTTCGCGAAAGCGAAGTATGCGTCATGGGCGACGATGTGACAGATCTTCCCATTATGCGCCGGTGCGGCTACCCCGTGGCCGTGGCTAACGCCCGCCCGGAGGTGAAGGAGATCGCCGCCTACGTCACCGCCGCCCACGGCGGACGCGGCGCCGTGCGCGAGGTCATCGAGATGGTCCTCAAGGCGCAGGGTAAATGGGACGGCGTCATGGCGCGATACCGGGAATAACTACTCCTACTCTTACTCCTAATCTTAATCGTAATCTTAATCTCGATCCACTTCTCCACTCTCGCGCGAAGAGATTAGGAGTAGGAGTAAGAGTAAGAGTAAGAGTAAGAGTAAGAGTAGGATCGCGTATTCTTCGTGTCAAGGAGAGCAATGGCTCAGAGACTCCCCTGGTATATCTGTTGGCTGATCGGGATCATCCTGTCCGTGTGGGGTTGCGCCCGCCAGGGCTGGGGCGCGGGCAATGTGATCCTCGCCCTGCTCATCGCGAGCGTCGCGGCGCTTGTCCTCGTCCTTGCGATCAACCGATTGAAGACACGCAACCTGGCGGGGCGCGACCGGCCGGGCGACTTTGCCGCCATGGCCCCCTCGTGGCGGCAGTGGCAGGCGCTCAACCCCGTCTATCACGGTGAACTCCGCCGGGCGATCAAGTTCTCCGTCCCGCGCGGGAAGGCCATCCTCGAACTCGGCTGCGGATGGGGCGACCTGCTGGCCCACCTCGAGCCTGCACGCGGCGTGGGCGTGGACGCGGTGGAGGAGCAAATCCGCCACGCGCGCGAAGAGCACCCGACCCTTGAGTTCGCCGTCGGCGAGGCATCCGCCTTCGAGACGGGCGATAAGTTCGACTATGTCGTCGCCACCGACCTCATCAACCAGGTGGAGGACGTGCAGGCCCTTTTCGAAAAAGCAAGGGCCGCGCTCACGCCTTCCGGCCAGCTTATCGTCGCCTGGCACAACAGCGCATGGGAGGGCGTCATCGGCCTGACCGAGCGACTCGGCCTGAAATCGCCAAGCCATAACCGTCATTGGATATCCTTCGTAGACGTAGAGAACATGCTGGAGTTGGCCGGCTTTGAGGTGGTCCACCACGAGACCCGGTGCCTTTGCCCGCTTGACATCCCCCTCGTCCGCCCGCTCCTGAACCAGGTCCTGATCCGCCTGCCGATCCTCAAGCACTTCGGCTTTGCCGACCTGGCCGTGGCTCGGCTGGCGGGCGTGCCGCGTCCGGAGGCGAAGGTCACCGTCCTCATCCCCTGCCGGAACGAGGCGGGCAACATCGCCGCCGCCCTCGAACGCCTCCCCCGCTTCGGACGGGAGCAGGAGGTCATATTTGTCGAAGGCAACTCCACGGACAACACGTGGGAAGAGGTCCAGAAGGCGGCAAAAACACCGTCTGTCCCTGATTTTCCCCGGCAGGTCATTGCCATGCAGCAGCCGGGGCGCGGCAAGGGCGACGCCGTCCGCGCCGGCTTCGACCGCGCCACCGGCGACATCCTCATGATCCTGGACGCGGACCTGACCGTCCAGCCGGAGGAGCTGCCGCGGTTCTACAACGCCCTCATCACCGACAAGGCGGATTTCGTCAACGGCACGCGCCTCGTCTATCCCATGGACGAGCGGGCGATGCGCTTCCTGAACCTGCTGGCTAACAAGGGGTTCAGCGTCCTCTTTACCTGGCTCCTCGGCCAGCCGATCCGCGACACCCTCTGCGGGACAAAGGTCCTCTGGCGCGACCGGTATCTTGACATCGTGACGAATCGGGAGTACTTCGGCGACTTCGACCCCTACGGCGACTTCGACCTCCTCTTCGGCGCGGCGAAGCTCCGGCTCAAGATCGTGAACCTGCCCGTCCATTACAAGGAACGCACCTACGGCCAAACGAACATTAGCCGGTTCCAGGGCGGCTGGCTGCTGCTGCGAATGTTCCTCCTGGGGATTGTTCGGTTGAAGATATATTGATCTCCACTCTCTTTTCTCCTAATTTTAATCCCACATTCGCCCTGGCGTGCCTCATTGTCGGGTGCGTAGGGTGTATTACGGATGTGGAGAAGGAAAAGAAGATGACAAGCGAACGCGATACGACCGTTGTTCTCGTGGAGGCCGAGGGGTTCAAGGACCTCGGCGGATGGGTGCTGGATCAGCAGTTCATGGACGAGATGGGATCACCCTTCCTCCTGGCCCACGGTCTCGGCCGTCCGGTGAAGGACGCGACCACGACCGTGACGCTCCCTGCCGCGGGGACCTATCGCGTCTGGGTGCGCACGCGCGACTGGGTCGCCCCCTGGAATGCCCCCGGCGCGCCGGGCCGGTTCCAGGTGGTCATTGACGGCAAGCCGCTCGGCGCGACCTTCGGCTCGGAAGGCGCCGCATGGCACTGGCAGGACGGCGGGACGGTAGAGATCGGCAAGAAGCAGGTTGCCCTCGCCCTCCACGACCTCACGGGATTCGAGGGGCGATGCGAGGCCATCGCCCTCTGCGCCGATGCAAATTTCCGCCCGCCCGATGACCTGAAAGAGCTGACCGTCTGGCGACGGAAGGTGTTGGGCCTCCCCAAAAATCCGAAGGATGCCGGAGAGTTCGACCTGGTCGTCGTCGGCGGTGGCATCGCGGGGACGGCGGCGGCCCTCTCCGCCGCGCGGCTGGGCCTGACCGTGGCATTGATCCAGGACCGCCCTGTCCTCGGCGGCAACAATAGCAGCGAGGTGCGCGTCTGGCTCGGCGGCGAGACGAACAAGGCGCCTTACCCCCACATCGGCGATATAGTTAAGGAACTCGACCAGAAGCGCCGCGCACACTACGGTCCCGACAACACGGCCGATCTGTACGAGGACGACCGCAAGGCCGATCTCGTCCGCTCCGAGAAGAACGCATCCCTCTTCCTCGGCTGGCGGGGCAATGCAGTCGAGATGAAGGACGGCCGCATCGCTGCCGTCGTCGCCCAGAACATCGAGACCGGGGAGCGCCTGCGCTTTCGATGCCGATGGGCGACCGACTGCACGGGCCATGCCGTGATCGGCGCGCTGGCCGGAGCGGACTTCGAGATGACCCGCAAGGGCCACATGGGGCCGTGCAATCTGTGGAACGTGAAGGACACCGGCAAGCCCGTGCCGTTCCCGCGCTGCCCGTGGGCGCTGGACCTGAGCGACAAGCCCTTCCCCGGCCGCAAGGAGCAAGGCGGCATCGAAAAGCTGGGCGGGTGGTACTGGGAGAGTGGTTTTGACCGCGACCCCTTCGCCGAGGGCGAGTACATCCGCGACTGGAACTTCCGCGCCATGTACGGCGCATGGGACGCGCTGAAGAATGTGGACAAGGTCTATCCCAACCACGCGCTCAACTGGGCGGCCCACATCTCCGGCCCGCGCGAGTCGCGCCGGCTGCTCGGCGATTTGGTCCTGACGAAGGAGGACCTGATGGAGTCGAGGGCCTACCCCGACGGCTGCGTGCCGACCAGTTGGAAGATAGACGTGCACGTTCCGGAGCCGCGCTACGAGAAGGGCTTTGAGGGCGACGCCTTCATCTCGAAGGCCCTGTTTACGGACTACAAGCGTCCGTACTGGATTCCTTACCGATGTCTCTACTCGCGCAACGTGCCGAATCTCTTCATGGCGGGGCGCAACATCAGCGTCACGCACGAGGCGCTCGGGACGGTGCGCGTCATGCGGACCACCGGCATGATGGGCGAGATCGTCGGCATGGCGGCCTCCCTTTGCAGGCAATACTCCACCGATCCCCGCGGCGTTTACGAGAAGCACCTCGACGATCTCAAGGTGCTGATGAAAAAGGGGGAGGGGAGGAAGAAGTGATATGTGAAGAGACCCATAAAGGATGCGATTTGTGCACATTTGTGCACATTCACCGCTCAAAATGTTTGCCAGGATTCAGGAATCCTGTTTGAGGATGGGCCGTGTTTTGGTATGATGAGGTCGCATCGGTGTTCTGCAGTTGAGATTGCAATACGATAGGAGGGGATCCCGGGGTGTCGCAGGACGAGGGGTTTGTAATCCAAATCCTATGGGGATTTGGCGCGACGGAGACAAAGTGGGACGGCCTCCTGTCCGCAACGAATGCCCACATCACAAAGATCACGCCTGTTCGGTTCGACGCCGACCGCAACGAGGATCTGAACGAGAAAGAGCTCTCCTGGACCTCCACCACCCCGCCGCAGGATCCGGGATGGGAGCAGAAGTTCCGGGGGATGCTCCGGCAGGGGACCAAGGAGGCGCTCGAAGATGCGTGGAATTACGCGGACAAACAGAAACCCCGCGGCCTGGTGGTTCACCTCGATGCTGGTCCGACCGCGACCATCAGCCTGAACAGCGTTGCGGGCCGGTGGACGTTCTCGGTGGGGGAGCTGCAGCAAAAGGGGACCCTCACGAGACCCGTGGGTAGCGCAGGGGCTCGCTTTGAGGCGAGCCTGTTGCGGCCCTACCAGACGACGACCCGCAAGACGGAAAATGTGATCGTGGTCGTTCTGAGCGGCCTGCGGTACAGCGAGGCCTTCGGCGATCGCGAGGCACACTTCATGCCCCGCCTGTGCGAGGAGCTCCGCCAGCTCGGCACGACCTATGAGAACTTTTACAACGATCATCTAACCGAAACCTACCCGGCTCACTGCGCCATAGTCACCGGCGCGTGGGTGGATCACCTGCCCTCGAACGGTTCCCTGCGCCCGGACAAGCCTACTATCTTCGAGCGCCACAAGGCCATCGGCAACGGGGCCAGTCCCATCGCGCATGATCCCGGCCGCGCCGTGTTGGTCTGCGGCCAGGGCCAGATTGCAGGGATCGGGTACAGCAGCGCGCAGGAACCTTATTGCGGGGCGGAGTTCGGCGCCACGCTGCATGCGCCGTGGCACTTAGAGAATTTTCCGAGCGAAGAGGCCAGGCAGGCGGTCATGCGAAATCCCGCCCTGTGCTCCACATCCGACGCCGTCACCTGGAACACCATGAAGCGGATCATGCGGGACGTGTCGCCCTCCCTCCTCTTCGTCAGTTTCGGCGAGATGGACGCGCTGGCCCACACTGGCCAGTGGTGGCGCTACGCGAGGGCGGTCAGGAAGCTTGATGAAATCTGCTGGATGATCTGGCGCGAGATCCAAGTCAGCCCCTTCTACAAGGACCGCACCACGCTCATGATCACCACCGACCACGGCAGGCACGACCTGTATCACGGCGGCTTCGCCGGCCACGGGTGCTACTGCGAAGGATGCCAGCACTGTGTCTTTCTGGCCATCGGCCCGGACATCCGGCCCAACCACAGCGTGGTCACGGAGCGGTGGACGCTGATTGACATCGCCCCCACGATCGCAGATCTACTGGGCTTTGAAATGCCCTACGCCGACGGGTCGGTCATGCGTGAAATGCTGAAGGTCTCCAACAATCACCGCACGGCATAGAGCGTTTCGACGATGCGCTCCATGATCGCGGCGGACTCCCCTCCGTCCTCCCATTCCCCGGCGATTAAACGCCGCGCCAGGAGGATCAGGACGTCCCGGAGAACGTCCGGCGCGGGGCGTTGCTCGATCCATGACATGGCCTCGCCATCCCGAAAGGTCCGTTGGAACTGCGCCACCAGCGACCTCCGCTCGCGCGGCGGCGTGGCGGGGGGAATCGTCCGAATGGGCAGCCGGCCAAGCGTCCCGGGGTAGTAATCATACACGCCCCGCCTCAGTTCTTTGGCGTAGCTCTGGAAGGTCCGCTCCATCAGGCGCGAGTTCAGGAGGGCCAGAAGGTAGAGGGGGTTCACATCCTGCGGCGAGATGAACCCCACGTCTATGCTCCCCAGCGCCCCAGCGGGCGCGAGGGCAAATCGGTTGGACGTGGAGCGGTAGGGACACACAATTCGCGTTTGCGAAAAATGGAGCCTTGTCCAGTGCATCCACTGGGTCCAGTTCTCCCTCGACACCTTTTTGAATGAGCTGCGGCGCGAGAGAAGTTGGTCTTTGTGGGACTCGAGGAATCGAAACGCCTTCGGATATTTCCGGCGCAGCGCATCCGGTTCGAGTCCGTCGCCGACGAAAAGACAGTATCGGGAGGGCGCGACGCGATACGGTTGAATGTCCCGGTTCTTGATGAAGGGACGAATCAGGTTCGGCTCCAGCTCGATCCGCTTGCCGTCGGGCCGAGTCCCGTAGAATCGCCCACCCTCCTCGGAGACGGCCTTCACGTAAACGGCGTCGCGGCCCGACTGGAGGCCGGCGCGGACATCGGCGACATGGGCCAAAGGCGCGGTGGGCGCGTCGAATGTCGGCACATCCCGTGGCGTTGCATATGTTCGCGCCTTCGTGGGCGACTGGGCATAGATCGAGATAGCGCAATGAATGCCCAGATCGGCGAAGGCGTCCGAATCGTTCAGGTCAATGAACTTTACCATGTGCGGCTCGGCCAGCGCCCGCAGCTTCGCCGCGCTGGGGCTGCGCAGGAAGTACCTGGACGTCACAACTCCCATGCGCCCGCCGGGGGCGAGCAACCTCAGACCGCGCTCGATGAAGAAGTAGAATAGGTCGGCGTGCCAGTCGAAACACTCATAGTTGCGCTGCAGGAACTGGCGCAACTGCTTGTCTTTCGACCACAACTTGAATCCGACGTACGGCGGGTTGCTGAGGATGACGTCGAACCGCTCCGGTCCCGCGACGGGAAAGGGATCGAGCAAGGCATTGCCGACCGCCAGATGCCTCTCGAGCTCCCGCCGTCCATCGGCGTCCAGGCCCCCTTCGGCGGCGAGCGTTGCCCTCGCCTGAGCAACGGCGTCCGCATCGCTATCCACGCCGAAGAGGCAGTTGCGGATGATGTCCTGCCGACGCAACGCCTGCTGGAGGAAGTTTGCGGCCTCAAGGAGGAAGTTGCCGTCGCCCATCGCAGGATCAAGTATGCGAAGAGACAGGAACTGATTCGGCGTCAGCCGCTCGACCATCGGGGTCATCGTCTCGGCCACGATTCTTTGCGTGAGCCAGGGCGGGGTATAGAAGCGCCCGGTTTCCTTGCGTGTGTTGTGCGACGTATCCCTTGCCGCACGTCTCCTCACAGCAGGCCCGCCTTCTTCGCGGAGATGGGTTCGAACGGCGGCTCCCTCAAGGGGCGGGGGTGGCCTACGTCGAGATGGCTCGACGGCGGCTTGTCGGTGAAAAATTGGCTGTAATGCCACGTCTCGTCAATCTCGGCGCGGTAGAGATCGTAGTCGGTGGCGTTTCGGAAGCAGAGATGATTCTTGAGTCGCCGAATCGGCAGGGAGACAAACTGCCGGAAGGCGCTGTAGGGGGGGAGCCGCCTTTTCAGCGCCTTCGGCTCGGGACGGAAGAGCATGGAGCTCTTGCGGTGGTGCTTCCACTTGAAAAACTGAAGCTCATCGCTGCTCAGATACTTCGTCCGCACGTTGGCCCAGAAGCCGTTGTAGTAGCGGTAGTCGTCGGGATTGGTCACCAGCCCCTGACGCAACATCTCCTGCCGGAGCGGCGTGGTGGGATAGGGGCAGGTGATCTGGTCCTGGTGGTACTCGACATCGTTGTCGCGGAGGAACTGGAAGTTCTGCGCAATGTCCTCCTCCCTGTCTTCGGGATTGCCGATGACAATGCCGCCGATGATGGGGATATTGTGCTTGTGGAGAAGCTCGATGGCGCGGCGCGAGTAATCTACAATTTTACCCTTTTGCAGGAACCTCAGGTTGCGCTCGCTCACGTTCTCGATGCCGAGGAAGACTATCAGAAAACCGGCCCTTCTCATCTTGCGGACCAATCGCTCGCTCGACGCAATGCCGCGCGAACTTCCCTGGATGAAATAGCCGCAGTCGTCGTGGCCGGCCTTGATGATAGCGTCGCACAGGGCTTCAAAGCGATCTATCTTCAGCGTGATGTTGTCATCGGGAAACCCGATGAAGCTGGCGCCGTGGCGCTTCGCATCGGCGATGTCGGCCATCACCCGATCGAGGGGGTATTCTCGGTAGGACTTCCCATACATTCCACGGATGCTGCAGAAGTTGCACGGCATCGTGCAGCCGCGCGACGTCTCGACGAGATCGAGACCTCGGAAGAATATCCGGTAGTTGCTCCACAGCCGCGTGGAACGCTCGGGCAGCGTGAGATCGGCGAGAGAGAGGTTCTCCGTTGGCCGGGGATTGTGCACCCATTGGCCGTCGGCCCGGAACGACAGGGCGGGGATGTCGGCAAATCCATTTTGGATTTTGGATTTTGGATTTTGGATTTTTTTGAGGACGTCGAGAAGGCGGGGAAAGCTTTGTTCGCCTTCGCCGCGGATCATGAAATCAAAGAGGTGCTCGTCCTGGCTTTTGACAATTTCCTCGGCGAGGAGCGTTACATGGTAGCCGCCGCCGATGATCTTGATCTGCGGATCATGCTCCCGCACGATCCTGGCCACGCCGCAGGCCGTGTGGAACTGAAAACTCATGGCCGACACGCCGACGACGTCCGGCTTGACCTCTGCAAGAGCCTCTTTCACCGCGCCCGGCACGTCGTCACGGCGGCAGCAGAGGTCCGCCACCACGACCTTATGCTCCGGCGCCGTGGCGACCAGACTGCACAGCGCCAGGTTCGGCCAGCGATTCAGCCCGCCGCGGAAATTCGGCATCGTATCGGGCATGGAAAACAACAGCACACGCATAGAAAATTCTCTTTCACATCGTTTCCGCGAACAAATTACATGTATTATGATCAACTACACAACGGAAGTCAAGAAACGCAAGCTGTTTTTGATTGACAATCTCCCGGCAAAAAAGGTAGGATGAAAAGTTACGCACGGCACGGCCACCCGCGTGTGGGTGCGCCGATGGGGTCCGAATCGGAGCGTAGGACGTATGGAGATCATCACATACTGCGGCATTTGCGGGACGCGGAACGTAACCCAGGAGGGGAACGCCGGCGCCACGATCCATTGCACCAGGTGTGGGGTCCGGATTCCGGTCCAGAGCTTCGGCGTCAACATCCCCCAGATCCGCCTCTTCTGCCCCAGTTGCCATATAAAGCTCTGCTCCTCCCCGGATCAAGGGGGGGATCGGCTCCATTGCCCCAAGTGTCATGAGTGGGTGCGCCTTGCGCCGGTGGAGCAGACCTCGGAAGACGCCGAAGCGGCCAAGAAACGAAAGCGCTGGGTTTGGTCTTGACCTTCCCCTGCCCTACCGTTGACTTGAGGGACGCCGGATGAACCAGACGACCAACAAGTCCGAACCGAACCCGACGCGCATCCACGACCTCCTAAGCCGGCTCGCCCAGATCACCGCCTGTGACGATCCCCTGTTGGACAAGATCGGTGACGTCGAGGCCGCCGTCCGCCAATGCATGGCCGTGAAGAGTTGCAGCGTCTGGCTCTGCGAGAAGGATGAGGCCCGCGTGGCGCACCAGCTCGAGAGCTTCCGCGTGCGCCGAAACACAGGCCCCCTCGGGCGGTTCATCGCCGAGGGCGACGAGTTCTTCTTCACCGACGACTACCTCCACGACCCCCGCATCAACCAGTTCAGCCCCGAGGCGCAAAACTTCCGACTGACGCTCTCCCGCTCCAAAGGCTATACGCCCGGCGATACCATCCCCCAGGCGTATGTCCGCATTGCCGCGAACGGCAGGACCCTCGGCGTCCTGCTCATTACCCGGCGGAACGAGCAACGATGGCAGGATAGCGACAAGTGGTGGCTCCGGCACGTGGCGGCGATCATCGGCCATATAATCGAGACAGACCGCCTCATGCAGAAGGCCAAGCAGTGCGGCAGGCAGGAGCACATCCACGAGCTGTTGCTCGTGCTGGTGCCGGTGGTCTCCTCCCGCAGGCCCTTTGAGGAGAAGATGGCCGAGGTCGAGCGCACGCTCTGCGAAACCGTGCCCCTGAGCAGCGCACGGGTCTGGCTGCGCGAGGGCGGCGAGGGCGTCGCCGTCACCTCCGCCGACGGCTTCAAGGTCGGACCGGGCACCGGCCCGCTCGGCGAGTTTATCTTCGGCGAGGGCCACTTCTTCTGCACCGGCGACTACTTCGCCGACCCCCGCATCAAGGCCGACTCCGCCGAGGCGATTCACTACAGGGCCGCCGTCGAGAAGCAGCCCGGCTATGAGAAGGGCAAGGCCGTCCCGCAGGCCTATGTCCGCATCCGCTCCGGCGATGAGACGCTCGGCGTCCTCGCCTGCGCCCCCAAGCCCGGGGCGGAGTTCACCGCCAACGACGAGTGGTGGCTCAACCATGTGGCCGGGATGCTGGCACTGGTGATCGAAAACCGGAGGCTGGCTGGACGGAGAACGGAAAAAGCATAGCTCAGTCGCATCCCCGGGTAGTACCCGGGCCGACAAAAAATTTTGTGAGGAACATGACATGACTGAAAAAGAACGACGAAAACATGCGCGAGCGAAACTCCGGCAGGTGGCCCAGGCAGGTCAACAGGACGCCGAAGGCGCCCGGCATGAAATCATGGCCAGCACAAAGGACGTGAGTGAGGGAGGGGTGCGTCTCGAAGCCCGAGCGGCCTTCGACATCGGATCGGATATTCAGGTCACGTTCGCCATGGGAGAGGAAATCGTCGAGGCCAAAGGGAGCGTCGCCAACTTCATGATCCAAGAGGATGGGACCGTCAGCATGGGCGTCCGGTTCTCGGACCTTTCACCCGACTCCCGAAAACGCATCGAGGATTACTGCAAGAAAAAGATCACCGGGAAGCCAGGAAGCTGACCTATCCCCTCCTCAGCAGGAAACCAGTTCTTGGCAGGAGACAAAATACAGATATCGGCCCCGCACCGGCCGGCCGAAGATCTGCTCCACCGCACCGGCGTAGTGGGAGAGCTGCGTGGCGTAGCCCCCTTCCTTGATCCGCGCGGCAATGTCCTCCGCCGAAACATCGTCCGTCTTGAAGTCCAGCAGGAGAAATCCGTCCTTCGTCTCGATGAGGCAGTCAATAATCCCCTGGAGGAGGACGACTTCATTCCGGTCGCGCTCGGACAGGTCGGGGTAGAGCTCCCCCGCCCTTCTGACAAGCGTGAACGGCAGCTCGCGCCGTACGCGGGACGGGTCGCCCAATATCCGCTTCCCAAGGTCCGTCGCAAAGAACGCCGCCGCCCCCCCCGCATCCAGCGATTCGGCCTCCACGTCGGTGAGCAGGCCCTTCTCCCGAATCCGCGCAATCTCCCTCTCGACGACCTCGCGCTTTGCCAGATCAAGGGACAGGTCAAGGAAGCGCATGACCGTGTGCGCCGCCGTCCCCCGCTCCACGCCGCTGAGCTTCGTCTTCTCCTCCGCCAGGAAGCTGGGACATTCGGTCAACGGCTGCCGGAAGCGCGAGGGAATCTCGTCGTCCTCATGCGCCAGGTCGTGCCGGTGCTTCAGCTCGGAGACAGACAGCTTTGCGCGAACCCGCCCCAACCCGGCGGACGGGTAAGTCCACGCGATCCGCTCCGCCGCCTCGCGGACGGCCTCCGACGGCGGAGGAGCGTCGCCGAGTGGGACCATCTGCTCGATTTTCTTCCGGTCTATCTTTGGCGAGATCGGGACCTCCCTCGCCTCCGCATACCTCGCAACATCCTCTCCGGTATGGATTTTCGTCATGGCGAAATCCCCGCCCTCGATCCCCGCGAGCGCCGGCCAGAGCCAGTCGAGCATCGACACCGCCTCGGCCAGGGCAAAGGCGGGGACGGTCTTCGCGCCTCGGAGGACCGGCCCCCACTTCGCGCCGACCGCCACGGCATCCGCCCCGGCGCTTAACACGAGGCGCTCCCGCGCGCGGGTCATGGCCACGTAGAGCACGCGCATCTCCTCCGCGATCGTGTGCAGCCGCAACTGGCGCGAGGCAACTCGGTGGGACAGACAGGCGTGCGCGACCCCGCGTTCCACATCGAAGGCCCGCGCCCCGATCAGATGCTCGCGGTCGTAGATGAGGTCCCCCCGGCAGTCGGCGAAGTTGATCCGCTTCCCCAGGTCGGGCAGGAAGACGACGGGGAACTCGAGGCCCTTGCTCTTGTGGATGCTCATCACGCGCACGGCGTTCTCCGCCTCGGAAAGGGCCGGCGCCGATCCGAAGTCCGACCCCGCCTCAATCAGGTCCTCGACGAAGTTGAGGAACCGCGCCAGGCCGTGATGGGCGAACCGGTCGAACTGACAGGCGCGGTCGTGGAGGCGGAGGAGGTTCGCCTGCCGCTGTGCGCCGTTGCGCAGACCCGCCACGTAATCCAGATACCCCGTGTCGGTGTAGAGCCGGTAGATCAGCTCGGCCAGGGGCCTGCGACGGGCGTCGGAGCGCCAACCGTCGAGGTTGCTGAGGAAACCCTGCAACTTTGCGCCGAGCGCATCCCCCTTCCCTGCCGCAGCAACAGTGGCCTGGTAGAAGTCGCCTTCCCTGTCGGCGAGTCGTATCCCTGCCAGCTCGGGCTCCCGTAGCCCCACGAGGGGCGAACGAAGGACGGCCGCGAGGGGAATGTCATGCCGGGGGTTGTCAATCACCCGGAGGAGATTGAGCATGTCCTCGATCTCCATCGAGGTGAAGTACCCGCTCGCCAGGTTGGAGTGGGCGGGGATGCCGCGCTCGGCCAGGGCCTGGCAGTAGGCAAGGGCGCGGTCGCGCGTGGTCCGCAGGAGGATGACGATGTCGCGGTAGGTCGCGTCGCGGTCCTCGCCGGATTCAATGTCGCGCACCGTGAATTCGGCCTTGCCGTCGCCGACCATCCGTTCGATCCGATCGGCGACGAATCGCGCCTCGGCCTCGATCTTGTCGAGGTCTGCGTCTTCTGTCTGCCCGTCCCCTGCACCGGTTTCGTCCTCATCTTCAGCATGGGACCGCCGTCGGCGGCTTGGAATATCCAGGACGTGAAACTCCATCGGCGCTCCGGCGGAGGCTGGGGAATAGTCGGCGGCGTATTCCAGCCGCGCGCCTTCGTCGTAGGCGACCCGGGCGACCTCCGGCAGCATGATCTGATCGAACACCGCGTTGACGGCGGCGATGAGACCATCGCGGGCGCGGAAGTTCTCCTTCAGGTGGAGGCGGGCTGTCTCCGGTCCGTCGTCCTGATAGGATTCGTATTTGCGAATGAAGATCTCCGGCTCGGCCAGGCGAAAGCGGTAGATGCTCTGCTTCACATCGCCGACCACGAACAGGTTGCCGGGCCGTTCGGGATCGGCGATACGTGAGACTGTCGCCAGGATCGCGTCCTGGACGGGGTTGATGTCCTGGTACTCGTCCACCAGCACGTGCTCGAACCGGTCGCGGAGCGCGCGGACCGCGTCCTCCTGTCGGAGCAACTCGAGCATGTGCTGCTCGAGGTCGTTGAAGTCCACCGCCGGCAGGGCCTCTTTCTCGTGTTTGTATAGATCCGAGAGCTCGCCGACGAGATTAACGAGGAGCGTCACATGCGGTTCGACAAGGGCAAAAAGTCCAAGCATGGCCTCGAAGTCGTCCGCGCAAAGCCCCTTTTGAAGCTGGTTTACGATTCGGTCCTTTCCGCGATGGACAAGGGCCTGGGCCTCCTCCCTCTCTTCCTTATCAACATCTCGCAGGCTCGGCAGCCGCCCGAATTCATGGTTTCGTATCTCGTGACACGCATCCTCAAGACGCCCCTTCTCGATGTTGCGAATCCACTGCCGGACCGTCTCCCGCCGCTCCTCCGCAACGGGCCCATAGGCCGCCTCGAACTGCGAACCCTTGAGCGCCTCCACGGCGAACTCGAACTCTATCGCCGCGGCCTCCAGCTCCCGCACCACATGCTCCTTGAATTTTGGGAACCAGAAAGTGTCGTCGAGCCGCTCCGCGGCCGCCGCCTGGGTGTAGGTCTCCCGCGCCTTCGCCAGCCACGCCTGTGGGTCGGGCAGGCTGTGGCTGAAGTCATGCAGGGCGATGACCAGCGCCCGCAGGTCGGCGTCGGCGTCGCGCCCGCCGTAGCACGACACGAGTTGCTGGAACTGTCCGCCCCGCTCGTCTTTGCGCAGGTAGTAGCTGTCGAACAAGCCGACCGCGACTTCCTTCTTGAGCAGGTCCGCCTCGTCGGGGTCAATGACCGTGAAGCCGGGGTCCAGGCCGATCTTGTGGAAATTCTCGTGGAGGGTGTTCAGGCAGAAGCCGTGGATCGTCGAGATCTGGGCCCGGTCGAGGAAGAGAAGCTGGGCGCGGAGGCGCTCCGACGACGGATCGCTCTCCACAGCCGCTCGAAGCTCGCGCCGGATTCGCTCGCGCATCTCCGCGGCGGCGGCGTCGGTGAAGGTGACCACCAGAAGCCGGTCCAGATCAACGCCGTCCTCGAGCACGAGCCGCAGGCATCGGTCCACCAGCACGCGCGTCTTGCCGGTGCCCGCCGAGGCGGAGACGAGGACGCTCTTCCCCGCCGTGCGGACGGCCCGCTCCTGCGCGGCCGTGCGTCGCGGCGTGGGCTTCACTCGCTTTTCTTTTGACTCATCTCTTGCCATAATGCATCAGCGCCTTCGGCCAGGCGCACAGTCAGCTCTTCCTTCGGGGTCCTGGGAATATCGCGGTACCGATTGTGCACGGCCTCGAACCGGCACACGCCGTGGTAGTCGCACATGGCGCACGCCGTCTCCGTCCCCATGCGATAGGGCGTGATCGGCGCATCGCCGGCGAGGACATGCCCGGCGATGTCCCTGATGTGCCGCTCGGCGAGGTCGAGGATCGCGTCGAGCAGGCCGGCCGGGAGTTGGTCGCCGTCTTTCCGAAATCCTTTCCCGTCCTTGAGGACTTGAAAGGAGAAGTGGCGGCTGAACCTGCCCGGCTCCACGGCGCGGTCCAGCGCGCCCGCGAAACGCTCGTCGAAGAACCCGCGCGCCTTGTATCGCTCCGGCTGCTCGCCCAGAGGAGGCACTTCATTCGCGCCTTCCATCGGGATGTCGCCCGCCCCGCTTGGGCGGATGGGCTGGAGAAACGCCCCGGCGGGGACAAGCCCTTTCCCGAACTTGCGCTGCCCCTTCTCCCGAAGCGCGATCAGGTAGGTGGGCAGTTGCAGGTGCAGCCCCGACGCAAGAAGGTAGAGCGGCACGGGCCCGCCCGTGGACTTGTAGTCAATGACGCGGACCAGCTTCCGTGCGCCGGACGCGGCGATGTCCACGCGGTCAACCCGCCCCCGGACCTTCACCTTGACGCCGTCGCCGAACTCGATCGCGGGCAGGTCGGCGTCCGCGCCGCCGAAACTCAGCTCGCACGCCGCCGGCTTGAAATCGGCGTCGCTTGCCTGGCGCCGCAGCGCCGACAGGAGGTCCTTGAGCAGGCGGCGGCTGTCGTTTTTCACGTATTCACTGCGTCCATCGCCGAGCAGGATTTCGCTCTTCAGGTTAGGGGCGAGGGCCTCCACGGCCTCGTCCACCTGCTTCATCACCATCGCCGGATTGATGGCGGCCAGGTCTATCCCCTCCTGGATGACCCAGTCGAAGACGCGCTTCAGCACCCCGTGGTAGAGCGACCCCAGATCAATGGCCGACAGCTCGAACAGCTCCCGCTTCTCCAGGCCGAGGACGTAGCGTGCAAAGTATTGGAACGGGCACGCCCGGTAGGTTTCGAACTGCGACGCGCTGCCGACCAGGATGTTGTCCCGGTAGATTTGCCGCGCGGTTCTGGCGGGGAGCGTTTCCGCCGCATTGGAGTAGAACAGACTGCTCAGGATTCGCGCAGCGCCGGGATGGTCCGCCTTCGTTCCTGCAAGGATTTCGTTGTATGCCGCGCGCCAATCGTCGCCCCCCTCTCCGCCGACGCGGAAGGCCCGCGCTGCGGCCGCGGCCAGGTGCGACTCGTTCCAGACGGCGTCGAGCGTTTCCCGCGGCTCTGTCGCGCCGAATTTTGCGGTCTCCAGATCGGGAAAGAGTCGCCGCGCCTCTTCAATAAAGATGGATGGGTTTAACCTCTTTCCCGCCCCGTCCGCCGCCGGATAGCTGATCCACAGGAAGTCCCGCGGGCGCGTGAAGGCGATGTAACCCAGGAACCGCTCGCGGTATAGTTGTTCCTCGGAGGTCGGTCCCAGCTGGAGGCCCCCCTCGGCCAGATCGTAGCGCTCGCGATCGGTGAAGATCGGGTCCTGCATCCGGACCTTCGGCAGGACTCCTTCGCCGACGCCGATGACCAGCGCCGCCCGCAAGTCCGGGTGGCGCGACCGGTCAATGGACCCGACGAGGACCTGATCGAGGGCAGGCGGGACAAGGCCCAGAGTCATCCCCTCCAGGCCGGAATCCAACACGTCGGCGTAGTCGGCGACGCTCATGGTCTCGTCGCCCAGGACCTTGACGAGTTCGTCGAGGAGATTGAGCAGATCGTTCCAAATCTGGGCGAGTTCCGCCGCCTCGTCCAACCGGTCCGACATCTCGGCCTCTTCTCGCCAGGCCTCGATCTGCTCCGCAACCTTCAGGTCCTTCAGCAGGCCGAAGAGCGCCTCAGTCCTCTCGCGCGCGGAACATTCGACCTCCCGGAGGTCGCCCCGCGCCGCGCGGGGTCCGGGAGGTCCCGCCATCCTCTCGCGCGCAGAATGTTCCTTTCCCGTCAGTCGCTCGCAGAAGGCGCGAAGGAACTTCGTCGCCTCGTCGCGGATGCGATTGATCTCGGCGATCGCCTCGTCGCCCTCGCGGTATTCGGGGATCTCCTCGATATTTCGCGCCCGCCGATAGCGCCACGCCTCGTCGTCGTACCACCGCGTCCCCTCGATGCCGTGTTCGAGGACATAGTTTTCGAGGAGGTCAATGTCCCGCCGGGGGACGCGCGCCAGGTCGGTCTTGAGAAATCGGATGACATCCTCGGAGGGCCAGTCCCCCGCGGCGACGCGCACCGCCGACCGGGCCAGCTCGATGAGTGGGTGGTGCGTTACCTCGCGCCGCCGGTCAAGAAAATATGGGATGCCGTAGTCGGCAAAACACGCGCTCACCAGCTCGTGATAGCCGGCGAAGTCCCGGACGATGACGGCGATGTCGCGGTAGCGGTAGTCGTGGTCCTTGCATAGGGTCAGGATCGTGCGGGCGACGGCGTCCACCTCGGCGCGGGGGTTGGCCGCCTCCGCGAGGGTGATCCCTTCGGGCCGCCCCTTCTGGGGGGCGCGGGATATGCTGAAGATCTGCCGCTCCAGATGGGCGAAGGCGGGGCGGCTGTCGAAGCGCGTGGACTGCCCGGTGCGCGGCAGCTTGACCTGTTCAACGTCGTATCCCGCCCCTCTGCAAATCCCCATCACGCGGAGATAGGTTTCCTCCGTCTGGTGAAAGAGGCGCGTCGGTCGGAGGTCGCGGGGGGAGTCCGGCAGCGAGCGGAGCGCCGCCGGATCGAGGCAGAGGGCGATCTCGAATTCCTCGGCCTGCGCCATGAGCCTCTCCAGCACGTGGAGTTCCTGCGGCGTGAACCCGGCAAAACCGTCCACCCACACATGCGCCCCGCGCGCGAACGTGCTCTCCGGCAGTTTGTCGGCCAGGAGGTCGAGGAAATCATCGGGGTCCGAGTAGCGGCCCGACTTCGCCAGCCATGCGTGGTAGGCGTCGCAGATGAGGAGGATGTCCTTGAGTTTCAGGCAAAGCGTCGAATCGCCTTTGTCATCTTCCTCCAGCGATAGCATCTGCTCCTCGATCTGCTCCCGGCCGCATCGGTATCGGTGCAGTTCGGTGACAACGGAGGCGAGCGTCGCCGCCATGCCGGGCCGCCGGGCGGATCGCCGGAAGACCTGGAGCTTCTCCTCGTTCTTTTCGAGGATGCGAGCGAGGATCATCTGCTTGGCCAGGTCGCCCGCGGCGGGGAGGGCGGGGCCGCCGACCTCGGCGAAGACATGGTAGGCCAGCCGGCGAAACGAGAGGACGTGCGCTCGGCAGTAGCCGGGAACGTCTCCCTCCCTCAGCAGGGCCCGGCTCATCTCGAAGGTGGCCTGCTCGGGTGTGAGGAAGAGGAGAGGCGGGCCTGTCTGCGACCGCTTCAACTCCTCGCGGATCGCATTCAGGCAGTATCGGGTCTTGCCCATTCCGGCCCTGCCGAGGATAAATCGTACACGCATCTCACTCACCGTCAATGACCATGTCACACGCATCATACCACGGGGGGGCGACAAAATGAAATGTCTTGGCTGTGCTCCGCGTACCCTGCGGCGAGACATGGATTTTTCCGCGTCCGCGGGGGATGGAAAGGGCGCGGAAAAGCCTTTGGATTCGGAGGCGATATGACATACAATAGGGAGGAGCGCAGGCTGGCTTTCGAGGCGACGGGCCGCAATGACGCACAAGAGAATCAAACCCATCAACCTGTTGGACAGCGCCGTTCTCCGTCCGGAGCGGCTGGCCGCGGTGGACGCCGTGATGGAGGTTATGACCCTGGCGCGCGTGCCGAGGGCCGTCCCCCTGCACGACTACGGCTGCTGGCGGCACGCCCAGTGGCGCAGCGAGGAGAACGCCCTCGTGCCCTTCCTCAGCGTGGACTGGTATGTGGCCAGCGCGTGGGACCAGTCCCGGATGCAGGTCAACGGAGAGATCATTCTCACACTCCTCGAGGAGGAGCCCTGGCGGCGGTCGGAACTGCTGGGCGATCACTACGACATCCTGATCCTCGACGAGGACCTTTACACCGCCCAGCCCGACTGGCCCGACGACTTCATCGTCGCCATCGCCCGGGCCGACGTGGGCGCGGCCATCTCAACGCACCGGCTGGGCAGCCATCGCTTCACGATCCTGAAAACGGTGGTGATGCATCAACTGGCCCATGTGTTCGGCGTGCCGCAGAATGGCCGGGACGACCTGGACCGCCGATGGGGCCTCCACTGCACGCACGACTGCGTCATGCGGTATCCGGAAAAGACCCCCCAGGACTGGGAGGTGCTGACGATGGACCGCTTCAAGTACGGACCCTTTTGCGAGCGCTGCCTGAAAGACCTTCGACAGTTTTTCCTGACCGAAGAAGGCCAGGCCGCGGCAGAGTGAAACTGAAGGAGGGATTTGGTGAGCAAGAAAATGAAGGCGTTGAAGAAGACCGGACCGTGTCGAGGGGAGATTGTGGACGTGGACGTCCCCGCCGTCGTGGACGAGGACTGCCTGGTGCGTATCAGGGCCTGCGGCATCTGCGCGTGGGACGCGAACACGTGGAAGGCGGAGGGTCCCGATTCGTTCGGCCCCGGCATCACGGGCCATGAGGTGGCCGGCGAGGTGGCGGAGGTCGGGAAGAAGTGCAGGAAGTGGAAGGTCGGCGACCCGGTGGTGATCTACGGCATCCGGTCCTGCGGCAAGTGCGTCCACTGCCGTCAACGCAACTACCGCTACTGCGCGAAGAAAACGTCCATCGTCAACGGCTTCGCCGAGTATGTTGCCGCGCCGTGGAACCGGCTGCTGCCCATGCCGAAGGGGGTGTCCTTCGCCGAGGCGAGCCTGCTGATTGACATCGTGGGCACGCCGATCCATGGGCTGAGGCGCGGCGGCGTGAATCGAAAGACGACGGTCGCCGTGTGGGGGCTGGGGCCGGTGGGGCTGGGCGGAGTGCAGGGGGCGAAGGCGCTGGGGGCGCCCCTGGTAGTGGGCGTGGACCCGCTGGCGAACCGGCGCAGCGCGGCGGAAAGTCTGGGGGCCGATGTCACCATCAACCCGGAGGGCGGCTCGGCGGTCGCGCGCCTCAAGGAACTGACGGACGGGGAGGGGATGCACGTCTGCCTGAACGCCGCGCCGGTGGATTCGGTGGCTCAGGCGGCGTATGACAGCCTGCGGCTCGATGGCACGCTGGTCCTGCTGGCGGGGCAGCCGCAGGCGAAAGGGCAGTTGGAGAAGAACATCCGCGGATCGTGGTATTTTCACATTGACGAGTATGCCAAAAACGTGCGCCTGCTGAGGCAGGGGAAGCTAACGCTGCGTCCGATCATCTCGCACGAGTTTCCGCTCTCCCGCGCGCCCGAGGCCTTCGACCTGCGCGTGGGCCGCCCCGATGAGACGCTGAAGGTCGTGGTGACGATGTGAGAATCGGCGAGCGCCGACAAGGAAGGAGGGAACATGAGAACGATATGTGTGGCGGCGGTGGTCGGGGCCCTGTGCGCATGGGCCGCGCCCGCCGAGTGCAAGGACAAGTACGAGATCGTGACGGAATTGCAGTTCCAGGTGAACAAGAATAAATTGGTGGGCCAGACGATTGCGCTACTGACCTACATGGGCGACCTGACCGACGTGGCGGGGCGGGAGGTCCCCTCGACGACGGGCAAGGGCAGCACCTTCGCCATCCAGGCAACCGCCTACCGCGGACTCGCAAAATTCACGATTGCAGACACCAAAGAGAATGCCGAGACGCTCTCGGTCTTTTACTCCCTCACGCCCGGCGCGCCGAACCGGCCGGGGTCAATGATTACGATCTACGGAAAAGTGCTCAAGACGGGACCGGACGAGGTGTCAATCCTGGTGCAGCGCGAGGGCGAACCCGCCATCGTGGAGGGCTGGCCGGAGAACATGGCCCTGTGCCCCACCTGCGGGAGGCCGGGATACGACAAGGCGAAGAAGCCGGAGGCGAAGCCGCCAAAGCGGCCGAGATGAAGCCATGAGGCATAGTCTGTTGCGCAGCATCATCTTCATCGTGTTCCCGGCGCTGTTGGCCGCCCGTCTCGGCGTCGCCGACATCGTCCACCTCACCAACGGCAAGACAGTCGAGGGGAACGCTGAGGAAGAGGGCGGTTACATCAAGATCACCACCACCGGAGGGGCGTCCGTCAAGTTCCCCAAGTCGCTGGTGGCGAAGGTCGAGAAGCAGAAATCCGCGCAGGAGGTCTATGCCGAGCGCGTAGGTCAACTGAAACCTGATGACGCCGAAGCCCACTATGAACTCGCCGTCTGGTGCAGGGAACACGACCTGATGCCGGAGTACGGCCGGCTGTTGGAAAAGGCATTGCAGATCAATCCGGACCACGAAGAGGCGCAGCTCGACCTCTACGAGTACCAGAAATACGACAAGTCCCTGCCCGTCAATGAAGAGGCCGGGAAAAGGATCCTCGCCGAGTTCGGCCCCGCCTTCAAGCTGCACCACGCCCCGCATTACCGGGTATGCTATAACTGCGATCCGGGGTTCCTCCGGCGGCGGGCGGTCCTCTTCGAGAAGACCTACGAGCGCTTCTATCGCTTCTTCGAGGAAAAGGGCTTCAAGCTCAGCGTGATCTCCGACCGACTCGACGTGGTCCTGCTCGACAGCCGGGAGGACTTCGTCGGCTACCTCCAGGTCGGCCAGAAGCGCAGCCCGCCTCCGCCGGGCGGGTACATTCCCGACGGTCTCGTCATGTCCGCCGGTCTCTATTCCCAACCCACGCGCCGCATGATCTTCTACGACGCGCTGAACGACGCGCAGTTCAGGGCCATCCGGAAGGAGGTCTATTCCATCCCCTACAGCCGGCTGACCAGGGACGGCAAAAAGAGGCTCCAGGAGTACAAGAGCAAGCTCTCCCTGCAGAGCAAGGTGGACCAAAACGTGTCCGTCACCGTCCACGAGGCCACCCACCAGCTCACCTTCGAGTTGGGGCTGCTCAATCCATCGGCGCAAAACCCGGTCTGGGTCGTCGAGGGCATCGCCATGTACTTCGAGGTGGCAAACGAAGGCCACTGGTACGGGGCCGGCCGGCTGAACAAGGAGCGGCTCGATGTCTACCGAAGGGTCAGCAACCTGCCGCCCATCAACGCGGTACTCGTGAACGACAACTGCTTCCGGGTCGGCCGCCAGAACAATATCCTCGCCGGCTATGCCGTGGCCTGGGCCCTCACCTACTACCTCCTGGAAGAGCACCCGGCCGCCTTCGTCAAATACCTCCAGGTCCTCCGCCAGCGTCCGGACAACGCGCCCTATCCGCCCGAAGCGCGGGTGAAGGATTTCATCTCCTGCTTCGGGGAGGACCTGAACGGCCTGGGGGCGAGGTGGGTGGGGTTTATGAGCAAGCTGAAAATCTGATCTTTGTGACAAACAAGTTACAAATGAAGCCATCCGCCCCGCGGGGATAACCGGGCGCGCCGCCGCTGGTCCCGTCTGCAACGGAGACCGGTTTGGATTTGACTAAGAGCCTTTTGCATGTCATAATTCAATTAACCTGAATTATTGACAAATTTACTTCCCTCTCCGCTCGTAGAGAGGTGTGGGTGTGTGTATGGGCGCGTGGGGGCGCAGAAGGCACTCCGATGATTCCGGCAGGTTTTTCTCAGCCGGGGGAGATGTGACATGACGCAAGGCTCGGCGCGAAGGGCTCTCAGACGGTTGCTCTGGGGGATTTTCCTTGCCTGCGGGTTCCTCCACCAGCCGGCCTGCCACGCCCAGGGCGATCCAGAACTCCGCCTCTCCGAGGCCAAATCCGCCCTGGGGGGGCGATATAGGCCGGGATCAATCATCCCTATCGAGGTCGTCGTCGCCAACAAGGGCGGACCCGTTACGGTCCAGCTGGTTGCCCACCCGAAGACCCCGGAGACCCGCAGCGCCGCCCGCAAGACGGCCCACATCGGGACCGGCGCCTTCCGCCATTTCCTCTATGTGACCGTAGATGTGGCGGGCGTGACCACCTTCCGCGTAACCATGCTCGACAACCGCGGGCGCGAAATTGACAAGCTCGACGTAGAAGCCCCCGACCTCCCCGAGGAGGACATGCTCATCGGCTTCTGCGGTCCCACCAAACCCATCGTTGCCGCCGCAGGGGAGGAGAAGGAGAACATCAGGATCGAGGCATCGGTCGTGCCCATCGCCCCGGCCTCTGCCCCCGACCACTGGATCGGCCTGTCGGGCCTGGACGCTCTTGTTCTCAGCGACCTCGACGCCAACACCCTCTCCCTTGCCGGGCAGGACGCCATCCGGCAGTGGCTGACGCGAGGAGGGACGCTGGTTCTCGTCGGCGGCGGGAAGTATCAATACCTCAACCACCCCTTCTACCGCGAGTTCCTCCCCGTGACGATCGAGGACTCGATGCAGGTAACCGAGATGAACGGACTGGCGCCGCTCTGCGGTGCGTGGAAGGGTGAGGCCCCTCTCGTCATCTGCAAGACGAGCCACCCGAGGGGAACGGTGCTGGCGGCGGAGGGGCCTTTGCCCCTCGTGGTCGAACGACGACACGGCGTGGGCCGCGTCGTCTTCCTCGCCTTCGACCCGGGCGAGCCAGCGCTCCGACAATGGCGACCGAGCGTAACCTTCTGGCGCGATCTCCTAAGCGTGGCCAAGACCACGGAGACCGAGAACCCGATGCAGTGCGACCCGAGCGTCGCGCTCACGTCGTTCCTCCGGCGGGGGGGCAGCCGGCTGTCCTTCCTTTGGGTCGCATTATTCATTGTCGCGTATGTCGTCGTGGCCGGGCCGGTGGACTACTTCGTCCTCCGGCGCATGGGGCGGCTCGCGCTCACCTGGATCACCTTCCCCGTGTATATCGTCGCCTTCTCCGTGGCCGGGTACGTCCTGGCCTACTCGGCCAAGGGCGGGGACATGCTCATCAACAAGCTGTCCGTCATGGACGTGGACCCGGAGACGAAACAGGGCTGCGGCACGACCTACTTCAGCCTCTTCTCCCCCAAGAACGGCGAGTACACCCTTCCCATCGCGCCGGACACGTTTCTCAACGAGCTGACCGGTACGTCGGGCGTCGGCGCGCAGCGCATGCTCTTCGTGACCGAAGGCGTGACGCTCAACGAAGACCCCTCGCAGTGGGACGTCCGCGCCAAGATGAATATCTGGAGCACGAAGCAGTTCCGCGCCTACTGGCGCAAGGGGAACCAAACGGGCCTGACGGCGCTCCTGAAGGGCGGGCGCGGCCGCGTGCTGGCCGGCGAGTTGCGCAACACCACCCCCTACACCATCAGCAAGGCGGCGATCCTCTTTGGGGACCGAATCTACTACCTCACCGACAAGCGAGCCAAGACCCGGCTCGGAGACGCGATGGAAATCGGCGACCGGACCAAGACGCTGCCGATGAAGAAACTCCTCACGAACCGGGCCTTCCAGGAGCACAACCCCTATTATGCGTATCAAAACGAGGAGAACGCCTTCGACACCCTCCTGGCCATGACGGCGGCTGCGGCGTTTCGGAATCGCGACATGGAGCTTGACGCGGAGACGTTGAAGGAACTGCAGAAGAAGAACCCCTATGGCTATAATTTCCCCGATCTGGGGAAAAACAATAAACAGGTCCGCATCCGCCGCGGCCAGGCCACGAGCGTCACCAATCTGGGGCATTACCTAATGCGCGGAAAGGCGATCCTTGTCGCC
Source organism: Planctomycetota bacterium (assembly GCA_040755855.1). GTDB lineage: Bacteria > Planctomycetota > Brocadiia > JAADGH01 > JAADGH01 > JAADGH01. Next base: position 70,497 of record JBFMAD010000015.1, on the reverse strand, counting down.
GAGATAACCGAACCGCTCCATGAGGTGACGGTGGACGGATGGGACCACAAGGACCGCGAGATCGCCTTCATCCGCCAGGTCCTGGATGTCGGCGCGCCGGAGGAATAGACGTAGGGTGGGCCTATGGCCCACCAGAACGCTCGGAAAGTGGAAAATGGGGGGAGAGTGATGTCATTCCCGCGCAAGCGGGAATCCACGGCGCGGCGTGGATGCCCGCCTTCGCGGGCATGACAATTGGCGGCGGGACAAGCCGTACCCTGCTTTGCACAGGAGGACACGAACGTGATCGAGACACGCTATCTGACCAAACACTACAAAGACGTCGTCGCCCTCGACAACCTGAACATGAAGATCGAGAAGGGCCAGGTCTACGGCTTCATCGGCCCCAACGGCGCGGGGAAGACCACCACCATCAAGGTCCTCAGCACCCTCCTCAAACCCACCGCCGGCACGGCCAGCGTCTGCGGCTACGATGTCGTCCGCCAGGGCAAACTCATCCGCCGCCACATCGGCTACATGCCCGACTTCTTCGGGGTCTATGAGGACATGAAGGTGACCGAATACCTCTCCTTCTTCGCCGCGGCTTATCGCATCACCGGCCCCGAGCGCGACGCCCGCGTGCGCGACATCCTCGAGCTGACCGACCTCGGCGACAAGCGCGACGCCTTCGTGGAGTCGCTCTCCCGCGGCATGCAGCAGCGCCTCGGCGTGGCGCGGGTCCTCCTGCACGACCCGGAGGTCCTCCTCCTCGACGAGCCGGCGAGCGGCCTCGACCCGCGCGCCCGCATCGAGATCCGCGCCCTCCTCAAGGAACTCGGCAAGATGGGCAAGACGATCCTCATCTCGTCGCACATCCTCACGGAACTCGCCGAGATGTGCAGCCACGTGGGGATCATCGAGAAGGGCCGCCTCATCGCTCAGGGCCCCATCAAGGAGATCATGCGGCAGGCCACCCGGCACAACGTCATCCACGTGAGCCTGGTCAATCGCTCCGCCGAGGCCGTGGAACTCCTGAGCCGGCACGAGGCCGTCGCCCAGGCCCGCCAGGACGATGGGGGGGGCATCGTCATCGAGCTGAACGGCAAGGACAGCGGCCCGGCGCTCGTGGCCGACCTGCTGGTGAAAAACGGCTTCCAGATCGAGTCCATCAAGCGCGACGAGGCGAGCCTCGAACTGGCGTTCATGCACCTGACGAAGGGCATTGTGTCGTAGTGTAGGGTGGGCCGTTGGCCCGGCAGATGTCATTCCCGCGCAAGCGGGAATTCACGAGGGAACGTGGATGCCCGCTTTCGCGGGCATGACGGATATGGGCGGACCGCCCACCCCATGTGATTCAAGCACCTGACGAAAGGTATTGTGTCGTGATCGGCTCGCTGACCAGTCCAATCCTGCGCTACGAGCTTGAACGCGCCGCGAAGGCGAAGCGCTGGTTCATCCTGCGCTTTGGCTACATCGCGGCCCTGCTCGCGGTCGAACTGGTCGGCCTCTTCCTCGCCGAGATGGCGGTCTCTCCCTCCAGACCCGCCGAGACGGTGTATCCCCAGTTAGGCCGGACGCTCTTCCACGTCTTCACCATCGCCATGGGCGCGGCGGTGGTCATCGTGACGCCAGCCTTCGCGGGAGGGCTGATTGCGATTGAAAAGGAGCGAAAGACCCTCGGCCTCCTCTTCGTCACGGCCCTCACCGAGCGCGAGATCATCCAGCACAAGCTCCTCTCCCAGGCCATCATCCTCGCCTCCACTCTCCTGGCCCCCGTGCCGATCTTGTTCGTCTGCCTGGTCTTCGGCGGGGTGGACTGGCTCGAAATGCTTTGCCGGTTCTGCCTCATCATCTCCACGTTCTTTTTCTGCTGCGGGGTGGGAATCTTCGCCTCGGCCATCAGCCCGGACACCGGCGCGGCGAACAAGATCGCCCTCGCCCTCACGTGGCTCATCCTTCTCATCCCCCCGGGATCGGTGGGCGCGGCGACCCTGATCGCCCAGTCCGCGGCCAAGGGATCGGAGCTGGCTAGGTACGCCACGCAGTTCGGCGACCGCATGTGGGCCGCTGCGCCGTACTTCAATCCGCCGATCGCCGCATATGTGCTCACGGAAAAGGTCTCCAATGTGGCGGGCAGCGTGCCCGGCGCGTCGGGGTGGATTGTCTGCTCCCTGCTGGGGATTGCCGCGTTCTGGGTGGGCATTTATGGGGCGAGCCTGGCCCTGCGCGACCGCGCGGCGGTGCTCGACGTCACCGCCCGGCGGTGGGCCCTCTTCCCCGGGGCGGCGGCCCTGCGGCGGGGGCGGCCCACGCAGCAGGTCTGGGACAATCCCGTCCTCTGGCGCGAGGCCCACTCCGCCCGGACGCTCCGGTGGGTCCTGTGGCTCCTCCTCGGCATGGGCCTCTTCCTCGTCGTCATGGGCTTCGCCGCCGTCAAGGCCACCGACGAGTGGTATCACTGGATCGCCATCGTGGTGGAGACGTTCGTCCTCTTCGCCCGCGTCATTGACCGCGGGGCGTCGGCCTTCGCGGGCGAGCGGGAAAAGGGCACGCTCGACTTGGTGCTCCTTACCCAGCTCACGCCGGTGCAGATCTTCTGGGGCAAGATCGCCGGGGTGGTGCGGGGGACGATGTTCTTCTGGCTCCTCCCCACGCTCCACGCCGCGACGGCCTTCTGCGCGGGCATATTCGACGGCATCGTGGTGATGTGGACGGCCCTCAATACGCTCGTCTTCGGGGGATTCTTCCTGGTGGCCACGCTGACCATCTCAGCCAAGAGCGACACGCGGCGCTCGGCGGGGCGGCGGACGTTGCTCATGCTGGCGGGGATATTGATCTCGCCCGTGACGGCCCTCTTCTTCGGGCCGCTGGCGCTGGTGCTCTCGCCCACAGTCTGGGTCTGCGCCGCCCTGTCCTGGAGCAAGGGGGGATCGGAGAGCGCGCTCTTCATGCTCGGCCACGCCGCGTCGCTGGTCCTCTACGCCGCCATCACGATGGGGGCGGCGCGGTCGCTCTGGGAGGAGATCGAGCAGGGCCTGGCCCCCACCGGCTGGGCCCCGGCCGAGATGAGCGCCCGCGGATACGGAGGGTGATGCGTGAGGGCCCTGCTGCGCAACCCCGTCCTTCGCTACGAACTCCACCGCATGGCGCACCGGAGGCGGACGTTCATCGGGCGCTTTTTCCTCCTCCTCTTCGCCGCTGGTGCAGCCGGCATCGCCATCCTGATCGCGCAAGATGCAATGGTCTATTCGCAGGACCCCGCGAAGGTGATCTCCGACATGGGGAACGGAATTTTCTACAGCGTGATAGTCACGGCGTGGATCGTAATCGTCTTCGTCGTGCCGGGGTTCGCGGCCGGCCTCTTCGCCCGCGAGAAGGACAAGGGCACGCTCCCGCTCCTGCTGGTGACGGACCTGAGCGACTTAGAGATCGTGCAGGCGAAGGTGATGGCCGGGCTGGCGGCGGCGGGATTCGCCGTCCTCGGGGTCGCGCCGGTCATATTCCTGTGCATGATCTTCGGGGGCGTGTCGTGGCTGGACGTGGTAGGCCAGTTCAGCATCCTCCTGGGTCTCCTGTGCTTCTGCTGCGGGGCGGGGATTTATTACTCGGCCACGTGCGCGAACGCGAGCATCGCCAGCAGCCGCGCCACGGGGCTGTGCCTCCTGGCCGTCATCTGGCCGCCGATTCTCCTGGCGGTCACGCAGCTTCTCGATCTCGCTCTCGACCGACCGACCTACGCCCCCCTTACGCCGACGCTGTGCGCGGCGATTGCGTTCATCCAGCCCCTGTTCGGGGCCATCTCGGTGGGGAACATGTCGGCCGGGGGGCGGTTCGTCCCCGGATGGGTGGCGCAACATGCCTGGATTTCCGCCTCCCTTGTCTGCGTCGGGTGGTTCGTCCTCTTCTGCCGCATGGCGGCGCGACAGATCGCCGACCGCGAGGCCGTGCTCCGGGTGAAGACGACGAGGCGGAGATCGTTCTCGATCTTTCGCAGGGCGTCGGAGAAGGCAGGCCCGGCCGACCGCCCGACGGACCGTGTCTGGGACAATCCGGTCATGTGGCACGCCTGGCGGACGGCGAAGGGCGCCTCCGGGTGGTGGGTGGCCATGCTCGCGTCCATATTCGTCGTCATCAACGTAGTCAGTTCGTTTTACGTGGGTCCGTGGGAGATGCCGGTGTTCAATTCCGTGTATCACTGGGTCTTCATCATGATCGAGACGCTCATCGCGTGCTACGTCCTGGTCGGGCCGGTAGCGCAGAGCATCGCGCCGGAGCGGGAGAAGAAGACGCTCCCGATGCTCCTGTTGACGGACCTGGAGGCGCGCGAGATCGTGGGCGGGAAGGCGGGGGGCATCGTCCTGCGCCTGCGGTGGCTGATCCTGCTGCCTGTGATCCACGCGGCGGCGATTGCCGCCTTTCGGCTCGTGGGGTGGATCACGCCGGCGCTGCTGGCGCTGGACATCGCCGTCTTCGGCGGGTTTCTGCTGGCGTGGAGTCTCTTGTGCTCCCTGCATCTGCGCAAGCCGTCGCACGCGGTGTCGCTCTCGCAATTCGGCCTCCTGCTGCTTGCCTTCCTGATGCCGATGTGCATGGGAATCGTCTTCGCGTGGTGGATCGACTCCGAGGTCGTCCTGTTCCTCTGGGCGGGGATGTGGACGGCGATGTCGTTCAAGCCGCTCGACGTGGATGCGTTCAAGAGCCGCGGGACAGGGATTGCGGACATGACGGAGATGGGGGGCTATTTCGGCTATGCGGGCTGCCTGCTCCTGTATGCGGTCCTGGCGTGCGTGATGTTTCTCCTGGTGGTGCGGACGTTCGACAAGGTGGCAAGGAGGGAGATCACGTAAGTTTGAGCGTGGCACATATCTATCTTCGGGCCGAGCGTAGAACCCGCATCTTGTCGCTTCGCATTGCGGATTGGGGATTGCGGAATGCGGATTGAGGAAAGGAGAGGAACGTGAATATGAAGCCGGACGACATGAAACTCAGGACACGTCAATTCGCGCTCCGTGTCATACGCCTCGTCGAAGCGCTGCCCAAGGGGCGGACGGCTGATGCAATTGCCCGGCAACTCATTCGCTCCGGCACATCGGTTGGGGCGAACTACCGTTCGGCCTGCCGGGCCAAGTCTACGGCGGACTTCGTGTCGAAGATGGGTCACGTCGAGGAGGAGGCGGACGAGACGCTGTTCTGGTTGGAGTTATTGTGCGATTCCAATCTGGTGAAAGCAACAAAGCTCGCCGCGCTCATGAAAGAAGCCGACGAACTGGTCTCGATCGCCGTGTCTTCCATCAAGACCGCGCGGAGAGGAAAGCGCAAATGCTGAAGGCAGGTTGCCGTGCATGAATTCCGCAATCCGCATTCCGCAATCCGAAATTTGTGCGGGGAGGAAAAGAGAGTAGGAGTAAGAGTGGGTTGTGGTGATTGATACGGCAAAACTCATCGCGTCGCGTCCCGTCCTCCTCGACGAACTGATACGGATCGCACGCAGCCGGCGGGTGCACCTCTTCCGCATCCTCTACCTCCTGGCCTTCCTCTCGGGGGCCATCATGGTGTCCCAGGGCGTCGCGGTGAATCCCCATGGGGGGTACTCCGGCGAAGTCGAGGCCCAGGTCGCGCGGATGGGCAAGGCGCTTTTCTACTGCTACGTCGTATGCCAGAGCATCGGCCTGGGGATCGTCGCGCCGGCGCTCACGGCGGGGGTCATCGCGCGGGAGAAGGAGAACCGGACTTTCGAGCTGCTCCTCACGACGGACCTCGGCCCGTCGGAGATCCTGTGGCACCGGGTCATCTCCCACATCCTGGCCCTTACGCTGCTCACGGCTGCCGCCGTGCCGGTGTTCTTCCTCTGCATGTTCTTCGGGGGCGTCAGCGCGGGCGACATCCTGGCCTTCCTGGGGTTCATAGCCGGGTTCCTGCTCCTCTGCTGCGGGGCCGCGGCCCTCTTCTCATCCCTCCTGCGCACCACAGCCGGGAGCGTCCTGGCCAGCTACGGCTTTATCTGGGGCATCATGGGCATCGCTCCTATCTTCCTGGGAATCCTTTGCAAAGCGGTGGATCTCTGCGACGAAGAGGACATCTTCAAGGTGTTCGCCCACCTGAACATCGTCTGGTGCTACTTTGCCTTTGCCGTCGGCGAGATGCCGCGGTCGGTCCCCTATGAGGCATGGGCGTCCTCGGGACTGCTCACCGGCCTGTTCTTTCTCCTTGCCATGTCTCTGAGCAGCCGTCTGGCCCCGCGGAGCATCGAGTGGCCGTCGCGCCGTATCTTCACGCGGGTCATGTCGGCCCTCGACCGCTTCTACGGGTCCTTCCGGCTCGGAAAGATCGAGCTCCTCCGCGCCCGCGCACCGATCAGGGACAACCCGATCCTCTGGCGCGAATGCCATACGAACGTCTTCGGCAGGCGAGCCTACTTCATCCGCATCGTCCTGGTCGTCTATATCCTGGGCGGCTGCCTGACCCTAATGGAGCCGGGCATCTTCATTGACGATGACGCGCAGCGGGGTGTGCTTTGCCTGGAATATATCGCGCTGGGCCTCATCCTCGTCGTGTGCGGGTCGGGGACGATTGCCAAGGAGCGCCAGAGCCGGACGCTCGGCCTGCTCCTAACGACGCCGATCGAGCCGAGGAACATCCTGCTCGGCAAGATGGCGGGCGTCCTCTGGCGGGCCTTCCTCGTCTTTCTGCTCATCGCCGTACATATCCTCCTGCTCGACTATCTGGACATGCTGACCCGATGGGAGTGTGTGTACTGTCTTGCCAACGCCTTCGTGTTCGGCGCGTTCTTTCTGGCCGTGGCGATGGCGAGCAGCGCCTACTGGAAGACCGCCTCGCGGGCGACGCTCGGGGCGCTGCTGATCTCCTTCGGCATCCTGGCCGCGCCGGCGATGGTCGCCCTGTTGCTCAATGTCGGCCCTTGGTCCGTCGTGTTGGATGATTTTGCCGAATTCTTCCTCGGCTTCAGCCCGGGATACTGGATTGTCGCGATGCTGGAGCGATACAACAAGCCGGAACTGGTCTGGTATATTGCGGCGCTCGCGCTCTACGGCGCCGCCGCATTTATCCTGTTCCGGCTCTGCGGCCGGCGGTTCCGCAAGCTCGCGGAGGAGGCGTGAGCGTAATGAACCAAATGAGTTTGACTTGCGTCAAATGACAAGGTATACTTAAAAAAACAGTCATGTCCCACCTTCGGGGGTGATGAACGATGGACCGGATCGAACGAGTCGTCAAACGCGCCGCATGGCGCATGACCGTCGCGGCGTTTCTCCACCGCCTCTCGTGGGCCATGTTCGCCGCGGCGTCGGCCTACGCCGCATACCTCCTCGCCGAGCGCATCTGCTACCTGAACCTGCCCGCCGGGTGGATCGCCATCGCCGCAGTTGTTGCTGCCCTTGCGGTGAGTGTGCTCTTGACCTCGCTGGCGCGGGCCACGCATCTTCACGCCGCCATCGCTCTGGACGAGCGGACCGGCCTGAAGTCGCGCCTCGCCACCGCCGTCGAGATGCGCCGCGATGACAGCCCCATGTCCGCCGCGGCCGTCGAGGACGCCGCCGACCACGCGGGGAAGGTGAATGTCGTCAAGGCGGTCCCCATTGCCCTGCCGCGCTCCATGTATTTATGGCTCCTGCCTGCTGCGCTGATCCTGGTCATCGTCTGGGCCTTCGTGCCGCAGTACGACGTCCTCCGCCGGCGCGAGAAGGAGATCAAGAAACTGACGGAGAAGGAGGAACTGGCCAAGCGCGCAGAGGAGCTGAAGGCCATGGCGAAGCGTCTCGAGAAGATGGGCGAGATCCAGGACTTGGAGATCGCCCAGAAGCTCGTGGGCGAGATGAAGGCCATGGCGGAGAAGATCGAGCAGTCCGAGGACAAGCCCCAGGCCCTGGCCGAGCTGGCCGACCTGGCCGAGCAGATCAAGGCCCAGCGCGAGCGCGCCGCCGATGCGGAGCAGCTCAAGAAGACGATGGAGTCGCTCCAGGGCTTCACCGAGGGGGAGATGCTCAAGGACATGGTGAGCAAGCTGAAGCAGAAGGACATGCAGGGCGCGGCGCAGGCCCTCCGGGACTTGCAGTCGAAGATGCAGAACGGGCAGATGTCGAAGGAGGAGATGAAGAAACTGGCCCAGGAGATGCAGAAACTCGCCGAGGCCCTGAAACAGGGCGACCAGAAGATGGCCGAGCAACTGCAGGAGCTGGCCAAGAGCCTCATGGCCGACCAAGCCCTGGCCCTGGAGAACATGAACCAACTGATGAAGGATCTCCAGGACAAGCAGAAGATGCTGGCGGAGATGGAGCTGATGGACCTGGCCCTGGCCGACCTGACCGAGATGAAGTGCGACATGACGGGTGTGCCCAGCGTGACGCTCCCCACGCAGGAGGAGGGCGGCGAAGTCGGCATGGGCATGGGATTGAATGACAAGCCCGGCGCGGGGGGCGTCTCCGAGGACGGGACCGACGCGGGGACGGCCACGGAGAAGACCCGTCTGCGCGGCCAGCTCGACAAGGGAGAAGTCCTCGACAGCATCTTTGTCCGGGGCATGCCGAAGAAGGGCGAGGCGCTGGTGGAGTACTCCGAGGTCGTGAAGGGCGCGAAGGACGCCGCCGCCGACGCCCTGTCGAAGGAGGAGATACCGCCGGGATACAAGGGGCTGATCAAGGACTACTTCGACTCCATTGATCCGAAGAAGATCCCGAAGGAGGCGGAAGGGGACAAGAAGGAAACGCCGAAATGACGAATGTCGAATTCATAACCCGGCGTAGCCGGAACCAAACAGGAAAAATCCTTACCATTTTGAGCAGGATTTTACCACTAAGGTACTAATGACGAATGAATGACGAAGCCCGAATGACTAATTGAAAACTGGCTTACCGATTTCTTCGGCATTAGGCATTAGACATTCGGCATTCTTTAGTCATTCGTCATTAGTCATTCATCACTATCCCCGGTAGATGCCGTTGATGGTCCGTAAGCACGTTCATCTTTGCTTAAAGTTCGCTCCTGTTTGCTGGCTCGGAATCGCCCTCGCCCTCCCCGGCTGCGGAGGGCCGGCGTCGGGCGCCGCGCTGACAATCTCGCCCCGGCGTGTGTGGGGCGGCATAGGCTCGACGGACGGACGATTCTCCCTCCCCCGCGTCATTGATAAGGCGCATGACGGCTCGATTTACGTCATTGACAAGACCGGCCGCCTACAACACTTCACCGCCGACGGCGCGTTCCTGCGCGGCCTCCAGTTCCCCCAGATGGACAACGGCAAGCCTACCGGCATGGGCATGGCCCCCAACGGCGACCTCTACATCGCCGACACGCACAACAACCGGATTGACGTCTATGACCGCGACCTCACGCTCCTCCGCCGATGGGGGAGTTACGGGACGAGGCCGGGCGAGTTCACCTACCCCACCGACGTAGCGGTAAGCGCGAAGGGCGAGGTATTCGTCGCCGACTACGGCCAGGTGGACCGCGTGCAGAAGTTCGACCGCCAGGGGAAATTTCTTATGGAGTGGGGCAGGCCCGGCGAGGGGCCGGGCGAGTTCCGCCGCCCCTCGGCCATCGCGCTTGACGGCAAGGGAAGTGTTTACGTGGCCGACACGGCGAACCACCGCGTGCAAAAGTTCACCGAAGACGGTAAATTGCTCGGGGTCTTCGGCGGCATGGGGTCGGGGCCGGGGCGAATGAAGTACCCGTACGACGTGATCGTCGGGCGCGATGGCATGGTGTATGTCTGCGAGTACGGCAACTGCCGGGTGCAGAAGTTCACCCCCGACGGCAAGTCAATCGGCATGTGGGGGATGCCGGGGCGCGAGCCGGGCATGTTCGCCCAGCCCTGGGGGGTGGCCATATCGGGGGACATGATCCACGTGGCCGACACGGAGAACCACCGGATTCAGACGTTCGCACTAACGGATATTCCATAGATGGGATTTCGTTTTGAAAATCCATGGGCGCTGCTGCTGCTCCTGGCGCTGCCGTTCGCCTACATCATGGCGCGCCGGAGCATCGCGGGACTCTCCACGTTCCGCCGATGGGCCGCCCTCGTCGTCCGCGTCGTTATCCTCATCCTCCTCGTCCTGGCCCTGGCCCAGCTCCAGCAGACGGAGTCGAACGACGTGGTGAGCGTGATGTACATCCTCGACTACTCCGCCAGCATCCCCCACGACCTGCGCGCGGCGGCGTTGGACTACATCAACAAAACTCTCGCGGCGAAGGGCGACTCCGACACGGCGGGGGTGGTGGTCTTCGGGGGCGACGCCGCTTTGGAGCGCCCGCCCGCCGTGGTTCAGGAGGACCTGACCAAGCTCACGTCCGTCGTGTCGAGCGACCACACCGACATCGGCCAGGCCATCCGCCTGGCCCTGGCGTCGTTCCCTGAAAATACGCAAAAGCGAATCGCCATCCTGTCCGACGGCAACGAAAACAAGGGCCGCGCCGCCGAGGAGGCCCGCAACGCGAAGGCCAACCAGGTCCAGATTGACGTCCTTCCCCTCCACTTCCGCTACCCCAACGAGGTCATCGCCGAGAAGATTGACGTCCCGAACGAGGTCAAGGAGGACGAACCCTTCGACGTCAAGCTGACCCTCCGCTCCCAGCAGGACACCCCCGGGCGCGTGCGGGTCTTCCAGAACGGCGCGCTCATCGTCGAGCAGGACGTCAACCTCACCGCGGGCAAGAACGTCTTCGTCATCAAGCGCAAGCTGGAGCAGGGGGGCTTCTACAAGTTCGACGCCGTCGTCGAGGCGCCCAATGACACCCTGCCCCAGAACAACGCCGTCTCGAATTACACCTCCGTCTTCGGCGAGCCCCGGATGCTCTTCGTCACCGGCAAGGGGATGGACGCCGACGGGTTCCTGCTCGAACGGCTCAAGGCGGAGAACCTGCGGATTGACGTCATCGGCTCGGGCGAGATTCCCCACACCGCCCGCGACCTGCAGAACTACGACAGCATCGTCCTCTCCAACGTCGCCGCCGAGTTCCTGAGCAACGACCAGATGAACCTGATCGAGTCGTGCGTGAAGGACTCCGGCATCGGCCTCGTCATGATCGGCGGCGAGGACGCCTTCGGCGCGGGCGGCTACCTGAACACCCCCGTCGAGCGCGCCCTGCCCGTGACGATGGACGTGAAGCAGAAGAAGGTGCTCCCCAACGGCGCGCTGGTCCTGGTCCTGCACACCTGCGAATTTCCGGACGGCAACAGTTGGGCGAAGAAGATCGCCCGCGAGGCCATCCGCGTCCTATCCCCGCGCGACTTCGTGGGGACCCTCGCCTATGGCATGGGCGGGGAGCAGTGGATCTTCCCCCTCCAGCGGGCGAGCAACAAGGAGAAGCTCTACTCCATTATTGACCGCTCCTTCCCCGGCGACATGCCGAGCTTCGCCACAACCATGACGATGGCCCGCGATGGCCTGGCCAGCGTCAATGCGGCGCTGAAGCACATCGTCATCATCTCCGACGGCGACCCGCAGCCCCCCTCGCAGTCGCTCATGCAGTCCATCGCGTCGAAAAAAATTACCGTCAGCACCGTCGTCATCTTCCCCCACTCCGGCCGCGACAAGGGCGTCATGAGCGAAGTGGCAAAACAAGGCAAGGGACGCTATTACGACGTGTCCGATCCGGCCCGCCTGCCGGAGATCTTCATCAAGGAGGCCCGCGTCATCCAGCGCTCGCTCATCTTCGAGGAGGCCTTCACCCCCCGCCTCACCGTGCCCACCGAGATCGTCAGCGGCATCGAGCGCGGCGGCGTCCCGAATCTCCTCGGATACGTCATCACCACGGCGAAGGACCGCGCGGAGGTCCCCCTCGTCTCGCACCACCGCGACCCGATCCTGGCCCACTGGCAGTACGGCCTGGGCAAGAGCGTCGCCTTCACATCCGACGCGCGGAACCGATGGGCGTCGCAGTGGCTGCCCTGGCCGATCTACGGCAAACTCTGGGCCCAGATCATGCGGTGGACCTTCCGCGAGCGCTCCAAGGCCGGCCTGAAGGTGACGACCGCCACCGAGGGCGGCGCTGGCCGCTTGGTCGTGGATGCCGTGGACGACGAGGGGAAGTTCGTCAACTTCCTCGACATCGTGGGCAACGTCGTCTCGCCGAGTTTCAAGTCGCAGCCGATGAAGATCGAGCAGACTTCGCCGGGGCGATACGAGGCGACGTTCGATGCGAAGGATGTGGGCGAGTACATCCTGAACATCGGCACGCGGAAGAAGGACGGCGCGTTCGGCTTCTTCACCACGGGGGCGAGCGTGGCCTACTCGTCGGAGTATCTGAACCTGGCCTCGAACGACGCCCTGCTCCAGAAGATCGCCGCGATCACCGGCGGGAAGGTCCTCCCCGCCGACCCGAAGGAGGAGAACGTCTTTCGCCGGACGGAGGAGACGGCCGTGACGACCATTGACCTCTGGCCGCTGCTCCTGATGGCGAGCGTCCTGCTCTTCCCGCTGGATGTCTTCTTCCGGCGGGTGCTGCTGGACTACGGGAAGATTTTCGTCTGGTTCGCATCCATCATCCCGAGGCTGCGCGGAAGATACCGGCAGCCAAAGTCCGACTACGAACGGACCCTCGAGCGATTCAAGGCGATGAAGGAGAAACGCGAGGTCGAGCGGCGGGAGCAGCGCGAGGTGAAGGAGCGGGCCTACGTCCCCGACTACGCGGCGCGCGAGGTGGAGGTCAAGCCCGAGCCGACTCGCAAGCCGAAGCCCGCCGCCCCGGAGGCGGTCCCTGAACCCAAGCCGGAGGAAAAACCGGCGGACGGATACACCTCGCGTCTGCTTCAGGCGAAGAGGCGGGCGTTGAAGGATAAGGATAAAGACAAGAAGAAGGATCAATAGGAAAGGAGCGATCCCATGTCAACCGATGTCAAGCAGAAGGCGCAGGAGTTCCGCGAGGACTTCGCAAAAATGAAAAACGAGGTCGGCAAGATCATCGTCGGCCACGAGAGCATCGTCGAGGGCGTCCTCACCTGCCTCTTCGTCGGCGGCCATTGCCTCCTCGAGGGCGTGCCCGGCCTCGGCAAGACGCTGCTGGTGCGCACACTCTCCGAGATCCTGGATCTCAAGTTCAACCGCATCCAGTTCACGCCCGACCTCATGCCCGCCGACATCATCGGCACGAACATCATCACCGAAACCGAGAGCGGCCAGAAGGAGTTCCGCTTCCAGAGAGGCCCCATCTTCGCCCAGATCATCCTGGCCGACGAGGTGAACCGCGCCACGCCCAAGACCCAATCGGCCATGCTCGAAGCGATGCAGGAGCAGACCGTCACCGTCGCCGGCACGCGCTACGACCTGCAGCAGCCCTTCGTCGTCATGGCCACGCAGAACCCGATCGAGATGGAAGGGACCTACCCCCTCCCGGAGGCCCAGCTCGACCGCTTCCTCGTCAAGATGAACGTCGCCTTCTCCAACCTGAACGAACTCCAGGTGATCCTCGACCGCACCACCGGCCGCGCCATGCCGAAGGTGAACAAGGTGATGGACGGCCCGACAATCCTCGATTGGCGCGGCTTTATCCGCGACGTCGTCGCCGCCCCGCACGTCAAGGACTACGCCGCCCGCATGATCCTGGCCACCCACCCGAACAGCGAGCACGCGACGCCGCTCGTGAAGCAGTACGTCCTCTACGGCTCCAGCCCGCGCGGCGCGCAGGCCCTCTTGCTCTGCGGCAAGGTGCAGGCCCTTGTGGATGGGCGATACAACGTCTCCTTCGAGGACATCCAGGCCGTCGCCCACGGCGCGCTGCGCCACCGCATGATCCTCAACTTCGAGGGCGAGGCGGAGAACATGAAGACCGATACACTCGTTGACCAGATCATCGCCGAGCTGCCGAGGGAGGCCGCGCGCAAGGTGGAGGCGTCGGTGTAACCGCATGAAGAGGCAATTTCTAAACAAGCGCTTAGCCCCATTCAATCGTCATTCCCGCGTAAGCGGGAATCCACGAGTGTCTGGGGGCCTGGATTCCCGCGTTCGCGGGAATGACAAGTGAGCGCACTTGGTGAGAAAATGATCTTACTACACTTGGCCAGAATGCCACGGACAGGAGCGACCGTTGCCTGACGAAGAACTGATTGACAAACAGTTCATGGACCGGCTGGCCCAGCTCACCCTGACGGCCCGGAAGATCTTCCGCGGCAAGATCAAGGGCGAGCGACTCAGCCGCAAGCGCGGACAGAGCATCGAGTTCGCCGACTACCGAAACTACGTCGTCGGCGACGACCTGCGCTTCATTGACTGGAACATCTACGGCCGCCTCGACCGCCTCTTCCTCAAGCTCTTCCTCGAGGAGGAGGACCTGTTTGTCTACATCCTCATTGACACGAGCGAGTCCATGTCCTACGGCGCGCCGTCGAAGCTCCTCTACGCCAAGCGCATCGCCGCCGCGCTGGGATACATCGGCCTCGCCAACCTGGACCGCGTGGTCCTGTCGGCCTTCTCATCGGGCATCGGATCGGCCCTCACGCCCGGCCGCGGCAAGCGGCAGGCCCGGAAGTTGTTCGGCTACTTGGAGACCCTGACGTGCGACGGCGAGACGTCGCTCGAAAACTCCATCCGCCTCTTCACCGCGCGCCACCGCCAGCCGGGGATGGTCATCGTTCTCTCCGATTTCCTCGACCCCGCGGGCTTCGAGTCGGCCCTCAAGCGGCTGCGCGGGCGGAACATGGACATCTACGCCTTCCACATCCTCGCCGATGAGGAGGTTGATCCCCCCCTCGTCGGCGACCTGCGCCTCGTGGATGCCGAGGACGGCTCGCAGGTGGAGATCACCATGAGCGGGCCGATGATCAAAGGATACAAAAACGCCGTCCAGAACTTTTGCGACGACCTCAACCGATTCTGCACGAAGTCCGGCATGAGTTACGTCTTCTCGAAGTCGAGCGACCCTTTTGATCGGCTGATCCTGAACTACCTGCGCAGGCGAGGGCTGGTGAAATGAGCTTCATGGTCCCCATCTATTTCGCCTTCGCCGCCGCAATCCCGGTGGTGATCCTACTCTACTTCCTCAAACTCAAGCGCGAGGACTTCGTCATCTCCAGCACCCTCCTCTGGCGCAAGTGCATTGACGAGATGCGCGTCAACTCCCCCTTCCAGCGGCTCCGGCGCAACCTGCTCCTGCTGCTCCAGATTCTCATCCTCGCGCTGCTGGTCCTGGCCCTGGCCCGGCCCTTCCGCGCCGCCGAGGGCGTCCGGGGCATGAACGTCATCCTGCTCCTCGACAACTCCGCCAGCATGACCGCCACGGACGTCCGCCCCAGCCGCCTCGAACACGCCAAGTCCCTCGCCGACGGGATCATCAACGACATGAAGGCCGAGGACAACATGATGATCATGACCTTCGCCGACCAGCCCGTCGTCGCCTGCACCTTCACATCCAGCAAGACCAAGCTCCGCGAGGCCGTCGCCGCCGTCCGGCCCACCGAGCTGCCGACGCGCATCACCGACGCGCTCCGTATCGCACGCGCGCTGGCCCTCTCCAGGCCGCCGTCGGAGATCGTCCTCCTCAGCGACGGCGGCTTCGACGAGAGCGGCGTCGGCGACCTGCAGGGCGCGGCGTGCCGGTATGTCGGCGTCGGCAAGCGGTCGGAGAATGTCGGCGTCACAGCCATTGACGTCCGCCGCCTGCCGGAGAAGAAGAGCCATTACCAGGCATTCGTCAAGGTCCAGAACTTCGGGACGAGCGCCCAGCGCGTCTATGTCCAGTTGATCATTGACGGCAAGCTCGCCGACGCCCGCGAGGTCGTCGCCGAGCCGGCCGGGGCCTCGTCCATCGTCTTCGACATCGCCGGCCGCGACAAGGGCGTGATCGAGGCGCGCTTCGATCTCGATGACGACCTGCAGGCCGACAACGCCGCCCGCGCCGTCCTCAAGACCCCGGAGAAGGTGAAGATCGCCCTCGTCACCGACGGCAATTACTTCCTCGAACGCGCCCTGGCCCTGGAGGAGAACGTCGAGGTCGTGCGCTTCGGCCCGCGCATGATCGCCGACGGCAAGCTCCTCGACGCCCCCGCCTACGACATGGTCATCTTCGATGGCTGCGCCCCGAAGGCGCTCGACCCCGGCAAATACCTCTTTATGAACGCCGCCCCGCCCCTGCCCGAGATCACATTTGGCGAGACGGTCCAGGCCCCGCTTATCATCGACTGGAACCGCCGCCACGCGGCGAATCGGTTCATCACCTATGGCAACGTCCAGGTCGCCGAGGCGCGGACGATCAAGGGCGGGACGTCGCTCCTCGACGCGAAGACCGGCCCCGTCATGGCCGCGCTCGACCGGGGCGACATCAAGCTCATCGCCGTCGGGTTCGACATCTACAAGTCCAACTGGCCGCTGCGCATCTCCTTTCCCGTCTTCATCTCCAACAGCATCCGCTACCTCGTGGAGAAGGTCGTCATCGCGCAGCAGGCCCAGCTCAAGAGCGGCGAGACGATCATGGTGAACCTCGCGAAGGACGCGGATAAGGCCACGATCACCGATCCCGCCGGGCGCGAGCACGAGCTGAAGCGCGAGGGCGACGCGGACGCCGTCTTCTTCCCCACTGCCCGGTGCGGCGTCTATCGCGCCGCGCAGGTTGGGGCGGCGGACGAGCTCTTCGCCGTGAACCTGACCAGCCCGCGCGAGTCGGATACCACCCCCCGCGAGGCCCTTTCCTTCGGCGGCTTCGAGGTCAAGCGCGAGACGGAGAAGGTGAAGATGAACCAGGAGCTCTGGCGTCTCTTCGCCCTCATCGGCTTCGCGGTCCTGATGCTGGAGTGGTGGGTGTATAATCGGAGAGTTTACGTGTGAGGGGCGAGGATGCTGATGGATGACAAGCTATGGATGCCGAGGGAATACGGGCAACAACGGAAATGTCCTTATGGTAAAACCTGAAGCTGCGCACATATTCATACGCAAGAATGGGATTCTCTGCGATTTCATGTGGGCCAATCTCATGGACGATGGCTCTGCCATGCTTGGTTTCTCTAATGTGGGGCCGGAAACATTCCTGGGATTGCGAGATGCTGATGGAACAGAAGTCGGCCCAAAAGAATGCTTCACAAAACCTTCTGGGCCTGCACCGAAGATCACGTTTCATGCTTCGGGCTTATATAAGCATTCATGCGAAATTGGCAGAACACCTTCATCTGTTGACCGCCTGACCACCGAGGGGGAACCACTCAGTCAGATAACCGCCCCAAGATGCATGATGGAAATCCTGCTTCCTCAGAGGCTTTGCTCAACGCAGAGACAAGTCGGCCCGTTGGATATCGTTCTGGAGCTTGGCGGCTTTCCAAACAGGCCTGCGCGCTGTAATGTGTTCTGCATGGGTTTGCGGGAGTTTAAGCAGTTGGACGAAAAGCATCCGCCCAAATTTGTTGGCACGTCAGAAATCGAGTTTTCGAGAGTACTGGTAACACAGACACATGCTTGGATTTGGGTACTTCGAGTCTCACAGAACGATGTCATCGGTCCGAGCGACCTTATGTATTGTGTGCCTGGCCGACCTCGATGGCCGAAGTAGGTGAAGCCGTTTCTCGTTCCCAGGTTCCGCCTGGAAGCTGACCATCCCGGCAGGCGTCGCCTGCCTCCTTATCCGTCGCCGTCGCTCGCCGGTCAGTCATTCCTCCCCTTGCGGCCGGGTGGCACGGCTTGCTGGCCAAGCCGTGATCCTGCGCGGGGTGAGTTTTTTCGTGCACATGCCATCTGAATGGGGTATAATTCTATTTGGAGTCGCATTCTGTCATCTGCATTTGTCGTAAGGCCGAAACCCGTTCAGGAGACGGTTCATGACCGTCACAGATCGAATCGAGATCAACCCTCGCGTTCTCATGGGCAAGGCCGGGGTGCAAGCCGAGACGTTTGATGAATGTCGAAAAAGGAATTTACAGTTGAATTGTCAGATGGAATGAGTTAATATTGATTTAGCGAATTACACCGTATTTTCCTACGTCATCTGTTCAAGAAGTTCTGAAGACGTACGTGTCATGGATCGCAGGCGGTTGCTCACCCGTGTCGCACTGGCGGTCCTGGACCTGGCTCTGGATCGCTCTACGCGTCGCGCCCGCGATACGGCCGCACTGGCCGGCGGCTTCCAGACACAGAGCGCAGCGAGGCGGCGAAGCATGCGGAAGATATCATGGATTTCGGCGGTGGTCGTCCTGGCGATTGCCCACGGGGCTGCGACGGCTCAGTCGGCGTCAAGCGTTTTTGAGAGTCCTGTCCCGCCGACCCCTGCCGGCCAGGTGGACAAGCTCGTTTTCGCCAAGTTGTCCTCTCTGGGCATCAAGCCCGTCCTCTGTTCCGACGCAGTGTTTATCCGCAGGGCCTACTTGGATGTGATCGGCACGCTGCCCACCGCGCAGGAGGCCAGGGAGTTCATTGAAAGCCCGAACAAGAACAAGCGCCGCGCATTGATAGATCGGCTATTGGCGCGGGAGGAGTTTGCGGACTACTGGGCCATGAAATGGGGCGACCTTTTGCGAATCAAGGCGGAGTTTCCCGTCAACCTCTGGCCGAACGCCGCGCAGGCTTATCACCGCTGGGTTCGGACGTCCATCGCCGAGAACAAGCCGTACGACAAGTTTGTGCGGGAGATGCTTACCTCCAGCGGCAGCAATTTCCGGGTCGGCCCTGTCAATTTCTACCGCGCGGTGCAGAACAAGACCCCGGAGGGCATTACCGCCGCCGTGGCCCTGACCTTCATGGGATCGCGAGTCGAGTCCTGGCCGAAGGAGCGTTTTTCGGGCATGACGGCCTTCTTCTCGCAGGTCGGTTACAAGCCGACCAGCGAATGGAAGGAGGAGATCGTCTTCTGGGATCCGGTCAGGTTCAGCGCCGTGGTTGCCAACACCGCGCCCGGCCGGGCCAACCTTATCGTGCCCCCGAAGCCGACCGACAAGCCAGCGCAGGAGGCGCCCGCGGCGCCCGTGCAGAGCGTGCCGCGGGAGGGGGCTTTACCCGATGGGACCAAGATCCAGTTGCCCTCCGACCGGGATCCGCGAGAGATCTTCGCCGATTGGCTGATCAGCCCTAAGAATCCCTGGTTTGCGCGGAATATCGTCAACCGCGTCTGGTCGTGGCTCCTGGGCCGCGGAATCATCCACGAGCCGGACGATATTCGGGACGGAAATCCGCCGAGTAATCCCGCGCTGCTGGCCTACCTGGAGCGGGAGTTCGTGGCAAGCAAGTACGATATGAAACATCTCTACCGGTTGATCCTCAACTCCAGCACGTACCAATTCTCCTCCATGCCCCGGTTCAATGGACCCCAGGCCGAGGCCAATTTTGCGAGCTACCCGCTGCGGCGATTGGAAGCCGAGGTGTTGATTGACGCCGTCAACAAGATCACCGGCGCGTCGGATCTCTATACCAGCGCCATCCCCGAGCCTTTCACCTATATTCCCCGGGACAAGCCTGCGATTGCGCTGGCGGACGGCAGCATCACCAGCGCTTTCCTGACCCTGTTCGGACGTTCGGCGCGGGCCACCGGCACGGAAAGCGAGCGGACCAACAAGCCCGTCTCCGCCCAGTGGCTGCACATGCTGAATTCGAGCCACATCCAGCAGAAGCTGGAGAAAGGCCCCACGCTCAAGGCGATCTTCCGCCCCGGCCGCAAGCCGGACGAGATTATCGAGGAACTCTACCTGACGATACTTTCGCGCCGACCCACGCCGGAGGAACTGCAAAGCATGCGGGAGTACAGCGCCCCTGCGGCGCCCGCGCCGCCGCCGAAGACGGCCCAGCCGGGCAAGCCGACCGGGCCGGGCTTGCCTGCCCAGCCGGCCGGGCCTGCCAAGCCGGGCGGGCCGGCTCAGCCGGTCGCGCCTGCTCAGCCCGCCGGGCCTGCCAGGCCGGTTACGTGGAAGGCCCCGGCCGACTGGATGGACATAACCTGGGCTTTGATCAATACCAACGAGTTTCTCTATCGGCACTGACTATGAAAGGAGGCTCAAAGATGGACACCAACCGCAGTACACAAGGCGCGGTGCGTATCTCTCGGCGCGATGCGATGCGCGGCGGTCTCTACGGCGCGGCGGGGCTGTTGCTGGCCAATCGCCTGGGTGTAAATCTCCTGGCGGCTGAGCCGTCGCCGGTGAAGGCCCAGGCCAAGTCGGTCATCCAGATCTTTCTGTGGGGCGGCATGTCGCACAACGACACCTGGGACCCCAAGCCCGAATCAGGCAGGGAATATATGGGTGAGTTCCCGGCGGTGATTCCCACGAACGTGGAGGGAATCCAGCTCGGGGCGCTGTTTCCCAATCTGGCCAAGCAGGCCGACAAGTTCTCCCTCATTCGCAGCATGACCCACGGCAACAACGGCCATGAGACTGCGGCCTACCTGATGCAAACCGGTCACGCGCCGGGCGAGCGTGTGGCGTATCCGAGCGTGGGGGCCGTGTTTGCGCTTTTCAGAAGCGGCGAATACAAGGGGATGATCCCGCCCTATATCGTCCTGACGCAGGCCCAGGGGCGGTTTTCCGAAGAGGGCTTTCTGGGACCGAAGTTCAAGCCCTTTGCCACCGGCGGCGACCCCAATGCGCCTCGCTTCGAGGTGGAAGGCATCGTTGCTCGGGGCATCACCGACGACCGGCAGAAGACCCGGCGCCAGTTGCTCGACAAGGCGAACACGATGGGCAAGGCCATGGCCTCCAGTCCTCAGATGGCCGCCGCGGAGGAGGCCAGGAAAACGGCCTATGAGCTGATCCTGGGTCCGGGCAAGGATGTGTTCGATTTGTCCAAGGAAAAGCCGGAGTTGCGGGACCGCTACGGCCGCCACACGTTCGGCCAGGATTGCCTGGTGGCGCGGCGGCTGGTCGAGATCGGCGTCCCTTACGTCGTCATCAATTACCCCGGCGGCTGGGACACGCACAGCAGGCACTTCGAGACCATGCGCCGGCAATGCCCGAACCTGGACCAGGGCCTGGCGACGCTGTTGGCGGATCTCAAAGACCGCGGCTTGCTCGAAAGTACGCTTGTATGGTGCACCGGAGAGTTCGGCCGCGGCCCCAAGGTGGACTGGCAGCCGCCGTGGAACGGCGGTCGCAACCATTACGGCAAGGTTTTTTCCGTCCTGGTGGCCGGCGGCGGATTCAAGGGCGGTCGCATAGTCGGATCGTCGGATGACAAGGCCGAAGAGGTCAAGGAGCGGCCTGTCTATCCGGTGGACCTCCTGGGCAGCATCTACCACCTGGCCGGCATTGACCCCAATGCCAAACTGCCGCATCCCGAGGGCCTGGAGGCGCACGTCCTGCCCTCCGCGGCGGAAGGCGCGAAGTCGGCCGGAATCCTGACCGAAATTATGTAGCACGGGTTGGATTCTTATCCCGAAAGGGGCGCCAGTCTACACAGATGCTGGTCAGAGCGGAATTTAGGTTGGATATCTGTGGCATAATGACTAATGCCCAAGCCCGAATGCCTAATCAATGCCTAATGACGAAACCCGAATGTCCAATGAAGTGCGCTGGTTAGCCGGTGTGCCACTACACCGGCGCACCGGCGCACTGGTTTTGGGCATTTGGGAATTAGGCATTCATTAGGAATTCGGAATTAGGCATTCGTCCACGCTATTTTATTCTATCTGTGTGGTTGTGGCCTTGTGCCGCGTTAGGCGGCAGTGTTCTAACTGCCGGACAATGGAGCGGGTTATGAGTAGAGTTCAATGCCTTGCGGTTCTGGCTATGGCGGGCTTGCTGGCGATGTCCTCTGCGGCGCAGGCCCAGCCAAGACCCTATATCGGTTTTGCCTATCCGGCAGGCGGCCAGCAGGGGACGACGTTCCAGATCAAGATGGGCGGACAAGGCCTGGAGGACATCAAGGATGTGATCGTCAGCGGGCCCGGCGTCACGGCGAAAGCGGTCGAGTATTTCAGGAAGATGGGGCCCCAGGATGTGCAGTTGTTGCGCGAGCAGCTCCAGCAGTTGAAAGAGGGGGCGAAGGGAACGCCCTTGGCCTCGTTGATGGACTCGATGTCAAAACCGGGCGACGCAATGATGACGATGATGTCGTCGGGCGATTCGATGATGATGCAGTCGTCCGGCGATTCGATGATGGCCTCCGGCGGGACTCCTGCGGCGCTATCGTCGCTCACAGGGACGGATAAGGATACGTTCCTGCTCGCCGCAAGGATCGTGAAAAGGGTGCGCGAATACGTGAACAGGCCGGCCTGCGTCTCGATCTCCAGCCTTGTGGACGTGGAGGTTGCGATAGCTCCCGACGCCAAGCCCGGTCCGCGGGAGATCAGGCTGGTCACATTGCGCGGCGTGTCCAACCCGCTGGCGTTCCATGTCGGCCAGCTTCCGGAAATCAGGAGGAGGCCGATGACTACTGCTGAGTTCCAGGTTGTCGGCAAGGAGTATCTTGCGCAGCGCAAGAGACCGGACAACGAGATCGAGCAGCGGATCACCCTGCCCTGCACGGCGAATGGCCAGATCGCTTCCGGCGAGGTGAACGCATATCGTTTCGAGGCCCGCAAGGGTCAACGCCTGGTCATCGCCGTCCAGGCGCGACAGTTGATCCCCTATCTTGCCGACGCCGTCCCGGGCTGGTTTCAGCCCGTGCTGGCCCTCTACGACGCCAGTGGGAAAGAGTTGGCGTATGACGACGATTACCGCTTCAAGCCCGATCCGGTCATCTTCTTCACAGCGCCCCAGGACGGCGAGTACGTGTTCACTATCACCGACGCTATCTACCGGGGGCGCGAGGATTTTATCTATCGCGTCTCCATTGGCGAGCTGCCCTTCGTGACAAGCATCTTCCCATTGGGCGGCCGGGAGGGGATGTTGCCGAAGATCGAAATGAAGGGTTGGAATCTCGAAGGGGCGCGGCTCGCGCCGCCGGCGCCGGACGCAAAACCGGGGATCCATTCGGTCGTCGCGTGCAGGCAGGGGATTTACTCCAACTCCGCGCCGTTCGCCGTGGATACGCTGCCGGAATGCCTCGAGAGCGAATCCAACAACGCGCCGGCCTGCGCCCAGAAGGTGACGCTCCCAATCATCGTCAACGGTCGCATCAACCGCAAGGACGATTGGGACGTATTCCAGTTCTCAGGCCGCGCCGGCGACACGGTTGTCGCGGAGGTCATGGCCCGCCGCCTCGATTCCCCCCTCGATTCCCTGCTGAAGGTTACCGACGCCAAGGGCAATGTGCTGGCATTGAACGACGATTGCGAGGACCTGGGATCGGGGCTGAACACGCACCATGCCGATTCCTACATCATGGTCAAACTGCCGGCCGACGGCGCCTACTGCATTCACCTGGGCGATACGCCTCGCAATGGCGGCGAGGAGTATACCTACCGTCTGCGGATCAGCGCGCCGCGGCCTGATTTCGCGCTCCGCGTCGTTCCGTCCAGCCTCAGCTTCCGTGGCAACACCGCCGGTTGGCCGAGCATCCTGGTGCTCCGGCTGGACGGGTTTGCCGGCCCGATCACGCTGGCATTGAAGGATCCGCCTGCAGGATTCTCGTCCGCGCCCGTCAAGTCCTATCCGCCAAAACAGCCGGGCACGCCGGAAGTGCCGCGGCTTGGGGTGAAAACCACGTTGGCGGTAACAGAACAGCCTGTCACTCTCATCGTCGAAGGCCGTGCGCAGGTCGGAGAACGTGAGATCGTTCATCAGGCTGTGCCGGCGGAAGACCGGATGCAGGCATTCTTGTGGCGGCATCTGGTGCCCGCAGAAGCTCTGGAGGTTCTGGTCTTTGACCCCGCCTACGAGCCTCCTCCCAAGCGCGTTGCGCGCCCCATATCGCCTGAGATCCAGGCCAAGGCCAAAGCCGCCGCCGAGCAGTTGTTGGCCAAGAATCAGAAGTTCGACAAGAAACAGGTCGTCGGGCGTCTGAGGCAACTGAAGCTCCTCTTCGAGGACGGCCTGCTTACCGACGATTTCTACGGCATGAAGGTCGCGGAATGTGAAGCGGCCCAATGAGATCGTCCCCCGCGGCGTGGATCTCCTCATACCTGCCGGAAGAGATGCGATAGGGATAATGCCGACGAATCGGCGTGATTTCATGAAAAAGAGGATGGTAAAACTTACCTATATAGTATAAGGCGCGACTTGGTCCGAAGACTATGCGGTTACATCGGAACACGGTCAGGAAGCAGACAACAGAACCAAGATGGCCGAATACATTAGAGGCCATCTTTACAGCGATCTTGGTTTTTGCGTGCTCCCCTGGATTATGTGGAGAGGGCGTGGAGTGGGCCTTCGAGGACCCGAAAGATTTGGCCAGCGCGGCGAACCTTGAGCCGGTGGGTCTGGAGCGGGGACAGGTGTCGGGCTGGACTTGCTGGGACCCCTATCTCTACCTTGCCGTGCCAACAAAGGGAATTGATGCCAATAAACTGACATGGCTTACTGTGAGAATGTATTCGTCCACCCAGGCCGATCTGCTGGACATCTATTACAAGAGCACGGAGGGCCACTGGTGTCTGGGTGGGAAGCTGCCCATAGAAAAAGGCTGGGCAACATATCGGGTTGACCTTGTTGGAAACAGCTGGCGGGAGACCCAGACGGGCGAGGCGTCTCGGCAGTGGGGCGGCCCATGCAAGCGTGTGGCAACCCTTCGCATTGATCCTGGAAACCAGGCGGGACGCTGGATCATCGTGGACGACGTGAGGCTCCTGCCAGCGGACGCGGGATTGGTCGAAGGTGTAACAGTCGAGCCGCGCGGCACAATGATGGTCAAAACCCTGCATGTGCCACGGACGATTGAGGCCGGCGAGAGAATCGTTGTTTCCGCAGAGGTCGCCGCGCGAGCGCCGAAGGACCTCAAGGAGGGAACCGCGTTTTGCCGGTTGTGGAAGGGCGATACGATCCTTCGTGTGAGTGATCGGGTGGTCAGTCTCGCCGGCGGACCGATCTCCCTCCAATTCTCAATTCCGACCTCTTCGTATTGGTACCCGGGATCACTCCGCGTTGAGGTGGGGTGCCATGAGCTTGACCTGGACAAGAACGGGCTGGAGCCATGCTCCGAGATAGCGCTGACGAACCGCCGCATAGGGCAGGCAAAACCGCCCGTGGCAGAGCTGAGATCCATCGGGAGCGACGCGGCAATTTTCGTGAACAACCAGCCGATACCAGGGTTCATGTACGCCTCCCACGGCGGATTACACATCGAGCATCACAAGGAGATGGCCCGCAACGGCATTCACCTCTACAGCGACTGGTTTGGCGCCTCCCACTACTCGGATATGGGGCACGTCGAACCGGGCCGATATGACTATGGGGAATTCGACCGATATTTTGCGGCCATCCTGGATGCCGACCCCGACGCTTATTTTCTGCCGCATATTGGGGTGACGGGGCCTCTCTGGTGGCAGAAGGCCCACCCCGACGAGATGTGCCGGTTCGAGGACGGATCCACCGGCCCGACTTCCTTCGCGTCGGAACTCTGGAAGCGTGAGATGGGCGATGACCTGGGTAAGCTCGTGGCCTATCTCCGCCGTGCGCCGTACGCCGACCGCATTATCGGCTACATCATCTATGGAGGATACACTGCGGAATGGCAGATGTGGGGCACGTGGCAGAAGTCCCGCGACGACTACAGCCGGCCGGCAGTAAACGCCTTTCGCGCCTTTCTTGGGAGGAAATATATTGACGACCGGCGCTTACGAGCTGCCTGGAATGACCCCGATGTTACGATCGCGGCGGCAACGATGCCGGATTGGGCCAAGCGCCGTCCCGGCGGACCGCTGACGCTTAGGGACCCGGAGTCCGAGCGCCAGGCCATGGACTTTTATGAGTTCACCAGCAATATGACGGCCGACGCCCTCCTGCACTTTGCCCGGGTGGCGCGAGAGGCCGCTGGCGACAAGGCCCTGGTCGGCACATACTACGGCTACCTGACAGCTCATGGGATTAACCAGCAGGACTCCGGCCATCTTGCTGCCCGGCGTGTCTTTGACTCCCCCTATATTGATTTTCTCATGAGTCCTCCCAACTATTGGTTTCGCAAGCCAGGCGAGACGAGCACCTTCATGGCCCCATCCGATTCGCTCCGAATGCGGGGCAAACTTTGGCTCGACGAGTCTGACCATCGCACCCATCTGAGCGTTCCAGACGCAGGCTACGGCCGGGCGGACAACCTGGAAGATACGCTGGGAGTGTTCTGGCGGGAGTTTGCGGAGGTACTCTGCAAGCGGGCCGCGGTAAGCTGGTACGACATGGCGGGCGGATGGTTCGCGCACCCGCGCATCCTGTCGGACATGGGCCGCGCCCATGCCATCATGAAGGGCAGCCTCTCTCTGCGGAAACCTTTCGCCCCGGAAGTGGGCGTCTTCGTGGACGCCGAAAGCTTCTACTGGATGCGACCGACCGACGCGAACCGGGCGCTGGTTCTGGACCAGGTGGTCACCTTGCCCCAGGCCGGTGTGCCCTGGGATTTCTGCCTGCTGTCCGACATTGACGCCCCCTGGCTTCCGGACTACAAGTTCTATATCTTTCTCAATGCCTTTTGCGTCAATGCGGACCGACGCGAAGCCATCGCGGCAAAGCTGGAACACAGCAAGGCAACAGCTCTGTTCGTCTATGCTCCAGGCTACTTTGACGGCTCAGGTGTCTCGCTTCAGAACATGGAGGCGCTCACCGGAATACGAATCGCGAAGAGCGACACCAATGGAAAACCCCAGTTGATCCTGGACGCCGCCGATCCGCTTGCGGGGGGAATAGGACCTGTTGACCCGGTTGGCGCAAAGACTATCGTCGCCCCCCTCTTCTATGCCGACGATCCTGACGTCCGAATCGCAGGGCGACTCGTGTCCGGCAACCAGCCGGGGCTCGTCGTGAAGAAGAAGAGTGGATGGACATCCATCTACTCGGCAGCCATGCCGCTTCCACCGAGCTTGATTCGGAACATGGCGCGGGAGGCCGGCGTGCACGCATGGATCGAGACCGATGACGCACTCTACGCCGACAACCAGTTCCTTGGCATACACGCGGCGACGGAAGGGCGGAAAGCCGTGATGCTGCCAGCGGGCGTTTGGGCCTCTGACGCGCTTTCGGGCCGTCGTCTGCCGATGCGGGAGCAGACTGTCGTGCTGGACATGAGAAGGGGAAGCACCGTGCTGCTGGGTTTGCATGGGCCGGAATAGACGAAATAGACGTATATCATACGACACTCCATGACCTCGAAATGTGCTGAGCATGGGTGTTGCGGCTGCCGAGATCGGCGGCCATCTGTTTGAGACGATCCTCAGGGTGCGGCTTCATCCGAACGCCGTTCCATTCCTCTGACGCATCCACCAGTGTCACCCATTATCTACAAACTACACCCGCTCCCCCGCGCGCGGGCCCCGCGATCGTTGAGTTCGCCGGGGTAGGGCGACAGGCCCGATATTCATGCATCAGGGCTTTGTCTGCTCCGTCTCAAGTTCCATCAGCCAGTCCCAAATTGCCGGGCCAGGCTGCTTGATCTGCGGGAATTTTCCTGGAAGCGGACGCTGGGGAGGGTGCGTGGCAAGGGCGAGATACCGGTCGCTCATGGAAAGAATGAGGTTGCGCTCCACCAACTGTCCGAGGGTGTCTTCCACTTCCGCCTGGCTGACGGGACGGCTACCGATGCGACCGATCCTATCCATGATGCCGGGCAGGTTGATTGGGGCTCTGCAGGCACGGTGGATTTTGTGAGCCAAGGCGTGAAGCGTGATCGTAGGCTCGCGCGCACAGCGCCGCGTGTCGGTGAGAACGGACTGGCATCGTTTCTCTTCCACAAGGAGCTTTGGCGCAAAGTGGCTGGCTGTCCGGCTCCACATGCTTCCCCAGAAGCGCTTTGCCCACTCCATGATCGCACGCTTCATGTCCCTGTAGGCGGGCCAGTCGTAGTTGCGCGATTCATCCATCTCCGGGGAACGGAGACAATAAGCCAAGTCCCCCAGGATGGCGTTGGGGACCGCATAGATATAGGAATACGCGGGGTAGGGTTGCATTGTAAGACCGTACCGAGCCGCGTCTCTCTCATAGCAACTGAATCGCTGGAGTTCCACAGCGGCGATTTCCGGAGGTTGCAGATGGTGCAGTAGAGGAAAGATGGACGTCATCTGCTCGTATTGGCGGGCGTCGTCGCCGGGTATCCGGTAGAGGATATTCCAGCGGACCCATATCCCCTGTTCAAGGGCGAACTTCAGGAGCGCGATGCTGTGCAGAGGCGAGTTTCCCTTGTTGATCAACGCCACGATCTCTTCATTCAGGGTTTCGATCCCCGGCTGGATCCATCGCACACCCGCCTTGGCGAGAGACTTCAGGTGACGCTCGGCCAACATGGACGAGGTCTCGAAGAACAAGTGATACTCATCCGGGGTCCTGGCCAGAGTGGGCAGGAGTGTCTTGAAAAAGCGCATGTCCAGGATGGAGTCGGCGGCAAGGAAGGTCCTGCAATGGTATTTGTCACGGGCGCTCTGCAACTCCGCCAGCACCTTCTCCGATGCCTTCGGGCGGTAGCGTCTTCGCACGCCGTTGAGGCCGCAGAAACGACACTGGTCTCGCTCGCCTTTCCAGCATCCACGCGACGCCTCGAATGGCAGGAACATGTTTTCCGACGTGAAGCCTGGGCACTTCTCCCGCTCCAGGAAGTAATCATCATAGTCCGGCACGGGCAGGTCGTCCACATTGCTGACGATCGCGGCAGGCGCGGACGGACAACCTTCCCGCTTGAGCCTTTCATAAAGGGTTTCTGCATTAGAAGGAGAGAACACGCCCACCGGCAAGTCGTCAGGTTCCACTTCCCCCTCGCGGCCCAGAATGGCGCGGCACAGGGCGGGGAATGTCTCGTCGGCCTCGCCCGACACCACATAGTCCACCCATGGAAAGCCTCGCTTCATGGCAAGGCCCATTTCCGCTTCACAGTTTGCGCCGCCCATGATCGTCACGACGCTTTCATCGAGCTGCTTGATGCGGCGAAGGAGCGCCAACGATGCGCAATTCTGCTGGAAAGTGCTGCTGCATCCGACAATCCGAGGCCGCATCTCCAATACCCTCTCTGCCGCCATATCCACAAACTGTGTGGCCTCCTGCCGGATCCTGAAGAGCCTATCCCTCACCTCGTCCGGCCCGCCCTGGCCGTCAAGCAGCGAGAAGACCATCAGGAGAGTTTCCGTCTCCAGCGCTTGCGACAAGTAGGCATCGTGATCGGGCTTGAAATCGGGGAAGCACGCGCCGGCAAACGTCCATTCGCCAAGGCCGTTTGCCAATCGCTGGTGGGTCACAAACACGTCATATTGCTCATAACCGAGCGTCCCCGCAAACCAGAGATTCGCATACACGGCCTTGGCGGACAAACCGGCGCGCCTTGCCCCCGAAACGAGCAGGCCGACGCCAAGAGAGGGCCAGCGGAACGGCGCGTAGGGCATGACGACGAGGCAGATATCAGCCTTTGCCTTGTCCGGACACCTGTCTTGCGACGATCCGTTATCGGCCACGATGGCTGGGGCCTTCATCGAGTACTCCATTTTCGAACACCAGATCAATGGCCTGCTGAACCAGGTCCGCCGGGGCCATGTAGAACTCCAGGATCGAGGCGACCTCCGCCGGGGTCTTGGTTCCCTTCAGGATGAGTTTGCCCAGATCCCGCAGGTAGGGGTGATTGTGGAATCGCCGCGTCATATACTGCGTGTAGACCTCAAAGCCATCTTCCAGTTCGCGAAATTTGAGGTCCGGTCGAAACTTCAGCGCTCGGCCGGCAGGGAAGCCGACAGGCATGTGCTCCTGGATCATGCCCTCCACTCGATCTTTCAATAATTTTGCATTGTCAAACGTTGCGCGATCATAGACCCTGTAGCCCAAGGGCCATCTTCTGCTGACCACGCAGGGCGTGATCAATTCAACTGTGCGCTCGACCATGTTGATTAGGAAGCCCGAGGCGCAGGCAATCGTGGCCTCGGTCGAGAATTTGTAGTCCTTTCGGAGCGGTCGGCTGCGTTGCGCAGTTGCTCGACCCGAGACGGCGATGCCTCGATCGGAGGTCTTGGAGTAGACCAGGAGCAGGACGTGTCGCAGTTCCTCCGCGCTAAATTCCTTGTGCAGGCGGTCCAGCATGCGGAGGGACGTGACCGAGAAGCGATTGTGCGTGCATCCCTTCTCAAGAGACAGGCGCATCATCGCTCTTGTGCGAGCAGGATCGGCCAAAGGCCGGGCCGTGGTAGTCTGGGGGAAGACGCCCAGAATATCGGCGAAGTCGGCGCAAAAGGACTCATAGTCCGGATTGTCAAACGGCTCTGTTGCCCAGTAGCATATGCCCGACCCGGCGGCAGGACCGAGGGTGTCCCTCATCGCTTCGAGCGTCTTGCGCCAGAGAGCTGCGTTCCGACGGGTATAAGCAAAGACCCCCTGTAATCGGGGCGCGGCAAGCCCGCAAAACCAGCACCCCACCGAGCAGCCCTTTGTCAGCTCCAACACGAGTCCCAGGTGGATGAGCCGGTCCTGGTGCGCCTTGGGGAACTGTGCGGCTGTTCGGGCCACCTGCCGTCTTCGCCATGCGCGATAGCCGGGGTTGGTTGACGCATCCACCCGGGAGAGAATATCGCGGCGTGTCAGGGATCGAATGTATTCGTCGTATTCCTTGAGCAGAGGAAACTGACGATGCCTCGCCTGCTCATCTTCCTTCAGATGGGCCAGCTCCTTATCCCAGAGGGGACGCACGGCGTGCGGGTCAATGCAAATGCCATAGTACTCCACTGCGGCTTGCGGGTCCTGTGCGACAGCAGCGCGGAACCGGTCATCCGCATCCCATCTTTCCTGAAAGCGCTTTATGTGAGCAACGGACATTCTGGACATTCGATTTCAGCAAGCCACTACACCTGCAGGTCGGCAAGCCATTCAAGTAGCGTTTCCTGCTTCGCCTCGCGGGGGAAGTTTCCGGGGAGCGGACGCTTGGGCGCGCACGTCGCCAAAGCCAGATACGACCCTTTCATGCACACAACGAGCTTCCGGCAAATGAGAAAGGCCAGGGCCTCTTTCACAGCCGCGGCATCGGCGTGCGGAGCATCTTCCGCACGAAGTCCTTCGAGAATATTCGCAACCGTGACAGGCGTTCGGCACAGTCGGTGAACGGCATGGCGCAGCCCTTTCAACCGCGTCTCCTCACGGACTGCACAGGCCCGTGTGTCCTTGATAGTAGACGAACGTTCGTCTTCAGTCATGAGTAGCGCCGGCGACACGCGTTTCGATGATTTGGTTCCCCAGAACGCGGTCTGCCATCCGCCGATGGCGTCTCGCAGAGCGGTGTAGGTGCGTTCCAGGCGCTCCGGCCGCGACTCCATCTCCGGCGAACGGAAGAAGTAAGTCATGTCTCGGAGGAGGCGCCCCGGCGTCGGATAGATGAAGGCGTCCGTGGGATACGGCTCAAGCGTCAGGCCGAAGCGCCTCGGGTCCCTGTGGTAGCAACTGAAGCGGTCGAACCGAATCTCGCCGGCGGACGGAGGTTCGAGATGGTGGAGGAGCGGCAGAAGGGAGATCATGTCCCTGTAGTGCGACTCCTCATCGCCGGGCACGCGATAGAGGATGTGCCATATGCAGCGCACGCCTTGTTCTCTGGCATGTTTCAGGAGGGCGATGCTGCGAAGGGCGGAGTTCCCCTTGTCCAGAAGCTCGGCGATTTCGTCGCTCAGGGTTTCGATGCCGGGCTGAATCCATCGAATGCCTGCCTCCGCAAGCCGCGCCACTTCGCGCTCCTCCAGCGTGGAAACGGTCTCGAAGAACAGCCTGTACTTCTTGTCCATCGTGGACAGCTTGGGGAGCAACGTTCTGAAGTAGCCTCGTTTGAGAATGGTGTCCGTTGCCATGAAGACATCGTTAGCATATTTCCCATTGAGTCGAGCAAGCTGATCGAGCACGGACACCGGCTTCTTGGATCGGTAGACCCGCCGGTTCCCATTGAGCCCGCAGAATCGGCACGGGCGGCGGTTGCCTTTCCAGCAGCCGCGCGATGTCTCAAAGAGGAGAATGCGGGGAATTCGATCGTCCAGCGAGAACGTCCTTCGTTCTTCGAAATAGTCCTCGTAGTCCGGGTCGGGCAGATCGTCCAATCGAGTGACCGTTGCCGTAGGCACACCCCCCACACTTTTCTTCTCCGCGTTTTCGGATATTTGTCGGACATTTGTTGCAGAGAATACCCCATTCGGCAGGTGTTTCGGCGCGGCTTGCGCACCCTCCGCCAGCGCAACATGGCACAGGTCCGCAAACAAGAGATCGGCTTCGCCCGATACCACGTAATCCACCCAGGGAAATACCTGCTTCATCGCCAATCCCATCTCGCCCTCGCAACTGGGCCCCCCCATAAGCGTGACGATATTAGGGTCCGATTCCTTGATCCGGCGGAGCAGGGCAAGCGACGAACAGTTCTGCTGAAAGGCTGTGCTGCACCCCACGATTCGGGGGCGCAGATCAAGCACTTGGCGGGCGGCACGCTTGACGAAGGTGACGGCATCCTTGCGTGTCTTCGACAGCCAATTCCGGAAGTCTGCCCGCCCCCTGCCGAATACTCGGATGTGGCGGCATAGGACCTCCTCCCGGGCCAAAGCAAGGGACAGATATTCCGAGTGATTCGGTTCGAAGTCCGGGAAGCATGCCTTGGCGAATGTCCAATCGGCAAGTCCCGACTCGGCGCGCTGGAATTTCGTGAAGACGAAGTACCGCTCATACCCCATGCTCTCGGCAAACCAAAGCGACGGATATACGGCTTTCGCCGAGATCCCCGCGCGCTTGGCCGCGGCGATCAAGAGACCGATCCCGATGGACGGCCACTCCACCGCCCCGTAGGGCATATGGACCAGGCAGACATCCAATGGTCTTCTTTCCGTTGGGTATCCGTTCGCCATAGCTTGCCGTGGAGACCTGCTGCGGGATGTGTCCCGAATGCTGAACTGAATGACGAGTGTCGAACACGAAATGTCGAATTTCGAAGTGAAAGCAAGACGAAGAAATTATGAATAGTGAATATTGATCATTCAATATTCAACATTCCATCTTCCTTCGTCATTCCAAATTCCTGGTTCAGGATTCGAAACTCTTGCCTTGATTGCGCGGACACGGGATAGATACGGAGCACACGCCCCCACCCAAAGGACGGGGGCGTGTGTCTCCTTGAGAATGCATCCATGAATCGGAGCTACGCGTCTGCGATTGCTGCAACCCCGACTTGGGTCACAACAGTCACCGCGACGATTCCCTCAATGCCGCCCGCCACCTTCTTCAGCGCTTCGGCGCTGAGTTCGCCTTTCGCCTCCGCCTTCTTCGGCTTCTGCGGAAGCACGATGGTCAGCGCATCCGGGGCGACCTCCTGGATCTTCACAATCAACGCATCCGGGAGCTCCTTGCCCGCCATCGCCGCCAAGGTCTTCTTCGGGTCCTTCAGCAGCTTCTTGCGAAACGCATCGTCCTCAAGCGCCTTCGTCACGAGCTTCGCCTCAAAGGCCTTCAACTTCTTGATTGCATCATCAATTGCGCTCATAGTCTCTTCGACCTCGTTTCACAGAACAGAATGGGGCGCTCAACGCCAATTCACACCACGTCCACAACAGCCTTGGCAACAAAGTCCGCTATCGCTCCGCCGCCGGCGACCTTGGAAAGCGCCTTCTCGCTCAACTCCCCTTTTGCCTTGGCCTTCCCCGCCTTCTTCGGCAGGATGATGGTCAGGGTATTCGACGCTTCCTCCTGAACTTTTACGACCAACCCGTCCGGGAGCGACTTGCCCGCGACTTCTGCCACCGCCGCCTTCGGGTCTTTCAACAGCTTCTTGCGAAACTCGTCATCCTGAAGCCCCTTCGCCACAATCTTCGCCTCCAAATCCTTCAACTTCGCCACCGCTTTTTCCAAATCACTCATCCCTTTTCTCCCTTCCTCCTTACAATGGTTCCTCATCCCAGGCAACACCAGCCCGGGCCTATTGCGCTACACCATTCAGCGTCGCACTTCGCGACCCGGATCATCCCAAAGCAACGGCTTCGGCCCGCGAAAACGTCCTGCCAGATTCCATGACCATTCTAATCCCACGATGGCGCGACAGCATACACAGCATGTAAAGTAACACCTCGGCGGATAGCTGTCAACACGATTATCGGATTATTTGTCCCCTCATTCCTCCCGGTCGTTTGTAGATGCCATATACCGCAAGCACGATGAGCAGCAGAAGCGCGGCCGATGTCAAACCTGTCCCGTTCACAACCAATGCATTGCCCTTGGGTATTGTGGCAGACGTGGTGAGTGTATCCACATGCGCGTTGAACATGCCGTGTAGAACGGACACCACGATTACACTTCCCCCGGAGGCCACAGAGAGCCAAGTGAATGGGAACGCAAGCAGAATAATGAAGATGGTGAAAACCGCCAAGGCCGCCAAAAGGTTTTGTCCTGGGTAGTTGAAGCCGACTACCGGCAGGTGCCAGAATGCCCAGATCGCCCCCACGGCAAACGTAGCCCTGATCTCTCCCAGACGCAGCAGCCGAGGCAACAGATAGCCGCGCCAACCATATTCCTCCCCGACCGCAAAGACCGCGGAAGAAATGCCGCTGATCCATATCAGCGCATAGGCCGGCCAGAACGATCGGCGACTTGGCCACACAAACCGGCCCAAGCCGGTCACATGGTTGACCAAGATCACCATACCCACAAAAAGCATCGGCCCCATTACTGCTATTAAGTAGCATCTCCAGGAAGATCGCAAACCCAATGAGGCTTTCACGCCTTCCCTGCTGACGAACAGGCGCATGATAACGGCGGCAATCATCGGCCCAAACATCCCGATCGCGATGCCCAACTGCCCCATTGTTGTGGCAGGATCGCCCGTTGTTCCCATCCCGGTCAATCGTTGCCGAATCTGAGCCAGAATCGCCGGCATCCACCAGAGCCAACTGAACGCATAGGCCAGAACACAGAACATGAGGACTTCACGCCATGGGACTCGCGCCAGGGCCACCGACGTGGATGCATTATCATCTGCCATATGGGCACCCTTCTGAGAACACCTCCGGGGGAGGATGTTCTTTCCTGTAAAAGTATGTCCAAGA
Organism: Planctomycetota bacterium; assembly: GCA_040755855.1. Lineage (GTDB taxonomy): Bacteria > Planctomycetota > Brocadiia > JAADGH01 > JAADGH01 > JAADGH01. Next base: position 35,565 of record JBFMAD010000015.1, on the reverse strand, counting down.
GCGTCCAAAAGTGCCCTGTTTTGACCTGACCTCGAACAATACGAAACGCATCTGCGACAAGACCAGAAACGCAAGGGTCTGCGGCGAGAAGGCGAATGAAGAGGTTCATTGGTGGGCCCACAAGGATTCGAACCTTGGACACAGGGATTATGAGTCCCCTGCTCTGGCCGCTGAGCTATGGGCCCATGAAATTATGATTTGCACCTTGCAAACTTCAGGATAGCGCATTCAGTCAGTACTGTCAAGAATAAAGCGAGGCCCTTGACTTCTACGGCTACGGCTATGGCAGCCCCAAGACTTTATGCGGACTCCGCTTCAGGGGGCGAGGTGCTCCTCGACCCGCAGCCAGAAGAGCCGCCGGACCTCGCTGGCGCCGCGTGCATTGGGTTCGATGACCTGCTCGTACCAGAGGGTCGGGTCGTCGGGGTTATGAAGGGGGTTGTCGGGGTCGTCCGCGGCGCAGCCGTGGCCGAGGAAGTGGGCATGGATGTCCACGAGGGCGGCGTCGTGGTCGAGGGCCACGTCCTCGATGGCCTCGTTGAAGTGGTGTAGGATCGGGATACCGTCGGGCCATTCGACGCCGCCGAAGAGTTCGGGGTCGCCTGTGCCGTCGGTAGGGTCGTAGATGTTGCCCACGATGAGCAGGCAGTCCGGCCCGGCGGCGCGGCGGACCTCGGCAAGGATTTCGTCGAGGTGGAGGCGGAGGTCCTGGGCGGCGACCTCGCCGACCTGAAGGTCCGCGCCGTAGATGCCGAGGAGGTCGTTGCCGCCGCAGGTGACGGTGCAGAGGAGGATTTCGCCCTCGACGCGGCTTAGATGGTAGAGCTGCATGTCGGCGACGTCGGGGGCCTTGGCGCCGTCGGCGGCGAGGAGTTCGAGTCGGATGCCGGGGAAGCGGGTGGCGAGGTCCCTGCCCTCGAATTCGGGGAAGTGGGGCAGGTTTTTGTGCAGCAGCGAAGCGGCGCCGCAGCCCGGCCCGCCGGCGTAGTCGTCAATGGAGATGCTGTCGCCGAGGGCGACATAGACCAGGTTCGAGGTCGGCATTCGGCGCCCTTCCGGTTCTAACGCGGGCGATGCCCGGCCCAACACGCACGCAAAATGGCATCATGTTACGGAATAAGGTTCTAACTCATGCCTTTGTCTTGGTCTTCTTCGCCTTCTTTGTTTTTTTTACGGCCCGTTTCCGGGCACGCGCCCTCTCGACCCTGGCCTTGGTGCGTCTGACGGCGGCGTCTCGGCGGCTTTCCTTGGAACGGACGATTTCATTTTCGGCGAACCAAAGGCCGATCTCGCGCTCGGCCTCCTCGGGGCTGGCCGAGGCGTGGACAACGTTCTCAAAGATTTCGACCCCGTCCACCGCGCGGATGCGTCCGTACTTGCCGCGGATGGTGATGGGATCGGCCTTGTTTGGGTCGGTGGCGCCGATGAGTTCGCGGATGCGCTGGATGGCGTTTTCGCCGCGATAGACAAAGGCGATGATGCGATCCTTGCGGTGCAACTCACCCATGAGGTATCGGACGACGCCGTTGAAGAAGGGGGTGTCCTTGAGGTTCTCGTAGTGTTTTTCGGCCAGGGATCGGCTGACGCGAAGGACCTTGGCCCCGACGATCTCGAAGTCCAGCTTGGCCAGCTCGGTGAGGACGTTGCCCGTGAGGGAGCGCGCCACACCGTCCGGTTTGATCAGGATCAGGGTTTCCTCGATCATCTTTATCCTCCTCATGCATGGATGGTATTATTGGTTGCCATTATTTTTCAAGACTCAGCGCGGCGGCTGAGGAACCGTTGGATATAGGGGTCGTTGGACTTTGCCACTTCTTTCAGAGGGCCCTGGGCGATGATCTTCGTGCCCTCCCAGTCGTCGCCGGCCTCCTTGTCGGCGGCCTTCAGCAGGATCAAGTCGTCCGCGATGGCGAAGGCCGTGTCCACGTTGTGGGTTGTCACGACGCAGGTCACGTCCAAGTCCCGGTTCAGATCCTTCAGGATATCGCAGACCTGTCGGGCCAGGGGGGGATCAAGCCCGGCGGTGAGCTCATCGCAGATGAGAAGCGGCGGGTCGAGCGCCAGGCCGCGGGCGATGGAGACGCGCCGCTGCTCGCCGCCGCTGAGCTGATAGGGCTTCTTGTTCTTGTGCGGGCCCATGCGCACGAGGCCGAGCTTGTGATCAACGCGGCGCATCACTTCTTCCCGGGACAGATCGAGACGATGTTCCTCCAAAAGGCGCGCGACGTTCCCCGCTGCGGTCAAGTCGCTCCAGAGGGCGGGCTGCTCGAAGACGATCCCCATCTGCTTGCGCAGGTCGTCAAGCTCCATCTCGGAGATCTTGTAGATGTCCTTGCCCATGATGGTGACGGACCCGGAGTCCGGCCTTTCCCGGCCTGCGAGCACATTAAACAGCATGTTCCGCCCGCTGCGCGATTCCCCCATGAAGACGGTGATCTTCTCCGCCGCAGCCTCGAACGTGATATCCGTGAGGATGGGCTTCCCGTCCTGCGACTTATAAACGTGCTTGACCTCGACCATTTGCTGCGACCGATACCGACATCACAATCCCGCCAACTGTTTACCACATTTCACATCCAAATCCAAGACCCCACTTGGAAAAATAGGAATACCGCGGGAGCCGTTCTGTTTCCCGGCTTTTCCATTGCCGTAGCTGCCTATCGTGTGCCGGCGGAGATCAGTATGGATGGAACAGGCGCACGCGCCATAACGGCTTTCCCTCTTTATCCATTTCGTTCAGGTCTTTGTCATAGTCGGTCACCGTGAACCTGCCCATGAACTGGTTGACGAGGGGATATCCCTTCTCGATCCAGCCCACGATCCCATCCTTCCAGACCCACACGTTCTTATAGCCGCAGTCATACAGAAAGGCGGCGCTGTAGTAGGTCCGCGGGTTGGTCCGACACCAGAGGATGATCTGGACGTCCGGGTCTTTGATGATCTCCATCAGATTCCTCAGATTGCCCGCCGGCACGTGATCGGTACCCTCGATGTGGCCAGCGTAGAACTCCGGGTGGGTCCGCACATCAATGAGGTAGGCCTTTCGGTTGCCGGCCATCACCTCGTCGTAGATCCTCTTGAATTGCTCGGTGCCGATGACCCGATCCGGTGGGATCCTCTGGATGGTCTTGTTAAGCAGTTCCTTCTCCATGCTGGCAGGATCGTCAGCCTGCACGGCCGACGAGACCCACGCGAGCAACAACACTGCCAACACCGCTACCTTTCGCATCCTGTTCTCCTTCAACCAATATCGCTATTTGACCTTGACAATCGCGCAGCGGCACAGTAGAATAGCACATCTAATTGACTAAGTCAACTACCAGAGGTGATCTATGATTGACCTGGATGCATGTCCGTGTTCTGGCCGCAATCTGAGCAAATTGCTCGCTCCCGCCATTCTCCTGCAACTCACGAATGACGACCTGCACGGCTATGAGATCGTCAGGCGGCTCACCGAGTCGCCGTTTATGGCCGGGCACAAGCCAGACGCAGCCGGGGTTTATCGCATGCTGCGCGATATGGAGTCGCGCGGCCTGCTGACCGCGGCATGGGAGACGGGCGAAACCGGGCCTGCGAAGCGGACCTATCACCTGACTGAGGATGGATGCCAGTGCCTTGCCCGCTGGCACGCCACGCTGGAAGAGCATTCAGCGGCGCTTGACAAGTTGCTCGCGATGATGCGCGAGGGGCTGGCCTCCCGCAAACGAACGCCGGAGGGAGGGAGAGATGTTCGAGAATAAGATCGCCATCCTGCCGTGCACCGGGGTCGGGCAGGTCGTGGGTACTATCGCTCGTCAAGCGGCCTACCAGGTATGCGACGATCTGAGGCCGGAGGATACCGTCCTCGTCTGCCTGCCGGCCCTGGTCAAGGGCGTCCAGGAAGACATTGATATGATCCGGGACTGTCCGGTAATTGTTATTGAAGGATGCAAGGAATGTTGCGCCACGTACGCCCTGCAATTGCAGGGGGGCGCGGCGTCGGCGACGGTATCCGTTCCCGATGTGATGAAGGGCAAGGGCCTGAAGATCAAACGCGAGGCGCGCAGGGCAGTGACGGAATCAGAACAAGCCGTAGCGGAGCTTGTCAGCAAGCGGGTGGTTCAGGAGATCGAGCGGCTGAAGTTGGGGGGATCGCCATGTCCCTGAAGAAGGCCCATTTCCAGAAATACGGGGCGGAGTTCGTCGGGACATTTGCCCTCGTCTTTGTGGGGTGCGGGGCGTGCATCGCCCATCATAGGTACTCGTCCGATATCACACACGTCGGCGTGGCGTTGGCGTTTGGCGCTGTGGTCATGTGCATGGTCTATGCGACGGGACCCGTCTCGGGCGCACATCTCAATCCCGCCGTGACGATTGCATTCGCATCCGTCCGGCGGTTCCCCGCCCGGCATATTGTCCCCTATGTCGTTGCACAGATGCTCGGAGCGGTCTGCGCGAGCGCGGCCCACTTGGTGACATACGGATTTTCGATGGCAAGGGAGGCTGGCTTCGGCGCCACGACGCCGGTTGCGATCACCCTCGGGGGCGCGTTTGGAACGGAGGTGCTGCTGACCTTTTTCCTGATGTTCGTGATCATGGCGGTGGCCACCGACCGGCGCGCCGCCCCTGGCATAACGGGCCTCGCCATCGGCGCTACGGTTTGCTTTGACTGTCTGGCGGCGGGCAAGTGCTGCGGGGCCTCTATGAACCCAGCCCGGTCCTTCGGTCCGGCGCTGCTTGCCGGGGGCGAGTGTATGAGAATCCTCTGGCTCTACATCTGCGCCCCGATTGCCGGGGCGGTTGCCGCAGGACGGTTCTATGAGTGGGTGCGTGGGCAGAGCGACAGGATCGCGAGTATTCCCGATTTCCTGGAGTGACAGTAGGTCAGACCTCTGTAAGATCCTTTTCGGTCAATACTTATAGCCGCGATATTGACGTTTGTGGGCAATGCGGCGGGAATTGCGGAGCGGATCAGGCCGAATGTCAATATCGACGACGTAACCGATGCTCGCAACGCCACTTATATATACATGATACCCTCATCAAGATTTTCTGCTTGCAAAACAGAAATCGTTTTCTATAATACAAGATATGATCCAAAGGCAAATCACGCAACTGATCCTTGGCCGCTTGGCGGCATATCCGGCCGTCGCCCTGGTGGGACCGCGCCAGTGCGGAAAGACCACCTTGGCAAAGTCCTTGGGCGGCAGATACTTCGACTTGGAACAGGAACCGGAACGCCTGCGACTCGACCTCGAATGGGAACGACTCGCTGCCGGGAAAGATTTGGTCATCCTTGATGAAGCGCAATCCTGGCCGGAGGCCTTCGTCCGCTTGCGCGGAGCGATAGATCGGGATCGCCGACGCAATGGGCGGTTCCTGCTCCTGGGATCGGTCTCCCCATCGCTCATGATCCACGTCTCCGAATCGCTGGCGGGGCGGCTGTCGCTGGCGGAACTGACGCCGTTCCTTTGGACCGAGATGGGAACCCAGGCGTTGCGGGATCGCCTTTGGCTGTGCGGCGGGTATCCTGATGGCGGGGTTCGGGAGAGACGAAAGTACCCCCAATGGCAGCAGGACTACCTGGCTCTCTTGACGCAGCGCGACCTGCCGAACTGGGGATTGCCCTCCAAGCCGCAGACCACGAGCCGGCTGCTGCGCATGTTGGCCGCCGTGCACGGCCAGGCATGGAACGCCTCGCAGATCGGCCAGAGCCTTGGGATAACCTACAAGACCGTCAACAGCTACCTCGATTATCTGGTGGGCGCATTCCTGATCCGTCGGCTGCCACCGTACCAAACCAACATCCGAAAAAGGCTGATCAAAAGCCCCAAGGTCTATTGGCGCGACACCGGTCTGCTTCATGCCTTTTTGAACGTGCCGGACGAGGAGGCGCTTCTGTCCCAGCCCTGGGTGGGCGCAAGCTGGGAGGGATTCGTCATCGAACAGGCAATCGGCCTGTTGTCCGCCCTCGGACAACGCTGCGACGCCTACTACTTCCGGACCAGCGACCAGCATGAGCTGGACTTCGTCCTCGATTTCGGCGGAGAACTCTGGGCCGTTGAAGTGAAGCTCACATCATCGCCAAGCACCGGCGACATGGATCGCCTCGACAAGGCCGCCGACCTGATCGGCGCGTCGCGGCGTTTTCTGGTCTCGAAAACCAGCAGGACGACCGGCGACGGGGACCGCATCTCCTGCAACCTGGCGTGGCTGTTGAATACCCTCCAGGCAGGTTAGGTCCGACCTTCTCAACACCCTCAGAACCGCCGCTGGAAGAGCACGCCGCCTGCGTCGGCTTCCGGGTCCACCCAGGGGGCGACCTCGAAGCCGAGGACTTTCCGCTCGCGCACCTTCGTCACCGTCCGCCCGAAGACATAGCCCAGGGCGGCCCCGAAGATGACGTCGGACAGGTGGTGCTGGCGCGCGTCCAGCCGGCTCAACCCCACAAATGCGCCGACGGCATAGAGAGGCATGCCGACCCAATGCCCGTACATCCCATCGAGGACAGCCGCCAAGGCGAAGGAGCTGGACACGTGGCCGGAGGGGAAGGAAAAGTGGTCGCCGTTTGGGCGGTTCCGTCCGGTGGAGAGTTTCAGGACGAGCGTGGTCAGATCGTTCAATATCAACGCTTCCGCCAAGCGCTTGCTCGTCTCCAGGGTTGTCGGGTCGTCGCTGAGTTTGGCATAGGTGTAGAACAGGCCCATAACCCCCCAATGCGTGCCGGGGTGGCCGAGGACATTGCCCACCTCGTCCCATCCCTCCAGTCGGTCGCGGCGCTCGTCGAAGTGCCGCCGCACGGGGCGGTCCCACTCGTCAATGGATACGGCCGTGAGCCCCCCCGCCCCGCCGAGGACGATGAGGTTGGGGACAAGATTCTCCCCCGACCAGAGGCCGAGGACATCCTCTTTGAGGTTATGCCCCAGGTCGCCCCAGTCGTCTTTCGCGTGGCCCTTCCAGGTGCGTTTAGGTTTCGATTCCTTCGGCTCGGGCTCGGTCGCCGTCTGATCGGTCTTTGGTTCGGTCTTGACCTCCTTTATGGTTTCCGCGGCGGCGTGCGGTTTCTCCTGCTTCTGCGATGGGGCGCAGCCGGCCTGCAATGCGACCCACAGAAGGAGCGCAAGGCATATCCAGGAGATGGGGGTGTGTCGAATCATCGGCATGACGCGCTCAGTCGGGCTCGTCCTCGAAAAGCTCGGGCCGTTCTTCTCTGGCCGTGATGCAGTATTTGAGCTGGAAACATTCTTCGCATCCGCCCCCGCAGCCGTCGAATACATGCCGGCCCTCATGGATCAGTTCCACCTCCGCGTCCAGGACCTCGTTGAGGATATATTGGTACACCAGGCGCGGAGGGACGTCCTTGTTCAGGGCGATGTGGATGCGCTTGGCAGCGAGGAGGCCGATCAGTTTATCGAGTTCGAGAAGGAGGGCGTCGTCGTCCAGGTCGTCGGGATGGGGCGGGTCGAGGTCGAAGTCGAAGAGATCGCGCACCGCCGCCCGGGGCAGCGCGTCGTCGCCGAGGACCTCCTGGAGGAACTGCATGGCGAGTTCGGGGGGCAGGTCGTTGCGCATGAAGAAAGCCTTTGCCTCCTCCTGTATCTGCCGGATCAGTTCCTGTATCTCGCGCCGGAGCCTGGCCTTCTTCTCGCGCTTTTCCTGGTCTTCGATCATAATTTATACTATAGCACGTACGGGCGGCGAAGTCAATCTCTACTCGCGGTGCGACAATTTCGCGCCTTTCCTCCGGCAAAAACGGTTGACATGGATTAATCCATTGACTACAATACGCCGTTCACAACTATACCGATCTATCAGGAACTATCACCGTTGTGTGAAAGGGAAAGGAGCAAGGGATAATGGCGATTCGAGTAGGCATTAACGGATTTGGCAGGATCGGTCGGATGGTCTTCCGCGTGATGTACGACCGGAGGGACCAGTTCGAGACCGTTCTCATCAACGACCTGGGCAAGCCGGATGCGCTGGCATATCTGCTAAAGTACGATTCCTCCCAGGGCCGGTTCAAAGGCGATGTGAAAGCAGGCGATGGCTGCATCATCGTGGACGGCAAGAAGATCCAGGTGACCACGGAAAAGGACCCGGCGAACCTGTCCTGGAAGGCCAACGACGTCTATTTTGTCGTCGAGTCCACGGGCGTGTTCCGCAAGCGATCCGACCTCGAAAAGCACCTGAAGGCGGGGGCAAAGAAGGTGCTCCTTACCGTCCCGCCCAAGGACGAGATTGACGCGACCATTGTGCTGGGCGTGAACGACGAGAAGCTGAAGGCGAGCGACAAGTTCATCTCGAACGCCTCCTGCACCACCAACTGCCTGGCGCCGATGGCCAAGGTGCTGAATGACAACTTCACGATCACCCGCGGCCTTATGACCACGATCCATGCCTATACCAACGACCAGCGGATTTCGGACCTGATCCATCCCGAGGACCTGCGGCGCGCCCGGGCGGCGGCGATCAACATCATCCCCACCAGCACCGGGGCGGCAAAGGCGATCGGCGCGGTGATCCCGGAACTGGACAAGAAGCTGAACGGCCTGGCCATGCGCGTCCCCGTCATTGACGGCTCCGTGACCGATCTCGTGGCCATCTGCGAGAAGCCGGTCTCGGTGGAGGCCGTCAACGCGGCCATGAAGAAGGCAGCCGAGGGCAAGATGAAGGGCATCCTCGAATACTGCGAGGACGAGATCGTCTCCAGCGACGTGATCGGCACCACCGCCTCGTGCGTCTTTGACGCCCCGTCCACCATGGTCATCGGCAACATGGTCAAGGTGATCGGCTGGTACGACAACGAATGGGCCTACTCCAATCGAGTGGCCGACCTCATGGCGCTGTCGGCCAGACTGTAAGAAAGGAACAGAGGCGAGATGGCTAAGCGGAGCGTAGAACAACTTGGCGTCGCCGGCAAGCGCGTGCTGATGCGGGTGGACTTTAACGTCCCTCAGGACAAGTCGAATCCGGACATCATTACGGACGACTCGCGCATCCGGAAGGCCCTGAAAACGATCAAATACGTCCGGGAAAAGGGGGGGAAACTCATCCTCATGTCGCACCTGGGGCGACCAAAGGGGGCGCCGGAGGACAAGTACCGGATGGACCCCGTCGCCAAGCGGCTGGGCGAGCTTCTGGGCGTGAAGGTGAAGAAGCTCGATGACTGCATCGGCCCCGACGTCGAGAAGGCCGTGGCTGCGATGAAGAAGGGCGATGTGATCCTGCTCGAGAACGTCCGGTTCCACGCCGCCGAAGATTCGAAGGACAAGGCCGAGATGATGGCCTTCGCCAAGGAGATAGCCAGGCTCGGCGACGTGTATGTGAGCGACGCCTTCGGCGCCGTGCACCGCGCCCACGCCTCCGTGGCGGGCGTGCCGAAGGTCCTCACCGACGCCGCAGCCGGGTTTCTGCTCCTGAAAGAAATCGAATACCTCGGCAAGGTGCTCAAGTCGCCGGAGCACCCCCTCGTTTTGATCCTGGGGGGGGCGAAGGTCTCCGATAAGATTCAGGTCATTGAGAACATGCTCGACAAGGTGGACCGCATCCTCATCGGCGGCGGCATGGCCTACACGTTCCTCAAGGCCCAGGGCAAGAAGATCGGCGGCTCCCTCCTGGAGGAGGATAGCCTCGATTTCGCGAAGGGCCTCCTCAAGCAGGCCAGGGAAAAGGGCGTGGAGATCGTTCTGCCCGTTGATCACGTGGTCGGCCGCAAGGCTGAAGATGACACCGAGACCGATGTGCAGCAGGACGACGTCGAGGACGGCTGGATGGGGCTGGACATCGGGCCGAAGACGTGCAATCTCTTCTCGGACAAGCTCTCCGACGCCAAGATGGTGGTCTGGAACGGCCCCCTGGGGGTCTTCGAGATGACGCCCTTCGCCAAGGGAACCCGGGCAATCGCCGAGGTGCTGGCCGCATCCCCGGCCACGACCGTCATCGGGGGGGGGGACACGGCGGCGGCGGTGGACATGATGGGCCTGGCCGACCGGATGTCCCATGTTTCCACCGGCGGCGGGGCGTCGTTGGAATTTCTGGAAGGCAAAGAACTTCCCGGCATAGCCGCCCTGCCGGATGCGTAGTACACTGGTCTTAGCCTCCCGGAGGTTTCAAACCTCCGGGAGGTTAGGCGTTGCGCCTCGTAATGAGAAGAAGGAATGGCGCGCAAGGTCAAGATATCCCCGTCGCTCCTTTCGGCCGACATGGCCAAGCTCGGTGAGGATGTCCGACGGCTCCAGGATGCCGGGGCGGATATGCTCCACGTGGACGTGATGGACGGGCACTTTGTCCCCAACATCACGATCGGCCCCTTTGTGGTGGAGGCGATTCGCAGCATCGCTACGATCCCTTTCGACGTCCACCTGATGATTACCGACCCCGGCAAGTACCTGAACCCATTCGTGGACGCAGGCTCGGATCACATCACCTTCCACGTGGAAACGGTGGAAGACGCCGCGGGGTTCATCCGGGAAGTCAAGTCGAAGAACGTCACCGCCGGCATCTGCGTCAGCCCCGACACCCCGGCCGACGCGCTGAAGGATGTGGCCGGGAGCGTGGACATGATCCTGGTGATGAGCGTCTATCCCGGCTTTGGGGGGCAGAAGTTCATGGAGCGGGCGCTGCCGAAGGTGGAGGCGCTGCGGGCGATGGCGCCGGGGCGGGTGGACATCGAGATTGACGGCGGGATTACCCTGGATAATGTGGCCCGCGTGGGCGCCGCCGGGGCGAATGTGATCGTGGCGGGGACAGCGATCTTCAAGGCCAACGACATGGCGGCCGCCATCGAGCAGCTTCGCACGAATTGCCGAAATACACTCAAATGACCAAGGTCCTTCTGGTTACGCCAGGCCAGACGAACTGGGACACGGAGGATCGCATCCAGGGCAGCCTGAGCGTTCCCCTGAATGCCCACGGCGTGGTGCAGATCGCTCGGCTTGCGGCGGAACCCCGATCCCAGCAGTTTGATGTTATTTACACGGGGGAAAGCCAGGGCGCGGTGCAAACGGCGAACATCCTGGCGAAGGTATGGGGAGCAAAGGTCCGAAAGACCCCTCAACTCAATGAAGTGGACCTCGGTTTGTGGCAGGGGTTGCTCCAAAGCGAGGTCGCTCGGCGGTTTGCCCGCGGCTATCGGCGTTGGCTGCGCGATCCGCTGTCGGTTGAGCCGCCCGAGGGGGAGACGATTGACGCGGCATATGCCCGAGTCGCGGGTGAGGTGCGACAAATCCTGAAGCGCCACCGCGCGGAAGGCGTCTGCCTGGTGTGTCGGCCGATGGCGGGGGCGGTGGTCAAGTGTTACCTGAAGGATCTGGACATACGCGACGTATTGAAGCTCCGCCTTGAGTGCGGATGTTGCGAGATGATTGAACGCCGTTAGGGCGAGGATCGGCTGGATGGCTCGACATAACAAGGAAGACGCGCCGGCCCTCTGGCTCAAGTGCGAGAACCCTCGGTGCGAGGCCACGGTCTACAAGAAGGCCGTGGAGGAGCGGCTGCAAGTCTGCCCGGAGTGCGACTATCACTTCTCGCTCAGCGCGCCGGAACGACTGCAGATCACCCTTGACCCCGATACCTTCGAGGAGCGACATGCCGACCTGGCGCCCACCGATCCCCTGGGCTTCCGCGACCTGCAGACCTATCCCGACCGGCTGGCGCGTTACCAGAAGCAGACCGGCCTGAAGGACGCCGTCCTCTGCGGCCGGGGGAAGATCGAGGGCCGGGACATCATGATCGCCGTGATGGACTCGCGGTTCATCATGGCAAGCATGGGGTCGGTCGTGGGCGAGAAGATCACGCGCATCACCGAGGACGCCACGGAGGCGTCGCTCCCGCTCATCATCTTCTGCGCCTCCGGCGGGGCGCGGATGCAGGAGGGCGCGCTGTCGCTCATGCAGCTCTCGAAGACCAGTTCCGCCGTGGCCCGTTTCCGGGAGAAAGGGGGCCTCTACATCGCCGTCCTCACCCACCCCACCACGGCCGGGGTCATGGCGAGCTTCGCGTCATTGGGCGACCTCATCATCGCCGAGCCGCACGCCCTCATCGGCTTCACCGGCGAGCGCGTCATCAAGGAAACCCTCAAGACGGAGCTGCCCGACGGCTTCCAGACCTCCGAGTTCATGCTGGAGCACGGCTTCCTCGACATGGTCGTCCACCGCATGGCCATGCGCGAGCAACTCGCCCTCCTGCTCGACTACCTTGCAAGATAGAGGACCTGCAATGGCTGAAAATGAATGCGCCGCGAAGGAAAATCGTCTCAACGCCTTTCTCAAAAAGAAGAATCTCGACGGCGTGCTCGTCACCCGCCAGGACAACTTCGCCTGGATCACCTGCGGCAGCGACAATCATGTCGTCACCGCGACGGAGGCCGGCTTCGGGACATTCCTCTACACGCCCCACAGGAAGGTCCTCTTCGCCACGAATATCGAGGCCCCCCGGATCATGGAGGAGGAGCTGGCGCACATGGACGTGGACGTCGTGGATTATCCGTGGCACGCGGACCCGACAGTAAAGGTCAACGCCATCAAGAAGGTCATCCGCGGCATGAAGATCGCCTCCGACGACGGCGCAGCGGGGACGCCCCTCCTCGACGGCAGCTTCACGGAGCTGCGCTACTCCCTCACCGAACAGGAGATCAAGCGCTTCCGCGCCCTGGGGAGGGACTGCTCCGCGGCCATGGAGGAGGTCGGTCCCCGGATCAAGAAGGGTCAGACAGAGGCCGAGATCGCGGCGGACATCTGCCGCGCATTCATCGCCCGCGACATCCAGCCGTGGGTCTGCCTCATCGCTGCGGACGAGCGGCTGAAATACCGTCATCCGATCTACAAGACAAAAAAGGTCAAGAAGTGCGTCATGATCGTCATGTGCGGCCGGCGGAAGGGCCTGATCTGCTCGCTCACGCGCATGGTCCACTTCGGCAGGCTGCCGGACGCGCTGCGCCGGAAGCACGACGCCTGCTGCGCGGTGGATGCAGCCTTCAACCTGAGCTCAAAGCCGGGTGTGACGCTGGGGGCGTGCCTCGAGAACGCACAGTCGGTGTATAAGGCGACGGGCTTCGCCGACGAGTGGCGGCTCCACCACCAGGGCGGCACGGCGGGCTACAACGGGCGCGACAAAATTGCAACGCCCGGCGACAAGACGCAAATTCAACCGAACCAGGCGCTCGCCTGGAATCCCTCCATTTCGGGGACGAAATCGGAAGACACCATCATCGCCCTCCCGGACCGGATCGAGGTCATCAGCCGCCCCGTCAACTGGCCCACAATCAAGGCGGAATGGCAGGGGAAGACCATCAAACGGGCGGATATCCTGGTGAAATAATCGGGCTTGACTGCCAAGTCAGGTTCGTTTATGCTGAATGAAGGGGCAAAGAGAGAACCTGTGTGCTCCCGGTGCATTTTCGGGTTCACCCCGTTTCTTTGAGATCGCTTGTCACGGACACGACGATCTCGATAGAGAGAAATGAATAAGCTACTGAGGGAGTTTTTTTGTTCAGAGCGAGAGGTTAGATATGGCTGGAAAGACGGTTGAGATTCGATGGCACGCGCGCGGCGGACAGGGCGCCAAGAGCGCGGCCATCATGGTGGCCGAGGTCGCCCTGGAGGAGGACAAGTTCGGCCAGGGCTGCCCCGAGTACGGTCCCGAGCGGCGCGGCGCGCCCACAAAAGGCTACACCCGCATCAGCGATCAGCCCATCTCCGAGCATTGCGCCATCGCCAACCCGGACGTGGTGATCGTGCTGGACGAGGGCCTGCTCGCCTCGACCAACGTCACGGAGGGCCTGAAGGAGGACGGAACGGTGCTGGTGAACACCAACAAGTCCCCCGCCGAGATTCGGCAAAAACTCGGCATGAAGGGCGGAAAGGTCTACACGATTAACGCGACGCAGGTGTCGCTGGACACGATCGGCCGCCCCTTCCCCAACACGCCCATGGTCGGCGCGCTCATCAAGGCTACGGGCGTTCTGAAGTTGGACACGATCCTTCACGATGTAGAAAAGAAATTCGGGCGCAAGGGCGAGAAGATCGTCAAGGGCAACAAGGACGCCATCACCCGCGCCTATGAGGAGGTAAAGAGCGAATGAGCGACGAGAAGAAACCCGGCTGGAAGACCCTGCCCATCGGCGGGGCGATTCTCGAGGCCGGAAATGCGACGGAGCTGGAGACGGGCGCGTGGCGGGTTATGGTCCCCGTACGGGACTATAATGCCTGCATCCATTGCCTGCGGTGCTGGATCATGTGCCCGGATGATGCGATCACCGTCAAGGACGGCAAGGTCGTCGGAACGGACCTGAAGCACTGCAAGGGCTGCGGCATCTGCGCGCAGGTCTGCCCGCCCAAGATCCAGTGCATCACGATGAAGCTGGAGAATGACCTCGGGCCGAACGATCCCAAGGGATAGATCAGTCTATGGGGCAAGCCTCGCTCTGCGTGACTACGCAACTGATCTGACGCAGAGCGACAAAGGCAAAGAAAGGAAGCCATCGGGTGCCACACGAGAAAGGAGCATATCGGGCGTACGCAGATACCTCCGTGTTTGGAGGTGCACACGACAGGGAGTTTTCCCGCGCAACGCGTGATTTATTTCGTCTTGTGGAATCAGGTCGCTTCCAGCTTGTGGAAGGATATCGGGACATTGGCATCTATACGCCTCGGGAGGTGTTGTCCTATGACGAAGCGCTTTGACTGTATCAAGTTTCAGGACGAGGGCGCAGAGAGGATTCACAAGGAAACACGTGGATTGACAAGAGAACAGGAGTTTGCCTACTGGGCCGAGAAGTCTGCTCGCCTGAAACCGTTGCGCAGAAAGACCCGCGCCAGGGAGCCGGCCGCAGTCCGGGAGAGGTCGCCGCAGTATCGGACTCACAGATAGACAGATTGGCGGGGCAAGTCCCGCCCCGCATGGTAGCATAGAGCGGAAAAGAAATGAGGTTTTCATTATGGCTCAATTGGTAGCTTTGACAGGCAACGACGCCGCCGCAACGGCCCTGAAACAGGTAAACCCCGACGTGGCCGCCGCCTACCCCATCACGCCCCAGACGGAGCTGATGCACAAGTTTGCGGAGTTCGTCGCCGACGGAGACGTGGATACGGAAGTCGTGCTCGTCGAATCCGAGCACAGCGCCATGAGCGCCTGCGTCGGCTCGGCCGCCGCAGGGGCGAGGACGGTGACGGCCACCTCGGCCAACGGCCTGGCGCTCATGTGGGAAATCCTTTACATCGCGGCCTCGTGCCGCCTCCCGATCGTCATGCCCGAGGTCAGCCGCGCCCTGAGCGGGCCGATCAACATCCACTGCGATCACTCCGACTCCATGGGCGCCCGCGACGCGGGATGGATCGTCCTCTTCTCGGAAAACGCACAGGAGGCATACGACAACACCATCCAGGCATTCCGCATCGGCGAGGACCACGACGTAATGCTCCCGGTCATGGTGACGCTCGACGGGTTCATCCTCAGCCACACCGTCGAGGCCCTGACGCTCCTCGATGACAAGCAGGTGAAGGACTTCGTCGGGGAATACAAGCCCATCCGAAGCCTCTTGGACGTGGACCATCCCCACACGATGGGGCCGCTCGACCTGCCGGATTTCTACTTTGAGCACAAGCGCCAGCAGGTCGCCGCGATGGAGAACGCCATGAAGGTGATCCCCAAGGTCGGCAAGGAGTTTGGGAAGTTGTCCGGCCGGGAGTATGGATTCTTGGAATGTATCGAGATGGACGACGCGGAAGTCGCCCTTATCGGCATGGGCTCGACCATGGGCACGGTCAGGCAGGTCGTGAAGGACATGCGGGCCGAGGGCAAGAAAGTCGGCGCGGTGAAGCTGCGCCTCTTCCGCCCCTTCCCGGCCCAGCAGATCATTGACGCCGTGAAGCGCGTCAAGGTCCTCGGCGTCCTGGACCGATGCATCTCCTTCGGCCTCGGCGGCCCGCTCTTCCACGAGATCAAGTCCGCCGCCTACACCCAGGCGAAGATCGGCTTGGCGAACTTTATCTACGGCCTCGGGGGGCGGGACATCTCCCTGGCCGAGATTCGTGGATTGTACGAGAAGCTGGAGGGGGTGAAGGACGCCGGCGCCGTGGTCCAGCCCACCGAGTATGTGGGCGTGAGAGAATAACCCAAGGGGACATTACATAGATCGGAGAGAAAAATGGCAATCAAACTCAAAGACGTGTCGGCACAAACATCCCGCATCGCTGCGGGCCATCGCGCCTGCGCAGGATGCACCGGCCCGGTGATCCTCCGGCAGGCGCTCTACGCCGCCGGGGAGCATGTGGTGTGCAGTTGCGCCACCGGCTGCATGGAGGTGGTCACCACCATCTTCCCGCAGACGGCCTGGCGCGTTCCGTTCATTCACAACGCCTTCGAGAACTCCGCCGCCACCATGAGCGGCGTCGAGGCGGCCTACCGCGCCCTCAAGCGCCGCGGCAAGATTGACAAGGAGATCAACTTCATCGCCTTCGGCGGCGACGGCGGGACCTACGACATCGGCCTTCAGTCGCTCTCAGGGACGCTCGAGCGCGGGCACAACCTGCTCTACCTGTGCTACGACAACGAGGCCTACATGAACACCGGCATCCAGCGCTCCAGCGCGACGCCCCTCGGGGCCGAGACCATGACCGCCCGCGCGGGCAAGGTGAAGGCCGGCAAGGAGCAGCACAGGAAGGACATCGCGGCCATCGCCGAGGCGCACAACATCCCCTACGTCGCCCAATCCGCCCCGCACAACCCGCGCGACCTGATGGGCAAGGTCGAGAAGGCCATGTCCATCCAGGGGCCGAAGTTCATGGTCTGCCTCATGCCGTGCCACGTAGGCTGGCGGTTCGAGATGGAGAACGCGATCCAGATGGCGGAGATGGCCGTGGAGTGCTGCTTCTGGCCGCTCTTTGAGATCGAGCACGGTAAGCTGAAGATCAACTACAAGCCAAAGGAAAAGATCCCCATTGTCGAATGGATCAAACCGCAAGGTCGCTTCAAGCACCTCTTCGAGCCGAAGAACGAGCACATCATCGAGGAGCTGCAAAAAGAAGTGGACCGGAAATGGGAAGAATTGCTTGCAAGAGAGGCGCGGGACCAGACGAAGTAGATACTACGAGAATTACGCAGCAGATTAGCGAATGCGTTTCCGCCGAGCGTCGGGGAGACGATCGGAAGATATTCATCAATTGTTGTGCTGTTTCAGGAGAATTGGGGAATGAGCGAGCACAAGCGCAATTCGAAGCTTGACGGTCTTTCGGCGGAGCAACGACAGGAGTTGATCGCCAAGCTCCATAAGGCGCAGAACGGCCTGTGTTACGTCGACGGCGAAGTCATCAACCTGCAAGTGCACAAGGTTGACATTGATCACATAATTGCGCTGGCCCGGGATGGCGACGATGAGGAGCACAATTGGGCACTGGTTCACGCCAGTTGCAACCGCTCCAAGGGAATACGAGACCTCCAACTTCAACGGATACTCCATGAATTTCGGAGGCACGTGGAGAAGTATGCGGCTGGCGAAACCCGCGGGACCCAGCGGAACTTTACGCTCCATGAAGCACTTGACGAACTTCTGCCTCAAAGAGTGGAAGTGGGAGCAGTTATCGAGGGGAATCAGATAAGTATTTCCTGGGAGGACAACGGAAAACCCCAGACCGAGGTCTACAATTTGCTGGAGGACCCCGGCAATCCACCGGCATGTTCATTTGTCGGTCGGCTGCCTTTTCTTTGTGTGCATCATGACCGCGACATCAACCCCCGCTCGATCGTTGATTTGGAGCCGATGATCGAGGAGTTCTACAACGGTTATCCTCAGCTACAGCCGAGTCTCGGCACGTTAACCATCAATGTTAGCAATGGAAAGGGACGTATCCTCATATTCGATGGCCAGCACAAAGCCGCTGCCCAGCTATATGCACGCCGCGATCGTCTCTTTGTTCGTGTTTTTGTCAATTACGATCGCGAGAGATTGAAGGAGACCAACTACCGCGCTCACACCAAGCTGGCTCAAGTGCACTTCCCGCAGTTGATCAATGATCGGGTTGGCGCGGACCTTTTCAAAGAGGACTTTGACCGCTTTGTCCAGACCGCAGAACTGGACAAAGTATCCGAGGACACCTTTTTCACAAACCACGTGGCCCGTGCGCAGAGAAGTGAGTATAGAAGATACTTCGGCAATTACTTGCGTTACGAGGTGCTTATTGGCAAGGCTGGTTCTCAGCAGAATACGATCCTGAATTTTACCGAGACCGTAATGCCCCGCTCGATACGTTACCCCCTTTCATACGACACGCTACAGAAAACACTGCTCGACGTCATGCTCTTTCAGAAACCAGCCCGGGAACCCATAGAGCAGAGCGAGAGATTTCGTCGTACCGAAAAAGAGAACCTTATACGCCTTATGAACATTTTCGTTGCGGAGGTGTTAGCAAACGGTCGCTTTGAGCCGAGCCTTGGCATTCGCAGAATGGAGGAACGGTTGACCAACGATCCACAATCGGTCCCTGACTCTCACCTTAGGGCCTATCGGCTCTGCCGCAAGGCTGCCATGGTCGTGTGGACGAAAGAAATGAAGCGTGCAATACAGTTGCTCTTACACATGAAGAAACGCTACGAGATGCCAATATGGGCCGAAGCGCGACCTCTATGGGTGCAAGTTCTTGATGAAGACTGGGAGCAAATTCGAAACATGATACGGGCGACACGCGACCACAGAATATGGGGAGAAAGAATAAATCCCGATATAGTGGCGGCTATCTCATCAACGCGGCAGAAGGACTGGAATGATATACTCTTGAAGGGAACCCTCCCTGGCAGGCAAGAACAACTCCTGCCACCGTTGGACCAAAACTTTATGTCCAACGCTATTGCGAAAATGTAAAGTGAGACGAACGATTTATGCGAGAAATTAGTTTGGGAATTGATGAGAAGTTAGTCGAACAAATCGTCCGGCGCGTCCTCAGCGTGGCTTACCCGGAACGCATCATACTCTTCGGCTCGGCCGCCTCCGGCCCCATGACCCGCGACAGCGATATTGATCTGCTGATCCTCGAAGCCTCTCTCCAAGATGCACACAAGGAGAGCATCCGGCTTCGTCAGACCCTTCGCGGGATGGGGTATCCCTTTGACGTGCTCGTCATGGCCACGGAGCGCTTCGAGGAAAGCAAGAACGTCATTGGCGGTATAGCCTATCCGGCAAACAAGTATGGAAAGATCATCTATGAAGCCGCCTGATGAGGTTAAGCGTGAACTCGTTTGGCACGTATAGTACGTGAAGCGATAGCAGCCTCGCTGGGCTTCTCGCCGAACGGCTCGCCGTGATATCCGGCCTGAGACCGCAATTGAAAAAGACTTGAAAATCAGCAAACCGTGCGGTACAATTTATCTATTATTCCCCGATAGCTCAATCGGTAGAGCGGGTGGCTGTTAACCACTAGGTTTGAGGTTCGAGTCCTCATCGGGGAGCCAGCAACAACGCAAGCCCTGGCGGATGCGCCCGTCAGGGCTTGTTTTCTTCCTTCATCATTCAACATTCCTTGTTCTATATTCGATATTCAATTCATGTCATCTCCGCGTAGGAGCCTTCGAGCAGGTCGGCAGGGGCGATCTCGAAGGCGTCGAGGAGTTCATCCACCCTCCCTCGCCCCTCCGCGTCGCTCTCCCCTTCGGCGAGCATGGCCTCGAACTCGATGAACGTCCCCAGCCCCTTGACGTCGTCGAGATGGATGCGCGTCCGTTTGAGGAAATAAATCTCGCGCGCCTTGTCCACGACGGCGGCCACGCCGAGGATCTCGGACAGCATCTCGCGGATGCGAACCGGATTGGCTACGGCGATGATCTCGTAGTCGCTCCGCTTGGGGCCGGACTGATCGGGGCGGCGGTAGGGGATCAGGTGGGCCCCCTGCGTGCTCGACTCGCGGAGCTTCAGCCGACCGCTCTTGACCTGGAAGTAGGTATCCACCTGATGGTCGCGGTCGAGGAACTCTGCGCCGAGCTCGACGGCGATGCGCCGGGCCTTGGCAAGGTCGGGATAGCGGGCCTTGATTTCGATGTTGGCCGACACGAGTTGAAAACCTCCTGCGGCGCATAATTATCCACACACGATGGCCAAAATCCAGTATAATACCCCCCGCAATGTTCGAGCAACTACGGATCGGAGGATGAGGCAATGACGGCGCGAATGATCCTTGTCTTGGGGCTTGTGCTTGGGGCGGCGATGGTCGCGGCGCAGGAGGAGCAAACCGTGAAGATCAAGGTCTGGCTCGACGACCAGGAGAACGGCGGCTGGGGCGGCGACCACAACGCGACGCATCAGAAGGACGAGGATGGCGTCCTCCTCAAATCCGGGGATCAAAGCACCTACGGCTCGTGCTTCCGCGACCTCGGCGAGATTGACATTGACCAGCATCCCTTCTTCGTCGTCGAGGTGGACAAGGCCGAGGGCGCCTTCGGGTGCAAGCTGACCAACGGGACGAAGAAGGACAAGCAGGTCATCTTCCATCCCACGCCCGGCGACCGGTGTTTCGTCACCCACCTGCCGAGCCAGACGGGATGGAGCGGCAAGGTCCCCCTCAGCATGGGCATCTACTGCCACGGGCAGAACAAATCGCTCCGCGTGAAGTCCATCCTGTTCGCGGCCAGGCTGCCGAAGGAGATCGCCGACCGCTACGACCAGACCCGCAATCTGATCTACAACTCGAGCTTCGAGCTGGACAAGCCGGAACAGCCGCCGATCCAGACCTGGCACCGCATCGGCAGCTACCTGCCGTATGAGACGCCCTGGCGGATCGCCGCCGGCGACGCCTTCCACGGCAAGCAGTGCGCCCGAACCGCGAAGGCGGGGAAGCTGATGATCCAGCGCGAGATTCACGCCCGCGGCGCGGGATTCTTCACTTTTTCCGTTTATCTGAAGGCGGCAAAGGGCGGGCACAAGGCCAAGCTGAGCGTCACCACCTACCGCCAGGGCCGCCCCTTCGCCACGGACACCGAGAGCAAAGACGTCGCCGTCGGCGCGGATTGGGCGCGGTATGACATGACCATTGACGTGCCCATCGTCCGCGGCCGCACCGGCGCGACGGACCTGACCGTCGAGTCGCTGGAGGATGGGGAGCTCTGCGCCGATGCGATGCAGTATGAGGAAGGAAAGGCCCCGACGTTGTACGGCCCTAACCGGACGCTCATGAGCTACGAGCCGGTGAGCAACCTTCGCTCGCCCCTCTACAAGCCCGTGGAGGAGCCGGCCGCCCCCGCCGACCCGCCGCAGCGCGACCCGGGGACGATCAAGCTCAGCCCTCTTGGAGGCGACACGCCGCCCGCAGTCGGCTGGCCGATGATCGGCACAGTCACGCTCCCCCAGGGCGTGAGCTACGACATCACGACGTGGCGGCTGAAGACCCCCGACGGCCAGTACATCCCAATCCAGACCCGCGTCCTTGCGCGATGGAAGGGCGACGGCTCGATCAAGGCGGGGCAGATTATCGCTGAGTCGGACGGATCGAGCGACTGGGCGATCGAATACAACTCCAAAGTCCCCGCGCCTGTTGTTGAAAAGCCGACAAGACTCAAAGAGCCCCCCTCGATTACGATGGGACGAGTGCTCTGGATGACATCAATTGATGGGAGAGAGTTTGGCAACGAAGAGAAGCCGCCCATGGTTCGTCTGGAGGAGAACGGACCTCTCCGCAATGTTATACGAGTGGAGGGAACACACAAGTCGGCTGACGGCGAGCAATTGCTGTCTTATGTTCACCGGACGCATGCGTATCGCAAGCTCTACTCCGAGTTTCCCAATTTCACCCGAAACGAATACACATGGATCAACACGAATGCCTCGGCGACTGCGCTCATTCGTTCCATGGAGTGCAGGATTCCCCTCGCCGAGATGAAAGGCGCTGTCCTCTTCGGAGCGGACGGCAAGGCGCATGAGATTGATCCGGCCAAGGGCGGTTCGCTTCTCCAATGCGACGAGGACAAGAAATACTTCTACGAAATCCGGCAGGGCGATGGCAAACCGGAACGATTCGAAGGGAAAGCGGAGGGTCGTGTCCGTGTCGATCTTGGCGACAACGTGTTTGACCTCCTCGTGCAAGACTGGTGGCAGAACCACCCGATGGAGATCGCCGTGGATAAGGACGCGATTACGATCTACTTCTGGTCGCCGCGCCTGAAATCCGTTGAACTAACCAAAGGCATGGCAAAGACTTACATCGTTGATACCTGGCATGGTCCGAAGGACAAGGCCCCGAAGAAGATGGCCGGCCCGACGCAGTTGGTCGCCCCGACGAGCGTCCACTGCCGCAGCGGGGTCTTCGGCGGGACGATCCTGCCGAGTGAGGGCAGCCCCTTCCCGATCTTTGAAAAGGCAGTGAACAGCCGGAACTGCCGGGCGCGGATGGACCCCGATGTGATGCTCGAGACCGACTCCTACGGACAGTTCAACTACGGCGACTGCATGGGCGACGGCGGCTGGGCGAACTTAGAGACCCAGCGCGGCCACTCGGAATGGCTCCACTACTTCCGCACCGGCGACCCGCGGATATTCGCAGTCGCCCAGGCCGCGGCCCGGCACTACCGCGACATTGACATCAATCAACTCTCCGGCGGAACATACGTCCACAACCCGAGCCACACCTTCAGCGGCGAGAGCACATCGCACGCCTGGATTCAGTGCATGTTGGATCACTACCTGACCACCGGCGAGCGGCGGTCAATGGAGGTCTCCCTCCTCCACGCGGACTTCCTCAAGAAGATGCCTTTGGAGAGCATCACCCACGGCGGCCGCGAAGTGACGCGCATCCTCGACAACATGGCCGACATCTACATGCTCACGGGCGACGATGAACTCATCAAGAAGTATCACGAGATCGTGGCGGCGCAGCGGGAAAATCTGAAGAAGGGAAAGAGCGAGTTCCCGGGGGTCTTCCAGGCCGAGAGGGATGGAAAGTGGACGTATCCCGCGAACTTCGTCCCGTGGTACGGCCTCTACAGCATGGTGAAGATGCGCCTCGCCACCGGAGACCCCTCGTGGGAGAATGCGCTGGCGGAGGAGATCGGCTATGCCATGGCCAAGCTCCCATATGAATACGCCCATCCGGAGTTCTTCGAAGGCAACGACCTCACAAGCGACCAGCGCATCGTTCGCTGCATGGCCGAGGGGGCCATCGGCGACCGCGGCTGTATGCTCTTCCCCGCCCTGGGCTACGCATACCGGTGGACGAAGGACAAGCGCTACCTCGACATTGGCATGGTGACGACCTACATCGCCATCGTCAGCCGCGAATACACCGACCCGTTGTACGCCCTTGCAGGCGTTTTCCTCGACCAGGCCCGCGAGGCCGGCATGGGCGCGGAGGACGAGAAGCGCTACCACCAGGAGGCCATCGCCATCATGAAGCGCGCCGCCCGGCCGGCCCTCAGCAACCCCGGCTTTGAGGAGGGACGGAAGGACTGGAAGGCCTGGAGCGCGAAGTCCTCCACCAGCTCCTATTGGGTTCCCGTGCGCGACAAGTGCATGGTAATGGACGCGCAGATCAAGAAGGAAGGCAGGCAAAGCCTGCACGGACTCATCCGGCGCGACTGCCCCCCGTGGGGTAGCGGCCTGCCGCTCGACTCGGAGTTCTTCGTCATGGACAAGGGCAAGACATACACCATCGAGGGCTGGGTGCGCACGACGGGGGCGGTCTCTCCATCGGTCTCTCTGAGTCTCCGGCCCCTCTCCCCCGATGTCGAGCCGCAGAGCGCCAGCGGGCAAATCGGTCAGCCCGACGCCGACGGCTGGCGGCAATGGAAGCTGGAGATCACTCCCGAGGCTGACGCCCTCGCCCGACTCAGCCTGAATGCAGGCCGAAAGCAGGCGAAGGACGAGGGGGATGTGTGGTGGGATGGGATCGCGGTAAAGTGATTTTGGATCTTGGATTGCGGATTTTGGATTTCCCAAGAACCCGACCGCGGCATGTGATATATTTCATCCATAGTGGAACGGCGCGCTAAACGCGATCACAGGGGAGTGAGGCCATGACCAAGAAAGAATTCCTGAAGGCGGTGTCGAACAGTGAGGAGGATGTTCTCCAACTTCTGCTCGACGCCCTTGCCCGCACGGGCGTGGACTACTGTGTCATCGGCGGCCTTGCGGTGAACGCCTATGCGGAGCCTGTGGTGAGCCTGGATTTGGACATTGTGGTGGCGGCAGACGATGTTGATGCCGTCTGCGATGCGCTCGCCGCGCACTTCACAATAGAGTGTTTCTCGCACAGCATCAATCTGAGCACAAACAAGTCCGACCTGCGGATACAACTCCAAACGGACCCGAGATACCAACCGTTCATCAGACGAGCGAGGCCGCAGACCGTTCTGGGCTACGACATGAAGGTGGCAGCCATCGAGGACGTTCTCCAGGGGAAGGTCTGGGCCTACTCCGACGAGGAGCGTCGCACGAGCAAGCGTCAGAAGGACCTCGCCGACATCGCCCGCCTCGTTGAGGCCCATCCCTCCCTCGCGGATCGCCTGCCCGGGGCGATACGGTCGAAACTTAGGTAAGGAGAGGGGCCAATGTTTCCTGCCGGAAAAGACCTGGTGGCGGCGCAGGGACTCGAACCCCGGACACGAGGATTATGATTCCTCTGCTCTGCCAACTGAGCTACGCCGCCACGCGATTGAAAAATGGCGTGTATAACCTGTAAAATAGCGAATTTGGGGTTCTTTGTCAAGCGCAAAGCACGGGGAGTTGACGGTCGGCTTCTTCTGGTTGGGAAAGAAGATGAAGGCGTTTCGTTTTAAACGACGGTAATGATTTGCCAAGAGGCCCGCAAAAGTGCTTGACATTCCGCAATTTTATGCTATGGTTTGAGTAATGACGATATCGCGCAGGTTGCAGGATGGCCAAAGTTGATGTTTCGTTTATTGTGGTCTCGTGGAACGCCTGTGATCTGACGCAGGTGTGTTTGCGTTCGATCTTTGACAACGTGCACGGCGTGGGCTTTGAGGTCGTCCTCGTGGACAATGCCTCCATTGACGGCACGGCGGAGGCAGTTCGCAGGGAATTCCCCGACGTTCGCATCATAGTCAACCAGGAGCATCAGGGCTACGGCGCCGCCAGCAACCGAGCCTTTGGGGAAGCAAGGGGACGATACCTGGCCGTGGTGAACAACGACGTAAAGCTGACGCCGAACGCGATCGAGACGATCGTCAAATTCATGGAATCGGAACCCGATGTAGGCACGGCGGGGCCGCAGCTCCTCAACGAGGACGGCAGCAGGCAGAACTCGATTGCCGCCTTTCCCTCGCTGGCGACGGAGCTGCTGAACAAGACGCTGCTCCGCGTCGTGTTTCCGGAGAGGTATCCGAGCAAATACTTCGCGCATGACCGCCCGATTGACGTGGATTCGATCATCGGGGCGTGCATGGTTCTTCGCGCCGACGCCGTGCGGCAGGTCGGCGGGTTCGACGAGGACTATTATTTTTTCGTCGAGGAAACCGACCTCTGCTTCCGGCTGTGGCGGAAGGGCTGGCGCGTCTGCAATGTGCCGAGCGCGAAGGCGTATCACTACAAGGGGGCCAGCGCCGAGCGGCGGCCGGGGGCGGCGGCGCGAATCGAGTATTGCCGGTCGCTCTACAAGTTTTTTGAGAAGAACAGGCGGCCCGTCGAGGGCAGGGCGCTGAGGGGAGTCTATACGCTCAAGCTCGCGGTGGAGTTGCTTCTGCGCACCTATGCGTGCGCAGTAACGTTTGGGTTTCACAGCAAATCGCGCGAAAAACTGAGACGATATTGGTATTTGATCAACTGGCATTGGAGGCTCTGTCCTGACTCGGAAGGCATGGGCGGGAAGGCGTCCCGCCCGGCCCAGGGTCGAATGGAGGGAGAAGCATGAGAAAATTGGCAGTTGTGTCGCTGGTGATTGTGGCGTTGATTTGTGGCGCGGTGGTTGCTCAACCTGCTCAACCAGCCGCCCCTGCGAAAGACAAGCCCGCCCCGACCCCGGCCCCGCCGGCGCCTGCGCAGGTCAAGCCGGCCCCCACGCCGGCGCCGACCCCGGTACCGGCGCCCGCCCCGGTCAAGCCGGTCCCCGCGCCGACCCCGGCGAAGCCGGTCGAGGTGAAGAAAGAAGTCACGGTTGAGCGAACTGTCACGAAAAAGGTCGAAACCGGCGAGATCCGGGAAATCGTCCCCATCTTCGGCATTCAGGTCCTGCCGGGCATCGTCAAAACCCCCGAGGAGGTCCGCTACGAATCGTCAAAGAAGCACGCCGTCAAGGTCCTCAAGGTCTTCCCCGGCACGATGGCGGAGCGGATCGGCCTGCAGCCGGGCGACGTGATCTACAAACTCAACGGCCATGAGATTGATTCCTTCGGCGAGCTGATGGAGATCATCGGCGACATGCGCCCCGAGAAGAAGGGCAAGATCGAATTCCTCCGCGACCGCGCCACGCACGTCCAGGAGTTCGACGTCGAGAACACCTTCATTGACGACATCAATTTGCTCCACATCTGGCACACCAAGACGAACAAGTTCGTCGGACGTGCCTATGTCTGCGGCGTGGTGTCCGTTTATAAGGAGATGGCCAACGACTCCTGCAAGGAGTTCTCCCTCTGCGGCCCGCTCCTCTGGGACTGGAAGCGGCACGGCACGGCCGAGAAGCTGACGGTCCTGCTGATCCTCAACTTCGAGAAGGGCGACAAGACGCCGATTGTCTTCTAAGCGGAGGCGCTGCATGAAACGCGGAATTCTGGTCGCGCTGCTGACGGCATTTTTGTCGGGATGCTTCGCCCCCAACATCAAAGTCGGCGGCGATAAGCCGTTGGTTGACATCAAGTATGACAACGGCGAGAAGAAGGACAGGGATAAGGACAAGGATAGACACGACCACTGAGGATAGGGCGCCTCGACATCCCAGGGCGCGGGCGGACTTGTTCCCCCGCGCCCTTTTCATTCGCGCGGATTGGTCGGAAACCTCTCCTTATTCGACATTCCGGCCTCGACACATGAAGTCCGAGCCGCTTGCCTACCCACTCGGAGCGCGAGGTCAGAGGATGTCGCGCGCCCGCTCCGCAAGCTCCTCATCAACCAGGGCGCGCGCCATAAAGAGGCCGGCGCTCCGCTGAAGGTCCAAAAAACGCCCCCGAGACAAAATGTTCCCGTTCGAGTCGGTGAGCACGGCGACGGCCGGCCGAAGCGTTTCCCGCGGCTCGACGGCGATCACCTTGGCCCGTTCACGGGTATTCAGCTCGACGATCGTGCCGACCGGAAAGGCGCCGATCGCGTCGCGGAACTGTCGGAATGCCTCGGCATTCAGCGACGTGTTCACGCTGTTTTGCAGGATCTTTATGGCCTCGAAGGGCTGCGGGATGGAGGGGCCCTGCCCGTGTATGAGGGCGTCAAAAATATCGGCCACGTGGAGGAGCTTCGCAAGGGGGTGAATCTGCGGGCCGGTCAGTCGGGCAGGGAAGCCGGCCCCGTCCTCCCGCTCATGGGCCTGAAGGACGAGGGCGCAGAGCAGGTCGTCTCCGAGCTTCTTGAGCAGCCGAGCGCTGTGTTCGGGGTATCGCATCAGCTCCTTCTGGTATTCCTCCGACGCCTGCCGGGCGTCCCCAAACATCTCTTGCGGAAGGCGCATCATGCCGATATCGTGGAACAGCGCCGCCTTGCCGAGGGCGGCCCGTTCGCCCGGAGAGAGGACGGACATCCCGGCGGCTCGGAGCGACAGCAGAAGCACGTTGACGCTGTGGCCGCTGATCCGCGACTCGCCCGGATAGGGGCGGCACATAAGGGCGGCAAGTATCCTCGCGTCTTCCTCCTGGGCCGCTATCAACGCCTGCGCGCCCTGCCAAATTCCCTCCGGGTCGAAATCCTCCTCATGGTCGCGGGCGGCCACAAGACCTCGGTCCATAGAGGCGACAACACTGGAGTACATGGCCATCAAGGACTGTACG
Source organism: Planctomycetota bacterium (assembly GCA_040755855.1). GTDB lineage: Bacteria > Planctomycetota > Brocadiia > JAADGH01 > JAADGH01 > JAADGH01. The sequence goes on along the minus strand of JBFMAD010000015.1, from coordinate 7,689 downwards.
GCGGGGTCGGAGATGTGAAAGATCTTTCCCGCGATCGCTTCGCCCGCCGCGGGGACCAAACTCTTGGTCTCCGGCGTGGTCGGCCCGGCCGCGCCAACCTGGGGCGTTATCGGCGTTTCCTCTCTGCTGATCTGGCGCAGGCTGGTCACCTCGGTAATGCGCTCGGAGAATTCGGCCTCCCGCCGGGGGGCGGGGGGCGGCTGGTCCATCGCCTCGGGGCGCGAGGCTTCTTTCATGGCGGATATGTTCTCTGTCAGCCTGTTAACTTCCTCGCGGAGGTCGCGCAGTTGCGTGCGCGCCTCCTCCATGTTGAGTTCGGCGAGGCGGGCCGACATCTCCGCCATTTCCTCCCGCATGCCGTCGAGGGCGTCGTCCACGCCGTAGGCGGGCTCCGGCCGTTCGCCGGCGGGGGTGAGGCCCCATTTCATCTCGGCCAGTCGTTCCCAGAGTTGGTTGATCTCGCCGGCGGCCTGGCTGACCGTCTCGAGTTTCTTTCGGACCTCCGCCATGTCGGCGGATATGTCCTCGCGGGCGGACGATTCCGCCGACAGGGCCTCCCGAAGGTCGTCCAGTTGCTTCATCACATCCGAGCGCGCCTCGTCGAGAACCCCCTTCATCTGCGCGGTCCCGGCCGCGGAGGAGACCGTCTCGCGCAGTGCGCTGATCTCGCTGCTCAGCTCGAAAATCTTCGGCCGAAGCTCCTCCTCCGCGAGTTCCGTAACGCGGGAAGACAGCGCGGCTACCTGCTGCTTGATCGCTTCGGCGAGCGGCGCCACCTCGCCTTCCGCCGGATGGGCCTCGATCTGCCGGGCGAGATCGTCGAGTCGCGCTGTAAACCCCGCCCGAAGGTCCTCGATGGCTTGGCGCAAGTCCGTTTCGCCAAGCATCTCCTTGAGTTCGTCCACCTGCTTTTTCATCGTCCCCGCGGCGGCCTCGATGTCGCCGGCGGAGGCGAAGACGGTGAGCCGGTTCTTGATGGACTCGACCTCCTCGCTCAGGCGGTCCAACCTCTCCGGCTCCTTCATCTCGTCCATGCGCCGCTCCAACGCGGCGATCTCCTCCCGGAGCGCATAGACATTGGCGATGGTGGCCATGTGGGCCAGCTTCTTTTCCAGCGTCTCGATGTTTGCGTTAAGATCCCCCATCCACCCCTGCACCTTGTCGAGCGACGGCGTCTCGTCGAGGCGCTGCCGGACCGAGGCGATCTCTCGGGCGGCCTCGTCGGCCCGCTCCATCCGGTCGCGCAGCTCGCCTACGGAACGCGCAGCCTCTTCCAGGGCCTCGCGCTCGGCGCGGAGGTCGTCCTCCATCTGCGCAAGGCGGTCGGCTATCTCTGTCCGGATTCGCGATGCAACCTCCTGCATCGCCGCATCGGTCGGCGCGGCCGACAGGCCCTCCTTCATCTCGGCCAGCTCGTTCCGGAGGCCGGCCAACCGCTCCTCCATCTCTTCGGGGGTGATCCCATCGGGGTGCGCGGAAAGCTCCTGAAGCCGGCTCGTGATCCGGGCGATCTCGCTGCGGATCTCCTCGCCGCCCGATCCGGCGTCGAGTTGCTTGACTGTCTCCCGGATCGAGTCCATTCGGGCGGTTATCGTGGCGATCTCGGCCCAGAGCCGGGCGAGCTCCTGGCCGGACGTCCCTGCCCCGCCGCCGGTCGGACGGGCGGCAAGGGCGTCCAGGTCTTCCCGCAATCGCGCGACCGTGCGCTCCAGGGCGCGGGTGTCCGGGGCTGTCGCCTCCGCCTCCCCCTCCGGTTTAATGCCCCATTTCAACTCCGCCAGTCGCTCCCATAGTTGCTTGATTTCTGTGGGCAGGTTACTCAGTTCGGAGACCTGCTCCCGCAGATTGTCAATGTCTGTCGGGACCTCAGCGGACGCGGGGGCGGCGGGTCTCGCTGAAAGCGCGCCTTCCACTCGCTTGATCTCCTCCGCCACCTCGGCGCGCGTGTCGTCAATCAGCCCCTCCACCCGATCGGCCAGGGCGGCGGTCTGTTCGCGTATGCGCCCCACGATCTCCTCGACATCCTCCCGGCCAATGGCCGACGCCATCTCTTCTTTCAGCGAACCGACCTCCTCACGGATGGCCGATATCCGATCCTCGAGCTTCGCCTCCGCAATGCGGTCTATGCGCGAGGCAAGCTGCGCCACCTGGGACCGCATCTCTTCGGTCGCCTTCTCGACCGCCTTGGCCGTGGGGCGGCCCTTCAACTGCTTTTGCAGGTCGTCAATCTCCTGGCGGACCCTGGTCTGCAGGTCGAGAAACGCCTGCGCGTGATCGCTCTCGTCGAGGATCTTCCGCAGCTCGGCAATCTGCTGCTTGACCTCCTTCGCCCTGGCCTCGACCTCGCTGGAATCGGCAAAGGCGGCCAACTGCTCCTGAATGCCGGCGACCTCCGCTGCGAGACCGTCGAGGCGGGCGGAATCCTTCATCTCCTCCACGGCCTGCTGGAGGGCGGCGATGCGGGGCGCGAGGTCGGCCGCGGCGGCCTTGACGTCGTCCACCGATGCCAGCCCCTCAAGCCGGTCGGTGAGGCCGTCAATCTCTTTGCGGATATCCGCCACCTCGGCGCTGTCGGCGGCGGCGGAGAGTGACTCGCGCAGCGCATCTATCTCGGCCTTCATCTCGGACAGCCGGGTCCGGAATTCCTTCGCCGCGATGTCCTCCACGCGGGCCGAGACGGCGGAGGTCTCGGCGTGGATTCGTTCGGCCAGCTTCTGGATCTCCTCGCCGGTCACGGCCGAGGCCAGGGCCTGTCGGAGGCTGTCGAAGTCGGCCCGGAGCCGGGCCAGTTGCTGGTGGGCCTCCGTCATGTGCAGCGCATCCAGCCGGGCGGAGAGGGAGGCCGTCTCCCGGCGCATGCCGGCGACGAGGTCCTGCACCTCTTTGCTGGTGGATGCCTTGCCGAGGGCCTCGCTCAGTTTAGCGACCTCCCCCTCGATGCGCGACAACTGATCCTTCAGCCTGCCCACGCCGAGGTCGTCCACCCGTTCGGAGACGGCGGAGGTCTCGGCCTGAATCTCCGCGACCAGTTTCTCCACATCCATCTTGCTGGAGGCGGCGGCGAGTTCCTTTTTCAGGTGTTCCATCTCGTCGCGGATGCCGGACAGGCGCTCGTCCAGTTCCTCGGTTGCGATGTGATCGAGCCTCGTGGAGAGGTCGTCCACCGATCCCCGGAGGGCGCCGATCTGCCGGGCGAGGTCGTCGCGCAGGGCCTTGAGGTCGGCGGGGCGGGTCGCGCCGTCGAGGGCCTCCCGCGCGTCCGCGAGGTCGGAGCGAAGCTCTTCGAGCCATGCCTGCACCTTTTCCTCCACGGCCGCCTCGTCCATGCGGGCCTTGAGGGCGGCGATCTCCCCGGCCGTCTCGCCCAGTTCGGACAGGTTGTCGCGCAATTCCGAAACGGCCTTCGAGACGCCCTCGCGGGCCTCGCCTTCCGCGTGGAGTTCGTCCTTGACCTGGCCGATCTCCGCCGCCGCATTGGCGCGGGCCCCGGCGATGGCCTCCTCCATCTTCCCGATCTTCTCCCGGATGGAGGCGGCGGTTTCCTCCACCTCGGTCCGTTTGGCGGCGGCGGCCAACTGCTTTTTCAGGTCGTCAAGCCCTTGCTGGATCTTGGCGCGCAGGTCGCGGACGGCCTGGGTCTGGTCGGCGTCCTTGAGGGCCTTGGCCAGGTCGTCAATACGTTGCCTGACGTCCTTCGCCACGGCGTCGAGGTCGCTCGCCCCGGCGAACTCGGCGAGGCGTCCGGCGATCGCCTCGATTTCCGCCGCCAGGTCCTTCAGCTTCTTCGGGTCCTGCATCTCGCCTACGGCCTTCTGGAGGACGCGAATCTGCGGCGTCAGCTCGTCCTTGAGGGCCTTCAGGTCCTCCGCCGGGGCGGTCTCGCCCAGCCGACCTTCCACGGCGCCGACGGTCTCGCGCAGTTCCGCCAGCCATTTCTTCACATCCTCCACCGTCGCGGCTTCGTCGATGCAGGTGCGGAGTACGGCAATTTCCTGCGTCTTCTCGCGCAGGCCGGCGATTTCCTTCTGAAGCCCCGCGATCCCGTCCGCGAGGGCCTTGCGCGACTCGGCGGCGGCGGCGAGGCCGTCGGTCGAGCGATGGGCCTGCTCCGCCGCCTCCGCGCGGATATCGGCGATCAGTTTCTGGACGTCCTGGGTCTTCGGCGCGCCTGCCAGCGCCTCCTTAACCTTCCGAACCTCGTTCTTCAAGCCGGCGAAGCGCTCCTCCAGTTCCTTAGCCGTGACGCCGTCGAGTCGGGCGGAGATATCGGCCATTTGGGTCTTTACGGCGTCTATGGCCTCCTCCATGTCCGATGCGGCGGCGCGCTTCTCCATCTCCTTGCGGAGGGCGGCGATCTCCTGGGTCAACTTGGCGCGGAGCTGTTGGACGGCCTCCGTCTGGTCGGTCTCGTCAATGACGCCGCTCAGTTCGCGAACCTGCTGCTTGACGTGCTCGGCGAGCATCTCCACATCGTTCGCCGCGGCGAGGGCGGGGAGTCGCTCCTTGATCTTCTCGATGTCGCCGAGCAGTTCCTTGATCTTGGTGGGGTCCTGGAGCTCGATCACGAGCTTCTGCAGGGAGTGAATCTGGGGCGCCAGCTCGTCGTTGAGGGCCTTCAGGTCGGAGGCGTGGGCGATGTCTTTGAGTCCGCTCTCGATGCTCTCCATATCCTGCCGCAGCTCGCCCATCCACGCCTGGACGCGATCAATGGAGGCCGTCTCCGCGAGGCGGGCCTGGAGGGCCGCGACCTGCTCCTCGAGGTCCTTCTCGGCGGCGGCGATCTTGTTGCGCTCCGTTTCGCTCAGCCGTTGATTCTCCTTCAGCCGGGCCACCTCGTCGGGGACCCGCTGGAGGGCGCTCACCTTCGCGCTGATCCGGTCAATGCGGTCCTTCTCCGACAGGGCGGCGCTGGTCTGGTAAACCTGGAGGGTGGCGAGTTGTTCTTTGATACCGTCCACGTCGGCTGCGCCGCCTCGGTCGCGGAGGTCCTCGATCTCGGTCCGGATCGCGTCGAGACGCGCCTCCACCTCGCGCTGGATGTCCTGGGCGTCAACGCCGCCGCCGACCTGTTTGACGTCCTCGACCTGCGCGGCGATCTGGGCGAGGCGTTTCTCGATCTCCTGGCGCAGCTCGGTCAGGTCCGGGGCGCCGCCGGCCTGCTTCAGGGCGTCAATCTCGGCCATGAGCCGGTCGAAGCGTGCGTTGACGGCCTGTGCGATGTCTGCGGCCTCGATGGAGCCGCTTTCCTGCTTGATTTCCCGGATTTCCGCGGCGAGTTGTTCCATTCGCGCCGCGACGTCGCGTTTCAGCGCCTCAATGTTCGCACCGCCTTCCCTTCGTTTCAGTTGTTCGATGTCGGCGACGATCTGGTCCATGCGGGCGCCGATCTCAACGGTTTTCGTGAGGTCGCTGGAGAGTTCGGGAGAGAGGAGCGAGGGCCTGCTTTCCGCGGCCCGGCTGAAGGGCTTCGTCCACCAGATGTAGAGCACCGTAACCGCGATCACGGCGAGCATGGCCAGGACGATCGGCGGGCCGTCCGTGACAAGCATATAGAGGCCCAGCACGTTCAGGAACGCAAGAAAGGCGATGGGGACCGCCGTGTTCAGGAGGCTGGAGGATTCGTTACCGTCCGCGGACATGGTTCTTCCTCGTCAAACAACCAGAGTGATGAGCGACGTCAATCTTCTCGGCGCAGTCGCTCCGCCCCGCCCGGAGGCGGACTTACGGCTGCAATCGGCCCGCCGAGCTTCGACGGGATTCATGGCCAGGGATTGTGTATGCAACGTAACTTCAATGTAATCTATTAGTACAAGCAAATCCTGTGCGAATGTCAAGTGAATTCTCGCCGGTGTCTCATCTTGACTGCCCGGCAGAAAAGGCTTTTGTGCGCCATCCAAGCCCGGTATAATGGGCACGGCGGCGCGCCGCTTCCGAGCGCCTTCCTCCCATTGGCTCCGTCAAGGGATTGGCTACGGAAGTGCCTTGTTTGGAGAGCACTTATGACAAGAAGAATTCTGCTGCTGACCGACGGATCCGGCGCGCGCATGGGCGCAGACCTCGACCTGCTCTATCCTGAGCAGGTGACGAAGATGGACTTCACCGGCAAGCCCCACGGCGTGGAAGTCCTTGCCCCGTTCACGCACGTTGTCACGTGCGTCGGATCGGGTGAGAACCTGGCAAAGTTAGACTACGCTGCGCTTACCGAGTACGCCCGCAACGGCGGGCAGGTCGCCTCCTGCCTGTTCGAATACGCCGCGAACCGCTGCCTCCACTTCAGCAAGACCTACGTCGGCGACCGCATCCGCCCCGCCATGCGCATCGCCGTCGAGTGCGATGTCACCAGGGGTTATGCCGTCGGCGATGAGGTCTGGTGGTTCGGCACGGTGTCGTCGGGGGCGACGGACACCATCTATGAGAACCAGATGTTCCAGCGCCAGGTCATGGGGGTCCTCGAACGCGAGGGCGTGACCATCCTCGCCACATCGAACCTGAACGAAGGCGCGGTGATGGTGGAGGAGAAGGTGGGCAAGGGGCGCATCCTCGCGCTCGATCTCTTGTCGCCGGGCCGCCCCTTCTTTAACTCGCGCGGCGCGACGAACAAGTATCTCTTCCTCGGCAATTTCATCGGCGGGGCCGTCCGTTATGGCAAGCACTATCCGAAGCGCCTGACCTATGATGAATTTGTCGGGGAGATGACGGCCCTGGCGGAGCTATACCCGAAGCTGGAAGTCGAACCGGAAGGCCCGTGCAGCGATGGGCGGGAGATGTGGTCCTTCAGCCTGGGCGATCCGAAGAAACCGACGATGTATTTCGGCGCAGCGATCCACGGCTGGGAGTGGGAGAATTCCTATGGCCTCCTCCGGCTGACGGAACTGCTCTGCCAGAACCCAAAGATTGAGGGGATGGATACAACAAAGCTCCACTTCAAGATCATGCCGGTGCAGAATCCCTGGGGCTTCGACCATTTCACCCGACAGAACTCGCGCGGCGTGGACCTGAACCGCAACTTCGACTTTGCCTGGGAGGACCTGCCCACGCCGCAGGATGTGGTCGTGCCGTGGGACTACAACTACAAGGGAGCGCGGGCCGCCTCAGAGCCGGAAACGCAGATTATCCAGAAAATCATTGGCCGTCATAAGCCATTGTGCGTCCTGGACTTCCACACGGCGCACTATGTCATGCTCCGTCCGCACAAGCTCGATGAGAAACTCGTCGGCGACATCCATGCCGAGATCAAGCTGCGGCTCAAGGACCGCTACTTCTGCCAGCGGCCCTATGGCGGGGAGTACCAGCAGGTGAACATGAACAACATCGCGGACCGCACGAAGCCGATGCCCTACATGTTCTGCTACGCCGCCGAGCGGGGCTGCCCCGCGGCCATGCTGATCGAGATGTCGGGCAACCGGGACGACGTGCACGCACTGGTCATGAATACGGACACGGTGGTCGAGATCTGCCTCGCCGCGGTGAAGGCGTGTTCGGCCTACAAGGCCAAGCCATGAGGGTTTCGACCAGAGCTAAATACACCATTTCATAAATCTATATAGGGTATGCGGTTTCCCCCGTCATTCCCGCGAAAGGGGACTTCCAAAAAGTCTCTCGTGCAGAAATTTTTGGACAAGTTGCGATTTGTTTGATATATACGCGCAGCTTTGATGAGAGTGTTCGTGAGGAGAAGGCGCTCATGCT
>JBFMAD010000014.1:0-133904 GCA_040755855.1 Planctomycetota bacterium | reverse complement strand
AATACTCCAACATTCCAATCTTCCACCCCTCCAACACTCCATTTGGCCGTTTCGTGGCCGTTAAAGCGATTTACCTCGTTAACCGCATGGCGAAATGCGTCCAGACGGCTTCTGGGGCGCGTTTACGGGTAGCCATACACTTGGCTACTAATTGAATTTGGGTCGAAAAGCCGTTTCTGGCCGAATTCGGGCCGGAAAGGGTGGTTTTGCGATTAGTAGCCAAGCGTATGGCCATACGGTTGGTTACTAATCGCAGAATCGCGGAGACGGGGAATCCGATCCCCTTTCACTGACATATCTTACGCCAATTCCCCTGCCCGAGAACGAGTCGTGCGCACATGTGCAAGCGTATGGGGGAAGGGCCATTTTGCGGAACAAAATACGCTTGGCTAACAAGAAATTGGAGGAGTGGAAGAGTGGAAGAGTGGCTGGAAGAATGGAAGATTGGAAGGATGGAAGTATGGAAGATTCGATGGGCGGAAGAGCGACTTCGCGGCCGCGCGGGAATGACAGGGCGGACAGCCGGGTCACATGGTTTTCCGGATGGCATCCAGGATGTCCTGTTCGCTCGGCACGGCGGCATGCTCCAGAGGCTTGGAGTACGGAATCGGCACGTCGAGACCGGCCACGCGCACCGGCTCGGCATCCAGATAGTCGAAGGCCCGCTCCATGATCTGCGTGATGATTTCCGCGCCGACGCCGCCGGTCCGGCAGTCCTCCTCAACGATGATGACCCGCCCGGTCTTCTGGAGGGATTTCACAATCGCGTCAATGTCCAGAGGCGCGAGCGACCGCGGATCAATGACCTCCACGCTGATCCCCTCGGCCGCCGCCTTCTCCGCCGCGGCCAACGAGCGCAGGACCATGCGCGAGTACGACACGACTGTAACATCCGCCCCCTGGCGTTTGACCTCGGCCTTGCCGAGCGGGATCGTATAGCGCGCTTCGGGCACGGGGCCGGTCTCATTGTAGAGCACCTTATGCTCAATGAACAGGACCGGATTGTCATCGAGAACGGCCGCTCGGAGCAGCCCCTTGGCATCGAACGGCGTGGAGGGAATGGCGATCTTCAGGCCGGGCACGTGCATGAACCATGCTTCGAGGCTCTGCGAATGTTGCGCCGCATTGCCCCGCCCGCCCGATCCGCCGGGGGTACGGATGACCAGCGAGACCGCCGCCTTGCCGCCGAACATGTAGCGCATCTTCGCGGCCTGGTTGCAGATCTGGTCCATGCAGACGGTCGTGAAGTCGGAATACATGACCTCGGCGATGGGCCGCAGTCCGCGCGTGGCGGCCCCGTTGGCCGCCCCGACGATGGCCGCCTCGGAGATGGGCGTGTCGCGGACGCGCTCGGGACCGAAGCGGTCGTACAGTCCTTTGGTGACGGCAAACGCTCCGCCGTGCAGGCCGATGTCCTCGCCGATCAGAAAGACGCGGGGATCATCCTCCATGATCTGGGTCATCGCCTCGTTCAGGGCCTCGCGGAAGGTCAGCAGTCGCGGCCCCTTGTCTGATGGCTCTGTGTCCTGAATCTCGACATCGGCAAAGACATCGGTCGAGACCTCCTCGGTGCGGGGCAGGGGGGCGGCCTCCGCCGCCGTGACCGCGACAGCGATCTTCGCCTCCACTCGCTTTTCGATGTCGGCCAGCGGGGCGGTATCAAGCTTTGCTGCGAGGCGTTTGATGGGGTCGTTGTCGCGCTCCCATTCCTCGCGTTCGCCTTTCGGACGATAGAGGCATGGGTCGCCGGCGAAGTGGCCGAAGACGCGATAGGTTTTTTCCTCGATGAGCGTCGGCCCGCCGCCCTTGCGCGCCTTGGTGACCGCCTGGCCGACGACCTCATAGACCGCTTCGACATCGTTCCCGTCCACGACGACGCCTTCGATCCCGTAGGCCGAGCAGCGGTCGGCGACGTTATCAATGGGGAGGGTGCGATGGATGTCGGTGGACATGGCGTACTGGTTATTCTCGCAGATGAAGACCACGGGGACCTTCCAGAGGCCGGCGAGATTCAGCGCCTCGTGGAACGATCCCTGGTTGCTCGCGCCTTCGCCGAAGATACAGAGGGTAACGGCATCGTCGCCCTTGAGCATGCTGGCAAGGCCGACGCCCACAGCGATTGGAAGCCCGCCGCCGACGATCCCGTTGGCGCCGCAGATGCCGATGTCGAAATCGGCGATGTGCATGGAGCCGCCCTTGCCCTTGCAGTAGCCGGTGGTGCGGCCGAGCAGTTCGGCGAACATCTTTTCGAGATCGCCGCCTTTCATGATGCAGTGGCCGTGGCCGCGGTGGGTGGTGACGAGGTAATCGCTGGGCTTGAGGCAGGACAACGCGCCGACGGCGCATGCCTCCTGGCCGACGGAGAGATGGATTGCGCCCATGACGAGATCGCGCTGGAAGAGTTCGTATGCCTTCTCCTCGAATCGGCGAATCGTCAACATGGACTCGTACATGTCAATTTGTTGTTGGTTGGAAAATGTCTTCACCAAATGTGCTCCTGGGGCAAGAAACGACCGGAGATCGCGGCCAAGAGGGTAAACGCCCTGCCAATGGGAGTCAAGACAAAAAGTGGAGGAGATCGGGCATTGACAATCTGCCGGTAACATGGATAATAATGAGTTTCACGAAACGCCCGGATAAAGAGTAGCAAGGAGATGATTATGTCCAGGATTCGCGTTGGTTTCATAGGTACAGGGAAGAAGCCCGAGAAGGCGGGACTCAAGGGCTACGCCATGGCCTACCAGCACGCCAAGGGCTATGCAGCGATCCCGGATTGCGAAATAGTAGCGTGCGCGGACCTCGTGAAAGAGAACGGCGATGCCTTTGCAATGGCATATGGCTTCGAAAAGGTCTACACCGATTACCATCAGATGCTTGCGAAGGAGAAGCTCGACATCGTTAGCATCTGCACGTGGCCGAAACTCCATGCAGTAATGACGATTGACTGCATCAAGGCGGGAGCGCCTGCGATCCACTGCGAGAAGCCGATGGCGCTGACCTTCGGCGAGTGCCGCGAGATGCTCCGGCTTGCCGAGGAGAACGGGACAAAACTCACGTTCAACCACCAGCGCCGTTTCGGCAAGCCGTTCCGCAAGACAAAAGAACTGCTGGACAAGGGAGAGATCGGGCGGTTGATCCGCATGGAGGCCCATGTGGGCGACCTATATGACGGCGGGTGTCATTGGGTGGACATGATGAACTACTTCAACAATGAGACGTCTGCCGAATGGGTGATCGGCCAGATGGACTGCCGGGAAGTGAAGCTGGCCTTCGGCGCGCCATGTGAGCACCAGTCGGTCACCAATGTGAAGTACAAGAACGGGGTGACATCTATCACCATCACGGGGCCGAACATGCAGGAGGTTGCGCCGCCGCTGCGCATGCAGGGGACGGATGGTGTGATCGAGATCGGATGGAGCCCGAAGCCGGGGCCAATGCTCCGCTATTGGAAGCGGGGGGAGGCGGATTGGGGGGAAGTGGATTGCCAGGGCGAGAATTTCCATGGTCCGGGATATGTGGAGCGAGCCATTGCCGATATTGTGGATTGCTATAAGACAGGCCGCGAGTCGGAGTTGTGCGCAAAGAACGAGTTCAAAGCGATGGAGATCGTGTTCGGGTGCTATGAATCGGCCCGGCGGCGGGGGCGGGTGGACCTGCCGATGGACATCAGCGACTCGCCAATTATCGCCATGCTCGAAAGCGGCGAATTGAAGCCGTCGAACGATTGGCGGCGGGGATAGCTGAGAGGCAGCGCCTCATGAGTGAAACCCGATTCGAGCAATGGCTGAACGAGACGGAGCGGCGCCTTGCCGACCTCGACCGGCGCCTGGCGGAGTGGCTGGACCAACCGATTGATATTGCCAGGCTGAGCGAGGAAATTGCGCGGATTACCCAGGATCGGGCGCGGGACCGGCGATACCAGGCGGCACTCGCGGATGTCTATGAGGTAATCGAGGCGACATGTCGCAGATATCTTGAGGCAAATGCGCAGCATCGGGCACGGATTCGGCAGGCTGTGGTCGGCAAACAGAATATCCTGCACAGCCTGATGGGCTACATCGGCTATGCGTCGTATCATCTGAACAGCATGGATGATTCAGATTGGCTGCGCATCGGGCTGGCGGGTGCGGCCATCGAAGATGCGCAGATTGACATGCGCGACACGATCCTCGCGCTGGAGAGGCTATACCGCAAGGCCGCCGACTTGGGCATGGAACCAAGGTCACAGTTCGAAAAGGTGGCTGCGCTCGCAAGCGATGAGCCGGGGACCGGCGCGCTGGCGAATACGAGCATGAAGGCGTTGCTCAGGAGCTTCCATACGCGAATGCCGCGATAGGAGAGAGATAAGCGAGAAATGATTTGGCCCCCCGATGGTTGCCTGAAAGAAATGGATTTTACGGAGAGAGCATGCAAAACGGGGATTCTTAGAAAGAACAGAGGCTAACCTTGTCCACAGAACAGCAGACGATTGGCGCCCCAGTAGCGGCGGTGATTGACATAGGATCGAACTCCGTCCGCATGGTCATCGCGCAGGTTCATGCCAACGGGGAAATCGAGGTGCTCGAACGAATGCAACGGGCCGTTCGTCTGGGGCACGATACCTTTGTGACGGGAAAACTGAGCCGCGAGACGATGAACGCGACGATCGGCATCCTCGCGGACTACAAACGAACGATTGACACCTATGGGGTGCGCTACCTGCGCGCCGTAGCGACGAGTGCCGTCCGCGAGGCCGAAAACGCCGACGCCTTCCTGAATCGCGTCCAGATGGCGGTGGACCTGGATGTGCAGGTGATTGACACACCCGAGGAGTGCCGCTTAACCGTGTCGGCCGTCCGCGCAGCGATAGGGGATATGCACGGTGTGGATCAAGGGTACGCCCTGGTGGTGGAGGTCGGCGGAGGGAGCGCGTCGCTGACCATCCTGCACAACGGGGAGATCACCGCGTCGGAGAGTTACAACCTCGGCTCGATCCGTCTTCAGGAAGTCCTGAGCACCAGCCAACAGCCGAGCGAACGGGCGGCGGACCTTCTTCAGCACCATATCAACAATATCGTTGCGGCGATTGAGCGAACCCTGCCTCTTTCGAAGGTGCGGTCCTTCGTCGCGGTCGGCGGGGATGCGCGTTTCGCGGCTCGACAGATTGGGAAGCCGACGGAGTTGCCGGATATCCTTCGCATCACGCCGAGGGATTTTGACCGGCTTGTCCGAGACTGCGTGGAACTCACGACGCAGGAGCTTGCCAGCAAGTATGAGGACGAGTTTATCACGGCCTCCGTGGCCCGCGTGACGAAGCAACTTGCATCGGAGTATGGACTCGTTTTCAGTCAGGCCGAAACCCTGGTCCCGGCGCTGCTGGCCTACCAGGCGCTGTTTCATGCCACTAAGTCGCGGCGTATTCTCGTCTCTAATGTTTCCATGCGCGACGGGCTCCTGCTCGACATGGTGCGGTATGTGCGGGGCGAGGAGGACAAGGAACTGGCGGAGAGCGTCATCCACACCGCCAATACCATCGGCGAGAAGTATCGCTACGACCCGAAGCACGCCCAACACGTGGCAAGCCTGGCCGTCCGGCTCTTCGATATGCTGCAAAAGCAGCACGGCCTGTCGTCGCGGCATCGGCTCCTTCTTGAGACGGCTGCCATCCTCCACGAAATCGGGGGGTTTGTAAGCGGACGGTCTCATCATAAACACACGTATTACTTGATCGCCAATTCCGAGATTTTTGGATTGCGCCCGGACGACCTGACTATAGTCGCCCACGTGGCCCGATATCATCGTCGAAGCAGTCCAAAGCCAACGCACCTGGAGTACATGGCGCTGGCGCGGGAGAATCGAATTGTTATCAACAAGCTGGCCGCCATTCTTCGCGTTGCGGATGCCCTTGATCGCGGGCATGCGCAGAACATCCGCGAGTTTGATGTTGCCATCGAAGACGATGTAATGGTTCTGCGGATTCGCGGGGTTTCAGATCTCGCCCTTGAACGGCACGCACTCTCCGAGAAGGCGGATCTGTTCGAAGATATCTACGGATTGCGTATTCAACTACAGGAAGAACCGTTGTCCTCAGACTCGCGCGTGCAAGGGAAGTAGGATATGTCAAAGAGTAAGCGGGAAACCGGCGCCCGACGCAAATCCGCGCAGCGCATTGGTCTGGACTCGCCCGAATTCTACGTCAATCGGGAGCTGAGCTGGCTGGAGTTCAACGACCGCGTCCTCCGCGAAGGGCTCGACAGGGGCCTGCCGCTCTTGGAGCGCCTGAAGTTTCTCGCTATCGTGAGTTCCAATCTCGATGAATTTTTCCAGATTCGCGTGGCCGGCCTCAAGCAGCAGGAGGCCGCCGGCGCAAGGGGCCGCGACATCAGCGACCTTACGGCGTCGCAGCAGCTTCGGCGCATAAGCGAGCGTGTTCATCAAATGGTGGACGAGCAAACGGCGGGGATTCGCGATGTAATCGGCAAACTGGCAAAACACGGCATGTGTCTGCTCGACGCATCGAAATTGGACGCGCACCAGCAGGCGCACGCCATGAATTACTTTTCCAGTCATGTGCTTCCCGTTCTCACCCCGCTCGCCGCCGGCGAACTGGATCCCTTCCCGGTGCTGCCTGGCCTGGACCTCAATGTGGCGGCGCTGTTGAACCCAAAGCGAGGCGAGGCGTCCGAGCCGAGAGTGGCCATTGTTCCGGTTTCCAAAAGCGTCGGCCGATTTTTCAAACTGCGGGCTGATGAAATATATGAATTTATTCGGGTTGAGGACCTGATCGCACGGCACGTGGGCCTGCTTTTTGAAGGGCATGACGTGATCGCCACGGCTGTGTTCCGCATCACGCGCGATGCCGACGTGGCCGTGGACGACGACGATGCCAACGATCTGCTCCACGAAATGGACGAGAAGATGCGGGAGCGGCGGCGACGGGGGGTGGTGCGCCTCGAAATTTCGGCCAACGCGGATCAGCGACTGAAAGAGTGGCTCATGAAATGGGCGGAGGTCGCCTATCCAGATGTGTACGAGATTGACGGAATACTCGACGTGAAGGCGCTGATGGAACTTACTGCCGTCCGCGGATTTTCCCAACTCAAAATCCCCCCGTGGAAGCCGCAGACGCCGCGGGACCTGCTGACCGCCGGCGACGACCTGTGGCGCGCCGTCCAGCAACGGGATATCCTCTTGTTTCACCCCTATGAATCCTTTCAAGCGGTGATTGACTTGCTCAATTTGGCCTCGCTCGACCCGGATGTGCTTGCCATCAAGCAAACCCTCTACCGAACAAGCGAAAACTCTCCGATAGTTGACGCCCTGGCGCGAGCGGCCGAGCGCGGAAAGGAAGTGACCGTCCTCGTCGAATTGAAGGCGCGCTTCGACGAGGCGCGAAATGTCACCTGGGCGCGCCGCCTGGAGGACGCGGGCTGCCATGTGATTTACGGCATTGCGCGGTTGAAAACCCATGCCAAAATCCTCCTCATTCTCCGACAGGAACGGGGCCATGGCATTCGCCGTTACCTGCACCTCTCCACCGGAAACTATAACGAAAAAACGGCGCGGCTCTATTCGGACATAGGACTGTTTACCTGCAATCGCGACCTGACCATGGATGCCTCGGCCTTCTGCAACCTGCTGACGGGATTCTCGGACGAAATCGGCTGGAAAAAGCTGACCATCGCACCGACGGGGCTGCGCCAGCGATTCATGGAATTGATCGAACGCGAGATCGGGGTCTCGACGCCGGGCCAGCCGGGGCTCATAATGGCGAAGGTGAATTCGCTCCACGATAAAGAAATCTGCCAGGCACTTTATGAGGCGAGTCAGAAAGGCGTTCGCGTGAAACTGAACGTGCGAGGCGTCTGCTGTCTGCGACCGGGAATCAAAGGGGTCTCGGAGAACATCGAGGTTATCTCCATTATTGATCGCTACCTGGAGCACGCGCGCGTTTTCTATTTCCGAAACGGCGGGCATGAGGAGGTCTATCTCTCAAGCGCCGACTGGATGGGGCGCAACCTCGATCGCCGGCTTGAAATCCTTTTCCCGATACTTCAACCGGACCTTGCGCAGCGACTCATCGGGGCCTTGAATATCTACTTTGCGGATAACCAGAAGGCTTGGCGTCTGAAACCGGACGGTTTGTATGAGAGGGTAAAAGCGAAGGGCGATCCAATCCGCGCGCAGGAAAAACTCTATAATGAGGCCGTTGAGGCCGCCACGTCCCCGGGGCGCGCCCCCATTCAATACCGCTCCCTCCACGGAAAAGCCCCTAAGTAGGCCATTAGCCGGCCTTGACGGAATCCACAAGATTGAGGATTTGCGTCACATCTACCGGTTTGGTGACATACCACGTGGCGTGCAGGCTGCCGGCTTTTATCATATCCCGCGTGTTGCGCGACGTGGTGATGATTGCCACGGGGATGTCCCGCAACTCCTGGCTCGCCTTGACCTCTGCAAGCACCTCGTGACCGCCTTTCCGCGGCATGTTCAGGTCCAACAGGATCAGATGGGGTCCCGGCGCATCCATATACTTGCCCCGCCGATGCAGGAAGTCAAGCGCCCCGATCCCATCCTCCACCCAGTGGAGGGTGGCGTCCACCTTGAGTTCCTTGAGCGTTTCTCGCATGAGGCGGGCGTCGCCCTCGTTGTCCTCGGCAAGCAGGATGTGAAGGCCGCCCTTGCGCGATGCAAGCAGCTTGACGCATTTCTCCTTCTCGATGGGAAGCGTAAAGTAAAAAGTCGCCCCGCTCCCTAATGCCGATTCCACCCAGATGTTGCCGCCGTGGCGCTCGACAATTTTTTTGCAAATCGAAAGCCCGATGCCGCTGCCCGGATACTTCGACTTGCTGTGAAGGCGCTGGAAGATGGTGAATATCCGCTGCGCGTAGTCCGGTTCGATGCCGATCCCATTGTCTTGGACTGAGAACAGCCAGACATCTTTTTTTGATTGCGCGGAGACATGAATTTTCGGCGTCGCCTCGCTGCGGAATTTGACCGCGTTGCCCAGCAGGTTCTGGAGCAACTGACCGAACTGGGAAGCGTCGCCCGTCGCGGTGGGAAGCGGATCGTGGGTGATCACGGCCCCGGCCTCGCTGATCGAGGCACGCAAATTGGCCAGCGCGTGCGCAAAGACCTCCTCGAAGTCAACCCGCTCGGACGATTTCTCCGCGGTATCCAGACGGGCATAATCCAGCAGGTCGGTGATGAGTTGCTGCATGCCCTTGGCCCCGTCGGCGGCGTACCGCATGAACTCCTTCGCTTCCCGGTCGAGGCCGTCCCCCAGGCGATCGGAGAGGAGATCGAGGTAGCTCGTCACCGCCCGCAGCGGCTCCTGCAGGTCGTGAGAGACAACGTGGGCGAAGTCATCCAGTTCGCGATTGCTCCGCTCCAGCGCCATATTCATCTTCTCAAGCGAGAGATTCGACTCGCTGAGCAGCCGCACGAGCTGCTCGCGCTCGCGCTCGTGGCGCTTGCGTTCGCTGATGTCGCGAACGGTGGTGATGATGGCCGACTTGCCGTCCACGGTGAGCGTGCTGGAGTAGAGCTCGACATCCACCACGCCCCCGTTCTTCTTCATGTCGCGGACCTCGTAGAGCCGCTTCGGTTCGGCCGTGCCCGATTGCCGTCGTTTCGCCAGGATTTCTCGGTTGTCCTCATGGACCAGGCTCATGACGTCCTTGCCGACCACCTCGATCTTGCTGGAGAACCCGTGCAGCCTGAGCCAGGCCATGTTCACGTCCAGAATCTTGCCGTCCTGGATCAGACTCATCGCTTCCAGCGAGTCCTCGAAGAGGGTCCGATAACGCTGTTCGGATTCCGCCATCTCCTGCGGCGTCCAGGTGCGCGCGGAGATATCGCGTACAACGCTGAGGACTACGCGCTGGCCGTGGTAATCCACAAGACGCGTCGTCGCCTCGCACTTGATCCGCCGCCCGTTCCCCGCCAGGAGCGCCGCCTCAAAAAGCAGATGCTCGCCGGCCAGAGCGCGCCCCATATCGGCGGCCATCTCCTCTATCGTGTCCGGGGGAATGACATCGCGAAAGCGAAGGGTCTTCAGATCGTCGAGCGGGTAGTGCAGAGCCTCCACCGCAGCGGCGTTGGCGTCGAGGATGCGCCCGTCGGCGGCGAGGATCAAAACCATGTCGGCAATGCCGTCGAAAAGCCTGCGCTCCTGCGCGGCGGATGCCCGGAGGTCCTCGATCTGTGCCCGAAGCTGTTCAAGCGCCGCCAGAGGCTCCGCCGTGTTCCTTTTTGCGTCCACCAGGTCGGGAACGTCGGTGGTGGGTCGGAGTGACTTCTCGGGGGTTGTTTCTTGGACCATGATTCGTTGAGGCAAGCCTCTACTCTCTGACGATGGCGGGGATGCTCTGCCAGCCGAGCATCTTGCACGCCCGCAGCCGCTGGTGGCCGGCCAGAATGGAGTAGCGGTTTTCTCCCGTCTTTTTCACCACCACGGGCTGGAGGAGACCTATCTGGTCAATCTTCTTGGCCAGCTCGCCGACCTTGGCCAGTTCCTCTCCCGACAAGGGCTGATCATCAATGCCGTCCACAATGAAATGAATGTCCATCTCGGCGATCGGCTGTTCGGTGGGGGCGGAAGGGGCGCGAATGCCCGACTGCATCCCCTTGCGATACGAATAGACAAAGGGAATGGCGAAATCAACAAGGGCGTGCTTCTGGAACTTTCGGAAGATAATCTGGTTGATTCGATGGCTGATCATGGGGCGGTTGGTCGCCATGGTCATGTATCGCAACCTCAGATAAACCCCATAGTCATAGATATCCGAACGAATGTACGGCTCTTTGCCGGTCGCATGGATGATATCGCCGGTGACCTCGCGGGCAGCCTCGAGTAGAATCTGCTCGGCGGCGTCCCAGTCCGAGTCGAACGTTATCCGCGCCATCACCTCGTCCAGAATATATGCCTCTCCTTGCTGAACCGTATAGTTGATGACGACTTGGTTGAAGAGCATAGCATTCGGGATCAGGATGGCGCGCCCGACGGCATCTTCGCTGCCCACGGAGCCGCCGA
Organism: Planctomycetota bacterium; assembly: GCA_040755855.1. Taxonomy (GTDB): domain Bacteria; phylum Planctomycetota; class Brocadiia; order JAADGH01; family JAADGH01; genus JAADGH01. Next base: position 122,890 of record JBFMAD010000014.1, on the reverse strand, counting down.
CCTGGTTCAGGACGCAGTACATGGGTCCGATTTCCATGACGTCCCCCAGCAGCCCTAAGGACGGCAGGAAGATGCGATCGCCCAGCCTGAAAGGGCGCTTGAGACATATCAGGACCCATGCCGCGATGCCACTCACGGGCGCCTGCAGCGACCAGCCCAAGAGCAACCCGGCAAATCCGGCGGCCACGGCCCCGATCGCGGACAACTTACCGAAACCGGCGAGGAAGGTAAGCAGGAAACCGATGATGGCGACGGTCCGGAGCAACCCCGACAGCATCTTGACCTCGCCGGGCGCACCCCTGCGGCGCAGGATGAGAACGCCTACCAGGAGGACGGCGAACTCATAAGCAAGGCCGATGATGCAGATCACCATCAGGTAGTGAGAAACCGACCTACCCTCGGAAAATTCGCCGAGAGAGATATTGTTCTGATCCAGAATGAAGAAGACCACGCCCACTATGAAAAAGACTGCTGCTGCGATGAGCCGCTTCTTCATGGTTATCTCTACCTCCTGCACTCTCACATGGCCGCGCAAGTGCGGTGAAGCCTGTTTTCATTGGATGCAACCCCTTCCCATATGCTTGTCGTCGGATATACAGCTTGGGGAAGGACAGATATCTGTCGGGGAGGGTTGCTCCTTAACGGCAGTATCATATCCGAAAAGACCGCAAAAGGCAAGACAAATTGTGCCGTGTCGGTTGACGCCAAGACCCAGGGCAGTTAAATCCTTGACGTACCGCCCCCGGCATGGGTAAATGATTGAGGACGGCTGCGTGGTATAAGCTGATGTAAGTTTGGGAGCCAGACAATGAATGTCATTCTGCTCGTCGTGGACACGTTTCGGTACGACCACCTGGGATGCAACGGCAACGGCTGGATTCGCACGCCGAATTTCGACCGATTTGCGGCGGAGGCGACCGTCTTTGATAACAGCTATACGGGCAGCTATCCGACGATCCCGCACCGCACCGATGTGATTTCCGGGCAGTACGGTGCGCCGCTCCACGAGTGGCTGCCCCTGCGTTTTGACAAAATTGCGCTGCCGCAAGTCCTTGCCGAATCAGGATATGCGACGCAACTCATCTGCGACACGCCGCATCTCATCAACGGCGGACACAACTTCGACTATCCCTTCCATGCCTGGCACATGGTGCGCGGCAACGAGGTGGACCGCCACTGGATTGACGACCGCATGTCGGACCTGGATTCCACGCAGCACGAACGTTATCTCCGAGCGAATGGCACATTCTTCCCCACCGTTTTGCAATACATCCGCAACAACCGCGGCCGCCGCAACGAGGACGAGTGGCCCAGCCCCATGCTCTTCACGACCGTAGGCCGATGGCTTGAAGACAACAGGCGGCGGAACAACTTCTTCCTTTGGGTTGATTGCTTCGACCCGCACGAGCCGTGGGACCCGCCGGAGCATTACATCGAGATGTACGCGAAGGACTTTCGGGAAAAGGGAGACCTTGGCGTCGTTTTCGGCTGGGAGGCCCATACCGGAAAGAAGATATCTCCCGAACAGATCGCCCGCATGAGAGCCCATTACGCCGGCGAGTGCACAATGGTGGACGCATGGTTCGGCAAGATGCTCGAAAAACTCGATCTGCTTGATCTCACAAAAAACACGATCGTCATCGTTACGACGGACCATGGGACGAACCTTGGCTCGCACGATCAGATCCACAAAGGTTACCCACTATGGGACCAGGTAGCCCACTCCCTGATGATGGTCCGCGCGCCGGGGCAGAAGGGGGACGTTCGGCGGAGCGAGATGATTCAGCCGCAGGATATCTTCCCTACCGTGTGCGACCTCCTGGGTGTTGCCATTCCAAAGGAGGTCGAAGGTCGCAGCTTCGCCAAACTCCTGGACAATGCCGCCCCGCAGGATTGGCCCCGCCAGGTGGCCGTGTCGGGCGGGCGGAACGTACTTGATGCCAAGGATGAGGCCGTCCTCACGGTCCAGGACGCCGAGTGGTGTCTCCTCGACTCCACGAACCCGGCGAACCGGAGGCTGTATCACAAGCCGACCGATCCCGAGGAGACCATGAATGTGGTTGCCGCAAAACCGAATGTGGCGAAGGATCTCCACGAAAAACTGCTGGTGGAACTGAATACACGCGGCGCGCTCCAGGGCCACATTGACTGGTTCGCTACTGGCAAGAAGGGCGAACTGCCGCCCGGCTACCACCCCCGCGATCCGTATGTAAAGACATTCCAGCCATACTTTTCGAGGATCCTTGGAGAAGAGGAATTGTAGGAGCATGATTATGACTGCGAAGAAAAGGTTGCTCTTGGGGTGCGTGGCCATCGTCCTGCTCGTTGCGAGGGTGGATGGGGCGGATGTGAAAATTTGGACAATGGCGCGGACCGAACGGGTGCTGCGCGACGCCCCTGCGCAAAGTACGATCGCGGTCAACATGGCCGCGGCCAAGAACGAATGGGAGAGCTTTCAAATCCTACTGCGCTCCGACGAGCCGGTAGGGGGGATCACTATCGAGGCGGGCGACCTCAAGGGGCCGTGGTTCTCCTGCATCCGGGCGAAGGATGCCCGTCTGTTCCGGCAGCACCAACTGGAGCTGACCGTGCCGACCTTCCGCAACGATAATTTCAAACCGGGCTGGTATCCCGACGCGCTGATTCCCTTCCGCCATCCGGTCACGGGTTCGCCGCTTGGAGATGCGCGATACAAGGCGATTCCATTTGATCTGCCAGCGAACGAGACGCATGGATTCTGGGTGGACATTCATGTTCCAGGCAATGCGCCGCCGGGCGAGTACCAGGGAACGTATGCGGTGCAAGTGGGCGACAAGCGGGTCGAGATTCCCGTAGCGCTGACTGTGTGGAACTTTGAACTGCCGCGTGTGCTGACCATCAAGACGGCCTTCGGCTGGCCGCCCGACCGGATGCGGGCCCATTACCGCCAGCGAGCCAAGGAGGGGAATGAGGAGGAGCCGAAGGACTGGGAGGCCATCGAACGGCAGGCCTGCGAGATGCTCACGCAGCACCACATCAACTGCGCGCCGCCGAGCGGGTTGATGGTCCCGGTAAAGCAGGCGGATGGCACATACCGCATTTCCTCCGAGAACATCACGAAGTTCCGGGAGTTCTGCGACACATATCAGGTGAACGCCCTCCTCACCCCACATCCACGGAGCGTCGTCAAAGACCCGGACGCCGAAAAGGAGACCCTGCACGCATGGCTGAAGGCGTGGGATGTGGCGGCAAACGAGTTGGACCGGCCTTACGTCGTCTTCTATACCTATCTCAAAGACGAACCGAACGACGAGGAAGAATACAAGTACGTCCAGAAGTGGGGTCGCGCCATCTGCCCGCAAAAGTCGGCGCTCAAGGTATTGGTCGTCGAACAGACGTGGACGCAGGACGAAAAGTGGGGCGACCTCTACGGCGCGGTGGACATCTGGTGTCCGCTATTTTCCCTCTTCAAGCCGGAGAGCGCGGCGAAGCGCCAGGCCCTGGGTGAGACCGTCTGGACCTACACCGCCCTCTGCCAGCGCGACCCGACGCCGTGGTGGCACATTGACTTTCCCTTGCTCAACTACCGAGTCCCATCGTGGATCGCGTGGCGATACGGCATGAAGGGCATCCTCTACTGGGGCGGACTGTCCTATTGGCGGGGCGTGGAGGACCCGTGGACCGATCCCAAGACGCTTGACCGGCGGAAGGACGGCAAAGGTCCGAACTACAATGGGGAGGGGAGTCTGGTCTATCCCGCGCGAGCGGTGGGGTACGAGGGCATTGTGTCAAGCCTGCGTCTCAAGGCATTGCGGGACTCTTTCGAGGACTATGAGTATCTATCCATCCTTGACCGGGCAGGCATGGCCGACAAGGCGCGTGAGGTCATCATGCCTCTCGCCGGTTCATGGTTCAAGTGGGAGACCGACCCGGCGGCGTATGAAAAGGCGCGGGCGAAGTTGGCGGAGATGATTATCGCTGCCAGAAAATAGGGAGCCGGCTCACCTCATAGAGTCTCGTATCTGACGTCAACGACCTCGCCCGTCTCCGCCGATTTCTTGATCGCCTCGTAGAGCGCCATGCTCTTGTAGCTCTCGTAGATGGCCGAGCGCGTGGAGCGCTTCTCCCTGATGGCGTTCACGAACTCCACGAGTTCGGCAAGATGTCCTGTGTCGTTCCCGCTGTCGCCCGAGCTGATGAAAGTGGTCGGCTCGCGCCACTCGCATGGCTTCTCCTTTTCGGTGATGCGCCAGACCGACGAGTTGTGGATCGTCATGAAATTGCCGCCCCTGATCGAGATCTCAACCTCCTCGGTGGGGACCTTGAACGAACGACCGTCGTTCAGGTTCATGGACCCGACCGCGCCGTGCGCAAACCGGATGCTGACGGCGTAGGCGTCGAGGCCCTTTGCAAACGCGAACACCTGTTGTGCGTCCCCGAAAAGGTAGGCGATGAGGTCAATGGCGTGAATCGCCACATCGAGGAGGAAGGAGTGCCGCAGGCTGTCGTGCCGTTGCTGGGCGCAGGCGTAATCGAGGGAGATCGAGTAAAGGTCCTCGGACGGGAAGGAATCAATCCATTCCTTCGCCCGGGCATAGCACTCGGCGTAACGTTTCTTGAATGCTGTCATGCACAGAAGGCCGGTCTCCTTTGCGACGCGCGCGACCTCAAGCGTGGCGGCGGCGGTGGGGGCGGGGGGCTTTTCGGTATAGACGGGGAACCCCTTGCGCAACACGGCCGGGGCCAGTTTCGCGTGCTGCTCGGGACCGATGCAGATGATGACGCCGTCGGGTTTCTGTTCGTCCAGCATTGCTTCGAAGTTGGTGTAGGCCGTCCCGCCGAAGCGTCGCGCATTGCGCTCGGCCTTTTCGCGGTCCAGGTCGCACGCGCCGACGATCTGCCCCCCGGCGAGGCCGACATACGAATATATGCGACGCGACGAGAGCGCCCCGGCGCCGATGACACACAACCGTGGATCACTCACGGGTTTCCTCCTGACAGTGGGTAGCAACATAGTCTATCGCCTCGGCCAGATACCGAAGCGTGTTCTCCTTGTCCTTCACTTCCATCTCGACCACGTAGTCACCCGCATAGCCGACGGATCGCATGTGGCGGAACAGGCCGGGTAGGTCAATCTCGCCCGTCCCGAAGGGAACCGGCTGCGGCCCGATCTGGTCCTTGATGTGGACCAGGGCGATGCTTTCGCCGAGGAGGTCATAGCCTTCCTTCCAGTGTACGCCGACCTTGTGGAAGTGGCCTACCTCGAGGAGGGTCTTCATGCGTCGGTCGTTAATGCCCTCGATAACCTCGCGGAAATCCTCCAGAGATGTAATCGGCGTGCCGGCGTGGTTCTGGAGAACCGGTGTGACGCTGACGCCTGCGATTGCGTCAAGAAATGGCCGCGCGGCGCGGATGTAGTTCTCACGACTGGTCGCCTTGAACAAGACAATCGCCGCGCCGATGCGCTCGGCAAATTTCGCGCCCTGGATTGCGCGATCGAGCGACGCCGCGAAGCCATCGCCAACCGGGGGGAGGTGCATGGAAACGAAGCGCAGTCCATGGCGTTCGGCGCCGTTTCGATATGCGTCGGGATCGCCGTCAATGTTGAGAGCCGACTTGCACCAACTGGTGAACGCCTCGAACTTTCGGAAGCCGATCTCGGCATAGGCGGCAAGGGCCTCTTCCAACGACAGGGCCGGGTTGGAGCACGGACTTGCGACGAGTCTTTCCAGCATGATCGGCGATCCCGAATGGACAAGGGCGTCACCGGCCTACGAATACCCAAAAGGCGACGCCATGTCAAGACAATCAGGTGAAAGACTTGTGCGAGACCAAAGTGGGGTGTAATATAGAGCGATTGACATTACCTTCGCGGCGTTTCTTTCAGGATCGCCATGTACAAAGTGGAAGAGGTCAAGACTGCGACCGATCAAGGACAGAAGGGGCCGCTTTCAGGCGGGTCGCTGGTCGGTTATGTCCTCCAGATCGTTTTCTCACTCAAGATGATCGGCAGCATGTTCCTCATATGGGTAATCATCAACGAAGCCGGGTGTTCCCAGAAAAATGCGAAATGGGTTCCATATACAGGCTGGGAGCTGGTCGCAACGAAATCGAATTACCAGATGATCGCGTTTCCCGTGCTTGGCGCAGTCTTTATTAACACCGCCGTGATCGGCCTTCGACGAATTCGGCGTCGGACGCCTCATGGCTACTCCATCTTCGCCGGTCTGGCCAAACTTCTCACCGCGAACTTTTTGTGTATCGCGGGTTTCTTTGCAGGGTTTGAGATATTCAAAACGACTAATGAAGGTCCTGGATACAAGGTCGGCATGGCAGGGGCGATCGGGATCGGCGTCATCGGCCTTGTAGCGGTTCTGCGGAGGACGCTGGGACGGAAGCGCGCAAAACGAACGCTGCCGCTTCCTCCGCTATCCGATTGCAAGTCCCTGCGAGTGTTGGGGATAATCGATTACGTTTTTGCTGGTCTTCTTCTGCTCGGCGGCGCACTGGTGCTGGGCGACGGCTTACTTTCTGGAAATGATCTCGCCGGGAAGACATATGCAGACGTTGTGGCGACGCTCTTCGCCATATCGCTCATCATCCTCGGAGGCGGCATTCGCCGCGGCGAGGGCTGGGCGGCTATGGCGCACATCATCTCGGCGGCGGTGATCTGCCTGATGAACGCGGTATTTATGATCGTCCAGGTAGGACGGTTTGCACGTCCCGACGCCGCGGTCCTTATCTGGAGCATCTTCCCGATGCTTTCCGCTATTGTATTCTACATCCTGTTCGTGCGAGCGCGACGCGACATCAATTGGCCCATCCGCTTTGCCCGGTGCAGCATGTGCGGCAGGGCGGGGGTGTGGTGGACCAATGCCTGCGAAACCTGCGGCAATAGCCTGAAGCAACTGCCCGAAACCCAGTCACAAGAATTCTGCATCTATTGTCGGGAGTCTCGCCCGATGCGAAGACCGGTATGCCGTTCCTGCCGAAAGCAGGGCATAACTAAGGACTCACCCGTAAATCGGTAGCGCAGTCCCGCGTCCCGCGTCGGCGCGGGACGGGATTATGCCTGCGATCCGATGCACCCGCAAAGGGCGCGCCTGGGTTGTTCCGGTCGGTCCAGGACCCCATTGCGGAGCAATGTTTCACGTGAAACATTAAGCGCTGCCTCATCATAATCCACAAGCGTAACACGCCTTACGCCGAGGCATTCCTCGACAAAATCGCCTGCATCATCCGATTTGCACGGCAGTATGTCGCATTTCCGCAACTGTCCCTATTCTTTGTACGCCCTGATTTCAAAGACCTTTGCCGAGCGATCTCCGTTTGTTGCATGGACGGTGAGGCGCAGCTTCGTCGCCGTCACGGTATCGAAGCGATGGACCCGGCGACGCTGGAAATTGCCCTTTTCCGATGCGACAGTCGTCCATTTTGCGCCATCATAGTAAGACAGATCATAGTCGCGTACGCACTGCCGCACGATGGGAATGGTGTGAAACTTGGTGTTCATGTCGGTATCGAAGATCAGGTAAACGGCGTTGACTGCTGTCGGCGCGTCGAAGTCCAGCTCGATCCACTGGGGCATGGGATGCTCTGGATCGGAGGCCCACATATTCATCGTTCTATCCACAATCCGAGTCACGCCGCTGATGATGTTTTCGGGCCGATAGTCCACCGCAATGGCAAGGGGCGGGTCCGTGGCAAAGGCGTAATACTCGCCCTTATGGACCGTCCATCCGCCATAGGCTCGGCAGGAGCCGATAGGGGCCGTCTCCATGAGACGCCATGAGATTCCCTTTGCCGGAGAAAGCCACACATAGGCGAATGGGGACTCGATGGCGCAGTTAACCGGAAACTCGACCCAGGTCTCGGACTTCTTCGGCACGTCCACCGTCGCAGTGGCGATGTCCTTTGTGGATGAGAAGTCGCCGGACGCGGCGGCCTCGCGGAGATGCATCGTCGCCTTCGTTGGGACGTCATTTTCCGAGTGCAGCAGCAGCGATATGCTCTTGAACTCCTTCTTGACCCCGCGGGGAAGCATGACGGCCCGGGGCGTATTCAATGGGTGCAACTCGCGGTCCTTTTGCACATCGCGCTTACTGAATTCATCGTAGTGCGCCGTGCTGGAGGCTGTGACCGTGGCCTTCCGCGCGAGATCATTCGGGTCCTCGTTCTTGATACCGGGGATGTATTGGTCGTTCTTCAGGAGAATCTGCTGAAACTCCTTCATCCGGCCTTCGTAGATGCCGCGGGGGGAGGTGTTCCATTGTGAGCACAGCGCGGCGGCTGTGCCCACCACTTGGCCCATGGCGGCCAGTGTCCCCTGGACGCGCACGGTGCCGAGGGCGATGTGAGTCACGCTCATGCAGCGGCCGGCGAAGAGGAGATTGTCAATGTTGACCGAGTAGAGAGAGCGATAGGGGATCGTATAGATCGGCACATGAGGGTTGCAGTCGAACGCGCCCTTTGTCCCGGAGAAGATCCCCTCGGGATGATGGACATCTATCGGCCAGCCGCCGTAGGAGATGGCGTCGGGGAACTGCCGCGCGCTCTGGACGTCGTTCTGGGTGAGGATGTAGTCGCCGATCAGCCGGCGCGACTCGCGCTTCGCGTCCACGAGTGGAATGAAGGTGAGCGCATAGTTTTTCGCCCGCTCTTTTTCCGGCCACGTGTTCTTGATGTAATCCCAGTAGCCGTAGCTGATTCGAATGAGTTCATCGCGCGCCTTCTCGGCGTCCCAGATGTCGTTGATCGTGCCGGGGTGCTCCAGCCACCACTCGCCGCTGGCGAAACCTCGGGGCTTGCGTCCGAACTCCTTTTCCGGCGGGAACTTAGGCGCCCACGGCGGAGGCGTATAGGGCATGGGTTTGCCCATCTCCTCCGCGCGATAGGAGAGGGCGCGCCCCCCCATGATGCAGCCGCTCATGGTGATTTCGTCCGCCTTTTCGGAGGCAAGGCTTTCGTCGTGCTCATGCCGGGCCTCGCGGCCGAATCTATATTTCGCTTTTGCGAAATATCCGACCCATCCGTCGCCAGTGCAGTCAATGAAGTATTTGCCCTTGTAGGTGGTGATCTCGTTGGTCAACGTGTTCACGGCCTTGACCGCGGCGATCTCCTTCTCGTTCTTCATCTCGACGGCAAAGACATGGGTATTTGTAAAGACATGGAGATTCTTTTCTTGCTCCGCGGCGATCCGGAACGGCTCGTCCATCTTGGGGTAGCCATATCGGGCCTTGATTCGTCCGACCTCCTCGATGATCCCGCTCTCGCGTGCGTTGGGGTGGCAACTGGCCGCCCCGTTGATGGGCACGCCGCATTCGATGCTGGAGTTGCCGCCGAGCACCGGTCGGTTCTGGATGAGCGCAGTCTTCGCACCCATGCGAGCGGCGGCGATGGCGGCGGGACATCCGGCCGAACCGGCGCCGACGACGATTACATCAAACTCGCCGACGAGCTTCGGCTCCAGCGACAGCCCCGCCAGCCGGGCGCGCTCCTGTTTGATCTCCTCAACGTCGGCAGGGGGGGTATAACTCATGTCGGAGGAGAGGACCAGGGCGTCGCAACGCCCATAGTATCCGGTGAGGTCGTGGATGGCGATAGTCGTCTTTCCCCGCGGAAGTTCGAAATCTCCCCCGGACTCCCATATCCAGTTCTCTTCGTTCGCCTTGCCGAAGACATGGTTCGTGGGCTTGCCGCGAATGACGACGGTGAATTGCCCGGGAGAATGGTCCTTGAGCCAATTCTTTGCCCGGACCCATAGGCGGTACTTCCCGGCTTTAGGGATATTAATCTCAACCGTGGCATCCTTCACGGGTTGTCCAATGCCGCCGGCGATGAGATACGCCGACCCCATCAGATGCATAAATTGTGTGTCGAGACACCACCCGCCGTAGTCGCTGAAGTCCTCTGCATCAATCCAGATAAATCCTTCCTTGACCATGGTGATTTCCCTCTTGGGTTTGCGAAAAACGGGAATTGTTTCACCGACCGGCCTTGGTTTGAAGGCCGTGTCCTGCTGCGATTGGATGAATTTTCGGCCAACGTCATTGGATGTCTTTATCTCATCCGGCGAGAGTACCCGGTTGAATATTCGCATCTCGTCGAGCGCGCCGTGAAGGATGTATTGGCTGTGCGCGGAGCCGATCCCGCAGGGCACGGCGCTGATGTCCACGGGGCCGGTTTGTTTCTGCGGCGAGTTCTTGTCCTCGATGCCGTCAATAAACAGACGCATCTGCGCCCCGTCATAGGTTGCGGCGAGGTGGTACCACTGGTTCGTGACCCAATCGGTCTTGGCCGAATTTAGAAAGACCGTGTCCCCGTTCATCCAGAGGATGAATGCCAGGCTCTTGCCGCCGAAGCGAAGGGCGTAGGCCTCGTCCTTCCGAATGACGGCGGGATTTTTCCGGAAATCCGTCGAATGGAGTTTGACCCATGCCTCCAGGGTGAGGGTGGAGGTCAGATCGAGGCCGGGCGACGGCGCGCAGCTCGCGGAGGTCTTGGTTCCGTCGAATTCAAGGCCCGCACCGCGAACGCCTTTGACCTGGGCGCCTCCACGTGCAGTAGCATCGTTTACATTGCCGGAGAGGTCCGCGCTGATGTTGCCTTTGAACTCGTCAAAGCTCCAGCACGCAACGAGGCCGGGCGGTTGTTCGTTCCGGTCAGGGGCGACGGCGCAGGAACAACAAAGCGCTATTGCCACGAGTCCCATCACCTTGAGGCATTGTAACCACATGATTTGTGCAAACACACCTTTCCTCCGTTCCGTGTTTTTATTTGTCTCCGAACAACATACAATTATTATGCGCGCCGGTTTGCAGTGATTCAAGGCAGAAACGCGGAATTAGAATTTGACAAGAACCTTTTGCGGCTGCCCGGTCTTCACCGATTTCCATGCAGCGTCGAGGGCGGCAATGGTCTTGAGGCCCTCGCGCGCATCCTCGGACGGCCTCTTGTCGTTGACGATGCAGTCCTCGAAATGCGCCATGTAGCGGCGGACGGCCTGGCCCTGGCCGTAAGCGCCCTCCAGATCGGCGGGGTAGTCAATGACGGCAGGTTGGGTGCCGAGCAACTTGTCAAAAACGATGCGAAGTTGGCCGGGCTGGAAATCCTCAAAGGTTGTTGTGGCCGTGGCTTTGGTTCCATAGACCGTCAGTCCCATCATCGGCATGGGAGGTTGGACGATGCCATACATGCCGAGGACGCGCGCAATGACTCCACTCTTGAACCTGACGTTCAAGGCGAAATTGTCTTCGATGGGATACGCCGAAAGTCCGCCCCGGTTCGCGTAGCAGTGCACTTCATCCACATCGCCCAGGAGCCACACCAGGGAATCGAGCGGATGACAGACGCCGCCGTACATGAAATCCTGGGGAACTTCAAGCCGCCAGGATGTCACATTGAAGTAGTCCTTGATCTCGTGGACGTAATGGGCGTCGGCAAAGATCACATCGCCCAGGTCGCCGTCGTCGAAAAACTTCTTGAGGGACAGGAAAGATGTATACCAACGGCAGGTTTCACCAACGAGGACCTTCAGTCCACGGGCCTCGGCTTCTTTTGTGATCGCGATGGCGGCGGGCAGATTGCTTGTCATCGGTTTCGTAACAAGGACGTGTTTGCCTGCCCGAAGGGCGGCAAGGCAGTGTTCGCCATGGAGATGATCCGGCGAGAAGACGGCGATGACGTGGATGTCGTTGCGGTCAATGAGTTCGAGGTAGTTGGTGGTGGAGAAGGGGATGCCATTCTCCCTGGCCGCTCGTTCCACCTTTGACGCGGTGGTCGCGCAAAGGCCGCGCACCTCAAAGCGCATCGAAGGATCGGAGTTTACATAGAACAGGTCCTTCCCCATGCCGAGACCGATCACGCCGATGCCGATGTCCTTAGCCATGGCTCATCTCCGCAAGAATTCGAATAAAGCGATCCACGACAAAGTCCGCAATCTGGCGATCCGCCAGCAAGCCGAGCTTCGTCAACACTGTGCTATGCCCCTCGTGATAGGCATGGACGCGGACCCACAGGCCCGCCGCGACGCAACAGCGGTGGAACTCCAACGCGGCCTCGACCGTCCGAAACTTTATTCCCGCCAACAGGCCCTTCCCGTGAATGGCGGCAACGACCTTTGGATGGGCGGCGGGGATTTCCTGAAGCCGGGCGAAGTAATACGCACTTACATCGTTGACTCGGTTGCGATTCTCTTCGAGAAGGGCGAAGCACGCGAGAGCGAGAAGGGCGGCGAGAGGCGCATTGCCATTCGTGCACAGCGCGTCGTATTGTTCGAGGCAGTCAAACTTCCGCCGATACACCAATGCGGACAACGGATGGAAACCTGCCGTCATTCCTTTGCCGACGACCAGCATGTCGGGGATGAGATCGTATTCCCTGAACATGAAAACATCTGGGCGCCAGAAGCAGGTCTGAATTTCATCAATTACCATGCAGGCGTCGGCCTCGTCGCACAGGGCGCGCGCCTCGTGCATGAACGCTTTCTCGATCAGTATAGCCTCCCGGTTCATCAGGATCGGCTCCGAGAAGAAAGCGACAACACGGCCTCGGCTTCTATGAAATGCGTCGCGCAGCATGGCGAGATCATTCGGTTCCACCGAGGCAACGTCAAGGCCGCCCAGGTAGCGCTCCCACATGCCGCGAAGTCGTTGCGTGAGGAAATCCGTGCCGTGATAGTTTCCGTTCACCGTCACGAAGACCGGTGGGATATTGGGCCGACGCTTCTCGTGATGCTTCAGCGCGATTTTGAGGGCCGTCCCAGCAGCGAGGGAGCCTGTGCATACACCGAGATTGACGGTGTCCAGCGCGCCGCCAGTTGCCTCCACGAGGCGTTCCGACAGCCGCTTGACGGGATTCCCCGGGATGTTGCTGTGATCATCCCAGACTATGCCGGCATCCAGCGCCTGGCGGATAACGTCATTGAGATCGGGGTGGTTATACCCCCATGTCATCTGATAGTGCCCGGCGGTGCAATCGAGGAAGAGCCGTCGCTGCTCGGTGATGTAGAAGAGTCCCCGGCCCGTCAGGAGGTCGTCGGGCGGCCCGGTCTTGTCCGTCACATAGGATGCCTGGATGAAACGCTTGTCCAGGTGTTGGGCGGAGGGAATGGAGTCAATCGTCGTTCCCACTCGCGCCAGCAACTCGGCGGTTTCCTTCGACGCGAGATAGTCACGCGCCGCGAGCAAGGCGTCGCATATGCCTCGTGATTTTGCCTCGATCAATGTGTTGATATCCATGGTTCTGGAAGTTCCCGTCAGAAAATATTTATGGCATTGACATGACCGATAGATGGCGTTGTGTGAGCACGATTATACTGCCATCCTCGGAAACACTGACATCTCGAAGATGCTCGCCCATAGTGTGGATGGCGCGAACACGTCCGGCAGGGTCCACGAGAAAAACACGCCCGTCCTTGCCGCCTGGGATAATTATTCCGTCGCGTGCAAGGCATGCTTCAGTCAGAGCGGGGCCGAGCGTCGCCACCCATGCCTTGGAACCATCCTCCCGAAATGCGGTCAGGCAGCCGCTGTCGGATGCCGTAACAACCAAGCCCGGCCGATCCCCCGCCTTCGGCAGCAAGACGATCTTTCGGATGGGGCCGGCGAGGTTGAAGATCCACCGCGGCTCTCGCTGATTTCCTTGCGGATCATACGCCCGCAGGTTGCCCCGGTTGTTCCCGCAGAAGAGGGTGGGTTTGCCGTCGCCGTTCGGATCGCCGAAGGCGATGGCGGGGAGTGTGGTGCACCAGGAATCGTTATAGAACTCCTTCAGTTTTTTCCCCGTCCCGGACAATACCCAACACGATCCATTGGACGAGAGAAATCCGTTGCCGCACAGGATGTTCCGCTTGCCCGCCCCGAAAAAGTCGGCCGTCACGATGGTGGTTGGGATGCCGTGGTCGGTTCGGAAGCGCCAGAGGTGTTGGCCCTTGTTGTCGAGGACGTTGAGTCGCATGTTGCCCGCGCCGACGATGACCTCGGGGACGCCGTCGCCTGTGATGTCGTCGCAGAGGATTTTTCGCACCTTAGATGATCCCAGCGTCCACCACATCCAGTGTTGCTCCTCGCGGAGGAAGTCCACCTTGTGCGTCCAGAGGGGTTTCATGGCGGCGTCGAGCGCATAGACCTGCTCATCGTCCGAGCCGACGAGCATCTCCTCCGTTCCATCGCCGTTGAGATCGCAGGAGGCAAGGGCGTGAACCGGCTTTTCCGTTTTGAATATGCCGACGGAGGTCCCGTCCATGCCGAACTCAAGGACAGTTCCATCCTCCGTTCCCACGGCGATGGTGTTGCTTCCGGCGCGCTTACGCATGGCAAATGTGAGCGCGGAAGAAGGGAGTTCTTTTGACCAGCGCACGGTCAGATTCTGGAACTCAGCGGTCGTTTTACTCGCCGCATGCGCTGCGGTTGCGGCCGCGGCTTCCCATAAGCGCATCAGGGTTTCCGAGACACAACGCGCTCCTTCCGGATTGGGCCAGGTTCCTTCTACGACATCCTGTTCGGGCGGAAGTTCATGTTGTTCCCTTCCAACCTGGAGGAGCCGGGGAGCGACGATGGCATAGCCCTGCGCATCCACATAGAAGAACCGGGCGGTGACGCGCAGCCCACCTCCATCGGAATCAAAGGCGGCTTCTCCTGCGCCGACAAGCGCGGGGTGCCCCGCAGTCCCGATGAGGGCGCAGTTCTCGTTCAGCCGACGGTAGTCGAGGGTCTTGCCGCCGTTGGGTGCGGACCAGAACATGTTCTGGAAGGCGATGGAGTCGCCCTTCTCCATCTGGACGCTTCGCGCTTGGGCAAGGACGTTCAGTGCCTGGTCGTGCCAGGGATGCGGATTTAGGTAAGGGCCGAGGACCTCGGTATCACGATCCAGGATGGCGGATGTATCCGGAGGAAATTGTAGGAAGAACTGCCGGGGCGGTGTCATCGTCCCTGGGGGCAACTTCTCGGAGGCGCTGTAGAGGCCCGGCGCAAGGCGCGGCTGCCCGAGTCCTCGCCATGAGCAGACGAAGGAGTAGTCGCCGGGTTCGACGGCGCGAAGTTC
Organism: Planctomycetota bacterium; assembly: GCA_040755855.1. Classification (GTDB taxonomy): domain Bacteria; phylum Planctomycetota; class Brocadiia; order JAADGH01; family JAADGH01; genus JAADGH01. The sequence continues at coordinate 107,869 of JBFMAD010000014.1, read as the reverse complement.
GTCCAGGACAAAGAAGCATCTCCCCTTGAGCCAGAGGATATGTCGAATCCAATCCACGCCGTTGTATTGGCGGAGGGCCGTTGCGCTGTAACCAAATTGCTTCCCCTCGCAGGCAGCAACCAGCTCGGCGCAGCCGGGGACCGTGACCATGCCCAGGCCGTCGTGCGCCACGGTGACGGCATTGTGGAAGTTCATCGTCGGGCCGTTGAACTTGTCCACCTGGCAGAGCCAGATGCGGCCGTTTTCGGAGAACTCGCCGATCGTATTTGCATCGTCATAGGAATGGCTGCCTCGCGCCGTGCCGTCGAGCATAAGGTAGGCATCGTTCTCATCGAACCCCGCGCGGAATGTGAGTTTGTCGAAAGTCTTTTCGATCGGCACGCTTTCGTGGCCCTTGTGGACCGTATCGTAGAAAACCTTATCGGCGGGGATCACGCGAACTCCGATGTGGTCCTGTGGCATTACAGATTCCATGCGGACGACATATCCCTGTAACGGATCGTCGCTGGTGCTGCCGAGGCGGCGCTTCCGGAGCATGAAAAGATAACGTCCGTCGCGGTAGAGGTAGGCCAGTTTTGCGAAGACATCGGCGGGATAATCGCTGGTGGATGTGTCACCTTGCTGCACCACTTCGCCGAGGTTGTTGACGACCGCGATACATCGCTCCCCGGTCTTCCGGGCGAAGTCCTTTGCGAAGTAATCCTTGCTCCACTCCGGCTCGCAGAGGGCGACGGTCAATGTATTGTCCAGGCTCCCGGCGAAGGCGTGCTGGGAGAGGCTGTCCTCGAACGATCGCGCGCTTGCGAAGGGCGCCTGCCAGAACTCGCGTAGTTTCTTCTCCCACAGATCAACCTCAATGCCGAGTTCCTTGCGGTAGTATTTGGCGAAGTGCCGCCACCCCCAGTAGAACCCCTTTGCCGCACGGATGCCGTGGTTTTCCCGGCTATGCATGCCGGGGTTCAAGCCGCTGAACTCATAACCTTGCGATGATCGCATCATGTCCAGGAGTCGCTTCGTGATGCGCAGGCGTTCCTCGTCAGAGAACACCCCGGAGCTTTCCATCAGGTCCCACGATTGGGTCTTGGTGGTGTATTCCAGGTGCAGGGCATTGTCGGACGCGAAGAGCGTCTCGTCGGGGATGAACCAAGTCTTGAGTATGAGGTCGCAATACGCCTTGGCGCACTGGATGTCCCCGCTCTTGAGATACTCGGCCGCCGGGGCCATCTCGCGCCGGGGCGGGCTGCCCGACCAGGGAAAATACCGAGTCCCTTTGTAATCTTTTCCGGCACGCACGGTGAGGGGGATTCGCGGGCAGAGATCGCCGGGTTTTCCCGTCGAGCGAATGATCTGTCGCAGCGCCTCCGTTCCAGCGTTGATGCCCACCTCATCGGACGCGCCAAGGACGAGAATGTTGGCCCCTGTCCCCAGAGGGTTGACAAGGGGACGGAGCACGTAACCGCCGCCTCCGGGGAAATAGCGATCTTCGTAGGTGTACGACCGCCGATAGAGATACTCGATGCATGGATTGGTTTCGAGGCTTCCAATGATGATGAGATCGCGTTTCTCGTTGACAAGGTCTATAGCGGCTGCGTCCACCAGAGGAAGGTCAACGCCTGTCGTTTCGCGGATGGTTTGCTGAAGGGCCTCTGCACAGGCTTTGCCGTCGCTTCCGGCGACTATGGCTGCGAGGGGCTTGCCATCTCTTACGAGGTTCGTTTCATGGCGAATGGCGCGCGGTGCAGTGATGTCAGCGCCCTCGAAAAGACGGACCGCAATGTCGTCGAACCACGCGGTGCCCTTTGCGCCGTAGAGTCTCAGATTCACGCGGACATAGTGCACATCCGGTTTGAAGACGTCGCCAAGGGTCGCGTATCGCTGCCAGGGGGCGGTGAGGGGTTCACCGCGCGGCGGCAGGATCGCGATGGGGGCGGTCTGCCCGTTCCTCTCTTTGTCCTTGCCGACGGTGTAGAGGACCATCAGCGCCCCGCGGTTTTCGCCGGATAGACCCTCCACCTTCACCCATCCTTCGAGGGTAAAGCGGCATCCCGGCTTGGGCAGGGGGATAAGGTCGGAGGTCCAGCCGACAGTCTTGCCGCCGTCGGAGAAGACCTTGGCCGAGCGTTTGCCGGTGTGCGCCGCGGCGTCGTCCCATGTCACGTGGTCGGGTGTGCCCTCCCAGCCCTTTGCATCCTTCTCTTCGAAGCCGGGGGCAGGACAGAGGTTTTCGGCGGCGTCGAGCGCGAGCGAGAGACATGCGGCGATCAGGAACGCGAGGATGTTCTTTTTCGCCATCGCTCTAGCCTCCTATTCAATGGTCGGATGAATCTTCAGACCCTGCCGCCCGCGTTTCGTAACCCTGATCGGGAGGAAGATCGGCTTGCTGCCACGCCTCGACGGCGATCTGGTCGCAACGCTCGTTCTCCGGGTGTTCGGCGTGTCCCTTGACCCACACGAATTCAACGTCGTGGCCGTCGCAGAGGTCCAGAAGCTCCGTCCAGAGATCGGGATTCTGGGCCTTTTCCTTCTTGTTGCGTCGCCACCCGTTGGCTCGCCACCGGTTCGCCCAGCCCAGGCGCATGGAGTCAACAAGATATTTGGAGTCGGAATAGACGGTGACGGAGCACCGGCGTTTGAGGGCCTTCAATCCGACGATGGCGGCCATGATCTCCATGCGGCTGTTGGTGGTTAGGCGGAATCCGCCGGCGAGTTCCTTCCGTCGTCGGCCCGAAACGAGCACGACGCCGTAGCCCCCGGGACCGGGGTTCCCACTGCAGGCCCCGTCGGTGTAGATTTGAACCTTGTGCATATTTCCGGCCATGCGCGACGCTGGGGCGACACGATCCTCCAACCCGGACTATTGATAAACAGGCTCGGCTCTCCGTTGCGGAGAGGAGTAAATCTACTGCCCCAGCACCCGTTTCACGGCCTCCTCCACGCCGCCGAATGTCTCCGATGCGACATCCACGGCGTTGAACTGCACCTGGTTCGCCTTGGTGACCAGCACGGTGCTCTTGGCCTTTGGATTGATCTTGTAGAGATTGAGCGTCTGGTCTAAGTCCTTGGGCAGAACCATCGGGACAGAAATGCCATGCTCTGCCGCCATCTTCTCCATCTCTGCCTTCTTCTTTGGTCCGGCGGCAAAGACCACGAATCCCCTAAGCCCCGAGGCCTGGTGCGCCTTCACGATTTCGTCAATCTTTGCGACCAACCTGGTCGCGTCAGCATCGTCGGCGATGAATGCTATCACCGACGGCTTGCCCCCGTATTGTCATATGTAGCAGAGCGCCTTCCCTTTGTTCGGTCCGGTGACGTCGTGGACCTGAAACGCCGCCGTCCGTTCGCCGACCTGGAGGCCGGAGGTCAAATCCTCCGCCAGGGCTGCGACCGCGCAGAGCGACAGCAGCGACAACCCGACCAACCACGTCTTCTTCATCCAAACCACCTCCTCTCTATTGCTATTTATACCGGAAATGGGGTAGATTGTCAATTAATGTACCTGAGAGAGGAGAGTAGCCGGTGAGCAGAAGAGTGTTGCGCGGTCGGCCTTCGGACCATCCTTATCTCCACAAGGATTTCCACGGGGCCTTGAGCTTCGCACTGGACTATGTGGAGGAGAGGATGGGCCGGGAGGCGCTGCATGACCTCTTGGCGCGCGTTGCTCAAGCGATTTATTCCTCGCTAATTGACAAGGCAAGGGAGAAGGGGCTGTCGGCGATGCGAGAGCATCTCTGCGAGATGTTCTCAAAAGAGGGCGGCGAGTTTCAGGTTCGTTGCGAGGGGGACGAGCTGGTGTTCAGGGTCCAGAAATGTCCGGCGCTGAGTCACATGCGAGACCGTGGCTACAGGGTCGCCAGGCGTTTCTGTGAGACGACGCGTGTCGTGAATGAAACCATCGCCCGGCAGGTGGGGTGGCGCGCAAGCGTGGAGTACGACCAGGAGAGGGGTGCGTGTGTCCAGTGTTTCTTGGTCGTGCATAAGGAGCGCCCCTGATGATTTCCTGCACCGAATTCATTCCATTCTACAGCGAGCTCTTTCGATTTCTCGAAGAGAGAGGCGGCAGGGGGGAGGTAGTCCGATTTTGGGAGGCGCTCTCCGACGAGTTCCTCGGCAATCTGCGCGATCTCGTGAAGGAGAAGGGGCTGGCCGGGTGCTTCGAGTACTGGAGCCACACGCTTACGGAAGAAGCGGCTGATTTCACCATGACCCTCGATGAGAAGGAAGGCTGGTTCCGCATCGAGATGCACGAGTGCCCCTCCATGGGCATGTTGCTCCGGCTGAAGCACATCGAACCTTATCACGACTACTGCGGCCACTGCGCCGTGCTTTATCCGAGAGTGTTGGAGCCGTTGGGTTTTCATTGCGAGATGGGAATCATTGACCCGCACAAGCCGAGCTGTTTCCTCCATATTACCGTCGCCAAGGGAAGGAATCCAAAAGACGCGCCATGAAATTGTATCTGGACTGCATCCCCTGCTTCTTCGATCAGGCCATACGCGCCGGGCGAATCGCCGGAGCGGACGAAGAAACTATCAAACAGTTGCTCGACGAGATCGGCGCGATGCTCAAAGACATCTCGATGGACACCATGTCACCCGAGGTGGGCCGGAGGATCTACGGGAAAATCCGTGAAGTCACGGGGAATGGCGACCCGTACAAGGAGGTAAAGATCAAAAGCACGGAACAAGCCCTGGCATTGTACGATCATCTCAAGACAGAGATTCGGCAGTCACACGATCCTCTGCTGACCGCCGTGCGCATTGCGGTCGCGGGTAACGTAATTGACTACGGGATCGCCCGACGCTTCGACATGGAGCAGGAAATCCATGATGTGATGCGAAAGGATTTCGCCATCTTCGACTACGATGAATTTCGGCGGCATCTGGAAAGGGCGAGGGACGTCCTCTACATCGGGGACAACACAGGCGAACATGTTCTTGATCGTCTCTTGATCGAGGAGATGGGGAAGCTAACGGTCTTTGTGGTGCGCGAGGTCCCTGTTATCAATGATGTTACCTATGATGACGCCGTGCGCGGTGGGCTGGACAAGGCCGCGACGATCTTGTCCTCCGGCTCCGATGCGCCGGGCAACATCCTCAAGTTTTGCTCCACCGCGTTCCTTGATGTCTATGCGCACTCCGGCTTTATCATCAGCAAGGGGCAGGGCAACTACGAGGGATTATCGGAGGAGAACAAGACCATCTTCTTCATGCTCAAGGCCAAGTGCAAGGTCATCGCAGAGGATATCGGGATCAAAGAAGGCGACGTGATTTTGAAGGGAATTAACACGTGAATCAGCGCGAGCGATTGGCGGCCGTTTTTGAGAAGAAGCCCATTGACCATCTTCCCTGGGTTCCGGACCTGGGGTACTGGATCGAGGCGGAGCACTGCCGCGGCCGGCTGCCGGAAAAATACCAGGGACAGGCGGGGCGGCTTCGGATTTCTGTGGACTTAAATGTTTGCGCATACTACGGTTACGGCGCGTCTCCGGCGCACTGCAAGGCCGAGGGTGTCAAATGCTCCACCCAAGACAAAGACGGTCGGCGCGTCGAACGATGGGAGTGCGACGGCCACGTTCTGGAGAAGCACAGGCGGTGGATACCGGACAGCTTTTGTTACGCAATTACGAAATATCCGGTGACGGATGTCTCCCAGCTTGCAGTCGTCCGGGAGATTTTTGCGAGAAGGGAGTACGTACCGAATCCGAACGCAAACAAACCTGCCGAGGACCTGAACGGCCACGGCCAACCAATCACCGCCATGCCGCGCTCGCCGCTGCCGGCCTTATTGGCCGATTGGGTCGGCGTCGAGGGGACGATTTTCATGATGGCGGACGACACCGCTGAAGTTGAGAAGACGCTTGATGTGATTGACAAATCCAACGATGGATTCTTTCAACATCTATCGAACATCGAATCCATGATTTGTCATTTTTGCGATAATCTGTCCGCCGAAACGATAGGGGGGTATTGGGACACCTATTGCGCCGACTACTATCGCAGGCGCGTCGCGCAGGTCCATGCGGCGGGGAAGTACTGCGTGACCCATCTCGACGGCGCGACAAAGGCGCTCATCCCGCGACTGGTGACCGCGGGGCTGGATGGCATTGAGTCGCTGACCCCGAAGCCCGTGGGCGACATTACGATGGAGGAAATGTCCAACCTCATGGGGGATGCCGACACCGTTTTCTGGGGTGGCCTGCCGGGAGCCATGTTTGCCAGACCCTTTGTGTGGGACGACCTGCGGGAGATGATTGACGGTTTGCACCGCCTCCATCGCGGAGGGCGTCGAGTTGTAGTTGCATCGGCGGACCTGGTGCCGCCTGATGCCGACATCGAGCATGTTCGGCGGGTGGGGGAGTATCTAACGAAACTCGGGGCGTAGGAAGGGAGGATACAACGGTGGAATTTGGCGTTGTCACGATGGCCCTCGGACCGCAGGGATACTCCTTTGAGGCCGGCCTGTCCAAATTCAGGGAGATTGGCTTTCACCATGTTCTACTGATCGGCCGAGCGGGTGCGAAACCGGTCACCTCGGACGGCACATCGCCGGACATCATGCCGGACCTGCTGGCCTCCGACCCGGAGCACGTGAAAAAGGCGCTTCGCAACGCGGGGCTGAAGTTGGGATCGGTTTACTTCGCCGGAAAGGCGGGGTGGATGGACTTAGAGAGCGATAGGGGGGCGGCAACGACCGCCGCGGCGCTCCGAGAATTCGGCGGGGGGGCCGTCGCTCTCGGCTGCAAGGTGCTGTCCCATTCCGTGACGAGCTGTGGGCGAAGCAAGGCCCCCACTGAGGAAAAGGCCGACCGCATCAAACGCCTCGCCGCCTGCATGAGCGAGACGGCCGCGGCGTTTGCCAACAACGGTCTGAAGGTTTGTGTGGATGTCCACCACAAGGCGTGGGTGGAGGGATTGGAGGACTGTCGCCTGCTGGTGAATTCCATGACTTCGCCGAATGCGGGGATTTTGATGAACATTGGTCATCTCACGACGGCGGAGGCGTATGGATGGCTGCTCATCGAGGAATATCCAGATCGGATTCCATGCGTCGCCTGGAAGGATCACAGCCTCGCCCCCGACCGGCCGAAACCGATGTGGTCCATCGAACTTGGGACGGGTCACAGCCCCTTTGAGCTGTATGTCCGCCGATTCAAGGAACATCCTGCCGAGAGAGTTCATGTGATCAACTGCGAGAATGTGCCGGATGAGGAGCGTCCCGCCGTCCTGAAAAGAAGCCTCGAATACCTCAAACGACTTTGGGAGGAATGCAATGTATAAGGTTGCCGTGATCGGCTATCGCGCCCAGGGAAGCGTGCATCACGCCCCCGCGTTTGCGAAGTTGCCGGATTGTCGGATCGTGGCCGTATGCGACATCGTTAAGGAACGCGCCGAGCAGGGCGCGGCGAAATACGGCGCGGCGGCCTACACGGATGTGGATAAATTGCTGGAAAAGGAGGAGTTTGACATCGCGGACATACCGGTGGGGGAGAGGTTCCGATATGACCTTGTGATGAAGTGCCTGCGCAAAGGGAAGCACATCTTTACCGAGAAGCCCCTCGCCGGCGAGGACGGCCAGTTTGCCATCAAATTGCCCGACGTCGCTATCGCCCGAGAGATGATTGACGAATGGCAAAGACACGAGGGGGTGCAGTTCGGCATCTGTTTCGGACTCCACGCATCGGCCAATGTCGTCCGCGCCAAGCAGGTGATTGCAAGCGGGACATTGGGGAACTTTGTTGGGATGCACGTGATCACGCACCACAATTCCTGGAACCACATCATTGACCTCGTGCGATACTTCGGCGGCGAGGTGGTGGAGGTAGCCGCCCATGCCGATGATCCGAAGGAGTTAAACGCGAAGACGGTCTCGGTGAAATTTGAAAATGGCGGCATCGCGACGCTTGCCTCATACAAACGGTTCGCGCTGCAGTTTCAGGTCAAATGGATCGGCGAAAAGGGCGAGGTCATTTTCAACAATATCGCTGGGGACGCTCAATGGTATCAACATGATTCATTAGATACCATGCTATACAACGAGACGCGCACTGTCAGGCGCTGTTCCTATCCGGGGATATTCGAGGAACTGATCGCCCAATTTGTGGCCTCGATCCGCGAGGGAAAGGAGTTCGTCGCCGACGGCTGGGCGGGCCTACGACACATGGAGATAGACGCCGCAATCACCGAGTCCATCCGGGCGGGCCAGATGGTGAAGGTCGAGCGGCATTGTCCAGATAAAGGGCGCCGGACGGTTGGCTAAGAGAGCCTGTGGCATGGCATGCGCAGAAACCATGTGAAGGGCTTTCAATCGCATCGGCAGGTGAGATACGAGATGAAGGAACGGCGTGAATGATTTCAGGGAGTGATGCATGACTTTGCATAGCAATAATAACGGCTACGAAATCAAGCTGGTTGGCGTCCACAAGATCTATCGTATGGGCGAGGTGGATGTGCCGGTGCTGCGGGGGATTGACGCGGAAATTCGCAAGGGGGAGTTGACCGTGATTGTCGGAGCGTCCGGCTCCGGCAAGAGCACGCTGCTCAATCTGATCGGCGGGATTGACCGGCCGTCGGAAGGCGAAATATGGTTTGGCGACGAGAACATTTCCCAGCTGGATGACGGGGCGCTGACGGAGTATCGCCGCAGGCACATAGGATTTGTGTTTCAGTTCTACAACCTCGTGCCCACGCTGACAGCGCGGGAAAACGTCCAGGTATCCACGGAAATCGCGGATGATGCGATGGACCCCGACGAGGCGCTGCGGCTGGTGGACCTTGGGGATCGGCTGGGCTACTTTCCCGCGCAACTTTCGGGCGGGCAGCAACAGCGAGTGGCGATCGCGCGGGCGCTGGCGAAGAACCCGCGTCTGATGCTCTGCGACGAGCCGACGGGGGCGCTCGACCTGAAAACCGGACAGATGGTCCTCGGCCTGCTTGCCAAATTGAACAGCGAACTGAAGACGACCATAGTCCTTATCACCCATGCCGCCCCGATCTCCCAGCTCGCCCACCGGATCATCCGTCTCAGCAGCGGCCAGATTGCGGAGACACACCTGAATGAAAAGCGGTTGACCGCAGAGGAAATCTCCTGGTGAGCATTCTCAATCGCAAGTTAGAGCGCGAGATCATCCAATCCAAAGGGCTGCTGGCGGCCATCATCGCCATCACCATCATCGGCGGCGCCTGCTTTGTCAGCATGATTGCCACGTATAAAAACCTCGAAAGCGCCCGCGACGACTACTACAGCCGATGTCGCATGGCCGACTTCTGGATAGACCTGAAGAAGTCGCCGATTACGGAGACGGATCGGATCAAAACCGTGGAAGGCGTCTCGGAGATTCAGGAACGCATATCCTTTCCGGTCGTCGTGGACCTCGACGGTGTTGACAAACCAATCAGCGGCCAGGTGATCTCCATGCCCACAGAGCCGACGCCGGTGCTCTGCGGGATCGTGATGAAGCGCGGCAGCTATTTCACCGCCGATCGGCGGGATGAAGTAATCATCTCCGAAAAGTTTGCCCAGGTGCGCCGCATCGCCCCGGGCATGTTCATCCACCTCATCCTGAACGAGCAACGGAAGAAGCTTTTCGTAGTCGGCACCGCGATCAGTTCCGAGTACGCCTACTTGACGCCGCCGGGCGGCATTGTCCCCGAGCCGCTCAATTACGGCGTGTTCTACATCAAGCGCGATCTGGCCGAGGACATGTTCGGCTTCCAGGGGGCGTGCAACAACCTCGTTGGTATGTTCACGCCCGATGCGCGCCGCAATCCGGAGCCTGTGCTGCGCGAGATCGAGCGGCGCCTCGACCCCTACGGCGTGTTCGCGGCCACTCCTCTCAAGCAGCAGGCCTCCAACCTCGCCCTCACGGGCGAGTTGAAGGGCCTGGCGGTGACGGCCACTATCCTGCCGGTGGTATTTCTCGGCGTGGCGGCTCTGGTGCTCAACGTCCTGATGACGCGAATGGCCGAGCAGCAGCGCACCACCGTCGGCACGCTCAAGGCGCTGGGCTACACCAATGGTCAGATTTTCGCTCACTTCGTCAAATTCGGCCTGTTCGTGGGGATCGTCGGCGGCGTGCTCGGCTGCGCCATGGGGTATTGGCTAACGGGGTGGATGGTGAATCTATATAGCGAGTTCTACGAGTTTCCGCGTTTAGTGAACGATATCTACCCTATGGTGCTGCTGATTTCCCTCTTGATCTCCATCGCGTTCTCCGTCCTGGGAACGCTGCGTGGAGTGCATGAAGTGGTGAAGCTCAACCCCGCGGAGGCGATGCGCGAGCGCCCGCCGGCCTGGGGCGGGCAGATACTCCTGGAGCATTGGCGGTGGTTCTGGACTCGCCTCGACTTCCGGTGGCAGATGGTCTTTCGCGGCCTCTTTCGCCACAAGGTGCGAACGATTATCGGTCTTACGGCGGCGGCAATGGGATCGGCTATCGTGCTCCTGGCCCTGGGCAACACAGACTCGCTGAATTACATGGTGGTCCTTCAATTTGAGAAGGTGCTCCTGAGCGACTTTGATCTCTCGTTCAAGGACGAGGTCGGCGAGGGGGCGCTGGACGAGGCGAAGCGGCTGCCCGGGATCATGTGCGCCGAGCCGATCTGCTACGCGGCCTGCACCTTCCGCAACGGCAACCACGCCAAGAAGGGGGGCATCACCGGAATCGCGCCGGAGGCGCGGATGACAGTCCCCCGCAATGCCAGGGGCGACGCCGTCTGCGTCCCATCGGCGGGTTTGCTCATGGTGCGTCGGCTGGCCGAGCAACTGCACCTTGCCGAGGGCGACACGGTGCGCTTCACCCCCGTGAAGGGCCTCCGCGTCGAGCGAGAGGCGCCGGTGGCGAAGATCATTGACAGCGCCTTCGGACTGGGCGTTTACGCCGACTTTGAATATCTCAGCCGGTTGATCGGCGAAGTCTCGGCTATCTCCAAGGTGCAACTGAAGGCCCAGCAGACGGCGGAGGAACGCGCGGAGTTTTATCGGCGGCTCAAGGAATATCCCAAGCTCCAATCGGTGTCGGATATTCCCGAGCAGCGTACGATGATGGAGGCGGATTTCATCGCCAAGCTCAAGGTGGTAACCGTCGTCATGATCGGCTTCGCAGCGGTCATCTTCTTCGGCTCCATCCTGAACGCCTCGCTCATCTCCATCGCCGAGCGGCAGCGCGAGATCGCCACATTCCGCGTGCTCGGTTACGATCCGATGGAGATCGGGGCGATCTTTCTGCGGGAGAACATGCTGGTCAACATATTTGGCGCGATAGGGGGGCTTCCTGTGGGCTACGGCATCCTTTACGTGATGATCTGGCAGTATGAGAACGACATGTACGTCATGCCCTGCGTAGTAAACGGGTTCAGTTGGATGCTCACGGTGATCCTCGCGGCGGTGTTTGTGTTGGTGTCGCACGTCGTTGTGCAAAGGGTCATCAATCGCCTGAACTGGAGCCAGGCGCTGGCGATGAAGGAATGAGGATACATTACTCGGAACCGCTCGGAACGGTAACAGTTGAAAGGAAACTTCAGGAGATTCGGCCATGAAGAACTGGATCATATGGGGCGTTCTGTTGGCGGCGATTATCGCGGCGGCGGTGTATGTGCAAATGAGCAGGGGGGTGGTGGTGAGGGTGGCCGCCGTGGAGCAGGGCAAGATCAGCGCTTATGTGGATGAGCGCGCCCGGACCTCGCTGCCGCGCGTGATTCACCTCACCATGCCGCTGGACGGGCGAATAAAAGCGATCTCGCTGCTCGAGGGCCAGGAGGTGAAAAAGGGGGAGGCGGTGGCCATGTTAGACGATTCGGACCTGAAGACCAGCGCCGCCGAGGCCCAGGCCCGCCTCGATGAGATCGGGGAAGAGATCAAGGTCAATCAATTCCGCGCCATCGAGGAGCTCGCCCTGCGGGAATCGAAGGGGCTTGTCGAGTCCGTGACCGACATGCTGGGCGCCGCCGTCGCCAAGGTGAAGGGAAGCGAGGCGAAGCTGGGATATGCCAAGGTCTGGGCGGAATCCACGGAGAAGTTGCACCAGGGCGATGTTGCGTCGGCGCTCGGCACCAAACAGGCGAAAACCGAATTTGCGACGGCCCGAGTCGAACTCGAGGCGGACCGGTTCATGCAGCACGCAATGGAGGTGACGGAGAGACTGAGCAAGTTCTGGCCCCAGTATGTTACCAATTATCTGGTCCGAAAGGACCTGCAGCAGAATGTCCTGAAGAAGAAGCTGGAGGGCGCCAAAGCAGCGTTGGAAAAGTCCCAGCGCGACCTGGGCCGGGCGGCCATCCTCAGCCCCATTGACGGGGTTGTGCTGAAGCGCCACGTCTGGAACGAGCGTGCCCTTTCGGCGGGCGCAGCGCTGTTGGACCTGGGCGGTCTGGAAGACCTGGAAGTGACCGCAGACGTGCTTTCGGAGGATGTGATCAACGTGAAAGTCGGCGATCCGGCGGATATCTATGGGCCGTCCATCGGCGCGACGCCAATTCATGGGACGGTCAGCCGAATCAAGCCCGAAGGATTCACCAAGGTCTCGTCGCTCGGAGTCGAGCAGCAGCGCGTGTCGGTTATCATTGCAATCAGTCAAGACGACATGAAGGCGTTGAAGGATGCCCGGAAAACGCTGGGCGTGGCCTACCAGGTTCGCGTCCGCATTTACACTGCCACCCATGAAAACATCGCCAAAATACCCCGAACCGCACTCTTCCGGGGCAGCGGCGGGGCGTGGCGGGCGTTTGTGGTGCGCGGAAACAGGGCCGAACTCGTTGACGTCCAAGTCGGCCTGACCAACGACATCGAGGCGGAGATCGCAAGCGGTCTGACGGCGGGGGACCTGGTCGTCATTGCGCCCGAGGCGGCGCTGACAAGCGGCGCTCGGGTGAATTACGACAAACCGTAGCCTAATGTGTCCAATGTGAATTTTGCCCCGCCGTTGGCGGGGTTGCGGGCCAAGCCCGCGTTGGGATGGTGAATGCCATGAGCACGCCGCCGGATTTTCCTCTGGAGGGATTTGCCAAAGACTACTTTGCAGGGATCGGGGATACTTCTGTTGAACCGACGGGGTTCGACAAGTCTCTCTATCTCGACATCGCGGAGACAATCGTCCGGGAGGCGGCGTCGTGGCAGGACGCGAACGGACGGATTATTGATCCGGTAATCAGGGAGGAATGGAACCACTGTTCGCCGCGCTACGCCTCGTCCGTCGCGCCGCTCATCCGAATGGGGCGATGCGAAGACTTGTTGGAATCTTGCGTCAAGTGCATTGACGCGGGTGTGCGCGACCTCGTCGCAGGTGTGTGCAAGGCTCCCGACTTCACGCCGCGCGACCTGTGCCTCGCCATTGACTGCCTGGGCGACAGGGTCGGTAGGGGGGTGGTGGGGGAGTGGAAGGGCCTTCTCGGCGGCTATGACCCGCAAAAAATCTACACATCGGTCACCTCCAAAAAGAAACAGGAGGACCTGCACAACTTCAGCCTCTACAACCTGACCGGGGAGCAGATGAAACGGCGAATCGGCGCCGCCGACAACATCGCCTTCATTGAGGAGCACCTCGTAATCCAGCTCCAACGATTCAATTCGTTCGGTCTCTACCGCGACCCCAACTGCCCGATGACGTATGACCTGACGGACCGGCAGAATCTGGTGCTTCTCCTGAACTATGGATACGACGGCCGGCATCGCGCGGCCGCCGACGAGATGCTTCGCCGGGGCGGGCTGACTCAACTGTTCTACCAATCCACCACCGGCCAGATGCCGTATGGCGGGCGGAGCAACCAGTTCCACCACATGGAGGGCATGGCCTGCTGCAACGCGGAATTCGAGGCCAGCCGCTACGCACGGCTGGGCAATCGCCAGATGGCGAGCGTCTTCAAACGCGCCGCCCGGCGCGCGGCTGCGTCGGTCACGCGATGGATTCTCGATGTGAAGCCCTTCCGACACGTCAAGAACATGTTCCCGCGTGAGACCCTCCACGGCTGCGACAGCTATGGCCATGTGGCCGTATACAGTCTTCTTGCGTCGAATCTCTTCGCCTATGCGGCGCTCATCGCGGACGACTCAATTGAGGAATGCGCCGCGCCGTGCGACGTGGGAGGCTATGTGGTCGAGGTGGGGGAGGGGTTCCATCGGGTCTTTGCCTCATGCGGGCCGTTGCACATCCAGATTGACACCTGCGGGCAGTTGGACCACGATCCCACGGGGCTGGGACGCATCCATCATCGGGACAAGCCGCCCGAGCTGGGCCTCTCCATGGGTATCGTGTCGAAACCCCATTACCGGACAGCCGAGCCGCCCCATTCCACCTGCATCGCCATCGGCCCGTGCTGGCCGACGCCCGCGGGGGAGACCGTCTCTCTCGCTGCGTTGCAGCCCAGTGGCGCAGCGCTAAAGATCATGGAGGAGGGTCCCAACGGCATTCGGTTCTCAATCACCTACAACGCGGGCAGCGCAGTTACCGAGACCTACCAACTCACACCGAAGGGCCTCGACTACACGGTTAGCCGGCCAACTGGTCCACTGGCCGTTACCGTGCCGATGCTGGTCACCGATGGGGCAGTGGAATCCACAATCCACCAAACCCCCAGGGGTTTTCGCGTCGCTTATCGGGACCATGCCTTCTCTATGGAAGCCATCCAACCCGCGTGCGTCGTCCGGCGGCTCGGCGTTCGAGCGCCCAATCGCAACGGCATCTACGATATCGCATCTTTTGAGGCCCGCGAGCGCCGCATGGCGGTCCGCCTGACTTTTGAGTAAGCGGGGTTGTGGGCAGAACCACGGGACTCAGGTCGAAGACCCAGCGGGCGATTAGCCAGACCGCAAACTGGGGTGCCAGATGTCAGACGCACAGAAGTCGGAGGATTGGCAACAAAATGCCGTTGTTGGCATAGTCGGGACGGTACGCAAGCTGGTGGATAGACCCCACCCATTATGTCGGATAATATATCTTATGTGGCATTATAGGCATGCCACAGGTTGAGACCGTGCATTCTGGTATCGTCCTCACGGTTTTTGGCTTGAACTCGCCCACTCTGGATGTATGATTGGGGTATGGAACGACTCATGAAGAAGTTCATCATCCTACTCCCCCTCCTCTGCCTCGCGGCGGATACGCCAAAAGAGATCGAAGGATGGAATATCAGTCATGGGGCCTGGACACAAACGACCAGCAAGTCGAAAGAAACCTTAAACAGTACCCCCACTGCCCCATTCTCACGGATAGTATCAACGAAAAACATCGAGGCCGAATTTGAGGGAAATCTTCAGGTTCAGAAACCACCATCGGGGAACTTCTATGTCGGGGTGTTCTTTCGGATGAAGGATGACATTCGTATCCAAATCATGCTTCGCAATGGTGGGCAAATCACCGTAGATCAGGGGAGCGATACCGATCGTCAATGCCTTTGGTCGGTCTCTTATGACCCGCGCCGGCCTGTGAACATGAAAATTTCCGCGAAGGGCGAAGCCATTACCTGCGTCATCAACAAGCAAAAGCACACGATCAAAGATGACCGCACACGCGATGGCACTGGGTTTGGCTTTGTGGCGGGCAATGCGATGGGGCGATTTGAAATCAAGACCTTACAATGAACATGATTTTAGCTCGCAAGTATTTTGACCAGCCCCCCACTTGTACCTGCGCACACCACATGCTCACTTCCGGCATCGTAGGTGGAGGAAATAGGCCACGATTTGCGTGTCGGCGACATCGGGGCATCGGCGGGCGGTCTCGTCGTCGGCGTAAGGCTCGTTAAGCCGTTCAATGGTGAACCCGGCGGCGATGAGGGCGTTGAGCCATTCGCTCAGGGTCCGCGTGAAGCGGGGGACCTTGAACTTGGGCAGAGACTTCTTCAACTCCGGTGGGGCCGCGCCGAAGATCCATTCCTCTATCCTGCCGTCCATCCTCTTGAAGTAATCGCCGCACTCGTAGGCAACTCTCGTTCCTGTCTCATCGGATACATGCTTGAATCGGGGCGTGAAGAAGCAAGGATGGGTGATGGAGAACTGGAGGAACCCCCCTACCCTCAAGACGCGGTGGGCCTCCGAGATGACCTTGTCATATTCCGGGATGTCCATGAAGCTCATGAAACCGGTGGCAAAATCGAAGGACGCATCAGGAAATGGGAGTTCGACGGCGCTGGCCACGCGGTAGTCAATGCCGAGGGGAGCTTCGGCCTCTTTCTGCTTGGCAAATGCGATAAAGGTCTCGGCGATATCTATGGCCGCCATCTTTGCGCCGCGCTGCGCGAGGAGGCGTGTGTTGTGGCCCTCTCCACAGCCGATGTCCAGGCCGTGGAGGCCGGATACGTCGGGCAGCATGGCCAGAAAGGCCGGCGTGTTGAGGTAGTCCCTGTAAACATCGCACCCCATGCGCGCAAGCCTCGTCCAGGTGGGAGCGTTCTGGTTCCAATACTGGCCTACCTCTTTGTGATCCATGTGAAACCCTCTGGGGGAAGGAGAGGATATTGTGGACGGCTGACCATGCGCTGATCCCCCCTCCCCTATCGAAAATGGGGGAACTGGGGTGGTGGTCGAAATGGACCGAGGTCAATGCAGAGTGACAACCGGGGCGCAGACGCTTGACCGCTTCCCCCTCACTCCTTGTCGCTTTTAGTCCCGCTTTCTTCCTCTTGTGTTTTGTGGTCGTTCCTGTCGAGCAGTTCTTGGATATCTCGTTTGATTTTTTGCAGGTTTCGTGCGACCTCCTCGTCGTGGGAGGAAATCTCGATGTGCATCATTCCGATCGAACCGCCGAGCATGAGAATGAGCCCGATAGAGACGAGAACAAACAAGGGAACGAAGCTGTATCGGAACTCCTCCGCCGGACGCTCGATGGTGGCGCGGCAGAACATAAGCCCGGCAATCACAAAGACAAGCCCGACGATGATCAGGATCCAACACGCCACAAAGCCGACCCAGGTGCGCCTCTGCTCCCATCCGCTTTTTTCTGCCATCCTGCACCTCCTGTTCTCTGGCCGCATGTTGACGTAATGTTGCTTTTCTACCAAGCTACACGAAAGGGTGAAAAAGTCAAGAAAAAAGGCCCATTTGCGGTACTCCCTCACAGGAATAATAAATGGTCAGGAATGTTGCCGGAAATTGGGCTTGAAACCGGCTTCCTGGTTCACTATCATTCTATCAGTCTTGAGGATCAGAGTAGGAGAAAGAGGGATGAGAGGATATACGCTGGTTGCACTGGGGTTGCT
Source organism: Planctomycetota bacterium (assembly GCA_040755855.1). Classification (GTDB taxonomy): domain Bacteria; phylum Planctomycetota; class Brocadiia; order JAADGH01; family JAADGH01; genus JAADGH01. Next base: position 90,683 of record JBFMAD010000014.1, on the reverse strand, counting down.
TGGCATTCTTCTCTGCATGGGATGTCGCGAGCCGGTCGTCCGCACGCACGCCTACTCCCACTCGATACAGAATTACGATCCGAACCTCGTCAGCATCCAGATCGAGCCGGCAGAGGCGTCCCTTCCATCAGGGGGCGAGCAGACACTAATCGCAACCGTCCTGGATAAGGAGGGCAAGCCATCCCCCGGCCAGCGGGTTGAATGGCTCGTCTGCCGTTCGCCGAACGGCGTGGGCGAAATCATTGCCGTGGATGAGAGCGGGCTTTTCCTTGCCGACCGAGGCGCGAAGTTCGACAACGCAAATGCGATCACCTATACAAACCAATTCGATCACGCGCTTAAGAAGGCCCGCGAGGGCGGTGTGGACTTCGATACCCTCCTCGGCAAACCCGGCGCCCAGGAGATGAAAAAGGGCCAGACGTGGATCACGATCTCCGCCGCCGCCCCGGGGGAGACGCACATCATGGCCTACGCCCCTGGGATCGGCAGCCCGGCGAAATCAAAGGCCTTCGCCGTGATCCGATGGGCCAAAATAGGCGCTAAATAGGAGGACGGACAGATGAAAAACAATAACCCAAAAGCATCGGTCACAATTGCGGCTGTCTTGTTAGTGGCCCTGTCCCCGGCCTGCCGGGAGCCGGCGGTCCGCACCCACGCATTTTCCCATTCCATCCAGAATTACGACCCAGAGTGCGCGTCGGTGGACGTCTCGCCGGTCGAGTCCACATCCATCGCAAAATCGTACGCCCTCCTCGTCGCCACCGTGCGCGACGCCAAGGGGACCCCCCTACCCGGCAAGCGGGTCGAGTGGATCATCGCCTCGGAGCAGGGAGGCGTCGGCGATATCGTGCGCGTGGACGAAAGCGGCGTCTTTCTGGCCGACCGGGGCAACAAGTGGACCAATACCTTTGCGGAGACCTATACAAACCAGTTCGACCACGACCTCCAAAAGGCTGAAGGCGGCGGCCCGGATATCGAAACCCTCCTTGGCAAAGGGAGCGGGCGCTCGAAGGTCCTGAAAGGCCAGACCTGGATTATCGTCACGTCCCCCGTCGGCGGCGTAACCCGCGTTGTCGCCTATGCCCCGGGCGTGCCCGATGCGAGCAAACAACGGGCCTACGCGGCAATCAACTGGTTCGATGCGCAGGCGGAGTTTCCGGAGCTGGCCGGCATCTGCAAGGCTGGAAGCTCCTACCGTCTCAGATGTGTGGTGAAACGTATTTCCGACGGCGAGCCGCTGAGGGGCTTCCCTGTTCGCTGGGGAATTTCGGAAGGCGGGCCGGATGCATGTTTCCTGCCGGAGAAGAAGCGGTCCGTCGTAGAGGAAACGGATAATCTGGGCATCTCGGAGGTTATGCTGAGCCAGCCGAAGGCGGTCGTGGGCAGAAACACCATTGAGGTAGCAGCGCTGTTTCCCAAAACGACTCCATCCGCGGCATCTGGACTGTGGACGGGGCGCGTGGGGTCGTTGACCGTCACCCGCGAGTGGTGTCTTCCCATTCTGAACATGGGGGTGAGCGGCCCGGCCACGATTCATGTAGGGGACGCCGCGGACTATACGATCCAGATCAACAACATCGGAAAAGTCAGCGCGGAAGATGCGCGGCTGAGCGTCGTTCTGCCGGACGGCGTCTCGTTCCTGAGTTCGCATCCGGGCGGGCAGGTCCGTGGGCAGGAGGTCCAGTGGGACCTGGCGACGATCGAGGCCGGGGCGCAGGTCGAGATTGCCCTTGCGGTGAAAATGAACAAGGAGGGCGAAGGGGTCTTGCGCGGCGGGCTGAAATGCAAGGAGAATGTGGGGGTTGATGCGAGCCTCGGATTGAAGATGGTTATGCCGCATGTAACGATCGGCAAGACCGGCCCCGCGAGCATCCTGCGGGGCGCTCTGGCCGCCTACAAGGTCACGGTGAAAAATGTGGGGACGGCGCCCGCGACCAATGTCACTGTCACTGAAAACATCCCCCCCGGCTTCAAGGCAAAGGACGAGGGGCAACAGGGGGTGTGGCGGATCCCATCGCTTGGTCCAGGAAAATCGGAGGAGAAGGAATACCTCTATGTTGCGGAGTTAGAGGGCAAGTCCACCCATTCGTCCATCGTGACGGCGGACCGCGATATCAAGGATGAGGCAAAGGTGATAACGATCGTCACCGCGCCTCAACTGGCCCTCACCCTGTCAGGTCCGGAACGACGCTACGTCAACCAGAAGCTCCGCTACGAGATCGTTATTACCAATACGGGCACCGCCGAGGCGTCTCACCTTGTGATCAGGAACACGGTTCCAAGTGGTTTCCGTTTCCTCGAAACCGGCGCAAATGGAACCTACGACCATGCGTCGAATACGATCACGTGGAACGTCCTTGGCGTTCCCGCCGGCGAGCGGGCGTCGGTGAGCGCGACAGTGAAGGCGGAGCAGATCGGCAAATTCGTGAACACTGCCGCGGTATCTGCGGACGGCGGGCTGTTTGCAAAGGGGGAATCCGTCACGGCTGTGGAGGGCATCGCGGCGCTAAAGATCGAGGCATACGACACGGACGATCCTGTAGAAGTCGGCGGCAGTGCGGACTACTTAATCCATATCACGAATCAGGGCACGGGGCCTGCTACGGAGGTCACGCTGTCCGGCTCCTTCCCCAAGGAGATGGAGTTTGTGTCCGGCGAAGGTCCGACGACGGTGGAGGGCCGCAAAAACGGCTTCTCGTGTCAGGCGATGGACAGCCTGCCGGCGGGGCGGAAAGTGACCTATCGCATAGTCCTGCGGGCGCTGGCCCCAAAGGACGCGCGCTTCGAGTGCACGTTTACGGCCAAGGAACTCGCGGAGCCGATTGTCGAGCAGGAAAGCACGCGGATTGTCGAGTAGAATCCCCGTCAATTTCGGGAATCATCGGACGGGGCCGTCTGCTGTGACAGCGTCTTGATGAATGCATCAACAAGGGCGGCATCGAGGCGCGCGCCCGATAGTTTGCGCAGGATTTCGACCGCCTTTTCCCTCGGCATCCCCTTCTGATATGGGCGGTCTGTGGTGCATGCGTCATAGGTATCGGCGACGGCTATGATCCTGCTCGGCAATGGAATCTCATCGCCCTTCAGCCCGTCCGGATAGCCGCTGCCGTCGAGCGCCTCGTGGTGATGGCGCACCACGGGCACCACGTCCTTCAGGCGGTCAATCCTGCTTAGCAGTTCCGCCCCCTGCGCGGCATGGACCTTGATCTCCTCATACTCCTCCGGGCTGAGGGCGTCCTTGTTGTAGAGCAATCGGTCGGGCATGCCGATCTTGCCGACGTCGTGCAGCACCGCCGCGAGGGTCAGCGTCTGCATCTGCTTTGCATCCAGTCCGATTGCCTTGCCGATCATCACCGAGTAGTTTCGCACCCGTTCGGAGTGGCCGCGGGTGTAAACGTCCTTGGCGCGAATGGCGTCAATGATCGTCTCAATTGCGCCGAGGAAGAGGGACTGAATATCCCGGTACAGCAGCGCATTCTCCACCCCTACCCCGGCCTTATATCCGATCGCGGTGAGGAGCTTCAGGTCGTCTTCGTCGTAACGCTTTGTTTGAGAGGATATATCGGCGTAAATCATTCCAAGGACGCGATCGGCGCTCTTCAAGGGCGCGCACACCACCGATCGCACCCTCTGTTTCATGATGCTCTGCGCGGCGGCAAAACGCGGATCTGACATGGCATCCCAGGACAGCACGGATTCATGATCCTGCAAGACTTTGGCGCTGATCGTCGCCGAGACTGCGATCTCGGCGTCTCGGGGACGTTGCGTTTCAAACCGAAGCTCTCCCGATTCCGGATCAATGAGCATGAGAAACGCCCGCTCCGCGCCGAAAACCTCCATCACGAGGTCAATCACCTTGCCGAGCGTGGCTTCGAGATCGCGCACATCTGCCATGATGGAGTCGGCGCCATAGAGGATGCGCAGCGCCTCGTGCGATTTGCGAAGCAGGGCCATGTCTTCCTGTGGACGCAGAAAAATAGTGTGATCGAGGCCCTTGAGCGTCGCGAAGGTCTTTGTCTCGTCTCTTTGCAGACCGGTTTGCGCCTTTGCCGGTCTTCTGGATAACTTGCTGGTTGTAAAGCCGCCGCTTATCACGCGAAATTCGCTTGACCCGATCGCGATTGTGTCGCCATCGCCCAGCAGGGCACGCCCCGACGCCTTGCCGTTGACCACCGTACCATTGGTGCTGCCGAGATCCACGACAAAGACGCCGTCCGATTCCTGGACCACCACGGCGTGTTGGAGTGATACATGTGAATCGTTCAAAACGAGGTCGTTCTTCGGACCGCGGCCGATCTGGAAGGGGAATGCCTTCAGAAAAAATCGTTTACCGGCAACTGGGCCTTCCAACCCGATGAGGGATATCATTTTACGCCTTCCTTTTGCCATTCCAGGTAAGATTGCCAACGATCTGACGTCCACCGCATTCCCATGGGTGTTTCCTCCGGCAGACCGACTTTGCATCTGCTGCTATCCGTGAGGCGAAAATCGCCCATTTTTGCGTCGCGGAAACCCGGCTCGCCGCGGAAGGATTTGTCGTCAAATTCCGGATAGCGCAAACGCCAGTGGTCCATTTCCTTGATCTGAATGGCGCCCGATCTGTAAATATCCCCCCTACCGGCGTAGCAATTGTAACTCATTTTTGTAGAAAATGCAGCGCCCCCCGTAAGCTTTGTCCCTCCCTCGACAATAAAGGCGCATGCGTCGTCCGGCAGGGAGAATATATTCAGGAGGACATTTCCCCGGAAGCGATACAAGCGGATTGCCGCGTCTTTGTTGTTCATAAAGGCATTGTTTCGGATCACGATCTCCGTCGCGTCATCGAGCACCAGGCCGAACCGGTTTTTCATGAATAGACAATCCGAACACTCTGCCCACCAGCCTTTCCCGTCAATCGGACTTCCGGTGTAGGAAGATACCCCCTCCTCGCAGTCGGCAAATACACAACCGCGAATTCGGAAGAAATTGGAACGTAGGATATTGATCCCGCGAGAGCCGCCGCTGCCGTGAAAGATAATCCCCTCGACGGCGACGAAATCGGTCCGGTTGATGAACATCGTGGTCTTCTCTGCGCCGGCCTTGAGGATCACGGGACCCTTTCCTACCGCTTGAATATGGATGCATTTATCCTTTGTCGCCAGCATCCCGGTATCGCCCCCGATCTTGATGGGACCCTGGTAAATCCCCGGATGCACATCAATTCTTACCGGCTCCTTCAACTCGGGCGGCAGCGACGCCACCGCCTCCATCAGCGTCTTGAAGTCCCCTCCCCCACCGGCATTTACGGTTATCCCCTTCTTTGCTTGTGGTAGCGGAGGCAACGTCGGCGCGGCGATGGGCGACGGCTTTGGCGGTTCTATCGGTTTGACCGACTTCGGTCCCCTTTCCGGTTTGGTTGCCGCCGCCTCCGGTTTGGGGATCGCTGGCTTGGGTTCCGGTTTCGAAGGAGGCGTCTCAGGCAACGGACGCGGCACAGGGGGCGCGGCTTGCACCGGACTGTTTGTTTGTCTGCCGCCTCGCTGTTCCGGTTTATCAACCGGTGGTGCGACAATGTTTCTCGGCGCGGGCGGTTCGGCAGCGGGTTTGGTCGTCTTGTCCGATGTGATTTTGCTCGTTGCAGGGGTTTCGATCTGTTTGGGTGCGTCTCCTGGCGGCAGGGGTTCTTTGGGCTCACCATGAATTGCGGGTTTATTAGCCGACGGATTGCTCGTGTCAAATAATGTAAAATATAGACCAATACCTATTATAAGCAATATGGTTACTGTGCCGCCTGCGATGACGGGAATCGAACGTCTCCGCCGCGCCTCGAAGATCGTCTCCCCGATGTAGCCGAGAGTGTTGAGGTCCTTCAGAACATCCTCGCACGTGGCATAGCGCGCTTCCAGGTCGCGCGCCATCATCTTCATAATTAGGCGCGACAACTCGATTGGCACTGCTGGATTGCGCTTATACGGGAGCTCGGCCTTGCTTGTTCCCGCCTTGTAAAGGACGCTCATGGCGCTGTCGCCGGCAAACGGCGTTGCGCCTGTGACCATATGGTAAAACGTCGCCCCAAGCGAGTAGATGTCCGCCTGCTGGTTCAATTTCTCCCCCTCGGCCTGCTGGGGGCTCATGTAGTGCGGCGTACCCATCACCGCCCCGCTCACAGTCAAGGAAATATCCTGCGCCGTCTTCATTCGCGCCAGGCCGAAGTCGGCGATCTTCACCTCGCCGTCTGAGTTCACCATCAGGTTGTCGGGCTTTATGTCCCTGTGGATAATGCCCAGGGAATGAGCGCGCGCCAGGCCCTTCAACGCCTGGGCGATGTAATTTGCGGCCTCCGCCACGTCCATCGGGTTACGCTCTTTCAGCATGTCGCCCACGCTCTTCCCCGCGACGTACTCCATGGCGATGTACCACAGGCCCTCATGCTCGCCGATGCTGTGGACCTGGACAATATTGGGGTGCACGAGTTGCGCGGCGGAGGTTGCCTCGCGCTTGAAGCGGGCTACATATTCCTGATCCGTAGCGGCTTCGGGCGAGATCAACTTTAAGGCGACCTTGCGTTGCAGGCTCACCTGCTCAGCCAGATAAACAGCCCCCATTCCCCCACTGCCGAGTTTCTTCTCAATCCGAAAGTCCCCTCCCAATATCGCCCCCTCGAACTCGTCGGTGGATATGTCTTCCTCCAACTTCATCTTTACGGTGCCGTCGTCTGTGCCGCTACTGCCCGAGGACGGGGACGGCATAAGGTCGTGAGCCTGCTGCTCGGTCAAGAAGCCCTTCTTGATAAGGATATCCCGAAGGGAACTTTCCTTCCCATCGGCCTTTAGCCGCGTCGTTTCCTCAATCGCCTCGGCAAGCTGGGCGGAGGTAATCAGTCCGGCTTGCACGGCCAGGATGCCGATGTTAACGTTACGCTCCTCCGACATTGCATCCTCAGTTCAGCACCTTGGTCCGGATGCTACGGAACTCCACCTTGCTCTTGTGGTTCTGCAGGCCGATGAAGCCGGATTTGAGGCGATCCTTCAGGTCCGGGTGTTTCGACGTGTCGCAGTTGACAACCTCTTTGTTGTTGAGCACTACCCGGACGACCGGTCCCTTGCAGGACACTTCGACGGTATTCCACTTCCCCGCCGGACCGGATGGATTGCCCGTAGGCGCCACGGCGTCGTAGATGGCGCCTGTTGATTTCTTATTTAACGGCTCCTGGCGGTCGTCGAGAATTTGAATTTCCATGCCCTGATATGCCGGCCGTCCCTCCTCGCTCGTGCGAAGGAAGATGCCGCTGTTGCCCTTCGGACTGATGCGATAGTCCAACCGCAGAATGAAGTCCGTGTATATCCCCTCCGGTCGAATCCACCCGCTTCCCTGGCCATTGCACGTGAGAATGCCCTTCTGCACACTCCATGCCTCCTCCGCTCCGACGACCTTCCATCCCGCCAGGTCCTTGCCGTTGAAAATCAACTTGAAACCATCTGCCTGTTCTTGTGGGGAAAGTCGCGCCGGCCAATCGGGAATCGTGACTTCGCCGGTTTTCAGCATCGTCAGCAGGGCGGAGTCTTCCGTATCTAACGGTAGATATACCCGCGCGCGCCGCCGGGCCGACTCGTAGGTCGCAAAGATCAGCTCCGTGGCCTGGAGGGCCTTGCGACTCGACAAGATGGATTCCTTTTCGCCGAGCAGGCAGTCAATGGATTCCAGGATGTAGAGTGTGGTATCTGAGCCGGGCAGTTTCGACGCCGTGAGCGTCGGCGTCTCCCATCCCGCGCCATTTGATCGGAATACTCGAAGGCTGTTGCCGATCTCGATTATACCCGCTGCACCTATCAGGCGATTCTGACACCGCCCGCCATGATCTTCGCCCGTTACCAGCAACCCCGTAATCCCATTGCGCCACTTGATATAGGATAACCCATTGCTCTCGACCGGCGTGCCGAATACGGCTTTGTCCTCGGCCACGTCAATCTGGCCGATGACCCATTCGGCGGGGAGGTCGTCATTGTAGAAGAACATCATGTCGAACCAGTGCGTACCCCAGTCGAACAGGTTGGAGCAGTAGCCCTCCATGCGTATCAATTCGCCGATCGCGCCCCCCTTCAGCAGATCCCGCGCCTTCGAGAACTGCGGGCCGAAGCGCCGCTGGTGGCTGAAGGTCATCATGATCCCGGCCTTCTCACAGGCTTCATACATGCGCTTCGCCTCGCCGAAGGTCGGGGCCATAGGCTTCTCGGCGTTGATGAGTTTGATCTTCGCGCCCACGCAGGCCATGACAGCGTCGTAATGCAGACCGGTCCAGAGCGCCATGCTGACGATGTCGAGTTTTTCCTTTGAGAGCATCTCGTTATAGTCGGCATAGGTGTTTGGAATGTTGAAGTCCGTCGCCATCTTCTGCCGCGCTACCTCCACTGGATCGGCGCAGGCGACCATCTGCACCTTGTCCGATTGTTGATAGCCCAGCGCATGGGCCCTCCCGCGTCCGCCGCATCCGATCAATCCAACCCTGAGCTTCTGCATATCGTCAACCTCTCAATCTGCAAACCAATAAGAATTAGCCATTTCTACTGTCCCTTTCGTGTCCTGTCAAGATCAAACTCCGAGATTGTCGTTGACATCGCTCTGCATCTGCTGTTACCGTGCTGTCCGTCTCCTACCGATGGAGGTAAACGATGATGTACTGGACTTTGCGCCTGCCGGTAGTGATTTTTTTGGCGTTATCGCCGCATGCTCTTGCCCAGGATCAAGCCGATGTCGTTCTGGAGAACGCCTCGCTGCGGTTGACGATCCGAAAGTCCCCTGCCCCGCATATCTTTCAGCTTGTCCACAAGGCCGCAAACATATCCGTCATCCAGGAACCAACGGAATCGGCCCTGTTTGCCATTGCGCTGCGCAAAGGCGAAGCCGCAACGGAGTACCTCAGCAGTTCGGCAGCCCAGAGGACAACTACGATCATTCAGAAAGACGGCGACAATATCAGGGCTGTTCTCTCCTTCTACGGCATTGGCGGACGGAATCTGGATGCCGAGGCAACGGTCAGTTGCCGCAGGGCGGAGCTCCTGACTTTGTGGACGATCTCGGTTACGAACCGGACCGGCCAGGGCGTCGCCTACGTCCGCTTTCCGTTGTTGCAGGCCGCTCCGAGTTTTGGGGAACCGAAAGATGATTTCATCGTGCTCCCCTACCTACCCGGCACACTGATTCGAAATCCGTCGGAGAATTGGGTCGTGAGCCAGGGCGCATGGATCTCTTTTCCCGGTAGTCTCTCGGCCCAGTTTCTCGCTTACCAGGACCTCAAGGCCGGCATCTATCTCGCTACGCAGGACACAGAGGGATATCCCCGGAGAATGGGGATATGGCGGCGCGAGAAGGCGTTTTCTCTCGCACATGATTACGATCTGAATGATTCCAAGCAGGAACAGTGGCAAGCCCCCTACCCTACTGTGATTGGCGTCACGCAGGGGACATGGTGCGACTCGGCTGACCTCTACAAACAGTGGGCGCAAAAGCAGTCTTGGTGCGCCAAACCCCTGACCCAGCGGATGGACATTCCACAATGGTGGAAAGATGGTCCCCTTGTTCATGTATGCGAGGTCCGGACCTATGACAAGCAACACCAACATGCGGGGTCGTACTACCCCAACCTGCTGGAGCATCTCCGCTTCCTGCAGAAGCAGGTCAATGGACCGATCGTTGCCATGCTCGCCGGATGGGAGAACCATCGCCGGTGGACGGCGGGCGACTATTTTCCCGTCTTCGATCAGGATAGGGCCCGGCAGGCTATCGCGGAGATCAGGACCGCGGGCTTCCGCCCATTTTTCTACCTATCCGGTTTGTTCTATACCTTTGCCAACGAAGGGGTTAACGCTGGTCAAATCCCCGCCGCCGAGAAATACCGCGACGCTTATGTAATTGATCAGAAGACAGGACAACCGGAGGCGTTCACCCTGGGTGAGTCCACCGAAAAGCGTCCGTGGGTGCGGAAGTCCTATGCGATCTGCGTGGGAACGCCATTTGCCAAGACCTTCCTCAGGGACGTCATCGAGCGATGCCACGAACTCGGCGTGGACATTTTGCAGATGGACCAGACCACCAACGGTGCGGGGCATCCATGCTATTCCCCCCATCATGGTCACATGCCCGGCAAGGGCCTGTATCAGGCGAAGGATTTCCAGCGACTCCTCGATGACATGCGGACATATGGCAAAGGTAAAAGCAAGGATTTCGTCCTCTTCCATGAGGAGCCCTATGAGCATCTCATTCCCCACTTGGACGGCTTCCACATGCGCGAGTACAAAGAGAAGTGGTGGTATCGCCAGTATGCGGGGGCGGTGGGGATTCCCCTGTTCACCTACCTGTATCATGAGTACGCCATCGGCTACGGCGGCGACAGCGCGCGCAGCAGCCCCAGCGACGACCCGTGGAACGTGCGGATGCACGCGGTGAATCTGGTCACAGGCAAGACCCCCGGCCTGGCGGTCTGGTCCTATCCCGAACAGCTTCTGAAATCCCATCCCGACCCTCTGAAGATGCTGCGGAACCACTGCCGACTCCTCAAGACTCGGGCTAAGGTGCACTTGATGCTCGGGAGGATGCTCCACCCGTATGTTTTGACCGTTCCGACCGTGACCTATAAATTCTGGGCGGGCAAGGGAGACCAACACAAGCAATATGAATTCACGGAACCCGCCGTCCTCACCAGTTCCTGGCAGTCGCCCGACGGCGGCGTCGGGCATCTGTTTGTGAACGTGTCAAAGTCGAGGCAACCGCTCACCGTTTCGATTGACACTCGAAACGCCCCGGCTTTTAACGTCTGTGATGTGGCGATTTTTTCCTCTGAGGGGGAAGCCTCCCTCTCGCCCCTGTGGAAAGACGCACATCTGCCGCGCGAATTCTCGAAGGAACTCGCCCCTCACGAGGTGGTATTCATTGATGTTCAGAAGGCGCAGTGATACAATCAGAGGTCAGAGCGGCCTACCGCAAGTAAAGCGGTCCTCTGGAGGAAGAAAGCAATGACGCGCCTGTCGCACGGAACTATTCTCGCCGCTTTCTTTATCGCTTCCATTCATGCCCAGGACGCCTATCGCGCTGCGTTCACGCTGGACCGGAAGGCCCAGATCGAGGCGGACTGGATTCGGCAGGCGGAGGTACGGAATCTGAAGCCGATGAGTCCTGCCGACGACGCAGCCGGCGGGGTGGACGGTATCAAGACGGGCAAATGGGACCTCCACACGGGAATGCATAGGACCCCCTGGTGGCAGGTTGATCTCCAACAACCGTTCGCCCTGGACCGAGTCGTCATCTACAATCGGGCCGACAGCCCCGGCGTCGCAGCCCGACTCGGCAAGTTTCTCCTGTTGATCTCACAAGACGGCAAGAAATGGGATCAGGTTTATCAGCACGATGGCGCCGTCTTCCTCGGCGCGCCGGACAACAAGCCACTCGCCGTTCCCCTTAACGGCGTCGAGGCGAGATTTGTGCGCATCCAATCGCCTGTTGAGGGCTATCTGCATCTCGACGAGGTCGAGGTCTATGGCGTGGCGGACAAGGCGAAGAACATCGCGCTCTGGAAGCCGGCGGATCAGTGCAGCCTGAGCACATGGTCGAGGCGGCATGATCGGCCCGGCGCGGAAGTGGATTACCCCATTGAGGATGTGATTGAGCGCGGGCTGAAACTCGCCGCCGACCGCCGAGAAGCGGGAGTTGATGTGTCTGCACAAGTCCAAGAACTTGAACGCATCGCCTCCGCAATCCAAAATCCGCAATCCGCAATCCACAATCGAAAATCCCTTTACCTCCAGGCGCGCTGGGCCGTCCGCAAAATGGCCTTCGCCAATCCCCTGCTCGACTTCGACGCTCTCTTCTTCGTGAAGCGCGCCCCTGCCAGCTTCAGCCACATGTCCGACCAGTACTACGGCTGGTGGTCGCGGCCGGGCGGCGGGCTGTTCGTCCTTGACGGTTGGAAGACCGACTCGCCAACGCTGCGCGCCATCCCCGCGGGTCTGCCGGAAGGGAGCTGCCTTCGCCCCGATCTATCCTATGATGCAAAAAAGATTCTGTTCTCATTCTGCAAGTACTACCCCAACCTGGCCGGGGAAAAGGATAAGGTGGACAAGTCCAGAATCCCGGAGGACGCCTTCTACCACATCTACGAAATCAATGTTGATGGGACGGGATTGCGCCGCCTGACCCACGGGAAATACGATGACTTCGACGCTCGCTATCTTCCCAATGGTGAAATTGTTTTCCTCTCCACACGGCGCGGACAATTCATTCAGTGCGGGAAAAACAGCGCCATGTCCACGCTCACGGAGACCGCTCTGCCGGACAGCTACGTGCGCTGCGGCGGCGGCAACAGCCGCCCCGTCGCCGTTTATACCTTGCACGTCATGGACGCCGACGGCGGGAACATCCGCGCCATATCGCCCTTCGAGAACTTTGAGTGGACTCCGTCCGTCGCCCACGACGGTCGGGTGCTATTCGCCCGATGGGATTATATAGATCGCAGCAACATGCCTTACATGAGTCTGTGGGCGACGAACCCCGACGGCACGAATCTTCAGGCGGTCTATGGCAATTTCACCCGGTCGCCCCATTGCATTTTCGAGACGCGGTGCATCCCGAATTCGCGCAAGATGATCTTCACGGCGTCAGCCCATCATTGCATCACCGGCGGGAGCCTCGTCCTGCTCGATGCAAACCGGGGGCTTGAGGAGGGTGATCCGATCACGCGCTTAACCCCCGAGGTCATCTTTCCTGAATCGGAGGGCTGGCCGGAGACCTTCTACGCCAATCCCTATCCCCTCTCGGAAAAATACTTCCTAACCGCATGGAGCGACCTGCCGCTACGCTCCCAGGGACGCGACAACGCCATCAATGCCCTGGGACTGTACCTGTACGACGCCTTCGGCAACCTGGAACTGGTCTACCGCGATCCCGACATCGGCTCGGAGTGTCCCATTCCCCTTCGCCCCTGCCCCAGGCCGCCCATCCCATCCAGCGATGTCGCCTGGGATGCGGAACAAGAGGGACGGTTCCTGCTGATGAATGTCTATGAGGGCCTCCCTGATGTCAAACCGAAGGCGGTCAAGCGGATCCGAATCGTGGGCGTCCCGGCCAAGACCCAACCACAGATGAACAGCCCAAACCTTGGAGTCACGCGGGATGATCCCGGCAAGTTCGTGATAGGCACGGTTCCTGTCGAGGCGGACGGCTCCGCCCACTTCCGGCTGCCTTCTGGAGTCCTTGTCTTCTTTCAGGCATTGGACGCCGACGGCCTGGCCATCCAGACCATGCGAACGGCGACGTATATGCAAGCCGGGCAGACTGTTACGTGCATCGGGTGCCATGAACCGCGCAACGCCGCCCCGCCTAACGCCCTACCCAAAGCGGCCCTGCGCGGTCCATCGAACATCACCCCCGGTCCCGAAGGTTCCTGGCCGATGCGCTTCGACCAACTGGTCCAGCCTGTGCTCGACAAGCACTGCGTGGAGTGCCACCAGCCCGGATACAAGGACGCAAAGGCGGCGAAGTTCGACCTCACCCCTGCGAAGGCATACGACAGCCTCATCGCCTATGGCAAGCCCAGCCTGAGCGACCATGTGCGCACACGATACGGTCAGGGTAAGTCCACGGTCGGCGCGGGTGCGGCCCAGGAGAGTCAACTTCTCTCTTTGATCCGAAAAGGGCATTACGACGTTAAGCTGGATACCGACGGTTTTGAGCGTCTTGTCACATGGATGGATATCTATGCCCAGCGGCAGGGGTCGTTCAGCGAGGACCAGGAGCAACGGCTTCGGCAGTTGCGCCTCAAAGTTGCTCATCTTCTTTCCAAGTGAAAGATGCAGGAGGATTATGAACCGCCGGTTTCTTTGGTGTTTTCTCGCCTTTCTTGTTTCGTCCTTCCTGGCGCAAGGCATTGCACCATGCCAGCACCTTCCTAAACCTGACCAATCGGCTACTATTGTTGATATCGGCGCCGAGGGCGACGAGAAGGCAATCGTCTCGGGGTTCCACGAACGCGAAGGCCCCTACCCCAAGGCCAAGTGGGTGTTCCCGCGCAACTGCACGTTCCGATGGGTTGGGAATGAATTCGCCATGAAACTACCCGCCTATCCGCAGCGGCGAAATGCGATCACCTTTCGTCTGGCAGCGGGTGATCAAATCCTGCGCTTCTCCTGCGGCGAATGGTCCGCGAAGGTCTATGTCACGGGCCGGCAGGACAACGAATACACCCTCATCGTTCCGGCGGAAATCATCGGGAACCTGTCTGAGCTGACACTGCAATGCAATACCCTGACACCCGTCAAGCCGAACCCAAAGCAGGCCGACGCCCGCGTGCTGATGGCCATGATTGATTGGGTGCGTGTGCGCCCTGCCACGGAGTCCGATACCATGCCAGAACTGAAGCCCATTGCAAAACTCGATCCGTCCGTCCCTGTCACACGACGCCTGCGCGGGGTCGAGGCGCGACCCTCCACGGGCGACATCGCCGCCTATATGATGCCTATGGTTGACGGCGGCGTCACCGTGGCGACCATCGGCGTGATGAATGGCCACATCAAGACGAACTATCCGTCAAAATACGCCGTCCACGCCTCGAACATAGATCCAAATTGGATTCCGATGCAGATCAAAGCCCTTCACGAGGCGGGCATCAAGGCCATCTCATGGGTCTGTTTCAATGTCCAGGACCTTCGCAATGTCGAGGATTATCAACCGATTAAGCAGTTCCCGCAATGGGCGATGAAGTTCATCCCCGGCGGCGTGGAAAAGGCGCGACCGCGTGTGGGGATGTGCGTCGTCTCCTCCCCCTACCGCGACCACCATGCGAAACTCGTGGCCGAAGCGGCGGCATTTGATCTTGACGGAATGTTCTTCGATGGCTTCTACCTCGGCGGCATCCCCCACCCCACGGCCCCGGGGTGCGTGTGCGACTTCTGCGCCAAGAAGTTCACGGACGAAACCGGCCTCGACCTCCCGGAAAAGGTGGACTGGACGGAGATGCGGTTCAAACGATGGGTCCGTTGGCGGAATGAGAAGATCATCGAGACGGCGTGCTACTTCCGCGACGCCATCCACAAGGTGAAGCCCGGGCTGCCCCTGACGATGAACACAAACCAGTGGCCCTTCGGCAATAAGGACTGGGACACGGCCATCCCCCTCTGGCGCATGACCGATTTTGGGGTGTCGCAACATGCCTACTCCCTGAAGCCAGAATTGGAGTGGCTTATGCTCGGCTACAAGTGCCGCTTGACACGGGACATGAACCCGGACCACTGCGACGTCTGGCGACCTGCCGGGGCCAATTACTCGCGGGGTGATCTGGCGCGTCACGAGGCCGAGATGCGGCTCTTCATGCTCGCCGCGTTGAGCTACGGCGCCGTGCCGTGGCATGGGGGCCATATCCCCCCGCTTGATGCCGAGAACCGGGTGCACCATATGGTGGCCGAGCGCGAGCCGTATTTTGCCCGCGACGAGATCAGGCACGTCGGCGTCTGGGTGTCGCAGAATACCCACGACTTTTGGGGACACCTCCCGGAAACGAGCAATCTGATTGACTATCGCGACACGGTCCTCGGCAACTGGCTACTTCTCACCGAGCGGCACGTTCCGTTCCATTTTGTTTTCGACAACATGGTGGATGCGGGCCGGTTGGATGAGTTCAAGATCATCCTTGCGCCGAATGTTATCGCCATGTCGGAGGAGGCCGCGGCCCAGATTGCGAAATGGGTGGAGAACGGCGGACGTCTCATCGTCACCGGCGATGTGTCCTCACATGACGAATGGGGTGTGAAATTGGGAAAGCCGCGTCTCGCCGATCTGATCGCCGGGGGGAAGGCCCGTCATTTGTCGCAGGACCCCGGGCTGGCGTACGTCCGCAACCGGGATGTGGAGGCTGTTAAGGCCCTGATGTCCGAGTTACGCGCTACCCCCCTACCGATTGAATTTGACGCTCCGCCGAGCATTGTGGCAAACACGTTCTATGGTCCCGCGAGAAAATCACTCTACATCCACCTTCTGAATGTCTCCATGTATATGCCGAATGACGACACCGGCTTCCGAGGACTGGAGCAGCCCCCTAAGTTTGTGGCCGACACAGCGTCCGACGCGCAAATTGAGGGATCGAACAAGGCGGTGGAGGGCAAGCACAGGATCATCAAGAACATCGTCGTGCGTCCAAAGGCGTGGAAGGTGAAGTTGGCCGTGCTGGCGATTGCGGGGCAGGAGATCGAGATCAAGGACGACGGCAGTATCGTAGTGCCGCAGATTGATGTGCATGATGTGTTGCTTTTGACGTTGGCAGATTAACATGACCGTTCCCGATGCGCCGGATTTAGGGCTTGAGATCGCTCCCTCTGCCCTCCGTTCGCCCGTCTGGCAGGTTCCTTAAGGAGCGTCAGCCATGCGCATCACCACGCTCGGAACCAGCCACGGGGACCCGACGTATTGCCGGTTCAATTCGTCGAATCTTATCGAAATCGCTGAGGCCAGTTATCTCATTGACGCAGGTGCACCGGTAGATGCCCTCCTGGTGCGGGCGAACAAAGAACTAAAGAGAATCAGAGCGGTGTTCGTAACGCACATGCACGGCGATCACGTTGCCGGCATCACGACGCTCATCAAGATACTCCTGAAATACCCCGCAGCGGGGCAACATACGGAGATATTTCTGCCCGAAGCGGAGGCATATCCCGCCCTCGGCGAGTGGCTCAGGGCCATGCACTTGAAGTGGCCCTCGCCGTTGATCTCGACGAATGTGTCCAGGCCCGGACAGGTCTATGCGGATGATCTGGTCACGGTCTCCACCGTTACGACACGACACATGGAGAACGTGGATAAGACGTTCGGTTGCGGCTACATCATCGAGGGCGAGGGGAGGCGCGTCATCTTCACAGGCGACCTCAAGGGCGACTTCAGCGATTTTCCGCGAGTCATTCGGGACGAGCCCTTCGACCTCTGCTTCTGCGAGATGACCCATTTCAAACCTGAAGTCGCCCTGCCCATACTCAAGGAGTGCCCCATCCGCCGCCTCGTGTTCACACACATCCACAATCCGTGGCATGGCGAGGGCGAGCAGACGCTTCGTGAAATTCTATCCCCCCTCCCCTACCCGTTCGAGATTGCGCACGATGGGGATGTGTTTCATTTGGAAAAGTCTGGATGACTGGAGAGGTGACATGAAAGGAATTGTCTTTCTGGGCAATCGGCGGTGCGAGGTCCGTGAGTTTCCCAAGCCTGAGCCGGGGGTTGGCGAGGTACTGATCCGCGTGGAGGCGACGGGCATATGCGGGTCCGACCTTCATGTATATCGAGGCGAACAATCCTCCGATCAGATTCGCGGACATGAACCCTGCGGTGTCGTGGAAGCCATCGGGCCTGCGGTGACTCGCCTCAAGGCCGGAGACCGTGTTACCGTCCATCACCACGTCGGCTGCGGCAAATGCCCGGAGTGCGCCGAAGGGGAGGTGGTTGCCTGTTCGGGCGGCAAGAAACTCTTCGGCGTTTCCATCCCCGGCTCGTTTGCCGAGTATACGGTTGCCGTGGAGCGCAATTGTATCCCCCTGCCCGACACGGTGAGCTTCATTGACGGCGCGTTCATGGCGTGCGTGGGAGGCACCGCCTATGGGGCGCTCCGTCGCTTGGACGTCCGCCCGTGCGAGAGTCTTGCCGTCTTCGGCCTCGGGCCGGTGGGTTTGAGTTGTGTGATCCTCGGGAAGGCCCTCGGGGCGCGGGTTGCTGGGATTGATGTCCTTCCTGAACGGCTCAATCTGGGGAAAAAGTGCGGGGCCGATGAGGTGGTTGACGCCGGCAAGCAGGATGTTGTCGGCGCGATCAAGCAATTTTCCCGCGTGCCATTCCGGGGCGATGGCGTGGATTGCGTGATCGAGACATCGGGGGCGACACCGGCTCGACAGTGCATCATTCCGTCTCTCCGCAGATTGGGCCGAGCCGCGATTGTAGGCGTGGGCGGGACGGAAAAGGTAATTAACCCGACGGAGATCCACGGCAAGGCGTGCACACTGATTGGCTCAGTGGTCTTCCGGCTGGGATGGATGTGGGACCTTGCCCGATTCCTTGCCCTAAGCAGTACCACTTTCGAGCCGGCCGCCACGCATCGCTTTTCCCTGGACGATGCCGTTGAGGCCTTCCGCCTGGCCGATGAAGGCCGATGTGGAAAAGTAGTGTTTTTGCCTCATGGCGACCACAATACACAGTGAGCAAAGGAGCCTATCATGACTCTGGCGGACCTGCTGCGCGACAAAACCATACTGCTTTCCGACGGGGCGTGGGGGACGGAACTGGCAAAACGAGGCCTTGCGTCCGGCGAAGTGCCCGAACTGTGGAACCTAAACCGACCGGATGACGTCATGGCGGTCGCGCGCGGTTACGTGGATGCGGGGTCCGATATTATACTGACCAATACCTTCGGGGGGTCACGCTGGAAGCTGGAAAAAGCGCATCTGGCAGATCGGACGGCTGAGTTCAATCAACAAGGAACGGCAATATCGAAGCGCGCCGCACGCGATAAGGCCCTGGTCTTCGCCTCCATCGGCCCCACCGGCGAGTTCATGCAGCCGTTAGGACTGAAGACCGAGGAGGAGTTTGTGATGTGTTTTGCCGAGCAGATTCGTGCCTGCGCGGCCGGCGGCGCGGATGGAATCGTCGTCGAGACACAGACAGACCTGGGCGAGGCGAAGGCGGCGCTCAAGGCGGCCCGCCAGGTCGGTTCCCTGCCCGTTGTGGTCTCAATGACATTCGACTCCGGGCCGCGGGGCTTTGCCACCATGATGGGCATAAAGCCGGAACAGGCGGCGGCGGAACTCAGCGCGGCGGGGGCTGACGCCGTTGGTGCAAACTGCGGGGCCGGCATTGACAACATGATTCAGGTTACCAGGCTGATGCGATCGGCGACACACATCCCCCTCTGGATCAAGTCGAATGCCGGCATGCCGGAGCTGGTCGGCGGAAGGACAGTCTTCCGCGAGACACCCGATCAGATGGCGGCCAAGGCGCCCCGCCTTGTCGAGGCCGGGGCAAGCATCATCGGCGGTTGCTGCGGGACCACCCTCGCGCACATCCGGCAGATGCGTGAGGCGTTGGATCGGTTTCGCACATGACGCGGGCGGCGTGATAACCTCCCGGAGGTTTGGAACCTCCGGGAGGTTTTGGACTACGGGGTCCGTGTTTCCCTCTTCGTCTGGCCCCAGTAGCGCAATTTACCTGATACGGTTGCCGTACCTGCGTCGCTGATCACGGCGCTTGTGAGATAGCCCGTGGCCTCCACCTCCACGACATAACCCTCGAACACGGCAAAGTATAGGACATACTCGAACTCCGCCTTGGTGTTCAGGTTGATCTCCTTCTCGCCGACTTTTTTCTGTTTTGTTGCATGGATGGTGAAGTGCCCCACGATGCGCGCGCATTTCTCCTTGCGCCTGACCACTAAGTCGGCCAGCACGAACCGTCCGCTTGCACGCGCTGTGGAGGCGCAGAACTCCTCCGGAAGGAGTGCATTGCACCCCCCCGCCATCAAAAAACCCGTTGCCTCCCATGCGTCTTTTTGGGCAACAGTCGCCTTGGGGAGGAGCGAGATCGTTTCGGCAATGATGTCTTCCGCTCGCTCAATGCCTTCGGCG
This sequence comes from Planctomycetota bacterium, assembly GCA_040755855.1. Classification (GTDB taxonomy): domain Bacteria; phylum Planctomycetota; class Brocadiia; order JAADGH01; family JAADGH01; genus JAADGH01. Next base: position 71,067 of record JBFMAD010000014.1, on the reverse strand, counting down.
GCGACTGATCCTGCCGCCACGGCGCCCTTGTCCGTAGCGTATCCACTCACTTTCATTTTTGCGAATCGTTCTGCATGGTCCGCAGTCACGTCCTTCTTGTCTTCGAGCAGGTTTCGCAACCGTGCGGTAGTCGCAAAACGAAAGCCCTCCGACGTCATTTCCGTGACGGTCTGATTCCAGTCCACGTCCATCTGCCGCTTTTCTGGAAGGGGAAGCGCCGGGACCCGACCCGTAAATTCGGCGATGGAATTGACGCGAACGACCAGTTGTTCCCCTTGTTGCATTTTGTAGCGAAGGTCGTATTTCTTAGTTCCACTCAGCATTCGAGGCGGTCGAGGCTCTGGACTGCTGAGAACCACCAAGACGCCTCCGCAGCGCGTGCAATACTTCCATCGCGCATCGCCCGGGGCGAAGCACTCGCCGCACAGACGTTGTCGGCTCTGACCGATGCACGACACGGCCAAGGCGAAGACACAGGCGAATATGAGCCACGACAAATGATTTTTCATCACATCACACCGACCAAAGCGATTTCACAACCGTTGGATATCCTCGATCATCTCCGCGAGCATGGCTGCGTCCCACTCCGCCGCCTGACACCAGGTGGCGAGTTTTGCATCGGCCCGAGCGTGCGCAACGACGGGTGCGCGCGACGCGTCGTTGCGTTGCCACAGTTTTCTCCGTACGTGCTCCATCAGACGCAGGGCGAGATGGCGCCACGGCTCCACCTCCCCGGCAGCCCTGGCAATCCGCAGGAGCGCCGCCGCAGCCGTGAAACGGCACCAGGTAAAACCGGAGAAACAGATATCGTTGCCCAGGTCTTGGCAGGCATCATATTCGAGATCAATGTCGTTCCCATCCAATCGCAACAGACCGAGATACCATCGGGCAGCCCGCTTCAACGCCGCCGTCAAAGCAGGTCGGTCGCACAGGGGAAACTCGTGGCAGGCGCGCGTCATGTGATACAGGCCAATACCATGGTCGGGGATATTGTCGAAGTGGAAGGCCTGTCCCCGATGCCCGACCTGCGCGAAAAGATATGGCCACACGCCGATGGCCTCCTGTCCGTCCAAGTAGTGTTCGATCCCCCGCGAGGCCGCCTCAAGCCAGGCGCGAGGCGGATTGTCGCCGAGGCGCGCGAGCGTGTGATACGTGCGAACCAATGCCGACAGGCCAAGCGAATTTGCGTTCTGGCAGTCATGGGTCGCCCCTTCATGATGGAGGAACACGCCCGGCAGGGCCTCGTTATTGGCCACCCAGGTGGCTGCACGCCGGAGAACCGACCTGTCCTCCGCCTCCAGAGGCAGGCCAAGATCGGCGCATCGGCAGAGCAGATGGAGGATCACACAGGTGTCCACCCCGTCAATCCCGGGGTATGGCGGCTCAAGGCGGGTGAAGTTCACGCCCCAGATTCCCTTGACCATGTGCACGAAGCCGCCATCGTGCGCCTCGTTCCCCGGCTCGTGTATTTGCGACAAATAGGCATACCGTCGGGCCTTCAGGGCGCGATCAAGCCACGTCGGGTACTTTGTCCATGAATACCGGCGGGCGAAACATGCCGCGGCGGCCGCCGCATCGCGCGCATCATACTTGTCCTCTTCGGAATGAACGGCCCCGTAATAACGGTCTTGCGGGTCGCACACCTGCCGCTGCGCGAGCCAGTCCACGATCTCATCGAACATGCCCCGCAGGTCGGATACGCCGAAACTGTCTCTCATCAGGTTTTCACGGAACTTTCCCCAATTCCATAGATACCTCTTCGCCTCCATCTTCGTATCGCGGACATAGCGATCGAACTTCTCCGCCTGGCTCCGCGCCGTTTCGAGGGGCGTTCCTTCCGGGCTGATGATGACTTGCTCGATGGGCAGATTCTCGCCCTTGTGTTCGAAGTCAAAGGCCAACTTTCTCCCCGGAAGCCACAGGCTTGGAAGAAGAATCCAACTCTCACGGGGCTTGTGCGCTGCCCATCCCGAATCGTCGGTTCGGACCCGCAGGGATTCCACGTTCGCGGCCGACTGCAGCCAGGCATCGTAGTGACCAGGCGCGAGGGGCAGGCCGTTGACCTCGAAATTCCATATGTTGTGTTCCCGGGGATCGTCGAACGAATCCTCGTAGTAGAACCAGGGAATCTTCGCCACGAAGTCACGGACCCCACAGCGCTGCGCATGGGTCCCGAGGACCTCTTTCAATGCGAGCATTTGCGGCCTGCCATATATCTCTCGGAGCCCGCGAACAATGCCGCGGAGGAGGCAGCGTCCTGTGTGCCGATAGCTCTCCTCAAACGTCCGGCGCTCCGGAAGTTTCACCAGCAGGAGCGTCTCGAAGCAAAGCGCAACATCGGCCAACTTCGATTCTATCACCGCCGGCGCAAGCGCTCCGTTATCGGAATAGGGTCGCCACCGCGCCACGGGCAGAGGCATCTGCTCCCGGATGTGTTTCAGGAGAGTCGCCAGGTGCGGCTGGGGCGGGGCGAAGACCTCAAACCGTCGCCGATGCCGCCCGTTGTGCAGGTTGATCACACAATGCGGTTTCACATCCTCGATGATCTTCCAGATGGCCTGCGTCGGAGATTGCGTGCGCCGATGCCAGTCGCGGGCCAGATTCAAACCCTCACCGTGGGGATCGTCTGGGTCGAAGGTGTGATACGTCCGCCCAAAGGCCAGGCCATCCACATTTGCGACTGGAACGATCCAAAAGGAGAAATCACCAAGAAGGTCGGTCGTGCGGAGAATCTCCTCCATGACACCTTCGCAGGCATACATTCCCGCCACCTCAGCCGGGTGCTCGCCGGCGACGATAACCACGCGCAGTTTTTCCTTGTCCGGACCGGGCTTCCGTACCTCAATCATGGAAAGGGCATGACCATGAATCCGCCCCCCTGTCGTTTGCGCGATGTCTTTGACGTGGAAAAAATCGCACCGGCTTGCGAGGGTATCCATCCATCGCCGACTTCGTTCCAGCGTGTATGGCGTGGGCGAGGCGAGCCAAATGCGCGGCGCGTCGAGACTGAGGCGATAGCGTACGCCATATGGCCGCCGACCATCGCGCTGGAGCGATAGGTCATCCTCGGCGCCGCCAGTGGGCGTCCACGGCACAATGCGGATATTCTCCAAACCCAAATCTTCCCACTTCTCCCCGTCGCGTGACCAGACGGCCGCTTGCTCCTGCCACAGTTCTCCCCCGAGGTTATTGAAGTCGGCAACCTCCAGCACGACTTCCCGTCCGTCGCCGGGGGACTCGATGCAGAAATGAAATCGCCAGGCGTACGGTTCGAGGCCGGCACGCGCCCGGAAGCGGATGTGATTGGGGCCGACCTCATGGAAGTTCTGCGCCGCGCCACAGTGGATGGTGCTGTCGAAGGTGAGGTCCCAGATCGTGGTTCGCTCCCCTCCCGCCTTCCAGTCGCGATAGGTCCACATCGTAGTCATGCGCGCCTGCGTCCGCCCTTTCGCTCCATGGTGCGCACCAGGGAGGCCAAAGTACCCGCCATTTCATCGAACAACACCTTGCCCAGTTTTCGCGTGGCGCGGAGGCCGCCGTCACTGGGTACGCCGTACTTGTAGGGCGCTTTGCGATCGGGTCTATACGTGTCGCGACGCTTCAGGATAAAATCGTCCACAAAGTAGGCCGGCGACTTGGGTTTCTTTGGTTCAATTGCCTTGCGCGTATCCGGGGTATCGAAGGGACGGTCGTCGCGGACCAGATCGGGGCGGATATGTAGGATCAGACTCGTTTCTCCTTCCCCCGCGTGCTCTCCGCGCCCGGACAGCAGCCTCTTCCATGTGCGGGAGAGCGACAAGGCTGGGCAAAAGGCCGTCCGTGTGCCTCGCGCCTGTTCCATAATTCGATACCCGGCTTCCTTGCAAGCGTTGAGATGCTCCGCGCCGCAGTGCCCCGCAAAGATGATGATGTTCTTCACCCCTTGTTCGGCGAGGGACAGACCGATCTCGATGACGACCTGCGTTGTGGTCGCCGGGGAGATGTCCGTGGTTCCCAAGAGCTTCCCGCCTGAATAGCTGTAGCATAGGGGCGGGGGGACGAGGCAACCCGTTCGGCGGGAGGCTTCTTTTGCTATCTCATACGCGGCAAGGTAGTCCGTGGAGAGGGGCAGGTGGTAGCCATGCTGCTCCGTCCCCCCGCAGGCAAGAATGGCCGTGCTTGTCTTCTCCATCGCATTGATCATGTCCTTGACCGTCATTTCTTCCATGATGTTGCCGCGTTGCTTGGAAGTTGACATAAGACGCCTCGCTTTCGATCTCAATGCGGAAAGGAAATCATCTTAAATTCTCGTGATGGCGCAAAATTATAGCGCCCTTCGACGGGGAGATCAAGAGCGGCTGAGGCGAGCATGAAATGAAATGGGCGGCCACTTCTCCCCTCGAGTGCCCCCGAGAAGCAGGGAGGGGGGACACACTGTCAACGGGGGCCGCCCAAACCGAAAAATTAGTTGTTCACCTGATCGTCTATAAAGGTTTAGCACTCGTCTGCCCACAAAATATAGTATACTAAACATGTCAAGATATTTCAAGTCCCAAAAATTATTACGCTCTCGCCAATGCGTTCAGCGCGGCGACGGCCATCTCTCGTATCTCCGCCTCGGGCGACTTGGTCAGCGCCCGGAGAAAAGGACGAGCCTCCTCCATTCGCGCGGGAGCGACCTCGGCCATGCGCTTGATGGCCCAGAGAACGCCGCGCTGCAGGGGTGGATAGCCCAGATAATTCCCGCGGGGATTGATGAAGGATATGAGGATGTGGGCAAACTCCCCCGCCAATCCCGCATGGTGGGCCATGATCTCGGCCATTGCCTCAGGCGCGCCCCAACCGATGCCGCCGGACTCGTCGTTAAGACTCCACATCAGACGCCGCATGATCGTCCGAGCCGCCTCGATGTCCTTGTCGGCAAGTTGAGCGACCGCCTGTCCCAAGGTGCGGATGGCGCACCAGCGCACGTCGTCCTCTGCGCTGCAGATGTCAGCCAGCAGATACCGAATGGCCTTTCGTGGAATCTCCGAGTCGCCACCTTCCGCCCCATCGTCTTTCGCGCTGTTTCGGTTCAATGAACCGCTTCCTTTTCTTCGACCTCGTAACCCACCTTAGTCGCTACTCTTTTTTGTTTTTCTTCCCCTTCTTCTTTTCCTTTTCTCCCTCGGGCCAGAGCTTCATATATTCCTCGGTGGGCGCAGGCTTGTCGGCCAGAATCTCCTCGAGGCGCTCCTTCGCGGCCAACACCTCTGGCTCGGTGGATGCCGTAACATCCTTGTAGGAGGTCCCGTCGCGGCAGTCGCCGCAGTCGAAGAACTTGCCGTCTCCTTCGAGCAGCCACCGTTTGTCCCGGATGATGCGCTTGTCGCCGATGTAGCTGAAGATCCATTCTCGGCCTTTGAACGGCTCGCCGCGCAGGAACGGGGCGAAGCTGTGTCCGTCAATCTCCCGGTCCTTCGGGAGATCGGCCCCGCCGAAATCTGCCACCGTCGGCAGCACGTCGGAGAGATCAACCAGCTCGTCACTTACGACTCCACCAGTGACAGTTCCAGGGCAGTTCACGATCATCGGCACGCGGGCGCCGAGCTCCGTGGCCTGTCCCTTCCCCTCCCCGCCGGTCCCGTTGTCGCCGGTGAAGAACACGATGGTATTCTCACGGAGGCCCATCTCGTCCAACGCCTTGACGATCCGTCCGACGAGCTTGTCCATATACTCCACGTTCGCCTTGAAGTTGTCCTTGCTGTGGCGCATCTTGTCCTCCCCGGGTTTGAGCGTATCCGGGGTGGGATAGAACGGCCCGTGGGTCAGGCACATAGGATAGTACACGAAGAATGGCCCGTCCTTGTGGCGCTTGATGAAGTCAATGACAAAATCCGTGTAGATGTCCGGTCCCCAGTCGTCCGGTTTAGTCTGCAACACTTCAGCATTGCGAATAATGCACGGGTGCCAGTATCGCGACGGTTTGTTCTTGGCCTCGAACGCCCCCTGGTGTGTAGTGCCCTCGGGGAGGTAGTTTGCGTAGGCCCAGATGCAGTATTCCTCGAAGCCGCAGTCCTGCGTGAAGGTTGGGAACTTGCCGGAGAGCTGCCACTTGCCGGCCAGCGCCGTGGTGTATCCTCTTGTCTTGAGGACGTCGGCGAAGGTGATCTGGCTCACGCCGATGTCATACTCCGGCATGTCGGGGCGGGGAGAGCCGGGCCGCCCGATGAGGTTCCAGAAGCCCGTGCGAAAACCGTAGCGGCCCGTCATGATTAGCACCCGTGTCGGGGAGCAAATCGGCGTCGCCCAGCAGGTGCGAAATTGCACGCCGCCCTTGGCGAGTCCATCGAGGTTTGGCGTCAGATGTTTCGTGTTCCCATAGCAACCGAGTTCCTTCGCGCCGAGGTCGTCGGCCATCATGACGATGACGTTTGGCGGTCTCTTGCCATTGCCCTGCGCATCCAGGACCCGCCCAAGCCCAAGCACCGCGGCGCTTGCGCCTGTCATACCCAGGAAACGCCGTCTTGTCAGAGATACTTCAATATCCATGTGTGTAGCTCCTTTCTGCTTCTCATTCTATTTCAAACCCTTTTCATGGAAAAGGGAAAACTTGGTCAGGCACGTGTGCATTTGACTATTCAATGCTGGACAGAACAAATAGAGGATCATAAAATATCGCGGTGAAAACTTGCTAAGGAGGAGATCCATAATGTACCTGAATCACTGTCACGTCTTTCCGCACGGCGCGTTCCCTCACAAGCCGGAGCTCGGCACACTGCCCGAGCTCGACAAGTTCATGACGACACATCTGATCGAGAAGACCATCGCCTTTGCGCCCTTTTGGGGTCCAAAAACAAAGGAACTCCTGGCGGGCGAGGAGATCAACGCATGGCTGCTCCGCAACCTCCAGGACTATCCGAACATATATGGCGCGGTGGCCGTCTCGCCCAAGGCGCCCGATGCATGCGCCCTGCTCGAAGAATACATCGGCAAGGGTTTCGTCGGAGTGAAGACTCACCCCCCTGCCATGGGCTTTCGCATTGACGACCCGGCATGTGATGATTTCTATACCCTGGCGGCGAAGTTGGGGGTTTTTGTCCTGTTCCACACAGGCGTACATGGCGGACGCTTAGAGGACTACCAGCCGCTCCTCATTGACAACATCATGGCCAAGCACCCAAAGCTGAAGGTCATTATCGAACACATGGGCACGTCGGGCGGGATCGGCCGCGGGTTCTTCGACCAGGCTCTCGCCGTCATCTACAACCACAGCACCCGGTGGAAGGACAGCGGTGTGTACGCCGGTCTGACCGGCCTGGCCAAGCCCCAGCATCGGCAGTTGGTCGCCGACACGATCCAAGAGGCAGGATCGAAGCGATGCATCTTCGGACTCGATTGGCCCCACATGGAAGGCACGCCATCGGACGCCTACCGCTACCGGTCCGAATTGGATGTTATCAACTCGCTCGGTCTGACATCCGAGCAGGAGGAAGACATTTTCGGGCGGACATTGGCCGAGCTGACCGGAGTCAAATAGACACGGGGAGGGACCCGTGTCCCTCCCCTGCCCTATCTCCCCTGCCGTGCCAAACTACCACGTATAGTGCACGGTGTAGGTGATCGTCTGTTCGCCGCTGGGCGGCGCCTGGATGCGGAACTCCGCTGTCCGCGCGTCGCTCTTTGTGAACTCGTGGGACTTCTGGGTAACCTCCCAGTTGATCCAGCGATACATATGCTCGACGACGCGGACCTCCACCGCCTCTTCCTTGTGGTTGCGCACCTTGATCTCGAAGGACTCGTCCAGCCAATTGCGTGCCGTGTCTATCTTGTAATCGGTCTGCCGCCGCTCGCCGACGATGTCGAAGGCGTTGCCGGTATAGACGCGGACCTTCTCATCCCGCGGCGTGTGGTCAATGACGTTCTCGCCGGTGAACTCTAACTGCCCGTCAACGTCGCGACGATAGAAGCGCACTCGACCGCGCGGAAGGGCCATGCCGAGATTGTTCTCCTTCGTGTTCTTGAACTCGCGCATGACCCAGACCTTCGGGTTGCACACCGTGCCGTACTCGCGATTGCGACGGATGTTGTCCGCCGACCAGCCGCGATACTGGTTCCAGTCAATCCTTGCACCGTCGTAAACATATAGTTTTTTAGAACTTACGTTTGCCGCCCGAACGAATTCAACCTGCTTCGTCTCGCGGTCTCGGAGCGTCGTCCGACGGGCCAGCTCGTAGAGATGGTACTCGTCGAAGGCCTTCTCGGACACCGGCGGGGCCATCGCCTCATCAGCCTGACGTTTCATCGCCAGTTGATAGCCGTAGTATTCGCCTTCCGGTTGGATCTTGCTCACGTCGCCCGCCATCAACTTGATCTTCGCATTTTCGAATAATTTTCCGCTCTGGTTGTCCATCGTCACCCAGCCGACGATGTCTAACTCCTCGCTCTTTTCGGGTGACACGACGTTGTAGTCGGCTTCCCAACTCATACCGCCTGTGACGTAGCACAGCTCCGCCTCGAACTTGCCCGCCTTATCGGTCTCAATCACCCAGTCGAGCGTAGGCTTGAGGATCGTATCGTCGCCCAGTGTCGGGAACAAGGGCGTGCCGGGGAGCTGGAACTGGAGCTTGCCATTGACCTCAATAATCGGCTGGCCCGACGCCCCCTGCGCATAGGCCATCTGACGCTGGTAGTACTGCTGCCCATACCGGCGCAGACCTGCCTGGTGCGTCGCATAACCCGACCGGACGATCTTGCCCTTCACGATCTGTGTATTCTCTCCGACGCCGACTTGGAACTCGATCGTCTTCCCTTCATACAGCGATAGAAGCAATGCCTGCGATAGGGGATCGGATCGGTAGTTCTGTTCCAGAATCTGGAGGGCATGCTTCCCGGAGGGATCGCGCAGGATGACGGAGTCCGGTTCGAGGTGCGCCGTCGTGTCGGTAAAGGTGAGCCGATTAATCCCCTCCTTCAGTTCGAGGGGAATCGTGTCGCGCACTACGGCGAAATCCTGGTTATAGACGGTCAGCGACGGGTCGGCAGCCGCTACCCCGATCCAGAACACAATGCCGGCAATTCCAACATGGCCGATGCGCTTCATTACCCTTCTCCTTTCGTGAGCCCATGTATCTATTGTATTGTGATAGACGCAGAACATGGGGCGATTGTTCCCGTGCAGAGCAAAGTTTTTGTTTTATTTTTTGATGAGCCGCGCCTCCCACGGCTTCAGGCTCAGGTCAATGGTCTTCGCCGCCCACGCAAGAGTCCCCTGCTGGACCTCATTTGTGATGTTGACGGCGATCACGGCCTCGCTCCCGTCGGGCGCAGAGAATGCGTTATGCAGGATAGCGGGAAGGCGGCAGTCCGGACGGACCTCGATCTCGCCGCACGTGAGCTTCGGCGGGTGGAGCATGCGGCCCCACAAGAGATATGGCCGCCCCTCGCCGTGAAAAAGGTTGACCCATTGCACAGCGAGATCGTGATCGGGGGGGATGCCCTTCGTCATAACCGGTCGCCACTGCCCGTCGCCCGCCGCCTCGTCAAGCGCAGTGTCATCGAGCCATATCTTGCAGGGACCGACGATGTTGAGCATGATGCGGAGAAAGTCCGCGCCCTCCGGGACGGTAAACTCCGCCTCGCCGCGCTGCCAGTCACTGCCTTGGGCGATGGGAATCTGGCCCCCGCCTTTGGACTTCAACTGCCTGTCCAACGCGGCAAATGGAATGGAGTTGGACTTCGGGAGCAGTTCCGCCTTGTACCACAGGCTCAGCCGATAGCGGCTGCCGGGTTTCAAGCCATTCTCGCCGATGGGCACATTCTGCGAGACCTGCGTGACGTCGTCATCCTTCGCGCACTCCAACCGCAGGCTGAATTGCCCCCCATGCTTGATCGCGCCGTCGCAGGCAGGGACGCCCTCGTACTTCCTCTCCTTCCACCCCTTCACATGATCCCATCGGTCGGGAACATTTTCGTTCCACTCCTCGAAGCCGCCGTTCCCCAGCATCGGCGCCGGCTGCAACGGCCAATGGGGTACGACGTGGGGTATCTGCCCGTTCACCATGCAGTAGGCCATCATCACCTTGTCGCCCGCGTGGGGGTTGCTCTGGAAGCACGGCACAAACTCGTGATATAGATATCCAAAGATGGACGCCGGAACGTGTCCTTGCACCTGCGGTTTCCCCACAACCTCCCAGTCGCGGTAGTCCTGGATGCCGATGTAGTGGTTGAACAGTTCCTGCGGTTCCTCGAATCCGAGAACAATTTTCGGATTGTTGGCCTTGCAACGCTCGCGCATCGTGAGTAGCTGCGCGTGAAAGGCATCAGCATCCCACCGCCCCGGCCCAGCTGGGTGGCCGTGGTCTCGACTGTAACAGTTGCCCCCACCAGGCATGCCCGCGCCGACGACCTGATCAATCTGGATCATATCGGCGCCGCGTTTTGTGAGTTCCATAGCGATATTGTTGAGCCAGTCGCGTGTCCACACATCACCGCGACAAAGGGTTGCGTTTTGGCCGCCGCGTAGCCACGGATATTCCCGGATGTAGTGCAAACCATCCCGGCCGATAATTGTATGGGCGCGGCCGCTTTTCTCATAGGATTCCCGTCCGTCGTGCTCGAATGTCCCGTCTTCGCGTTTATTGTAGGTCAGCGCCCACTGATAGCCGGACGGCCAAAAGAAGGTATGTCCGCCCACTCCATGCGACAAATCCACACACGTGCGAAGTCCATCCTCCGAGGGATACGGCGGGAAGTATTCCGGCGAGACCCAACTGCCGATTCCCTCCCATCCCCAGAAGGCAACGATCAGAGGGACACCCGGAAAATACTTGTGGTAGTAATCGTTCAGCCAGCCCTTGATGCGCTCCGGCTTGCCCAGCCAGTCGCGACCGAAACGCACCATCATGGGACCCTGTCTGATCCACGAGGGCAGATCGCTGCGCCTGATAAGCGTCTGGCTGCACCATCGCTGCTGCAGCGTCCATGCCTTGTAAATGTCCGCCGCATCGCGCCAGTTCGTCGGCATATCGGCCTCTGAAGACCGAAACGTAGTTTGCGCGACGGGATAGGGTAACTCGAACGGCGCAGCAAGATCGTGGAAACCGTGATGTCGCCAGAACATCTCGACTCCGGTCTTTGCTCGGCGCATGCCGAAGGTTTTTGGATAGCCCTTGCTATCCTGCGTTGCGGAGTATAATCCAGCGCGGGAGTCGTAATAGCAGCCGAACTGCGAGGCGAGGACGCCAGGCTGACGGGCGGAGACCCACTTGCCTGCCGGCCAGCGATGTGGCTGGTGAAATTCTCCGCCCTTGCTTAATCCGTAAACGAATACATCATCATCCCCATTATCGCCCAGGGGCGCGGCCAGGGCCAGGACAGGATATTCGACGTCCTCCAGTATGAGCGACTCCGCGCTTTCTACCCTAATGTCCCAAAGCGAAAGTCCGGCAGCATCGAGTCGAACGCGGCAAACGACCGTCACATCCCGCCCCCCCACCCTTCGGAAGGTGAGAATCGCGCCCGCGTTATCTGTCTTATAATCCACTGATTCGGCATCTTTAGCGGACAACCACGTCGGTTTTTGCGTCGGTTCGCTTCGCGGCAAAACGGAAATTTGGAAGAGCGGCGCCGGCGAGTCTTTAACGCAGAACTCGCTGCTGGATGGTTTGTTGATAATGGATATGACGGCGCCCTTCTGGCCCTTGGCCAGCGTCATTGCTATGACGGCGTTTTCTACAATGAGACTCTCGTTTTCATCGCGTACATGGACTTGCGCCATAGCGTTAACTCCGATAGCCAGAAAAAGTCCGATCAATTTGAATTTACGTGTGCGCATCGCTTTCCTTCCCAGCAAGGTTTCGATCAATCGCCCCGCAGTGTTACAAGGTGGCTCCAAGATAACGCGCCCCGTCCTCCTTTTCAAGCGCCGATTGGCGGCTGTCTATGTCAAAGGGCTTATGTCTTCGGCCGTTCCGATCAGATCCGCCGACTTGCGGTTCGTGGCGCCTGCGCACGCAAATTATCATAGAAAGTCATGGGCATTATAATCTATAATATATTTATCACTGTAACAGCCTCATATATAGCATGTTATGACTCTCATCCAAAGTCACCCGACGAAAAATGTCGAAATTTGCCTTGACGGATCATAGACGCCATGATATACTACGATAACTTCAGTTTTTTTGAAAGGAGATGCGCCATGGGAAAAGGCAAAAAAGTTGGTCAGGCCGAAGGGGTAAAGAAGGGGGGGAAAAACGTCGCAGCAGAAGACGTCATGGAGGGGCAAGAGCTTCTTGAGATGGACCAAGCTATTGCCATTCTCAAGACTACCCGCCCCACCTTCTACCGGTGGCTGCGGGCCGGCAAGATCAAGGGGATGAAGCTGGGCCGGCAATGGCGCTTCTACCGCGAGGAGATCGAGCGGTTTCTCAAGGGCGAGGAACCGCATGTGGATCTCCCCGCGAACATCAGGCCGCTTGTGCAAACCCTTCGCAAGCAGGCCCTGGGGGGTTGCGGACGCGATGTGACGGGCGGAAAGGATGATGTGGGCGCTGCGGTAAGCTTGATGTTGCATGTTGCCTATCACATGCGAGCCAGCGACATTCATGTCGCGCCACACATGCAGGAGGCCGCAAAAGGCGCAATTGCCATTCTCCGCGTCCGCGTGGATGGGATACTCCATGTATTGGCCGAGTTTGACATCCGCCTGCTGCCAGCGATTGTGGAGCGATGGAAAGCGCTGGCCAATTGCAGCGTCAAGGAAAATAAGCGGCCGCAAGACGGAAGAATTCTGATCAACCTCCTGGACCGGAACCAGGCGAAAAAGCATCTCGATCTTCGCGTGAACTTCCTTCCGGCCTGCCTTGGAGAGTCTGTCACGGTGCGTATTCTCGATGCCAGCGCCGTGCGCCTGCGCTTGGATCACTTCGACTATGCCGAAAGCGACAGGGCAAAACTCCTGCGCGCTATTGAAGCGCCATGGGGAATGGTCATTGTGTCCGGCCCGACGGGATCAGGAAAAACGACAACGCTGTATGCCTGCATCAACCATGTTTCGAAACCGGGGGACAAAGTCATGACTATTGAGGATCCCGTCGAATACTTCCTTCCCTGGGCGGTCCAGGTCCAACTGATTGTGAAGGAGGGTCTTACGTTCGCCACAGGAATGCGGGCCATTCTTCGGTCTGATCCCGATGTAATCATGGTAGGGGAAATTCGGGACATGGAAACACTAACACTATCTCAACAGGCAGCCCTTACCGGCCACTTGGTGCTTGCCAACCTGCATGCCGACGAGGCGGCGCGCGCCTTGATCCGGATGGTGGACATGGGCAGCGACCCCTTCCTTGTCGGGGACTCCACAAAGATGGTAATGGCCCAGCGATTGGTGCGGAAACTTTGTTCGGACTGCAGTGTGGAGGACACGCCACCGGAAACGGCTCTGATTCGCGCCGCCCAGTTCGCCCGGAGCGGCGGACTCGGATGGGACACGCTGCCCAAGCAATTCCGCAAGGCTGTGGGCTGCAAAAAGTGCGGTCAGACAGGATTCAAGGGGCGGATCGCCATCGTGGAGGTCCTGGAAGTTACCCCCGAAATTGCCTCCGCCCTCCGACGGGGCGCATCCGTGGAGGAGCTAAGGACAATTGCGGTGGGGCAGGGTATGACGACGATGGCCGCCGATGGCATCCGTCGTGCAGCCAATGGGACTACGACCATTGCCGAAGTTATTCGAACGCTCGGGCTGAAGTAAAGCCATCAGCTTGATGGGCAACACCGCAATGTCGGCGTCTGTTGATCATCTGGGAGGAGGGGCGATATCGCCCCCCTCCCCTCTTGTTTTATTTGTCAGCCGTCTCCGGCGTGGGTGGGAGGAGCCTTAGCGCGATATCGGTCGCGATCTCGGGCAAATGGATAGACAACACCCCGCCCACCACATCCACCTGCTCCACGCGCATCACAGCGCCCTTCCACGTCTCCCACCATTCCAGTCGCTGGGGACCGTCCATCAGTCCCGTTATGGTTAGAATGGACGGCTCGACGGGCGCAACCGTTTTCTTCGCCGCATGATTCAGCCATGTGCTCTCGCGATTGTGAATCCAGACGATCGCCATCTCGTCGTTTTGCAGGCCCAGGACGAGGGCATCGGGACCCTCTATCGTATGGTATTCGGTCAGGCGATAGTGATTCACCCCCACCCAATCCGCGCCGGTGTTTTCAACGCGAATCTCGTGCTTTCCGGCTGGGACCTCGATGCCGAAGTCCCGGTCGTATGTCGTCTGCCAGAGCTTCCACTGCTCGACCCATTGGCTCTCCTTCTCCAGCCCCTCCCCGCATGGGAGCTTGTGTTCCGCAACAAGCTCGCCATCCAGCCAGAACTTCAATAGTCCCCCGCTGGATACCGTTCCCACATGAACGAGGAATCGGCCTTCTTTCGGATAGTCCACCTGGAAGGTGGGTGGATTCTTGAGGTCGCGGTGGGCCTGGCCGTGGAGGAGAGCGCGAAGTTTTGTGCGGTCGCTCACTGCGCCGTCCCGTTGGATGGTGAACACATTTGGCTCCGACTTTTCCCATCCGGTCGCCAGGGGCACGACCTTCAGGTCCAGTATCTTGGGTGGATGGGTTTTATCCTGAAACTCCATAGACTTGTGATCCAGCTTCCGCCATCGCGCGCGCGACATGGAAAGGTCGGCGACGAAGTTGCGTATGCTGGTGAAGTGAAAATATAGGTTGAGAGGATCAATGTAGTTCTCATGCCACCAGGGCATAGGGACGCCCGCCGCCCCCGACATGAGCCCCGTCCAGAAGGCGTTGTGTAAAGCCCATCCTTCGGGGTCCTTGTCGGCGGTGGTGCTATGGCTGCGGATGCCGAATTCGCCGAAGATGTGAGGCTTTGCGTAGCTCTCCGCCTGTGTGCGACAGTACTCCGCCACCTGCTCGGCGACACCGTTATCGTTGTTTGTATAGCAATGAGTCTGGACGATGTCCATGGTGGGGAGGTCCCAAAACTCTGTTGGCCCTGTTTTGCCCCAGAAGCTGGTGGTGATGGGGTGGCGCACAGGGTCAAGCTTTTTGAGATACTCGGCCATTTCCGTGTGCCATGCGAGTTTGTCTTTGACCTCGCCTGGGAAACCCTCGAACTCGTTGCCAAACTCCCAAGCCAAGATGTGCGGAGAGTGCGACCATCGGGCGACGATGTACCGCAGGCGATTCTTGTACGCCTTCTTTGCCTCCGCGTTGCTAAACCACTTCGCCGGCTCATCGCACGGGCCGCCCCGCGCTGTATTGAACGGATTCACGTGCCAGCAGTACCAGGACTGTTTGTCCATGAAGTCTTGGTGTGTGTCAAGGCAAAGCATGTAGTAGATGGCGAGTTCTTGCGCGACATCCAGCGCATGGTCGAGGCGCCAGGCCTCATCCTGGCGATACCAGCCGATATTGTCTTCCCATTCCAGGCCGAGGGCGCGGGAGTACATCCACCATCGGTTGTAGTTCTCGCCCGCGGCAGCCATGCGTCGAAGGGCGTCGTCGGCCAACTGGCCGCTGATGTGATAGGTGGGCAGGTTGTGTCCGATGGCGAAAAACGGAGAACCATTATCGAACTCAAGATAGCGCGGGTCGGTCGTGGAGGCACGGATGAACCCACGTTTCTCGCCGGGAAGCACGGTAAAGGAGCGCGGAGGCGTCTCCAACATTCCGGAACGGTCGCGCACTCTCACGCGGTAGGTGTATTGCCCTACCTCGGGCGGGGTGAAGCGCAAACACCAGCCCCCCCTGCCGAGTTCAAGAATCTCGCATCCATCCACGACCTTGCGGCGGAAGTCAACCATGTAGAATCCCGGGAGGTCAACGCGCCGTCCCGACGGGCTGGTGATGATGGCATCGAGGGCGATGTCGTCCGGATCGAACGGATTGAGGTAGGTTGCGCTCAGATCAACCGCTATCTCCAGCGTTTCGAACCGTCGGAGCCGGGTAGCGCTTGGCTTCACGTCATGTATAGCCAGGGATTCATACATGCCTTGCACATCGCCCGGGATGACGGCGGGGATGTCAACAAAGCGAAGGGATATTGAACCGAATATGGTCGCCGGTTTATCTCTCATGCCTGCAGGGGCAAGGGCAATATAGAGCTGGGAATTGTCTTTTCCTCCCGGACTCGACCACATGGCATGGGCGCGCTGGAATTGGAGCTCAAGGCCGCGACCGGGCGCGAGCTCGATGACAAGGCAAGGGGCTGCGGCGTTCACAAATGCGCCAAGCCGATAGGCGCGCCCCGGCCGAGGCCACAGCCGATGGCCCTTCATGGAGGCCAAATCCATGCGCAAACACCATGAGAGATTGCGGCAGATTTCGGCCCCGGAGATTGTATATTCGATGTGCGCGCCTTCGCCGGCAGCCTGCACCGTCTGACTGAGCGAAACCGGCAACTCCTCCTTATCGCGCACAAACCGTGCCTCGTAGGCCAGTCGCCCCTTTGCCGCCGCCAACACTTGCGCCGCGCCGCCGCTCCATTTTTGTTCAATGTATCCCTTCTCCATCCAGAAGGCCACCCCCCACTCCACGTCGGGGCCCCCCTCGATACCGGCGGTGATCACGCCATTCGGCTGCACACGAACGAACGTGTCGCCGCGAGTAACGACGAAACCCTTGGGGTCTTGTTGGAATTCGTATTCGCATCCCATGGCGCAGATCAAGCCCAAAACGAGAATCGAGCGGCGCATCATCCCTCCACAATCTCGGCAACGTCAATCACATACATCTGGCGCATCCCCTCGTGGATGGAATCGAAACAGACGTACTTCCCATCGCGGCTCCATCGGGGGTGGAGGTCGCAGCGGATCTCGCCGTCGTATTGCGGAGGTGCAAAGAAGCGCCCGATGTCTACGCGCCGATCATCGGCGGGACGGTAGAGCATCAACGTGCGTGTCCGATCCTCGCGGGCGGGATAGGTATCGTTGAGAATCCACCGCCGGTCGGGGGAGTATGAGCAGTGGCCGTCGGATGTGAGAGTGTCCTTGCCGACGATCTGAATTTCGTCGGATTGATCGGTATAGAGATAGAAGTGGTTGCCCATTTCGTTGTGGTGCGCCCAGGCGAGGATGTGGTTCGGGTCGCGCCAGTCGAAGTGGGAGACCATCCCGTGATCGGCGACGCAGCAGATGTCCGACCCATCGTGGTTCGCCGTGAACATCTGCGTGAACCAGCGCTTTCCATCCGCAGCGCGCCACCGGTGAAGGAAGAGGAACCGTGTTCCGTCGGTGTTGAATTGCAGGTGATTGAACCAGTGTGTGACGCCGTCCATGGTGTCATTGTGCTGAATCTTGACGATCTGCGCGAGGGATATGATGAGTTTATTCTCACCCGTCGCGACGTCCATCCAGTAGATGCCATCGTTTGCCGGATGGATTTCGTTCTCCCACAAGTCCGGAAGTCCGCAATAGCCGTACCCCGGTCGGGTTCGGTGGACTCGGGCGAAGTTGAGCGTGACGGCCTGCTTCCCGTCGGGGCTGAGGGCGTAGATCGGTCGAGGCAGCCTGCGCGTCTTCCCGGTCTTGAGATCACGGATAACGGAAAAAAAGGTGTCGCCGCGATCGTTATGGATAATGCATCGGTCCGGGGCGGTGGGCAGCCAGTGGAGCATCGTCCCCTGCTGCCAGTTCCAGGCACGTGTCTCGGCGACCGGCTCCCATCGGCAATCGTTCTGCAGGTCAATTCGACCGATGACGGCTACATCATTGGGCGACTGTGTGCGATCAATGAACGTCGTCTCCAGGGCCAGCATATACCGACCCGTCGCGTCCCATGGGAATTTGTCATAGTACCCGAAGTAATGATGTGCGGGGCCTCGGGTGACGGCCTTCACCGCCAAATCCCGAACTTCATGAGGCATGGTTTTCTCCTATTTTCTGATAATCGCCGCCACGTAATGCCTGGGCAGGCGAAGTTCCGTCCATGTGGCGTTGTCCTTTTCGATGGGTTTCGCCGCAAATGAGACTTCCTTGCCCGTCTCATCAAAGACATGCACTTCGTGCGCGCTCCGGTCGCCCCAGCCATAGATTCCGGGACGATTAGTAAGGATCCGTTCCTTCGCGATGATGTATCCATCGTGAAGTTCAATGGGGGTGATGGGATACATGTATTCAGGCAGCATGGGATACTCGAGGCGCGGCTCGAAGTGATAGTAGTAATAAACGCAGCCGAAGTCGAGATGGCGTCGTATCTGTCTTGCGATGTCGAGCGGCGTTTTTTCCGTGAGATGATCGCCCAGGCCAATCGGGGTAAAGAGATGGACGTTGTAAAGATGCGTCAAGCCGCCGGTTTCTGTGAAGCGGGGAAAATGGTATTGCATCATGGTCTCCGTCACCGGCGGCCCGTTGGCGATGAGCGGGCGGCCGCCCTTCATGATGCGTTTAACCATCGCTTCGCGGAAGGGCTGGGCGATGAGCGTGACTTCCGACATCTTTCGGATAATCGCGCCGTCCTCCCGATTGATCTGGGCCGTGTGGCCGTCCCATTCGGGGAAATCATAGACGAACCGCCCGCAGCTCTGGGACATCTCGTCCCAGTAGATGCCGTCGAACTTGACGTCGTCCAGAAGCAGATCGAGGACGCGCTGCATTGCCGCGCCATAGGAGTTTGTGAGTGAGGGGACAAAGAGCGGATAGATGGGATTGTGATAGTCCTGTTGCTTGCCGTTGGCGTCGAGGCAAACGGAGTCCTTAAATTTATCCGCCGCGCCAGGCTCGGTGCTGATGTAGCAATGGAAGTACTGGATACCCATGGCCGTCGGTCGCGCCTTCTGGATGCGCTTCTGAGTATCGCGGAATAATTGCAGCCGATCCCTCGCACCGGGCAGAAGCATGGCCGAGCCGTGGTCGTAGCGGCCGGTCTTTGGGTCCTTCGGTATGACCCCGGATATGTATTTGAGGCTCCGCGTGTCGGCCCATTGCTTTGCATCTTCCGGTGTGATGTTCTCCATCCATCGGACATAATGGCAGAAGCCCATCGGGCCGTCGAATGTGAAGTTGACCCCCAGGGCGCGGCGGGCGGCGTTGATGAAGTCGTAGTAGTCCCCGCTTGGGGTGGGAAAGACCGACCATCGCATGGTGCAGGATGTCCCAGGCCGCAGGACGAAGAACCGATCTTCGATGCCGATGGCGCCCTTTTCGTAGAAGTCGTCCGAGTGGGCCTTGAAGACGTCATCGCGGGGAAGCAGACCCAGCCCGCCGCCATCGAGGGATACAAAGGTTGTCTGGTTGCCGGTGAAATGGCTTCGCATGGCCGAGACGAACGGCCGCAGCCCCCCTACCCGGTATTCCTTGGCCTGCGTGGGATCGAAGCGACACGTGTGCGTGACAACAATGCCGATGTCCTTTTCGGTGAGATTTTTCAGCGTATCGCGGATGTCCAGGTGTTCCGGCTGTGGTGTGATTTCACGTTCAATCTCATAGTCCTTGCACCGGGCGCGCATGCGTTTGCCGTCGCATTCCTGCATCGCCCACTCGTTCTTATGCGTGAAGTCGCTCTCGATTCGATATGTCTTCCCGCCGAACGCGAGTGTGATCGCGCCATCCAAACCAATCTCGGCCGTGAACTCTACAGGTCCAACTGCTTTCGGTCGGATGAAGACCAGAGGCCCCTCCGGCGGTTTCGGCTCGATGCCTGGTTTTGCATACAATTCATCCGGCTTGCGAAAGATGAGCGACACGTCGCTCAGGACAACATCGTTCCAGGGACCATCCGCCACATGGCGGGCCAGCAGCGTGTTCTCGCCGGCTTTGAGTAGATCGGTCACGTCAATCAAAAACTCGTAGGCCCTGCCCGTGACGATGCAGCCGGCTTCATCCGTCGGTCCGTCGCCCTGCTTGTAGTCGGGGCTGTAGAGCAATCGCCATCCGCGCCCGCCGTACCAATTTCCGACAGCGCCGCTGCCCATGACTAGGGCATCATCCTTATTAGCGAGGCGCTCGCCCGTCAATCGTTCCCCATTCAGGTGAAGCGCCAGCATGTGTGTCGAGCCGCTGAGGCGCTTGGCTTCCATCCGTCCGAGAAAATGGAGGAGTGCGCGATAGCCATCGGGCGTCCAATCTGTATTGAATTTCATCTCTGCGCTCTTGCCCCACGTCAATCGCGTCTCTTCGGCGATGGGGATAGGCGGCGGCGGTTGGCTGTGTGCGGCGGCGCAGCAAGTAATGACACTAAGCAAAGATATGATCCATTGCCTCATGCTTTAATCTCCTCGCAGGGCCAGGACGGAATTTTCGGAGGCGAACCGAACGACCAGAGAGTAGTCGCATACATGAGGTCCATCGGGACGATCAGCCACTGTAGGTACTGGTTCCTGAACGATAAAGTATGCCTCGCCCGGTTGGTTGTAGGCCACGAAGGCCAGTTGAAATCGCTCGATCATTCGGTCTGTTCTTCTGTTGAGGTCGGGAAGGAGGACGGGACCGGTGTCGGTCTGATATAGGTTCTCGATGTCATTCACATTCATGGTCTTGACGGGAAATTCGATCATGGCGCGATAGCGGCCGTCCGCCCCCGTGGTCTCTGTGCGTCCGTTCAGGACTCGCCCGCCGAGAGTTGCCGTCACGATTTCCTCGTTCGAACCCAGGACTTCGGCCTCGACCATCTTGATCTGGAACACCACATCTTCGAAGCGTTCCTTGTTGGCGTGCATCGTGCTCTTGGCTGGATCATAGGGGAAGCCGACGCGAAAGATACGATTTTCCTTTTGCGAAAATATCACGCAGAAGTCATAGTTCTGCTCGTAGAAGAGAACGCCTTTACCATAGGTATCTTCGGCCTTGCACGATGCGACAAGGAAGTACTCCTCTTCTTGTCGGCTGTGCGTGTCGGAGATGACGCACCGGGACTCGACCTGAATACGGGCATTGTTGCCGCGTCCCTTGGTGACGAATGTGACAAAAGACCGACTGAAATCACACGATTTCATCCCGCGTCCTTTCGCTTGACGATGATTCATGGCGAGCATATCAAGAACATTGTAGGACTCGCACGAGAAACTGCTCTATCCGCTTCAGCGTCGGCTCATAGAACGGCGGGCGATTGAAGAACCCGTGCCCCGCGCCACTTGCCTCGTAGAGTTCGACGTGCACGCCCGCATCCTCCAACGCCTTCTTGAACATCACGGATTGCTCGAACGGCACGACCTCATCCGCGCTGCCGTGCAGGAGGAGCGTAGGGGCGCTTGTCGAATCCACATGTGAGATCGGCGACGCAAGACGATAGGTGTCGGGAATCTGATCGGGCTGCCCACCGAGGAATTGCACGATCGCGGTCGCGGCGCCGGGCGACTTCGGGGCGCAGGCCGCCATGTCGAAGACGCCGTTGAACGGGACCATTGCGTTGACTTTGCTCGATTGATCGGGGTATCCCCCCTCCCCTTCCAGACCCACCGAGTCGTCGGTCGTGCCCAGCATCGCCGCTAAGTGCGCCCCTGCCGACCCACCTACCGATGCGATCTTGCTCACGTCAATGCCATAGGTCCCTGCGTGCGCCCGCATCCAGCGCACCGCGCACTTCACGTCCTCGACGGCTGCGGGGAACCGGGCCTCGGCGGAGTATCGGTACTCAATGCACAGGCCCACGAAGCCGAGCGTCGCCATGTGCGCCGCCTGCCGGCGGAACTGGAGCCGCGTGCCGCCGCGCCAGCCGCCGCCGTGGATGAAGACGATGCCGGGACGGCCTTCACCCTTGCGTGTCGGGAGGTATAGGTCCCCCTTCAGGTCTCTCCCCCCGCCGCGACCATACACGACATCGCACTCGATCTTCACGCCGTCGGGCAAGATAAACTGTGGGTCTTCGTCAGGCATGGATTGCTCCTGTGCGAACTTGCGTGTCCGAAAAGGGCTATGAAGGCGTGAAAAAAACGAATTGTAGCCGCAGGCTTTAGCCTGCGGGCCAATCCGCGGCAATCTGGCGCACCCATAAAGGGTGCGCCTACATTTTTTCACACCTTTGCGGCATGATACCACGGGGCGGGCTATTTGGCGAACAGTTTTTCCAACGCCTTTTCCATCTCGTGCGGATTGAACCCCTTCGGACCCATGCCGCCCTTGTAGAAAATCTTCCCATCCTTGTCAATCACGTAAAGGCGGTCCGGCCATGCGCCGTATTCCAGACCCACGGCGTTGTCTATACCGTCAATCAGCATGGGGATCGAGATTTCCAGACCCAGCTTGCACTTCTCGGCGACCTCGACGCGCTCCGCTGCGGTCTGCGGTTGCTTGACGACGATCCCCTGCTGCTCATTGGCCGGCATCTGCCAGCCGTCGCTGGGGTGCGCCTCGCGGATGTACACGACGAAGAACTCCGCGCGGTCCTTGAAACGCTTGTGGATGGATTCGAGGGCGCCGACCTGGCGCCGGAAGGGAGGTCAGGTGTAGCTGCCGAAGATGAGGACGACGGGCTGCTTGCCCTTGAAGGTGGATAGCTTCACGCTGCCCATGCCGTGCAGTTTCTTCAGGTCAAAATCCGGCGCCGGATCGCCGACCGACAGCTCCACATCCTGCCGAAAATCCCCCGGCCGCCGCTGCTGCGCCGATGCGACCGCACATAGCGCCATCATCACGACCAATGATATTTCGATTCGCGCTCTCATACTCTCTACGGTCTATTTAAGCAGCAGGAAGAACGGCTGTCAAGAATTTCTTCTGCGCATCCTCTGTCGTGTCAAACCAACAAGGATGATAGAAAGCACTTGCGCAAACCCACGCTTTCGCCTTATAATATGGACAATAACACGAAAAATGAGACGAGTGGGAAATGCCAGTTATCGACAGGATTCGACAAAAGATAAGGCAGCGCGACTATTACCTGTCGTCCCACGCGGAAGATGAAATGGTGGAAGACCAATTCGCGCGATCCGATATAGAGCACGCTATATTGTGCGGCTTTGTGGAACAGAAGATGACACGCGATCCGAGGGGAACAAGATACCGGATCGAAGGCCCGGCCGAGGACGGCAGGACCATGCATGTGATCTGCCGGTTCAAAGAGGCAGGCTCTCTGATAATCATCACAATCTATGAGAAAGGGACACAACGATGAAATGCGAATTTTGCAGTTCCGAGACGGTCCGAAAGAAAGTGCGAAAGCAGCACTGGTTCGGCGGACGACTCTACATCGTGGAGAATGTGGACGCGGAGGTGTGCCAGGAATGCGGGGAGCGGTACTACCACGCCACTACGCTGGACCGCATTGACGAGATGATCCGCGGCGACCACAAGGTGAAGGAAATCCTGTCCGTCGAAGTCCTCGTCACGCCATGAAGCGCACGAAGCCGCGCCCGCGAGCGCAATAATACCATCCGTCTCCTACCTCGACTCTTTTCGCCGCAAAGACGCGGCACCAACGGTGAGGCCGCGCCCGCGAGAGTCAGGGGACGATAAGAAGTGGAAAGTTGAGAGCAAAACCCCCCTTCACTCCTTCAAGTTCTTCGGAATCTGATACCACGAGCCCTTCATTCTTCTTACGCGGCGCTGAATGACAAGGCTATCTGTATCTGTTGGATCGAAGTCCATCTCACGGGGGTTCACTGAGGGCGCATCTGCCATGTTTCTAATTTCTTCAACAATCTTCGACTGCTCACACGAATTCATAGACAGGTCAACGTCCTGCATCTGCCGCCAATTCGGCATGTGTCGATCCCAGATATGAGCCACAAAAAAATCGCCGTCCTTTGGAGGATTGCAGGCAAAAGACATCACGCCGTTCCGCTTCGTGCTTTCCGGGAGGTGTGAATAGTGCTCATTAAGTTGACACAAACCTTTCTTGAGGTCATCCCCCCAGATGAATTGTTGATCCTTACGCAGAAAGAGAGGTGCGCATCTGCGGTGCAATCGATCCGCTGACACGAAGATATCGCAGAAAGGTAGGTAGAATAGATAGGCGATGTCTACACGATTTGAGGGCCGTTCACTGGAGATGAGACTGGCGGCCAGTGCTATCTCGAGGAAAATCTGAACGGTCAGGACATGCACCACATAGGGAGCATAATCCGATAATGGGGGACAATTGGTTGAACTCCAACGATGAAGGATTTGCCTGCGCCGCTCTCCTGAGACATTTAAGAACATGAGAGCCAGTTTCGTTGGTTTCAGGGGCTTATGGCGACTGCATACTATGCTGACGGCCAAAGCCTTGGCCTCTTCCAATGTCTTGCAGGATTTGCCCTCAAGACCAAGCGCCCGAACCGCTCTTTTGAACTCACCCAAGTCGAGGTTGGACAATGCTTGTCGCCAAGCTTGAGCGTAACGGCGCTCAATTTCCAGGAATTCACGTTTCTGCCAACGAGAGAATGCCTCGGCCTCAGGGGAATGCTCAAAAACCACGCCAGTTTTTCCCCCCGACTTTACCGGCCTCCCGCCTGCCATTGGAATTTGGCCGGTCATGGGAACTTCAAATCCAAGAAGGTTGCCAATGCAGAGACATGCATGGTGTAGGCTCGGTGTGCCATGCATATCCGGAAACTTGTCGGCAATTAAACCGACTTCCTGCTCAGGAGTACGTCCTTGCTGCGCGGACTTTTCCAAGTCCGCCAACGTTTCAACATAGAAGATAGGACAGACGTTGGCCAGAAAGAAATGGTCAAACCAGACGGACTCATCAACGCTAAGTGACTGAAGGAATGACTTGTCGAATAGTGCAATTGGTCCCACGGATCTCTTCGCCCCGATGTCACGGGAACTCGCCGAACAAATACCGCCCCAGCAAAGACCGCCATTTCCGAGATGACAAGGATTCCATTACACGGTTTACCATGGTAAGGCACTTCACGCCGTTGATCTCAGCCAGCTTCCATTTTCGCCTGTCGTTCTTAATCTGCTTTTCGTCGAAGTGGTGAGCACCGCCTGTCTCAATGATGCAGATCGGTCTCGTTCCTCGATAGACCACCAAATCCGCCGACCCATATCGCCAAATGTGTTGCAGCCCCGGGTTTTCTGGACGCGGAAAAATTTGGCAAAGCCTCTGCTCAAGTTGCGTCGTGAAGTGCCTGCCCCACTTCTGACCGATGTAGCGTTGAATGGCAAGAACTTCTTCAGTTATACGGTCGCTATCCATCTTTCGCCCCTGAAGAAAACAGCGGGGCGGGAAGCCCCGCTGTGCCTGGCCGCGCCTCACCTTGCCACTCCATGTCCAACCACGCCCGGCCCAGCCCCGCCGTACCTCGCCCAGCTACGCCCCGCCAGGCCATAGGGCAAAATCACTCGAAAGCGATTATCTCGAACCGTCCGAACTTCGGGCGATAGTCACCGATGCCTTTGGAACGTCCGGCCTCCTCCAACATTTGTCTTAAAACGTCCTTTTTGATTCTGGTTTCATCATATGTGATTTTGAAAGCGATCTCCCAGGAGTTGAATCGCGGCCTTGAACGAACGATCCGCATCCGTTGGATCACGCAAGGGCGCCTGTCAATTTCGTCATATGTCGTCTTTCCCAAGGGTATTTCCTCCGGCTCTACAAACACGGATGCGAGAACAGTTGCTTTTAGACTGCTTCTGCCTTTGCCCTTGAACTCCTTCGCGGTGTCCCGCAAGCAGGCCTCGACCCATGTCGAAGGCACGTAACATCCTTCGGCGTTTCGATAAAGCGCACGTTCCGCATCCTCCTTGGGGTCGTACGTTTGATCTTTTCGCGCTGCGAGGTCAGCACCGTCCTTCTCCAGTGGGTATCTGTGCATTAGCAAGGGTGCCGTTCCACGAATCGTCACGCACACCGTTTCCATTTTTATGTCCACTTCCTGCAAAGGACAAGATACTGGTGCATTTCCGGGAGCATCTTACTTATCTCCCCTGAACCCATTTCCGGCATGTGCCTTCTTACCGGCTGCTACGGACTGGCGGGATCACCCGACGCCACACTCCGAGCGAAAGTATTATACCCCCCGGGGACGACACTGCAAAGTAGAATTTCTCACAAAGCGGCAAAAACGTGAAAGAACAGGCAAGACAGTGCCATTAACGCAGATCGAGACTGCAGGGAATCCCGCCGGTGACCATCAGTGGTAAATCTGCGTCTGTCCTCTTCATGCCTGGATTCCCGCTCCCCGCTTACGGCCTGCGGGGACAGGTTTCGCGGGAATGACACTGGACCTTTGTGTACTACTTGATGACAAGGCGGCCGGGGTGAGATGATGTCGCCTCGCCGATGAGTCGGGCCGCGGAGACGCCGGCGGCTTGGAGTTCCGCCAACATGCGATCCGCCGATTCCTTGGGAACGGAAATAAGCAGGCCGCCCGATGTCTGGGCGTCGAAGAGGACGTCCCGGAGCGACTGCGGCACATCGCCCTCGATGGTCACGCGGTTCTCAAAGACCTTCCGGTTCGCGTGCGACCCCTCCGGCATCAGCCCCATGTCCGCAAGCGTCGTCGCCGTGTCAATGACCGGGACGGCGGATGAGTCTATGACGATGCCGACGCCGCTCCCCTGGGCCATCCCCAGGGCATGGCCGACGAGGCCGAAGCCGGTGACATCGGTGCAGGCGTTCGCGCCCACGCGGAGCGCCGCCTCGCTTGCCGCGCGGTTGAGGGTCGTCATCACCTCGACCGCTTTGCGCACCGCGGCGGGACCGGCCATCTCGGCCCGCGAGCCGGACATGATGAGTCCGATGCCGAGCGGCTTCGTCAGGATCAGTCGGTCGCCGGGCCGCGCCCCCGCGTTGGTCATGATCCGTCTCGGATCAATGACCCCCGTCACGGCCAGGCCGTATTTCACCGTCTCGTCGCGGATGGTGTGTCCGCCGATGACCGTCGCGCCGGCTTCCATCACCTTGTCGCACCCGCCCTGGAGGATGCGGAGAAGGACGTCCTTGTCGAGCTTGTCCGATGGGAACTCGGCGAGGTTGAGTGCGGTGATCGGCCTGCCGCCCATGGCATAGACATCGCTCAGGGCGTTGGTCGCGGCGATCTGGCCGAAGGTGTAGGGGTCGTCCACCATCGGCGGGAAGAAGTCCACGGTCTGCACAATCGCCAGGTCGTCGCGGAGCCGATACACGCCCGCGTCATCGCCGGTTTCGAGGCCGACGAGGACCTCCGGCGGTCGGTCCTTCGGGAGCATCTGGACCAGTTCGCACAGCGTGCCCGCGTTGAGTTTGGCGGCGCAGCCGGCGCAGTGGGAGAAGATCGTTAACTTCGGGGCGGGTGATTCGTTTGACTTCATAGCTTTATCACACTTGCGGCGTTCGTGAGCGTCTCGATGGTTTCATACATATTCGTCACCTGCCCGACGCGGAGTTTGTCTTTCAGGTGCAGATACTCCAAGCAGCGACCGCACGAGAGAATCTTCACGCCTTTTTCCGCGACCTCCTGGAGCGCATCGAGGACCGACGATCCCTCCGTGGTCAATGTCACTCCGGCATTGATGAACAGCATCTTGTCGGGCAGGCGGGTGGCCTGGGTGAGGACATCCATGAAGCTGTGCATCAGTTCCCGGCCGAGGGCGTCGTTGTCGTCGCCGATCCGTGCGGTCGTGATGAGGATCACCCGTTCGCCTTTCGCGTCGGCGACGGTTTCGCGTTCCTGTTTTGGCGTTTCGCGGGGGCACTCTTCCTGGGCGGGTTTCGGGGGGACATCGCCCTTGGTGATCGTGATGGTGTGCTCCCCCGGCTTATCCGTCCTTGATGAGGAGGAGAATTTTTTGAACTTGGCGAAGCGCAGGATGTTGTCTCGTGCAACATCGTTGTCAACGATCACATCCAACACGCCCGTGGCCATCGCGTCGAGGGCCTTCTTCGTCTCGATCACCGGTTGGGGGCATTTCATCCCGCGAAGGTCCAGTTTTTCAGTCATGGCACTTGTCCGTTTCATACCTGATGTTTTGACCGGGCCATAGCATCCATTGTATTGCGGGCGGTTTATGGGTTCAAGCAAAATGGCCGCGCCTTTCGCTTGACGTGCGGGTCCCCTTCTGTCATAATTACAGGACCATGAAAAAGCTACTCCAACAGATCCCCGCCGTGGATAGTCTCCTCACATCTGCGGGCCTTCGTCCGCTCCTGGCGGAACACCCGCGGGCGTTTGTCGTCCAGGCGGTGCGCGCCGTCCTCGACCGGCTGCGTTCCGCCGTGCGCTCGGGCGAGGTCGGTCTCATCCCCGATCGGGAGTCAATCGCCACGGGCGTTGCGGTGGAATGCAGACGTATGAGCCTCGGCCGCTTCTGCCCCGTGATTAACGCGACCGGCATCATCGTTCACACCGGCCTCGGTCGCGCGCCTCTATCCGATGCGGCTGTTGAGGCCATCGCACGAACGGCGGGCGGTTATCTCGCCCTCGAACTCGACCTGGAGACGGGCGAGCGAGGGTCGCGCCAGCGGCAGATCGCGCCGTTGCTCTGCGAAGTTACGGGCGCGGAAGCGGGGATGGTCGTCAACAACAATGCCGCTGCGGTGCTCCTCGCCCTCGACACCTTCGCACGGGGTAAGGAGGTGCTTGTCTCTCGATCCGAGCTGGTCGAGATCGGCGGTTCTTTCCGCATGCCCGATGTCATGGCCAAAGGTGGGGCGAGGCTTATCGAGGTCGGCACCACAAACAGGACCCGGATTGACGACTACCGCAACGCGATCACGAGCGAAACCGCGTTGATCCTGAAGGTGCACCAGAGCAACTTCCGCATGGTCGGCTTCACACAGTCGGTGAGCGAGGCGGAGCTGGTCGCGCTGGGCCGCGAATTGAAGATTCCCGTCGTACACGATGCGGGCAGCGGGGCGATGGAACCGATGCGACGATTCGGCTTCCCCAGCGAGCCGCTCATCCGCCATAGCGTGGAGGTCGGTGTGGATGTGACGACGTTCAGCGCCGACAAGCTGCTGTCCGGTCCTCAGGCGGGGATCATCGTCGGCAAGGCGCAATTCATCGAGCAATTGAGATCGAACCCTCTGGCTCGCGCCCTGCGTCCGGGCAAGCTGACGCTGGCGGCGCTGGAGGCGACGCTGCGACTCTACCTCGACGACGACCTGGCCCTTTCCCAGTTGCCCGTATTCCAGATGATGGGAATGAGCCTCGATGTACTGACCAAGCGCGCCAAGAGGCTCGCGCGACTCATCACGGCCAAGGCTGGGAAGGGCGTATCCATCTTCGTTGAGGACGGGATGTCGGCTGTCGGCGGCGGTTCGCTGCCCGGCGAAGAGATACCGACCAAGGTAGTATCTGTTTCCATCGCGGATGTGACGGCCGACGCGCTGGCGACGAGGCTCCGACGGCACGTCCCTCCGATCATCGCACGGGTTCGAGACGACATGGTGGTCTTCGACGTGCGCACGATGGCCGACGATCAGTTGCCGGTCGTTGCGTCGGCCCTCGCCGCCGTGAAGCCAGGCTGACCCCGAACATGGACCTCGACAAGCATTTCATCATCGGCACCGCAGGACACATTGACCACGGCAAGACGGCGCTGGTCAAGGCCCTCACCGGCATCAATACCGACCGCCTGAAGGAAGAACAAGAGCGGGGCATGACGATTGACCTGGGGTACGCCTATCTGGACATAGCCGGGACGCGCGTGGGCGTCGTTGATGTGCCCGGCCACGAGAAGTTCGTCAAGAACATGCTGGCCGGCGCAACGGGCATTGATCTCGCGCTCCTTGTCGTGGCTGCCGATGACGGCGTCATGCCTCAAACCACCGAGCATTTGGAAATTCTCGATCTGCTCGGCGTCAAGCCCGGCCTGGTGGTCATCACGAAGATTGACCTGGTTGATGACGATATTCGGAAATTGGTTCGCCAGGAGGTGGAGAATCTGCTCCTGGACACATGCCTCGCCGGTTCGCCCATGGTTGAGGTGTCGTCGGTGACCGGCGAAGGGATTGATACGCTCAAGGACACGGTGGCCGCCTTGGTCGCAACGATCCAATCACGGCGCCCGTTGACCCTCCCCTTCCGAATGCCCATTGACCGTGTGTTCAGCCAGCAAGGCTTTGGCTGTGTCGTGACCGGATCGGTCGCCGCCGGGACCATTGAACAGGGCGCCATGCTGGAAATCATCCCCGGCAGCATCGAGGCAAGGCTGCGCGGCATCCAGGTCCACGGACAGGAGATGCCGACCGCAACGGCGGGCCAGCGAACGGCGCTGAACCTGAGCGGCGTGAAGGCGGAGCAGATTTCGCGAGGGCTTGTTCTTTCCGTTCCGGGTCATCTTGTGGAAACGGAATTGGTGGACGCTCGGCTCCGCTTCCTCAAGACGGCCGTGCATCCCTTGAAGCACAACGATCGCATCCGGTTTCACGCCGGCACGATTGAGGCGATCGCCCGCGTGTCAATCCTGGAGGGCAATCAGATCAAGCCGGGCCAGACGGGTTTTGTGCAGTTCAAACTGGAGACGCCCGTTGCCGTCCAGCGCGACGACCGCTATGTCATCCGTTCCTATTCGCCCATGCAGACCATTGGCGGCGGGATCATTCTGCGGCGGCGGGCGGAGCGGCTGAAGCGAAACCGCGCCGGCGTCATTGCTGCGCTCGAACAGTTGTGCAGCGACGCCCCCGAGGCTGTCATTCAGCAGACGATCCTCGACGCGAAGCCGTTCTCGCTGACCTCCGATGCCGTGGCGCATATCGCAGAGATTCCCGCCGAACAGGTTGAGCAAATCACACATAAATTGTCCGGCGTTGGGAGCATCGTGATCGAACGCGGGGGCGTCATGGCGCACGCGGCACAGCTCACAGAGACGAAGGATCGCATCCTCCGCGCCCTGCGGGAGTTCCACGAGCACAATCGTCTTGCCGTCGGGATGGTGCCCGCCCAATTGATGTCGCGGGCGCGGGTGGAAATGCCTCTGGAGGCCTTCACGGGGATCATCGGCAAGATGACGGCCCAAGGCGATGTCAAGATCGTGGGCAGTCTGATTGCCGCCTCGGATTTCGGGCCTCGCCTAAGCCCGGAAGAAAAATCGGCCGCCGCCAAGATTCAAACCATCTTGCGTTCGGCAGGATCGTCCCCCCCTCTGATCCAGGATGTCCTAACTGAGACGGACCTGGGTACTTCCCGCGCCGTCCCGGTGCTTGAGGGCCTGATACATTCGTGTCAAGTGGTGCGCCTCACCGAGCAGATTTGCTACGATGCGTCCGTAATGCTGGAAATCAAGAAGAAGGTGACCGATTTCCTGCGGGCCCATGGCGAGATTCAGGTTGGTGATTTGAAGGGGCTTATCGGCGTATCTCGGAAATTTGCTATACCGATCCTGGAGCATCTTGATAAAATAGGCTTGACCGAGCGCGTGGGGGACAAGCGCAGGCTGAAATCGTAGCGGGAGCGGATGGGTCCCGGTGGGCCTGACGGACTTCAAATCCGGTTCGGGGCGTTACGGCGTCCCGGGTGGGTTCGACTCCCACACGTTCCCGCCATTTCTTTATGCTCGCCCCGTTGCGACCGGAAGATGCCTTTAGTGGGCGCCATCAGGATCAATCGTCTTGAAGTCCAAACGCCTGGTGAAATGGCGGCCGCGAAGGGTCTCGGAGAAGTCGTCGGCAGGCAGGTTTTTGTCGTCAACGAAGTGTTTCTTGATCCGTGTCACATACTTCATGAAGCGAGGGTTTAGGCCAAGATCAATGCCTTTCGACCTTGCCTCCTCGATTAGCCTTGCAGCGCGAACATAGTCCGTCTGCTTATATAGTGCACATACAAGGCAGGCGTAGGCCACCGAGTTGTTCGGGTTCAGTTCCAGAACTTTATCAAAATCGGCTACGGCCTTTTCATATTCCTCCATGAAGTAGTGGCATACGCCTCGACCGTGGTACGCGTACTCACACTTCGGGTCCAACTTGCTGGCCGCCGCAAAGTCAAAAAATCCCTGGCGGAAGTTCCCCATTGCAAGCTTCGCGCCGCCCCGGAGGGCATAGGCCCAAGCGATCTTTGGGTCGCACTCGATGCTCTTGCTGAAGTCCTCTATGGCGCGGCAGTAATCGTTCATCGCGCCATAGACCATGCCACGACTGCAATACGTCTTGGCGTTACACGGGTCCAGTTCAATCGTCCTGTCAAAATCCTCGATCGCACGTCGAAAGTCCCCTTGCTTGAAGTAGACTTTCCCGCGCGCTTCGTAGGCCGTGTCGCTACCTGGGTTAAGATCAATCACACGACTGTAGTCAGCCAACGCTTTTGCGAACTGCTGTTCTTTGAAGTAAACATCGGCGCGGTCCATGTAGGCGGGCGCACA
Source organism: Planctomycetota bacterium (assembly GCA_040755855.1). GTDB lineage: Bacteria > Planctomycetota > Brocadiia > JAADGH01 > JAADGH01 > JAADGH01. Next base: position 38,941 of record JBFMAD010000014.1, on the reverse strand, counting down.
GTACGGGTCTGCGTCAATAGCACTTGCGAATTCGCGGATCGCTTTTTCGTTGTCCCTGTTTTGCCGATGAAGAAGCCCGCGGAGGTGGTATGCCGGAGCATAGGACGCATCAATAGAGATCGCTCGGTCACAGTCAGCGATGGCTTGGTCCAGTTGCCCCGTATCTCCGTAAACTTGCGCCCGGCCGACGTATGCCAGCACGCAATCAGGGCTTGCGTCAAGGGCCCGGGAGAACCAACGGATCCTTTCCTGCGCGTCGCCGGGCATGTACCCCAAGCCGAGGTATACTACCGCTTCTGGATGCGGGGTTGCTCGATCACGAAGCTGGTTTTTCTGATCCGGTGTAAGCGCAAGCCCAGAGGCGGCCGGACATGCCACGGGCCGTCCTTCGCCTTCCGAAACCGTTTTGTCAAACGACTGCACCACTGTCTCCGCAAGCCGCCAAAGCGCCCTGGGCAGTTGATCGTGCGGACAGGAGATGCCGCTTGCACCGACTACCACTCCCGTGCGCACATCAAGGACACGGATGTGGAAATGGATGGAATCGCGAGTGCGCTCGTAGAACCCAACCACCACTCGGTCCACTCCAAGGGCCTTGCCTGCCTTCAATACGTCTGTTTCCCTGGAGAGATTCAGCTTCTGCTCTTCCACCACATAGAGAACGTGCGGATACGGCACAGCATAAAGAGTTGGCGGCAATCGGAGCTTCTCCGTCAGCAAGCGAGGGGCGCTGTTGCCGATCCAATCGGGAGGCGAGAAGGTACGTTGATTCACAAACGGCAAGACGGCAACAGAGGGCGGACTCGGTCGAGCAAAGATCGCACTCGGCGCTAACCAAGTCACACATACCGCAATGGCGCCGCAAAGCATACCCTTCACGGCGCAGTTTTGCCTGGACATCTGCATCGCTTCCTGGTGCTTCACATGCGTCCGGTCGTCCGGGACAGGCGAGATGACCTGCGGCATATTGTCCTGTTTTGTCCAGGATATGTCAATCCCATTTCCCCCTATTTCCCATGTCTGAGGGAGGCGGAGACCCATTTCCTGGTCTTGTACATGACACGAGCGAGAGTTGTTGTCCTCTCGCTCGTTTTTATATTTTACATCTGGATGATTTGATTCTCTGACGTTTCTGCCAATCTCCCGTGGTCTGCTATTTTCAGAATGGTAAGCCGGTCGTGCCGCCGGTTGAGGAGCCATTGGGCCCCTTGTAACGAACAATCTCCTTGACGCCATCCCGGGGCCATGCCATCTCCGCACCTGACATCTTGATGGCGACCTGCTCATCATCTTCTTTCAGGAGCATACCGGTAAAGGCGGAGCCGTTTTTGAGAATAACCGTGACTTCCCCGGGCTTGGTGGGTGCGCTTCGCCGCCAGTCGCCATCAGTACTGCCCGTGCTGGGACTGCCGGTTGATGTGGCCGACTTCGACTCAACCGCCTTCTTCTGGATTTCCTTCTTGGTCGTTTTCTTGGTGGTGTCGCAGGCCGAACCGGCCCGGGGCCTTCTGGGCGGTCAGCCACCCGTGCAGCGCAGGGGAAGGGTCAACGCGGCGATGATTAAACCCAAGATAAGGCCATTGGCGCGTAATCCAAATCGTTCCATTAGCCGCTCCGTAGCGCACGAGCCACAGTAAAGAGACAATCTTCTTTAGCAATAGTATAGCACAAACTACTCCTTATGTCAAATCCTGCGGTGCGTTTTTTGAATGTCGCCGACCTGTCGCGTCCCGCTTTGGCTGGCCAGAAACCGTTTTTCCTTGACAGGCGCGCTGTAACCGTGCTAAAAAAAATTAGTGTTTGGTGTTTGCAGCGCGCCTCACAAGATGTTCGGGCAGATCGGGATGGATCCTCCGGTCTTGACGGCAAAGTTGGCATCCCTGGCGGAGCATCTCGGCATTAGCGTGCGGTTTGTGCGCATGGAAGAGGGACGAGGAGGCATCTTCGCCCTTCGTGGAAGGCAAGAGATTCTTGTAAACGATTGCCTCCCCGAATGGGAAAAAGCCGACGTGCTGGCGGAGATACTTGCCACATTCGATTTGGGCAATATCTATCTGCTTCCCGGCGTGCGAGAGGCGATCGAACGATACCGACCTCGCCGTTGATAATCTGTGCACATTTAGGCACAAATTGTGCCGCGGAATTTCTGAGAAAATCCTGGCCTTGCTTGACTTTTTGCCTTGTGTATGTTAATGATTTTTAATAGGACCTTGTAGATGTCTTCTGCGTCCAACCGGTCCCTGATCCAGGAAAAACAGCGATGGATATATCCGAACTGCTGACCTTCACAAAGAATTCCGGCGCATCGGACCTTCATCTTAGTTCGGGATGCGAACCAATCATCCGCCTGGACGGCGCCCTGAAGAGAATTGACGCCCCGCCCATGACCAAAGATGAAGTTCATGAGATGATTTACGACGTACTGACGGATGAACAGCAGGCTATCTACCAGGAGAACCTGGAGCTGGACTTCGCTATCGAGTTGGAGGGTGTTGCCCGATTCCGAGTCAATTGTTTTAATCAGTACCGCGGCGAGTCGGCGGCCTTCCGCGTGATCCCCTCGGAGGTGCAGACGCTGGAGGACCTAGGTTTCCCGAAGATCTTCGGGGAGATGGCGCTGAAGCCCCACGGTCTCGTCCTTGTCACCGGGCCGACGGGGTCCGGCAAGTCAACGACCCTCGCGGCGATGGTTGATCTGATCAACCGCAAACGCGAGGCCCACATCCTGACCGTCGAGGACCCCATCGAGTTTCTGCACACCAGCAAGAAATGCCTGGTACATCAACGTGAGGTCCATAAGCATACGCATGCGTTTGCCAACGCGCTTCGCAGCGCTCTTCGAGAGGACCCGGACGTCATCCTTGTAGGCGAGATGCGCGACCTCGAGACGACCCAGCTTGCGATCACGGCAGCCGAGACGGGACACCTTGTTCTCGCTACCCTGCACACAAATAACGCGGCGAAGACGATGGACCGAATCATTGACATTTTCCCTGCGGAGCAGCAATCACAGATCCGGTCCATGCTGTCGGAATCCATTCAGGGCGTTATTGCGCAGACCCTGCTGCCGCGAATCGGCGGTGGTCGGGCGGCGGCGTTTGAAGTCATGGTGGCCGTGCCCGCCGTGCGAAACCTTATCCGCGAGCAGAAAACTTTCCAGATTCCATCTATCATCCAGACGCAGTCGCAACAGGGAATGATTACCATGGCCCATTCGCTGGAGCGACTGGTAGCCCAGGGTATCGTGAGCAAGGAATTTCTTGTGGACGCGGTGGAAATGGACGGCCTGCAGGAGAAGGCTACCGAAGCGGTCAAGCGAGGGAAGGAAGGGGGACGCGAATCGCGCGACGACTTTGAGCAATGGCGCGATAAAGCGGCTTCTGGCGGACAGTAAGGGCTTCCGGCGCAATGCGCCCGTGCGTAGAAATGTCGGAGGAATCAGATGAAGCACATTGACAACTATCTGACCTGGATGGTTGAAAACGACGGTTCAGATCTTTACCTCACGGTCGGACGCCCAGCCACACTCAAGGTGAGCGGCCAGCACCTCCAATCCTCAGACGGAAAACTAACCGCGCAGGACCTGCAGGAGATGGTCGGCCAGATTTGCAATGAAGCCCAGGCGGCCGAATTCGCCGTCACCCAGGAGATGAACCTTGGCTACGGAATTCCCGAGGTCGGACGCTTCCGCGTCAACATCCTGAAACAGCGCGGCACCATCGGCATGGTCATACGGTATGTCAAATCGAGAATCCCTACCCTCGAGGAGCTTCATCTGCCGCATCAACTTGCCGAACTGGCTCTCGAGAAGCGCGGCCTGATCCTCTTGACAGGCGCCGCCGGAACCGGCAAGTCCACTACACTGGCCTCCATGATTGACTACCGAAATACCCATGTGGAGGGGCATATCATCACAGTGGAGGACCCGATCGAGTTCCTTTACGAACACAAACGGAGCATCGTCACGCAGCGCGAGGTAGGCATTGACACCGATTCTTTTGCCGCCGCGTTGAGGAATATCCTGCGCCAGGCGCCGGACGTTATTCTCGTGGGCGAGATGCGCGATACGGAGACGGTAACCGCAGCGGTCAACTTCGCCGAGACAGGCCACCTGGTGCTCGCCACGCTGCACTCCAGCACGGCTGACCAAGCTCTTGAGCGACTGCTCAGCTTTTTTCCCCTGGACGCCCATCACCAAATATTCCAGCAGCTCTCGCTGGAACTCAACGCCATCGTCAGTCTTCGACTGCTTCCGCGGCATGACGGCACGGGCATGATTCCTGCCTATGAGATCCTCCTCAATACGCCTCGCATCCAGGAACTGATAGAGCGCGGGGAAATCTCCGAGGTGAAATCCGCCATGGCCGCCAGCCGACCCGAAGGCTGCATCACATTCGACCTATGTTTGTATGATCTCGTCAAGAGCGGCTATATCACGGAGGAAGAGGCGTTGCACTGGGCCGACAGTAAGAACAACCTCGCCCTTAAATTCAAAATGGAAAAGATTCCAACGGCGGCCGATGATCGGAGAGCATCTCCGCGGGGGCGCGACATTCGCCGAGGAGGCGCGGTGGACGGAACAGGGCTGCGTCTCTCCCGAGAACACTGATTCCGATCCATTCAACATCGCGACGATGATCTTCGCTCGCACGCTATGGCATCCGACATGCCGTGACGCAAACGTTCTCTGAAGAAATATTTATGTTTCCCGGAGGGAGTTTCATGTCCAAACTCAACATTTCCCAGTCACTCAATCTCTGGCAAAAGGCGCTCGATTTGATCCCCGGCGGGTCGCAAACCATGAGCAAACGAGCGAAGAACTTCGCCTACGGGGCCTATCCGATCTACGTGGACCGCGCCGAAGGGGCGCACGTGTGGGATGTTGACGGGAACAAATACATTGACTATGTCATGGCCCTTGGACCCATCACGCTTGGCTACCGGTATCCGTGTGTTGACCGCGCCATCCGCGAGCAGATCGAGAAAGGCATCGTATATGGACTGCTCAGTCCTCTCGAGATCGAAGCGGCGCAGGAACTCATTGACGCGATCCCCTGCGCGGAGATGGTTCGCTTTCTAAAGAGCGGAGCGGAGGCGACCTCTGCCTCGGTGCGTATCGCCCGCGCCTTCACCGGCCGGCAGAAGGTCGCCTCGTGCGGATATCACGGCTGGCATGACCAATGGTCCGCCGGCAGGAGCGATGGCGGGGTGCCCGAAGCGCTCAAGGACTACACAATAGGATTCTCGCTCGACGATGCGTCGTCTCTTGATAAGATATTTCGCAATCATCCCAACCAGATTGCCGCAGCCATTATTACGCCTACAGGACGCGGCGGCCCCAAGCCGGGCTGCCTTGAGGCTATTCGAGATCTGACGACGAAACACGGCGCGGTTCTCATATTTGATGAGATCGTTACGGGTTTTCGTCTCGCCCGAGGGGGGGCGCAGGAGTACTTCGGGGTTGTCCCCGATATGGCCTGCTTCGCCAAGGGCATGGCGAACGGGATGCCTGTTGCCGCCGTTGTGGGTCGCAGGGATGTGATGCAGAAGTCGGAGAATCTGGTGATCAGCACCACGTACGGCGGCGAGGCGCTTTCGCTCGCTGCACTGGTGGCCGCCTGCAAGGAATACCGCGAGAAACCTGTTTTCGACGAGATATGGAAATGCGCCCGCCGGATCACCGACGGTATTGACGCCGCAGCGGAAAAACACGGCTTTGAAAAGATATGCGATGACCTTGCTCCCATGGCCACGATGAAACTTGCTGCCAAAGACTATCCCAACGCGGACCAGCAGGACATGTGGTTTTACGTGCTTCAGGAGTGCGCCCTGCGCGGCGTGCTCCTTCGAAGAGGGGGGTGTCTTTTTGTCACCTATTCCCATTCAGAAGAAGATGCGCGCAAGACTGTCACGGTCTTGGACGAAGTCCTCGGAAATCTGCGCGAACATCTTGCCAAAGACGACCTCGCGCAACAACTGCAGCAGCTTGCCTCGGACAGGGCCGAGGACATCCGAGCGCGCAGTTAAAGGGCGCATCGCCACGCAAATATTATCATAAGCAATTGCTGCGCAAAGCATTAAGGATGAGTCATGCGCCATTGCGCGCATCTCTTGCTCTGTGCAAATTGCATCTGATAGGCGCCAATTCCGGCATCCAAAAAAATTCAAATATTTTTTAAAAAATACTTGACAACGAAACGGAAACCTATATACTATTTGCCCTTCTCGCTTTCATCTGGCGAACATCTCTTGTTCGAGTCTAAAAGAGGAGACATATGATTGCTATTGTTACTCGTCGTTCTGGATGGAGAAGACAACGAAAGTTGGCGCGGTTAGAACTCATCAAAGAACGTTACCGCAAAGTGGTTCTCGAGCCTAAGCAAATGATCGCGCTGGAGATTGCATCGGAGTTCGGCGAGGAAATCAGCGACATGGACTATCTGTCCTAATGGGTGCACACCCCGTCGCGCCCTCCACATTCACCGTGCTCCTGTCGTAACTCTCTCGTTCACGCATTTTCTCGACCGCATTACCCAAGGAAAGATAGTTTTCTGCCGGTGGGCGGTCTTTTCCTATATGGCTGCGCACCACGCGACAAGCACGATTCGGGGCGAGTTTCTACCGAAGATTATTGCTGTCGTTGCCAGACAGGCTCGCCGGCGACCCATGTTTGTTCTATGTTAATCGCGGCGAGTTTTTCTGGCGGACAGTCGCATGGATCATCGGAAAGCACAACAAGATCGGCCTGCTTCCCGGGGGAGATCGTCCCCACTTCATCCTCCATGCAGGCCAGTCTGGCGGCGTCCACCGTGAACAACCGCAGCGCATGCGTGGACGTGAGGCGCTCCTTCTCGTTCGGGTGCTGGACGCATGCCCACACACCAAGAATCGGATCAATCGGGGTGACGTAACTGTCCGACCCCCCTCCCACCAATACCCCGGCCGCGACCATTGATCGAAGCGGCGTAGAACACATCATGCGCTCCTCCCCGAAGAATCGGGCAAACCATCCTTTGCGCCCTCCCCAGAACCACTCAAATGCGGGCTGGGCGCAGACGGCAATGCCAAGCGCCGCCGCTCGCTCCACGTCTTGCCGGCGTGGAAGCAAAAAATGTTCGATCCGATGCCGCCGTTCCCCGCATGAGCGTTGCCCGAAGATCGTCGCGTGCGCGTCGAGAACCTGTGCAATGGCTCGGTCGCCAATCGCGTGAACGGCGGTCTGCAGCCCGGCCTCATTTGCCGTCTTGATGAAATGGATGAGGGCTTCATTGGAAAAATAAAGGCGTCCATTCCTCTCCGGACGGTCGGCATAACCGCCAAACAGCGCCGCGGTGTGCGCCTCGATTCCCCCGTCAATCAAGAGACACCCGCCGATTCGCTGAAAACCGTTTCGCACAGCCCAATCCACATCGGTCGTCGTGGGATAAACGACAATTCGCCCGCGAAATCTTGTATCGCTCAGGCGAGCAGGAAACGGATCCCCCTGTCCGGCAACACGCTGCATGGCGTGGACGGTCGTCACGCCCTTCGAGAGTGCAAAGTCCATACAACGGCGGACCGCCTCCAGACGTCTTCCGTCATCGAGGCGCTGTCCTGCCACCGTCAGAGCCTTTCGATTATCCTCCCCGTCGAGAACGCCGTCTGCGGCTTCCGAACTTGGTTGGATCAGTGAAATGGCCTCTGTATTGCCCACAGAACAGTGTCCCCCTCGCGCCCGGACAAGGATGGGGTGTTCCGTTGACGCACGGTCCAGGTCGCCGCGGGTGGGGGCGGCGTATTGCTCCATGACGGACCGATCATAGCCCTCGGCGAAAATCCAATCACCTTTCGGCGCAAGGCGCGCCGCCTGCCGGAGTCGTTCAACGATGTCGGCGATCCGCCGCACACCGACCAAGTCCACGGCATCAAGGGCCATACCGGTCCAGACCACGTGCACATGAGCGTCAATGAAACCGGGAAGGATGGCGCGCCCCTGCATGTCAATCATCTTATCCGCCATAGGTATGATCTGAGGGGCTGGACCCACACATTCGATTCGCGGCCCGGCGATAAGGAGTGAGTCGGCGTGCGGTCGCCGCTCGTCCATCGTGCGAATTCGCGCATTTAGGAAGGCAAGTCGCATAATCACCCGTCCCCAAAAGAGAACAGAGCGCCGGGGCGCTCTGCTCACGATGTTCCTTCGTCCGCAACGCGGGGCTCACCAGTATTTTTTGATCACATTCAACGCGCCCTTCGCGATGGCGTCCTGGGATGGCGCGATTTTTCGCCAGATGCACGTGGCCGCGGCGATTTCCTTCAACGCCGCGTTAAACGACTCGACGGCCAGGCACCCGTCGTAGTTGATCGCCTTCAGGGCCTTGAAGCATCCCGCCCAGTCCACCTGTCCCGTGCCGGGCACGCCCCGGTCGCTCTCGGAGACATGGAAATGGGCAAGTTTCTTCCCGGCCCGCATGATGGCGGCAGGCGAATCCTTTTCCTCGATGTTCATGTGGAAGGTGTCGAGCTGCGCCCGGAGGTTCGGGCTGCCTACATCCTCAATCAACTCCAGGACATCGTCAATCACATTGATAAAGTAGTTCTCGAAGCGGTTAATTGGCTCGACGGCGACTGTGACGCCAAGATCCTCGGCCAGAGGCATGATCTCCTTGTAACAGGCGACGCACCATTTCCACTCCTGCCGGGTGCGCCCCCGCCCCACCAAGTGACCAACGGGGGAGTAGGTCGGCCCGCAGATGATGTGCCCCCCCAGGGCGTTGCAGGCATTGATCAGCCTTTTTAGTCGCGTGGTCGCCTTCGTTCGCACGGCCTTCTGCTGGGCGATGGGATTCGCATTCGTGGGGACCACGCAGCAAAGGGCCATCTCGACCCCGGCCTTATCGGCGGCGGCGCGGACCCTCGCCGTCGTGACGGCGTCGGGATCGAAAAGGGGGATTTCACAGACCTCGAAGCCAGCCTTTTTGCTCTTCTGGATGAGAGGGATTTCCTTGTCGGTGAACATCCCGGCCCATAGCAGTGTGTTGACGCCTGTTTTCATTCTATCCTCCAACCATCCGGGTGATGCTCATCCATTTTAAGGCTTCACAAGGGCTTTGAGGGGATTGCCCTTTCGAGCCTTGACCTCGGCGATACCTTTGGTCAGGTCCTTCAGCGCGTATGTATGCGTGGCCAACTTGCTCACATCAACAAGGCTTGCGGACAGGGCCTGGAGCGCCGAGGGCCATGTGAGGGGCGCGAGCCACGAGAAGCGAATCGTTTTGTCCCAGAAGATTGACTTCAGCGCGGGCACTCGGACGTAATCGTTCGCGCCGGGCAGGCCGAAGAAGACAATGACCGACCGTCGCCCGGTAATGTCGAGGGCTGTCTCCATGGCCTTCACCGAGCCAGTGGGAGTGATGGCGCGATCGGCGAACCGACCGTCGGTCAGCGTCTCGATGGTCTTCTTCAGGTCCTTGCAGTAGTATTTGGACTTCTCCTCCGCCACATTGAGAATCACATCTGCGCCCAGTTTCTTCCCGGCCTGCAGACGGTAGTCAACCACATCCACCAGGACGACCTTGCTCGCGCCGCTCGACTTGATGAGCTGGAGCATCATCAGCCCGATAGCCCCCGCGCCAAACACGACGCAGAAGTTCCCCAATTCCACCTTCAGATTCTGCACCCCATAAAACGCGCAGGCCAACGGCTCAGTCATTGCGCCGTCTTCGTAGCTCACATTCTTTGGTAGCCTGACGGTGGATGTCATTTTGGACTTGGCGTACTCCGCGAAGCCGCCGTTCACGCTGACGCCGAGAACGGCCTTGTTCTCGCAGAGATTGATCTGGCCCTTGCTGCAGATGTCGCAAGAGTAACAGTACTGGAGCGGATCGAGAACGACGCGATCACCCTTCTTGAAGAGTTTGTTTGCGACCTTTCCCGCCTCGGTCACCTCGCCGGTGAATTCATGGCCGAGGATGAGGGGGCCCTTGCCGGTTTTCGTCTCCAACGGGCTGTCGCCAAAATAGTAGGCGATATCCGAACCGCAAATCCCGCAAGCCTTCACGCGGACCAGTACCTCGTCATCGCCAATCTCGGGGACATCCACCTGCTCGTAGACCATCTTGTTGGGTTCATAGAACACCTGCGCCATCATCTTTTTCTTCGCCATTGCATCACTCCTGCATACTGTAGAGGGTCTTCTGAAATCGGAGGAAATCAGCTCCCGTATTTCGCCCGCAGTCCGTCGAGGAACTTCTTGGCCTCGGCCGTCACATCCCATGCCTGGGGCCAGAAGCATAGATCTACCGACCACCATTCGTCGGTGTACCCGGCCGCAAGAATGGCGGGCATGATCTTATCGAAATCCAGGACGCCCTGCCCAAAGGGGGCGTGGGTGCTGGTCTCGTTGCCGTGGAGGGTGTTGTCGGAGTCAATCAGGTGGATGTGGCCGATCTTGCCCTTCAGCATCCCGGCAAATTCGACAGCACCGCCTTTGAGCTTTTCCACCGGCTCGGCCTGGCGCGCGGCGACCACCGCGCACATATGCGCGTGGCAGGCGTCATAGAGAATGGTGAAGTTCGGGTGGCCCACCGCATCAATCATCTTGACGACTTCGCTCGGCTTGTTGTAAGCAAAGCCCGGTTCGAATTCCCAGACCATGAGGATGCCGTTGTCCTGGGCTACTTGCGCCGCCTTCTTCCAGACCTTCGCAATTTTCTTCATGCCTTCGCCGGCGCTCATGCCCTGTGGATATGGGGGCGGGCTGACGGTATCTACACGAATTTTCGGAATACCAAGATCAACGCACATCTTCACGTTCTTTTTGAAGCAGGCCAGGTAATCCTTGTCTGTGGCCGTGGCCGGAGGCACATTCATAAAGTTCGCGGCATAACCCGCAATGCCGAGGCCCTTCCCGGCGATCAGGTCTTTCAACTTTTTTCGATCTCCTTTTTTGGGATAGTCGTCCGGGTTGGCGTGCGGCGGGAAGCCGCAGAGTTCGATGCCGTCGAACTTGAGCTCGGCCAATTTATTTACGGTTTCCTCAAGACTCACCGGATTGTTTGCATAAGGCCCGAAGCAATAGGCCCAACTTCCGATTGCGATCTTTTTCGCCATTCCTATTCTCCTCGTTACTTCATTTCCATGTAGTTTGTCAGTATCGGTCGGCATGGGGTAGTGGGTTGCGCTTCTTGTGCAGCTCGTGTTGAAGCTGATTCTCCCGGTCCAGCGCGGCCTGTTTGAGTTCGCGAAGCTTCAGACAAAGCCTGGTGCACATCTTGTGCGCCACGTGGCGACACGACTCAGGATAGTCAAGCGCGTTCATGTCCAGCCCGGCAATGAGCCGCCCGCTCTTCGACTCGAAGACGTAGAGTTCGCCCACGACATAGGATCGCGGACTCTTCGGGGCATCCTCTTCGCCGCAGAGCCGGATCCGTCCGGCCACCACCACATCGGCGCCGACCCGCAGGCCGATCCCTATGGGTTCGTCGCCATCCACATTGGTAAGTTCGTCTGGAGTAATCACCCGGCCGTTCAATATCTTGTCTATTGCCTCAAAGTCCACAACCCCGAGTCCGGCCGCGTTTTCTATCTCATACTTCACCACCTCACGCAGCATGGCCCCGCTGTCTTTCGTCCGTTCGTAGTGGCCCATGCCGACCGTCCTTGGGATGGGTTGATCCACGACACCGCGATCATCAATCGGGAGGATGACTGCGGTATGGATGACAGGGACCTGCTCCACATACACCTTGGCGATGCACGGGAGCTTCCGTTGGGCGCAGCCGACGGTCAGCGCGAGAATCAAGGCAACGGCGAACTTGACTTTGCTCAAGACATTCGCTCCTTTGCAGCGAGCATGAGTTGCAATCATGCGGGATCTATTTTACTCTCCGACCGTTGTCTTCCTTAGACCGTCGGGCAGCTTGAATTTTTCGGCGTCAATGTCCTGACGCTGGATTGACTTGACCTCGCGCAGCGACACCATTGACTCGGTCCCAACGTAGGTGAATCCATTCATCCGCAACGGGAATCCCTGGACCTTCCGTATCTCCTGGAACACACCGGGAGACAATTCTCCCATTCGCGCCCGAAATTCATAGATGGTTTCTTTTTCGGGGAAATCGAAGTCCTTGTCAGTCCAAACCTCCAACAGCGTCTTACCATCCATGTCCAGGATGTAGTGGTCGCAATCATGCCATAGGATTGACTTTCTCTCTCCCCCGCGCTTCAATGAAACCGCGCTCGCTTCTTTTTCCTCGATCCCTTTCTCTCGCCGCATGTTGCGCCAGTTGGTAGCAATCTCCTCCAGCGCAGCCTCGTAGTACACGCCCTTTTTCTCATCAATTGACCACACAATGTTTTCTTTGAGGCGAGCGATGATAACCTGCCCGGCGTCAACCCGCTCGATCCGGATGTTGTCCCCTTGAACAAAGATCCTCAACCGCACCACGGACGTCGGCCCATCTTTATCGGCCGGCTTCATCCGGCTCTCCTGCTCATAGTAGAGTCCCGCCGAGCAGAAGCGGCTCCAGGCAAATACAAAAGCCACAACGGATATAAGGGGCGCACGGGCCGACATTAGGGTAGCCTCTATTCTTCCACCTTGCCGATCTGGTCTTGCAGCGAAATCACTTTGCTCTTCTTGATGCCCTTGCCGTCCTCAAATTCCTCGTATTCAACGTTGACGTTTGCGCTCACGCGCAGGAATTCCCCCCCATCCCCCTGTCCGATCTCCTCGATCTTGACGCCAGAACCCGGAGCAAGCTCCTGCCCGATCTTGACGCGAATCTGCGCGCCCTTGTGCCGGATAACGGCCTGGTCTCCCTCCTTGCGGAGGAAAGAGACGTCCTTTACCGTCCAGAGGTAAAGTGCAATCTGCCGGTCGCAGCCTGTGCACTGAAAGACTTCCGGCCGTCCGCGCGGCACGAGATATCGTTCCGCCCCACACTGCAGACAATTCACCTTGTCGCTCAGCTTGGTGATGGGAATACGAATCTCTGGGAAGTCCTTGACCGTTACTTCGAAGACATTCCAGCAGTCCTGGTTGGCGCAGGGGACCGTGTGGGCGCCGGGTTCCATGTATTTGAGCGGCATGATGATAGGGTCTTTGTGATATACTCGGTTTTTCCATTTTCCGTCGCATGTCAGGCTTTTTGTCCCGCGCATCACTTCAACCGGAATGGACCCCCCTTCCCGAAACTTCGGGATTTCTGTGTGGACGATCACCTCGCGAGTTTGTTCACCCGCACCTTCCTCTCGGTGATTCACGTATTTGATTGTCTCTGTTTTCGCCAGCATCAATCCTAGTTCTGTGAACCTCTCGATCTTGATTCCCGATCCCGGCATGATTTCCTCACCGAGTTTTGCCCGCAGTTCCTTATCGCCAAGCTGCAAAACTGCTACATCTCCATCCTTGGCAACATACTTCACGTCAGGAAAATCGCGGGCAATCACGGGAAGGAGCTTTCGCCCGCATTCGAGGCACGACTGCTCCTGAGGGCCGGAGAAAGGGCATTCCTGCTGGCATACCGGACAGCGAAAAACCCGCTCGCCTTTCGAAACCGGCACCTCGATGAAAGGAAATTCCTTCACCGGATTTGCCGGGGTAACCGAGAGCGGGGCGCCGTCAACGCCGGTAACAGTATCCTCTATCTTCACCGGAGGCGGCAGAGGAGGTTTCTGTGTGACAATATAGTAGACGCTGAACGCAACGCCTACGGTCAGCGCGATGAAACCGAGGATAACAAGCAGCTTCAGAAGCGCGGGGGATTTCTGCTCCACGGGTCCCCCGCCGGCGACTTCCACAGCCGCCTGACCGCGCGGCTTGTCCTTCTCCTTTGAAATCTTTGCGATGCAGTTCGGGCAGTAGAGCTTTCCCTGAAAGTCGGTCATATGAGCGGCATCAAACGACTGCATGCACTCTGGGCACAACGTCTTCTCGCCCGATTCCGCCGCGGACGACGGCGGCGGCGCCGGCGTTTGGGTCTTGCCGCCGCCGGCAATCGTTAGAGAACTTCTGGCGGATGGTTGAAGCGTCTTATGCGATCGGGCAGAAGAAGTCGTCGGGACCGCCGGCTCCTGGAGATCCGGCGGCGCGGGAGGCGGCGCGGGTCTCGCCGAAGGCGCTGGGGATGGCGCTCTCGCCGGCCCTGATCCACCCGCCAACCGGATGCCGCTTCCGCCGTTGTCGCTTTTTGGCGCCGCCAATCTTAAACCACAGTTTTCACATATCTTCTGGCCGGGCTGCACATCTGCGCCACAACGTTTACACTTCTCCATCGTTCAGACCGTCCTTCTTCGAATCCTGCAAAGCGTCGCGCGTTGCGCTGGGTTGTTTGGCGCTTTCCTCCGTCGAGATTTCGCAGGCTGGATTCTGTTCTTTCCCTGAGTCGCTTTTGTCAGGGATCGAGGATGCCCTGTCATCGTCTTTGGCTTTGGTGTGGTCGAGGTTCTCCTTCATGCTCAACGCGGCCACTTGGTCGCCCGTTACGACGGCTTCGGACAGAATCACACTCTCCTTCGTGCCGGCCGCGCCGCGTTCCTCCAACGTACGGACGCTCACAAAACCCGTTCTCCTGCACGCTGGACAATAATGGAGGTCCACAACACACCGGCTAAGACCCTCCTCCACTTTCACAAACGCGGCCAATTGAGCCGCCTTTTCGGGCTTGCACGCATCCAGGATCTGCTCCCGCGCGTCCAGGGGCGCCACAACTACCTCCTTGGGGTCGCACCAGCGCTCGCATGCCTCACAGAAGGGATCCTGTGCCGCCATATAAGGAACAATCGCCGCGAGGAAGGCGACCAAAGCAATCTCCACAACCCAAAACAACCGGCGGATCCCCTTGCGCCATCCCTTGAGATAGGCTGCAAAGCCCGTACTCCCCCACTCCCTCACCATATGCTCTCTCACCAACGCCTCCGACGCTTGCTGCGCGTCAGGAGACTCCGCCTGCAACTTACTTTCTACGGACTTCCTGAAGCTACTCACCCGCGAGCGATAATTGAGGTAATGAAGCGTCGCATAGCCGCCAAGGCCCAGAATAATGCCCACCAGCCCGGCGACGAGAGGAAAGCGACAGTTCCCAATGCGAACGCCCAACAGCGTCGCGCCCCCCACCCCCAGCCCCAGGAGTAGCGCGAATACGATACCGATGTAGGCTACCCGTCCGAGGAGATGAATCACGATGCAGGCCGCCATTGTCCCGGCAAAGCCCAAAGCGAGCATGACGGCCATTCCCCGGGGCGCACACCGACCACTTGGCTTGTATGTCGCCGGGCTGTTGACGTCTGTCATACAGAGTATTCCTCTCCCCGTCCGACTTCGGGGCCATCGAGACTGAATATACCCTACCAGAGAGTCTCACTATCGTCAACATAAATCTGATTCCACTTGCCGGACGCGCTTCCGATCCTCCGCAACATCGTGTTGACATTTGGCCGGAGTGTGGTAGAATGAAGCATGTATGTCTGTGCAGCACCATATGAGGGAGACCGATGGCTAACCGCTCAAGTTGCATGCTTGGCAGCGCCGTGTTGATCCTGTTTCTGATCGGGGTTGCATCCCCCGATGAGAAGAACAACATCGTCGCCGTCGTGAACGATGATATTATCACGATGGGCGAGATTGACAAGCTTGCCTCGCCGACGATTGAACGGCTGAAGCGGAGCGCGTCCGGCGCGGAATTCGAGATGCAGGCGCGGACGATCTACAAACAGTTTTGCGAGCGTCTCATCAACCAACGATTGATGATCCAGGAAGGCAAGCGCATGGTCGCGGCGGAGGAGATCGAGCCGAGCCTCCTGGATCGGAACGTGGACACGATTATCAAGGACCTGATCGCTCAAGCCGGCTCATTGCTTCAGCTGAAGAAGATTCTCGCCAAGGGCGGCGAGACCATCGAGGAAAAAAAGGAACGGACGCGCGACGAGCTTCTCATTCGCGTGGTTCACCAGAAGTATGTGCGTGATAGAGTGTCGGTGACGCCGCGCGAGGTCCGCGAATATTATCTCGCACACATAGGCGACTATACGCGGGAGAAGGAAGTCAAATCGCTTCACATCTTCATTCCTCTCACGGCGCATGGTTCGCGCGAGAAGACAAGGGCGTTTTCGGATTCGCTTCACCAAAAGATTGTCGAAGGGGCGGATTTTGCCGCCATTGCGAAGGAAAATTCGCGGGATCCTCACGCCGCAAACGGCGGCCTGTGGGATTTCATGAAACGCCCCGCCTTCGGAGGGCAGATTGATGAGGCAATGTTCTCTCTCAACCCGGGCGAGATCAGCCCGGTCATCGAAACCCCGAAGGGATTTCACATACTTCAGGTCGTTGATCTGAGGCGCGGCGGAAAGGCCCCCTTCGAGGAGGTGGAGGAAGAGATCAGGACGCGCATGGAGACGGAACGAATGAACCAGCGCCTCCAGGAATTTATCGCAGAACTTCGCCAGAAGGCTTACATAAAATATAGATGATGTCAACACATGCTGTCCGAAGACTCCGTCGTTACCACTGAACTTCCGCCGAAGCAACCCGGAGAGTATCGCATTGCGCACCTTTCTGATCTGCACCTGTGCGGCGGGAGGCTACCGCTCACCATGCGAATCAAGCGACTTGTGTATCGCGCTCACCCCGACGCGCGGGACCTGGCTGCCTTCGTTTTGTCGGACATCGCCCGCGCCGAGGTGGATCACGTTGTTGTCACCGGCGATATGACGGAATCAGCAGCCCTCCATGAGTATGAAGACGCGGCGCGGTTGCTCGCCCCTCTGGGTGGTTCGCAAACACTCAGCATAATCCCTGGGAATCATGACGTCTGTTATGCCCGTCGGCAGAAACACGGGACGCACACTACACGTGTGCCGCGGAAATTGTGGCGCTTCATGGACTATTTCGGGCATCTCATCCCCGACCTGCACCCGCCCGAGTTGGGCCACGGCAAGACACACATATTTCCCTTCGTAAAATTGGTTGACAGGGGAAAAATTGCCTTAATCGGCGTAGATACCACTTCCCGCGTCCCTCGACAAGCGCTGGCCCTTAATGCCCTCGGGACGGTGAGCAACCGTCAGTTTCGCGAACTTCAACAGATTCTGACTGCGCCGGCGATAAGGGAGAAGACAAAGGTCGTCCTCATGCACCATCATCTCCTGCTTCTCCCCGTCAATCAATTGGGCGATAGCATTCGCGGCATGCGAAAAGCCCGGCGGCTGCTCGAACTCTTCTACTCGGCGCGGGTTGACCTCGTCCTGCACGGACACAAGCACCACCCATTTTGCTGGCACTCCCATACCTTTAAGCGCCACAACCTCGCCATCATCTGCGCCGGCCCGCCGACCACGACATGGATGGACGCCACGCGCATCGAGAACTCCCTCGTCTACAATGTCTATTCCTTCAAGGAGCATTCCGTTCAGATCCATTATCGGGAATGCAGACATCGCTCCCGGCAGAACATTCGGACGATTCAGCATTCGCGGTGACGAGGGCGGGAATGGGCGCGCAGGCGCACCATTCAATGCGGCGTTGCGGAAGGTGCGGCGGAGGAGGGGGCCAATTGCTCCAACAGTCTCTGCGCATCCCGGTGTCCGAGGGATTTTGCGCGTTCGGCGTGTTGCTGCGCCTCCCGCTTCCGTCCGAGTTCGATATATGCCTTTGCGAGGATATACTGCAGGCCGACGTCATCCTGGCTTTGAGACGCGGCCTCCACCAAATGTTTGTCGGCGTCTGCCTGGTTCCCCACCCGGCCGTGGAAGGTGCCAAGCGCAACGTGAAGGCGTGCGTCATTGCGCCCATCCTCCAGGAGTTTTCGACAGGTGGCGATCGCCTCATACAGTTGGCTGATTGCCTCCTGCTGGCGGCCAGTATCCGTATGGAGGATGGCAAGTTCGTGCCGGGCGGCGAAATTATTCGGGTCCAGTTCTACGGCCGCTCTAAGTCGCGTGAGCGCTTCCGGCAACTGTCCCGCGCGACGACACATGCAACCCAAGAGATAGGAAGCGCACGCATCCTCCGGATCGGCGGCAACCATGGCCTCGGCTTCCTCGATGGCTCTGTCTTCCTGCCGCGCATTAAACATCGCGCTCACAATCCGCTCTTTAGCCGCACGGCTCGTCGAATCGAGGGCGGCGGCCTGACGATAGTGGGCCAGCGCATCCTCATACGCGCCTTCGGCGAAGGCATCATCGCCGAGCTGAATCGCCTTGAGAGCGCTCCCTTCGGCGGGCGCGGATTCCTTGCCGCCGCCCATCATCTGCATGGGCAAGGGCGGCGGAAGAAAGTCCGGCTCCTTCGGCGTGCGTGGGGGCGATGTTTCGTTGTCCTCAGTCGTGGGGGGAGAGGGCGTTTCGGCGGCGCGTTCTTCCAGAGCCGCCGTTTTTTCATCGGCCGGCGGTTTGGGGGCCTCGGTTGGACTGACGAAGAGGAGATAGTAGAACATCGGGACGGCCACGGCAATGGCGGCGAACATAAGCAGGGTCCAGCCGCTTATCTTCCCCTCGCCTGGCGCGATCAGGGTGTACCCGCACTGGCACTTGAACGCCTTTCCCACACTATAGTCCGGTACGCGCTGCTGCTTCCCGCACTGTGGGCATATGAATTCAATAGCCATTTGTTCTTCTTACTTCGAACAGTTTCCCCTGCGGCGGCACAGAACTTACTCGCAACCCTCCGTGGGGGCGCCTTCCGTCGGTTCAACCGTTCCCACCTTCCCGGAGGCGGCGCAGACTTTCGCCATCATGTTTCCTTTTGCTTCCGTGCGCACGAACACGTGGAACTCCACACTTCCGTCATTGCCGAGACTGACCTTTACGGAACGCAGCTCGCCCTTGCATTCATTCAAGGCGTCGGCGGCCGCCTTGGAGCATGGGACCTTCGCCGCGGCGGCGATCTTTTCGGACTTCTCGGACCAGTCCTTTTCGCGCGACAGTTCCACCTTCCCGGTAGCACGATCTACGTTGAAATTCTTGGTTTTGCCCTCGCCAATTACTACTACTTGATAACAGTTTCCGGCGACTGCCGCCTGAACCACGAGCATCTTTGTCTCGCTTTCCACCTTCTCGATGGCCTGCAAGAGGGAAATCTCATCCGCCAGAGCATCAGGACTCACCACCAAGATTGCAGCCGCCAACATGAACGCCAATCCGACAAGGATCGTAATCCGTCGCATGTGACTCTCCTTTTCCAGTGCGGGACCCGAAATCAACACGCGAAAGACAATTATCGCACCGATGAGTTGCTTGTTGCTTGATACGACTCGCAGGCAGGCGATGGCAGCAGACTCTGAAATTTACTTCTTTCGCCTGCCGGTTTTATTCGTTTCTTTCCTCTTGTCGCCGCCCTTCCGGGACCGGTATTTCGGCCCGACGCCAAGCAGGAGCCATTCGACATTAGCATTGGTAAGATCGCACAGTTTGACGAGCAAATCCGCCGGCAAGACGCGGCCTTTCTCGTAATAGTGATACGTGGACGCCGTGACTCCGAGCATACTGGCGAGTTCCGACCTGCCGCGGGGACCACACAACTCTATCCGCAGCGCCTTGGTCCGTTCACATACTGCATTATTGAACGCGGAGGCGTCCCGTTTCATCGCATTACTCCTCCCTGCAACGAAAATCAGTCTGCCCTGAGCCTCATTCCCCCCTGGGCGCGTTTATAATACGGCAGCGAAACGCGATTGTCAATTCAAAAAAATCGTTTTTCTGGACATGCGGCATTTACGACATTCCCAGCGCGATCCGCAGCAAATCCCAAAACATCTGAATCGGCGCGTGCAGAATATGGACGCGGGACTCCGGCGAATTGAGCCACACCACCGGGACTTCCTTCACCCGAAGCCCGGCCTTTCGGGCGATCATCAGCGCCTCCACATCGAAGCAAAATCCATCAATCCTCTGCCGCGTAAAAATTAGCCGCGCTGCATTTGCCCGGAAACACTTGAAGCCGCACTGCGTGTCGCCGAAACCCCGCATCACCAGCAGCCTTACCAACAAGTTAAACAACTTGCCCATGCCCTCTCGAACCGGAGTCTGGCGCAGCCGCACGTCGGACTGCGGCATGGCCCGCGACCCGATTGCCACATCGTACCCCCCCACCTTCAGGGCCCTCATCAGTTTTTCGACCTCCTCGATGGGCGTGGACAGGTCCGCATCGCTCATCAGAACATAGTCGCCACGCGCCGCCGCAATCCCGTGGCGCACGGCATGTCCCTTGCCTCGATTGGTGTTGCTTGTAAGAAGGCGCAAGTGTTCGATACGTTTCGCCATGGAGCGCACAACCGCAGCGGTATCGTCCGTGCTGCCGTCGTCAACGACGATTACCTCGTACGAAACGGCCTGTCGCTCAAAATAGGAGGCGATCCGTCCCAGGGAATCCTTGATCCGGGAGGCCTCGTTGTAGGCGGGAATGACAACAGATATGCGAATCGGTAGGTCCGCCATCCGGGTCCGATGTTCCAGACGTCTCAGTGATCTGTTCGCGTGCCTCGGACGCGCCGCTTGCCATCTGCCTCCCCCTTCGAACTCTGATAGATGCTTTCCACCGGGAACGGCTTGATGTGGCCATAGATCATCTTGATCTGAAACCGTGTACGACAGACGTGACACAAGCCGAATTGCCCCACCTTCACCGGATCTTTGAAAGGATTCGGCCTGTTGCACTCCGGGCAATAGACAATTCTGCCATCTTCCGAGATGAACTTCATCTTTGCCTCCTCGCGCTGATGACCTCCTACACTGCCACAATACGGCGAACATTGTACAATACACTGGGCGCAATTACAAGATTCTTTTGCCGGAAGCGCCGTCAGATACTTTTCGCCCTGACGTCGGTCTCCGAGGCCGAATACACATCCAGATAAAAAATACCTTACGCGTCGCCAATCGAGCATTGACACAGTCCAAATGCTGTGATACAATTATGATTTTGAGCAGCGCAGGCAAACGCCCTTCGGGAGTGGTATTTGTGTCTCTGGATGAACTCCGGGATAGAATTGACGCGCTCGACGCCCAAATCGTAAGACTCCTCAACGAACGCGCTCGCATCGTCTCCGAGGTCGGACGCTTCAAGCAAAAGGAGAATATGGCCATCTATTCCCCGCAGCGCGAGCGGCAGGTTTACGAAAAGGTCCGTGCGCTCAACACAGGCCCCCTCCAGGGGAAGTCCCTCCAGGCGATCTATCGGGAGATCATGTCGGCGAGTCTCGCCCTGGAAAAACCCCTCCAAATCTGCTACCTCGGCCCGGACGGCACATTTACCCACCAGGCGGCGCTAAGCAGGTTCGGCGGATCGGTGGAGTACTCTTCCGTCCACAGCATTGATGAGGTCTTTACGGAGGTTTCGATGAGGCGCGCCGACTACGGCGTCGTCCCCATCGAAAACTCGACCGAGGGCAGCGTCAGCGACACCCTCGATATGTTTATTGACGCCAACCTGCGCGTCTGCGCGGAAATTCTCCTGCCCATCCATCACAACCTGATGGCCAAATGCAAACGGGAAGATATCAAACGGGTCTATTCGAAGCCACAGGTCTTCGGCCAGTGCAAGACCTGGCTGCAGAACAACATGTCCGGCATCCCCCAGGTGGATATCGGGAGCACTACCCAGGCCGCTCAGGTCGCACGCGACGAACCCAATGTCGCCGCCATCGCCCACGCGGAGGCGGCCCGGCTCTATGACCTGAACATCCTGTGCGCGCATATTGAGGATCATCCCCATAATGCAACGCGGTTCTTTGTCCTCGGCTGGGAGATCCCGGGGCCGACCGACCGCGACAAAACATCCATCCTTTGCTCGATCAAAAACCGTGCAGGCGCCCTTGTTGATCTGCTGCTTCCTTTCAAAGAACACAACATAAACCTGACCCAG
This sequence comes from Planctomycetota bacterium, assembly GCA_040755855.1. Classification (GTDB taxonomy): domain Bacteria; phylum Planctomycetota; class Brocadiia; order JAADGH01; family JAADGH01; genus JAADGH01. Next base: position 17,103 of record JBFMAD010000014.1, on the reverse strand, counting down.
CTTGTTCCCTGGCCCACCAAGCGGCGCGCCTGGGATTACTGCTTTTTCATTGACCTCGAGGGGCACTGCGAGGATGCGACGATCCGTAAAGTCCTTGATGAAGTGGACGACCTGTGCATGGAGATGAAGATCCTCGGATCCTACCCCATGGCGCAGATGGAATAGCGGGGAAGCCGACGACCGATGATCATCGTCCTGAAACCTGGCATTACGGAAGATGGCATCCAGCACGTCGTGACGCGGATCAAGGAGTTGGGCCTCGACGCGATGGTCTCTCGCGGCGTAAAGCGGACGATCATTGGGGTAATCGGCGAGGAGGATCGCATCCGCATCGAGCCGCTGGAGGCAATTCCCGGCGTTGAGCAGGTGATGCCCGTGCTGGCCCCATACAAGATGGCCAGTCGGGAGTTTCAGCAGGAAGATACCATTGTGCAGGTGGGGGGAACGAAATTTGGGGGCAACCGGGTCTCGGTCATCGCCGGCCCCTGCGCCGTGGAGAGCAAGGAGCATCTCTTCGCCATTGCGGAGGCCGTGAAGATGGCGGGCGCGGTGGCGCTGCGCGGGGGCGCGTTCAAGCCGCGCACATCGCCCTACAGTTTTCAGGGGCTGGGGGAAGAAGGGCTGAAATATCTAAGGGAATGTCGGGAACGCTTCGGCCTGCCGATCGTTACGGAGGTAATTGATACCCGGCACGTGGATCTGGTGGCGCGCTACGCGGATGTGCTCCAGGTGGGGGCGCGCAACATGCAAAACTTCAGCCTGCTCACGGAGGCCGGCAGGACGGGCAGGCCGATCCTCCTGAAGCGTGGCATGTCGGCCACCGTGAAGGACCTGCTTATGTCCGCAGAGTACATCCTGACGCAGGGGAACTCAAATGTAATCCTCTGCGAACGCGGGATTAAGACGTTTGAGGATGGCACACGAAACACGGTGGACATCAGCGCCGTTCCGGCCCTGAAGCTGGCGTCGCACCTGCCGGTGATTGTGGATCCGAGCCATGGCACCGGCCGACGCGATCTGATTGTTCCGATGGCGCGAGCGGCCATCGCCGCCGGAGCAAATGGCGTGATAGTGGAGGTGCATCACTGCCCGGAGAAGGCCCTCTGCGACGGCACACAGGCATTGCTGCCCTCTGATTTTGTGGAGATGATGGGCCAGGTGACAGTCATCGCCGAGGCCATGGGAAAGACTATGGAAAAAAGATCAAACTCGCATCGCAAGGAGACTGCATCTTGATGAGAAAACCCTTCATTGCAGGCAACTGGAAGATGAATATGCTGGCGGACACCGGCCGCGGCCTGGTGGCGCAACTGAAGGACCGACTACACGGCGTCACAAACGTCGAAATCGGCGTCTGCCCTCCCTCCCCCCTTCTGTCGGCCATCTGTGAGGAGGCCCGAGGGAGTTCCATCCGCGTCGGCGGGCAGAACATGTATTTTGAGGAAAGCGGCGCATTTACCGGCGAGATATCCGGAGCCATGCTCAAGAGCATCGGCTGCGCTTATGTCATTCTCGGCCACTCCGAGCGCAGGCACATCTTCGGGGAGTCCGACGCCCTCGTCAATGCAAAGGTCCATGCGGCGCTCGCCATCGGCCTGAAACCGATCCTTTGCGTCGGGGAAAAACTTGAACAGCGTGAAGCCGGCAGGACGGAGGATGTGGTGGGGTTCCAAGTCGTCGCCGGGCTGTACGGCGTGACGGCGGATCAAATGGCCGACGTGGTGATCGCCTACGAACCCGTCTGGGCCATCGGAACCGGCAAAACCGCCACGCCCGAACAGGCGGAGGAGGTCCATCGCTTTGTTCGCGAAATAATTCAGGAAAAGTACAACGAGGAGATCGCCAAGGACTTGCGCATCCAGTACGGTGGAAGCGTGAAACCGGACAACGCATCGGCGTTGCTGGGGCAGCCGGACATTGACGGCGCGCTTGTCGGCGGCGCGAGTCTCGATGCGGGTTCCTTCTCGAAAATCGTTATGGCTGCGGTGCAATAGATTCAGGAAAACGATGCAATGGACGAAGATATTGGCAGGTATTTGAAGGTTTACGGGACGTTCGCCGTCGTAGTGGCGCTGATCATTCTCCTGGCCGTAGGAGGATTTGTGGTCATTCTACGGGTGCTCCTGGGCCTGCTGTGCGTGGCGCTGGTGGGGCTTATACTCCTCCAGCAGTCCAAGGGCGGCGGCCTGGTCAGCGCCCTGGGCGGCATGGAGGGCGACTCCGCCTTCGGCACGAGCGCAACCCCGATCAAAAAACTGACCGCCTTCCTGGCGGTGCTTTTTCTGATTCTGGTTCTTGCGCTGACCAAGGCCCAGCAGCAGACAACCCGGATCGAGCCGCAGCCGGCGGCGGCGCCGGAATCCCCGGCGCCTGAGCCGGCCCCGCCCAAGGATAGCGCAGCTCCTTCCCCACCCAAAGCGGCCGATGGCGTGGCCCCGGCCGCCCCGCAGCCGGCAGCCCCGTCGCAGGGCGAACCCAAAAAAGAACCTAAAAAAGAGGCGGAATAAGGCGCAACGATGAACGAAAAAGACGTCCTAAAAATTTTTGAGAAGGAGGGGGCCCTCCTTCGGGGCCATTTTAAACTCTCTTCCGGCCTCCATAGCGACCGATATCTCCAGTGCGCGCTGGTGCTTCAGCGTCCTCGGACCGCCGAGACGCTCTGTTCCGAGATCGCCGCGCGATGGAAAGATGCGGGAATCCAGGTGGTCGTCGGGCCGGCGCTTGGGGGCGTTATCGTGGCTCACGAGATCGCCCGCGCCCTCGACGCACGATGTCTCTTCATGGAGCGACAGGACGGACGAATGACCCTGCGGCGCAACTTCCGCATCGAACCCGGCGAAACGGTCCTGGTCGCGGAAGACGTCGTCACGACGGGGGGTTCCGTGCAGGAGATCATCCAACGCGTACGGGACGCCGGGGCAAAGGTGGCCGGCGTGTCGGCCCTGGTGGATCGCAGCGGCGGGCGGCCCTTTGGGGACCTGGCGTTCGAGCGCCTGCTCGTCTTGCAGGCAAGCCAGTATGAACCGAACGCCTGCCCCTTGTGCAAGAAAGGCGTCCCGATAGACAGCCCGGGCAGCCGCCGGCTGTAAGTGCAATCTCGTCCGTCGAAAGGTGTTTATGATCCGAAGCATGACTGGCTATGGGGCGTGCGAAATCAAGAACGATGAGTACATCGTGCGCGCCTTTATCCGGGCGACGAACGGCAAGTCGCTGAAGATTACATCGCGCCTGCCCGAGCAGCTGTCGGCCTGCGAGGGGGATGTGGAAAAGGTGGTGCGCGAAGGGATCGAACGGGGAACGATCTATCTCGTCCTCGAGCATGAGATACTTCACCCGCAAGCGGAGTATGATTTCAACGTGGATGCGATCCGCGCCTACTACAACTCCCTTGTCGCCATCCAGAAAAGTCTGGGGGGAGACGGCGATATCAGCCTGGCATCCATTATCCCCCTGCCTGGGACGTTGAGCAAAAAGAGCGCTTCCTGGGGAGTGTCGAGCGCTTTGCGCGAAAAGCTGATTGCGGCGACCCGCGGCGCCATCGGGGAAATGATCGCCATGCGCGAGAACGAAGGTCGCGCGCTTGGCAAGGACCTCATCAAGCGCGCCGCAAGCATTTCCAGTCTCTTGGCCGATATCGAGACCAAGACGCCGCGCATGGTGGAGGGCTATCGCGACAGGCTTCGCGACCGAATTGCGCAGCTTCTCAGCGGATCGGGCGTTTCTATCACTGACACGGACTTGGCGCGCGAAGTTGCCATGTTCGCGCAACGCTCCGATATCAGCGAGGAGATTACACGGATGCGAAGCCATGTCCAGCAAATCCGCGACATCCTGGGGGATGGCGGGCCCATGGGGCGGAAGCTGGAGTTCATCACCCAGGAGATGTCGCGCGAAGCCAACACAATGGCGTCCAAGGCAAGCGAACCGGATATCATAAGGGACGTGGTGGAGATCAAGGCCGAGGTGGATCGCATGCGCGAGCAGGTCCTTAACATCGAATAGGCAGGAGCCATTCGCGGGATGCCGATAGAAATACTGAACATTGGGCTCCAGAATGTTGTCGCCATGCAGCGGATCGTCGCAGTTACTGCGGCGGGTTCTTCCCCCTTGCGGCGGCTTGTGGAAAATGCGGAACGTCAGCACCGTCTGATTGACGCCACCAGCGGCCGCAAGACGCGGTCTATCATTGTCACGGACAGCAACCACGTAATCCTGTCCCATATGAATCCTGCGACGCTGGCGCAGAAACTCGAACACGGAAATGCAAAGGAAACCCCGCATGACTGAACACGCGGGGGGCGGTTTGCTGGTGATTATTTCGGGTCCGTCCGGGGCGGGGAAGAGCAGCATATGTGCGCGAGTTTTAGCCGAGGTTGACGCGGAAGTCTCTGTCTCGGCGACGACGCGCGCGCCGCGTCCCGGAGAAGTCAATGGCGAAGACTACTGGTTTCTTGACCGCGAGGACTTTCTGGCGAAGGTTCAGGCGGGATATTTTGCGGAGCACGCGACGTACTGCGGGCACCTGTATGGGACGCCTTTGAGGCCGTTGGAGGCGGCGATTGAACAAGGCCGCACCATCCTCCTCGAGATCGAGGTGGAGGGTGCCGCGCAAATTCGCAGACGATTTCCCGGAGCGGTTAGCATCTTCATCGCGCCCCCGTCCGCCGAGGTAGCGGTGCAGCGATTGGAGAAGCGTCGTCAGAATACGCCGGAGGATATTGCGAGACGCAACGAGCAGGCGCGGATGGAACTGTCTCGCGCAGGGGAATATGACTATGTCGTCGTTAACGACGATCTCGACGCCGCCGTCGCCGAGGTCAAGAAAATCTTGACCAAAGAGCGAGCAAAGCGTTCGGGGGCGTCTTGAGTATAGGCCGAGTGCATTTTGGAGGTACTCTATGGTTCTCGATCAAGAGAAGCTTGAGGAATTGACCAAGGTCGTGGGCGGACGGTTCAAGCTGACTGCGCTGCTGCAGAAGCGCCTTGTTTCCCTCATGAAACACCGGCGCGAGGGCACGCGAATCCCCAGCACCGCCGAGCTGATTGACATCGCCGTCAAGGAAATCGAGCAGGGCAAGATCATCCTCGCGCCGCCGACGGACAAGGCGCCCTCGCTGCCAATCCCCGAATCGGAAGAAGACGAGAAGGAATAGTCCATGGTCCGCAAGGACATTTTACAGGACCGGAAGATCGTGTGCGGCGTCACAGGCGGCATTGCGGCCTACAAAACGGCTGAACTTGTAAGCGACATGGCTCAGCGAGGCGCCGATGTCACCGTCATCATGACCGAATCGGCCCTCCGCTTCGTCACCCCGCTTACCTTCCAGACGCTTTCGCACAACCCGGTCATCACCAGTCTATGGGAGGATCGAGACCCGTCAAAACCCATCCACATCTCCATCGCCGAGACGGCCGAGCTGATTGTCATCGCTCCCGCCACGGCAAACGTCATCGGAAAAATCGCCTCGGGCCTTGCCGACGACATGCTCACCTGCACCGTCATGGCCTGCAGCGCCCCGGTCATCATTGCGCCGGCCATGAACGATATCATGTACAATAACCGTTTCGTCCAACGTAACATCCGGGAACTCAAGAAGGCGGGGATGGTCTTCGTCGGTCCGGAAAAGGGCAGGCTCGCGTCCGGCAAAGTGGGTTGGGGCCGCATGTCGGACCCGGCGAATATCCTTCGGGTGATCGAGGACGCTTTGAAGAAAACCCGATGACACAGGTACTTGTTACGGCCGGCCCTACTCGGGAGCACATTGACGACGTTCGTTTCATCAGCAATGCGTCGTCCGGCAGGATGGGTTATGCGGTGGCCCGCGCGGCGGCGGCGGCCGGCCACAGGGTGGTCCTCATCAGCGGCCCCGTCGAGCGGACCGTCCCGCCCGGCGTCAAATTAGTCCCCGTAACGAGCGCGATTGATATGCGCAAGGCCGTCCGTGATGCCTTCCCGAGGTCCGATTGCGTCATCATGACGGCCGCCGTTTCGGACTATCGCCCGGCCAGACGCACACGGGGAAAGATGAAGAAAGGGCCGGCCAAACTGACCTTGGACCTGGTGAGGAACCCAGACATTCTTGCCGAGATCGGACGACGCAAAGGATGCCGGCTGTTGATCGGCTTTGCGCTCGAAACCGCCGACGCGGAAAAAAACGCGCGGGCGAAACTCGATGCCAAGAACCTTGACTATATTGTGCTCAACTCGCCCGCCGCGATGGGCGCGGTCAGAATTGATGCCGTTATCCTCGGACGCGACGGCTCGCGGATCGGGATGAGGAACGTGGGCAAGCTGCGTCTCGCACGCAGGATCGTTGCGCTGATTCCAGCGAAATAGATGCCATGTCACAAGTGAAGCTTCAGATCAAACGAAAGAACGGTTGCGAAGACATCCCGCTTCCGCGCTACATGAGCGAAGGGGCAAGCGGCATGGATGTCTGCGCAGCCGTTGCGGAGAACGTGGTCATCCGGCCCGGCGAGGTGAAACTCATCCCCACCGGACTTTATGTCGCCGTGGACCTCGGATACGAGGTGCAGGTGCGGCCTCGGAGCGGCCTTGCCCTCAAGCACGGCTTGACCATCGTTAACTCGCCCGGCACGATAGACAGCGATTACCGCGGGGAGGTGGGAATCATCCTCGGCAACATGGGGCGCGATCCCTTTGTCGTCGAGCGCGGCATGCGCATCGCCCAGCTCGTGGTCCAACGCGTCGTGCGGGCGGAGATCGAGATCAAGGATAAACTCGAAGACACTCCCCGAAGCGACGGCGGTTTCGGACATACAGGCCACTGAGTCCCCGTCTCGGAGGTCGAACGCAAGGTGGAAAGACGCGATGTTTTGAGGATTACAGGAGTGGCGTTCCTCCTCACGTTCGGCGTTTTCGCCGCCCTGAGCCTGCTTACCTATGACTCCCACGATCCGATCAAGTTTGCGGACCATCCTCCCAACGACCAGGTCCACAACTTCTGCGGCTGGCTTGGGGCCTACCTCGCATGGGGTTTCACCACCGCCTTGGGCAAGCTGGCCATCGCTGTCCCGATTCTGGCCGCCTTGTGGGGGTTCAATATCATTCGATGGGGACGCGCAAGGAAGGCGTATATCCGCATCGCGGGGGGACTTTTATTCCTTTTCTCAGGCGCCTCGCTGGCCAGCTTGTGGACCACGGAGGGCTACGCAGGCGGAACCGTCGGCATACTCCTGAACAAGTCTATCGCGCGGGTCTTTCCCCCTTTTCTGACGCATCTGCTTGCCCTTGCCGCCTTTTTCCTTGCCCTACTTCTGCTGACGGAGTTTCGGCTTCTCGATTGGATCCGGTTTGTCCTCAGAGTCGCCCATCGGCCCTCGCGCGGCGCAGGACAGCAGACGGAGGAGCAGGCGGCTCAACCGCAACCCCCGGCGATGCCCCCACCCGCCCCTCAACTACAGGACATCTTCGGCGCACGCCGGGCCCCCGATCCGGTCGTCCCCGATAGCCCGTCCTCCCCCGATACAGCCACGGCCCCTGCAACCACAGACTCCCCCGCCGCCCCCCCACCCGCTCCTTCCGACGAGCAAACGGAACGTCCCGAAACGGAGCCTGTTCACGCCGAGTACATTCCCGAGCCGGAGATCGAGGACGAAGATGATGCCGAGGATCGAGGCGCGCTCACTTCCGAGGCAGAACCAAGACGAAAGCAGCCATCCCCGATGCCATCGAGAGCGCCGGCAATGCCGAGGCCGACGCCTGCCCCCAGACGGTCGCTCCCCCCCTACCGCCATCCTGCCGTTGATCTGCTCGATCGCCACATCTCCATTGACGGTTCCCAGCAGGAGCATCTGATCCGCGAAAAGGCGGCGATACTCGAAAACACGCTCAAACAATTCAACATCGAGGCGAAGGTCGTCGAGATTCAACGCGGCCCGGTGATCACCCAATACGAGTTGTCCCTTGCGCCGGGCATCAAGGTGCAGAAGATCATCAGCCTGTCCGACGACATCGCCATGGCGACGAAGGCGCCGAGCGTGCGGACCGTCGCGCCTATCCCGGGAAAGTCTACGGTCGGAATTGAAGTTCCCAACACTCACCGCGAGATGGTGCGTTTGCGCGACGTAATGGATACCTACCTGTCAACCCCTCGCAAGTATGAGATCCCGCTCCTGCTCGGAAAGGACGCCGCGGGGGTGCCTCTCTTTTCGGACCTTGCCCAGATGCCTCATCTGCTCATAGCGGGCGCCACAGGCTCCGGAAAATCCGTGTGCGTGAGTTCCATCATCCTCAGCATCCTCATGACGAAAAGCCCCGAGGAGGTGAAGCTTCTCCTCGTGGACCCGAAGATGGTGGAGCTGGCCTGCTTTAAGGACCTCCCCCACCTCCTCAGCCCAGTTGTCACCGATATGAAGCGCGCGGCCGCGGTGCTGGAGTGGGCATGCATGAAGATGGACGAACGCTATGCGCTCCTCTCACGAACAGGTGTTCGAAACATCACGGCGTTCAACCAACTGGGCGAGGCGCAGATCCGGCGCATCCTCACGGAAGGCGACTCCGAGGCCCGGGTTGACGACGTGCCCTTCTCACTGCCCCATGTCATCATCATCGTGGATGAACTGGCGGATCTGATGATGATCGCATCGAAGGAAGTGGAGGCGTCCATCACGCGGCTGTCGCAGAAGTCCCGCGCCGTCGGCATCCATCTCATTCTCGCAACGCAGCGGCCATCCGTGGACGTGATTACCGGCCTCATCAAGGCCAACCTTCCTTCGCGCATCTCCTTCAAGGTGTCGTCGAAGATAGACTCGGGGGTCATCCTGGACCAGCGCGGCGCCGAAAAGTTGCTTGGCATGGGCGATATGCTGTTTCTCCCGCCGGGGACATCGCGTCTGGTGCGCGCGCAGGGAACGTTTGTCAGTGACAACGAGATTAACGCCGTATGCCAGGAAGTGCGCGGGCAGCGCGCCCCGGAATACGACATCGAGCTCGCCCAATATCGTGTCGCCGCGCAAAAAGGCGACGAAGAACGCGACATCCTCTATCCCGAAGCGGTGCGCATTGTCCTGGAGCACGAACGCGGCTCCGTCTCTCTCCTCCAGCGCCGCCTAGAAATCGGTTATTCGCGCGCGGCGCGACTGATTGACATGATGGCCGACGATGGGATCGTCGGGGAGTACAAAGGCAGCCAGGCCCGCGATATCCTCATGACGCTCGAAGAGTGGGAGAAGATCCAGGAAGCACAATCCGATGGCAACTGATTGACCCCTGCTCCACTCCTGCAACAGGTCCTATCGTGAATCAAAAGAAAATCGGCATCGTCAGCTTTGGTTGTCCCAAGAATCTCGTGGACTCCGAGGAACTCATGGGCATGATCGGCCTTTCGGGCGGCATCGTCTGCGATCGAGCCGAGGACGCCGACATCCTCATAATTAACACCTGCGGCTTCATCGAAGCAGCCAAGGAGGAGTCCATCGGATATATCCTCGACGCCCTGCAACTGAAAAAGGACAAGCCGTCGTTCCAGGTCATCGTCACCGGCTGCCTGGCCCAGCGTTCTGCCGAGGAACTCCGCAGCCAGGTTGCTGGCATTGATCGCATCATCGGCCTGCGCAACTTTGCCGAAGTCCTGGCGGCGTGCCGTCTGCCCCCTCTCGCAGAGGCGCCCGCTCGGCTTCGTCTCACGCCGCGGCACTATGCCTATCTCAAAATCACCGAGGGCTGCGACAACAGGTGCAGTTACTGCTCTATTCCATCCATCCGCGGCCCGATGCAGAGCTTCCCGCCGGAGCAACTGCTGGCCGAGGCCCGCGAACTCGCCTCCGACGGAACCGTCGAGTTGAATCTCATCGGTCAGGACACGGCGGCCTACGGTCTCGACACGACGAATCCCCCCCTTCTGCCTGAGTTGCTCGCGCAACTCCACGAGATCGAGGGCCTGCAATGGATTCGCGTCCTCTACACCCACCCGCGCCACCTGACCGCCGAGATCATCGAGGCCATGGCGACCCTTGCAAAGGTCTGCCCTTACATTGACCTGCCTATCCAGCACATCAGCAACCGCATCCTTAGCGCCATGAGCCGGAAGATCGGCTCGGCGCAGATCAAGAAGTTGATCTCGACGATTCGGGCAAAGATACCGGGCGTCTTTATTCGCACATCGCTCATCGTCGGCTTCCCCGGCGAGACGGATGACGATTTTGCGGAACTGCTCGACTTTGTTCGCGAGACGCGATTCGAGCGACTTGGCGCCTTTGCCTATTCCCGCGAGGAGGGGACGCCGGCATACGACCTTCCAGACCAGGTATCGGAGGATGTCAAGGCCGATCGCCTCGACCGGCTGATGTCATGCCAGCAGGAGATAGCCTTCGAGTTCAACCGGGACTTGATCGGAAGGCGGATGCCGGTTATTCTGAGCCGCCCCTCGGAGGACAGTCCCGACGTATGGGAAGGCCGAACGCAGGGCGATGCGCCGGAGGTGGACGGGATGATCTACGTCGCGGGTCCCGGCCTGCATGCCGGCCAAATCGTCACGGTCCGCATCACCGGCACGGAGGGATACGACCTCGTGGGCGAGTTTGAAGGCACATGATCCGATGTTGAAGCCATGACTCTTGCGAATGCCCTCACAATTTCCCGGCTCGTTCTGGCGCTCGTGTTCTTCATCTTGTTTCAGTTCGACTCCACGCTCATGCGCGACCTTGCCCTGGCCACAATGATCCTTGCCGGTCTCAGCGATATCCTGGACGGATACATCGCTCGCGCACAGCAGAGTTTGACGACCTTCGGCCGCATCGCCGACGCCTTCGTGGACAAGGTGCTCATCTGCGGCGCGTTCATCTTCCTCATCGGCCAGACCGACCCCGACGCGCATGTCCGCGCCTGGATGGTGGTGGTGATCGTGGGCCGCGAGTTCCTCGTCAACGGCTTGCGGACCTTCGCCGAGTCGCGCGGAGTGCGCTTCCGGGCCACGATCCTCGGTAAGTCGAAGATGTTCACTCAGTTCGTCACTATCTGCTGGATTGTGCTCTACCTGGGTCATCTTGTCGGTCACGCCTGGGCCGAGGTCGTAACCATCATCCTCGTCTGGGCCACGGTCATCCTCACCGCGGTCACCGGCGCAATCTATGTCTATCTCGCCGCCGCGCGCGGCCTGTTGGAGAGGAATACAACTGGTGCTTCGTAGATGCCTCTCCACATGTTGCTACTTCGGCGAACTGCCGTTGATGCCCGGCACATGGGGCGCGCTCCCGGCCGTGGCGATCCACCTGCTTGCCTGGAACACGCCTTATCCTTCCCTCGTTCTATTGCCAATCCTTTTGGTCACCTGCATACTTGCCGTGCCTTTGGGAACGTGGGCTGAAAGGGAGGCAGGCAAGAAGGATCCGAGTTGGTTCTGTCTCGACGAGTTTGCGGGCTATCTCGTTGCGGCGCTTTTCGTGGACCTGGGTTCCCCCTATGCCACGGCGGCGTGCGTCCTACTGTGCGCGCGGGTGTTCGACATCCTCAAGCCCTGGCCGGTGCGAATGGTCGAGAGATTACCCGGCGGCTGGGGCATCCTCCTCGACGACGTTCTGGCGAGCGTCTATGCCAACCTGTTCATGCAGATCATCTCGCGCGTCCTTGCCTGAAGCCACAGCCGACATTGCCCCCTATTCAATCGCGACTAAAACAATCCGGCTACACCTTCTTTTTCCTTTTCCCTTTCCTTCTTTCCTTCTTGTTGGCCTTTTCCTGTCGCGCTCCCGCGCCGGTTGCGCCGTCTTGCGGCCGTAGGCTGTCCAGGGCGGCCTGGAGTTTTGCGCGCGCCGCCTGCGCCTGCGGATCGGCGCCGTCGGGCGAAACCAGGACTTCCTGGAACGGCGCGTCCTTCATGTCGAATAACTCACCCTGCTGGTTGAGTTTCCACCGGGCGTCGCGGACGTACCACGCCGCGCTCAACTGCACGAAGATCCATTCACGCGGTTTGCCGGGCTGGCCCATCAGTTGGGGCGCAAAACTGTGTCCGTCCAGCGTCACGCCTTCCGGCAGTTTGGCCCCGGCGAGTTCGGCAAAAGTGGCAAAGAAATCGCTGAAATCCACCAGATCGTTGAGGACCTTGCCCTGCGGCGCGGTCCTCTTCCAGTTGACGATCAGGGGCACGCGGCTGCCGCCCTCTTTCATGCTCCCCTTCGCCCCGTCAATGGGCCTGCCGCCGATCGTGCCGCCGCTGCGTTTGGCCTTGTCGCCGGCGGCCTGGCCCGTGCAGCCGTTGTCGCCGGTGAAGACGATTAAGGTCCTCTCGCGGAGGTTAAGACGGTCCAGCTCCGCGGCGAGCTTGCCTACAAGTCTGTCGAGGTAGGCGATGTTGTCGGCGTAAAGGTCCGAGCCTGCCTCCGGGCTGTCGGGCGTGCGGAGGATAGGGCCGTGAATCAGGGGCGTCGGATAGTAGATGAAGAACGGCTGCTCGCGATGGCGCTCGATGAAGTCCACGACGAACTCATGGAGCAGGTCGGGACCGTACTTGCCCTGGGTATCGGCCATCGGCTGGCCGTTCTTGTTGAAATCGGGGTCCCAGTAGCGGCTTCCCTTGGCTTGTGCTTTGGCCTTGTCTTTCGCTTTGCCCTCATCTTCGCCCTCGCCTTCCTCTTCGCCCTCATTCACGCCCCAGATGAGGAATTCATCGAAACCCCAGCGCTCGGCGTCTTCCTTTGTGGTGAAATAGCTCAGTTGCCGCCACTTGCCGGCCACGGCGGTGGCATAGCCGGCCTGTTTCATCACCTTGGCGATGCACACTTCCTTGTCGGGGTGAACCTCGCCGCCCGTGCCGTTGTTCACCGTGCCTGTGCGGAATCCATACCGGCCCGTCATGCAGAGCGCCCGCGACGGCGCACACAACGGGGCGGAGAAACAGCACTCGAAGCGAAGACCGGTCTGCGCGAGCGCGTCGAGATTCGGCGTCTTGTATCGGTCGCTGCCGTAGCAGCCGATGCCGCCGATGCCGTAGTCATCAGAGAGGATAAAGATGATGTTGGGTTTTTGCCCAGCGGCCTGGGCGGCGGCGCGCCGCGGCAGCAAAGACGCGCCCAAGGCACCCATTGCTGCCGTCCCGCCGAGGCCTTTCAGGAAATTGCGTCGGTCCATCGCACTCATGGCTTTCTCCTTTTATATCACCTGTCATTTTTTCCGGCGAAAGTTCGTGCACAGATGCTCATTGTTTGCCGGGTTCGAGATCGAGATTGAGGTCGAGGGCTATCTCGTCGCAGTCGGGGAAGTGTGGACATCGGACACATTCGGCCCAGATCTTGTGCGGCAACGTCTCCTTGCCGACGCGCTTGAAACCGAGTTTCTCAAAGAACTCCGGTTGGAAAGTGAGTGTGAATACGCGCGGCACGCCAAGCGCCCGCGCCTCGTCGAGACAGACGCGAACGAGTTCGGAACCGAGGCCCCTGCCCCACCGCTCCTCGACCACAGCGAGGGACTTGACCTCGCACAGGTCCTCCCAGAGGATGCGCAGGGCGACGCAGCCTATAACCTCTCCGCCTTCCTCATAGACGAAGAAATCGCGGAGGTTCTCGTACAACTCGCTGAGGGAGCGCGCAAGCATGAGTTCCTTTTTCGCATAGTGATTGATGAGCGCGTGGATGTCTTTGACGTCCTCGATCCTGGCCTTTCGAATCATGATTGTTCCTCTCCCTTACTATTCTCCACGACTTGCGGGGCCTGCGCCTCCATTGAAACCGGTTTGGGCGTTGACTCGCCCTCGTTCAGCCAACATTGTGAAATCACACCGAGCCAGAAGAGACAGACAAACAGGATCACATAGGACACCGGATATGCAAACATGTCCATACCCGATGCGTTGGGCGGAATGCGATGGAAGAAGACCGCGATGGCATGGGTGATGCTCCAGGCGCCCGAGACGCACGTGCCGACGATCACCATAGGGCGGAAAAACCGCACGGCGAGTCCTCCGATCAGCAGGAAGCCGAACAGCGCCCAGAAGATGAACACGGCCTCGCTCTGGAAGTAACTCGATGATATGAAACCAATCCCTGCACCGCACGCGCCGCCGAGGATGAAGACGGCCAGCTTTTGCAGGGGGACGGCGAAAACGGCGAAGATTGCGCCGCCGACGAGCGCAGGCGCGAACGCGTTGTAGCCTGCGGCCTGGGCGACGGCGGCCGTTCCGATGCCCCCGACAAATGCGGCGGCCATGGTCAGCGTGAAGCGATAAAGCTGCCAGCCCCAAAAGAGGTAGATCGCCCCCACGACTGCATAGAATCCGGAGGGAACGCTGACGACAAGGTAGATGAATTGATCCACAGAGCCGGTTCTGGAAAAGGATGTTTTAAATACGAGATCATGCTATTTTACGCGCCCTGCCGTCTGTCGGTCAAGGGCATTTCGGCGGTAGTTTTTGTTTGACTTGTGAACCACGGTTCGAGTACTCTATAGTATTCAGCGGTGCATGGCCGACCATTGCAAGCAATTCTCTACTAACGTCTGCACACACTGGACGATGAAACCGCGCGCCCTCGACATCAAGCTGTTGGTCCTCGTGATCGCCCTTTTGAGCGGGGGCATGGGCCTCCTCACGTACGTGAACATCCGCCGACACGAACAGGACCTGATCGCGGGGGTTCGCGCAAAGACCGAGACGGTGGCGGACTCTCTCTGCGCAGGCATCACCAGCATCATGCGGACGGGGGATGTTTGCCGGGCGAGGGATTATGTTCGGGACCTTCGCGCGGTGCAGGGGATTGCAAACCTGAAGATCTACAACGCCGGCGGCGGCGAGGCCTACCTGTATCCGGCATCCGTCTCCGCGCTGGCCGCCGCCGACCAGAACGTGACTGCCGTTTTGGAAACGGGCAGACCGGTGACGATTGACATGTCCGGCGGCAAGGCAACGGCGATAACGGCGCCTCTCCTGAACGAGGAAGGCTGCCATCGCTGCCACGGCGAGGACCACAAGATGCGCGGGGCCTTCTCCGTCGCCTTTCGCCTGCGCGAGCAGGAAGAGGAGGCGCGGCCGGCCCGGCCCGACCTGATGCGGCGCGGCATGAAGCTGCTCTGCGATACTATCCTGGCCTTTTATGAAAGCCTGATGTTCTCCAACCTCGACCGCGTGTCGAGAGACTTTCTCTCTTCATTGATGCTCGTGCCTGGGATCAAGCAGATTACGATTTATGACGCCCAGGGCGAGCCGAAGTTCAGCACCGCATCTCGGCCTCCACCACGTTCCTTCACGGAGAAGGAGCGCGAGGACCTTCTGGGTTCAGGCCGGTCTCTGGCCGACGGCGTTGACTCGCCCAATGCGCGAGAATTTGTCTATATGCAACCCCTGGTGAACAAGGAGGCGTGCCAGGCGTGCCATCGTGAACCCGTCGCGCATCTTG
Organism: Planctomycetota bacterium; assembly: GCA_040755855.1. Taxonomy (GTDB): domain Bacteria; phylum Planctomycetota; class Brocadiia; order JAADGH01; family JAADGH01; genus JAADGH01. The sequence goes on along the minus strand of JBFMAD010000014.1, from coordinate 1,758 downwards.
GCGTCATGGCGATCACGGTGAACGCGACGTTTCTTTCGGACGCCCATGCCGCGGGCCATTTCGAGACTGTCCTGGCCGACACGGAGGCGGCGCTGGTGACACGCTGCCTTGAGGAAGTGATGAAGGTGGGCGGCATGGCGCCGGTGCGAAGCTTCGCGCAGCACTTCCGCGCCCTGCCGGAGATTGCGGACCTGAAAATATTCGACCCAAAGGGCCGGGAGGTCTATCCGGCAAAGGCCGTCGTCGAGGAAAAAGTTCGAAACGTATTTTCCAGCGGCCAGCCGACGCAGGCCATCGAAGAAGAAAACGAGCGCTCCACGCTGACGCTGTTGAAGCCCATCTTCAATGAGAAGGAATGTCAGCGTTGCCACGGGGGAGCGGATCGCGTGCGGGCGGTGATCGCCGTCTCTGTCTCCCTGGATCAGATGCAGGAGCGGATTGCGCGGAGCAAGGCGTTTTCGGTCCTTGCGGCGTCGGGGACTGTCCTGCTGGTGTGCGTGCTGATTGTGGGGTTTATCGAGATGGTCATTGTCCGGCCCATTCGGAAGATCGGGGAGGTTGCGGACCGTGTCGGTGCGGGGAACCTGAATCTTCGCGCCGACGACCGAAAACCGGACGAATTCGGGAAGTTAGCGAAGCGAATCAATTCCATGATCGAGGGATTAACGGAAAAGCAGCGAATCGAGCAGGCGCTGCGGATCGCCCGGGACATCCAGCGCTCCCATCTGCCCAAGCGCAATCCGGAGGTTCGCGGGCTGGAGGTCGCGGGATGGAGCCTGCCGGCGGAGGAAACGGGCGGGGACTACTACGATTTTCTGGAGACGGACGAGGGCAAGCTGCTCGTGGTGCTGGCCGACGTGACGAGCCATGGCATCGGCCCCGCGCTCATCATGTCGCAGACGCGGGCGCTCGTCCGGGCTGCGCTTCTGACGGTGAAGGACATCTCGGAGGCCCTGCGGATCGTCAATTCGCAGCTCTGTTCGGACCTCATTCACGGGCGATTTGTGACGCTGTTCATCGCCGAGGTGGACGCCGCGGGGATGGCGCTCCGCTATGCCAGCGCGGGACACAATCCGCCGATCGTCTTGAACCGCCATGCGAACCGCACGGTGGACCTAAACACTACGGGGGTCCCCCTCGGCATTGACCCTCATGCCCGCTTTGACATGGGGCCGCAGGTCCAGCTCCACAAGGGGGATGTCATTCTTCTCGCCACCGACGGCGCATCCGAGATGCCGAACGCGAAGGGCGAGCGCTTCGGGCGGGAGAACCTGCGCAAACAGGTATTTCTCCACTCCGACGATCCCGCTCAGGAGATTGTCGAGGCCGTCAGCACGGCGATCAAGACCTTTCGTGAGGGCGCGGAACAGCGCGACGACCTGACGATGGTCGTCATCCGCGTGACGGGGACCGGAGACGGCCAAGTATCCGACGCACGTTGAGGCGTCTTGTGGAGGAGGGGAATAGCTGGAAGTCGTTCTTGGAGGGGGAGGACGAGGAGTCGAACGCGGGGTTGCGCTTATCTACGCGGACGGGTCGTCCGTATGGGGAGGAGGATTTCGTGACGTTGCTTGAGGAGTTAACGGGTCGGATGCTCCGCCGGGGCAAGCCGGGTCGCCCCCGCAGGAGAAAATAGTGTTATGTCCCAATACTGTTCGGCACTTCTCTTGCGTTGGTGTGAAGGATACCAGGAACGGGGGAGGGGGATCAAGGATGGGTTGCGTTTGGGGATGGGGAAAGAAGGCGCGGCGGAGATGT
>JBFMAD010000013.1:0-141297 GCA_040755855.1 Planctomycetota bacterium | reverse complement strand
AGCGACAGCACCGCCTCAAAACGCCCAGACATATCCAACTCCAACTTCCGACCCATAAACAACCTCCTGTCTTCAAAACCTCTCCACATCCTAACCCGACAGGAAGTCTCCCTCAAACCCATTCCCAAAAACTACGAGCAATACACACATACGCTCCGTTGTCAAATACTGCAACGACGGCGGGGGCGACTCTCTGCTCCAACTCTTCCACGAACAACTTCCTGTGACACCGATTCTTATCCACTGTTTTACCCTCCCAAGTTCTGTAGTTCCCGTGAGGCCGCATAAGCCGCGATGGGCGATCCTGAATTCTCTTCCCTACGGCCTGCCCCCCTTGCGCAAGGGGTGTGCCAGAGTCATCTTCGGTAACTTGGGGCAAGGAAATGCCGCGTTGTAACTCATATGTGGAGTGAATGTTGGAACGAGGGCGCTTTTTGCGATCTGTCGCGCAACTTGATTGCGACCGGGCAAAATTGCTCCATGTGAGAGTCCGTCTTGGAGTAATCTCGCTCCACCTGCAGGGTTCGTTGGGGCGGACGGATGCTCCCCTTTCGGCTGCGGCGATTGCCTCTGAGGCTTCTTGCGTCAACGTGGCCCATGCGTGTTTTTTTTGTGGCATCGTTCTTGCTGACTATCTACCAATGACATCAGATTCAGGAAGGAGAGGGTAAACGCAATGATGCAGGGAAGCGCAGCGATTTCATGGACGAGACGGGGCGATGTGACGGTCGTGATGTTCAACGAGAGCCGACTCACGGGCAAATCCCATGCGGTTCATGCCAACATCGAGCTGAGGTATGTGGCGCGGAAGGCAAATGGCCGCGTGTTGCTGGACCTGTCCAATGTCGAGTTCATTTCCACCGTCTTTCTTGCCGTGCTGATCGAGTTCAGCCGGGCTATCCGCGCTGCGGGCGGCAGCCTCAAGATCTGCGGAGTATCGCCGCTTCTGACGGGGATCATGAGGCTTTGCAGCACGCTCAGCCTTTTCGATATCTATGGCACGGAGAAGGAGGCGTTGGAAGCCTTCCATGCCCTGGAAGGACACCCGATCCCCGCGATGGTAGGCTAAGGAGGAATTCGATTACTTAGGTAAGGGCCGATATGTCTCCGGCGGCGGGGCCTTGATCGCCTGCTCCTCCAGGAACTCCAGCCACGTGGCATGGGTCCAGTAAGCGCTGGCGCGGACGAGGCAGCGGATGGCTGTCTTCGTGTCGCCCTTTTTGTGGTGCGCCAGCACCTTTGCGAACGCGTCGCGAGCCTGCTTGAGGAGCTCGACCGCATCGGGTCGGTGGAACGTCCCCTCCCTCAGCGCCCGCTCGGGCAGGGAGTCGCGCAGCGTGTTCGTCCCATTCGACAGGTTCTCGATGTAGCCGTCATACCCGCTCCATGGCCGGTCGAGGAACATACGAAATCGTTCCACCTCGGAGAAGGACTTCCGTCCGCACGCGGCGTCGCGCACGGCGGCCTGGCCGAGCTTCCTGCCCATGCGCCTGGCCTCGTTCAGGGCTGCGTCGAAGTAGGCCGCGTGGACGGGCAGCCCGCCCAGATACCAATAGCCCCCGGTGAAGGCCCAGCGCGTGAGCGCGCGTTGCGCCTCCAACTGGAAGCCCTGGTTCGTGGCGCACGAGAAGGTGATGAGCGGCATGCCGCGCAGGTCCTTTGTCCAGTGATAGGCATAGGTCCGCTCGACGAAGAGATGGCACATGGCCGACGCGCCCCACATGTGAACCGGGTCGGCGATGATGAGACCGTTTGCACGTTTCAGCTTTCGGAGTAGGCGGCCCTTGCCCATGCGGCCGAAGTCGTCGTCAATCGGGCAGCGCCGCTTCGGGTCGCGGATGCAGTGGAAGCACGAAGCGCAGGGCTTCAGGGTGTAGTCATGCAGGCGGACCCATTCAACCTTCACGCCTTTGATAGACTTTGCGCCCTCGACGGCGCTGCGCAGGACGGTTGCGGTGTAGCCTTTGCGGCGACCACTGCAGAGCACGGCCAATACATTCGCCATCGCAAGCCTCTTTTCAATATGCAGATTTTTGTATCCGCGAGGAGACTCCCCTACTTATCCGGCGAGACCGCCCCTCGTGAGCGCCATGATTTCATCCGTGGTCATCCGGACCGTCGCTCTGCCGCGCAGACGTTCCACAATCCGCCGGCCATGACGATGCGCCCTCCTCACCGGGATGAGCCTCACGGCCTTCCCCTGCACCTCGAATTCCACCTCCGCTCCCGGTTGAATCCCGAGCTTCTCGCGGATTTCAAGCGGGATGGTAACTTGACCTCTTCTTGTGACCTTCATTCCATACCCCTTTTCAACTACCGCAGTGCATTCCGCGGCGGCAGGAGCGACTGGAACGCCTCGACGGCGCGATCGATGTGCCACTGCCCGTTCGTCAGGGTGAACATGCCGTGGCCGGGAAAGAGAGCGTCCACGCCCAGGCCGCTCAGCTTGCCGATGTTTTCCCGGTAGTCGCCGAGGGACGAGCCGGGGCAGTTCAGCAGGCCAATTTCGCCTTTGTGAAAGACGACGTCGCCGGTGAAGAGGTACGTCCCCGCCTTGCCCTTCACGAGGTAACAGATGGAGCCGAGACTATGGCCTGGAACATGGATCGTTCGTATCCGAAGGCTGCCGACGGCGACCTCGTCCCCATTGCCGAGCCGGATGTCCACGTCAAACGGTTCGATGTGATAGTCCGGCGGATAATACCCCTCCCGGCGGGCCATGGTGAGGCCGATGCTGTCCTCATTGCCGTCGCGGAGGAAATCGGCCTCTGCGCGCGACATGGCGACCTTCGCCCCCGTCTCGCGCCGGAGGGCCGGCGCGCCGCCGCAGTGATCGGCATGACAGTGGGTCAGGAGGATGTAGGTGATCCGCTTCGTGTCGAATCCGGCATTCGACACGTTGGCGAGGATCCGCTCCGGCTCCAGGCCCACGCCCGCGTCAATCAGCGCCAGGTCGCCGCCGCCGTCGAGGAGATAGACGTGGCTGTCGAACTCGTTGGTGATCCACGCCCCAGACTTGCCGCTGCCGACCAGATGCACGTCGTCGTTCAGTTTCACTTGCCCAGTCTCCGGTGACGGGGATTATTGAGCAGATCATGCCGGGTGAAGATGTGTTTGTCAAGGTCGCCGTCGCCGATGCCGATCTCATCGAAGATGGCACGCTGGTGGGCGAAGTCGCCGAGCTCCCGGATGTTGTGCGTGTCGCTGGACATGGCGAGTCTGATGCCGTGCCGGATGCAGAGGCGGGCAAAGGCCGCATCGGGGTCCCTTTGCGAGTGAGAGTTGATCTCGATTGCGACGCCCCGCTCGGCGGCTCTCCTGACGATCTCTTCGTAGAGGCGCGTCGGGATCGGCCTGTCGCCTCGGCGGAAGATGCGCGTCGGGTGGGCCAGGATGTCAATGTCGCGGTCGAGGAGGTCCATCGTGTTGCGGAGGAAGAGCGCCTCGAACTCCTCGCGCGGGGCGTCCTTGTGCCCCGGCAGCCAGTGGACGGCGCCGATGACGACGTCAAACTCGCGGGCGAGGCGCTCGTCCACGATGAGTTCGCCCGAGACGGCGGCCTCGACCTCGATGCCGGCGAGAATTCCGTCGCCGCGGAGGGGCCGCAAGTCGTTCAGATATTTCTCAAGGCGGGGATTGCCTTCGTCCCGGACTCTCGCAAATACGGAGTAGTCCTCGATGAACTCATAGCGCCACGCCCTGTTTTCGGGGAAGTATAGGTGGGCGGTGTGGTCGGTGACGGCGAATCCTCTGAGGCCCTTGCGTTCGGCTTCGCGGCGGAGGTCGTCGAGGGAGAGCGGCGGCTCGGAGCAGTAGGACCGTTCCGTGTGGACGTGCCAGTCAAAATCAAGGAGGGGCATGACGGCGTCTCGGTGTGTAGAACCTATCGGGCAAGCAATGGGCAATCACTTTGCGACCATCCGCACGTTGTCGAAGAGCATCGCCCCATCCTTCACCGTGCCGGGCGGATAGATCATAAAGAGAACTTGCCCCAGTGAGTTTAGGCTCCCGACCTGGTGGTTGTAATTCAGCCATCCGTCCTTGGCGCACTTGTAAGACGCATCGCTGAGGGAGAAGCTGATGCCCTTATTCATGCCCGGCTGTAGTTGCTGGCCCTGGCTCTCGTAGAACTGGTCCGTGACCAGCGCAAGACAGAGCTGCACGGGCTGGGTGGTTTGGTTCTCGACGTCAACTACCAACATGCCACGGCTGCTGACGTCCAGTTTCATGCCGCGGCCGATGGCAACCTTGTTTTCCGCGCCGCGCTGGTATCGCACGATGAGCATCTTGTCGGCGTTGATATCCACGATCTGGAGTTCCGCCGGGTCGGCCCAAGTCTGGCGAGCCCACTTCATCGGTTCACTCATGTCATCTATGAGCCATTCCATGTCGTCGGGTTTGAACGCAACGGGGGCCTTCGGCTGGGCTGCGGCCGCGGCCGCAGCCGGTTGTTTTGGTTGCTCGGCCTCGGCCTTTTGTTCGGGGGTCATCCACTTGCCCTGGTACTTCACCAATCCGCGCGACCCGTTGATGATGTCCTCGCTCTTCAAAAGGTTCTCGATCGCCTCCATGCGCGTTTGCGCCTTGGTCTTGCACTCGGCGATTATCTTTTTCAGTTCCGGGCGGGTGATGTCCCGCTCCTCGAACTCGATCTCGTCCACCACGTCCTCCGCGTCGGACTTCGCCTTTCGCAGCGTTCGCTGTGCGGACACATAGTCGGCGTCCGCCATCTGTTTCTTGGCCTTTTCGAGGATAGCCTCCACCTCGGCCAGTTCCTTCTCGCGCTCGGCGACAAACGCTGCCATCTTCTTCGTCTCCGCGCCGGCCTTTTCGATATTTGCGAGCAGGTCGTCCGCCTTGCCATCCGCCGCCTCTGCGTCCTCCGTCAAGCGGCTGCGATGGTCTTTGGAGAACTCCGTAACCGCCGCCCCTAACTCCAGTTCCACATTGGAGAGCAGGCGCTTGATCGCGGGCTTGACGCCCTTCAGCATCTCTTCGGCCTTGGCGTATTCCGCTCCGTTGGCAAGATCCTCACCCTTCGTGACGGCGGCGCGAATTTTGTCCAATTCCTCCCGAAGACCCTTGACCACCTTCTGCGTATGTTCCTTCTCCTTGCCCTCCTGGTTCTTCTGGTAGATTACGTAGGCCGTGATCGCAATGGCGACGACGCCGATCAGACCGATGATGAGGTTGATGGGCAGCCCGCGCTCCGCAGGTATCGGGCGGAATGGAGGGGATGGTTTCTTGCTTTCGACGGACGGCTTCGCTTTTTCTCTTTCGGCTGCGACAGGACCTGACTTGGCCTTGGCCTCGGAGAGGAGGTCCTTCGCGGAAGGAAGTCCCTCTTCCGCCGGGGCCGGGCCGGGCATGGGGCCGGCGGGTTCTTTCGCTTTAGCGGGTCCTTCTTTCTTCTGTTCCGTTTTTTCCTTGGCCGTCGCTTCCACGGCCTCCTTGGTCTCGGTCGGCTGGGGTTTCTTATCTTCCTTGGCGGAGGATTTCTCCGTTTCCCCCCCGGCTTTCAGCCGGATGCGTTCCTTGCACTTAGGACACTTGACCTCCTTCCCCTCCAAGTTGTCCGGTCCTTTGATTGTCGCACCACACGAAATGCATTTCCACTGGATCATGGCTTATGCCTTGCTCAATCCCCGTAATCAAGTTCACAACCCGAGAAGGACTACACCCCCTCACCAATAGGGATTTTATTATACCACACGACATTTGTCTTGTCACAAAAAATTGCGCAGAATCCACAGTGATTTTGACGGGCCGTATCCCCCTATGGGACGCCTAAGTTTTTCTGTTGACTTGCCTTGAACGGATGATACCATGACTACGCTGGTCATAATGGCTCGCAACAAAAGTAGCGCGGAGCCGCTGGGGGCGATCAAAATAAACAAGGCGAGACCTCAGACCAAGGAGGATCAGTCATGCAAAAGATCACAAGACGCGAGATGATGAAACGCGCCGCCGCGACGGCGGCAGCCATAGCCGCCCCGACCATCATACCCGCCGCGGCCCTGGGCAAGGACGGGGCCGTCGCCCCGAGCGAGCGCATCGTCATGGGGGCCATCGGCATCGGCGGACGAGGCGCAGGAGTCCTCTCCTGGATGCTCGGCGAGAAGGACATGCAGTTCGTGGCCATCTGCGACATACGAAAGTCGCGCCGGGAGTTCGTCAAGAACATGGCCGATGCGAAGTACGGCAACAAGGACTGCGTCATGTACCGCGACCTGCGCGAGTTCCTCGCCGAACGGGGCGACATTGACGCCTTGCTCATCGCCACGGGCGACCGGTGGCACGCCCTGGCGTCGGTGCTGGCCATGAGGGCGGGCAAGGATGTCTATTGCGAGAAGCCGGGCACGATGACCGTCGCCGAGGGCCAGGCCCTGCGCGATGCGGCCCGGCGGTACGGCCGCGTCTTCCAGACGGGCACACAGCGGCGCAGCGAGGCGAAGTTCGTCGCCGCCACGCAGCTTGCCCGTACGGGCCGCCTGGGCAAGCTCCACACCGTGCGCGCCCACCTGGCCAGTTGGACGCCCACGCCGAAGTTCAACTGGCTGCCGGCCGAGCCGGAGCCGCCGAAGGACGAGACGGACTGGGACCTGTGGCTCGGCCCGTGCCCGTGGCGGCCCTACAACTCCGGCTACGTGCGAGGGGGCTGGCGCGGATACTACGATTTCCACAGCGGCGACATCGGGGAATGGGGCAGCCACACGATCAACCAATGCCAGATGGTCCTCGACGCCGACGACACGTCCGCGATCGAATACGTGCATCCCGGCAACGACACGGGCGAGGGCATGGTCTGCCGATACGCCAACGGCGTGAAGATGATCCTCCAGCGCACCGGCTGGCGCGGGTCGTGCGGCGTCACGTTCGAGGGCGATGGGGGCTGGGTGTCGGTGGCCGACGGCTACGAGCGGCCCGATGTCTCCTCGCCCGCCTTGCTGGAGGAAGGCAACAAACTTGTCCGGGACTACGTGGCCCAGACCCAGCGGTCGCTGAACCACGTGCGCGACTTCTTTGATTGCGTCAAGTCGCGGCGGCTGCCCGTGTCCCACGCCGAGGCCGCCCACCGGTCCATGACGACCTGCCACGCGGCGAACATCTGCCTCTGGCTGGGGCGCAGCCTCAAGTGGGACCCCGCGAAGGAGCAGTTCATCAACGACCCGGAGGCCAATCGTTTCCTCTCGCGCGCCATGCGCGAGCCGTGGCAGTTGTAAGGAAGAGTGCATTCACCACAGAGGATGCAGAAAACACAGGAGGAAAATTATGAGCATTGGTGAAATTCGTGCGTTCTTCATGTGGTGCACCATCCTCAACGCGGCGCTCCTCATCCTGTCGTCCGTGATTTGCATCGGCGCCAGGGATTGGGTTTACCGGGTGCACAGCAAGATGTTCCCGATCTCGAGAGATGCCTTCAACATAGCCATCTACTCATTTCTCGGGCTGTTCAAGATGGCTGTTCTCGCGTTCAACCTTGTTCCCTACCTCGCCTTGCTGATTGTGGGATGAGGACTGATGTGTCGGGCGGGAGCGGAACGGGGCCATCCTCAACTCGCTGCCGAAACCCGGCGTGTGCAACGCTGAAATAAATTTTCAAAAAAGGCTTGACTTTTCCGCCCGACATGGTGAACATTATAAGATAATAATAAGGGCTTTATTACACTATAAAGGTACATTCCTATGTCCAACGCGGACTACGATTTCTCCGTCATCCGCTTCCTGCGAAAGGAAAAACGGCTCAGCCTGCGCGCCCTGGCCCAACAATCCGGCGTCTCCCTCGGGGCGGTGGCCAAGATCGAGTCCAACAGGGGGAATCCCGTCCTCCGCACCCTCGCGCAGCTTGGCAAGGTGTTGGGCATATCGGTTTCTGATCTGTTGGCGCTGGCGGAACGGCGCAAGCCGCGTCGCGACAGGGCGCGTCGCCAGCAGATCGGCGGGACGGAGTTCACGGCATACGACGCGGACGAGCGCAAGTTCCTGTTCGCCCAACTGCCGAAGGGTTGGCGGGCCTCGGCCCCCGCCATTCATGGCAACGTCTCGGAGACGTGCGTCGTGCTGTCGGGCAGGGTGGAGATCATGGTGCACGACGCCGTGTTCAAATTGGGGCCGCGGGACGTCTTGCAGTTTGACGCCGTCTTCGATCACGAGTATCATGCAGTCGCTGAATCGTCCGTTCTGATCATCCACGAACCAAGAGGATCCGGCAGGAGGTCGTAACATGAGCGGTCCGCACCCCGATCCAAAAAGCGTTTTCGTCCGCAAGGGTGTCCCCGTCACACGGCGCGAGTTTCTGGAGCGCGCCGCAGCGTCGGCCGGCGTTCTCGCCGCGCCGTGGCTGGGGCGCACCGCCGAGGCGCAGGGGCTTGTAACTCCCGAAGATCAGGCGAAGATCGAGGCGGCGATTCCAATCAAGGCTTTCGCTCCGCCGCACAAGCCACGGAAGCTGCTGATCTTCGACCTCAACGTCGGCTACGGCGGGCACGGCTCGATCAAGACGGCCAACGCGGCCTTCACGATGATGGGCCAGAAGACCGGCGCGTTCGAGACGGTCATCAGCAAAGACCCATCCGTATTCAAGCCGGAAAGTCTGAAACAGTTTGACGCGGTTTTCCTGAACAACACCGTCGGCAATCTCTTCGAGGACCCCGCCCTGCGGCAGAGCCTGATCGAGTTTGTCTATGGCGGCGGCGGACTGATGGGGGTGCATGGATCTTCCGTCGCTTTCACTCGATGGCCCGGGGCGCACGAGGACTGGCCGGAGTTCGGACTCATGCTCGGGGCGCGCGGCGCGAGCCACATGAAGGGCGAGGAGCGCGTCTTCATCAAGCTCGACGACCCCGGCCATCCGCTCAATCAACCGTTCGAGGGCAAGGACTTTGAGTATCGCGGCGAGTTCTTCCGCTTCCCCGGCGACGTCTATTCGAGAAACCGGGTCCGCGTGCTGTTCAGCATAGACAATGCGAAGACCGAGCAGCTTCAGGGGCAGCCCCTCAAACCCTTCCGCAAGGACAACGACTACGCCCTCGCCTGGGTGCGGCGGTACGGCCGCGGGCGCGTGTTCTACTGCACGATCGCCCACAACCCCTTTGTCTTCTGGGACCCGAAGATGCTTCAGTTCTATCTCGCCGCCGCGCAGTTCGCCCTCGGAGATCTCCCCGCGCCGACGATTCCGAGCGGCAAGCTGACGCCCGCGATCCGCGCTCAGGAAAAACTGGGATGGCGTTTGGGGATCGAGGCATATACGTTCCATAAGTTCACCTTCTTCGAGGCCGTGGATAAGACGACCGAGCTTGGCCTGCCGTACATCGGCGGCCTGTGCTTCCAGAAGGCGAGCAAGGAGATCCCGAAGAATTTCGACCTCAACCTCACCGACGACGAGCTGAAGCAGATCCGGCTGAAACTGGACTCCTCCGGCATCACGCTGCTGACCTACTACATCGGCCGCATACCGGGCGACGAGGCCGGATGCCGCAAGGTATTCGAGTTCGGGCGCAAGATCGGGATCGAGACCTTCATGTCCGAGCCTCTGCCCGAAGCGCTGGATACCATCGAGAAGTTCTGCGACGAATACGGCATCAATGTGGCCATTCACAATCACGACAAGAAGGGGTCGCCGATCTACTGGCGACCTGAAGGAGTCCTCGAAGTCTGTCAGGGCCGGAGCAAACGAATCGGGGCGTGCTGCGATCTCGGCTACTGGATGCGATCCGGCATCAACCCCATCGAGGCTATAAGGACGCTCAAGGACCGCGTCATGACACTGCAGATGCACGACCTGCACGAACTGACCGCGCAAGGGCACGACGTGCCGTGGGGGACAGGCGTGGGACGGACCGAGGAGTTCCTCCGGGAAATCCATCGCCTGGGCATCACGCCTACCATGTTCGGCCTCGAATACTCCTATAACTGGCTCGCATCCATGCCGGAAATCGCCCAGACCATCGAGTTTTTCAACAAGGTTAGCATTGACTTAGCTAAGGAAGGTGCGCCATGAGACAACGAAACAAGAGAGCCCCCCGACGACACTCCTCGCCTCTGGTTCCCAGGCTCTGCCTGGGAACCACTAAGCGGGACAGGCTCCGCCTTTTGTGCGCCGTTCCCAGGCAGAGCCTGGGAACGAGGAACGATGTGGATTCCCGCTTTCGCGGGAATGACGCTGGAAGGCGCTTGGCACGTCGCCCGACGCGGCGTGAGTTCCTGCGCGCGGCAGGGGCGGGGATCATCGCCGCGCCGTGGATCATCCCCTCCTCGGCCCTTGGCGCGGACGGGGCCGTCGCGCCCAGCGAGCGGATCACGCTGGGCGTAATCGGCAACGGCATGATGGGCCGAGGCCACGTGGGGTGGTGTCTCGGCACTCGCGCCGTTCAACTGTTGGCCGTGTGCGACGTGGATCGCGTCCGGTGCGAGGAGGGCAGGCAGCGGGCAGACCTGACCTACGCCGCCCAGCGCGCCGACGGCTCGTATCGCGGCTGCACCGCCTACAACGACTATCGCGAGCTCCTTGCGCGCCCGGATATTGACGCCGTGGTGATCGTCACGCCCGACCACTGGCACACGCTGCAAAGCATTGACGCGGCCAAGGCGGGCAAGGACGTCTATTGTGAGAAGCCGATCTCCATCACGATTCAGCAAGGGCGCGCCCTGGCGGAGACGATGCGCCGCTACGGCCGCGTCTTCCAGACCGGCACCCAATACCGTTCCATGCCGACGACACGCCGGATATGCGAGTTCGTCCGGACAGGCGGGCTGGGCAAAGTCAAATCGGTCTTCACGTTATGGACTGGCGAGCCCGTGGCCTGTTGTCTGCCGGCCGAGCCGGTGCCGGACGGTTTGGACTGGGAGTTGTGGGTCGGCCCCGCCCCGTGGCACGACTATAACCACCGCTTCCATGTGAACCCGCCTCCGGGCGTCGTGCCGTGGGCGTTCTGCGAGGATTTCGGCGTGGCGTCCGTCACCGGGCACCACTCCCACAGCGCCGACGTGACTCAATACGCGATAGGCATGGAGACGAGCGGCCCGGTCGAGATCATCCACCCCAGCAGCGGTGAGTTCCCCACGCTGACCTATCGGTATGCCAACGGGACGCTGCACCACCTCGTGAGGCGCTGGGGTATCGTGCGGGATGTTTACAAGGCCGTCCCCCCGACGGCACGGTTGGAGGGAAGTTTCGGGGGCGTGCTCGTGGGCGAGCGCGGCTGGGTCACGACGATGTACGGCGGCGGTCCCGTCCAGGGCGCGCCGGAAACGATCTTCAAGGAGATGGGCCTGACCAACCGCGAGATCACCGGGGCCAACAACCATCACGGCAACTGGCTCGACTGCATCCGCACGCGGCGGCAGCCCAGCTCGCACGAAGAGATCGGCCATCGGTCGGCCTCGCTCGGACACCTGGCGATCATCTCATTCAAGCTGGGTCGCTCCCTGCGATGGGACCCGGCGACGGAGGAATTCCTCGGCGACGAGTCGGCGAATCGAATGCGCGCGCGGGCGATGCGGGCGCCGTGGCGAATTTAGAAGCGGGCCGTGTGAATCCCATGGTGATAGGAGATGCGATGTTTCCCCTTGAAAGCAAGAGAATCCTTTCTTTCGAGACCTGGGGGTCCGGCGCGTTCCACGCCGAACTGCTGGCCATGATGGGCGCAGAAGTCATCAACGTCGAGGATCCGAGGCAGCGGGGAAATCCCCTGCGCCGCATGGGATCGCTCTACCTGGACGAGGAAAAGCAGGACAATGAGGGAAACCAGTTCTGTCTTCACAATAAGAAAAGCCTCGCGCTGGACATACGCACCGAGGAAGGTCAAGAGGTCCTGCATAAGCTTCTCCCCGTATCCGATGCGGTGATCAACAACTTTCGTGGTTCCCTTCCGGAAAAGCTCGGGATCACCTATCAGCATCTTGCGCCCTACAACGAAAAGATCGTCTGCTCGCATCTGTCCGGGTACGGACGGGACAATGAGCGGGCGAGCTGGCCGGGGTACGATTTCCTGATGCAGGCGGAGACGGGATGGATGTCCGTCACCGGAGAGCCAGGCAGCATCCCCACCAAGGTGGGCGTCTCCGTGGTAGACCTGCTCGGAAGCGTATATGCCGCCCTTTGTACGGTGGGAGCCCTCTATCGCGCTGAACAGACTGGAAAGGGTGGCGACGCCGACACGAACCTGTTTGATATCGCGTTGAACTGCATGTGCTACCAGGGCATGTGGTTCCTGAATGATGGGTTCGTTGCCGGGAAACAGCCCCGGTCGGCTCATACGACCCAGGTCCCTTCCCAACTCTACAAAACCGCCGATGGCTGGCTCTATATTGCCTGTCTCTCCCAGAAGTTCTGGGAGCTCCTTTGTGAGAGAATCAGTCATCGCGAGTTGATTGAGGACAAACGCTTCTGCACTAACGAAAACAGGTTGGAAAACCGCGAGGTTTTGGCAGATGTTCTGGACGGGATCTTTTCAAAGAAGTCCACTAACGAATGGGTGGCACTCCTCTCGGGAGCAATCCCCTGCGCTCCAGTTGACGACATACGACAAGCCTTCGAGAATCCTTTTGTCCGGAACTCTGGAAAGATCATCACTGTCCCTTATGATAAGAGCCCGAAACGAACGAATGTGGAGTTCATCGCTCCTCCGTTCAGCTTCGATGGGAAGAAGTTCACCGACTTCAGGATCGGGCCAAGGCTCGGGGAACATACCGCCGAGATTCTGGAGTCTCTTGGCTACGCCCAGAACGAAATCCGGAAACTGGATGAAAACCAGATCATTATGATCTCGCAGAAAGAACGGAAAGGATAGTTGATGTGCCGCTCCTGGCCAAGTGAGACAAATGGAGATAAAGAATATGTTGTTATATGACCTGTATAAACAAGGGCTTGCGAATACTCCGGATAGGCCGGCCTTAATCGTTGACAATACCATATGCACTTACAGGGAGTTGCACGAGGTCTCAGAACAATGGGCCAGGGCTTTACTGCATTATGGAATCAAGCGGGGTGACAGGATAACAATCCTCATGGAAAACAGGATTGAGTATCTTCAGTTCTATTTCGCCTGCTACCGCATTGGAGCCATAGCCTCCCCCATGAGCTGTGTGTATCAGACACTCTCCGATGAGGTGGCATTTGCGGTAAATCTCACTAAAAGCAGGCTGCTTATGGTGAGCAATGAATATTGTTCCGGGATAAAAGGTATAAAACAAAGCGCCCCCTCACTTGAGAGGATATTTGTAATAGATGATATTGAAGATGAAGAAGTATCGTGGAAAAGATTTGCGCATGGTGCATCCGGTGATATTCCGTGGCCTGAAGTGAAGGAATCCGATCCTGCCCTTATCATTTTCACCTCGGGAAGCACCGACAGGCCCAAAGGGGTCACTCACACTCACCATTCGATTCTTCAGGGTGCAATAAATAAAAGCACTACTATGCAGCTTGACAGTCGGGACACCTATCTCATCGCCACGATGCTGTGCCATGTATCGGGGGGCTTTGGATTCTCTCTTCCGGCTATCTATAAAGGCGGGACAGTCATTCTCATGGGCACTTACAATACTCCAGGCTTTATCGATCTCATCGAAAAACATCGTCCAACCCACGTGGCGGCAGTGCCCACCGAGGTGAGGGAGATGGTCTCCTATCCGCGCTCAAAGCAGATTGACTTCAGCTCGATTAAGACCTTCATGTGCGGAGGAGATACGGTGACTCACGATATTCTTGAGGGTTTCTATAAGCTCGCGGGATTTGAACTGAACCAGGGCTATGGAAGCACTGAATGTGAGGAATTCTGTATGAATCCTCCCTACGGAAAGAACAAGCGTGGCTCCATAGGTGTCCCGGTGCATGGCGCAAAGGTGCGTCTCATTGATTCAGAGGGCAGGGACGTTCCCCGGGGTGAAACTGGGGAGATTATCGTGCAGAACGAAGCAACGATGGCGGGATACTGGGATGATCCGGTTAACACAAAAAAGGCATTCATCCATGGATGGCTCCGCACCGGTGACCTGGCCTACCAGGACGAAGATGGCTACTATTTCTTCGTGGGAAGGATCAAGAACATCATCGTAAAAGGTGGCGGCAATATTGCTCCGGCTGAAGTCGAAGACGCAATAAATGAGCACCCCGGAGTGAAAGTAAGCGGTGTCGTGGGTGCCCCTGATGAGATTCTTGGCCAGATTGTCCACGCCTTTGTCGTTGTTGATAAAGAGCGGGGGGTACCCATACCTGCCGAAGAGGAACTGAAACAGTTTGTCGGAAAGAAACTCTCAGCCTTTAAAGTGCCCGATCGGTGGACATTCGTGGAATCACTTCCCCAGACCTCCGTGGGAAAAATCGACCGCAAGGCACTTACAGACTATGCGAAAAAACACTGACCGCAGACCTTATCGGGTGCCTGAATCTTTTTAGAACGCTCGGGTAGTCAATGTGACCGGATTCTCCAGTAAACAAAGGATGATTGACTGTCATGAACAGGAAAGGATTTGAGGAATACTGCGAGAGGTTTAATTCCAAAAGTGGAAAGGCAGATGTCTTTGACCGGTATTATGATCCGGATGCGGTATTCGAGCACCCGCTCAAAGGAACCTTCAAAGGCAAGAAAGCCCTCGTTGAGTTCTGGACGGCAGGCCACAAAGGCATACGCGAAGTGCTTAAGCCGCGGAATGTGTTGTTTGATGGCGACCGGATCGCTGCAGAATTGCTTATCGAATGGCATTGTCTGGAAGACACGGATTACCTCGGCCCCCGCAAGAAGGGCGACATTTACTACACCGAATGTGCCGCTTTCTACCAGTTGCGGAATGGCAAGTTCACCCATGTGAAGCTCTATCTAAGGGAAAAGCGGTAACAAAAAATCTAATGGAACAGACGAGCAAGAAAACAATTTGGGCCGTGGTTATTCTCCTGATGCAGGCCGCCCTTTCGCACGGCGAGGAGCTGCTGATAGACCGGCAGGAGTTTCAAGCATGGCTGCTCTATCCCGCGGAGAAAGTCCTCAAAGACGATCCCCTGGCCGCCAATCATCGGACCGACCGAATCGCTCTCTCCGCCGCCAAAGGCGAGTTCGAGCCCTTCCTGCTCGTCCTCCGCCCAAAGGCCAGACAGTCCCTTCTTGACATTCGCTTTGAATATGGGGCGATCAAAGGGCCCGCCGACGGTCCGAGCGCGCCATTGACGCTTGAGTATCATCGGATCGGATACGTGCACGTGGATCAGCCCAGCGGGACGAGCGTTTTTCCGGACGTAGGCGACCGGTTCAAGGGAGATACGATCCCCTTCGGCGGATCGGGCAGAATGGGCTACTTCCCCGATCGCCTCCTGCCCGAGCCGATCAGTACGGCGGCGCCTGGCGAGAATACACAATTCTGGTTCACACTGGCTATCCAGCAAGACGCGAAGGCTGGCCGGCACAAGGGAACAATCCACCTGAAGCTCCGGGGAATTGATCCGATACCCATTCCCGTGGAGATCACGGTGTTCGATTTTGCTTTGCCCAAGGCCCCGTCCCTCAAGAACACCACCTGCTGGAGCCCGCAGGAGTTCGGCAGCGCCTGGGGCAAGGAGGAATACAAGGCGCTCTTCCGCGACATGGCCCTGCACCGCCAGACGCCCGACCCCATCGTCCCTCAACCTGATATCCAGGTGAACAAGAACGGTACCGTGGCAGTGGACGCGAAGGATTATGACGAGATGCTCACCTTCTGCATGGACGACCTCGGCCTCTCGCACTTCTTCTTCCCTCGCGTCGGGGGAGCGTGGCACACAAACGTTTACTTCCTCTGGCAGACCCCTACCGTGCGGAAGCAACGATGGTACGGCGCGCCCATCTTCGATGAGGCGTTGGGGCCGACGCCGGAATTTCAGAGGGCCTTCGGCGATTACGTGAGGCAAACGGTCGAGCGCTTCCACAGCAAGGGCTGGGACAAGCGGGTGTACATGGCCACGATGGACGAGCCGCATCAGGCAGAGGACTTCGTTGCCGTCGCCAACTTCGGTCGGTTCGTCAAGTCCGTCGCGCCTAACGTGCGGATATTTTGCACCATCTATCCCCGGCCGGAGCTGTTCGGCGCCATTGACTGCTGGTGCCCCCAGCAATATGACGAGGCGATCGTCCGCGAACGACGCGCAAAGAGCGAGGAACTGATGTTCTACAAAAACTGGCTCCACCTCATTGATATGCCCATGGTCAACCCGCGCCTCTATGGTTGGATCGCGTGGAGGACGGGCGCCGTCGGTTGGCTGACCTACGCGACCATGGGGCGATGGGACCGCGCCTGGGACGAGCCATATGCGGTATATCCCAACGTCGGCATCAAGGCGTGGGGGCTGGGCCTCTGGTGGTATCCCGACCTCCTGAAGCCGCGCATCCTCAAGTCGGTGCGGTGGGAGATCATGCGGGAAGGCGCGGAGGACTACGAATACCTTGCGCTTCTGGACAAGGTCCTTCGTTCGCTGTCGGACGACCGCAGGCAATCCGCCGAGGCAAAGGCCGCGCGGGAGTTCCTGGAGACGGTCGCGGACAAGGTCATCCTCTATCCCGGCGTGATCCCGGCGAAGATGGACGAGCCGTGGAAGACGCGCAACTGCTACACCACGTCCCATAGAGTCGTGTGGGACCTTCGGAACGAGGCGGCGCGCTGGATCGAAGCGCTGTCGCGGCCGCAGTAGCAATCCTGCAAAGGCCGGCTGAAGGCGCAGCCTGAGATCCGGCTATCGTGATGGCTGACTCACAGGCGGCGGCATCTTAGCGCGAAGCTCGCGCAGAAAATCGGGGTGCAGCCAGCCGCCAAGTTTCTGACATTCGCGCACATGCTGCCAGGCGGTCGCGTAGTCCCCTTTCATGAAACTTGCCACCGCCCACTCGCGATGGGCGCTTGGGTCGTTCCGCCGGGCGCGGATCGCCTCGGAGATGTGCCGCGCGGCCGGCCCCTTCTCCCCGAGCGCCGTGTATGCCTTGGCAAGGTCGAGGTGCGCCTTGACGAGATCGGGATTGATCTCGACGGCTCGGCGAAAGTGTTCGACGGCTTCGTCCGGCCTTCCCATGCTCGACAGCGCCCACCCCATGTGGTAGTGCGTCGCCGCCGTGTTCGGGTTCATCCGGAGCGCCTCCGAAAGGGGGAGAATCGCCTCCTCAAATCGCCCCTGCTTCGCCATCGCCACGCCGAGGACCGATTGCATCTGGGCGTTGTCGGGATGCCGATGAAGCACCTCGCGAGCGACGGCCTCTCCCGCCTTGGGCCAGCCGGACTCGGTCAGACCCCACGCAAGCTGCACGCCAAGGTTCGGCACCGAGTAGAGACGCGAATATACATTCAAAAATCGTTCGACCGCGACCTTGATTTTTTTATGCTCCACGAGGCAGCCGATGGATGTCATCTGGATGATGGGGTCGTCCGGCAGCGTCTCGCTGAGCGCCAGCGTGCGCTCCTGCAGTGCGTCGGACAGGGTGCGGTCCGCGAGGAACCGGACCCAATCGCCGCCCGGCGGCCTCGCGGCATAGGCCCTTTCGCCATCTCGCTCGATCTCCGCCGCCATCGAGCGCGCCTCCGAATCAGCCGGGTTGATGGCGAGGGCGTGACCGAGCAACGCCCGCGAATCGGGCAGAAATCCTTTCTTTAGAAATACACCCGCCAGGCGTTTCATCGCGCGCGTGTCATATGGGTTCCTGGCAAGGACAATTCCGAGGGAGCACTCGGCATGGTCCAAGCAGTTCAGCGCCTCCCAGAGTTCCGCGCGGGCAAGCTCATCCCCTGCAAATGCCGCATGGACAGATGCCGCCCACAAGTTTCCATCTCGCAAATAGTAATGACATAGGGCCTGACACGACTCTCTTAGAGAATCCATGTCCGAGGTGAAAAGGTGCTCGATGGATTTGCTCAAGTCGCCGGCGGCCAGATACGCCTTGCCCAGCTCCACATGCGCCGTCGCGCTGCGATTGTTCAACGCCACCACGTACCGCCAGTACTCCAATGGAGATTGCGCGGCGCGGTTGATCTGCATGAGGCGAATGTCATTGTGGGCGACAAGCAGGACCAACACGGCAACGGACAGACATCGCAGCCGGCGTCTCTCGATCAACAGGGCGCATTCGGTCAGCCCACCTATCGCGACGGCAAGTCCGGCCGTAGCGCCGTAGAAAAATGCCCACGAACCATACTCCTCGACCGGGTTCCAGGCAGTCGTGGAAAAAGGAAGCATGACGGCGATCATCAGGAACAGACCGACGCCGATCGGGTCGCGCCTTATCATGCGCCAGAAGGAGACGACGAGCAGCAGTGCGATCAGCCCTGCCCAGCAGAGGAAATGCGGATCACCCCAACTCGAAATCAGCGGGACCGCATCGCGCAGGACGGCGGGGACCTGCCGGCCGAGCAGGAGGCCGGACGCGTACCAGCGAGTCCCGGCAACGAACGAAAGGAAGCTGGGTACGGCGCCCTCCTGCCCCACAGGGTAGGAATAGAGGAGCGGCGGCGGGCCTGTGCACGACCATAACACGATGGCCGAAAGGCTGAGGACAAAAAAGGCGGCGACGGGGACCATCATGCGCGGCGGCTTGAGCCGTTGATAGAGGCATTCATAGACGATCAGGAACATCGGCAGCGTGATGAGGAGGGGCGAAGTCAGCAGGCCCACAACGAAGATCGCCAGCGCAAGCGCAACAAGAAGGACTTGCCCGTTCTTTCGGAATGCAAGATAGAGGAGCGCGGTTCCGAGGTAGCAGGACAGTCCAAGAAGCAGGTGCAGGTTGTTGGCGTTGTTCACGACTACAGAGGCCAAGGGGTGAAAGCAAAATGCGGCCGCTCCGACAGCACATGCGATTGTGCGCTTTGCGAAGAACCGGATCAGCGTAAACACCATCCATCCATTCAGCGCGTGCAGCCCGATGAGCATGACATGCCAGAAGCCGAAGGCGTCGGCCGGCGCAACGCTCCTCAGCACCGCGACGACAGCGTAGCTGAAGGGGCGATACATGCCGTCTGAGAAAGGCATGAAGTCCCGAGAAAAGATGATCGGAAGGTTTCGCCAGTTGCTCAGGAGGGGCAGATGCAGGATGCTGTCCTCGCGTGCGAGGAAGGTGGCGGCGGCCCAGGACGGCGCGAAGGCAAGGACCGCCCCGACGGCAAATACCAGCAGCGCCCAGACCCACGTGCGCGGTTCTTTTTCCCGAATGGATGCCGATTCACCGGCCACGAAACGTCCTCAGACCAAGACGAAGAAACATCCTCAACAGTCTATCTTAAGAACCATCATGGCTGCTGTCAAACGGAATCGAGAACACCTTGACGGCCGGCAGGATGGAGGCTATGATATGCACACCCAATCACCCAGGGCAAAACACCCTCCCTTGATTGAAAGGAAGGCGGCGATGAAACGATCTTTCCTGTGCGTCCTCGCGCTTCTGTTGACATGTGTTGCCCTCTGTGCGCCCCGCCTCGCCCTCGGCCAAGGGACAAGGCTGATCCAGCCGTCGGACTTCGAGTATAAAGGCGCGTTCCGCCTGCCCGACGGCCCGGAGGAGTTCGCCTGGTTATGGAGCGGCGCGGCCCTGACCTACTACCCCGGCGGCGATCCGAAGGGACCCGACGACGGCTATCCCGGTTCCCTGTTTGGCGTGGGCCATGACTGGAACAACCACGTTTCCGAGATCGGCATCCCCGCGCCGGTCGTCTCCGCAGCGAAGAATCTGGACGAGCTGAACACAGCAACGACCTTGCAGGAATTCAAAGACATCACCGGCGGCATGTTCGGGGAGATGGAGCAGCCCAGGGTCGGCCTGGAGTACCTACCCAAGCAGGGCGAGCAGCAGACGGACAAACTATACTTCTGCCGCGCTCCCCACCTGGGTGACGTCGACAAGAACCCGTCCCACGGCTGGTGCGAGTTGGACCTCGCCAACCCCCAGCCGGCCGGCCCGTGGCGCATCGGGGACTACCGGAACTACGTGACGACGCATTACATCTTCCAAATCCCAAAGGCCTGGGCCGATCAGCACGTCCGTGGCATGCGCCTCGCCACCGGGCGCTATCGCGACGGCGGGCAGGCATCGCAGGGACCGAGCCTCTTCGCCATCGCCCCGTGGGCCGAGGGCAATCCTCCTCCGCGCGACGCGCAGATCCATGCCACCCCCCTGCTTCTGTATCCCGACGTCGCCGCCGAGGAACAGCACAAGATGAAGGATTACCAGCACGCCGACGAGTGGACGGCCGGGGCGTGGCTGACGGCGGGGGAGAAGTCCGCCGTCATCTTCATCGGCACAAAGGCGAAGGGGAAATGCTGGTATGGCTTCCCGAACGGCGTGGTCTGGCCGGAGGAGGGGCCGTGGCCGCCGGTCCCCGACCCGCCGAATGACGGCAGAGGCTGGTGGGCAACCGAGTTCGTCGGCCAGATCGTCTTCTACAATCCCGACGACCTGGCCGCCGTGGCGAAGGGCGAGAAGAAACCGCACGAGCCTCAGCCCTACGCGACGCTCGACATTGACAAGTGGCTCTACAACGTCAAGTCGAAGCAGCAGGTCCGCCACGTGCGCGGCGCCGCCTTCGGCCGCGCGCGGGGCCTGCTCTACGTCATCGAGTTCCGCGGCGACGAGGACAAGTCCCTCATCCACGTCTGGCAGGTGAAGGGATAGATCACCACCCCATGCCCTTCAGCCACTCGCAGCACAGGTCCATCCACGTGGCCACGTGGGGGTACTCCGGCGCCAGGCCGAGACCGTGCCGCCCCTTCGGATAGACATGCAGCTCGAAAGGGACCTCGCGCCGTGACAGCGCCTCGGCGAAGATCAGGCTGTTCTCGACCTTCACCCCCGGGTCCTCCGCCGTGTGCCAGAGGAACGTGGGCGGCGTGGCCTCCGTCACATGCAGTTCGAGCGACATCTTCCTGCGCACCGACTCGGTGGCGTCAGGCCCAAGCAGATTGTTGAACGAACCCTTGTGGCCGAACTCGCCGCCCGTAATCACCGCATAGCAGAGGATCATCGCGTCGGGTCGGTTGCTGATTTGGCGCAGGTCGTCCTCCGCCGGCGATGCGTCGGGATCGGCATGGAGCACGCCCAGACTTCCCGCCAAGTGCCCGCCCGCCGAGAAGCCGAGGACGGCGATGTGATCGGGTTTCACCCGCCACTCTTCCGCGCGATGCCGGATCATCCGCATGGCGCGGGAGGCGTCCCGCAGCGGCGCGGGATGGCGATTGGGCGCGACGCGGTAGTGCACCACAAAGGCGTGCAGCCCGGCCTGGTTGAACCGCTCGGCAATCACAATGCCCTCGTGCCGGGCGCGCCCCCCATACCCGCCGCCGGGGCAGATCAGCACCGCGCCGATCGGATTGTCCGTCGGCGCAAGATAAGGATCGAGCCAGGGCCGGAAGTCGCCCTGTCGTTCGGGCCAGAGCCAGATCGAGCGTTCTGTTGGTTGTTCGGTATCCATGACATTCTCTCCCATACACTCTACTGCATGTAGCTGAACTCGTCAGTCCCTCGCGGACGCGGGATCAGCGATTTCGGATTGCAGAATCAAGAAGCAGACGCTGATGGACGCAGAAGTCAGAGATCAGAGGTCATAGATCAGGAATCAGTGGCCTGATTATCAGTGAAAATCAGCGTGAATCTGCGTCAACCGCCAATCTTCAATCCAAATTCCAAATTCCAAAATCCAAAATGATCGGAAGTCTGGCGACTTCCGCTACGGCATCAACTTGCGCAGTATCGGTTCGAGGGCGTCCGCCATCCGCATGAAACCCAGGTCGCTCGGATGGGAGCTGTCCATCGTGGCCTCATCGTCCGTGCCGAAGAGGGTCTCGCCCTCGACGTAATGCAGGCCCCGGACGCCCGACCGAAGCAGCCGTTCGTACGCCGCGCGATAGGCGGCCCGGCTCGAGTCGTTCCGTTTGCGCTTGGCAGGCGCGATCCACGCATCGGTGTAGGTGCGGTCCTCGACGAGAACAATTGGCGTGTCGGGATGCGCGGCGCGCAGCGTCCTGACGAAATGCTCCGCCCGCTCGTTTACTTCCGCCTCCACCATGTTGGGCAAGGCGTCGAGGACGTAGAGGCGCGGATCGAGCTCGGCCAGGAGGCCCGCCACCTCGGGTTCCATCTTTCCGTTGCCCGAAAAGCCGAGGTTGATGATCGGCCTGTCGAGCCTGCGGCCCAGAATTGCCGGGTGGCTCATGCCGGGACGCGAGGCGCAACCGCCATGAACAATGGACGTGCCGTAAAACACTATCGCCTTTTCCTTCCGAGGCGCAAGGGGTGTCAGCGACGCCTCCTTCGGGATACCGATCTCCACCTTGTCCACGGGATTGAAGAGGGGAAGATAAAGCATGAATTCGCGTCGCGTCCCGTCCGCGCCTTCGATGAGGGGGTTCTCCGGCTGCTGCGACGTGATCTGCTTCGCCGCCCCCGCCCAGCGCCAGCGACCGGCGCCGTCCCTCGCGTAGAGGTCCAGGCCGCTGTGGCCCGTGGCGGGGAAATGGACCATGCCCAGCGCCGCCGACCGAAGTTTCCACCGGGCGCGGATGGTCGTCGCGTCGGTCTCGAATCGAACGCTCATCCCCGACGGGGCGCGGCTGAGGTTCCACACCGCCTCCCGCACGACGCCCTCGGCCCTGGCCGGGAACCGATCGTAGAAAGATTTCGTGTCCGTCCACCCCTTGCCTTCCACCCCGAATTCACTGATGTCAAACCATGCGCAACTGTCTGTCGTCACCTTTACTCTCCTGTTCATCAAAACCAAAACGGGGAGAATCCTTTTACCATAAACACGTCGCAATGGCAAAAACTTCATGGGCGGAACAAGGACGCGGTGTTGAAAAGCGATGGCAGGATTCGATACAATCGGAGCGGTTTCAGTCAGACGATTCGGACAAGTCGGACAACGGAGAGGAGTCAGACAGAAGACATGCCATCCCACTTGATTGAGCCCTACGGCGGCGCACTGGTCAATCTTCTGGTCGGGGGAGAAAGAGCCGAAGAGCTGAGAGAGCTTTCCCGCGACTGGCCATCATGGGACCTCACCCCGCGCCAGATTTGCGATCTCGAACTTCTTCTGAACGGCGGCTTCTCGCCGCTCCGCGGGTTCATGTCGCAGAAGGACTACGAGGGCGTCTGCCGTGACATGCGCCTGGCCGACGGCGCGCTGTGGCCGATCCCCATCGTGCTGGACGTGCCCGAAGATACGGCCAAGAGACTTGCCCCTGGGAAGATGTTGGCTCTGCGCGATCCAGAGGGCGTAATGCTCGCCGCCCTGGAGGTCGCCGATGTGTGGCGGCCGGACATCGCCGAGGAGGCCCGGTCCGTTTACGGCACGCCATCCCCGGAGCACCCGGGGGTCGCGCACCTTATGAAGGACACAAACCCGTGGTACGTCGGTGGGCGGTTGGAGGGGTTGGTCCTGCCGCACTACTATGACTTCCGCGGGCTGCGTCAGACCCCTATGCAACTTCGGCAACGGTTTGCAGACATGGGCTGGCGGCGGGTGGTCGCCTTCCAGACGCGCAACCCGATGCACCGCGCGCACCAGGAACTGACCTTCCGCGCCGCGAAGGAACTGGAGGCAAACCTGCTCATCCACCCGGTTGTCGGGATGACCAAGCCGGGCGATGTGGACCACTACACCCGCGTGCGCTGCTATCAGGCCATCCTAAAGTACTATCCACACAACACGGTTTTTCTCAGCCTTCTTCCCCTCGCCATGCGCATGGCGGGGCCGAGGGAGGCCGTCTGGCACGCCATCATCCGCCGCAATTACGGCTGCACCCACTTCATCGTCGGGCGCGACCATGCCGGCCCGGGGGAGCAGGCAAACGGCAAGCCCTTCTACGGTCCCTATGAAGCGCAGGAGCTTCTGCAAAAATACCAAGAGGAACTTGGCATCCAGATGGTTCCTTTCAAGATGCTCGTCTATCTCCAGGAGCGCGACGAGTACGTCCCCGTGGACGAAGTGCCCCAAGGCATGAAGGCCAAGTCGCTTTCCGGGACGGAACTGCGCGAGCGCCTGGCGAAGGGCGCGGAGATTCCGACGTGGTTCTCCTTCCCCGAGGTCATCCGGGAGCTTCGGCGCACCTATCCCCCGCGCAGCCAGCACGGGTTCACGGTCTTCTTCACCGGACTGCCCAGCGCCGGCAAATCCACGCTGGCGAATGTCCTGATGATCCGTCTGCTCGAAGCGGGCGGGCGGCCGGTCACGCTGCTCGACGGCGACATCGTCCGGAAGAATCTTTCGTCCGAGCTTGGGTTCTCGAAGGAGCACCGCGACCTCAACATCCGCCGGATCGGATTCGTGGCTTCGGAGATTACTAAAAATGGAGGCATCGCCCTCTGCGCACCCATTGCGCCGTACGACAACGTGCGCAAGGAGGTCCGCCGAATGATCGAGCCGGTCGGCGGGTTCATCCTGGTCCACGTGGCGACGCCTCTGGAAACGTGCGAGAAGCGGGACCGGAAGGGGCTCTACGCCAAGGCCCGGGCCGGGGTCATCAAGGACTTCACCGGCATCTCCGATCCCTACGAGGCGCCGACCGACGCGGAGATTGTCATGGATACGACGTCCGAAGCGCCGGAAGAATGTGTGCAGGAGATCGTCCTCTATCTCGAAAAGGAAGGCTACATCGGACCGGAGCGCTGAAATGCCGCCGCAATTGTGAAAAACAGCAAACCCCATGCGCTCCTGACGACGACGAAAGGAATCATCAAAGCCTTCCCGATCGGCGACTGAAACGCCGATTGTTACATACCTGTTACACACAGGGCCGGGAACACCGGGTATACTTAGGGTGAGGATAGTTTTGTGACCTCCGCATCAGTTCGGAGCATGTATTCATGAAGCGGATCACGAACATCTTTCTTGGGCTGGCTCTCTCCGGCATTCTTGTCGTGTGTTGTGGTTTCCTCGGTTTGCCACTATACCTATATTTGCCTCATCCGCTTTTGGAATCGATCGAAAGCGCTACGGTTGGTTCCCTCAAGACCCTCGCAGTGCAACAGGCGATCTTCAGGCAGCAGTGCGAAGTGGATCAGAACGGGAACGGCATCGGTGAGTATGGCTTTCTGGCCGAGCTGTGCGGCGAGCTGGTTCCGCGCAATCCGAAGGCCACGGCGCCGGTTTGCCCGGCTTACATCAGCCAGCAGTTCGCAACAGGCGGTGCAAGAGGCAGCGGGATTGCAGAGAAGTCGGGCTATTACTTCCAGCTCTGGCTCCCCGGACCTAATGGACCGATGAACGATTCGGCATGCGATGGGACTCAGACGAAGCCGGGATCATGTCTCGATCCAGACAAGCATGAGAAAACCATCCTTCAACAGGAATCCAGCTTCGTCATCTATGCCTGGCCGGTGGAGCTTGGTTCCACGGGCTTCAGGACATTCTTTGTCAACGAGATCGGCGAAACCTATAGCGCTTGGCGCAGGCCATCCCACGAGCTGCCTTCTGAGCTTTGGTTTGCGATTCCCGCCGCCCTCGGCACATTCGCATTACTTGTCGCTATTGTCTTGAACTACGTCGGCATGGTCTGTTCCATGCGCCAGTCGCGGTTATGGCTCATCGTGCTTCTGTTGGCCCTCTGGGTGTCTGGTTTCGCTATAGGTTTGAGGCTCCGGCCGCCCGGTCAGGAATACAAAGGAATGCCCGCCAACTACGGCGGCCTTGACAATATTCCGAGGCCAGACGCAGCATTCCGGAAAGGAGATCCGCTCTTTACGGGGCGCATCGGTGAGGAGGGAAATGATGGGAATTTCTGGAGACCGGCAGGATAGCATGATGCGCAGGCAAGGCAGGAAGATTATTCACACTTGCGCAATTGCTCTGGCTTCGGCGCTCGCAATTTCGCTTGTATGGTTTGTGCGATGGGAGATTCCATACGAATATCATTCTGCGGGTGGCTGGTGGGCCATTTTCGTAACCGCCAACATCGGCGCTGCGGTGGGATATGCATTGGGGCGTTTCCACCGCGCCTCTCGCCGAGCTTGGATAGCACTCGCCGCCTCGCTTTTTCTCTCGGCTATTTTCGCCGTACCACAATTCTTTGTGCTTATTGATTGGCCGTCCTGGCCAATGGGTATCTATGCCTGTGTGTTCGGATGGCCGGCGGCTCGTTCAAACGAGCCCCTTACGAAGATGTTGCTGGGGTACTGCTTTTTCGTGCCCTTGTCCTGCATGGCCGCGATGGTCATCCTGCTCATCCCCTTCTCTCTACTGTCCCGGCAGATCGGAGCCAGAAGGATGGTACATATCTTCCTATTTGGGGTGTCGATCCTGTGGGCCTTGACACTGCTGCTATATTGCATTCTTGAGATCGTGTGCCGGGCTGTCATGCCGTTACGATGCATCGTAGCGGAGCTGGCCTTGGCGACGGGTTTCCTAACGCCCTTCGCCCTGGCCTACTGCATCATCGGTGTCATGCTCATACGCTCTGCTGAAGCATATACATCAACGCAGTAGCGGATTTCAGGCCATCCGGCCATGGGAGGCGATGGGTCTGCCTTAGAGGTATTTGTCGAAGAACTCGAAGGCCTTGTTCCCGGCGAAGGCGTGGCCGCCGGGGTGGACCTCCGCCCAGAGCCGGTCGCCGACGCCCGCCGCCTCGTAGATGCGCCTTATACCCTCGTATCCCTTCAGGAGGTCCGCGATGGGGAAACACATATCCTGCTCGCCCATCTCCAGGAGGAGCGGACGCGGCGCGATAAGGCCGGCGATGTCGTGCGTGTCGAGGTATTTGAAGATGTAGGGGACCGTCTGCGACCCGCAGAAGTTGGCCCGGTTGATGCCGAAGCGCTCCCAGGGGTTCACGTAGCCGATGATGTCGGCGGCCTTGATGCGCGGCTCGACGGCGCTGGTCCATGTGGTCATCGTCCCGCCCTGCGACAGCCCCATCATGCCGATGCGCCTGGGGTCCACCTCCGGGCGCGTCTCCAAGTAGTCAATGCAGCGCATCATGTCGAAGATGTTGAGCGTGAGGGTGAAGATGCCGAGGACCATGCCGCGAATGAAGTGGACGTTGCACTTGTCGCGGCCGGGGTAGGGGTTGCCGCCGTCGCTTCGTTCGCCGAAGACGCGGAGGTCGGGGCAGATCGTGAGGAAGCCGCGCCGCGCCATCTGCTCGCCGTAGTTGTAGTTGTGGCGCTGTATGTTCTCGGCCAGTTCGGGGGTGCTTGCATTCCCGGCGATGGGTTCCTTGCCGAAGGGGCCGTGTCCGTGGCTGCAGAGGATCGCCCGACCCTTTTTGTCGTTCGGCATATTGATCGGCCTCACCACCACGCACGGCACGGACATGAACTCCTCGGCATCGAAAACGACGCGCTCGCGGATGACGCCGTCCTTCTCCTCGGAGGAGACGATCTCCGGGTTCAGGTCGGCCTTTTGGGGGAAGTCGCCGAGGAGCTGGCGGTACTTCCGCAGCGCCTTGGCGCGCCACTTCTTCCAGTCGGCCTTCGTCGCGCCGTCGAAGCTCAGGAGCGGCTTCCAGTCCTTCGCCCGGCGGTTGAAGTATTCGATCATCGAGAAGTTGCGGTTGGCCATAGAATGATTGTGCTCCCGTAAAGGAAATTTTTTTTCGGGAGTTCGTTTGGTAAATTTCACTTTTTTTGCCCGGTCCACGGCTCCCTTGGAGCGGACTATGCCCACCAAGAGTAGCATAGCACACGAATCGCGAGTTGTCAAGCCCTTTTAGGAATATATTTATATAATAGTGTATAATTATCTGTGAATAGTGAAGTTACGACGGGAAAAATGGGGACGTCAGGTCTGTGGGGTTGTTGAAAAACCCCCGCGAGGCGAACACCGACTGTAGCCGCACCCTTTACGGGTGCGGTTTGACGCATCACGGCCCCGCAGGCTGAAGCCTGCGGCTACAAGAACAGGGTTTTTCAACAACCCCTCTGTCTCCATTTTTCCCCTGATCTATTTCTGGTAGAACCAGCCCACACCGATGCGCGCGACGTGCAGGCCGTTGCGGGCATGGTAGCCGACGAGGACCAGATCGCCGCCGATGAACTCGACGCACTGATACCCGAAGTCGTCCTCGGGATCGCGCACGATGTTTTGAATGTGCTCGAACGTCTTCCCTTCGTCGCGGGAGATCGCGCAGGTCAGGGCGCAACGGCGGTGAATCTTTGGATTGTCCTTGTCCACCGACCGCTCGCCGATCCAGATGAACAGCAGGTCGCCGGTGGAGGGGATGCGCGTCACCGTGGGCAAGCCGGCATAGGGCATCTTCAGCTCCTCGATCTTCTCTCCCTTCGACCACGTCTCGCAGCCGTCGTCGGAGTAAGCGCGGACGGGGAAGCCGCTGTAGGTGCGGGCGAACATCATCACCCGGCCGTCCTTCAGCTCCACGCCGCCGGCCTCCTGCACCTCCACCGGCATCATGTCCACCACGTTCCTGCTCGCCTGCCACGAGTAGCCGTCGTCGTCGGAAAAGAACGCCGTGCCCACGAACCCGCTGTGGTCCTTCGTGCTGGGGAAGTGGGCCTTGTATTCGCCCATGGCCACGATGCGCCCGGTGGACAGCGTGAACAGCCGGTCGTTATGGACAAGGTAATACCCCGGATGCGGCGTCAAGACGAACTGGCGGGTCCACGTCTTTCCCTCGTCGGCGGACCGGCAATAGTAGTTGTGGCCGTAATAGGGCGTGGTGGGGTGCGTGCTGTAGATGTAGGACATGAGGATGTCGCCGTTCTTCGTGCGCAAAAAACTGGGGTGGGCGAAATGTCCCTTCTCCGGCGGCTGGGGCCGCGGGACCAATACGAGCGGTTCGCCCCAGGTCTTGCCCTGGTCGGTGGACCGGATGGCCTTGATGTCACCCTCGGTGTAGGACATGAGGAGCGTTCCGTCCTTGAGCCGGATGAAGTCGCCCATGCTCCCGCGATAGCCGTGGTCGCCTTTCTTCCACTTGAGCGGGTGGACGTCCTCGAACAGCGCCGCCGCAAGGACAGCCGTGGATGCCAACAGCATAAGCAGCGAGACGACAAGCGAATAAGATATTTGCATCGGCTTCTCCTCCATGGGTTTCTTTGGACTATTCGATCTTATCGCTTTTTGGCCCTCTGTCAACCGGAATTCCGCGAAGCCTCTTTGAAAGCCAACAAGAACTATGGTAGCATGGCCCGGCAATAAGAAAGGAAAGGAATGTTTATGAGCGCCACCCGAAGAGACTTCCTGAAGACCATCGGCGCGGCCACGGTCGGCCCTGCGCTGCTTCCCCGCGCCGCTGCGGCGCAGCAGGGGGAGATCAAACCCAACGTTCTTGTCATCATGTGCGACCAGCTTACGGCGCGGGTGATGAGCTGCTATGGTGGCCCCGTCGCGACGCCGCACATGGATCGCATCGCCAGCGAGGGGGTGGTGTTCGAGGAAGCGACTTGCCCCACACCTGTATGCTCTCCAAGTCGAGCGTCTTTCGTCATGGGACAGTATCCCCACACTCACGGCATCGTGACAAATGTTGCCGGCGGCCGCCAGAAGGAGCGACCGCCTCAGCCGGGACTCACACCGGAAGACGCGACCACGGAAAAGATCCTCCACGGCGACGGATATGCAACGCATCACTACGGCAAGTGGCACCTGGAAGGCGCGAAACCCCTTCCTTACTATTCCGATATGTACGGTCCGAACGATTACGGGAAGGAGATGGAGGGGCGCTTCGAGGAAGTCCGCAAGACGGACCCATCGGGCTGGATGCGGTTCTACAACTGGGCGCTGCCGGTGGATGTGGCCCCGTCGGTCAGGCAGGCCGCGGCCGCGCTGGGGGACAAGTGGGCCAAGGTGCGCTACGCCGACTTCATAGTGAAGATGGGACGGCTCACATGGCCGCTGAAGGACCACTATGACGTGCGCGTGGCCGACCGGACGGTGAAGCGCCTCGCCTCGCTCGGCGACAAGCCGTGGATGGTGACATGCTCGTTCATCGCCCCGCACGACCCGAACGTCGCTCCGTCGCCGTACTACGAAATGTTCGATCCCGACAAGATCGAGCTTCCCGCGAACCGGCAGACGCGGGAGGAACGCTTCGAGAAGAACTGGTCCCGGCAAATCGTCGCCGACCTCGGCGAGCCGAGCCTGCGGGAGTTCCTGCGGATCTACTACGGCATGGTGAAGCTGATTGACGACCAGGTGGGCCGGGTCCTCAAGGCCCTCGACGAGACCGGCAAAGCCGACGACACTATCGTCGTCTTCACCGCCGACCACGGCGATATGGCGGGCGGGCACGGCATGGTGTGGAAGAGCACCGACGCCTTCTATGACGACATCGCCCGCGTGCCGCTCATGATGCGATATTCCCGCCGTCTGAAGCCGGGGCGCATGAAGATCGCGGCTTGCATGAGCGATATCATGCCCACGCTGCTGGAACTGACGGGCAAGGCGGTCCCGGAGGGTGTCCAGGGCAAGAGCCTGGCGCCATTCATGGCCGGGCAACGGCCGGAATCCGAGGCGCCGCCATTTTCCTTCAGCGAACGCATCCCCGCCAACAGGGATGGAACTCGGAAGGTCAAGCCGGGGACGCGCGGGTCGTTCATGATCCGAGGGAAGGGATGGAAGTACATCCGCTATGCCCAGGGCGACGAGTATCTCTACCACCTGGCCGACGACCCCGGCGAGACGAAAAACCTGGCCGCCGCGCAGGAGCACAAGGCGCAGAAGGAAGGGCTATCCGCCGAGCTGGACGGATGGCTGCGTCGAACGGGCTACCCTGTCTCGATATAGGGCGCGGCTCTCAGGTCACTCTCCGGAGCGCAACGACCAGGACGATCCCGATTACAGGGAGGAGATTGAGGATCGCCCCGACGATCCCGATGGAGCGGGCGCGCGATCCATCCTCCGCTTGCGCGAATCCCCCCCAGGCCAGGCCCGCGCCGACCACGTTCATCAACATGAGGGAGGGAACTGCGGGGGCCAAGCGGAGTCCCCCCTTGGGATCATACGCAATGCACACCGCTGCGGCTATGGCGAGGATGCCCGCCACGATGGACAACGCCGCGGCAAAGACCGGGGACCTGACGGGGCGCGGCTTGGCATCGGGCTTCTCTTCATCTTCCGGTTTTACGGGTGTTGTTGGGGGAGTCAAGGAATCGGTCGCCGTGTCATCTTCCTTCTTGCCGCCGCATGCGAGGAGGCCGCCAAGGAGGCCGAAGTACACGACCGCCACGGCGCACGCGGTGCACCGCGCGGTCAACGACGCAGGCGCCAGACTGTCGGCATAGAGAATCTGGAGCGAGGCGATGGCAAGAAATCCAAGGGCCGCGAGGGGCGACGCGATGGAGGCGATCTGGCGGGCCCAGTCGGCCTTCTTCAAGAGGCCGCCGCCCGTTACGGCCCCTACGACAACGAGAACCGGCAGGATCGTCCGGGCGGTGGGTCCCACAACAGAAGCGAGCCGGACCCACCCGATCAGTTCCGGCCAGAAATAGCCGAGGAAGACGATGGCGCTGCCCAGGGCGAGGGAAAGGCCAAGGGCGTCGGACGCAATGGATTGAAGGCGGTCATTTTTCATTGGCTTGCTGCGAGGTCCGCAGATCCTCTCGATCCTCAAACATTTGAAATATATCCTGCTGCGCACGGAGCGTGTCGTCCGAACCCGTCTCCCCCAGGCGCTTGGACACTTGTCGCCAGGGGTCGGGGTGCCAGGACACATGGCCATCGGCGAAGAGGACGTTGTGGCCCTCGCCCATGTGGCTGGCGTACTCGGAGGTTGTGAGCAGGTCGCAGGCGTAGGCCCTCATGTCGTATTCGTACTCCGCCCATCGGGAGAGGGAGATCCAGTCCGATCGCGAGCCACTGCCCGTGGAGGATAACTTGTCCGTGGGCAACGCGCGAATGGAATAACTCGAGACCACATTCTCATCCACATCCAGGCGTGCGCGGCTGGGGCAGAAGAGCACCCTGCGCGTCCCCAGGTAACCGCCGGCCAGGAGGCCGCCGCCGAAGAAGCACTCGGCGCCGCGCCGGTAGATGTAGGTCTTACCCGCCGTGGGGAACTCCCCCTGGCACTTGGGCGGCATCCAGTCGTCGTAGTCGGTCACGTACATGAGGACGGCGTTGTGGATTTGGCGGAGATTGTTCATGCAATAGACCCGGCGCGCCCGTTCTCGAGCCTTGCCGACGGCGGGCATCAACATGCTGGAGAGGATGCAGATGATCGAGATGACCACGAGCATCTCGACGAGGGTGAACCCGCGGGTTTTCCCTCCGGTCTGCCGTCGCAATCCTCTTTCCATGAAGCACCTCCTCCCCCGACCGCTCGACGGTCCGATCCGATCCGGACAGGGATCAGAACACGATCGTCGAGATGGACGTCGCGATGAGGCGAATGGCCACGCTGGTCATGCCGATCAGGGCGAATCCGCAGCTATACCCCGCGAGCAGAATCGGGCTATAGGCGCGCCACTGTTCCTCACCGAAGCGAGGACGGAAGTAGAATCGTCCCATCATGGCGCCGAAAAACGTCAAGACCGAGTAGTGGATCCAGCCCGTGATGCCGGCGATGCACCCGTAGAAGACCAGCGCCGGGGCGCCGACGAGGGCGAGCCCGATGTAGGAAAGCCACCCCACGCAGAAACCTGCAAGGATCAGCCGCGGCTGTATGAATTTCAGGATAAAGGCCCGGGCCTCGCCGAGAAGCGTCGCGTTGTCCAAATACACGTCGAAATCCTTCTCGCCGGGGAACTCAAACTCAATGCCTGCAATCCGGGTGGCGTCCACCGCCTTGCCGTCCGTAGTCTTGAAGTCCTTGAACCGAACGGTTTTAGCCTCCAACTCTCGAACGAGCCGCTCGGGCAGGTTCTTGACGAAGATTCGTTCCATCTCTTTGTCGCCGGCGGTTTGGCGGTCTGATTCCGGCTCAGGCTCGGCGACCTCGATGCCGATGATGTTCTTCCCTTCGTCGAGCAGGAATTTCTTTTCGAAGGTCGCTCCATCAACTTGCCGAATCCGAAGGATCACCTCCGGCGCACACCCCTTGGCATAGAAATCGGTCTCGAACCAGATGGCCGGTTTCTCGCCGCCCGTCCAGTTCTCTTGAAGACCGTTGAACCGGACGATTCGCTTCTCCGCCCCCTTGATGGGAGTGATTTTGAGGGACGTCAACTCCCGCGTAGGATATTCCCCCACAGGCTCCACCTTCACCCCTTCCGGCTCGGGCCGCGACGCGTCGGCGCCCTCAAAGTCGCACAAGGGGGTCAGCTCCGGGATGGTGGACTTGGCCCAAAGCGACTGCATCGTGGCGTGGAAAGGCCACATCTTCTGCACAAACGGATAGGCCGAGGACGGTATCGGCTGGAGTTTCCAGATCATGGACCAGAAGATAAAACTGCAAACCAACATCACCACGAGAGACAAGCAGCTCAGATAGACCATGCTGCTGAACTTCGTGTGGGTTAGCTCCAACTGCTTCCACCCATCCACGCCGGCGTGGGTGTGGAGGGGGATGGGGGCGAACCAGACCGCCGCGCCCTTGTAGCCGGAAAGGTAGAAGGACGCCTCGCGCAGGTAGGGGAACTGGACGCCCTGGGGGCTGCCCGTCAGCCCGATCATACGCGCCACAACGTAGGAGTAGATCGGCGACCAGATGAAGCCGAAGATGGCGCTGATCCACCATGGGAAATCGGGCACAAGCCAATATACCAGGACCACAAAGACAAACACGCCGAACGCCCACAGAATAAAGGGGATCCATAGGGGCAGATCGCCACGGTCGGGATGGACCCTTGCCTCGTCGGCGCCCGCCCCTTCGTCCTCCCAGCTTCGCTGGCGGCCCCTAATGAACGCCCGCACCGTCAGGCCCAATCCAAGTATCATCACGACAAATGCCGTGCCGATGGTAAAACTCAACCAGAAGTCCATCGAATTGCAGATGGCAGTCGGGATGGACGACATGCCCGGCTCCCAACTGTCCAGATAACCATTGGGATAGAGGATAAGCGGGTTGATGATGAAGGTGACGAGGAAGGTGGCGATAAATGTCCCCACGATCATCCAGAAGGGAAGCACGAAACCCGCCAACAGAGAGCCGATGTCCGTTCCCAGCCCCAATATAGTGGCGGGCAGAATGGATTTGATGCTGGGGGTAAAGTCAATGAATGGGATGGGAAGGATCTGCCAGGTATCGGTGAGGAAGATGCCGGACAGCGTGGGCACCACGACGAGGATCAGCCCCCAGATAACGCCGATGAACGATCCGATGCTGAACACGCGCCACCGCCAGCCTTCCGTCTTGGCGGAAGTCTCTGCAAGGGCCGTGCAGCCGCCCGCATGCACACGCGCCATCGGGAAGGGCAGGCGCTCC
This sequence comes from Planctomycetota bacterium, assembly GCA_040755855.1. Lineage (GTDB taxonomy): Bacteria > Planctomycetota > Brocadiia > JAADGH01 > JAADGH01 > JAADGH01. The sequence continues at coordinate 107,042 of JBFMAD010000013.1, read as the reverse complement.
ACGTCGTTGGTGAGCCGGTAAAGGATGTAGCTCATGGACAGACCGCAAACGCGGCTGAACACCATGACGACAATCAGAATGACGATGGGTTTGATCCAGGCAGGATGGAGATAGCTGCGCTCAAGGAGCGCCTCGGAGGTCTTCGGGGGGACGAGCCAGTCGGGGATATATTCCGACAGGCCGATGGCCTGCGGGGACTGGACCAGATACTGGTCCCAGACCATCCCCCCGAAAGGCCCGCCGAAGAGGTTGACGCCGGTGCCCAGCTTGCCGCCCATCGTCACCAGGCCGCCGCAGGCCCAGTAGAGGATAATGATCTCCTGGGTCTTTAGTTTGATGAAGGCGCGTTTGGCAATCTCGAGGAATAGGATGATGGTCACCCATTCGGCGCCGCCGCTCACCCCGTGTCCTGTGACGAGGCCCAGGTAGATGGCGCCGGGCATCATCACGATCCCTACGAACAACGCCCCCCAGACGGTCTTCCAGCTGAAGCCGGCCTCAAAGGGGGCGTCGGGCGCCATAATGTCATACGTGGTATCGCTCTTTGCTACGTGCTCAGCCAACAGAGGTCTCCGTTACACGATCCATATTCCACAACACAATGTCGCTTTAGATACATCCTCCGGATTGCGTTGAAACCCGCTTCCGGTTCATTGTTTTCGATCTTCCAATTCCCTCAAGAGCGTTCCTATCGTGCGCTTGAGTTTGGGCAAGTCGCGCTCCACTGTCTTCCAGACCTCCTCGAAGTCCACACCGAAGTACTCGTGTACCAAGACGTTGCGCATCGCAACGACTTGAATCCATGGCAACTCTGGGTGTGCATCGTGGAAATCTTGGCCAAGCCGCGCTGCGGCCTCGCCGATGACCTGCAAGTGGTGAACAATCCAGACCTGGATCAGTTCATCCCGTTCAAAAGCCTCACGGCCCCGGGCGGCGTGCCGCTCAATCCGAGCGATGGCATCCATGATGTCCTGAAGCCGCTCTTTGGGATCTCTCACAGGGGGATGGCCTCCTTCAGAAGGCGGTCTCGGATGCGGGCTTTGATGCCGCGGTCGCTCACCACATCCACCTTGCACCTCAGCAGTTCTTGCAGTTCAAGCCAGAGGGCCGCATGGTCCAGCAGGCTTCGTCCGGGTTCAAACTCAACGACCAGATCAACGTCGCTCTGCTCATCGGCTTCGCCGCGCGCCACCGATCCGAACACCCGCACATTCCGCGCGCCGTGCTTCGCAGAGACTCGCAGAATCTCCTCGCGCTTCTCCTTAAGCAGCATCTCAAGCGTCATGAACCAGCTCCTTCAGGTTTCCCCAGATGCCCTCATCCCGCCGGCGCGGGGGCGAGGCCCAGTTTCTCCTTGCCGATCTCGCGGTAGTTCTCCTTCTCGCCCTGGTCCACGGTGCGCCACACGAGAAAGCGCTTTCGGAGGACGTTCAGGAACCCGCGGTTGATCCGGCGCCACGACGCCACGTCCCCGCTCTGCCGGTGGAGCGTCACCTCCACGCGGTAGATGCTATGCTCGCCGGTGGGGATGGCGTCGAGGGTCACATTCTGGCTGATGCCCAAGTCATACGGGGCCAGCCAGGTCTTCATCGTAATTCGGAAGTCGGCCTTTGAATCGGCCGGCGCCCGCTGGAGCGTCACGCCCTCGGCCACAAAGCCGCCGGTGGATCCCTCGCCGTAGGACTCGAACACCCGCGCCAGGTAGGCGTACATCCCCACAATCTCCGCCCCGCCGACGGTGAAGGGGAAGTCAAAGATCCAGTTGTCGCCTTCCGGCTCCGGGAATTTCCACTTTCGGGTGACATCGGGCACGGCCATGTCGGCCGCTTTCTTTGCCGGATAGACGGCCGACAGGAAAACGGTGGCCATGACCACCAGGGTGGACCAGATGGCTGACAAGGAGGAGTAGTTGAGGTTCATGCCCTTCAGGAACCCGACCTCCGACAGCCCCAGCGTGATGATCTGGCCGAGGAGGTATCCCATAACCGCACCCACCGTGGCGAATACGGCCGACTCGGCCAGGAAGAGCGCCGCGATATGGTTCGGAGCAAGGCCCACTGAGCTGTAGATGCCGATCTCCCGGAACCGCTCGTAGACGGCGCCCATCATCGTGTTCATGACGATCAGTGCGGCGATGAGAATCGGAATGAGCAGGTTGGCCACGCCGCCGAGGGACGTCCGGCCAATGGAACTGTAGACTACCACCCGGTCGCCCTCGCCGACGAAGACCGTCAGCGCCACGCGGCGCATGAAGTCCTCGATGTCGCGGACAAATTTCGGATTCTTGAAGTTGGTGATGGCCACAGACCGGAGGTTGCCGTCGCAGTCCATGACATAGTCATAGGGGGCGAGGATACAGTTGCTCGATTCGAGGTGGACGAAGGTCTCGATGGGTTCGGCGGCCAGGAGGTCGGGATTTTCCCGCTTTTCCTCCTGCATGCGCTGGCCCTCGGAGACGGTGTCCACCGGGGTGAGCTTCTCGTCGTCCATGTCGAAGGCGCGGTTGAATCGTTCGCTGTCGAGGATGCCGACGACGGTAAAGTCCTCGCCGAGCATGTGCACCTTGGGCTTGTCGGCGTCGTTCTCCGCGATGTCCTCCGGGGAGATGGAGACGATGGACGCCATGTCGCTTGGCATTATGCAGACCTGCCGGTCGCCAGGCTGGAACCATCGGCTGTGTTCTCCGATGAGGAATTGGTCTATGCCGGTGACCTGAGTCTCTTCAGGAGTCAGACCGATGATTGCGTTCGGATAGGTCGGCTTGTCGTTTGCCTTGTTGACGAGCTTGATGTATTCCTTCTCGCTCTCGGTTCGCGCCAGCCGCCATGACCGTGGCGCGACGACGTGCGCCACGGGTTTGAAGGCGCTGCGGAGGTACTTCAGCACGGAGGGCTGGAGGCCCTTCCAGGACCGGTCGCGGATGAGCGATCCCTGGTACGGCGGCTTGTTCTTTCGGGGCAGCTTGTAGAAGTGCAGGCCCGTCTTTACCGAGGTGAACGACAGCACCGTAAAGGTGAGCAGGACCAGCGTCGAGGCCGTCAGGCCGGTGCGCAGGGGCCGCTTTCGCAGGTTCGAGATGCCGAGCAGCACGGCGGCGAGGGTGGCGCTCAGACGGCCCACGTCCACCTCGTGGATGCCCGAGGAGGCGCGCTTGATCTTTTGCACCTCCTGGTTGAACTTCGAGAGGACGAAGAACAGGACGATCGCGCCGAGCGCGAATATCACAAAGGCAAGGAAGATGATGTATGGCGACGAGCTCAGCTTGAACGCCGGGTGCACATAACGCAGGATGATGAACACGGCGAAGAAGATGGCGGAGAAGACGGCGATGCGCTTATAGACGTTCGGCGTGCCGCAGATCAGCCGCTCCGTGAAGAAGGAAAACGGCAGCAAGAGCATGAAGTAGAAGACGATGCCCTTCACGGTGTCGTTGGCGGTGGCCTTTACGTCAGGGTATCCGCGCGCTTCCAGCCCCCAGCCTTCGCGGGTGGCGGTGATGAACTTCTCGTATTCCTCCCGTTTGAGGAAGTATTGGGCATCGTCCAGGGAGAGCTTCGCCCGAACGTGCAGGCCCAGGCGATCGTCGGTCCTGGCGATCTGCCGCGCCTCAAAGGCATTCCTCTCGATCTCCTGCCGTTTCTCCGGGTCCTTCTCCGCGCGAGCCTCCTTGGCGCAGGTCTCGACCGTTTCCAGGGCCTGATAGGTGGGGTCCTTCGGGTCGGTCGGCCGGAAGTCAAGCTTATCGTTTCTGACGCCGTATTTGGCCAATTCCTTCATGCGCACGTCGTCGAGTATCCACATATCCCGCGTGCCGTCATAGGCCGGACGGACGATGAGGCCCTGGTTGATCGGGTAGCCCAGGCCGAGGGCCTCTTTCTTGATCTGCTCGGTGATGGTTGTCGGCGGGTTGTCGAAGTATTCCTTCGGCGCATTGGTCAGGAGGTACTTCACCCCAAGCATGCTGGTGCTCATGAGCACCTTCACCCGCGTCCCGGGCTTGGCATACATCACGGCAACGTTAGTGGTTTTACCCTCGTCGCGGCTCTGGCCGTAGATCGAGTCCACGCAGAACCACTGCAACTGAGAGTCGTCCGGCCCGAGCAGCGTGGCGTAATCCAGCGCGGACAGGAACCGGGAGTCAATCGTCTCGAACACGCTCATGGCCCTGCAGGGGAAGACCACGCCGAGCAGGTTGGTCTCCCACCATCCGAAGGGGATGACCTGGGGATAGGTCTTGTCGCCCTCCTGGCCGAGGTCGGAGACCTTGATGATTTGCCCCTCGTCGTCCAGCTCGTGGATTCGGGTCCAGATCGTCCAGCGATGGCGCCGGATGTCGAATAGGAACTGGCCCGCGAACTGGCCGTAGCTCACGTCAATGCCTTCCGTCATGTCCCTCGTCGGCTCATAGCGTTTGCCCTCCTTGCCGGCGAGGACCAATTGGGTGAGATGTTTCACATCCCAGTTGCGGTTGGAGTCGTCCTTGCGGTCGAGCGTCTTGCCCTCGACGTCTGTCTGCGGAAGGCGCGGGTCGCCTGCGATGTGCCAGATGTAAACATAGGCCGTCCAGCCGGAGAACAAAACGAGGGTTGCCACGAGAACGCAGTTCAGCAAGACTTTGAGTTGAGGCGGCTTTTCCTTCATCGCATACGCGACAATACCGGTGAGGAGAAGAACCGCCGCCGCGATGACTCCTCCCCAGAAGATTGACCACGCTGTGCGAATCTCCCGGTTCAGGTTAATCGTCGCCTCGAAAACGCCGTCCTGGTCCCGATCGTTGAGGTTGTACGCGAATGTCCCGTATCGCGTGGCGGCCACGACCTTGGCCTCGGTGACCTTGGCCATGTCCTCCTGCCATTCAGCCTGTTGCTTCTTCGCGCCGCGGCCTGTGCGCACGATGTCCCGGTCCCATATTTTCACCCGAACACGCCCGCCGTCGGCGGTCACGTTCTCGATCCTGTATCCTTTGGATTCATCTCCACCCTCGGGGCTTTCGGGCTGGGTCATGGCCACCATGAGGGTGCGAACGCCGGCGCGGGAGGTGGGCCGGCCGAAGTAGTAGGTCACCAGGGCGTCGCCGACAGGGGCCTTGGGGACAAAGAAGTTCACGTTACGGTCAAAAAGGTAAACGTTCCCCTTCATCGAGTGGCCGTAGTCCTTGAACTTCAGCTTTGTGTCGGGGAAGAACTTCGGGTCCTTTCCCGCCTTCATGAGGAGCGACGCCACGATCTGGGTCTGCTTCGTGACGTTGGCGATCTTCATGCGATCCAGCGTGTCATGCGGCGTGTCCACATGCTTCCGCCGGTCATGGGCCGTAGCCAGGGCCACCCCGAAGTGGCCGACCCAGGTGACGGCCTCGTTGTCGAGGGCCAGATCGCTCTTCATGTAGTGCCGCCATGAGCGCTTCGAGGGCGTCACGGCGTTGAGGTAGCACCGCGTCTCCAGATAGTTCAGGTCGCGCTTTTTCGCCTGGGCCACTTCGCTGCCGGTGGGCGGATAGACTTCTTCATAGTATTCGAGGAATTTCTTGGCGATCGGGGACAGGGCGTTCATCTTGTAGTTGTCGGTCTGGTATCCCCAGTTGCTGAACGTGCCTTCGGAGAAGGCGGCGATCTGGTCGGTCTGGCTGGATATATCGAGGCCGAGGAACAGGCGGAAGTCAATCTTCTCGTCTTCGGCCAGCCGAGGATCATAGAATTTGCTCTTGCTCCGGGAGTGGCGATAGAGCCATTGGTAGATGCCGCTCAAGCCCTCGAAATGCGCCGACGTGGCCAGAAACATGACGGAGTATTTCGGCCGGTGCTCCTTCAGGACCCTGGCCAGCTCAAGCAAGGCGGCGATGCCGCACGCATTCTCCGCGCCGGGGGCGATCCTCGGCACGACCGACATGGAGTCGTAGTATGCCTCCAGAACGATGATTTCGTCTTTCCATTTTCTTGGTTCCTCGCCCGGGGCGGCGGGCATCGGCTCGTCGGAACCCTCCAGCACGGCGTAGATATTGGTCGCCTTCACGCGCTCCCAGTCCATCCGGGCGTTCAGATGGATTGTCTTGCCCCTGTTGGCGAGATGGAGGAGCTTCTTCGCCGCGTCGCGCTCCACCCAGAAGCGCGGCACGTCGGCGGCAACATGGATAAATTTATCCGCCGCCTCGGCGAAAGTGATGCTTCCTTCCTTTCCGAGCCAGCCATCGAGCGCCTTCGAGTCATGGCCGGCAACCTTGCCTTCGCCTTCGCAAAACTCCTTCGCATCCTTGCCGAATGCGTTATCGAAGAAGATGATCGCCTGCGCTCCGAGCATCCGGGCGTTCATCATGTTCTGGCCGCTGTCGAAGTTCATCAGGACAACGGCGCCCTCGACCTGCTGATTGTTGAACGCCTTAAACTCCCCGTCGCCGGCGTAAATGAGAGGACCCGACACGCCCTTCTTCGGGAGCGACGAGGTCCGCACGTGATTCGGCCAGATGCAGAACATATCCAGTTTCTCGCCTGAATCGGCGAGCGTAATCGTGCTCTGGTCCTTCTCCACCGGCACGGGCACGATGAATTCCTCTCGGGTGGGTTTCACGCCGAGGTATTCCTCCAGTTTTTTGCAGACGAACTCACGGGCCTCCTCGTCGCCGCCGTAACCGGGGATGCGAGACTTGTGCTTTGCCCCGGCGGGGAAGGATGAGAACGTCTTGATGAGGTCCTCGATCCGCGCGTCGGTGATCGTATCGCGGGCGTCGAGGAGGGCTTGGTCCTTCGGCGGCGGCGGCACGTCCACCACCTTCACGTCCGTCACCTTCTGCCCCCCGCTGACGGCGTAATGCGCGGCGTCCGTCGCCGAGGCGAGGCTGATGGATTCATCAAACTGGATATCCACCGTCCTGCCGGTGGGGTCGTGGTCAATGTTCTGTATGATCTTTGCGATGACGGGCGCGCTTGGGTCGCCCCGGACCGTCCCCGTCGTCGAAACCGGTTGGATTTTGTTGCCGGCGACGTCCGATATATTGCTCACCGTCACCTTGAACCTGCCCCCCTCCTTCAGGTCAATTGCCTTGTCGTCCTTTCCGGTAAAGGTGATTGTCACCGTGGCGCTCGGGTCGTTATAGCTTATCGCCGCATCGCCAAGGGGCAGATCCGCGCCAAGGGGGCTCTCGACCTTGTAATTGGCCTTGTTAGTAGCGGTGTCCGAGATGAGCTTCTTGCTGAAGCTGATGATAACCGTGTCGTTGGCAAGACCGGGCACGGCGTTGGCCTGAACGCCGATGACCGCCGGCGGATCGTTGAACTGGCGCTGGATGTCAATCTCTCGTCCCTTTTCCATCTGGTTCCCCGCCAGGTCCTTGATGTTTCGCACGAGGATCTTTGTCTCGCCCGGCACGATGGCGGGGCTGTTCTTGACAACCAGCCGAACGGTTTTCCGATCCTTCCGGAGCACGCTGATCTTGGTCTCCTGGCCCGGCAGACATCGGTAGTTGCCGTCGTTGTGCGCCGTATCGGCGTCAATCGGCTCGCTGAACTGGATGTCAATGACCATCGTCCCGCTGGTGGGGAAGCCTTTGATATTGCGCGCCTCCTCGATTTCATCTTTGAGGGCGACATCCGTGACTTTCAGGTTCTGCACGGCGCTGACGACAGTCGGCGGCGTCGTGTCGCCCAGCGCCTTACCCGTCGCCGAGGCATCGGGGGCGATGATGTCTCCGTAGAGATTGGGCACATTGGCGACAGCTATGCGAAACGAATCGCCCGCATGGATATCCGCCCCCCTGAGGCGAATCTTGGTGGTCTGTGTGATCGGATCATATACGATGTTCACCGGATCGGGCGCGAGCGGCTTTCCTACAGGCGACTCGGCGGTGAAGTTGGCCGGGTCCTGCGCTGCATCGGGCAGTACGGGCTGGTTAAACGCGACGACGGCGTCAAAGGTCAACCTGCCTTCGGGCTGCGCCAGGGCGGCCCTGGCAATCTTCGGCGCCTCCCGCTGCGCCTTTTCCAGAGGCGGGCTGGTCGCGGCGGCGCCTGTGTTGCCGGCGAGGTCGCGGACGTCTTTAAGCGTTATCAGCGTCTGGCCCGATCCGAGACGGAACAGGCCGATGACGACCAGAACCGCCGCGGCAGCCAGGCCCAGCCGCAGGATGGACCGAAGCGGCTGCTGGAACCTTCCGGACACCATCAGCCCATACAGCGCGACGACAACCGCAATCAGAATCGTCCACGTGCGGGGGACGGCGCTTGGCGGCTGGGCCGAGCCGCTCAACTTCACCTTCGCCCCTATCCCGCCGGGAAGGACCTCCACGCCCGCGGCCTTCAGGTCGCCCGCCCCCTTGACGGATACCTTGCTCACGTCGCCGAGGGACCCGACGTCCACCGGCTCGCGGAAGAGGAGGAAAACAGTCTGCCGGTCGGGATCGCTCTTTGGGTCCCATGTCGCCTGGGCGATGCCGGGAGGCGCGGTGTCGCCCTCCACCTCGCCCTTAACCTGTTCCTCCTGAACGATCTTGTTTCCGGACAGGTCGCGGATGTTCGCCGCGGCGATGAGGAACCGCCGGCGCACGGGCAGGTTGATTCGGTTCTCCCTCCGGTCGAGACGGATCAACGCCATCTGGCTCTCCGGGTTGTAGCGGATCGAACAGCCCGAGAGGTCAACCACGTCGTATTGTTCCTCACCTTTCGGGCCGGCCGATTTTTCGATCCGGAAGGTGTAATTCTGTATCTGCTCAGCGTCCTTGGGGACCACACGCTCGCTGAAGCCGACCCGGATCACATCGTTCCGCCAGCCGGGATACGCCTTGGCCACACAACGAATGATCTTGGGAGGCTTCTGGTCGTCGCCGACGATATTGACGCCGACGGCCTTCTCCAGCACGTTTCCCGCGAGGTCCTGGATCGCCGCCAAATCCAGTTTGGTCTCGCCGGGGACCAAGGGGGCAACAAATGCCAGGCGAACCGTCTTGCCATCGGACTGGAGCTTGGCCGAGTAGGGCTTCTGCCCATCGCTTGCCGTGTAACTCTCGATGACTTCCGCCGACTTACTCTCCACCGCCTCGTCAAATTCCACGTCAATTGTGCTGCCGATCGAATCAATGAAAAGATTCTGTTTAATTTCTTTGATTTTCGGCGGCTCCGCGTCGCCGGCCACCTTTCCGCTCCACTCCATCTGGCCCGCGAGGGCGTTGGCCGAGACATCGCGCAGGCCCTTGCCGATGGCGATCTTGAAGGTTTCGCCGGTCTTCAGGTTGTCCTCGCCGAGGGTAAGTTTGATGCGCCGAAGGGCCTCCCGACGCTTAGTCTCTTTCTCCGCCTCCTTGGCCTTCTCGTCCTTCTTGCTTTCTTTGTCCTCCTTCTCCGGCTCATCAATCGCGGCCTTGGCGCCGGAGAGCTCCAGTTTGGTCCCGACAGGGCTTTCCACCGTGTAGTTGGTAATATCCGCCGCATCCTTGCCCAGCATGGCCCGGTCGCAGGTGATGAGAATCACGTCGTTCTTCGCGTCCAGCTCGGTCCGGGCCTCGACTTTCACAGTCTTGGGCGCACCATCGGCTCCGGGCTTGATGGCGGCTGCCGCGATACGGCGGGTCCAGCGCAATTTGTCGCCCGCTGCCTTCAGGTTCGGGGCGCTGATCGTGTTCTCCCCCGGGATCATCGTATGCTTGAATGCCACAAGGACGCGGCGTTTGTCGGCCTGGAGTTGGGCGCTCTCGGCGGGATTGCCCTCCTCATCGCTGTAGGCAGACACCCGCTCCGCCGAGGCGGGATCGAGAGGGGCGCTGAACTGAAGCAGAACAGCCTTGCCCTCCGGGTCGGCGTGGAGGTCCTGTGTCGCAGATTCGAGCCCGGCCACATTGAGCTTGTTTTCGAACGTGACGCTGCAGTTTATATTCTCTGGAACAGCAACGCCTGCAACATCCGAGACGCCGGAGACTGAAAGCGTATGCTCTTTTCCGGCCTTAAACGTCCCCGCCGGGAAAGTCAGGCTGACTTCGCGGGTGGCCGCGTCGTAAACCGCCTGGGTGGGGGATGCGCCGGAGGCAGTTTTGACGGAGTAGTGGGAGGTCTTTTCCACCTCATCCTTTATCATAGCGTGATCAAAGATCACGATGATGCGATCACTGCCGTCGTCGGCCTTTCCGGCCCATCCGCCGACAAGCCGGGGCGGCGTAGCGAGCTCGGCCTGGACCTGGACCGCCATCTCCTTCACCGGCTTGACCTCATTGCCGGCGTTATCTTTCACACCCTGCACGCCGATGGTCGTCTGCCCGGGCACGGCGGGTGCGTCGAGGGTAAGGCGGGCGATGACGCTCTCGTTCTGCGGGATCTTCCGCTCGGGGATAATCTTGAGCAGAATGTTCCGGGTGATGTCTTCCGGCTTGAAGATGGTGACCGTTGAGATCATCACCAGTGCAAATGCGAGGGCGAGCCAGCTACCTAACTTGCGCATTCGATTTCCTCTTCGTCTAACTTCTTCTGTCGGAACAGCACAAAAAGCCCCGCAGCCGTGGCGCAGGCCGCAAGGAGAACGAGCGAGAGCGATATACGCCCTTGCCGGCCCTGAGCCGCGCTCTTCAGCACATGCCAGCGCTGCCATGCCTTGGCGCAGCGGGCGTTGTGGTTGAGTTCGCGCGTGTAGTATTCCATGGCGGTTTTCACGTCGCCGCGGCCTTCGTAGATCACCCCCAGATGAAAGTTCGCCTCCGGATGCCAGGGACGGATGGCGAGGGTTTTTTTGAACCACTCCTCGGCCTCGCTGAACTTCTTCTCGCGCATGCAGAGCAGGCCGAGATTATGGAGAAAGCGGGGGTCCTTCGGGTCAATGGCGAGGCCCTGCTCGAATGTGACGCGGGACTCGGCAAAGCAGAATAGCATGGACTGGCAGATGCCCTTCCGAAGGATGAGATCGAGATTGTCCGGGCGGGCGACCGATTCCTTGTCAATCTCGGCCACGGCCTCGGCATATTGTCCGTGGCGAATCAGGATATCTACGGCCTCGATGTTGTCGCCATAGGCGAACGGCCCGATCACGACCCAGGCTGTGCACACAGCGAGCATCGTAGGCCCGATCAACTGTAGCCTGATGAGATGCATGGCAACTCGAAAAAGAACAACCGCCTGCGGTCTGCCAAGAACGCCGAATTATAGTTGGCTGCGCCGTCCGATGTCAAGGCAATTTGGGCTGCCGGTGTATGTCATTTCTATTGTCGGATAGAGCGGTATAACCTCCCGGAGGTTCCGACCTCCGGGAGGTCGGGATCACTCTGTCAATATGGACAGTGAAAGCGAAAAACCGGCTCGAAAAATTCTTGACAAGGGGCTGCCGCTCTGCTAAGTTTAAAGATAAGGCAGGGCAGATTTTTCGCATACCCCCCAAGGTGACGGCGTATAGACCTCGGGCGGGCGATAGTTGACCCAAGCGTAGGTGGGGGATTAGCTCAGCTGGGAGAGCGCGACAATGGCATTGTCGAGGTCACGGGTTCGAGCCCCGTATCCTCCACCATCTGCGCCTTTGGGATCAGGGAAGACGCCCACCGAGACAGCAGCAGAGACAGCCGCGCAATGAGACGGCGGCGCTGGGCAAGGTGGGCGGATGTAAAGCGCGTAGCGTTGCGCGGGATAGGTCCTTGCATGGCGAAAATCCTCACCGTTTTTATCACCGCATGGCTGTTCCTCTGGCAGAACGCACTTGCACAATCCCAGACAGCCCCAACCGGCGCGCCCCAGCCGGAGAAGGCCAAAACATCGGACTTGAACGCCCCTAAAACGGCCGCCCCCGGGAAGGTGAAGGCGTGCGTGATTACCCTCGACGGGACGATTGACGGCGGCCTCCAGCGATCCATCGAGAGGCGGACGAAGGCCGCGAAGGAAGCCGGTTGCTCGTTGATTTTCTACAAGATCAACACTTACGGCGGCGGTCTGTTTGTAGCCTACGAAATCTGTGATTTCATTTCGGCCCTTGATATCCGCACGGTGGCATACATCCCCGACAAGGCAATTTCCGCCGGCGCCATGATTGCCGTCGCCTGCAACGAAATCGTGATGGGGACGCACAGCCTGATCGGCGATTGCGAGCCGATCGTCCCGCACCCCGAACAGGGAATGCTCACCCTGCCGGAGAAGACTCAGAGCTTCCTCCGAGCCCGTCTGGGCTCTCTGGCCGAGCGAAACGGCTACCCCGTCCTCCTCGTCGAAGCCATGGTCACAAAGGAAATGGAGGTGTATCAGGTCACCATTGGGAACACGACCAAGTACATGACCAAAGGCGAAATCGAGAGCATGACCGATAAAGAGAAGGAACGCATCACCCGCAAGATACTCGTGGTGGAAGAAGGCCGACTTCTGACCATGCGACAGAACCAGGCCAAGGACTACGGCTTCGCCAAGGCCATTGTGGCAAATGACAAGGAACTCTACGACCTGTATGGCGTTCGGGAGCCGGACGTCCTGGTCCTCGATCCAAACTTGACCGAAAAAACCGCCCGGTTGCTCGATACCATCAGCCCGCTGCTCCTCGTCATCGGACTGATGGCCCTGTACGTTGAGCTGAAAGCGCCCGGCTTCGGTTTGCCCGGCGTCATCGCCATTCTATGTTTCGCGGCGTTTTTCGCCAGCAAATACTTCATCGGGCTGGCGGAAAACTGGGAAGTGCTCATCTTCCTTCTGGGCCTTGCCCTGTTGGCTGTAGAAATCTTCGTCATCCCGGGGTTTGGCATCACCGGGATTGCGGGTATCGTCTTGATCGCCGTCGCAATCATGCTCTCCTTCCAGCCGTTCATTATCCCGAGGACGCCGTTCGAGGTGGATATGACGAAGGCGGCCCTGTTAAAAATGCTCGGCAGCATCGCCGCCTCTATCGTCGGCATCTGCATCCTCGCCCGGTTCCTGCCCGAGACGTCCCTCTTCGGACGCATCGTCCTGAAGACGGCGGAGACCACCGGCGCGGGATACGTCGTGGAATCGGCCGAGCGGCAGGACCTGGTGGGGCGGGAGGGTGTCGCCGTCAGCAAACTGCGCCCCGTCGGCCGGGCGCAGATCGGGGATGAAATCTGCAGCGTGGTGACACAGGGCGAGCTGGTCGAGGAGGGCCGCAAGGTCAAGGTCCTTGAGGTCAAAGGAAACCGAATCGTGGTGCGCGAGACATAACCTATGGCAAGTTCCGGCGTGATTGTGACTCTGTTCATTATCGGCCTTGTGGCTATCATCATCGAGATGTTCATCCCCGGGGTCATCATGGGGTTGATGGGCTTCCTCCTCTGCTGCGCCGCCATCTTCATCGCCTTCCAGTCGGGCAACCCGCAGTTGGGGTGGGGGCTTACCGCTACGGGCCTCCTGTTGATACCCGTCCTTGTGGTCCTCTGGGTCAAGATCGTGAAGTCCTACTTCGCGCTGAACGTGTCGGAGGAGGGCTACACGGCGTCGAAGAAGGACGACTCGGACCTGCTCGGCGCCGAAGGGGTCAGCGTGAGCAAGCTGCGGCCCTCCGGCGTGGCCCGCTTCGGCGACAAGCGCATCGACGTCATGGCCGACGGAGAGATGATCGACCAGGGCAAGCGGATCAAGGTCATCAAGGTGGAGGGCAACCGCATCCTCGTGCGCAGCGTGAAGGTATAGCTTCCATCCTCCCGGAGGTTCCAGACCTCCGGGAGGATTTGGGCTTGACAAGTCGTGCAGAGTTTGGGTAAGTAGTAGGCCGCAACGGGGGCGGACCCCAAGTGGGTCGCAGAACATTTGATACTATTCCATCCGGCAACGCCGAAAGGAGTCACCCATGGGTCAAGGCGTGTTTGCTCTGGTTATGGCCGCTCTCGCTATCTTTGTCCTCGTCGTTCTCATCCTTATTGCCAACTACGGGTGGCTCTGGATCCAGGCTGTGGCATCCGGCGTGCATATCAGCATGGTCAACCTGATCGGCATGAGCTTCCGGAAGATCAGCCCGTCCGCCATCGTCAACGCCCGCATCCAGGCGGCCAAGGCAGGCATTGATGTAACCACCGATCAGCTCGAGACGCACTACCTCGCCCGCGGCAACGTGCCCAACGTCATCCGCGCCCTCGTCGCCGCCAACAAGGCCGACATCCCCCTCACCTTCGACCGCGCCTGCGCCATTGACCTGGCCGGGCGAGACGTCCTCGACGCCGTGCAGACGAGCGTCTATCCCCGCGTCATTGACTGCCCCGACCCGTCCCGGGGCCGCGCCACCATTGACGGCGTGGCCATGGACGGGATCCAGTTGCAGGCCAAGGCGAGGGTGACGGTCCGCATGAACATTGACCGACTCGTCGGCGGCGCCACGGAGGAGACCATCATCGCCCGCGTGGGCGAAGGCATCGTGACGACCATCGGCTCCGCCGATACGCACAAGAAGGTCCTCGGAAGCCCGGACATGATCTCCAAAAAGGTCCTCGAAAAGGGCCTCGACGCCGGCACGGCGTTCGAGATTCTCTCCATTGACATCGCCGACATTGACGTGGGCGAGAACATCGGCGCGAAGCTCCAGGCCGACCAGGCCGAGGCCGACAAGAACGTCGCCCAGGCGAAGGCCGCCGAGCGGGCCGCCATGGCCCGCGCCCGCGAGCAGGAGATGCAGGCGCAGGTCGCCGAGAACCGCGCCAAGGTGGTCCTTGCCGAGGCCGAGGTCCCCAAGGCCATCGCCCAGGCCTTCCGCGAGGGCAATCTGGGGGTCATGGACTACACCCAGCCGCGGCCCGCAACCCCGCAGGTCGGACCGCAGCGGCCGTAAGAAGGCCCTTAGGGGTTCACGGAAAGGATGTGCATCGTGCGCTACGTGGTATTGGCCGCCTCAGGGGACGTTGCGGAGCTCGTCCTCTTTATCATTGTGTTTATCATCTTCGTCATCGGGTCCCTCATCAAGAAGGCCATGGAGGCCGCCAAGGGCCAGCAGCGCCCGATGCTTCCGCAAGGCGGCCCGCGACCGCAAAGCACGCCCTGGGAAGAGGTGAGGCGATTCCTCCAGCAGGCCGGGGTGCAGACCGAGACGCGTCCCAAACCGCCGCAACCGAGGCCGATGCCGCGCCCGACCCCGATGGTCCGGCCCGGGCCGTCGAGCGCCCGGCGACCGCCCGCTCCGCGCCCCGGCTATCGCGCTGCGCCGCGGCCGACGAGGCCGGCAGCGCCCAGGCCGGTCATGGCCCCTGCTCCGACACCCCTCCCGCCGCAGCCTGGGCCACAGCGGTTGGCCGCCCCCGCGGGACCTGCCACGACCTCTCGTCTGCCCGAAGCGCCCAAGCCACGCCCTGCGTTAGAGAAGGGTGCGGCAGCTGTCGTACCGATTTCCGTCTTGTCCCTGAAAAACATGACCCCGGAGCAGTTGCGGACGGCCATCGTGCTCCGCGAAGTGCTCGGCCCGCCGGCGGCTGCCCGCGGCGCGGGCGCGCGGCGCGGATTTCTGCCGTAACGTTGTTCAGCAACAGGAACCGCCGGACATGCTCACCGCCAAACGTTTTGTCATCGCCGCAATCCTGATTGCGGCCGTTGGCGCCTATTACCGTCACGCCCACAAGCCCTGCCCCATGTGCAAAGGCGAGGCGTTGATCCCATGCGAATCGTGCAGCGGAAAGGGCATCGCTGTGGTCCGGGTTGTCTCCGTTCCCAATCTCCCCCCCGGCGTAGAGCAGTACTACGGCATCTCTCGCCATATGGGCGGCTACCGAAACAAAAAACTCGACACGCCTGTCGAGCGGATCTGCACCGTCTGCGAGGGCACGGGAAAGGCCAGATGCCCCAACTGCGGATCACGAGTCAAGTACGACCTGAACGCCAAGCAGGAGCCAATCCGGCGCAACATCTACTCCAAAGAGGGAAATCTGATTCGAACCGAAGAGATTGATCCCTCGACCCTGCCAAGGCTCAAACCCGCCCCCGACATCAAACAGATCGAGTTCGTTCAGTAATCGGAGCGCTGTGAGCGATCGAGGGTGTTCCGATTGCACCAGTAGAACAGCCCCATCACCCGCCCCGACAAGAGAAGGATGTAAAACCCCGGCGCCTGGACCAAGAGGAGCAGGAGCATCCACGGCGAGCCGAGCAACGCCCCCACCCCGCCCGCAAACGCCGCCGCCCATCCGCCGACGAGGAGCCATAGTCCGATGAAAAAACACGTGGCCGCAAAATAATACTGGCCCGGGAATTTCACCATCGCACGAAGCACAAACCCCGGTCGCGCCCCGCTCAGCGATCGGTCAATAGACACCCGGCACAACGCAACGGGGAAATAGAGCAACCCCAAACCGGCGCACGCCCAGGCGAGCGGATGCCCCTTCCTGAACGGGGACTGCGCGTCGAAACAGGACTCGACGTAAAGCGCCACAACCAACGGGATAAGACAAAGGAGCAACGTCGCAAGAAACAGCGCGCACTGCTTGACCATATCGTCAAAGATGTGGGACAGGTCCGGCCAGTCCGGCGGCTCGCTCTCGCCGACGGCCGAGGCGGCGACGACGTCCATCCAATAAGCGCAGAGATACCCGCTAAAGAACACCAAGCCAATCCACCCGAACCCGGGGAGCATCGCCAGGATATTCAGAACATAGATGAACGCCGTGCCCGTGATAAGCATGGCGACGCCGCTGCGAGTAAAGGGATAAAGCGGCACACGCGGCAGCATGCCCCAGAACGATGGCGGAGGTTCCTCATACTCCACTCTGATGTCTTGGGTATCCTTGTTCATCTCCGCCGGCGACGCGGGCACGATCGGCGTTGGCTGGTCGCCGACCGGCTCGAGGTCCAGCGTCGCCTCCGCCCGCCGCCCGCACGCCGGGCAGACCATCTCCCCGGTCCTTTCCGGTTGCTCGAATTCCTTCCCGCATTGGCAGGTGACCTTGGCCATGAAAGCCACTATAGCATTATTTGGTCAAACGGTCAAAACTTCATCGAACGGCAAGGGGCTTGAATGTCGCAAGACCTTCTGCTATCCTCATGTCCAATCGTTGAAGCCTCACATCCATGCTCTCAATATGGAAACCATGAACATGCCCCCGTATGGCAAGGCGGTTTTCACTCCGGCCGAAGTCGAAGTTGGTTCGTGCGCAACCGTTTCCCTCGAATACACCGTCGGCGACGCGCCCATCCTCTCCGGCGGGGCGATGTGGCTCCGCTTCCTCCACCGCCGCAGCTTCGCATCCCTCCAGACCGACGACCCGGCGAAGGCCGGCTACATCTCCGCCGCGACCTCCGTCCAGGGCGCGAAGGCGGAGATTGCCCTGCAGAGCGGCGCATGGTTGGACATCTCCCTCCGCATCGCGGGCGGGCGGCTCTCGCCCGGTGAAAAGATCACGATCACCTTCGGCGACACAGCCGGGGGCGGCCCCGGCTTCCAGATCCCGCAAGTCGCTCGTGACCATGAAGCTGTGGTCTGGCTGGACCCGGATGGTTCCGGCGACTTCACCCGTCTCACGGAACCGATGATCCTTCAATTCGCTGCGGGGCCGGCAACGCAGCTTATCGCCCTGGCTCCTTCGCAGGCGGCAGCGGGCGAGCGGTTTGACCTCCATGTGAAGGCGGCGGATAAGTTCGGCAATCCGGTCGCGTCCTATCGGGGCGCGGTATTTTTCGTGTCCGAGGAGTGCGACGTCCTTCCGTCGGATTACACTTTCCGCGAAAGCGATCATGGGGTGCATCGCTTCGCAGCGGCGGCGGCCTCGGCGAGACTTGGTCCCAATCGAATCACGGTGAAGGACAACGAGGGCAGGCTGTCCGCGACAACCAATCCCATTGTGATCGTCAGCAAGCCTCCCGACCTGAAGATGTACTGGGGCCGAATTCATGGCTATTCCATCCTCTCCGATGGCGCAGCCGCCCCGGATGAGTACTACCGGCATGGCCGGGATGTGGACATGCTCGATGTCTGCGCCCTCAGCGACCATGACGGGACGATTCGGCAGGCGGAGCGGGAGCCTTTAGCCGTTCCCCCCCCGTTCTGGGCAAGTCCGGCCCAGGCGGCAGCCATCCTCAAGTACGAGGCCAATCGGTTCTACAAGCCTGGCCGGTTTGTAACGCTCTCCGCCCACGAGTGGAAGCCGGAGGGGGCCTTCGGAAGCAGGCGAATCTATGACTGGGACGAGGAGCAGCCGATGCTCTCGTCTCATGCCTGGGAAAGCGGCACAGCCGGGAAGCTGTATGCCTTGTTGAACCAGAGGCGGGCAGTTGTCGTGACACAGCCCCTGCCGAACGAACGCAACTACGACGCCGCGAAGGACCGCCTGATCGAGATCTATTCGGGGCGCGGGAACATCGAATTCCCCGGCTGCCCCCTGCCTGCCGACGAAGCCTGGGCGGGCGGTTATGTGCAGGAACTTTTAGCGCAGGGCCGCAAGTTGGGTTTTGTCGCCGGCAGCGATGACGGCGACGCGAACCCCCGAAAGGGGGCCACGCTGTTCCTCGCAGAGGCCCTGACACGCGAGGCGATCCTGGAGGCCATGCACGCCCGCCGGTGCTACGCCACCACCGGCCCGCGCATCTTCCTCAGCTTTACACTTAACGGATTCATTATGGGGGAGGAGATCACAGTGGCTGATCCCGAAGAGTCGCGCGTCCTGAGCGTTCGGGTCGCGGGGACAGACGCCATAGACCACATTGACATCGTGAAGAACAACGACGAGTTGTATCGCCAGGACGGCGCGGGGCCGACGGCTGAATTCGAATACGCGGACCAGACGCCCGTCGCCGGGACCGATTTCTACTACGTGCGCGTCACCCAGGCCGACGACGAGATGGCATGGTCCAGCCCGATCTGGGTCTCGGCCAGAGAGTAGCCGGGTACCGCGATGACGCGCGCTCCTGGGATCGGGCCAAGTTTTCGCTTGACAGGTGCGATACAAGCTGTTAGGTTACATGCAAAATACCGGTCGTTGCCGTGAACCACTTCACATCTCGCTACGGAAAGGCATAAGACATGGTCCGTGAGAGACATTGCCGTCTGCTCCTTATGTCCATCCTGGCTATGATTCTCGTCTCATGCGAACGCGAAGACTTCGGCCGCCCCGCCATGGAGCGCCTGCTGCCTACCGAAGAGGCCCTCAAGCAGTTGGGCATGGAGGAGATCTGGCACTGCGGGATTGGCCGTTACCCGGTTCGGAACGTCTACCTCCTTGACGGCCTTGTATGCGTTGAAACAGAGAAACGCAAGATCTATGCCATTGACGCCAAGGCCGGCGTGATGAAGTGGCAATACCAGCTTGACTTCCACCTGGACTATCCGCCCTGCGACAACGCCGAGGGTGTTTATATGCTGATCGGCGACCGTCTGTATGCCTTGGAGAAGGACAGCGGCCGCGTGATCTGGAACCGCGGCTTGGATTTCACCCCCACCGCCCCGCCGGCGGCGAACATCGGCCTGGTGGCCGTGCCCAGCAGGCACATTCTCAATACTCTTGAGACGGTGGACGGCACGCTGGCGTGGTACATCCGCCTACACGGGCAGATGTTTGGCGCGCCTGTGGCCCTTGGCGACTTCTTCTTCGTCGGCGACGACGCTGGATGGATCTATTGCATCAATGCCCGTCTCGGAGAAAAGGTCTGGCAGCGCGAGACCCGCGGCCCCATCCAGGCGCCGCCCTTCCCGATGGCCGACATCTGTTACGTCGGATCGTCCGATTACAAGGTTTACGCCCTCGACCCGGCCACCGGGATCGAGAAGTGGGAAACCACCACCGGCAGCATGGTCCGCACCCGCCCGCTCGGCACGGCCGACGCGGTCTATGCCGAGTCGCAGGGCAACGGTGTTGTGGCCTTGTCCGCCGACTCCGGCGAGGAGAGATGGCGGGATCGAGAGGCGGAGAGGGTCCTGGCCGTCGGCACAAAGCGGGCCTACCTGCTCAGCAAAAAGCCGGGCGTCATCCGCGCCGTCAACGCGCAGAGCGGCGAGTTGGAGAAGCGGATTCACGTCCAGCAATACAAGTTCTTCCCGACCAATTACCACACCGACCACCTCTATCTGGTGGACGAGGTAGGCATGGTGGTATGCCTGCGCGAAAAGAGCGAAAAGGCCGAGGCCGCGGCAAAATAGCCTTTTACAAGGCGTCGTCTGCCCCGCAGGCAGGGATGTTCCTTTCGGGGGTTGTGGATGAAAGTGGCGTGCATATCCATCTTTCTTCTCCTTACCCCCCTCATCGGATGCAAACACAGTCCGGTCAAGAAAGAAGTAGTGCCGACACACGAACGAGTCGTTGAGGCCCTGCAGAAACTCCAGGCGGCTGGGAAAAAATCCCCGGACCTCATCAAGAAGGAGTACCGCCACCTGGACCGGTCGGAGATCGAACTGAACGGCCTGTGTTACGTCCTGGCGGAGTGCGTGTATCACCTATTTCCCGGCGAGTTCAAATCCTACTACATCAAGTGGGACGACGGCATGACGCATTGGTTTCTTCGGTATGCGGACGGAACTGTCCTGGATCCCATAGGTCCCGATGGGAAACCATTCTGCACTCAGGAAGAGTACGCCACGGCCCGCCGCGCGGCGTTTCTCACGAAGGCGCCCTCGAAGCGGGCCCAACGCCTCCTTGAAAGGGCAGGGCTGGCCTTATCACACTGACCTGGACCTAAAGCGTGGCGGCGAGCTTCAGCACTTGTTTCGTGGCTGAAGTGATCTTCACCCGGTCGGCGATGCGATAACTCACGACCCACACCGCGCCCTGCCGGTCGGCGACAATGGGGAGCCGCGCCCGCTCCTCCCTCGGAATCTTCCGGTCCACCATGAAGTCCTGGAGTTTGCACGTCCCCTTCGCGCCGAGGGGATGGAACCGCTCGCCCGGCTTCCGGCTGCGGACCGTGAGGGGCATAGACAACTTGTCGAGGTCCACCATCTCTTCATGCCGGTCCTTGAAGGGGACGAAGCGATCCAGCAACTCCCCCTCGCCGCGGATAATCTCGGCGGTGATGGTCATGTCCGCGCCCGGCACGTCGGTCACTCCGGGGATGGTTAACTCGACGGGATTGAGCGCCCGGCGCGGTTTCACGGGTCCCTTCTGAAGGCGAAGGCCGCCGCCGCTGCGGATCACGCGAAGGCCGCAGGGCAGCGCCAGCTCCTTCTCCCCCCCCTTCTCACGGATGAGCCGCCCGATGGCGGCGTAGTGATCGTGGGCGAACTGCTTCAGGCCGATCCCCATCGTCTCCATCACCATCCGAATCACCATCGGCAGGACGGCGGCGTGCAGATCGGCGAGCGCGGAGGTCGGAATGATAATCGCGCCCTTTCGATGCTCCAGGGGCAATTCTTCAAACTTGCGGCGGGCTGTGAGCGCGAGGAAGTCGGCCGCATCGCTGCACGCCTCGGCCAGCCGCGTCATCGCCTCTCGCGCGTTCCGATTGTACTCCGCCTCCATCATGGGGATCAGTTCGTTGCGAAGGCGGTTGCGTAAGTAGGCGGAACTCGCGTTGGTGGAATCAACGCGATATTTCTGCCGCCGCCTTTGGAGGAACGCAAGGACATCGGAGCGCCGCGTCCGGATCAACGGACGGACAATCATAATGGGGGAGCGCTCGGCCAGCCGCCGTTTCGGGGGGATGCCCGCCAGGCCCGCAACGCCCGTTCCCCGCAGAAAGCGATGGAGGATCGTCTCAGCATTGTCGTCGGCCGTGTGGCCGAGCGCAAGCCGAGCGACATTCACGGACATGCAGACCTGCTCGAGGTAGATGTAGCGCGCCTCACGCGCCGCTTCTTCGATGGAGAGGCCCTTGACGGCGGCCAGTTCGCGGACATCGGCCTTCCCGTTGAAGCACATGCAGTCCAGGCGTTCGGCGAGGCGCGTGACGAAGGCGGCGTCGTCCTCGGCCTCCTTGCCGCGAAGCATATGATTCAGATGTGCGACGCAGATCCAGGAAGGGGTCCCCCGCCTGTCCCGCAGCCAGCACAGCGCCCGCAACAAGGCGACAGAATCCGGCCCGCCCGACACGCCGACGACGACCTGGTCCCCCTCCCGCAGGAGGTCGTAGCGCTCGATCGCGGCCAGAACAGATTCCAGGAAGGGATCGCGCCGCATCGCTTACGGTTCCTTTTCAGCAGTCCCTTTGATTTCGTTGCGCAGGGCGGCCGCGGCCTTGTTCTTCGGCTCCAGTTTGAGGACCTGATTGAGCAGAAAGAGCACGCGCCGGGACAGGTCGGGGCGCAGGGCCACGGCCCGGCGGAACGCCTTCACGCCCTCGGCGTCCCGCTTGGTCTGGATCAAGACGGCGCCCAGATTGAAAAATGCGTCGGCGTTCTTGTCGTCGAGCCGCACGGCCTTTTCATATTCGTCCATCGCCGCGGCTAACCTGCCCTGTTCCTGCAGGACTGCACCAAGGTTGCTGTGGTATTCGCTGGAGCGGGGATTGTAGTGAACGGCTGTTCGGTAGGCGTCTTCCGCCTTCTTCTTGTCGCCGGCGAGGTAATAGTACTTGCCCAGATAATTGGCTGCCCGAGCGGATTCGGGGAGTATCTGCAGCGCTCGGGCGATGGGGACTTTGGCCTCCTTGTAATACCCGGCATCGAGCAGAAGCCCCGCCAGATTCAGGTACGCCTCCGGGTCGTCCGGGGCGAGTTGAATGACGAGATGGAGCTCATCCACCGCCTCTTTATTTTTGCCGAGGGCGCGGAGCGCATCGGCCATGCCCCGGCGGACCTTCCCGTCCTTCGGATGGGCCTCAACGATCTTCCTATACTCGCCAAGCCCCGCCTCCGGGTCCTTCATCACGGCTACGGCAAAGGCCCGCTCCATGCGCGCATCGAGGTCGGCGGGGTCGAGCTCGATGGCCCGGTCATAGGCGAGGAGGGCGTCTTCGATCCGGCCCGTCCGGTAGAGCACGTCGGCGAGTCCCTTGTGGGCCCGGGCAAAGTCGGGTCGCTCGGTAATGACGCGGCGGTAGGTCTCCTCCGCGGCCCTGGCGTCGCCCATCGTCATAAGGAGACGGCCCATCTCGCATCGGAGATCGGGGGAATCAGGGGCCAGTTCCACCGCCTTGCGATACGCGGAGAGCGCTGCATGGTGGTAGCCCGCCTGCTCGCTCAAGTTGGCGAGCCAGTGCCAGGCGCTTACGTTGGTCTTGTCCTTGTCGCAGACGGTCTGCATGGCGAGGATAGCGTCGTCAATCTTACCCTCGCGGGCCGTCGCCAGGGCGCGCAGCATCTCCTGGGAGACGCCGATCATCTGCTTCGGGTCGGGCCGCTGCGCATCCTCCGCGTCGGAGGAGATCCCGTATCCTCCCGCCGCATAGCCGAGGGAGCGGAGTTTTGCAAGGACCGTCGCGGAGCCGTGGGCCGTCGGCCCGGCGGCGACATCAGTCGTCAACCTGCTCACGAGATCGTTCAGGGCCTGCTTCATGCGGGCCGTCTCGCCCGACTCGCTCGCGAGGTTTTTCGTCTCGCCGGGGTCGGCGCCAAGGTCGTAGAGTTCCGGGGCGGTGGAGTGGATGTATTTTCGCGTATCGGTCCGAATCCCCCGCAGGATGCTCCAGCCGAAGTTGATCCGGTTGGCGTAGTTCTCCAAATATGCCTCGGGGGCGGGCAGGCTCGACTTGTCGGCAATGCCCGGCAGGAGGCTATGGCCATGGATCCTTTCGGGTAGGGTGACGCCGACCAGATCAAGGATCGTGGGCATGATATCCACGAGGCGCGCCTGGGGGGCACAAACCGCGCCGGCAGGCCCGCCGGGCGAGCGGATGATGAGCGGCACAAGGACGGTGGCATCGTAGATGAAGATGCCATGGGTCAGCTCGCCGTGCTCTCCCAGGCTCTCCCCGTGATCGGATGTCAAGATTACGTGCGTATTCTCATAGAGGCCGAGTTCCTTCAGCCCGTTGAGGAGCGCGCCGATGCAGGCATCGGTGTAGGCGATCTCGCCGTCGTAGAGAGACTGTGCATACTGGTCGCAAAATGGAGGAGGGGGATTGTAGGCCACATGGGGATCGTAGTAGTGGACCCAGAGGAAGAAGGGGCGATCGTCCGCGTTTTGAGCCGACTGCCGAAGCCGGTTCAACGCGACGGCGGTGGTTTCCTCGCCTTTCTTTTCGTTCATTGCCGGGACGGCGTGGGCGTCGCCGGTGCGCTTTGCTTCGATGGCAAGAGAGGTGAAGGTATCGTCATAGAATTCAAAGCCCCTGTTCAGGCCGAACTCGGCGGCAAGGGGCGCGGCGCTCACGACGGCGCCTGTGGCGTAGCCCTTCGCCTTGAGGACTTCGGCGAGGGTCCGGCAGTCGGTCGGCAGGACGAAGCCGGCGTTGTCGCGGATCCTGTGGCGGGTGGGATAGAGGCCCGTGAGGATGGAGGCGTGCGAGGGCGTGGTGAGGGGCGTGGGGGCGACGGCCTTTTCGAAGCGGACCCCCTCGGCGGCGAGGCGGTCAATATGGGGCGTTTCGATCTTCGCGTATCCATAGCAGCCGAGATGGTCGGGGCGGAGGGTGTCAATGGTGATGAGGAGGACATTGGAAGGACGCTGCCCGAGGCGATGCAGCCCGATCAGCGCCAGGACGACGGCCGCCAAGAGAACGAGGCCTGCAGCGGCGCAGAGGATTTTTCGGGTGTAGGACATGGCATTCTCTTTGACGGCATCGGACATCGGCCAAGAAAAACGGCCTCCTGGCGGGGGCCAGGAAGCCGCTTCTCAAGACCGCAGAGCGAGGTCGGAATCAACCTCATCCCCCGCGCTTTTCCATCTCGGCGACAGACGGTCCCTGCCCTCGTCGGTCGGTCCTCTTTTTCCAAACCGGGAACTCTTTGAGTTTGCGGTCATACTCGTAGGAACGCACGGCAAACAGATCGAGGAGGTTCTGCTCGCTGTCGTACTCATAGACGGAGATGGTTTGGTCTCGCGTGTTAATAATGAAGACCGGCTCGGAGTTGTCGCGCCAGAAGCCGACGACCGAAATCATGTATCGTCCTGCGTCTTGCTGCGCAGCAGCCTTCTCGCCCGTTATGGATGTCCAGACGACGGCGACGAGGAGCACGGCAACGACGGAAAGAAGACATCTGGTAAGATGCATGCTATTCAACATGGTTCCGCCTCCTGCCTACTTTGCTTCTTCTTTGAGAACCCATTCCTGGACCGCTCGGAGCGATGGCCCCACCTGCTGCTTGGGGATGTTCCCGATGGGGGAGAAATTGACGTCTTTCTCCGCTCTGGCGTCCGCCTCAAACCGCCGCACGCTCCTGAGGGCGAAATAGTTCGTCTGGATCTGATACTCGTAAACCATAAGGACCTTTTTTGTGGTGTCAATCAAAAAGAGGGGTTCTTCATCGCGGGCCCGGTCCTGACCGGCAATGGCGATGATCTCTGCAACCTCCATCTCCGACTGGGCGAGAACGGGCGATCGCGTGTGCTGTGAGACCAACACCCCCGCCAGGACGACGGCGACGAGGATGAGGCCCACATTCAGCATCCACAGATATCGTTTCATGGTCACCTCCTGTTGCTGCAGCGTCCGTGCTTAGTAAACGTGGTCCTCCAGCTCATCCTGCGCCAGGATGGTGGGATGGACCAGGATCAACAAGTGCCGTTTCTGGTCAATCGAAGAGTGCCGACTGAACAGGCGCTTGAGGATCGGTATTTTGTTCAAGACCGGGACGCCGGTCTCAATCTCCTCGTGCGTGACTTCCGCAATCCCGCCTACGAGCAGGTGGCCGCGATCGGGCACGCAGACCGTGGTCTCGACGATCTGGAACTGCTGTTGCGGCAGTTCAATTGACATCGTGACGGGGACGGGCGTGTTGCCGACCTGAGAAATGGCGGTGATGGGGATTCGGCGGAAGGGCTGGCCCTGCACGCCGCTGGGCTGGAGACGCAGCACTTCGGGGAAGAGCTCCAGATAGACGAACCTGCGGTCGGCGCTGACGATGGGCCGCACGTCCAGGCTGGTGCGGGTGGTCACGGTGCCGACCTCCGGGTCCAGGGCGCCCTGGTTGCCGACGTCGGCGTCCTGGATATAGGCGAACGACTCGCCGACGCTTACGTTGGCGCGCTGGGTGTTGAAGACCGTCAGACGCGGGCTGGCCAGGACCTCGCCCTGGTCGCTGTTCTGGGCGGCCCGGATGAGCAGCGTGGCCTGAATATCGTTCAGGAAGGCCAGGCCGAGGTTCAACCCGAGGCTATTGAAGTTCTGTCCGAGAACGGCGCCGAGGCTTGCGGACTGGGTGCTGGAGAATGGGGCTGTGGCGTTGCCCTGGGCGTCAAAGGGGTTGCTGACGCCAAAGAGACTGCCGGTTGCCGCGGTTCCCTGCAACTGAGGGTCGAACCGATAGGGCCGCTGCCACCGGTTCGCCCATCCGGCGGTGTTCTGCCAGTTGGGCGTGGTGGTCACCGTTTGCGGGTTGAGCGTCTGCTGGCCGTCCGAGCGGAAGAGGAGATTGGAGATATCGGTTCCCACTTCTTCGAGGAAGTTGTCCGTCACGGTGAGGAAGCGACAGTCAATCTGGACTTGCAGGTAGAGTGAGTCTCTCATTCGGCTGAGGAGCTGGCGAATTTGCTCGTGAATTTTCTTGTTTTGCTTCACGATCATATCGCCGTCGCGGAAGGCGATGGTTCCCATGCCTTCGCCGCCCTCAATGTCCTCGCTGAAGTCGTCGTCGTCTCCTTTGGGGAGATGGGGGACGATGTAGGCGGGCATGGCGGCCCAGGAGTCCACGCCGGTGATTTTGATGATGAGCTTGACAAGTTCCTTGCCCCGGACCTGGAGTTCGATGTCCATGAGGTCGCGGCCGCGGGAGTCACGGGCGATGCCTCCGCTGCCGGCGCCTCCGCCGCCGAAGTCCAGGCCTCCGCCTCCGCCCTCTCCGCCGAGGGTTGGGCTTTCGCCCAGGATATTGGGCCGGCGGGGCCGGTCAATGAGGGCGAGGAGGAGGTCTCGGACGTCATAGACGAGGACGACCATGTCGCCGGACATAGCCTCCTTGGTGGTGATCCAGATGGCTTCGTTGCGGATGGTGTAGGCGAGGCCCTCGCCGAGCATAATGATGTTGTCGAGAGCGGCCCGCAGCGAGACATTCCTCAGTTCGAGCGTAATGGTTGTGTCTTCCGGCACCTGGGCGTCGAGAGCAATGTTCTTGTCTACCAATGTTCGCAGGAAGTTCACCACGTCGAGGATAGGCGTGCTCTCAAAGCTGATGTCCACGCGCTGTTCATCGAGGGCCTTCTCCAGATCCTTTTCCGTGACAGAGAGGTCGGATGTGACCTCGGGGAAGGAGACGGGCTCGCGCTGGGAGATGCGCTCCCAGACCTCCTTTTTGGGGAAGCCCTCGAGGTCAATGCGCGGCATGGCGGCGTCGGTCATGAATTGGCGGTTCTTCTCGTGCTCGTCCACGTCCATCTTGCGGATGTCTTTCCAGGTCTTCTTCTCCTGTTCGATTTTTGCGCGTTCCATCAGCTCTTCGACGGCGGCGTTCTTCGGGTCCTCGTCGAGGATGTCGCGGCAGAGGATGATCACGTCTTCGAAGCGTTCCTTGAGGAAGGCCGAGTAGGCCTGTTCGTACATGGTCTGGATCTTCTGCTCGCTGAGTTCCTTCTGGCGCACCTCGTCTTGCGTGGCTTGTTTGGCGGCCTCGCGTTTGCGGACTTTTTCCATGGTGATGTTCTGCTCATCGCGCCGGCGGCTGGCGAGTTCGACCAGCGATTCCAGATGGTCCTCGTAAGCCGTCACGTCAATGTCGCGCCGAAGGCGGTTGATCATGATGGTGCACAAATCGAAGGCAGCGAGGGCGTCATCGTAGCGATCGGCCTTCAGCAGGGAGACGCCTTCGCGCAGCTTGTTCTCCATCTCAAATTTCTTTTGCTGGATTTGCACGGCCTTTTCCTCGGCTAGGCGGTCGGCGGCTGTTTTAAGCTTCTCCTTGGGCAGGTCGAGGGACGCATTGGTCCGCTGAAGCAGGTCCGTGGCCTTCGCGTGATCGGGCATGAGGCGGAGGGCCTTTTCGAGCTGCTCCTTCGCCTTTTCGTATTCCTGTTCGTTGTAGAATTTCTCGCCCACGTTCGCATAGTGGTCGGCAAGGGCCTGGTTTTTCTGTTCGATAACCCGCCGTTCCATGCGCATCTTGGCGAGGAGGTCGCTGGCTTCTTTGTCTGCTTCGCCGACGGCCGCCGCCCGCTGTCGCTGCGATTCGGCGAGGGCTTTTTGCAGATGGGTATCCACGGCCCGGTTCGTATCGGCGCCAAGGTCAACCCTGGCGCTCTTGATCTCCTGGTAGAGCAGCGCGGCGTCGTCGTACTTCCCGGCGTTGTAGAGGGCCTCGGCCTCGGCGAATTTTTCCGTCATCTCCTTCTTGCGCTCTGGGGTTGCCTCGGGGGCGCGGGCGCGTCTCATGGCCGTCTCCTCCGCCCGCTGCTTGGCGTTCGTCAGCATGCTTTGCAGGCTTCGGTTCCGCCACCAGCCCAGGTCCACGCCGCTGTTGGCGACCTGCTGCAGGCAGTCCCGCGCCTCGCTCCACTTCTCGTCATCGTAGAGCTGTTTGCCCTTTTCATAGAGGTCAACCATTTGCTGTTTCTTGACCTCGGCGGTCGGCGCGGCGGTCGGCTTGGGCTCCTCGACGGCCGACGTCTTCTTGACCGGCTCGGCCGGCTTGGCGGCGGGGGCGGCCCCGGTGGAGGCGGGTTTTTCGGCCGGCGTTTCAGCCGCGCGGCGCTGTTTGAGGATTTCCTCATCAACGCGAGCGAGGTAGTTCCTCACCTGCCGGTTCTTGAAGTACCCGAGGTTCACCTTGCTGGCCTCGATCTCCACGAAGAGGCGCTTGGCTTCGGGGTACTTTCCCTCATCGAAGAGACTCTTGGCCTGCTCAAACTTGGCCCGCATCTCCTCCACGCGGTCGGCGCTTGGCTTCTCCTGGCACGTCCCTTGGTTCGGGCAGAGCAACATGCCCCACCCCATGAGCAGCAGGAGCCCCAGCAAAACGCTCCAAACCCTCCTCTTGCTGTCTGTCGTCGCCACGCTTCTCTCCTTCAATGATAACGCGGTGGTGTACCTTTATTTGATTTCTTCGGGTCGCTGTGCGCCCCGTTCTTTTTCCTGTCGTCGCATTTCCTCTTCGGCCTTTTTGGTCTCGTCCTCGGCGCGCTTGCGCTCCGCCTCAAGGTCTTCGGCCTTGAGATCGCCCTCAAACTCGCCCTTGCCCCTGCCCTTGGTCTTTTCCGTCGGTCGCTTCACCTTGGGTTCGGGCGGAGCGCCGCCGAAGCGGTCCCACGGGGCGGCGTCTTCTTCGTAGCCCCACCTCTCCTTGAGGTTGCCCTTCTTGTCCACATACACCATGTAGGCGTAGGGCATGTCCATAAATTTGCCGTACCGGAACATGCGCACGCCCACCGGCGGCTGTATGTCCACGGGGAAGCACCCCGTACGGTAGTCCACCTTGATCTTCTGGCGTCTCCCTTCCAGAAGAACATATCCTTCGTAGAGGGCGCCGATTTCTTCGCCGATCGCAACTTGAAAATAAGACTTCCACAACCATCCGCCATAATCCTTCACCCACTTGTGAACCTTCACATTCGCGGTGGGTTTTCCGCTGTCGCGGGGAGGCGTGACGCTCTTGAGGAAGAACTCGACGTCGCTGGGGATGTAGATATCCACCTCCGCGCTCTTTTCGCTCTCCCTCGGCATCGCGTTGGGGGAGTAAGAGGAAACCGCGTAAATGTAGGTCTCGTCGAAGGCGGTGTTCGAATCCTCGTAGGTCCCGCCGGGGATTGTCTTGCCCTCGGCCTTAACGACCACCATGGGTTGGAGGCGCTGGAGTTCCTTTTCCCCTTTTTTCTTCCGATAGACATTGTAGCCCTGTATGGGGGCGCGGTCGTCCCGCGCGTCGGGCGGCTCCCATGTCAGCTTCACGGTCTTTGAGCCTTTCACCAGCTCTATCTCGGGCTTGCGCGGGGGGAAGACCTTGGGGTCGGGGATGAATGTTGTGACTGTCGCCACCAGGACATACCGCTGACCCATGACGTCGAAGAATGTAACCTGGACCTTGCCCTCCTGCTCGCCCTTGATCTTGAGGCCCTTCTTGTCGGGAGGAAATGTGGGGATGATCCTGCCCGGCGTCTCCCTGGCATAGGGCTCCGTTCGGATCGTATCCTCCCGGATCGGCTTGTCGCACTGCCAGAGGGCCTCCTGGGTGCGCATTACGGAGAGCGTGTCCACCATGTCCCGAGGCGGGAACCAGGCGGGCTTGGGGCGGGGCGCGACATCGCCCACGGGCTTGTAGGCCTCGGCGAAATCGCGGGCGTAGTGCAGTTTTTCCATTTGCAGGTCGTCCGGCTTTCGCTTCAGGTTTTTCTCCACCTTCGTGATGAGGTCGCGGGCCTCCCCCTCGAGGTCCGTGGCCTGGATCGAGGGCTTCATGGCGGTGAAGGTGTACGCCGCGAAGGCCAGTGCGATCAGGAGGATGATCTTGTCAAACCACTGGAAGGCAATCTTCTTGAGGTCCATCTTAGCCTCCTGCCTCCTCCGAGGCCCCCTTCTTCTGGGCCTCCTTCAACGGGCTGAAGTCCAGCGCCTCGAGATAGAGCCTGACGCGAACGGTAGTGTTTTCGAAGAGGTCGAGCCGGGCCTTGGGGATCTGCTGCTTCTTGTCCGCTCCCGAGGACGGTCCGCCCGCGTCGTGCGCCTCGAAACCCACCCTTCCCTTCGGCTGCCGGATCATCTCGCAGGTGTGGATATTGTAGCGCCAGGGGGAGGATAGGATCGCCCCGAGCAGCTTTTCGACAAACTTCTCATCCATGTCCACGTTGACGACCGTGGGGATGGGCAGATAGGTGTCTCGGATGACTTTGCGCTTGGGCTGCTCCTCCTGTCCATCGCGCCCTTCCGGGTCGAACTCGGCCGGATTGAAATCGGCCACGCCGGGAAAAGCGACCTGGTTCACCTTGAGGACCCTCGTCCGGTTTTGCTCATCTTTGATGCTGCAGATGATATCGCACAGGTCCTTGAGGATGTAGTACTCCTTGTTTGCGACGAGCATTTCCGGCCGGGTGGGGACGCGGTCGCCCCAGCCGGGCAGGCGGTTGTGGAATGGGGTGGGAGGCAAGAAGAGGATCTGTTCGCCTCCCAGTTTCTGCTTCAGCTCGGTCAGCCGCTTCTGGTATTCATCCTTCCAGAGGGCGGGGTCGTTGTCGAAGATTTCCTCAAAACGGCGCACCTCTTCGGTCAGTTCCTTCTGGCAGCGCCGCTCTTCTTCCTTGATATTCTCCTGGCGCTTTTTCTCGTGCTCGATATGGTGCTGGTTCACGCACTCCTTGGCGTACTTATGGAGTTGCTTGATGCGGCTCTCCAGGGACTGAATCTGTTTCTCGTTTTCGCTGTGCACCTTTGCGGTAACGAGGAAATGCGCCGCGACCAGGGCGAGAAGGAGCACGCCCATCGCAACCCAGAAGATATGCTTCTTAAGTTGTTCCATGAACCTATCCCAGCGTCGTTGCTACTTAGAGGCTTCCGATGCTTCCGCCTTTTCGGCGTTGATTTCTTCCAACGTCTTGGCCACGCAGCGAACCTGCACCACCAGGTATCGCGTCCGTTGCTTCCTCAGGATATCCACCTTGACCTGGTCAGGATCGCCTTCTTTTTTGCCGCGTCCCGGGCCTTCCGGCTCTCTGGCCTCGACGGGCACTTCGCCTTCCGCGGCGGTGGAGATTACGTCGCCGAGGCCATTGCGGATTTCATGGCGGCGTTTTCCGGGAATCTCTTTCACCGACTTGAAGATCGGGGTCTTGTACGGTTTCAGTTTGATCTTCGTCAGTTCTTTGATGTAGTCTTCAATGTAATTCAGCCCCCGGTGGCTCTCCGTTTCCACGGTCAGGTTGATGATTATTCGCCTTGCCGTCGGGTCGCCGCCGGGCGCCCCCCGGCCTTCGCCCCCGGGCGCTGCCGGTCCTTCAGGCGCAGCTGCGTCAGGGGCACCTGCGTCCCCCCCCCCTCCTTTGTCGTCTTCTTTATCCAGCTCGGCAGGATCGGAGATTTGCACCCTCATCGTGCGCAGATAGGCGAATTCGGGGACTTCGTCGCGGATCTCCTTGTAAACCTTCAGCCAGAAATCGCGCGGCAGGCCCATTGTATTGGCCGCGGGGTCTTCTTCGCCCTGGCCCTTCTCGGGGAACCCGATGCGCATTGGGATGCGCTCGTAGAACTTCAGCGTGTCGCTATTGACCTTTGCGTTTTCCTCTCGCCATTCCTTCTCGAATTTCTGCGCCTTGTCAATCCAGACCTGCGATTCGTCCTTGGCCATCACCCTCTGGACAAGGTCGCGCGTGTTAGTTCCTCCCTTGTAGAGGAAGCCAAATCCCAGGGCGAAGAGCAGGAGCGCGGCGACGGCAAGGGGCTTTTTGCGACTGACCTCGCGGGCGGCGACGAACTCATCGGGCAGGAGGTTGATCGTGACCTCGCCCATGCCGAGGGCCTGGACGCCCAGGCCGAGGGCGACCCCCAGCCCCGGCAGGGCCTGGGAGAACTCGGCTGGATTGATGCCCCGGCCCAGTTGGATCGTCTGAAGCTCCGTCACCTTCCGGACGTTGTATTGCAGGTTTTCGGCGATGAACCGCTCGAGGCCGCTCACCTTTAGCCCGCCGCCGAGCAGGAGGATTTCGTCCAAGCGAACGTCCTTGGCCAGAGATTTGTAGTAGCCGAGGGAGCGCTGGATCTCGCCGATCAGCTCGCGGTAGATCGGCTGGAGCAGGTCCATAATCTGTTTGCGGAACTTGGATTCGGCGATGTTGCGCTTGATGCTTTCCGCCTCTTCCGGGGGGATCTTGAAGTTTTCTTCGAGGGCGCGGTTGATGCTGTTGCCGGCGATGTGGAGCCCGCGCGGCCAGAAGCCGTTCTTGCTGGCGATGACGAGGTCGGTGACTTCCGCACCGATGTCCACGATCACCGTCGCCCCGGAGAGGCGCTGGTCGTATTTAATGTAATTGTATAGGGCGAGAGGAGAGACCTGCACGCCGACCAGTTTCTTCCCGTATTCGCCGAGGGCGTCAATGATCTCCATGACGCTCTCTTTGCGGGCGGCCACAAGGCTGATCTCCACGGGTTCGCCGGGTGCGAAGTGCTCTTTCACCTTCTGGTAGCGCCAGATCACCTCGCTCAGATCGAAGGGTATCTGCTGCCGCGCTTCGTAGTTCACGATCTCGGGGATACGGCGTTCTTCCACCGGAGGCAGGCTGATGAACTTGGTCAGGACTCCCTTGCCCGGGATGGCGAGGAAGATGCCGTCGGCCCGAAGGCGCTGCCGACTGGCGAGGGCGCCGAGGGCGCCGCGAATGAGCTCCTCCCTCGGCATATCCACCGAGCCGCCGGTCAGGGGGATTATATCATAGCCCTGCACGACGAGTGTGGACCCGCTGCGGGCCATCTTGACCGCCTTAATGGCCGAGCTACCCAGGTCAATTGCCCAGACAGATTTCATCGTATCTCTGTACCTTCCCAGGCCTCAGGGCATGATCCGCATACCCGTTGATCCCTCCGAACGGAGATAACGAAAGATATGGCCGGCTACGCAAGAGACGACATTCTATGAGGATGCAATCCCCATGTCAAGCAAAAATTTACACCTTTTGCGCATCTCTCCATGCCTCTATCAGGCTGTCCGCCATCGCCTCCGGCGAGGCGTCCGAAGGGGTGGCTATTCGGCGAAAGTTGCCAAAGCTTCGGAACCACGTGAGCTGCCGTTTTGCGAACTGCCGGGTCCCCTTCTTGACGGCGACGATCGTGTCGTGGAGGTCCATCTTTCCCTCGATGTGCTCGATCACCTGCCGGTAGCCCAGCGCCTGGCTCGCGCTGCGCCCCAGACCGCCGGGGCGGGCCAGCAGCCGCCGGACCTCCTCCACCAGGCCATCCTCGAACATCCGCTCCACCCGGCGGTTGATGCGGTGATTCAGGTCCTCCCGGCTGCGGTCCAAAACGACGCCGAGGCACGGGCGCGCATTCTGCTCGCGGCCGAACTGCTGGTGCCATTCGGAGAAGGGCGTTCCCGTCGTATGATAGACCTCCAGCGCCCGGAGAATTCGCCGCAGGTCGTTGGGATGAATCCTGCCGGCGTACTCGGGGTCCACCGAGCGAAGCTCGGCGTACAGGGCCTCCGCGCTCTCGGCGTCGGCGCGCGCCTTGAGCGTGCGCCGCAAGGCCCAGTCGGCCGGGGGGCCGTCAAACACCCCCTTCAGAAACCCCTTGATGTAGAGGGCCGTCCCGCCCACGGCGAGAGGCGTTTTTCCGCGACGGCGAATATCCGCGATAGCCTGTCCCGCATCCTCGATGAACCGTCCAAGGCTGTACTCCTCCGAAGGGTCCACGATGTCTATGAGATGATGGCGGACGCGGCTGCGCTCTTCGGGGGTCGGTTTCGCCGTGCCGATATCCATGTCCCGGTAAACCTGCATGGAGTCGAAGCTGACGATCTCGGCGTCGAGCCGTTCGGCGATCACAAGAGCGGCGGCGCTCTTGCCGCACGCGGTGGGTCCGGTTAGGAGGTAGAGGGTATCCATCGAGTCGAGTAAAAATTCAAAGTGGGTAATTTCCGGGCTTTTCCGGAAGCAGCAAGATGCCGCTTCTACTTTTTGAAGCAAAGGAATGACACGGCTCAAGGGACTTTCAGGATGTCCTTGAAGCCGGCCACTTCGAGACGCTGGGCGTGCTGCTTTACCTCGTCCCAGGAGGCAAACCGCCCTGTCCGCACGCAGTAGTAGGTCGTCCCGGATCGGTTGATGACGCGAATGAAGGAATCAAGTCCCCGCTTGGAAAGATCCTGCTGAATGGCGAGGGCCTTATCCCGGGTCTGGTATGCGCCCACCTGGACGGAAAAGAACCGGTCCTCGGCGGGCATCTTTTCCTGGGCCAGGGGTTTCCTGGTGGAGTAAGGATAATTCCGAATAACCTGGCCGAGATAATTTTCGGCTTCGTCCCATTTTGCCTGCCGCAGACAGGCCACGCCAAGAAAGTAGAGCACGTCGTCGCGCTTTGCGGAATAAGGGAACTTTTTCAGGAGGCGGTTATACACGTCCTCGGCCTCTTTGAACCGTTCCTCTCTCATATAACATTCCCCGAGCCGCAGAAGGATCGTCGCCTGGAGGTCTTTGTCGTTGGTTTTGCTAAGCGCCCGCTCGAAGTCCTGGCGCGCGGCAAAGTAGTTGCCCTGGGCGAAACTACACATGCCGCGGCCGTAGTAGGCGTCGGCGGCGTAGTCCGATCCTTTATTGCTCTCAATGTATTTCGTGTACGTGGCCATGGCGGAGGGGTAGTTCTGGCCGAGGAACTGCTTGGTCGCCTGCTGGTATAACGGGTCGGTGGGCGGTCCGGGTTTGGCGAACCATGTGCAGGATGCACATGCCGCCGCCAGGAGGCACGCGACAGGCGCGGCGGCGAGAAGACTGCGTCGCGCTGGTAATAGTTGTGGGTGATTCAATTTCTCTCCCCGATCGGCGGACAAGGTTGACCGTGCACACGGGCGCCGCCTTGCGGGGCGCCGCGCGCTACAGGGGGTTTATTGTAATGCGGTGCGTGTGCAAGTCAACATAATTTTGCTTGACTTGTTCCCGCCGCCAAGGATATTATCATGTCTTCACATTGCCGTCCCACAAAATCGAGGTATGCGAGGAGGCATTTTTGGACGAGGTCGTGTCTATGACGATCCCTGCCAGCCCGGAGTATGTCCGCGTGGTGAGAGAGATTGTAGGGGAAGCCGCCGGTCTCGCCGGGCTGCGGCGAAAGGAGGGCAAGGACCTCGCCCTGGCGGTCGCGGAAGGATGCGCAAATGTCATTCAGCATTGCTACGGCGGGCAGGAGGGGAAGATCACCGTCCGATGTCTCGTCGGGCGGAGCGAGCTGGAGGTGCGAATCCGGGACTTCGGACGGAAGCCGGATCCCGCAACGATTCGATCCCGGGACCTTGCCGATATTCGCCCCGGCGGCCTTGGCGTATTCCTGATGCAAAACCTGGTGGATGATGTGCGATACAATTTCACCCACCCCATTGGCACCGAGTTGATTCTGAAGAAGACAAAAGCGAACGATAAGCGCGACAAGACCAACGACGACTGACGCCCTGGAGGACAACCATCGTGGAAGTGGAACAGAGGAAAGTGGATCAGGCGGTGATTGTGAGGGTCTCCGGTGAGGTGGACATGAAGACATCCCCCGAGCTCCGCCGTCATCTTGTCGCGCTGGTAGGCGAAAAGAGCAAGTGGATCATCGCAAACCTGGAGAACGTGGCTTACATTGACAGCTCAGGCCTGGCCACTCTCGTGGAGTGCCTGCAGGGAGTAAAGAAATACGGCGGGCGATTGAGCCTGACCGGCATGAATGACAACATCAAAGATATCTTCGTCATGACGCGGCTGGACACCATCTTCGAGGTTTTTGACACCGAGGAAAAGGCCCTCGGCTCGGGGACGGCATGAGAGAGTTCGCAGCGAACGTCGGCCGAGGGGGGATCGAAACCATCCGCAAACTCGGCGGCATGGGCTACCTCCTTCTGGACTCCTTCCGATGGGCCTTCGTCGGCCCGTGGCAGGGTTACCGCTTCCGGTGGAAGGCCACGTTTTTCCAGATGGTCCGCGTCGGCGTCCGGTCCATCCCTATCACGGCCCTCGTTCTCGCCGTGGTTGGTATGATTCTGGCCTTGCAGATGGCCTACGTCCTCAAGACGTTCGGCGTGATGCAGCACGTCGCCACCGTTGTGGGCATTGCCACCACGCGGGAACTGGGGCCGCTCCTGACGGCCATCCTGCTGTCGGGCTATGCCGGGGCGGCCATCGCCGCCGAGCTCGGCACGATGAAGGTCGCCGAGGAGATACTTGCCCTGGAGACGTCGGCGCTGAATCCGATTTGGTTTCTCGTCGCTCCTCGGGTGATCGCCACGATGGTCATGATCCCCGCGCTCACGGCCATCGCCAACATGATCGGCATCCTGGGGGGAATGCTCATCGGCACGGCCGTCCTTGATATGTCGCCAGGCTTCTACATAGATCGGACCATCGAGGCGCTTAAAAACAAGGACATCATAACGGGACTGCTCAAGAGCGAGGCCTTCGCCATCGTCATCTCCACCATCGCGTGTTATCAGGGGCTTTCCGTTGATGGCGGCGCCGAGGGGGTTGGAAAGGCCACGACGTCCACGGTGGTCAATTGCATTGTTTCCATCATCATTGTGGACTGCATCTTCACGGCAATGTTCTATACTTATAATTTATAAGCGCCATGCCGCATCCCAACGCCAACAACCAGTCGGCGGAGCCGGTCGTCGAAGTAACGGACCTGGTGAAGCGTTTCGGCCCACGAACAGTCCTCGACCACGTGAGCCTGCAGGCCATGCCGGGGGAGACGCTCGTCATCATGGGGGCCAGCGGCTGCGGCAAGAGCACGCTCCTGCGCAACATCGTGGGCGCCTATATGCCCGACTCGGGGAGCATCAAGCTCTTCGGGCAGGAGATCACAACGATGAAAGAGCGCGAGATGAACGAGATCCGGAAGCGTTTCGGCATCCTCTTTCAGCAGGGCGCGCTCTATAACTCCATGAACGTCGGCAATAACGTGGCTCTGCCCCTGCGCGAGCACACCGACCTGGACGAGAACATCATTGACATCATGGTGAAGATGAAGCTGGAGCTGGTGGGCCTGCGGGACTTCGACCACCTCATGCCGGCCGCCCTGAGCGGCGGCATGAAAAAACGCGTCGGCCTGGCGCGGGCCATCGCCCTCGACCCTGAGATCCTCTTCTACGACGAGCCGACGGCGGGCCTGGATCCCATCGTTGCCGGGGTGATTGACCAGCTGATCATGGACCTGAGCAAGCGCCTCGGCGTCACATCCATTGTCGTAACGCACGACATGGTCAGCGCGTTCAAGATCGCCGACAAGATCGTTATGCTTTACGACGGCAAGGTTATGCAGACGGGAACACCCGCGGAGATCAGGGGCAGCAACAACCGGTTCGTGCGCCAATTCATATCCGGCGCGCCGGACGGGCCGATTCCACTGCGAAAGTCAATGACCGACTATTCCGAGGACCTTATCGGAAGGTGAGACGACCCGGGTCTCGGATCGCGGATTTCGGCAAGGGGCCGGCCGCGAAATCCGCAATCCGAAATCCGAAATCAGGAAGAAAGGAGATTCGGTGGAAGAAACTCGGTCGGAGTTCTGGGCCGGAATCGTCATTATCATCGCAGTCATTATTGTTGTCTCCATGACCATGACGGTGGGCAAATTTGTGGATCTCGAGCCGCGCCAGGAGATCTTCGTCTATCTGAACCGCGTTCACGGGATCAAGCCCAACGACCCCGTCCGCTACGCCGGGATGGACGTAGGCAAGGTCTCCTCCGTGAAGTACGACCAGGACAAACAGAAAGTCAGGGTCAACATCAGCATCCTGGCCGATAAGGTGATTCGCGAGGACAGCACCGCAACCGTGGCCGTCACCATGATGGGCATCGCCTCGGTGGAAATCTCTCCCGGCGCCGGCGACGCCATCGAAAAAACCGAAGGCCCGATCGAGATCAAGGGCGCCGAGACCGCAACGCTCCAGGACGTGGCCGACAAGGCCGGCACACTCCTCGACAACCTCCGTCAGATGCTCGGCGAGGAGCAGCGCAAACAGTTCCAGGAAATCATTATCCACATCCGCGACGCCAGCCAGAGCGCCAAAGAACTTTTTGCGAAGATCAACGGCGTCGTTGACGAGAACAGAGAGGGCATTCGGTCCACCGTGGAGTACCTGGACAAGACGGTGAAGGGAGCAAATCAGATCGTTGAGGAAAACAAGGAGAACGTCGCCGCCACCATCAAGAACATCAAGGATGCCTCGGCTCGGCTCGACTCCTTGTTCAACCAGCTCGACAAGGGCCTCAAGGACATCCAGCTCGCCATCACCGACGCAAAAAAGTTCATGGGCACGGCTAATCTTGTCCTCGACGAGAGCCGAAAGCCCATCAACGATACATTGCGCAGCATCAAAGACATCACCGCCAACCTCCTGATCCTGAGCGCCGACATCCGCCGCCACCCCTGGAAGCTCCTGAACAAACCCTCTCAAGAGGAGATCATCACAGGCGACATCGCTTCGACGCCCGACCACCTCCGCGCCTTGGTCCGCGAATTGGAGGGCCAAACCGAGCGGCTCCTCGACGCCGTGAAACTCAAACAGGACGATCCCAAGATCCAGCGCCTGGCCGACGATCTGAAGGATACCATCGAGATGATGAAAAAGAATCAGGAGGAACTCAAGAAGAGGGCCGCCGAGCCGATCCGAAAACAATAGCCTGAACGATACGTCCCACTAAACCGACTTCGGGCCGCCTCGCCTGCCGCGAGGCGGCCCGCTTCTTTGCGCATCCTATGACGCTTGGACCGAAGAAAAGCCCCGCCTCCCTTTCAATCGTCCGCGTCCAGTCATACGCCGGTCAGTCCGCCCTCCCACCCGGGGCCGCCCGGGGACCTTTGCCATCCTGGATGGCCTGCAACATCTTCATGGCCCGGATGCCCAGAATCTCCTGCACCTCGCCCTTCGTAAACGTCACCTCCGCCCCATCGGGAGTCTTCAACGTCACCGAGTCCTCCGTCATGGACTGCACGTCGCCCACGAACTTCTCGCCGTTCTTCAGCACGACCACATCATCCTCCGGACCAACAACGGGACGGTGAATCGCCGCACCAACATTGTGGGGGCCCGGGGCTTCTCCCTGGGCCGCGCCCTGCGCAACTGCAGGCGACGGACGCGATGCGCACTGCTCTACATGTCGGGCAGCCGCCTCGTGCGTATCGTGCCGTTGATTGCACCACCTGCAGTGGTAGGGAATCTCCCCGGCCCGGCCTTCCGGCCCCGCCGCGACGCCTTCGGGCGGCGGGGCAAGAGCGCCGCACTGGACCATGTGATTTCGCAGACTCACCGCGTTATCGCAATGCTTGCCGCAGCGGGGACAACGCAAGACCGCGGCGGGAATGTAGGTGTCATCCATCGCATAGGAACGGACCTCGCCTTGTCCGTCGTGTTTCTTGTCAATGTGGGTCTGGGCGCGAACCGGGTTGCTGAATCCCCTGCCGCAAACCGAGCAGTAGTAGCTCTGCGCGAAACAGGGGACAGGCGCAACCACCCATACACAGAATGCGGTAAAGAGGACGCCAAGCAGATACCACTTGCGAACCCTCATCTTTCACCCTCCCATCTGGATTCCGGCAAATGATCTCACGCGCAGAGACGTCGCCCCGCGCATCACCTATGCTATTTCGCTGAACTTCGCCTTCGGCGCGCCGCAGACCGGGCACTTGTCCGGGGCCTTGCCCAGCACGGTGTTTCCGCACACACCGCACACGAAGATCGGCGCCTGCGGCAGGTCCTTCCCTCCCTTTAGGGTCTTCAATGCCTCGGCGTAAAGCCCGTGGTGGATCTCCTCCACGGCGAGGGCGTTCTCGAATGAAATCTGCGCGCCCTTGTTTTTCTCTCGCTTCGCCTCGTCCACAAACTTTGGATACATCTCCTTGAACTCGAAACCTTCGCCCTCGATGGCTGCCTGGAGGTTCTCCGCGGTGTCCTTCACCCCGCCCATCGCGCGGAAATGGGAATGGGCATGCACCGTCTCCGCTGCGGCCGCCGCGCGGAAGAGCCTCGCAATCTGGGGAAACCCATCCGCCTCGGCCTTCTTCGCAAAGGCCAGATACTTCCGGTTCGCCTGGCTCTCCCCCGCAAACGCACCTTGCAGATTATCCGTTGTCGCCATTCAGTCTGCTCCTTTCATTCTGCCTTGATCTCAACACAATTCTTCCAGATGCCGTGCAGGTTGCACTCCTCCACGACGGTCAGCATCCCCGACGTCTTTGGCGCCAGCTTCACCGTCACGCATGGGGCCATGACCACGGGCGAGAGCGTCGTGCGCGAGAGTTTCTTGCCGTCGAGGTAAACATCTATCCACGTGATGTAGTGGCCCTCCTCCATCGGGTGGACGACCTCGCCGACCACGACATCCACCTCTACCGGCTCGCCGGGATTCACCGTGATCTTCGGCACATGCTTCTTTTCCATCACCGTCATGTTGCCCGGGTCCTTCGCCGTCTGGCCCTCGATCTCATCGGCGCGGACCTGTCGGCCGGCCGCAGCCACTACCACCGACGCCCCCGCCACGCCCAGAAAAATCCTGCGAGTCACTTTTTCCATTTCCGCCTCCTTACGAGTTCTTGTTGATCCGGTCATAGATCGCGATCTGCTCCTCGAAGCTCATGCCCGAGAACTTGCACTTTGTCCCTCGGCAGACATCACATCGGGAGTCGCTGCACCACTGGCAGAAACCGCATTCCTTGCATGGATGTTTCGTTGATCTTCGGTTTCTCCTGCCCATCTTGTCTTTCCAATCCGCAATCTGAAATCCGCAATCCACAATCATCAAGGTCCGCCGTCGAGGATCGGGCACTCTTCAGCGGTGAACCAGGAGTAGTTGTGCTCCAGATACTCGGAAAGGTCCTGGAGGACCTTGAAGTGCTCGTTTTCCTCGTTGGCCAGCCACTCGAAGAGCGCCTTGCCTTTCGGCTCGGTCACCTTCGCGGCGTCTTCCTTGTACATGTGGTAGCCCTTCCGCTCGAACTCGAGGGCGATCTGGATGGCCTCGACGTCGTTCGGGTCGGCCTTCAGGCGCTCCTTGATCTCCCTCGTCGCCTCGCGGAAGACGGTGCGAATCGTTTCCCTGAAGACGGTCTTTGGCCTCGCCCATGCCTTCTTTCCGACATGGGCGCGGAGCGCATTCAGGTGCTTCTGTTCCTCCTTCACCATAGACTCGAAGAGCGCCTTGCCGAGCTTGTTTTTGGTGTTGTCGGCGGCCCTTTGATACATCTGCATTCCGTCGGTCTCGGTCTTGATGCCTGTCTCCAGTGCGCGATCGAACGCTTCGCTCATGTTATCTGCTCCTTTTCCTCTCGGATGTTCGGTTTTTGTACTTGAGCCGGGGCGTCTCCAGCGTCACCTTTGTCCCCGGTGGGACCGATTCGGTCAGCCAGACATTGCCGCCCACCACGGACCCTTTCCCCACGACCGTGTCGCCGCCGAGGATCGTCGCGCCCGCGTAGATGGTCACATTATCCTCGATGGTGGGATGTCGCTTATGGCCGCGAATCAGCTGGCCCTTGGCGTTCTTGGGGAAGCTGAGCGCGCCGAGGGTGACGCCTTGGTATAGCTTCACATTGTCGCCGATTTCGGTCGTCTCGCCGACGACGACCCCCGTGCCGTGGTCAATGAAAAACCGCTTGCCGATGGTTGCGCCGGGGTGAATGTCAATTCCGGTAACGGAGTGGGCGTACTCCGTCATCATGCGGGGGATGAGGGGCACGCCCAGGAGGTGGATCTCGTGGGCGATGCGATACGTGGTCACGGCGAAGAGGCCGGGGTAGCTGAAGATGACCTCATCGTATCCCTTTGCCGCCGGGTCGCCGTCGTAGGCCGCCTCGACGTCGAACACAAGCATCTTCCGGACGCACGGAATTCGGCGGAGAAAGGCCGTCGTCTGCCGGGCGCTCCGGCCCAGGCACCGGTCACAGACCGCGTGCTCGTGCTTGCAGGTGCGGCGATGGCATCGGGCGACCTCTTCGATGAGGGCGTGCCGGACGGAGACGAGCCTGGCCCGCATGCGAACGCGGGCCTCCTCGACAGTGACATCACGCTCGCCGTAGTAGCCGGGATAGACGATGGCGAAGAGGTCGTCGAGAATACTGCTGACGGCCTCGCGTGAGGTGAGTTGCCGGCCTTCAAGCTGTTCAATCGTCGGGTGTTTGCCGTAGGTGGCGGCAATCTTCCCGGCAATGGACTTCAGGTCGGCATCGCTCAGGAGCGTTTTAGGAATTCTGATCCGTCGCGGCATGGCGGCTTAATCCGGGCCTCCTTGCTCTCTGTTTGGTCGTCGGAAAAGCGGGTCGCGGCCATCAGTTCTCTTTGAGGATCACTTCGTCGTAGAGCTTTTCGAGTTTCAACTTGTGCTTGGCCTCCTCTTCGGCGAGCATATCGAAGGTCTTCCTCACCGAGGCGTCCGAGGTGCCTGCCGC
This sequence comes from Planctomycetota bacterium, assembly GCA_040755855.1. Classification (GTDB taxonomy): domain Bacteria; phylum Planctomycetota; class Brocadiia; order JAADGH01; family JAADGH01; genus JAADGH01. The sequence goes on along the minus strand of JBFMAD010000013.1, from coordinate 64,125 downwards.
GGCCTGCTTGTAAAACGCCTTGGCCTTGTCCTCTCGCTTCATCGCGTAGATCATGATCTCCTGCGGCGAGGAATCCTCCGAGATGACCCGGTCCACGAGAAAATCGCTGATGCGAAGGTCCTGGATGTGCTGCGGCTGCCAGTCCTTCACCCTGGCCGGGTCGAAGTCCTCTAAGAGGGCCTTGTGTTTCAGCTCCTCCTCGGCCAGGTCTTTGAGCATGGTCTTGGCGCCAGGGTCCTTTACTCGCCGCGCCGCCTTCTTGTAAAACCAGTGGGCTTCGTTCTCTTTGTCTGCCGCCAGTTTCAGGATTGTAGCGGCTGTCTCATTCGCCATGTTCTTCTCCTCTTGCGTCAAGGCTCGCTTCTCTCGTCCTTACCTATTCCTCGACCTTTTCGAAGTCGTCCTTGGACGCTCCGCAGGCCGGGCAGGTCCAGTCGTCGGGAAGGTCCTCAAACGCTGTGCCCGGCTTGATGTCGTTATCGGGGTCGCCTTTCGATGGATCGTAAATGTATCCACATACCGTACATTCGTACTTCGCCATTAGCTCTCGCCCTCCTTCTCAAGACGCATAGCGGAAGCCGCCAGACTTCCGACAAGTGACGACGCGCGCCGCAATCGTCTGAACTCTGGCGAGTTCAGCTACGGTTGCAGAACGTTGACCAACCTACTCCTCGACGATCTTGATGGCTTCGACGGGGCAGTCCTCCACCGCCTGACGGACGTCCTCCTCGATCCCCTCGGGGACCTCGTCCACCTTGACCGTTGCGGTCTCATCGCCCAACTCGAACACGTCCGGGCAGGTATCCGCGCAGAGGCCACAACCCGTGCATGTCTCCTGGTCCACTTCCACCTTCATCTGACAGCCCTCCCTTTTCAAGAACCCGATGGTCCATACAGAGTCAACAATTTTGATCTAAAAAACGTGAAATAACGAAGCACCCCCCTGCCTTAACATAGCTTCAAAATTTTCTTTACTTGCAATGACCGTGCCAAACACCCCGCAGAAAGCTGCCAAAATGCACACGCACAAACAAGAAGGCGTCTGAGCGGGGAACCGATGTGTCGCTCCATCGGAGATTGTAAACGCGAAAGTGGGGGATCGTCAAGAAATATTGACAGATTTTATCCGGTAGCTTCCAATAATTTAGACAGTTTTACAAGCACGTTGATTTTACCGGCAATTTCGTATAGAATGCACTCCGGCTAACCGCCCTCATGGAGAAAGCGTATGGGCGCCCGCAAAAAGTCTGCGATGGGGACGATCGGCAGAAAGGCCACACAGACGGAGTTGTTCCTCCAGTCCGTGCTGGATAGTATCGAGGACCGCGTCAACATCGTGGACAGGGACTACCGCATCATCTATGCCAACGCAGCCCTGCTGCGTCATTGCGGCAAGCCGCGCGAGGCCATCATCGGGCAGAACTGCTACAAGGTATACTGGGGCCATGACGGTCCTTGCGAACCATGCATTACGCCGCTCACCTTCTCCACCGCCAAGCCCCAGCATGCCTCCCAATGGGTAAAGGGACCGGATGGGAAAGACCAATGCATCGAGCGCTTCACCTTCCCCATCATCGAGAAGGGGAAGGTAAAATACGTCATCGAGTGTCTCCGCGACGTCACCGTTCAAAGAAGCCAGGAACACCGGGCCCGCGAACAGGCCAAGGAACTGGCCAAGCGCATCAAGGAACTCCGCCGGGCCTACAGAGAGCGACAGCTCGTGCGAGAACAGTTGATCCACGCCGAGCGGATGGCCTCCATCGGCCAGACGACCTCCAGCATGGCGCACGAGCTGGACACGCCGCTCAGCACGATCTCAGGGTATTGCGAGATGCTGAACGAGGCGCTTGCCGATGAGACCGACCGCGCCAAGGTGCAGACCATCGCCGAGCAGGTGAAGCGGTGCCAGAAAATCATACGAGACGCCCTTGACTATGCTCGCGGCCCCGCCGACGCGCCGGAGCCGACGGATATAAACGCACTGATCAAGAATACGGTCACGATGATGGACTACATAACGCGGCAGGCGCGCGTGAAAGTGGTCACCGACCTGGCCGATAATCTCCCCCCCCTTAACCTGGACCGAGACAAGATGCAGCAGGTGTTTTTCAATCTCCTCCGCAACGCCTGCGAGGCCATGAACGGAAGCGGGGAGATCTATATCTCCACCCGCCGAACCGAAAATTCCATTCGGATCGCACTCCGGGACACGGGCGATGGAATCCCCCAAAAGCGCCTGAATCAGATATTCGAGCCGTTCTATACAACCAAGGAACCAGGAAAGGGAACGGGGTTAGGGCTTGCGATCTGCCGCTCCATTGTGAGAGAATACGGAGGCAAAATCACAGCGCGAAATGCGCCGGAAGCAGGCGCGGAATTCATGATTGAACTTCCCCTTCTTGACTGAGTTGGTTATGGAAGAAAAAGGGAAAATCCTGATCGTTGACGACGACGCGTCGCTGGGCAAGATGTGCCAGGAGGCCTTCGCGAAACGCGGTTACAAGGCCAAGGCCGTCGCCAGCAGCGCGGAGGCCCTGGAGGAGCTCCGAAACTGCAGCGAATACCGCATCGTCCTCACCGACCTAGTCATGCCCGACATGGGCGGGATTGACCTGATGAAACGGGCCCAGGAGATTGACGAACGCCTCGATTTTATCGTCATGACCAGCTACGGGACCATTGACAACGCCGTCGAGGCGATGAAGCTCGGCGCCGCCGACTACATTACCAAGCCCTTCAAACTCGACGTGCTGGTCATGGCCGTCAATCGCCTCCTCGAGGTGCAAGACCTCGAAAGCGAGGTGGACCGCCTTCGCACCGAGTTGGAGGGCCGCTTCCAGTTCGAGAACATCATCGGCCAAAGCCCCAAGATGCAGCAGGTCTACGACCTCATCCAGAGCGTCAGCCAAACCGACGCCAGCGTGCTGATCCAGGGCGAGACCGGCACGGGCAAGGAGCTGGTGGCGCGCGCCATCCACTACAACAGCCCCCGGAAAGACAAACCTTTCGTCAAGGTGGACTGCGCCGCCCTGACGGAGACGCTCCTGGAAAGCGAGCTCTTCGGCCACGTCAAAGGGTCGTTCACCGGGGCCTCCCGCGACCGCGACGGACGCTTCCGCACGGCCCACAAAGGGACCATCTTCCTCGACGAGATCGGCAACATGCCCATGACCACCCAGACCAAGCTCCTCCGCGTCCTCCAGGACAATCAGTTCGAGCCTGTCGGCGGCGATCAGCCCATCAGCATTGATGTCCGCGTCATCACGGCGACGAATGCCGACCTTGCCGTGTATGTGAAGGAGGGCAAATTCCGAAGCGACCTCTATTACCGGCTCAACGTCATCGCCATTCACCTCCCTCCCCTCCGCGAGAAGAAGGCGGACATCCCCGCCCTGGTCGCCAAGTTCCTGGTCCAATACCGGGAAAAAAACAACCGTCCCATCACGTCCATCTCGCGCCCCGCCCTGCACAAGCTCATGTCCCACGACTGGCCGGGCAACGTGCGGGAATTAGAGAACATGATCGAGCGGGCGGTGATCCTCTGCAAAGGCGACACCATCGAGCCACAGGACCTCTCCCTACCCCATGATGTGGACCTGCCCGACATGCGGGAAAAGACCCTCGACGATGCCATAGCCGAGGTCGAAAAGCGGATTATCCTGGACGCCCTACAGACCCATAACGGCAACAAGATTGAGGCCGCCAAGGCCCTCGGCATCTCCCGCGCCAGCCTCTACAACAAACTGAAAAGGCACAACCTCGGCGACGCGAGTTAGTCCAGCTCAGAAGGCGTGAAAAATCGGAATGCAGCCCCGCGTCCCACAGAATTTTAGCCTGCGGGCCGATCCGCGGCGCTCTCGCGCATCCGTAAAGGGTACGCCTACAATTTTTTCAGACCTTCTCAGTGCCGCGGGCTTCGGGGGTCAGGTCAGGCGGCAGGTGACGGTTTACAGGTGATGGGTGGGAGGTCCGAGACCAGAGATCAGAGGTGATAGCGGGGTTGTTGAAAAACCCCCGCGAGGCGAACACCGACTGTAGCCGCACCCTTTACGGGTGCGGTTTGACGCATCACGGCCCCGCAGGCTGAAGCCTGCGGCTACAAGAACAGGGTTTTTCAACAACCCCATAGCTCGTCATTGCCGGACAATCGGAAAGTCACTCTCCCCCGACCATTCTTCCACTCTTCCAACCCTTCAATTTCTTGTTAGCCGGGCGTATTTCGTTCCGCAAAATCGCCCTTTCCGGCCCGAGCGAATCTTGACGTGGCGAGAGATCGAGATCCTTCGCCACACTCAAGATGACGTCCAAGGGGCTTTTTCAATAACCCCGCAGACGCTAATTAACACAAATGGACACAGCAAAAAATCCTATCCGTGAAAATCAGCGTGAATCTGCGTCAAATCCTTTCCTCGGCTTCGTGGTGAGATGTGGATTCCCGCTTGCGCGGAAATGACACAGCGCAGGGGCCTACGGCTTCGCCTTCGCCTCGGCGGCGATCTCATCCGGGGACAGGCAGCGCGCCCAGACCTTCACGTCGTCCATCGCGCCGACGAAGTAACCCGGAACCTTCGTGTCCCCGGGCGCGCCGCCCCAGGCCTCCCGGCCGATGACGAGCGGCTCGGAGCCGGGCTGAATCTCCGCCGTCGCCTCGATCCGCGCGACCTCCGCCCCGTTGTGGTAGAGCGCCGCGCCCTTGCCCGACTCGACAACGGCGGCGATGTGCTGCCACTCGTTCGGCTTGATAGCCGGCTCCTTCGTGGCAAAGTTGTAGCTCCACTTGCCGTCCACGTCGCACGCCTCGAAGCTCAACGCACCGTCGCGCACGGACAGGACGAACGGCGCGGCGGTGTTGCGCATCCGCTTGGCGATGACGCCGCGGCGGAGGTCCACGGCCCCCGGCTTGATCCACGCGGCGAGGGTGAGCGCCTTCTGGTTGAAGAGGTCGTGTTTCATCAGCTCCGCGTCCTCCACCTTCACGCAGCTCTTGCCGTCGAAGACGCCCGCGGCGCCCTTGACGCCTTTTTCGTCGTACGCGACCTCCCCGTCCATGACGCCGTGGAAGTCCTGGCCGGATTCGTCGCGGACGAGGGTCCCGTCCTTCTTGTCGAAGGTCCAGTGAGCGATGGGGCCTTGCATGCCCGCCAACTTGGCCCGCTGCTCCTCGATCTTCTTGAGCAGATCGGCCATGTTGCGGACCTCCTGCGCCACGTTCTTGAACTGGTTGCCGCGGAGGAGCGCGCCCGCGCAACCCGCGTCAACCTCGATGCCCACGTCGGCGTTCTCGATCGTGTTGTTCTCGACGATGACGTCCTTCACGCAGGGGGCGTCGGCCTTGTTGCCGCCGTGGAGCCATATCTTCGCATTGTTGTGCAGGCGGTTGCGACGATGGACCGAGCAGAGGGCGAGGGGCGCTGTGCTCGGCGGCTTGGGCAGGCCCTCGCTGCCGATGTAGGAGTCGCCGGCGAGCTGCGCGTTGTTCGCGCCGTAGCGATAGCAGTTGCCCTCGAGGATTTCGTTGTCGAAGAACTGGCAGAACCAGCTCGGCTGGTAGTGGCGATACCACCGGCCGGAGTTGTAGAAGCCGCCGGCGCGGGTGGACTTGCACCCGTCCACGATGTGGCCGACGGACGTGCCGTAGAACTGGATGGCTATGCCGGCGTCGAAGAACTGATTATTCGCAAAAATGTAATTGCGTTGAAGCATGGTAATCGTGATCTCCGACTTTTCATCGGGCGCGACCTTCCACGGCTCATCCACCTCGACGTGCTTCCCGTCGTAGCTCTTGACCAGCCGGTATTGTCCGGCACCCTTCCCGCCGATGACGAACACGCCTGCCCCGGCCCAGGTGTCCCGCCGCTTGAGCATCTTCTTCCACTCCTCGGTCGGGACGATGTCGAAGCCAGTCGGCGTGATGTTCGTGGCCGCGCCCCAGTAGGCCCCGTAGCCGGCGTCGGAGGTCATGGCCTCGCGGTCCCAGCCATGCATGTTCCTCAACGTGTTGTCGGCGTAATAGACGTTCTGGGAGTACGGGGACCTGTAGCAGTTCAGGCTGCCGCCGGTGGACATGAGGTCCGCGCCGATGATCTGGTTGTTCTCGAAGATCAGCCCATCCGACCCGTCGAAACAGTACCACCCCCATCGTCCGTTGTAGAGGATATTATTCACGATGCGCGCCCCGCGAACGCGGTAGAGATAGACCGACCGCCCCGATCCGTAGAGGTCGCAGTCGGAGATCTCCACGTTCGGGCCGCCGAGTTGGACCGTATCCCCGCCGCCGGTGGACTGCTTCATGAAGGCCGCAAAACGCTCGCCGGCCTCCTCGACCTTCATGTGGCCGCGGAAGATGTCGGCGCGCACTCGGACGCGGCGGAGGTGGACATTGCCCGCCTCCGGCTCGGTCTGGTCGGCGACGATGACGTGGGTGTAACGGGTGCAGTAGATGGCCAGGTCCTCGACGCCGAAGCTGTTCGCGCCCTTCACGATGGCCGGCAGCGGGTCGTCGCGGTCGGGCCACAGGAGGGCGGTGAGGTTCATGCGCTCGCCGCGGAGGATGGTGAAGCGGGGGACGGTGAGCGTCTCGGTCATTATGTATTTGCCGCGCGGGAAATAGACCACGCCTCCGCCGTTCTCCTCGGCCTTGGCCAAAGCGGCCTTGATCGCGCCGGTGTCGTCGGCCTTGCCCTGGCCTGTTGCGCCGAAGTCGCGGACGTTGAAGACCGTGTCGGGCCAGGGTTTGTTTTTTGCGATGGTGAATTTAAGCGGCTTGCTCCAGGCGATCTGCCCCCCCAGGCCGTTGTGGACGAAGACCTCGTACTCGCCGTCCGGGCAGTTCTCGGGAACCACGGCGCGAATCGAGTAGGCCGACGCCTTGGCGACGGAGAGCGGGATCGGTCCCTCGCCCTTGCGCAATATCACCTGCGGCTTGGCGCCGGGGAAGGAGAGGCCATTTCCGAAGATGCGAATCCACCCGCCGGGGGAGGCCGAGACGCCGACGTCGCCCTGGGCCCACCAGGGATCGGGGTTGTTCAGGAGGATTGGGTTCGACTTGCCGGTCTCGTTGGCGACCCAGCAGATGTAAACGCCCGCGCCGATGGCTTCGGGAATGACGAACTTGACGGACGTGTCGGACGGCTGGAGGGCCTCGACGGCCTGTGGCTTGACCGACAATTTGGCGTTGCCGCCGGGCATACCGGATCGGTCGTCGCCGAGGCGGGCGAGTTCAACCTTCGTCCCCGGCCCGAAATCGGCCCCGGAGACGAGCGCGGCCTCGCCGGGGCGGACGGGTTCGGAGGCCCAGAAGATGGTGGGAGGACTTTGGGCGATGCAGGCGGCGCAGGCAAGGGTAAGACAGAGAAACCACAACTTGCTGGACGGGATTTTCATTTTTGTCTCCTTGTCGGCGTATCTTGCGATTCTTGCTTACGGCGCAATAGCATAGCAGAATCCGAAAACCAGAAACAAGTCCTTGACTGTATGCAGACGATTTGATATATTTCCGCCTCCGGTGTGTCGGTGGGAAAGTGGAGGGCGGTATGTTTCAAAGAACGCACTGTGACAAAGCGAGGTTGTGCACCATGAAGATGACGCGCACCATGCGCAAGCGGGTACGATCACTGACTCGCAAGCAGTTGCTGGCCTACGTGTTTCTGTCTGCGGAGGATTTGGGGGACGAGCCATCCCTCCGGAAGTTGACTTCGTTTGAGATCGGCGCCATCATCATCTCGTGGGGCTATCCCGGCGACCCGAAGGAGTTTCCCGAATACATCCGGAAGGTGAAAGACCTCGCCCGGAGCGACGACGAGCGATTCCAGAAGTTCTATCTGGACAACACGGAGTTTGAAGACGTAGAGCCCGCCCGGCCGTGATAAACGGCGGCTACTTGGCGTTAGCCACCAGGAAGGCGTACCCCAGTTTGTCCACCATGCCCACCAGCTTTTCCTGCACGCTTTGCGCGAACTTCTGCTCGGTGGTCATGAAAGTCCCGCTCTGCTCCCACGTAGCCGCCGCCAGTTGGAGGTTGGGGTCGCGGGTCAGCGTGACCATCTGTCTCGCCTCCACCGTCAGGTGATAGGCAATTGCGCCCTTATACGGTCCCACCACGGCGCACTTGATGTAAACAAAGACGGGGGACTGATCATCCAGCTTGATGTGGTGCTGCTGCTGGAGGTGGGCCTCGGTGATGATGCGGAGCGCGCTCTGCGAGATGCCCAGCTTCTTGGTGGCATCAGGAAGCTCCTCAACGACTACGCGGAGGGCCTCCAGTCCCCTCATGCTCTGCACGTCCGCGTCCCCTGCCGCCCGGAGAGTTGTTCCCCTCACGATCAGCGCGAGCGTCAGATAGGTCACAAACCTGGTCTTCATGGTTCCTCCCTCGAGTGCATATTCCGCGATGTCGCTGCAGCGTACGCCCCGGCTGTTTCATACTTTACCATAGATTCCCTGCCCTTTCCATAGCTTTTTGTTGAGCGCTCAAGCCGTACACCCAAGAATTTCTTCGGACTTGAATTATGGCGGAGATTTTGGTATCCTTGTGCTCGTTATGTTCGCGACGCCTTTGATCCCACGCCGCCGCAGGCCCCTGTGCATCATGTGCTGCCTCCTATGGCAGTCCATAGCCGGTCTGTCCGCTGACGCCGGCGACCCAGCGGCCCAGGTCGAGCGCATCCTGCGCGATCCCAAGCTCAAACCCGTTGTCACCGGGATTCATGTGGTGGACGTGGATACGGAGAAGGTGGTCTTTGCCCAGAATGCCGACCGCCTCTTCGCCCCGGCGTCGAATATGAAACTCGTCACCACCGCCGCCGCGCTGCATCTCATCGGGCCGGACTACACGTTCCGAACCGCCGTCTATCGCAACGGCGAGGTGCGGGGGGGGGTCCTCCAGGGAGACCTCATCGTCCGAGGCTCGGGCGATCCGAACATCTCCGGACGGTTCTACGGCGAGAACATCACCGCCATCCCCGACATGCTGGCCCGGACCATCCGGGAGGGGGGAATCTCCGTCATCACGGGCGACATCATCGCCGACGACGCGGTTTTCGACCGCGAGTACGTCCACCCCGAATGGCCGAAGGACCAGCGCTGGCGATGGTACTGCGCCCCCGTCTGCGGACTCTCCTTCAACGACAATTGCGTCGAGGTGGAAATCCAGCCCGGCAACGCCGTCGGGGAGTTGGTCACGCTGGCGGCCATCCCGCCTACGTCGTACGTAGTGTTCCAGAACGATTGCGTCACAACGGGCAGCAAGGCCCAGGACATGCTCACCATTGACCGGACGGCGGGGGATGCCACGATCAAAGTCGGGGGGCGATGCTGGACGGAGACGGGGGTGCGGAGATTCTTCGTGACTGTGGATAACCCCGCCATCTTCTTCGCCACAGTCTTTCGCGAGTCCCTCGAAAAGGCGGGAGTCGAGGTGAAGGGCAACCCGCGCATGGCCGCCGAACCCCTGGCCCACATCGAGATATCGTCCAACGAGGTCGCCGCCTTCGCCCAGCACCGCATGAGGGAAACCCTCGCCGTCACGAACAAGCGAAGCCAGAATTTCTACGCCGAGCAGCTCCTCAAGCTGGTCGGCTGCAAGATGCGCGGCCAGGGGAGCTACGACGCCGGCGTGTCCGCCTGCGCGGGATTTATGAAGCAGATCGGCATCCCCCCGGGCAGTTACAAGATGGTGGATGGGTGCGGTCTGGCCGAGGCGAACCGTCTGTCGCCCGCGCAGATCACCAAACTGCTCTGCGCCATGTGGCGGCACAAATACAACCAGGACTATGTCAACTCCCTCGCCCGACCGGGCGAGGACGGCAGCCTGAAGAGCCGCTTCAAGGAGCCGCGCTACCGCGACCGCATCTGCGCGAAGACCGGCTACATTGACTCCGCCAGCGCACTATCGGGATACCTGTCCACGGACAGCGGCCGGATGTACGCCTTCTCGATTCTGATGAACGACCCGAAGCTCCGCACCCTTCGCGCACCCAACTATGAACTGCGCCGGATCCAGGATAAGATATGCGAGGCGCTTATCGGCTCTTGAGGGGCTGTTGCCCAATCCGATTCGCGCAAGCGGTTGTAGGGGCGGGCCCGCGTGCCCGCCCCTGGCGCCACAGATTCGCCGTCACAGGGGCGGCCACATGGGACCGCCCCTACGGATTCCACTATGGCAACCCGCCCTTGAGGTGATGTCAAATGCCGGAACTCGATGCCATCCACTCGATCTACAACACCTACTCGCGGTTCTACGACTGGGTGTTCAGCCCCTTCTTCGAGCAGGGCCAGCGCATCGCCGTGAAGATGATGAAGGTCCAGCCGCACGAAAAAATCTTAGAGGTCGGCGTCGGCACCGGCGCGCTCCTGCCCTTCTATCCCAGGGACATCCGGCTTGTGGGCATTGACGTCGCCGCGGGCATGCTTGAGCGGGCGCACATCCTGCTCGACCGCATCGGCATGCCGAACGTCGAGCTCCGCAACATGGATGCGACGAAGATGGACTTCCCGGACGACGCCTTCGACAAGGTCATAGCCGCTTATGTGATCAGCGTCGTCCCCGACCCCGTCGCGGTGGGCGAGGAGATGAAGCGCGTGTGCAAGAGGGGCGGTGAGATTTATTTCATCAACCACTTCAAGAGCACAAGCCCCGTCATCGGCGCCGTTGAGGGCCTCATCGAACCCATCGGCCAGCGGCTTGGCTTCAGCACCACGCTCGATCTGCACGATCTTCTGAAACGTATCCGCCTGGCGCCGGTTGTCGAGCGACCGGTCAATCTCTTGAAGCTCTGGCGGATTGTCAAGTGCATCAACAACAAGTAGGATGGGGCTGCCTCGCCAACAAGATTCATTTTGCTTGTTGAATGTCAGAGGGCCGTGTATAATAAAGCGGGGTTGACGCAACCACCCTAAGTCCATAAAGAGGTTTAGGTTGCTGCAGATGAATTCACATGATCTATCGCTGATCCGCGATTTTCGAAGACGGCTGTCCCCCGACGCGGCCAAGCGTCTTCGGGGGATCAGGATATTTGGGTCTCGCGCACGCGGCGCAGCCGATCCGGACTCGGACCTCGATTTGCTTGTGCTTGTGGATCACTGGGACGCCCAAATAGAGGAGCAGATCGAGGACGCCGCTTATGCCGTGATGCAGGAGGATGATTTCCGAGTTATCCTGTCTTTAAAGATTTTTTCCGAAAAGGAGTTTTCCGACCTTGCCCGGCGCGGCTGGTCTTTCTTCCGCACCGTCCAGAGGGAAGGAATCCCTGTATGACCGATGAAACACAGGCCCTGCTGGAAAGCGCCGACCGCGCCCTCGAAGCCGCTCGCATACTCCTCGAACATGAGATGCGGCAGGACGCCGCAAACCGTATCTACTATGCCATGTTCTACGCCGCTCAGGCCCTTCTCCGACTTCACGAGATCGAGGCCAACAAGCATTCGGCAGTCGAGTCCGCTCTTGGGTATCACTTCGTCAGAACCGGCAAGATGGATTCCTCCTTTCATCGTTTGTTTATCAACGCACGAAAGGAGAGGGAATTTGCTGACTATGGAATCATGGACGAAAGTGTGCAACCCCGACTCGATCTGAGCCTTGATGATGGGAGGCGTTTTGTCGAGGAGATGAAACGCCTCATTTCCGAGAACTGATTTTCAATCTGTCTTGCCGTCCGTCTTTTGTTCCGAGAAAAGGGGTACGCTTCATGCGCAGAACATCCGCAAGCCTTCTGACGCTCCTTGTCATTCATGCCATCTGCCTTGCCGACATCTACAAATTCGACATGGGGCCGAAGGACTCGCCGGTTTGGCCGGGCTTCACCCGCGTCGGCGCGGATACGGTCTATTCCAAAGAGACCGGCTTCGGCCTGCGATCCGCGACCGGCGTGATGGAGGTCGTCCGCAAGGACGGCGCAAGGCTTCGGCCCGACGGTCTCTGCGGCGACATGATCCTCGCCGCCACCGAGCCGCCCACGCCCTACCCCAAGAGCGAGAAGATTCTTAAGCCCGGCGGCGAGTTCGAGTTCTGCCTCGACCTGCCCAACGGGACGTACGGCGTGTATTGCATCCTGGGCGACGACGGCAGCCAGTACGACACGGGGCTGCCCTTCGCCGATTTCTATATAAAGGCCGAGGGCGAGCAGAAGCTCTTTGTTGAGGTCGGCGAAAAAGCTCCCGTCGGTTACCACAGCATCGGCAAGAAGTTCTACTACCAGCGACTCAACGACGTCTTCAGCCCACAGGACGACCTCTGGGAGAAGTACGTCAACCGCGGGTTCGCCCCGCAACGCTTCAACGTTCAGGTCAACGACGGCCAACTGAACCTTGTCGTGGGCAATCGTCCGTTGAACGTCCTCATCGTGTACCCCGAATCCGAGCGCCAACAGGCCGAGCAGTTCATCGCCAACCTCACCGAGGCCCGGCGCAAGGCCTGGGCCTACCGCGAATTCAAGGTCGAGTACAACCGCGAACCGCCCAAGCCGACCGCGGAGCACCAGGCGCGCGGCTACATGATCTTCACACCCAGCTATCTCGAATCCGTTCCCTATTACTATCCGCCGAAGGCCAGCGAGGTAAAAACCTGGGTTTCGTGCTTCGCGGCAAAGAGCGAGTTCGAGCCGGTCACCTTCGCCGTCCTGCCGTTGGAATCGCTCGGCAAGTGTAGCGTGCGCGTCAGCGATCTTGTGGGCGAGACCGGCGGCCAAATCGCCAAGGAGAACATTGACGTTCGTGTGGTGAAGCATCTCGAACGCGCCTTCACCCAGGACATCTCGCGCGTGGAGATGGGATACTACGTGGACCCGCTTCTTCTGATGAAATGGCCCGACGTGCGCATCGAGAAGGGCGTCGTGCGGCAGTTTTGGCTCACGATCCACGTCCCCGAGGACGCCAAGAGCGGACGATATAAGGGACGCATCACCTTTTCCCCCCAAGGCGGCCACCCTGTCGTGATTGACCTGAAGCTGATCGTCCTGCCCTTCGCGCTGGGCGAACTGACCGACAAGTTCCACGCCGTGTACTGGTACAGCACGGGCCTCACGCTTTTCAAGGAGCAGACCATCGCCGACCTGCGCGACCACGGGATGAACGTCATCCACACCCCGCCCGCGGCCAAGGTCGCGCTCAAGGACAACGAGCTGACGTTCGACTTATCCGAGACGGAGAAGGTTCTGGAACAGTATCGCAAGTGCGGCTACCCGATGCGCATGGTCATCTCGCAGTCGGAATCCAACCAGGTGGAGAACCTGACCGGCGAACGGTCACGCATCCCCGGGGCGCACCGCTTCCGCCCGAAATACAGCGAGCGGCACAAAGACCTGACGCGGCAGGTCGTCCGGCGCGTGGCGGAGGAATATAAGAAGCGCGGCTGGCCGGAACTGATCTTCTACTGCGACGGCGAGGTCGAGCCGGAGGGCGTGGAGAACACCATCCAGCAGATTGACCTCGTCGAGGAAGGCGGCGGGCAGGCGAGCGTGAACTTCCTGTGCTGGGACGGCTTTGTGAAGGCGGCCAGCCACATGTCGGTTGTGCAGTTCTCCCCGAGCGCGGGATACCTCATGGCCGACATGATGGAAGTCGCGCGCAAGGCGGGCAAGAAACGCATCTTCCACTACTACCTCGGCTTCGAGCGGCTTGAACGCGGGTTCTACTTCTGGAAGACGGGCGCCGAAGGGACGGCCATCGAGGGCTACATCAACGTGTATGGCGACCCATACAACGAATTCGACGGCGGGATGTACACGTGGGGCAGCGTCTGGCCCTCCCCCAACGGCCCCGTGCCGTCGCCGGAGTGGGAGTGGCAGCGCGAGGGGATTGACGACTGCAAATACCTGAGCCTCCTCACCCGTCTCATCGGCGAGGCGAAGGCGTCGAACCGCCCCGAAGTCGCACAAGCCGCCGCCGAGGCCGAGGCGGAGATCGAGGTCATCCTGTCAAACATCCATCCCGAGATCACGCACTATCGGCAGAGCATGAGGCCGAAACGTCTTTACAATTGGGACGTCCGGATGTACGATGTCTATAGGTGGCGGGTCATCGTGCAAATTCTCAAGCTGCGCCGCGCCCTGGGCGTCGAGGACGATCCCGTCCTGGCCAGCGACCTGATGCGGGTGAAGTTGCCGGACGTACAGCCGGCGCTGCCGAAGATCGTGGAGGGCGAGCAGCCTCTGCCGGAGATGCAAGACCCCAAGGGATGGGAGACGGCGCAGCTTGCGGTCTCCTCGGACGGCGGCGTCGTTAAGGAAGGCAAGACGTCGCTTGCGCTCAAGGTCGGCGTAAATTACGCCGACGGGAAGGGCTGGCCGCGCATGGGCAAGGCGCTGCCCGTCGGGGCCGACCTGAAGGGCTACGCCAACATCGAGTTCTGGGCGCTGGCGCGAACGCGGAAGAAGCCCCTCGCAATCCCGTGGAGTCTGGGACTCAGCGACAGCGAGAACAAGGTGCATCGCTATCAAAAGCTGCACGGCCTCAAGGATGGGGAGTGGGTGAAGATCGTCGCGCCGATCGAGCCGCTCCTCACCGATTGCAAGGGCTATTCCATGCAGAAGCCCTCGCACCTGCGCTTTGTGATGTATGACGGCGAGTACGAGGACGGCGACGAGGTGGAACTTTACATTGACGGAATCCGACTGACGGGCAGAAAACTCCCGGCGGTTGACGATGGGATACGACCGTTGGATGGGTTGTTCGCAGATTGGTGAAAAGGAAAAACCATGGCTGAGATTTTCGTGCGAGAAGAGACGTTGCCCCGCGCCTGGGAAGAGGCCGTCATTCGGTGCTGGAAAGAGGGGGATCAGGTCCGCACCGAGTACGACAAGCCCGACGACCCCGAGAGCCGCGATTGCACGATCCTGATCGTGGCGGAGAAGCCCTTCCAAGAGCCGCGCATCCACCGCGCCTTCCCCGGCGGGCTGGAGGACCTGGAGGTCTACCGCCAGGAGGTCGCGCTCGGCATCCATGACCACTGGATAGACCCGGCGCACGGCAAGTGGTCCTACACCTACCACCAGCGCATGTTCGCCTATGACGTGACGGGCGAGGACGGGCGGAGGAAGGAGATCAACCAGTTCGAGTTCATCATCAACAAATTGGCCGAGGCCCCGCACAGCCGCCGCGCCCAGGCGATCACCTGGAAGCCGGACGTGGACCCCACTGTCGAGGACCCGGCCTGCCTGCAGCGGATGTGGTTCCGCATCTTCAACGATGAGCTTCGCCTGAACGTCCACATGCGCAGCAACGACGCCTTCAAGGCCGCGTTCATGAACATGTGGGCCTTCACCGACCTGCAGCGCTATGTGGCCGAGGAGGTGAGCAAGCGCCTCGGCAGGGAACTGAAGCTCGGCGCCTACTGCCACATCGTGGACAGCTTCCACATCTATGGCTCATACTTCAACGATTTCAAGGGTTTCCTCGAGACCCTCGAAAAACGCTCTTTTAAAGACCGTGTCTGGGACAGCACGAGCGACCTCGTGCAATCCAGTTTCGACTACGCCCGCGAGCGGATCCGGCAGGAGAAGGAAAAGGAGGCGGAGGAGAACCGGCGGGGGTTGTGAGGGCGCGCGTACCTGCTGTGTTTTTTCTTGACAGCGAAACAGATCAAGTTGACAATGGATGATAGCTGATGAAGACGCTCACGGAGGCGGCCATGAAAAAATGCCATGTTTGTGGAGCGACCGAATTCCGCAGTGATCTCGTGAACGAGGTCCTTGACTTGGATGGCCACCACGTGTTGGTTGAGGGCATCCCCGCTCAAGTCTGCGTTCGCTGTGGCGAGACGATCTTCAGTCGCGAGACGACAGAGAAGATCCGGCGCATGGTGCGCGGAGAGGCAAAACCCACCAAATCCGTGCCCATGGATGTCTTTGCTTTTGAATCCAGATAGACGGCGGGACCAAAGCAGGTGCGAAGGAACAGTTCCACAGCTTGCGACATTTGCGGCAAGACGGGTGCGCGCATCCGGCAAATGAACCGGAGCTACGGCAAGTGCAAGGATCTGTTGGTGATCCAGAACGTGCCTGTCGTGAGTTGCCCGCACTGTGGCGAGAGCTACCTGACCGCCGAAACACTGCACGAGATCGAGAGGATCAAGCGCCACCGCAGGAATCTGGCTGTCAAGCGCGCAGTGGCGGTGGCGGATTTTGCGTAGGCCTCCGGGACGCAACTCGCATTGGATGGGAGCAAAGCCGATGACGCCCAAATACATCGTTCGGCGCCCCGGTGATGTCGAAGAAGAACGCAGCACCTGCGGCTTCCGACGGCGGCTGCTGAAGGCGGAGGATTTCCCGGCCCTGAGCGTATCGCTCCTGAGCCTGCACAACGCGAAGCTCCATCATCACAAGAAGCTGACCGAGTTCTACTACATCATCGAGGGCAAGGGCCAGTTGGAGTTAGACGGCGAGCGCATTGACGTCGAGCCGGGTCTCCTCGTCCAGATCAACCCGCCGACCAGGCACTGCGCCATCGGCGACTTCACCGCCCTCATCCTCTGCTCGCCCGGCTACACGCCGGAGGACGTGATCCTGGATGACTGATGAACAGACAGCCGGGTGAGAAGATGAGAGCAGTCCACCAGACGGTATTCTGTCTCCTGCTTGCGGTCGTATTGCTCCGCGGAGGCGCCGCCCACGCCGACCCGAGCGATGCGCTGAAGCCGCTCCTCATCGCCCTGCCCGGATGGGAATCCGACGAGGTGGAGGTGCTCGGCGTCAAGACAGGCGTCATCCGAACCACCGCCCTCCAGCGCGCCTACTACCAGGGCGACGCCGAGGCAACCGCCCTCCTCATCGCCACCAGCAGAACCACCATAGACCGGAAGACCGCGGATCTTCGCGCCGAGTGCAAAGGGGACAAGGCGTCCGACGCGAAGATTGACGGCTTCCAGGTCCATGTCTTCTACAACACCGCGGACAGGATAGGGGTTGTAGTGGTCATCCTCAACCAGGGCCCATCGCGCGCCGCCATGTTCTCCCTCAACTTCGACGGCATTGACGAGGTCCAGGCCCTCGACCTCGCCAAGAAGTTCGACTGGAAAAAGATGCAGGCCGAAACGGTCAAGTTGTAGCATCCGCCACCTTTTCTCTGCCTCGACCTCTCACAAAGCCGATGAATCCTCCGCCGAAACATGGTATCCTATGGATAGAACCTTATTCCGTAACATGGTGCCAATTTGCGTACATGTTTCAAGGGCAAAATTCACATTGGACACATAATACCACTCTTTCTGTCTTCAGAAAGAGTGGTATCCGCAGAAAGAAGTAGTTCCGCGCGGTGGAATACCCTTTCCCCAGCACGAAGATGCTCGATCTCGCGGGAAAAAATGTGTCCAATGTGAATTTTGCCTCCGCCGTTGGCGGGGTTGTGGGCATTGTACGCGTTGGGAGGTCAGTGGCATACATGAAAAAGACGCGCATCCTCTTTCTCTGCACGGGCAACGCCTGCCGCAGCCAGATGGCCGAAGGCTGGGCGCGGCATCTGAAGCCGAATGAGATCGAGGCCGCCTCGGCGGGAACCAAGCCCGCCGGCCTCAGTTCGCGCGCCGTCCACGTCATGGCCGAGGCCGGTGTGGACATCTCCGGCCAACGATCCAAGCACGTGAGCGAGTTCGCGGGGCAGAAATTCGACTGCGTCGTCACCCTCTGCGGCGGCGCGCATGAGAGCTGCCCCGTCTTCCCCGCGAAAACGAAGGTGATTCATCGCGGCTTCGACGACCCCGCAGCCGCCGCCGGCAGCGAGGAGGAGATACTTGACGTCTTCCGCCGGGTGCGCGACGAAATTCGCGATTTCGTAAAGACCCTCCCCGGCGGACTGGATGCGCCGGAACCAAAGGAATGAACGACGCACTGAAGAAGCTTCAATCGTCCGGTGAAAATTTGCCGGACAGAATCTCCATCAGCCGATCCATCCCGCCCAGCAGTTCCGCAGACCGGGCGTCAAGGTAATCGGCAAGTTGGGTCGGCACATCGCCATACCGCCGCATGTAGCGGCCTTCCAGTTCCATCACATGCTCACGAAGGGCCGAGGCCATCGCCCAGATTTCGGAGGCGACGCTGCGTTCCTCCGGCCGCAGGCCCAGGTCGTCGCTGATCTGCCGGAGGAGGGCCTTTGTCTCCGTAACTTGTGAGAGCATCGCGCTCTTTTGCCGAGGGGAGAGTGTATTGCATTCCTGATAAAGCACGGAACGCGCCTCCCGACCCTTCGCCCATTCCTCGACCTTGCAGAGCATCTCATCCAACAACGTCAGCGTCGTGGCGACGCCGCGGCGATGGGGCGCGGAATGGATGCTTATCTTCCTTTTCCTCTGCATAGTCCTTCCCTCACGGATTCTCCTCTGCTGCAACCTTTCCTGTGTCTATCCTCTCGGGCTGCTCCGCAGCCTCGGCGGGAAGCAGGTGGCGCGGCAGGAATGCGAAGTTCGCAATCATGGTGGGAATCACCGCGCTGGCGATGACCACGGCCACCAGAAAGGAGTATTGTTCACGAGAGACAATTCCATGCGAATAGCCATAGAGCGCGGATATCGTGCCGAAGGTGAGTCCCGTGGACATCATCAGTGTGTAGTACCACTTTTCTTTTGCATCCCGGCGGAACCAACCGATCACCGGCGCCAGACCGAATATCTTGGAAAGCGTTTTGCCGGCGAAAAGCAACAGGAAGATCAAAGGGGCGGACAAGATCGCAGGGACCGAAACCAGCGCCCCCGCACGGATGAAATAGAAGGGAGTCAGGAAACCGACGGTCAGCGTCCGCAGCCGCCGCATGAGGAATTCGTCCTGGGCGAAATCTCCCGCGAGAACCATCCCGGCGATGTACGCAGGCAGCACCGCCTCGCTCCCCGACCACAGCGCCAATCCGCCCAGGCCAAACAGGAGGAACAGGACCCATTTCGTCCGTATGGCCGCCGTGCGATGAGCATACAGCTCCGTCAATCGGCGGGTGAGCGGGGGAAGCGCAAGGAACGCGACCGCACACACCACGCCGAAAATCAACGTGCGATACGTGAACGGGGCGAAGATGAACCCCAGGGCAAGGACCGTGCCGAGGTCGTTGACAAAGCACGCACCGAGGATTCCCTTGCCGAATTCCGTCCGGTTGAACCCTGTTTCGAGCATCACGGCATACACCACGGCCATGGATGTGGTGGACAGGGCCACCCCCGCAAGCCAGCTTGCCTGCGCGTTCCAGCCCAGTGCAAACCTGGCAACTGCCGCGCACCCGATGAACGGCCCGAGGAAGCCGATGAAGCCGACCACGAGCACTTCCCACTTCTTCGCGCGGAGGGATTGCGGATCCAGTTCGGCCCCGGCGAGAAATGTGAGGAGGATCGCCCCCGTCGCTGCGACAAACCGCAGCCACTCCGCATCAGCGCTCAGGATATTATCGGCCTGAAAGTGGAACGCCGCCGCTGCCGCCATGATGCCCACGCAGATTTCCATGAGCGCGATGGAAATGCGGAGCCGATGCGCCAGCGCCGCGGAAAGAATGGCCAGGCCGAGCCAGATCGTGGCCGTTGCAAACACGTCCGTCATGGAGCCCTCTCCTTTGCGTTCGAATCACGTACACAAAAAACCCCGCTCCTGGCGGGGTCGCATCCGAACGTCTCTGACTCCCGCCGCGGAACGCCGACAGCAGGAGTCATCAGTCCCGCCAAAGGCGGGACGGTCTTGGGGGACTCCATCCCCTGTTTCTGCCCTCCTCAAGCGCTGTGTTTTATTGTAACCCCATAACGTCCACAGAGGCAAGCAAAATCTATTTCATCTTCCCGACCCACCGACCGGGGGCCCAGAAGTTCCACCGGGCGAAGATGAGCATGTCGAGCGCGTCCAGCTTGAGCTTCCCGTCGGCATCCACCCAATCCGCGTCAATGTGCTCGACGAGGACCTCGCCCTTGAACAGGTCGTGGTCGCCGATGGGCTCCGGCTCGCCGAGCAGCCGACACTCCAGGTTGATCGGACACTCGGCAATGAGCGGCGGCTTGACCTTCTGCGCGGGGACGGGCGTCAGACCCGCCAGGGCGAACTTGTCTTTCTCCTTGCGGCCGGAGACGCGACCGCACGCGAGAACCTGATCCACCATCGAGGCGCGCGGCAGGTTCACCACGAACTCGCGGCACTCGCGTATCAACTGGTGCGAGTACCGCGCCGGCGCGATGCCGAGTCCGACGATGACGGGCTTGCGGATGCTCAGGTTGTGGATCTCGCCCAGGGCGATGATGTTCGGATTGCCGTCCTTGTCAACAGATGTGACCAATCCCGCGGGAGTCGGGAAGATGGGGCGTTCCGAGGGAATCTGGACCTTCTGCACGCTTATGCTCTCTTTCTTGCCTTGTCGCCTTTATGATTCTCCACCCCCAGCAGCGGCGCAAGGTACTGGCCTGTGTAACTGTCGGGGTTTCCGGCCACTTCCTCCGGCGAGCCGGTGGCGACGATGCGGCCCCCCTCCTCGCCGCCCTCGGGGCCGAGGTCAATGATGTAGTCGGCGGTCTTGATGACGTCCAAGTTGTGCTCGATGACAAGGACGGTGTTGCCGCGGTCGGTCAGGCGGTTCAGGACGTCGAGCAGCTTCTTGATGTCGGCGAAGTGCAGTCCCGTCGTCGGCTCGTCGAGGATGTAGAAGGTATCGCCCGTGTCGCTGCGCCCCAGCTCGGAGGCGAGTTTCACGCGCTGCGCCTCGCCGCCGGAGAGGGTGGTGCTTGACTGGCCGAGCTTCATGTAGCCGAGGCCGACGTCGTTGATCGTGCACAGGAGTTGCTTGACCTTCGGGAAGTTCTCGAAAAAGCGATAGGCCTCCTCGATCCGCATGTCCAGGACCTCGGCGATGTTCAGTCCCTTGTAGCGGATTTCCAGAGTCTCGCGGTTGTAGCGGAGTCCCTTGCACTGCTCGCAGGTGACGAAGATGTCGGGCAGGAAGTGCATCTCGATCTTTTTGGTGCCCTGGCCCTGGCAGGCCTCGCACCGACCGCCCTTGACATTGAAGCTGAACCGTCCCGCGCTGTAGCCGCGAATTTTTGCCTCGCGGACCTGGGCGAAGATCTTTCGGATGAGATCGAAGGCCCCAATATACGTCGCCGGGTTGGACCGTGGCGTCCGGCCGATGGGCGACTGGTCAATCTCGATCACCTTGTCCACCCGCTGCGCACCGACAAGTTTTTCAAACTTCCCCGGCTTGTCGTGGCTGCCGTGGATCTTCCGCCGCAGTGCGCGCAGGAGCGTCTGGGTGACGAGCGTGCTCTTCCCCGACCCGCTCACGCCCGTCACACAGCAGAAGACGCCGGTCGGGAACTTCACGTCAATCTTCTTCAGATTGTTTTCGGCCGCGCCTTTGATCTGGATGCAGTTGGACATGAACACGTCCCGCCGCTTCGCGGGGATGTCAATCGCCTGCTCGCGGCTCAGGTACTGGCCCGTCAGGGATTTCGGCTCGGCGATGATTGCGTCAATGCCGCCCTGCGCCACGACCGTCCCCCCGTGCGCCCCCGCCCCGGGGCCGAGGTCAATGATCTGGTCGGCGCTGCAGATTGTCTGCTCGTCGTGCTCCACCACGATCACCGTGTTGCCGAGGTCGCGCATCCGCTTGAGGGTGTTGATCAGCTTCTCGTTGTCGCGCTGGTGCAGGCCGATGGTCGGCTCGTCCAGGACGTAGCAGACGCCCACCAGCCCGGACCCGACCTGCGTGGCGAGTCGGATGCGCTGCGCCTCGCCGCCGGATAGGGTGGCGCTCACGCGGTCGAGCGTCAGGTAGGCCAGGCCCACGTCCGCCATGAACCCGAGCCGGGCGCGAATCTCCTTGAGGATCTGGTGGGCAATGCGCGACCGCTCCTCGCTGAGTTTCAGGCTTGCGAAAAATTGCTCCGCCTCCGCGACGGACAGCGCCGTGACCTCGTGGATGGCCTTGCCCCCCACGCGGACGGCCAGCGCCTCCGGCTTCAGCCGCGCCCCGTTGCACTTGAGGCACGGCTGCTCGCTCATGTAGCCGTGGAGCCGGTGCTTGACGAACTCACTCGTCGTGTTGTGGAACCGGCGGGTGAGGTTGGGGATGACGCCCTCGAACTCGGCATGATACTTCTGAGCGTCCTCGGACGTCGTCCCATGGAGGAGGAGGCGCCGGATGTCCTCCGGCAGCATGGCAAACGGGACGTCCCGATCCACGTTGAACAGACGGCAGAACTCGCGGATTTCGTAGTGGTAGTAGATGGCCATGCGCTTGCCGCCGCGCCGCCAGGCCTCGATGGCCCCATCGGCAAGGGACAGGCTCCTGTCAGGAACGATGAGGTCCGGGTCGAATTCCATCTTCGTGCCCAGCCCGTCGCAGGCGGGGCACGCACCGTAAGGGCTGTTGAAGGAGAAGGTGCGCGGTGCAAGCTCCTCATAGCTGATGCCGCAGTCGGGGCAGGCGTACAGCTCGCTGAAGACCTCGTCCTCCCAGCCGTCCTTCTTCTCTTTGCTGATGACCATGACGCCCTCGCCGAGTTTGAGGGCCAGCTCGATGCTGTCGTTCAGGCGGGTATCAATCCCCGTACGAATCACTAAGCGATCCACAATCGCCTCGATGGTGTGCTTCTTGTTCTTGTCCAGCTCGGGAATCTGCGTCAGGCCCTGCACGACGCCGTCAATGCGTGCGCGGACGAAGCCGTCGCGCTTGATCTGCGCGAGGACCTCGCGGTGCTCCCCTTTGCGTCCGCGCACGACGGGGGCGAGGATCATCACCCGCGTCTCCTCGGGGATGTGGAGGGCGGCGTCCACGATCTGCTCGGGCGACTGCTGGCGGATCGGCCGGCCGCACTGGTAGCAGTGCGGGTCGCCCACGCGGGCGAAGAGGAGGCGGAGGTAGTCGTAGATCTCCGTCGTCGTGGCGACGGTCGAGCGGGGATTGGACCCGGCGGAGCGCTGCTCGATGGCGATGGTCGGCGGCAGGCCCTCGATGTACTCCACATCGGGCTTCTGCATCTGTTCGAGGAACTGCCGGGCGTAGGCGGAGAGGCTTTCCACGTATCGGCGCTGTCCCTCGGCGTAGATCGTGTCGAAAGCGAGGGAGGACTTGCCCGATCCGCTGAGGCCCGTGATGATGACGAGCTGGTCGCGCGGGATGTCCACGTTGACGGACTTCAGGTTATGTTCCCGCGCCCCGCGGACGGAGATGCACTTGTCATTTCCCATAGCCGACTCGATACCCCAATGGCTGAAATTTGCGTCTCGCCGAATCCTTTATTCTACGGCAGGCGGCGACATTTTTCAACCCCCGACAAGGCGTGAAAAAATTTGAGTTAATCTGCGTTCATCCGTGGTTGCATGTGGCCGTTCTCTGCGTCTTTGTGCCTTTGCGTGAGACCATGAGCACCACGAAGTTCACGAAGCTACCATGTAAGAGGAGAATGACGAATGTCTAATGACGAATGACTAAGAGAAGCCCGAAGGCCGAAAAAGAAAGCCTGAATTTTTGGTCATTCGGCATTCGTCATTCCTTCGTCATTGGGTATTTCGTCATTAGTCATTTTCTTTCCCCTCCACGTCTCCGCGCCTCTGCGGGAGAATTCTCTTCGCATTGTCGGAACCGTGGCATATAATACAGTCGCCCGGAGTGGAGGCGTCGGGCCTTCCTGCCACTCCGCACCGGCGGCATGCTGTCACATGCTGGATACGGTAGAGGAACGGGAGATAAATAAGCTGTCCCGAGAACTGCGGCAGACATGGTGTAGTAATGGAAGAAGGAAAATGGAAGAACTCAACGGACAGGCATTAAATCCGTGGGTCTCGATCTGGACGAAGCCGCGGGCTACGATTCAGCAGATCGTCAATACAGACCCGGAACGTCTGGTTCTGCTCCTCGCAGCCATCGCCGGTGCGATTCGCGTATTGGATCGCGCCAGCGCGAAGGATCTGGGGGATAAAATTGACTGGTCCGTGATCTTCCTCATAGCTGCAATCGCCGGCCCGGTCGGCGGGATCATCAGTCTGTATATCGGTGGTGCGTTGATCCGTTGGACGGGGACGTGTATCGGCGGTATGGCCCCGGCGCAGCATATCCGCGCCGCGATGGCATGGTCGAGCGTGCCGGTTATATGGGTGTCGGTCGTGTGGATTCCCGAGCTTGCTCTCTTCGGTCGAGAGATGTTCACAAGTAAGATGCCAAGCCTTGATGCGAATCCCTCATTGGGTCTCGCTCTTTTCGGGTTCGCCGCCATCGAGGTCATCGGGGGAATCTGGGCGGGGATCGTGTTCCTGAAATGCCTGGGGCAGGTGCAGGGATTCTCTGCATGGAAAGCGCTCGGCAATGCCATCCTCGCCGGGCTGGTCATCGCCGTCCCGATTGTCGCCATCGTCATTGCTGTTGTCGTTCTCTCGATCCTATAGACCCGGCGCGGCGATTGGATACGAAGTTCTGGGGACACCCATAACCGTAGAAGTCAAGGGCCATGCGCCATCGAGGTTTCCTTTTCTTCTCCTTTAAAGAGTCCGTTTATTCTCTTCGCTCGTTCGCGTGCTGCGCGGACACCCATCAACCGACCTCCCGGAGGTCGCCCCGTGCGGCGCGGGGTCCGGGAGGTCTGACGTCCCCGACTGTCCACGACATGGCCCCCCACCTGTCAACTTCGTGGACACCCCCGCCGACCGCCCGCCGCGATGCGACCGCTGTGCCGATGAGGACTGTCAACTTCGTGGACACCTGGGGCGTAAGTCCCGAACGGGCAATGAGATAAGGAGTCAGGCAGAGCGGATGTTCGTTGGAGTATTGGGGCGATGGAGGAGTTGTCTGGAGTGATGGAGGAGCGGAGTATTGGGATATTGGAGTGTTGGGGCATTGAAATTTAGAGCAATACACTGGAAGAATGGAAGGGTGGAAAATTGGAAGTCTGGAGGGTTGGAAGAATGGCGAACTGTCACCTATCACCCATAACCCAACACCTATCACCTGACACCTAACACCTGACGTGCCGCGGCGTCCCGGCGGCGCTATTCCTCTTTCGCCTCGATCTCGGCGAGGACCTCGGCGGGGATGTTGAAGTTCGAGTATATATTCTGCACGTCCTCCTGGTCCTCCAGCGCGGCCATGAGGTCGAGGACGCGGCGGGCGTGTTCCACCGCGATGTCAATGTAGGTCTGCGGGGCCTTGATGATCTCGGCGGACTCGACGGGGATTTTCTTCTCTTCGAGGGCCTTCCTCACATTCTGGAAATTCTGCGGTGTGCAGGTGACGGCAAACATGCCGTCCTCGGGAACCATGTCGTCGGCCCCGGCGTTGAGGGCGGCCTCGAACACCGCGTCCTCGCTCACCTTCGAGGCATTGACGACGATCACGCCGCGGACCTCGAACATCCACGCCACCGTGTTCGACCGGCCGAGGTTGCCCCCCTTGTTCTCAAAGATCTTGCGAATCTCCGACGCCGTGCGATTGCGGTTGTTCGTCATGGCCTCGACGAGGAGCGCCGCGCCGCCCGGACCGTAGCCCTCGTAGGTGACCTCCTCGTAGCTCTCGCCGGCGATTTCGCCGGTGCCCTTCTTGATGGCGCGCTCGATGGTGTCCTTGGGCATGTTGGCGGCCTTGGCCGCGTCAACGGCGTATTGCAGGCGGAGGTTCATTGTGGGATCGCCCCCGCCGTGCCGCGCGGCGACCATGATGTTCTTGACAAGTTTGGAGAAAAGTTTGCCCCGCTTGGCGTCCGTCGCGCCCTTTTTATGACGGATTTGCGCCCAGTGTGAATGTCCAGACATGCGGCAACTCCTACTGACTCAGGTCCTGCGAGGGGACGGTTGTTTCCTTTTTATCCTCGGCGAGGAGCCGCGTCACCCGCGCCAATTTCTTCTTCACATGCTCCACATCGGGGAGCATGTCCGCCGACCGATCGGAGAACTTCTCGGACAGCCGGACGGCGGTTTCCCAGGCATCTTTGGCCTCCTCCCAGAGGCCGAGGCAGAAGCAGATGTCGCCCAGGTGGTCGCGGACGACGGGATCGTCGTCGAATTCCTCGCCCGCATCGGCGGCGTTTTTCTTGAGCATGTCGAGCGATTCCCGGAGCTTCTGGAGCGCGAGGGCGAGATAATCCTTCTCGTCGTCGGCCGACGCGATCTTGTAATAGGCCCATCCGAGGCTGTCCATGTAGGCCCCGCTGTCGGGCTCGGCCTTGAGGGCCCGTTCGATGAGCGCGATGGCCTCGCGGAGCTTGACGCCTTTGTCGGCGTAGAGATAGCCGAGGTAGTTGTTGGCCGAGGGGAACTCGGGATCGGTGGCGAGTATCTTGTGGAGCTCGTCAACCACCTTTTCGTCTTCGCCCAAGGTGCTGCAGGCGCTGACGAGTTTCAGGCGAAGCTGTCGGGCCTCGCTCTGCTGGAGGCTGCGCTGGGGTATCTCGGCGACGCCCTTCTGCAGGATGGCGACGGCCTGCCTGTAATCCTTCTTGTCAATCTCGATCTGGGCCAGTTCGAGATAGGCCCGCAGGAGGGGGGCTTGCTGGGGGCGGGCGTACTTCCCGTCAATGATCTCCTGCAAGAGTTGCTGCGCGCGGAGGTCGTCTTTCTGCTTGCGATGGAGCAGGGCGAGCCAGTAGCGCAACTCGTGGAACCGGGGGAGTTGGAGGAGCAGCTTGCTGGCGCGCTGAATGGCCTCGGCGGAGCCGAGTTTCTCGGCGAAAGTGTAGCAGAAGCCGAGCTGCCAGAGCACAAAGGACATGCGTTGGTCGCGCCCGGCGCTGTCAATCTCCACACATTTTTCCAGGAATGGGATCGCTTTCTCAAACTCGCGGCGGTCAATATGGCAGCCGGCCAGAAGGTAGTTCACGTTGTATGCCTCGGCGTCGGACAGCCGTCCTTCCGCCTTTTTTACAACATCATGGAGAATCTCTATGCTCTTGTCCGACTGATCGAGTTTTCGGAGGAGCAGCGCGTGGTTGAAGCGGATCTGCCGCCATTCGCCCACAGACGGCGGGGGGCACTCGGCCGCTCTCTCATACTCGCGCAGGGCCTCCGCATCCTTGCCCTGACCACTGTAAAAGTTCCCGAGCTCGGCATGGTAGGAGAAATCGTTGGGCACAAGCCGCGTGAGCGTTTCGATGTGCGCCGCGATCTTGTCCTCATGGTTTCCGGGGAGCAGGGGGTAACATTCCACCAGCGCCTCGTGAATCTCGGGCGGATCCTCGCCGATCTGCTTGCACTTCTCCAGGGCTTTTTCGAAGTGTTCCACAGCCAGGGCGTATTGCCGCTGATAGATCGCCTCCCATGCGCAGCAATAGTGGGCATAGATATCGTTACGGATGGCGCTTTCTGTGTCCTGCTTATTTTCATCTGGGGTGTTGTTCGCCGACAAGCCCTCCTGCGGCGTCTTGCCGGCCGGCGGCGCAACCTCGCATCCGGCAAAGAACACCCCGAGGCAGAGCAGCGCGGCGTATCGTCGAGCCGTCCGACCCGAGACCAAGAGAAAGCGCGATGCCTTCACGGGATCACCTTGTTCAGCGGGTATTCAATAATCCCCTCGGCGCCCGCCCGCTTGAGCTCGGGAACGATCCTTCGGACGACGGTCTCGTCCACCATCACCTCGACGGCGTGCCAGCCTTCGTCGGTCAGCGACGAGATGGTCGGGTTCCGCATGGCCGGGAGGATGGCCAGGACCTTCTTCAGGTTTTCCTTGGCGACGTTTAACTTCAGTCCCACCTTTTGCCGGGCGAGGATTGCGCCCTGGAGGAGGATGGAGATATTCTCGATCTTCCGGCGCTTCCAGGGGTCCTTCCAGGACTTCTTGTTTGCGATCAGCTGGGTCACGGATTCGATGACAGTGTCAACAATGCGCAGCCGATTGGCGCGGAGGCTGGAGCCGGTCTCCGTCGCCTCGACGATCGCATCAACCAGGTCAGGGGCCTTGGCCTCGGTGGCGCCGTGTGAGAACTCGACCTCGGCCTTCACCTTGTGCCTGCGGAGGAACGCTCGGGTCAGGCCCACCACCTCGGTGGCGATTCGCTTGCCTTGCAGGTCCTTGACGGACTGGATGGGCGACTTCTCCGGCACGGCCAGCACCCAGCGCACGGGGTTCATCGTCTGCTTCGAGTAGGAAAGGTCGGCAACGACGATCACGTCGGAGCCGTTTTCTTCCACCCAGTCCTTGCCGGCGATACCCGCGTCTATCACGGCGCGCTCGACATAGCGGGACATGTCCTGCGGGCGGATGAGGCGGGCGGCCAGCTCGTCGTCGTCGGTCGTCGGATAATAGGAGCGCGCATCCGCCCGGACCACGAAGCCGGCGGCGCGCATCAGTTCCAGTGTGGGGGTTTGGAGGCTGCCGATGGGAAGGCCGAGGATGATCTCCTTCGGCGCTTCCTGTTTGTTCGATTGTTTATTCGATGGATTCATGATTTCTTTTTAGTGGATGCCTTTCTTGCGGCTTTTTTCTTCGCCTTCGATGAAGCAGGCGTTTTCCTGGCGGTTGTTCCTCTTGTTCCTTTAGACATCCTGGCGTAGTAGTCGCAAAGCGTGCGCACCGGGCACCGCGAGCACTTCGGGTTCGATACAAGGCACGTCGTCTCCGCATGATGGGTGAGGCAGTGGTAGAACTCCCCGATCCGGTCATTTGGGATGAGCCGCTCCAGGTACTTCTGCGCCCGTTCATAGGGCCAGGATGGGTCCGTCAGGCCGATCCGGTCTGCAACACGCCGGACATCCTCGGAAAGCGGCAGTGCGGGGCGGTTGAAGAAGAGCAACATCAGCCGGGCGGCTGCGCTCGGTGCAAGACGAAGCTCGCCGAGGAGATAGTCGCGCATGGCGGTAAAGCTCTCGTCAGCCAGGTTGCTCAAGTCGAATGCGCCACGACTGGTGTAGAGCTTGTCAAGCGCATCGCGGCAGGCCCTGGCGATACGCTGGTCAATCTGCTTTTCTCTTGCGCATTCGGCGATCTCTCTCCCCGTGGTCACGCGCATTTCGTTCCAGTCCACAAACGCACTCTTGAAGCGTTTTACCACCTGCTCGGCGCATTCCTGGGAGACCCTCTCCATCAGGATGGCCATCAGCAACGCCTCCACCGGGATGACGTCGTGAGGGATGGGCGGCATGCGGAATTTTTTGCTCAAGCGATCGCAGACCGACGTGGCTTTCCTGGTCTTGTTCCCTGATGACACTCAATCATCCTCCTGAGGGCGCGGCGCGGACGCCGCCGCGTCCGCCCCTTCCGCCGACCGCTTCGCGTCTTTATCTTCGTCTCGGATCAGGCGGAGCAGGTCCTCGATGCGGGCGCTTTTCTTCATTCCATCGTCAATGAAGAGCGAGATGATCGGGGCTCGTCGGAGTCCGACGCGCTGCGCGATAGTGCGTTGGATATAGCCCTTGGCGTGTTCCAGGGCTTTCATCGTCTTTCGCTCTTCCGCGTCTTGACCCAGCACAGAGATGTAGATCCGCGCCCGTTGAAGGTCGGGGCTGATGTGCGCCTTGGTCACCGTCACGAACCCCATGCGAGGGTCCTTCAGCTCCTGCAAGATAATGCGGCTCGCCTCCTGCTGGATCCGTTCGGCAACCCGGTCCTGTCTGCGCTTAGACGACATCGTCAGTACATCTCCAGTTCGTAGTCCACCAGTTGCACCTGGTGGAACCTCTTGACCGCCTCGATCACCTTCGACAGGACGGCGTTCACGTGCTGTGTGTCTCCGCCCACCATGGCTACGCCGATCGTGGCCGACTGCCATACGTCGTGGTTGTCAATCTCGGAAACGGAAATATTGAAGTCGTTGCGGAGGCGGTCTTTCACGCTCTTCAGCGCGCTCCGCTTTTGCTTGAGCGATCTCGCTTCGGGGATTACCAGTCGAATGGCCAGTGTGCCGACTATCATGGCGCAAAAGACGACTGGCTAAAGGCCATGCGCCTTCGCCAGAAGCTTCCTCCACGATGACCGGGCCTGTTACTCCTCCTTCGACGCCGAAGGGGATGGAGAAGCCAGGCTCCGTTTGACTTCCTCGATCTCGTAGGCCTCGATGACGTCGCCCTCTTTCACGTCGTCGAACCCTTCGATCTTGATCCCGCACTCAAAGCCCTCTCGGGCCTCCCGCACGTCGTCCTTGAACCGTCGCAGCGAGGCCATCTTGCCGTCGTAGATGATCTTGCTGTCTCGAGTCAGTCGCACGTGCGCAGGGCGTCGGATTATTCCGTCGGTGACGTAGCACCCCGCAATGTTGCCATAACGCGAAACCCGGAATACCTGCCGCACTGCGGCGTGGCCGATTACGGTCTCGCGCTTCTCCGGATCGAGGAGGCCCTCCAGAGCCTGCCGCACCTCGCCCGTGAGCCGATAGATCACTTGATACACACGGACGTCCACGCCGCGTACCTGCGCCGCCTCGCGGGCGCCCGCCTCGGCCACCACGTTGAAGCCGATGACGACCGCATCGGAGGCGTCGGCCAGAACCACATCGGACAGGTTGATGCCGCCCACGCCGCTGTGGATGATGCTGACCTTTACCTCTTCCGTGCCGATCTCATCGAGGGCTTTTTTGATTACTTCCAGGGACCCGGCCACGTCGGCCTTCAAAATAACGCGAAGCTCCTTGACGGCTGCCTTCTCAAGGTGGGAGAACAGGGTCTCCAACGTCACATGCTGCGCCGCCGTCCGTTCCTTCTCGCGCCGCCTCTGTGAGCGCTGCTCCGCAACAGCGCGCGCCTTCTGTGCGTCGCCGAGCGCATAGAACACATCGCCCGCATCGGGCACGGCCGACAGGCCCGTGATCTCCACCGGCATGGAGGGCCCGGCGCTCCGGAGCGATTTCCCTTTGTCGTCGCGCATGTTCCGGACGCGACCGAAGGCATGGCCGCAGAGAACGACGTCGCCCGTGTGGAGCGTTCCCTCCCTGACAAGAACTGTGGCCACAACGCCGCGCCCCTCGCTCAACCTCGCCTCCAGCGCCACGCCACGCGCGAGTTTATCCGGGTTGGCCTTTAGTTCCAAGAGATCGGCCTCGAGCGAAAGAAGGTCCACCAGTTCGTCCACTCCCTGCCCTGTGAGGGCGGAGACCGGGACGCAGACCGTCTTGCCGCCGTATTCCTCCGGCGCCAGGTCCCTGGCCGAAAGCTGCTGCTTCACGCGCTGCACGTTTGCGCTCGGCAAGTCAATCTTGTTCAGCGCAACCACGATCGGCACGTCCGCCGCGCGGGCGTGGCTAATAGCCTCTTCCGTCTGCGGCATCATCCCATCGTCGGCTGCCACCACCAAAACCACGACATCCGTCACATTCGCCCCTCGCGCCCGCATCTCCGTGAAGGCCTCGTGACCGGGGGTATCCAGAAAGACCACATGTTTGTCGCCCTTGTCCAGACGGTACGCGCCGATATGTTGCGTGATGCCTCCGGACTCGCTCGCCGCCACATGGGCGCTCCTTATCCGGTCCAGAAGCGAGGTTTTGCCGTGGTCCACATGGCCGAGGAAGGTAACGATCGGCGCCCGCGGCTTCAGGCTCTCGGGAGAATCGGACTTCTCCTCCATGACGGTTTCCAACTCGTCCTGCGGTTCTTTTACGGTAACTTCCACATCAAAGTCCACCCCGATGAGCCGAGCCATTTCCGGCTCGATTGCCTCGTTGATGGTCGCCATCAGGCCGTGCGACAGGAGTTTGCCTATGATATCGCTGGCCTTGACGCCCATTATGGCCGAGAGGTCCTTGACGATGATCGGAGGTTCGACCTCGACTTTTGTGACCTTTTGGACGGGGCTGGGTTTCACCGCCTTGAC
This sequence comes from Planctomycetota bacterium, assembly GCA_040755855.1. Lineage (GTDB taxonomy): Bacteria > Planctomycetota > Brocadiia > JAADGH01 > JAADGH01 > JAADGH01. The sequence goes on along the minus strand of JBFMAD010000013.1, from coordinate 32,463 downwards.
ACCCATGCGGCCTGCGCCCGGGGCGATCCATCGGCGGAGGTGGCGCTCCGGCTTCCTCGCCGGCGCGCTAATGGGGCGATCTTCGTCTTCTACTTCGCCGACGGCGGTCTTGTGACGGGGCCGTGACCGGGCGAGTTTGGGCCGCTTCTCAAAGCGATCCTCTATATCCTCGATAGGCGACGGCGGCTCGCGACGCGACGGCGCGCGCACGGCGCCTCTCCGTTCCGGCTCTTGCTTGGACGGCGGAGCGGGCCGACTTTCTCTAACGGGCCTCGGCGCTGCAGGGGAGGGCGCAGGTCGGGATGGAGGCCTGGATTCGGGTCTGGATACGGGTCTGGGTTCCGCTTTGGGCTTCGCCTCGGGTTTGGGTTTCTTCGGGGCCAGCCCGGGCACCTGGTCCAGGCCCGTCAGCTCACGACGGAGGGCTTCCGCCTCCGCATCCGAAATGGTGCTGGAGGGGGTTTTGACGTCGTAGCCCTTCTGCTGGCACTTCGCAACGATGAGCTTGCTCTCAACGTTGAGTTCCTTTGCAATCTGGTAAAGTCTTACCCGCACCGACTATGCCTCCGTCTTGGGTTTCTCCGGAATCTCGGCGGAAGCCCCCGTTGCTTCCTCTGAATCTGGCTGTTTACTTTCCGATTTTGTAGTCTCATCTCGCGCAGCGCCGGCTGGCGGCTGTTCGGGGCACTCGCCCTCCGGCTGGGCAGCCGCCGGTTCGGGGGAAGGCCCCTCCGACTTGGTCGCCGGTTGCCGGGCCTGCTCCTCAACCGGCGCTTGCGACGGTGGACTTCCCTGCTCCACGGGCTGCTCAGTCGGCGCGGCTCCTCCCTGGGCAGCGGATTGCCCGGTTGCCGCCGCCTTCTCCGGGAGAGGCTCCTCGCCGGCCAGGACGCGCGCCTGCTCGGTGTCGAGCTGGTCCTGTGTCGTGATGTCAATGTCCCACCCGGTCAGCTTGGAGGCGAGACGCACGTTCTGGCCTCGTTTGCCGATGGCGAGAGAGAGTTGGTCCTCGGCCACGATCACGGTGGCCTTCCGCGCGTCGTCGTCGAGAATGATGCCGCCGATCTCTGCCGGCTTGAGGGTGTTGCAGATGAACATCTCTTCCGACTCGTCCCACCGGATTATGTCAATCTTCTCGCCGTTTAGTTCATCCACGATGTTACGGATGCGCGACCCGCGCACGCCCACGCATGCCCCGACTGGATCAACCTTCGGGTCCTTCGAGTCCACGGCGATCTTCGTACGAAAGCCGGGCTCGCGGGCGAGGCCCTTGATTTCGATGGTGTTCTCCGCAATTTCGGGCACCTCCAGCTCGAAGAGGCAGCGCACGAGCTCCGGCGATGTGCGGCTGAGGACGATGCGGACGCGGTTGCCCACCTTCTCCGTGGCGAGCACGATGGCGCGGATGCGCTCGCCGGGGTGATAGGACTCGTTCTGGATCTGCTCGGAGCGCGGGAGGATGGCCTCGGTGCGGCCCAAGTTGACAATGAGGTTGGGACCTTCCATGCGTTGAACGGTGCCATTGACGATGGTGCGGCGCTTCTTCTCGTAGTCGTCAAAGATGACGTCGCGCTCGGCCTCGCGGATTTTCTGAATCATCACCTGTTTGGCCGTCTGCGCGGCGATGCGGCCGAGCTCGGCGGGGGCGATGGTCTTTCCGCCTTCGGTGGCGATGATATTCCCCGTCTCGCGGTCAATTTTTATGACGAGGCTCTCGTCGGCGCCGAACTGCTTTCGCGCTGCCGAAAGCAGGGCCGCTTCGATGCCTTCGAAAACAAGCTCCTTGTCAATGTTCTTGTCCCGATGAAGGCTGTCAACGAGTCTCAGTAATTCGCCGTTCATATTCTATGCGATCCAAAAACGCCCGATTTTTCGACAATAAAAAAGTGGGTGTCACCACCCACTCCGGGGCGAGCCGGAACCGTCTCCGCTCGCCGACTATGTCTCGCCAACTGCCCCGTCCAGCGTCACATTCCTTCCCGAAGCGGGATCGAATATATGCGCCTTCGACAGATCGAGCATCGCCTCAACCTTGTCGTTTACTGCCACTCTCTGATGGGCGTCCACCTTGCTGATCAGCTCGTTTTTGCCGGTGGAGAGATACAATATCATCTCATCGCCCAACGGCTCCACTACATTTACCGTTACGCCCATCCTGCCCACCGAGGGGGAGTCGATCGCCGAGGTTTTCACATCCTCCGGCCGAATTCCGAAGACCACCTCTTTGCCCTCGTAATCCTCCAACTTCTTGCAAAAGCACTCCGGCAGCCCCAGCCGGCATGTCCCCTCGTTGAAGGACAATCCCCCGTTGCTTTTCTCCACGGTCCCCTTCACGAAATTCATCGGCGGCGTCCCGATGAATCCGGCCACGAACTGGTTCGCGGGGTAGTCATACACCGTCAGCGGTTCCGCCGCCTGCTGTACCACCCCGTCGTTCATCACCACGATCCGGTCGCCGAGGGTCATCGCCTCCACCTGATCGTGCGTCACGTAGATCATTGTCGTCTCAAGCCGATGGTGCAGCCGCTTCAGCTCGGCCCGCATCTCCACGCGCAGCTTCGCGTCCAGGTTGCTCAACGGCTCGTCGAAGAGGAACGCCTTCGGCTGCCGCACGATGGCGCGCCCCAGGGCCACGCGCTGTCGCTGCCCGCCCGACAAAGCCTTCGGCTTCCGGTCCAGCAGATTCCCGATGCCGAGAATCTTCGCCGCCTCTTTGACACGCGCGTCAATTTCGGCCTTCGGATACCGCCGCAGCTTGAGCGCAAAGGCCATGTTCTTGTACACGCTCATGTGCGGATACAGGGCGTAATTCTGGAACACCATTGCGATGTCCCGGTCCTTCGGCGGGACATCGTTGACGACCCGGTCGCCGATCCTGATCGTGCCCTCGGTAATCTCCTCCAGCCCCGCGACCATCCGCAGTGTGGTTGACTTCCCGCAGCCGGACGGCCCCACAAGGACGAGGAACTCCTTGTCCTTGATCTCCAGCGAGACGTCTTTCACGGCCACGACATCGCCGGGAAAGACCTTCGTCACGTTCTCCAGGATGACTTCGGCCACGGCCTTATTCCACGGGCGCAAAGCCTCGCCACGCACACGCACCGCGCAAGGGGGACAAACGACCCCCTGCCAGACCCTTGATTGTATACCCCCACTGGTATCGTGTCAAGACATTTCCAATTTTGATTTTCCGAAAAGTCCCTCGCACTCCCCGAAATGTGAAGTATAATAAGGTGGACCCAGTCGCGGAGACATTCTAAACATGCCCGACCTTGAGCAACACAACCGAAGGGAGATTCACGGCCTGAACCAGCGCGGCGGGCGGATGTTGAGCTTGGTTGATCTCATCGAGGCGGGCACGATGAGCAACGAGATGTGCGCCTTCTGCCTGTGCGCCATTGCCAACGGGGCGTCATTCCTGACCGCTGCTCGCCCGGGCGGGGTGGGTAAGACCACGGTGCTGGCCGTGCTTCTGGGGTTTCTGCCGCCCGAGGTAAAAATCGTCACCGTGGACAGTGGGGCTGTCATCGCAAAAGCGAAAAGTGAAGACCCCTCGATCCCGAAATGCTACCTCCCCCACGAGCTCGGATCGGGGATGTGGTACGGCTACATCTGGGGCGAGGACGTAGCGGATCTCTTCACGCTAAAGGAGGGAAACCGACGGATTGCCTCGTGTATCCATGTGGACGCCATTGGCGAGATGGAGGGCGTCCTGACATCCCCGCCATTGAACGTCACGGAGGAACATTTTCTCGATCTAGAATTTGCCCTGTTTATGACGATGGAGGGCGGTCATTTGCGTAGCAAACGGCGCGTTTGCTCCTTATGCGAAGCGAGCGAGGACGGCGCGCACCACGAGCTGTTCCGGTGGAACTCCAAGAAAGACGCCATCAAGCGCGACGGCGATTCGACGCTGTTTGCGCGCATCGAGCAGCGTGGTGGAAAATCGCGGGCCGAACTCGACAGGGAATACGAGAGATGTCTCCACTTCATTCGCGAGGTTGCAACGGGCGGCCCGCGCGATTTCGAGGATGTTCGGGCGAGAGTCGTCGCGTTCTATGCGCAAGCACACGAGTAGCGGAACTCGCCAAGCTTCCGACACCTCACGTGCGCGAGATTCCTGGCTTCTCAACCTGAACTCTGGCAAGTTCAGCTTCAGGGCGCCGCGCCCGGCGGAACGTTTCTCACCTCTGCGCGCGGGTTGTGTACCAGCCTTGCAACCTTCGGCTTCTGTTCCGCCTCCGCCCGGCAGTAGTTCTGGATCGCCTGCCGGTCGTGGTCATGGAGACCCGTGAATTTGATGCCGATGCTGGCCGTGCCGTCGTTCTTGGGAATGAAGTGAACCACCTTACCTCGGGCGGCGACGATCCGTCCGTCCAATCCGAAGTTGATGACGACATTGGCCCCGACGGCAAAGCCGACATGAGCCTCGAAACGCACCCCGCCCTCGCTCAGGTCCACGGCATGGCCCACCAACTTGTTCGGGGCCTTGGAGGCGCCGTCCTCCTGGATGAACTCGGCGAATTGCACGACCTTGACGCGGGGCGTCTTGCGCCGATCTTCCGTGGTCATCGCCCGCCCCCTTCGTGCGCGCGACCTGCGGCGAGTGAGATCAATGCAGAAAAGAAACTACGAGGAAAACGACTCATGAGTGAGACACGCAACAACACAACCGGCTGCCAGAAACGTCCTACCACACTGTTGCCGAAAATATTCTACCAGGGACAAAGGCAAGAGTCAAATGCGAATTTGTGGGAGCTTTGTCAGTTGAAAGAGGGGATTTTCCCCCTTTAGAATTGGCGCACATTGACAAGGCGTTCTTCTTCTCATCACCCTGCTGGTATCTGCGCAATCGCCAATAGATACAAACCGCCGCACACGCCCCAGATTTCTTTCTGTGTGTGGTGGCAGTTCGGCGAGAGGAACGGCTCGTCGCCGTTGCGGCTGCCGACGCCCTGATACATGGAACCGAAGACGTCGCCGATGACGGACTGGTAGGCTATCGGCGAACGATGGCCCACGCGCGAGATCATGCTGATGGAGAATGGGTTCTTGCCGATGATCCACTGGAGTTGGTTCGCAGCATGGTCGTCCAGGTCGCGCCGATTGAGCGCGACCGCCGCCGCCTGCAGCGCCGCAGCGTTCGCGCACAGAAAGCGATTGTTGCCGCCGCGATGCGCGCCGAAGACGCGAACGCGCCGACCGCCGAGCCGCAGTTCACGCGCCGCCGGCGTCCAGGGCGCAAACTCCTTCGGGTCGTATGGCGCGGCCCACCAGCTCTCCTTGCCATTGTAAGCCTCGTCCTCGTCGCCGTCATACAGGCCAAAGGCCATGATTCCATAGCCGCCGGAGAAGCGGGTCATGGGGACGGCGTAACTGTCGCACCACCGCTCAACGGCCCGCCTCCAGGTCGGCGCCTGCTCATGGCCCGGCATCTGCTGAAGCGCCCGGCACAAGGCGAGAACACCGATGGTCTGGCCGTGAACAAAACGGTAGGGATGCTTGCGGTCCGTGCCCGCAAAGAAAAACCCCGAGCCTTCGCCCGCGCCCTCATCCTGGCAGACCAGAATCTGCTTCAGGCAGTGCAGGGCAAACTCCAGCGACTCGGCGTCGCCGGTTGCGGCATGGGCCTCGACGCCCGCCAGCGCCCCCCATGAGACGAACTGGAACTGCGTCTCAAAATGGCCGGGAAACCGTTCGATGTGGAAATAGTGGATCACGCGCCGCACCGCGGCAAGCAATTGCTCGCGCAGGACCGGATCGCGCTCGCCGAGCGCCTGGGCAAGCCGCGCCATCCCCGCAAGGGCCTTCATCGCATGATCGGGCCAGCAGCCCTGGACATCCACTTCCCGATCGTCGGCGGTCCGCGGCTGGTTATCGGTCCAGCGCACCTGACTGGGGCTGGACATGACCATCTCCCCCGTGGGGAGCGCGGCCTTTACAAGCCACCGCCCGCCCCATGTCGCCTCCTCCAGGGCGACCTCGGCCAGCTCAGGCCGCGCCTCAACGAGGCAGGCAAGGGCGTAGGTCATGAGGCCGGTATTGCCGGTGTACTGGTCAATGATCCCGGCGTCGTGCCACCCGCCGATGAGGTCGAACCAGTCGCCCAGTATCTCCATGTGCTTCCCGGCCAGCGGCCAGCGCTTGGGGTCAATCTTCTCGGGGATGCGGGGCTTGCAGTTGTCAAGATGGCATGGTGGATGGCCGACGAGGTCGTCCTTCACCTCGCCGCCGCAGCGCATGAGATAGATGAACCGCATGACGCCGCGTGAAGGCGCATCCCAGGCATCCAGTTTGATCGGGAACGGCTCCGTCTTGATTCCGCCCGCCTCGACCGTGTACGTCCCCTCCGCACGTAACCCGGTGATGTCCGCCACACGGTTGCCGAAGACATCGTCGGTTAGTTCCACCTCGTCAACGACGGTCCCATCGTCCTTCCGCACAAGCGCGGGTTCGGCCGTCTTCGGCGGAAAGAGAATCCGCTTCGGTTCGTCGGGCCGATAGCCACAGTGGGCAAAGGCGACGCGCCCATCGGCGACGGCCCAGCCGGCCATCGGATCGGGTGGGCCTTCCTCAAGGGCCAGGGCGTCGAACTCATAGACCTCGTCCAACGCCTCGCCAGGCAGGCCCCCCACGCCTGCATGGGAGAAGAAGAACAGGTTGATGTTGTCCCGAACCAGCGCGCTGATCGGGTACCGGATGCGCACCCACTGGTTGCGCGGGAGGACGAAATGGTGGCTCTCCAGAGGGGTTCCCTTGTTCTCGGCGTACATGGACAGGGCGTGGATGCGCCGCCCGCCCGACGCCCGAATCCAAGCCGACATGAAGTGGTGCTTCGACCAGTCCGCAATGCGCGGGGGCTTCAACTGCAACTGCCCCCACCAGATGGCGTTGTTGCGGAGGGCGGCGGTGGTTTCAAGGCGCATGACGCGCCCGCCCGTGCTGCCCGGGGCCTTGCCTGCGACGATGGAGAGCGTCCCCGACCCGGAGTATCGCCACGGCGCCGGGTCGTCGCGCTCGAAGTCGTCGAGAAGGATGGTTTGACCGCTCGCATTCGAGACCAAGAGAAACGATAGAGAGGCGATCACGAACAAAGGAACAGGTCCACGCATGGTTACTCCTTTGGCTCCGGCGGACGAAACGTCTTCTGCCGTTCCCAATCGTTGATCTTCAGATCGAACGTCAGCTTGGCGCTGAACAGCATTCCCGGGTCGCGCCTTCGGTCGAACGACCTCAGCGTCGTCGCAAGGTTGGGCTTCAACAGGTCGTTGTATTTCATTTCTCCGTTGATGACCACCCGCACCGGCGTCGAGAAATCCACCATCGCCGGGTGAAACCAGAGCGTCAGGCCATAGACGTTGTTTGTCTCGACGTCAAACGTGTTATCGCCGTGGTTCACGGCGCGAACCGCGCCGCCCTCGCAGCGAATCCGGCGGTGGCGGAAGTCGGTGGAGCAGTAGGACGGCTGCGTCTCTGTGGTCTCGATATGGTCCAGCTCAAATGTGCCGAAGTGCGTCTCGTTGATGGACACCCAGAACAAATGGGGCGAATCATAGAGGCCGAACGCTCCCTTCCGCGAGGCCGTGACGACCCTCTCGGGAAATGGGTTCCGGCGGCGGGCCTTGATCGCTGCAAAAAATTCGAGGGCAGTCTCCCGAGCCAACGGATCGGTGAACGAATGCCCGCCTTGATGCTCGCGGTAGGTGTGCGGCAGATGATAGCCGCTCAGGATGGCGCTGGCGAACCGCGCAAAGGCGACGTCGGTGAAGCGCGGCCGCACGCCCGCGACGGCGTCGTGGACGCCTTGCATGAGGTAGAAATCCACCCCGTGCAGCCCCTCCCAGAAGCCATAGTACCACGCCCCTGCGTGGCAGCCGACGGCGGCGAAGCGGTCGCCGAGCGTCTGGACGATGTGATAGGCCCCGAAGCCGCCCATGGACTGGCCCAGGATGAATACGCGGTGCGGATCAATGTGGTATCGGTATCCCGCCTCCTCGATGACGGCGAGGATATAGGCATCCGAGTCCGGGTTCGACCAGCGCTGGTGCGTGGGGAGGAGCAGGTTGCTCGGCGCAACGGAGATCCAGGGACACTCCTTCAACTCCTTGCCGAAGTGATAGTTGCCGAGTTTGTCGCTCTCCAGCAGCCAGAGCTTGGCATGATCTCGCGGCGTGTCCTTGCCGCCGCCGTGAAGGAGGATGAGAAGGCCGGTCGCCTTGCCGGGGTCGTAGTCATCCGGGACCAGGAAGTTCAGCAACTCATCCGGGTAGCGGGCGCGGAGGTGCGGAAGCTCGAAGCGATCCTCGGCAATCAGGCCCTTCGTCCGATTTTCATATTTGCGAATAAGGCATGATCGGACCAATGCAATCGGGTCGCCAACCTCGCCGCTCAATTCGGCGAGGGCGGCCTCCTTCTCCGCCGCCGGGCCGTATAGGTATCGGCGCACGAGTTCTTCCGACATGCGTGTTCGTCCTCCATCTATGATACGTTCTGAAGCTCCTCCATCGCCCGGCGGACCTCCGCCGGCCCTGCGCCCGACGGCAGCGCCTCGCCGAACACAATCTTCACTACCGGGCGATATCCCCCCCCGTCCGGCGCGTGTTCAATATGAACGGGGATGACGGGCGCGCCCGCGTCGCTCGCCGCATTCAACAGCGCTTCGGCAATACCACTGCCGTGCCCTTTCTGCTCGGCAAAGACGCCGACCAATTCATCCGCTTCCATTGCCTGGGTTGCCAGGCCGACGCCTTCATCGCCCCCATTTTGGATGAACCGAATGAGCAAGGCCAGCCGCCGCGCCAGCCAGCCGCCCTCCATCGGCTGCGGCAGGACGAACCGGACGAGGCGCGGTATCCCCGCGCTCACCAGCAAGGAATCCGTCCCGCAGACATGATTGCACAGCAGAAGGGCAGGCCCCTCGTGGGGAACACGCTCAATGGCCGCCGCCCGCAGGCGACACGTCAGGCGGCCAAAAAGCCAAAGGGGGGAGCGGAGGGGAAACTCCGGAAGGAGCCGGAAAAACCCCGCACAAAAGAGAACGATCATTACAGCCACGGCAAGGAATATCCCGGCGGGTCCGATCTCGAGGACGGATGCGCCCAGGTAATAGATCCCTGATGCCACCAGGACGCCGAAGAAGGTGATGAAGTTGTTCGTTGCCAGGACCATGCCCTTTCTGTCGCTGGGGGCGCGCTGCTGGACGAATGTTGCCAGGGGAATGAGATACAGCCCTCCGCCGAAGCCGAGCATGAAGACCGCTATCCCGGTCGCAATCGCGGACCGCCACGAGACGAAGAGAATGGCCACGAACACCGCCATGAAGACGCCGCCGATGGGGACGAGACCGAACTCCACCTTTCCGCCGCTCCAGCGCCCCGCAAGGAACGCGCCGAACCCGATGCCGAGCGCTACGAGGGCCAGGAGCACTCCGACCTCGGACTCGCTTTTCAAGGCGAGCAGGTTCGCGCTCTTGCCATAGACAGGAAAATTGATCTTGAAGCAAGCGGCCATCAACCAGAAGAAGCTCTCGCCGATGATGCAGAGGAAAAGCATGCGGTCCCGCCGGATCTGGCGGATGTTCCTTCCCATCTCTCCGATGAAGTTCCATTGCATCCGACGCCCCCTGTCCGCGGCCGGCACGGCGCCGACGAACAGCGACGTGCACGTGCCGACGACGGCGACGCCAACGTAGACCACACCCGCACAGTAAAGATGCCTCTGAAACACTTCGAACAACACCGGGCCAACGATCATGCCCGTAATGATGGCGATGTCCGTGAGCATCTGGATGGTTCCGTTGCCCTCGCTGAGCTCGGCTTCCTCGAGCATCTCCGGTAGAATGCCGTACTTGGCGGGGCTAAAGAAGGTGCTCTGCGTTGTCATGCAGAAGAGAACGACAAGGCACGCCGTCGGGCTGCCTGACCCGAGCGCGGCAATCCCCAAGGCCATGACGACTATCTCGGCCACCTTCGACCAGACACAGACGGTGCGCTTGCTCAATCGGTCCGCGATATTCCCCGCGAACGTGGAAAAGATGAGGAATGGAATGACGAACACCGCGCCCGCCGCGGCCATGTAGGCCGTCTTTGCCTTTTCGCTTGTCACCGATGCCAGGATCAGGAACTGGACGGTGAGTTGGAACGCATTGTCGTTCGCCGCACCGAGGAACTGCGTCGCCATCAGCGCCCAGAAGGAACGGCTCTTGATGCCGGGTTTTTCCACCAGTCCTTCTTTCGCAACTCAATTCGTAGGCTTGGACAGGATCTCGAAGGCCTCCGGCCGCCGCGTCTGGAGGTTGAAGCACGACTGCCGCCGCCGCGCAGCTGCGGCGTCGCCCTTAAGCGGGACGACGAGCATCTCATCGCGGACGTTTTTGCTCTTCGACTCGGCGATGACGGCGCCGGTCGGATCAACCACCATGCACCCTCCGGCGTGGTTCGCCTCGACGCCCTTGATCCGCATCGCCGCCCGACCTGCCGCGTTGCAGATGGCCACGAAAACACCGTTGTCATAGGCGCGGCAAGAATGTACCATCCGCCAGTTCTTCTTGACCGATTCGACCACCTTCTTCCGGTCCGTGTCCTTTCGCCACTTCCCCGACCGCGCGGCGTGGGGGCACAGGAGCACCTCCGCACCTTTTACCGCGAGGCAGCGCGAGACCTCCGGGATGAGGTTGTCGTAACAGATGATGATCCCCACCCGCGCCATGGGCAGTTCGAAGACGGGCAGGTCCGTCCCACCGCGAAAGTAGAAATACTCATCATTCGAGAGATGTACCTTTCGCTGTTTGCCGATGTATCCGTGCGGGCCGACGAGGAACTGGGTGTTGTAGTGCAGGCCGCGGTCGTCCTCTGCAATCCCCGCGCAGAGGTAGACCCCCAGCTCGCGGGCGAGGCCAACGAGGGCATGGACGCTCTCGCCGCCGGGGACCGGCTCGGCCTCCTTCACCATCTCCGGGTGGCCGGCGTGGCCGGTGATGTTCAGCTCGGGGAAGCAGACCAGCTCCGCCCCCTTCTTCTTCGCCTTCTTTGTCCAGGCGACGGTCTGCTCCAGGTTCTTCGCCTTCTGCCCTACGGGGCTGTTGTGCTGGATCAGTGCGATGGTGAAATCTCTCATGGTCCGCTCCTATGGGGTCCACACGTAGCGGAAGTTGTCAGACATCCAACATTCCGCACGCCCATACGCCCACACCCCCATACCTCCCCCACTCTTCTCCCTGAACTCTGGCGAGTTCAGCTACGTGTTTTACGTTTCTTCTTTGGTCTCAGGTCCGGCACCTCGACGGCCTGCCCTCCCTGCCGGGCGGACAGGTGGGCGCAGATGCCGGGGAGGGTGTAGTCCATCCCCTCATAGACGTCTATGGCCGGCTTCGTGTCGTCGAGGATGCACCGGACGAAATCGCCGATCATAAAATACTCGCTCGTGCCGTGGCCGCCCAGCTTCGCCTCGGGCGGGGCGTTCATGTGGCTCACCGACACAGGTATGTTCATCATTCCATGCATGTGCGGAATGTCGAGGAGATACGCCTTAAGATTCGTGCTGGGATTGTAACGGTCCGTCTCCATGGACCCGCCCGTGCCGTAGAGACTGATGAAATGGAACGCGGGATGACGCTCGACGCTGAAGCCGCAGAGGATCTTGACGACCGCCCCCTTTGCCGTCTTGAAGATGCCGACCTCCATGTCAATGGTGTTATACTTCGGCAGGACATGGCTCCCCGTGTCCAGGCCGCTGGCGCTTACGACGCGGTCCTCCATCATCATCAGGATCGGCCCGAGGTCGTGGGTGCAGTACTGGATCGGCGGCATGCTCGCGCGCCAGGTCGGCCTGCCCTTCTCGCCTCCGCCCAGGCCGTCGGGCCGGTCCTCCATCAGCGAGCGGCAGTCGTGGATGTATTCGCCCTCGGCGTAAAAGAGTTCACCGAGCCGACCGTCCTTCACCATCTTGTGCATTGTCTGGATGAAGGCGAAGTAGCACATGTTCTCCGCAAACATGTATTTCACGCCGCTCTTCTCCACAGCGCGGACGACCTGCCGGGCCTCGTCAAGTGAAAAGACCGCCGGCACCTCGCAGAGGACATGCTTGCCGTTCTCCGCGGCGATGATGCTGCACTCGGCATGTGTCGGGGCAGGGGTGACGATGGCGACCGCCTCGATGTCCGACTTGCAGAACTTCTCGTAGTCGGTGAAGGGCTTGGCGCCCAGGGTTTTTGCGGCCGACTCGGCACGCTCCGGGATCGGATCGCACACCGCCGCGACGACGCAGTCCTTCCTGCTCCGAAGCACGTTTCCGAAACTGACCCCTCGCCTCATGCCGGCGACGCCGACTTTCAATGTTTTGGTTCTGCGTTTGGCCATGTCTGTCTCCATGCGAATCGGTTTCAAGATTTACGACACACGCAAAGCGTACCACAGGACAAGGGCGGATGTCAACCATGCGGGAAGACTTGACAAACTATCCCCGCGCAAAGGATAATGTGGAGGAAGGCGATGCGACAGAGGAGGAAACGGGACGTGAAACCGGACAAGACACTAATTGATGCGATCTACCGCGAGCGGGTGCTGCGCGCCCGCGCCCAGCCGCCGGAGGAGAAGCTACTGGCGGGCATTCGGTTGTTCGACTCGGCATGCCGAGTGATGAAGGAAGGCATTCGGGCCCAATACCCCGAGGCGGATGAGGAGCGAGTCAACGAAATTCTTCGTGAACGGCTGGCCATTGCGCGACGGCTGGAGGGGAAATAGTGACACGCGAGGAGGCGGTGGCTGCGATGCTGGATGTGCTGCGGGACCTCGATGTCCCGCACATGGTCGTCGGCTCGCTGGCGAGCAACTACCATGGTGTGCCGCGTTCCACGCAGGACGCCGACCTTGTGGCGCAACTGGGGGACACATCTATACGAGACGTTGCACGTTGCCTGGGCGAACATTTCCGCCTCCAACCGCAGATGGCCTTCGAAACGGTCACCGCGACCACGCGATACGTCTTTGAGTTACTTGACGCGCCGTTCTCCATCGAGATCTTCTCGCTCAGCGACGATTCGTACGACCGGACGCGATTCGGGAGACGACAGCCGGCAACGATTGAAGGCAGGCAAACGTTTGTCCTTACCGCGGAGGATGTGATCATCACCAAGCTTCGGTGGGCCGGACAGGGCGACCGACGAAAAGACGAGGAGGACGTGCGTAACGTTATCGCCGTGCAGCACAAGCGGATCGACTGGGGCTACGTGGTTGAGTGGTGCGAGCGGCATGGAACGGGCAATCTTCTCAAGAGAATCCGCCGTTCGGTTCCGTCGATCTGAATCGTTCCTCTTCCATGTCACCGCGCGGTGCGCGCCGCAACCTCGTCGAGAATCAGCACCGCCAACCGCTTGTCGTAGCCGACCATGTCAACCTGGGTGGTGAGGACATGGTCAAACTCCCACTTCTCCCAGAAACGCTCGCGTACGATCTTGAGATAGACCCCCGTGGCCTTGTCGCCCTCCCCTTTCTTCAGGTATGCAATCGCTCTCATCTTGATGACGCCGTCAATGCTTTTCTCAGACGAGTATCGTGTGGTAATGATGCCGTTCGTGCGGTCGGACGCTAAAACATCGAAGTGGCTGCTGATGGCGATCTCGGCCTCGTCGAAGACTCGTTCGTAGGGGACCCCACCAATCGCCTTCATCACAAATCCCGACTCGGGCACTGGCGGGGTGAATAATTTCTCGATCCCCTCGGCCACATCCTGGACCGGGTCCGGCTTGTCGGACTTCGTCCTCCACCGCTTGGGCACACGCTTCTTGACGCTTTCGATAAGTTCGCCCTCAAGGTCCTTGTTCCGCCCCATCACATCGGTCTCCTCGCCGGTGCGCAGCCCCGACGGCTTGAGAAGCACTCGTAGCTTCTCATCCCGCGCCTTCGCTGCGACGGTGTAGCGGCCTTTGTGCTTGACGAGATTCACCTGGGCTTCCGATCTCTCCCAGCGTGTGTCCGACCGGGCAATAATTATGCCGTTCTCCGTGTCGGCGCTGTGGACGTTCAGGTGGTCGGTCACGGCGTCGAGCGTGCCGAGCCAGACCTCGTCGAAGTCTGAGTTCCGGGTGGAATAGACCGACTCCTGGGCGCAGCCCGCACAGAAGAGAAACGCTCCCGCCGCGAGAAGCATGATGTGATGCGCCTTCATTTGCGCCTTTCCTTTCCGATTTGCCAATCGTTTTAAATGGAGCCTATATATTGCCCTTTGATCCGTCGCAAATCAAGGGAAAAAACGGCGCGTGATAATTCTCATTGCTCCTCGCTTACTTCCATCCGGCGATTCCGAGTTTTCCGGGTTCGCGCCGCGTATGGAAGCCGGCGGTCTCCAGGCGGCGTTGGACCTCGGTGGGGACGTCGCGCCGGCCGCTGCGGGAGTGGGGCGCACCGGTGTAATGGAAGAGACGTCCCCCATCACTAAGGACGCGGAACAGATGGCCGTAGAACTCGCTGCCGTACAGTTCCCCCGCCAGAGAGAACCGGGGCGGGTCGTGGATAATGGAATCGAACGATGCGTCATTGGAGTTTTTGACATACGCGAACACATCCCCATCAACCAACTCGATTCGCGCATCGTGCAAATCTCTCGACCACGGATTCTTCGCCCGGAGCGTGCGTACATCTTCACAGACCTCGACGGACACGACCCGCTCCGCCCCCATGCGCACGGCCCAAATCGCCGTATAGCCAAGGCCGCCGCAGGTATCCAGGACCCGGTCGCCCCGCCGCACGGTCCCCTCAACCTTCTGGCGCGCGTCCTCGAAGGGGTCAATGTCCTTTGTGCGGTGCATCTGGACGCCGTCTATCTCGATGGTCGGCGCGCCGGCGGTGGGGGTGAGTTTGTAGTAGTGATCTCGTGCGATCTCGACGCCCTGCGGTCCGTTGTCAGTCAGCGCAAAAACGCGCTTTGGCCTCCGCGCCATCGCTCGGAGCTGATCGCGGCCCACAACGCGACTGTCGGGGAGGCGGACGCCGTCCGGCTCGACATGGACTTCGACGGTGGATAGGTTCAGGTCAAGTGAGATTACAAGCCTCGCCCCCGATTGGGATTGCAGTAAGCGATAGGCGATCTCGGATGTGAGCAAGTAATCCTCGCCGCACATCGCCGAATCACTCGAGTATCGCATTCTGTTTGAGCAGTTCCTCGCGTACCGAGCGGTACGGCACATCGGGGATGGCCTTGCCGCTCTTTGCTGCAAGCGCAGCCATGACGCCCGCCGCCTGGCCGATGGCCATGCACCGGCTCATGAGGCGGAAGGTGCTGACAACCCGCACCTCGCACGAGATAGCCCGACCGGCGGCTGTCACATTGGCGAAACTTTTCGGGATGAGTGTTTTCATTGGGATGGCGCGCAGGCCCTTCTGCCACTTGCACCACGACTGCCGGAAGCTGTCAATACCATGGCCGCCGTAGCCGCGTGTGCCGAGGGCCACCGGCTCGGCGACCGGCGTGCCGTCGTCAATGTCCTTCTGGGTGATTGTATCCATCCCGACAATGCTTCGTCCTGCCCGGACGCCAACGCCGCATGCCGCGTCCACAAGGTAGCAGTTGACGAACTCTGGCATCTCGCGGCGGAAGAAATCGAGGGCGATAAGAATCTGCTCGCGCATGGCGATGTCCATCCGGGTCAGCTCGGACGAAAGAAGGCCGTTCCCCGCGGCGAGGGTGAAGTTGAGCGACACCTCGCCTGGGTTAAGCAGGCCGAGGCTCATAAGCTGGTCTTGATTGTGAAAGGGGGTTTTCTTCTCCTGCGCCAATTGCTTGTACCGCTGCTTCGCCGACTCGCAGTGATAGTGGGACACTCCGCCGACGCGGATGAGAAGCGTTTTGGTCATGGTGTCTTCCACCGATCCTTCGCGCACCTCGCCACCGGCGCGATTGACCAGATTGGCGTCGCCCGTGGCGTCAACAAAGCACCTCGCCCGGATGAGGCCGGGGCCTTCGACGCAATCCACAGCGACCGCCGTAAGGCGATCCTTCTCGACGACGGCCCCGATGAGGGACGTGTAATAGAGCCGAGCGACGCCGGCGCGCTCCAAGAGGCGATTGTCGGCGATGCGGACGGCCTCGACCGACGTGATTACATTATCGAGTATGGGGCGATCGACGATGGGCCGCCGTTCGGGCGTGTGGCTGGTCTTGGCGGCGAAGCCCGCCTGGCCCATGCGGTCCAACTCCCGCACCAGCTCGTCCGCCACGCCACCGACGATCTGCCGTCCTTCGGCGGCATAGCCCATCAGATAGGGACACTCGGCGATCGCAGCCACGCCGCCTGGAAAGCCGTACTTCTCGACAATCAGAGTCCTCTGTCCGAGGCGCGCTGCTCCGACTGCCGCCCCCACGCCGCCCGGCCCGGCGCCGACCACAACGACATCATACTCACCGATGACGGGCCACTCGGTCGAGGGCAGGAAAATGGGATTCTTCACGGAGGCGCTCCCACGGGTTCGATGTAACTCTTGGTAATGATATTGTATTTCGTGAGGATATCCGCCTCGCTCTGCAGGGCGGCCTCGCGAGCCAGGACAATGGTGTATCCTCCCT
The DNA here is from genome assembly GCA_040755855.1 of Planctomycetota bacterium. Classification (GTDB taxonomy): domain Bacteria; phylum Planctomycetota; class Brocadiia; order JAADGH01; family JAADGH01; genus JAADGH01. The sequence continues at coordinate 15,906 of JBFMAD010000013.1, read as the reverse complement.
GGAAATTGAACCTGTAGAACGGATCGTCGGACGATTCGACGAGTTCTTTGAAATGCTTCAAGTCGCGCACGCGCTGACCGTTGACTCTCAGGAGGACCAGGTTCTTGTGCTCGTGGTAAGCGACGTTCACCGACGCCGGCAGAGCGCGGTTGAGTATGACGATCCTCTCGCACTCGGCCGACGGACGGAGACGAAAGCCATCGTAGAGGTAGAGCAGCCGCTTGTCAACCTTCTTTCGCCAATCATTGCCCCACATGGTCATGTACCCCTCGGTCAGTTCCTGGAATACCAGTCCGCCAAGGATGTAGTACTGCGGCGGCGTGTCGTAGTCCTCGAGAGGAATGAGGAAACAATCGGTTCCGATGGCCCGGAGGCGGAACGACACGTCAATCTTTTTCCTATCCCGCAGGATGCAGAGATTCAGTTCGTCGCCGACGAAGTGCCTTAGCGAGATGAGGCCGTAGAAGTTCAGTTTTCCATACGGGGGCGCCTCGTACAGTCCGCGATCATCAATGTCTTTTCCGTCCACGCTTAGGATGACATCCCCTTCCTTCAGGACGTCATGTCCGCTGGTTCGGGGATAGACGCCGTTGACGAGCATCCCGGTGTCCCCCGGGCCGAGGCCGAGATAGGCGCGCAGGTTTTCGTCGCTCGTGAGATAGACCTGGTTGAGGTAGAAGAAGGGAAGGCCGTCGTACTTTCCGTCCTCCAGGTCACGCAGCAATCGGTTAATGGTATCAATGGCGCAGACCTGGATCGTCTTCCGACCGCTGTCGAAGAAGGACGTGACTCCCACGAGTTGGGAGTCCGCGAACACCGGCTCGCCATTGCCCCCCAAGTCCAGACTGGTCGTCATATGGTGAAGTAGAACCGCGCCGCCCGATTTGTAGAAGCCGATGGCCGTCTTGAACGTCTCCGCGCCGTACTGCTTGTAGGTCCCATAGTCATCCCACTTTGCCACGACGACCCGGCCCCGCGGTGGGCCGGGCGGAGCGAAGCGCGCAGGTTTCAGGTCCTGGAAGAAACTCGCGTCCTTTACGGTCAACAGGGCAAGTCCGATGTGGTAGTCTTTGAGGATCACATCCGCCGTGTACATCCGCCGGTCCCCGTGCTTGGAGACTTCGACGAAGACATGGTTCGTCATGGGATGCGCAATAGTGAGGATCCGGTTCCCCTCGATGACGCACCCTGTGAGGAGCTTCTTGTCCACTTTTCCCCGTTTCCATGGCGAATAGAACTCAAGCTCCTGCCGGGTGACCGTGACCGACACGACGCTCCGGGAGAGGTCCTCAGCCCACAGGCTGTATGCCAAGACAACCCCCAGGACGATCGAGTATCGGGTCATGGTCTGCCGTACCCCCCTTGCGTGTCCAGCCGCCTATCCTGGGGGATTTGGTATTTCGTCAGAATCCGCGTGTGGGCCTCCTCGGCCTGCTCGGCGTTCAGAAGGATCGGCTTGTAGCCGCCCTCAACGTCCACCCGATGAAACTTGCCGAGGGGCTTCTTGAAGGCTTCGATGACGTCTTCGAGCCGGGCGATTTCCACCCCGTTGATCTTGCTCACAATCTTGTTTTGCGCATCCGAGACGTAGGTGTTGGCGGGGTCCGGCAGGACTGCGACGAGGACGATGAACTCCTCCCGCTTCGGATGGCATTGGTCGCGCTGGAGGCAGGTGTAGTAGTAAAGCATCAGGGGATCGGCCTCGTAGTACCACTCCTTCCATGTTTCCAGATACTCGCGGCTGAGCGACGTGAAGATCAGCCCCGCATAGACGTAATAGCGGGGCAGCGACTCGAACTCCTTGAACCAGGGGATGCGCACGGGCGGCAGCAGGACGGGGAATCGAACCGTCATCGTCTTCTTCTCCCGCCAGATCCCCAGCTCCACCGTCTCGCCGATCTGCCTCAGGTCCACCAGATGGGTGAACTGGGTCCGACCGTGCTCGAACGGGATGCTTCCGTCGTTGCCGATGGACACGCCATCCACGCTCATGATTACGTCGCCTTCCTTCAGATGGCCGTCGGCGCTGGACTTCGGAGTGACGCGCTCGACGACTACCCCCGCCTGATCCGCCGCCATCCCCAGGTAATCGCGGTAGCCCTTGTTCTCCAGTTCGCCCGTGAACACCCCCAGATCGGGGAAGCCGTCGAACTTCCCGTCGGCCACATCCACAAGGAAATGACGGATGATCGGCGTGGGGATCATGTAGCCGATGTTCTCCGTCCCCGGCTGGATCTGAAACGCCACGCCGATGATCTTGTCGTCCTGGATCACCGGGCCGCCGCTGTTGCCGGGGTTGAGGGCGGCGTCGGTCTGGACCATTAGAAACGCCGATTTGTTGCTATGGGAATAGCTCCGAACCTCGACGCGCGAGACCACCCCCTCGGTGATCGAGATCCGCTCCCCCCCAACGGGAAAGCCGTACGTGGCGACTACGCTCTTGAGCTTCGGGATGGCATCGCCGATGTCAAGATGCGTCGTGTCGGCGAAGAATTTTTCGTCCTTCACCTTCAGGATCGCCAGGTCGCACTCGTGGCCGATGAACTGCACCTCGGCCTCGTACTTGTTGGGGTCGTTCTCCTTCAGCACGTGGATGAACGTCGCGTCGGACACCACGTGCGCGTTCGTGAGGATGCGGCGGCCCTCGATGATCGCACCCGACCCTGTGACCGTGCCGTGGGGCATCATGCGCCAGGGGATGAGATAGACGGGCCGAATGAATGTCGTCCGGATGTGGACCGTCGCCTTGCGGATCGCAAGCGTAGGATCGCCGTCATCGGCCCGGCACGGCGCGAGGCAAAGAAGCCACAAGCCGATGAGCAACAGCCTTCGGGTGGATCGGGCTCCGGTCATCAACTCTCACGAACGATGGTCTTGTAATTCGGTAACATCATAACCTACCGCATACTCTACCTGATGATCGCCCTGGAGAGCAAACAAAATGTTCGCCGACATCCCACAAAAAGCCCCCATCTTGAAAGCCCGACAAAAGGTGGTATACTTGCACAAACAGTCGTTCGCCGCCCCGGGCGCTGCCCAAAGGGCATTAGGAGATGGCTCAAAGGCAACCGCCGGAGGAGAACATGAAAGGCATGTCAAAGATTTCTATTTGCGCCGTAGTGATTCTCGCCTGCGGTCATCTCACCCGCGCGGATGAGGCCGCGCTGAAGAAGGTCCTCCATCCCGGCGGCGTCGCCTTCGAGTGGCCCGCGCCCGGATCGTGGGATGTGCCGCGGAAGGCAACGAGCGAGAACCTGCTCAAGGGCGGCGACGCTGAAGGCGACGCCCAAACGCTCCGGAAGATAGGCGGCTGGTTCACGTCAAGCTGGCTCGGAAGCAAGGCCGAGGATAAGTATCCGCTTCCGGGAACCCCCACATCCGACATCGCCGACGGCATGGGCCGCAACGGGGATCGCGCATTCCACCTGCGCATGTCCGCCGACGCTGCCCCCATCGTCACTGCGGTGTGGTCAACAAACGTTGCGGCCGCCGGTGACGGTCCATATCGCATCTCCGGCTGGGCGAAGTGCGGCCAACTCTCGAAGGACGGCGGATCCCTCGAAATCACCTTCCAGTCCCGCAAGCAATCCGGCGATCTCTGCGGAGAGCACTGGCAGCGGCAGCGCAGCAAGACGGCTCGCGTCGATGTCCCGCCGGGTGACTGGCATGAATTCCACGTTGATGTCAATGCGATGCCCGAGGTAGCGCGCATCTCTCTCATCCTCGCCCAACGCGGACCGGGAGAACTCTTTCTGGACAACCTGTCGCTTGTCAAGACTAATGCGGATATGGACATCCGGGTCATCGCCCGATCCACCGGAGTCCTCGACGGGACCGTTGCCATCGGATCGAGAGAACTCTTCCTCGGCGGCATGTGGGTCAAGAACGAAAGCGGACGAGAGATGAAATCCCCGCGGCTGGAATTCGACCTGCCCGCGGGATTCCGCCTCGTCGGCATGAACCAGAAGGACGCCGAAGGGCTGCGGGAGGAGAACGTGACCGTCGAGGGACGTCCCCATGTCCGTGCGAGCATTCCGTGGACGTCGCGGAACGGCCTCCGATCGAGAAGCTATCTCAGCGGATCGAGCCAGATCTACGGACTTTACGCCGACCTGCCGCCGCGTGAGGAGCCGTACGCCGCCCGCGCGCGCCTGACCGCCGAGGGGTACGAAGGCCCCTGGTGGGACTTCCGGCTGCTGGTCCTCCCGCGCATCGAGCCTGTCACCCCGCCGAAGCGGGTCCTGCTATCCGGCAACATTCCGTCTGAAATCGACGGCCAGCCCGCGCGCGACTTCCTGGCCGCCTACCGACGATGGGGCATGAACGCGGCCTGCTGCGCGAAAGATGGCGACGACCTCCGGCAGGCGCTGAAGGAGAGCGGTCTTTACATGCTCAACATTGATTGGTTCTGGCGCGACAATTTCCGCATCATGCACCAGAAGTGGAGCAAGGACCTCATGCCCGAGGACGGCTGGTGGGTGGGCGACAACCGTGACGGCTGGGCTACGTGCCCCGAATACATCGCGCAGGGCCATATTACGGACAACATGCTCAAGCCGTACTACCGGAAGATATTCGTGGAGAACGATCTCTACCACGCATGGGCCACAAACTGGGAGCCGAATCTCTGGACGCGGAAGGGCTGCTTCTGTCCGCGATGCAAAAAATCATTTTCCGCATTTGCGAAACTTCCCGAGGCGGAGGTGACGGCCCTCGACGGGAAGGACCTCATCACAAAATGGTCCGATGAGTGGCAGAGCTGCCGCCGCGACCTGAACAACCGCCTGATGCGCCTGGCGTTCCGGGTCTTCGATGACCTGAGCAAGGAGCGGGGCAAGGAGATTCCATGTCTCCTCTGGGTTGGGCCGGGAGCGATCCTGGAGGCGCGGGGCGAAATGGACATCCATCCCGTCCTTCGCGAGTGCAACGCCATCGCCGGCTGGGCCTATGAGGGGGTGGACATTGCCGAGGGGGCGAAAGGCGTCGTGAACCACCTGAGCGTCGCCGAGAAGACCGAGAACGTGGTCGAGACGATCAAGCAGCTCAACAACCGCCCGGACTTCCGGTACTTCCACTGCGTCCTCGGCAGCTTCGGTTCGTTGGTCAATACACCTGAGGAGATGGAGCTGGACTTCCTCTGCTCGGCCCTTGCCCGACCGTGGCACATCAATGCGTGGGACATGCCGGAGTCCTACGATTACCGCTACGCCCATGCCTTCGCCCGCGCAGCGCGGGTCATTGCCGCGCACGAGGACATGATTTGCGATGGCGAGAAATCAAAGGACGTCTCACTCACACCACTCTCCCCCACGCACACGGGCGAGGAGACGCGAAAAAACCTGTGGGCGCGCGACTTTGCGAAGGACGGCAGGCGGCTCTACACCATCTTCAACTTCGACCGGAACCACCGCGTGTTCTTCACATTGCAGCCCGAGACCGGCGAAGGCAAATGGATTCTGCACGATCCCGTGCAGCGAATCGTCTTCACGCCCGAGGGCGATCCCAAAGACGGCTACTGCCTCCACCTCGGTGCAGCACGGGCCGCGTTCCTCCTCCTCGAACCCGAAGGCGACCCGAATCGCTGGCAGGGCTATGAGCGGGTCAACTGCGGAGCAATCCGGTCGGGCCTCGCGGGCGAAAAATAGGTTTCGGTGCGCTTACTTTGGGACCAACAACCGATCCGCCGCCTGCGCCCAGTAGGGCGGAAGCATCTCGCCGAGTTCGAGGGAGTAGTCCTCCAGCGTCCCCGCGTCCGCCCGCTCGATCCGGATCGACCAGGGCTTGCCGGACTGACCGGCCTCCGGCTTGACCTTAGCAACAAAGGTCTTCTCCTGGCCCGTTTGCCCGGAGGCGACCTCCTTGCCGTCCGGGTCGAGGAGCCGCATCCGCGCCGTCTCGCCGGGGGCGGGGCTTTCGAGGGTGACGGTGAACTCATTCACTCCCTCCGGCACGTAGAAGAACAAAGGGCACGTCCCGCCGACCAGCCGAATCTGCCGACCGGCAAGCACGGCATGGTCGTTGAGGAGCGTCACCAAGGCGGCATTGCGGCCGGTCTGAACCGACACCACATACACCCCGTCCTCGCCGGCTGGGGCGTCAACCCGCCCCTCTTTCTGCGGCTCGACGGTCCCCTTCGCGTGCAGAGTGTCCGTGCATCCGAACACACGCCATTCCGTCGGGCTGTCGTATTGGCCGACCTGCTTGCAGGCTATCTGCATGGTCGCCCGCTCCCCGGCCTTGAGCAGCGTGAGGAAGCTGTGCGGGCCGCGGATGGAGATCTGCGGGGCGCCCTCCATCGGCTTGACGGTCTCGCTCAGGGGTTTTACGTCCTCCCCGCTGTAGAACTCCGGCAGCTCCCGCCAGCTCCGCGCCTCGACGGTGGCGCAAAATTGGTAGTTCGCGATACAGTCCCTCTCGGTCTCCCGACGGAACGCGACGAGTTTCTTCCGCGCCTTCGCCAGCGCCACGGGCGAGACGTCCGCGTCCTGCACGTTGACCATCCGGGCGACCTCGGCGCAGAGCTTCGCGTGCTCCAGGCCATTCCTCAGGAATGCCACCCGTGCGGCGAACTCAGGCTGCCCCGCAACCGACTTGGCTGCGTCGTCCAGGAGCTTCTCCGCCGGCGCGATGGCTTCCGGCGGAAATAGGACGTCCACCATCTTGGCGTAGGTGGACCAGCCGGCTTTGCGCTCCTCGGCGATCTGTGCGTGTCTCTCCCGGTTGTCGGTCATGTAGTTTTCCCAATAATCAAAATACGCTTTCACAAATTTTTCCGCCGGGCCGAAGGCGGCGTAGTACTCCGCCAGCAGTTCATCCACCGGTCGCTGGGGATATTGGTGGAACCGGCAGAGGGCGTAGAGGTTCGGCCCCTGCGTGGACCACTGCCCCGTCAGCGAGTCGAAGTCCGTGGCCACCATGCCCTGACTCGCCGCGTCCTGGAACTCGTCGGCAAACTGGTGCGCGAAGATGTGAGGCATGCAGTAGCCCTGCAGGAAGTAGTTCGGCCGGAGAAATATCTTCGCCCCCGTCGCCGCCCAGCCGGCCCACTGCTGCTTGATCCACTTGTGCTCCTCCGGGTCGCGCGGGAAGAAGCGGTCGGGCACGAGACCGAGGATGATGTGCTCGTTCAGCTTGACGCCCGGACTGGGCGCGGGGTAGTAGTTCACGTAGGGGTAGCCGACGACCGTCGCCTCCGGGTCGTCCTTCGCGGCAAGTTGCTGCACGGCCAGCCAGAACTTCGCATACCGGTCGGACACGACTCGCGGCCCGAAGCGCTCATGGATGTTCTCCGGCTGCGGGCCGTCCCACGACATGCACCGCTCGCAAGTGCACATGCCGCGGATGTCGTTCTCGCAGCAGTTGATGTTTATCCACTCGGCGGGGTTCTTTGCCTTGGCTTCTTTCCACAGCTCGACGATCTTCTTGTGGAACTCGGGGTTCGACACGCACATCGAGAACCGGCTCTTCGGACGCGCCGGGCCGCGCTTGCCGTCCTCCAGGAGCTGGAACCACTCCGGGTGCTCCTGCCCATACTTGTCCCACCAGTCCTCAAAGGCATGGCCGTAGCGCATCGTCTTGCTCCGGCCCATGCGGTGCCGTCGCAGGAAGATGTCCTGCTCGCGGGCATAATGCTTCTTTCCCTCGGGCGTGAAGGCGAATTTCTCGTTGCCGTAACGCAGGTTGAGGCCCGGCCGCAGGTTACGCTGGAACAGCCACGGCGCGAACGTTTCCTCGACCGCGCCGATCCTCACGGCGTCGGTCTTGGGAACATAGACCCCCAGTTCGCCCGGCCAGAGCCATCGCACCTTCAGCAGGCGCTCCAAGACCTCATACACCCCCCAGAGCGTCCCGGCATGGGTGCGGGTGGAAAGGGGGTCGCCGTCGCCGTCCTCGCCGGCGATGAACAGCGCACGGTCGGTCGCCTTGAGGGCTGTCCCTTCCGGCGGCAGCTTGGCGACGTTGATGCCCGCCTCCTTCGTCGCCTTGCAGTTGCCGATATAGACTCGTCCCGGAGGCATGTCGGGGATTGCGTTCTCCGCGACGACGGACAGCTTCGCGCCCGTCGCCTTCTCGATGTGATAGACGAACTCCTCCGCGGCGTATCTGGCCACGGGCGTCGCGTCCTCTGCGATGACGACCACGGCCATGGGCTTGCCGCCGACGACAATCGTCATGTCGGCCCACGCATCAACCGCGAGAAACGCAATCGCACACAGTCCCACGAGCCATGTCGAGCCTTTCATCACTGTTTCCTCCACGTGGTTGTTTTACCAGATTTACCTGGGGCGAGGAAAAACCGAGAGGGGCACGCTGCTCCCTGCGCTCCCTGTACACGCGGTCGGAGAGGCCGTCCGATACGGACGACCCCTCCGACAGAAAGAACAAGTCCGCCGTCAATGGGCGGAAGGTTCTCAGGTCTTCTCCTTTTCTTCCTTCTTGGCCGGGGGAGGCGCGGCCGGAGGAGTCGCAGGCTGGGCTTCCTTCTTCTCAGGAGCCGGGGCCGGAGCGGGTTTGGCCTCCTCTTTCTTCGGAGGCGCAGGCGCCGGGGCCGGCTTGGCCTCTTCCTTCTTTGGAGGCGCCGGAGCGGCCGGCTGGGCAGCAGGTTGCGGCTGAGGAGCGGGCGGCGCAGCGGGCTTTGCCTCGGGCGCCTTGGTTGGGGCCGGGGCGGGTTTCGCAGGCTCCGTCTTTGGAGCGGCGGGCGGAGGAGCAGGCGCAGGCGTCGGCGCGGGTTTTGCCTCGGCCGGCTTCGCGGCCGGCTCATCCTTGAAGCATGCGCACTCGGCGCAAGGCTTGTATCCGGCCTCGGCGGCTTCCTTCTTGCACTTAAATTCCACCATGTCCTCTTTCTTCACGTCCTTAAGGCAAGGGCAGCCCTTCATAGAATAGATCTTCTGGCTCTTGATGCCGGTGACCGGTCCGGTGTAAGGGCCGGGCTTCTTGTCGCAGGTATCGCGCATCGGGCATGAAGCGCAAGAGCTGATCTCCTCCTTCTTGGCCTTGACCTTCTTCTCCTTCTTTTCCGGTTTCAGCTTCTTTGCGTGCTTGGGGCAGCATGTATAGCCGGCGGCTTCGGCGTCCTCCTTGCACGCAAAATAGCACACCTCATGCTCCTCATAGCCGCGCGTGCACTTGGATCCCGTCTTGCAGTAGAAGTCTTTCTCCCGAACCGCCTTGACAGTTCCGGTGTACTCGCACCCCAGTTGCACCGCGAATGCCAGGAATAACGCAGCCCCGAGAACCCTCTTGCTCCACGAACTCATCTTTGCTTCTCCTTTTCCCAGATGATTGGCCCTGCGTATTTGCGTGGAAGATACCCTGATACATCTTACAAGGCATTGGCGGAAAAGCAAGGAGAATTTTATAAAAATGGGCCTGGGGGGATAATGGCAAGGTTCGGGGTTGCAAATCGCAGAACAATAAGTTACTATTTGTCCGGATTCAAACGATGCCATCCATGTAGGAGGGAGATCCTATGCGTTCGACTCATTTTCTGGTCGCTATCTTTGCGCTGGTTGTCACACTGCTCGCGTCACAGGGGGCGATCGCCCAACGAACCGTGGAGAACGACGATTTGTCTCTGGCCATGGACGAGCAGACCGGGTTGTTCACGGTGCTGGATAAGAAGGCCAACGCCCGGTGGGTCCAGTTCTCGCGCGAGCAGGCCGCGCGCAAGCAGAAACCGATGGAGCCGCTCAAGATCCGGAAAGCCGGCAACATCGCTGTGGATGGCGACCTCGCCGACTGGGCCGGCGTCCCACCCGTCCAGATTACTTCCGACATGGTGGCCGATGTGAAAAACGTCTCCGGCGATAGAGACGCCAGCGCGTCGGTCTGCGTGATGTGGGACGAGAAGGCCGTCTATCTTGCCGCAAAGGTCGCCGACGACAAGCGGGTGTTCCGCGACACATCGCAGGCCGGCGACGATCTCCTCAAATGGTGGGAGCGCGACTCGCTGGAGATGTGGATCGGCGAGCGACAGGTGGGGATGGTCGTCAACCCGCAGAAGTCTATTGTTGCACTGGTAACCAATCCGCTCGACGGCTGCCAGATCGCGGTGAAGGAAACCGATGAGGGTTACACCGTTGAGGCGTCCATCCCCACAAGGCATTTCCCCGATCTGGCCCAGGGCGCGTCGGTCGGCCAACGCGTCGCCTTTGCCGTGGGCGTCAACGACGCCGATGCGACGGGGGAGCGGGAGGGGCAAATCTACTACCCGAAAACCTGGAAACACTCCCAGCCGGACACCTTCGCCGAGGCCGTCCTCGCCGATGCGTCGGGCACTGTGTCGCAGGAGCAGATGGAAAAGGCGAAGGAGGCTACGCAGGGCGCGATACGGAACCTCATTCCCATTAAAGATCCCCATCCTGGATTCTCCTTCGAGACGGAGGCAGACAACCGCGGCCGCGGCAAGTTGCCGATCAAGGTGAAGGTTATGCTGCCGGAGAAGGGCCGCGACGTGCTGGTGGAGATCGAAGGCCCGAACGAGGCCGAGGTGAGCGTGATTGAGTATTATCCCGCACCGCTCGTCCCCGAGCAGGGCGAAAGCTGGCTGGCCCTGTCGCCGTACGCCGACGGTCTGCTGGTCCCCTTGCGGGCCGACCAGCTGCCCCGGCGCTGGGGCGGGAGCGGCGACATGCCGTTCTTTGCCATCACAAACATCAATGCCGGATACGGATATGACTGCATCTTCGACACCCCCGACGACGCCCGCATAACCCTCGTCAATACGTCGAACGATAAGGACGCAACAGTGGCTGTCGGCGCGGGCTGGTTGTCCTCCATGGGCCGGTGGAGATACACGCGCAAACTTCGCTACCGCTTCTGCCCGACGGGCGGCTACGTCGCCTGCGCGAAGGCCTATCGCGAGTATGCGAAAGAGGCGGGCATATTGAAGACGCTCCGCGAGAAGATGGAGCGCCGCCCCGACGTCAAGCTGCTCCTGGGCGCGCCCGACATCTGGGGCGGGAGCGTCCAGTTCTGCCAGGAGGCCAAGGCGGCGGGCATCGAGCGCATGATCATCAACGGCAGCTTCGGGATCGAGAAGACAAAGGCCGTCATTGACATGGGCTACCTGGCCAGCGTGTATGACAACTACGAGGACATCATGGCCGGAAAGCCGGGGCGATACGGCGACTGCAGGGTCCCCGAGGACTCGCCCCTCATGGCCGACGGCAAGCGGATGCTCGGCTGGCCGGTCCATGTTACGGACCCGAAGACCGGCAAGACGCAGATAGACCCGAAGACGGGGAAACCCTTCATCAAGGAGCAATTCGGCAAGCGCTGCTCCGCCCTCGACCTGCCGGCGGCGACGAAATGGATCCCCCGCGACCAGGAGGAGCACCCGCGCAACGCCCGCTTCCTCGATGTGACCACGGCTACAGGCCTGCGCGAGTGCTACGACCCGAACCACTACTGCACCCGGACCCAGGACCGGGAATACAGGCAGGGCCTGGCCAGATACGTCGGCGACGAGCTCGGACTCGTCCTCGGCGGCGAGCACGGCACGTGGTGGGGCGCGCCCTACTACGACTACTGGGAGGGCATGCAGAGCGGCGGCTTCTACTCCTGGCCCGCCGGGCACGTGGGCATGGACCTGCCCAAGTCGCGCGAGGAGATCGGCGAACAGTACCTGAAATACGGCATCGGCCACTACTACCGCATCCCCTTCTGGGAGCTTGTCTTCGGCGGCTGCGTGGTCTCCTACTGGTACTGGGGCGACAGCACGGGGCATCTCTACAACGTCGCGCCGGAGATTTCCTACAAGCAAGACCTCTTCAACATGCTCTACGGCAACCCGCCCCTCTACTGGGTGAGCCAGCCATTCAGCTTCAAGTGGTCCGACCCGGTCCTGCGCGAGCGGCTCTTGGAGAGCTACCGCAACACGTGCAAACTGCACGAGCAGATCGGCTTCGACGAGATGCTCAGCCACCAGTGGCTCACCGAGGACCGCACCGTCCAGAAGACGACTTTCAGCTCGAGCACAATCGTCGTGGTCAACTTCGACGAGAAGAAGACCTATGACCTCAAGGACGGCGACGCGACCTACACCCTCGCGCCGCTCGGCTTCTTTGCCAAGGGGCCGACCATCCTGCAATATCGCGTCCGAATAGACGGCAGGGACATCACTTACATCAAGACCACTGACTATATCTTTGCCGACGGCGGAGGGAAGGCGCATGACTTCGGCGGCATCGTCACGGCGACGCCGATTACTGTTCGCACGCTCGGCGACGGAAGGCTGAAGCTGATCCGCACCAAGGAAGGCGAGGCCTCGCTGGTTCGCCCCGCGCAGATCGCGCCGAAGTGGGACATGGCCACGACGCACGTCCTGCGCCTCGACGACGTGGGCAAGCGGGTCGAGGAGGTGCACCTTGAGGTCAAGGATGGCGACGCCCTTGTGTGCGGCGGGACGGGGACGTTCGAGGTGGTCTGCGGGAAGGAACACGACCTGCCGAACCTCTCGATCCAGGAGGCCGCCATTACCTTCGATCCGCCGCAGCCCAAGCAGGGCGACAAGGTGACCATCACCGCCGCGGCGGCGAACGAGGCCACGGCGAAGGCGGGGGACGTGCCGATAAGCTTCTACCTCGAAACGGTTTCCCCCGAGGGGTTGATCGAGACAAAGAAGGCATCGGTTGACGGCAAGGCGACGGCGAACGTATCCTGCGCGCTGGACACGATAAATCTCGACGGACCCCGAAAAATCATCGTCTCTGTGGACCCGGAGAACCGCGTCCCCGAGTTGATCGAGGGAAACAACGTGGCGGAAAAAACCATCATCATCGCCACCGACTATGCCCGTTGGCGTTACAAACTGACCGTCGAGGTGGCGAACGGGAAGGTGGAGCAGGAGGATGCACCGGTCACGCTCGCCGTGGACTTCGGGAAGGAGTTGAAACGCCTCGGCGGCGAGGGCGCGTTGGACGCAAACTCGATCCGTGTGTGCGAGCGGAAGGCCGACGGCGGTCCGGGTCAGGCTCTGCCCTGCCAGTTCGACGCTGGCGAGGGATTTGACCCGAAGACGAACCCCGTCGGCGAAGTAGTATGGCTGATCCCCGGCAAATTCTCACCAAACGCGAAGGCCCAGTTTATCGTCTATTATGATACGCTGGAGAACGGCCCAAAGACGGGCTTCCGCGGCAAGGTGTGGGACGCAGCCAAGACGACCGCCGCGACCGACGCCTATACCGCCGTCTTCGACAACGGTTGTATCGTCGGTCTTTACGACAAGCTGGGGACGGTGAAGGACAAGTCGCTCCTGACCGGTCTCATCTATTCCTCCGGTCAGACGGGCTGGACGAAGGAGGAGGACAGCACGGTGGAGGGCATTGACGTCCTCGGCAACGGTCCGCTGCGGGCGGTGGTGAAGATTCGCAAGCGACTGCGGGCGGGACTGAATTACGAAAAAATTTATACCTTCTACCCCCGCCGATTTGATATGCTATTCAAGGCAAATCAGGCGCTCGGCATCATCAGCCGGGCGTACATCGGTTTGGAAGGTACGTACGAGGACCCCCTCGGCAATAAGGCAAAGGTGGACGGCGCGGGCGACGCGGAAGGGGTGAGCGGCAAGTGCCCCGACCCCAAGTATTATGTGGTGTATGCCCCAGGCTGGGCCTACTCCTGTGTGGCGCTCACCAAGTTCAGCAATATGACATACTGGGACGGCGGGGCGTGGGGGGGCGTCGGGCTTGGCGGAGGGGACATTTCCGGGGCGCGAATGAGCTACGTGCTCCATCCGGGACAGAAGGACGGGGCCTTCGGCAAGGTGGACTGGGAGCGCCTGACGAATCCGCCCACAGCGCGGATTGCGCCGTAAGCGAGGTATGAAGATGAGTGGAACGGGAGACAAAATGGAAATCACGCAGAGAAAGGTGGGCGATGCGATCGTCCTTTCCCTCAAAGGTCGGCTGGATCAACTGGCGGCGCCGAAGCTCAACGCCCCGCTTAGCACCGGCAATCTCTATATCGTGCTCGATATGGAAGGGGTGGACTACGTCGCCAGCAGCGGCATCTCCCTGCTGCTGAGCATGACACGGCGCGCGAGAGAAAAAAACGGCGACGTCGTCCTTGCCTGCATGCAACGCCAGATCGCCACGGTCATTACATCCATGCGGCTGGACAAGGTATTCGATGTGTTCACCGACATCGAGAGCGCCGCCAAGGCCGTCGTGCAAGGCCCCACCAAGCCGCCGCCGGAGGAGCGGGAGAGTCCTCGATAGCCCCATTTCTGGTTCCGGCGACTTCCGCTACTATGGCTGTGTCAAAGAACGCTGAGGAGATTCCATGCTCGACAAAGTTGATCTCACCAAATCCCTCTCGAAACAGGAATACCAAAAGGTCTTCGAGCCGCTGCAGTGGCGACTGAATGATCTTCAGCGCCAGGCCCGCTCGGCCGGGGTTCCCATCATCATTGTCTTCGAGGGCTGGGACGCTGCGGGGAAGGGGTCCCTCATCAACCGCCTCGCCTCCGGGCTGGACCCGCGCGGGTTCAAGGTCCACCCCATCTCTGCCCCAAACGAAGAGGAGCACTACCATCCGTACCTCTGGCGCTTCTGGACCAAGCTTCCCCCCAAGGGGACCATGGCCATCTTCGACCGAAGTTGGTACGGCCGCGTCCTGGTGGAACGGGTGGACAAACTGACCCCCGAGGAGGGCTGGCGGCGGGCGTATGAGGAGATCCTTGAGTTCGAGCGCCAGCTCGCGGACGACGGCGCGGTCATCGTCAAGTTCTGGCTCCACATCACCAAGAAGGAGCAGAAGAAGCGTTTTAACAAGATCGAGAAGAATTCCTCCCTTGAGTGGAAGGTCGGCAAGGAGGAGTGGCGGCATCACAAGCAATACAAGAAGTACCTCCTGGCCGTGGAGGAGATGCTGGAGCGCACCAGCACGGCCTTTGCGCCGTGGACGATCATCGAGGCCACCGACCGGCGGTGGGCGCGCGTGAAGATGGTCGAGACGATCATCAACGCCCTTGAAGGCGCCCTGAACCGCCCGGCCCCTGCCGAGCCGAAGAAACCCGATCAGCCGGAAGGAGAGCGAATCTCGGAACGGAAGACGCTCCTGGAGCACGTGGACCTATCGAAATCGCTCAAGAAAAGCGATTACTCGAAACGCCTTGAGAAGCTTCAGGAGGAAATCTTTCAGCTCGAACACGATATCTACGCCCACCGCATCTCGGTCATCGTCGCCTATGAAGGGTGGGACGCCGGGGGAAAGGGCGGAAACATCAAGCGCCTGACTCTCGGCCTCGACCCGCGCGGCTACGAGGTGATCCCCATCGCCGCCCCAACGACGGAGGAGAAGGCGCAGCATTATCTCTGGCGGTTCTGGAGGCACATCCCCAAGGCGGGGCATATCGTCATCTTCGACCGCACGTGGTACGGCCGGGTGCTGGTCGAGCGCGTCGAGGGATTCTGCACGGAGGCGGAGTGGCAGCGGGCCTACCGGGAGATCAACGAATTCGAGCGGCAGTTGGTCTCGTTCGGAAGCGTCCTGGTCAAGTTCTGGATCCACATCAGCAAGGAGGAGCAGCTCCGGCGCTTCGAGGAGCGCCAGCACGTGGCGCACAAGGCGTGGAAGATTTCCGACGAGGACTGGCGCAACCGCGACAAGTGGAACCTCTACAAGAGCGCGGTGGTGGACATGCTTCAGCGCACCAGCACCACCTACGCCCCCTGGACGATCGTCGAGGGCGACTGCAAATACTACGCCCGGATCAAGACGCTGGAGACGGTCATCGGGGCGATGAAGAACGCGCTGAAGAAATCGGGAAAAGAGGGGTTGTTGAAAAACCCTATTCCTGTAGCCGCAGGCTTCAGCCTGCGGGGACGTTGATGCGCCACACCGCACCCATGAAGGGTGCGGCTACAGTTGACATTGGCCTCGCGGGGCTTTTTCAACACC
>JBFMAD010000012.1:0-149035 GCA_040755855.1 Planctomycetota bacterium | reverse complement strand
AGACGGACAACGGGTCGGAATACGTGGGGCAGATGGACAAGTCGCTGGGGAAGGAATCGCTTTTTGAGGAGATCGTGAAGGAGTATACGGGACGCTTGCCGGTCCAAATCTTTCCTGGAGCGAAGACTGTCTTGGTCACAGATTCCCCGAAATCCCCTTGCCTTTCCCGCCCGTTTCGTTATACTTTCTCCCCATTGTGCCCGCGGCGGCGGGTGGAAACTGTGTGTGTCGCGGCGATGCCGCGTTTGGTGAAGTGTCACGATGGAGAGGAGAGAATTCATGTCGAAGAAGCACGTCGTTTTCGTCACGGGCGATCATGAGTACGGGGGCGAGGACACCATGCCGCCTCTGGCCGCGGAACTGAAGAAGAACTACGGCCTGAAAACCACCGTCCTGAAATCCCACCCCAACCAGAACGCGGAGGAAAATATCCCCGGCCTGGAGGCGCTGGACTCGGCCGACCTCGCCGTCTTCTTCCTGCGCTGGCGGCGGCTGCCGCTCGATCAGGTGAAGCACATCGAGGGCTGCATGAAGCGCGGCGCGGCGATGATGGGCTTCCGCACCACGTCGCACTCGTTCAAGTACCCCGACGACCACCCGCTCAAGCACTGGAACGCCTGGGCCGCCGAGGCCTTCGGCGCCCCGCCGGGATGGGGCAACGGCCACACGCACTACGGCCACGAGAGCACCACCGACGTGGCGATCATGAGCGAGGGCAAGGGCCACCCCGTGATGAAGGGCGTGGCGGGTCCGTTCCACGTGCGGTCGTGGCTCTATCATGTCATGCCCATGTCGCCCCCCGCCGGCGCGACGCCGCTGCTGAAGGGCCACGCGATCAACCCGCGTATCCCTGCCGAGGACAACCCCGTGGCGTGGGTCTGGAAGAACAAGCACGGAGGCCGCGTCTTCTTCACCACCCTCGGCCACCCGGAGGACTTTAAGGAAGAACCGGTGGTGCGCCTGGTGGTGAACGCCATCCACTGGTGTCTCGACCTGCCCGTCCCCGATCCCTGGAAGGGGATGTTCAAGATGGACGCGCCCTATCGCGGGATGAGGAAGTAACACCGCCGCACCGACACATGCAAAGGAGACCGTAATGCAGCAACGAAAGTACGCCCTGTTTGTGTTTGCGGGGATTCTGGCCATCGCACTGGCTGCGTCGGCGCGCGCCGACGTCAAGCTCCCCCACGTCTTCGGCAGCCACATGGTCGTGCAGCGCGATGCGAAGCTGCCCGTGTGGGGATGGGCCGATGCGGGGGAGAAGGTGACCGTGCAGCTTGGCGACGGCGCGACCGTCTCGACCACGGCGAGCGACGACGGCGCGTGGCGCGTCATGCTACCGCCTGTCCCGGCGGGCGGCCCGATGACGATGACCGTGACGGGCAAGAACACGATCACCCTCGACGACGTGCTCACGGGCGAGGTGTGGGTCTGCTCGGGGCAGTCGAACATGCAGTGGACGGTTAGCAGCAGCCTGAACCCGCAGGAAGAGATCGCCGCGGCGAAATACCCGCAGATTCGTCTCCTGACAATTCCCCGCAAACTCTCTCCTGTGCCGGTGAGCGACGTCGAGGCCGAGTGGCAGGTGTGCGCCCCGGAGACGATACCCGGCTTTTCCGCCTGCGCGTATTACTTCGGTCGCCACCTGCACAAGGAACTGGGCGTGCCGGTCGGCCTCATCAACACATCCTGGGGCGGCACACGCATCGAGCCGTGGACGCCCCCGGTGGGATTCGAGGCCGTGCCGAAGCTCGAAGCCATCCACAAGGAAGCGCTCCTCCGCGATCCCAAAAGCGATGCCTACAAGGGCCGCTTGGAGGCGTATCTGAAGCAAGGCGAGGCGTGGATTGCCGGGGCGCGCAAGGCAATGGCTGAAGAAACCATCCTGGCCCCCATGCCCGAGTACCCCAAGGAGCTGCTGCCGATCCAGAACCAGCAGCAGCCCGTGGCGCTCTACAACGGCATGATCCACGCGCTCGCGCCCTTCGCCATCCGCGGCGCGATCTGGTATCAGGGCGAGTCGAACCACCGCGAGGGGATGCTCTACACCGAGAAGATGAAGGCCCTCATCGGCGGCTGGCGGACCGTCTGGGGGCAGGGCGACTTCCCATTCTACTATGTGCAGATCTGTCCCTACATCTATGGCAACGAGAACCCCTACATCCTGCCCGAGTTCTGGGAGGCGCAGGCGGCGGCGCTAACGATCCCGAACACGGGGATGGTCGTCGCCGGCGACATCGGCAACCTGCAGGACATCCACCCGAAGAACAAGCAGGAGGTCGGCCGGCGCCTCGCGCTCTGGGCCCTGGCGAAGGACTATGGGAAGAAGGACCTCGTTTACTCCGGCCCCATGTTCCAGGCGATGGACATCGAGGGCGACAAGATTCGCATCCGCTTCGACCACGTCGGCGGCGGCCTGGCCTCACGCGACGGCAAGCCGCTTGACTGGTTCGAGATCATCGGCAAGGAGACGGATTTCACAAAAGCGAATGCCGCGATTGATGGGGAGACGGTCGTCGTCTCCGCCCCCGAAGTGAAGGACCCGGTGGCCGTCCGCTTCGCATGGCACAAAACCGCCGAGCCGAATTTGATGAACAAGGAGGGCCTGCCGGCCGTTCCGTTCCAAGCGGGCGAAGTGCCGGTGCGCGACCTGCTGGCGCTGAAGATCGCCGAGGCGAAGGACTACGAGCTGGTCTATGACCTCGACATCGCAAAGGCCGACAAGGACGTTACTTACGACGTGGACCGCCGCGCACAGATCGCCGGGAAGTTCGACCGCATCGCCTACTTCCTCGAACTGCAGAAGGAGGGCGAGGCAACGCAGTACGCCTACGTCTCGATGGACGCCTTCACGGACGACCTGTCGAAAATCGGCGTGCCGACGGTGGCGTCGAAGGCGGTGTTCCAGCAGAAGGTGGCGAACATGAACGTCATCTCGAACGTGGAGGGGATCGTCAACGACGCGGGGCTGAAGGGCGGCAACATCGAGTTCTGGCCGCATAACTACGGCCCGCCGAACACGGCGAACATCCCGAACGCCTCGTCGGAGCTGTGGGACTTCGGCGATCAGCTCGCCGATCCCGTGGACGGCTACGGCTCGATGCAGGTTCACAACTACGAGGCGAAGCAGACGATCTTCGCCATCAACAAGTGGAAGGGCGGGGCGAGCGCCGACGTGGGCATCGGCAACAGCCCCGGCAAGACGCGCGACTGGACCTTTGTCAGCAACGGCAACCAGTTCATCGTCAAGCGGCTGCGGGTGCTGGTGCGGGTGAAGAAATGACCGCGATGGCATCCATCCGGTAACTCTTGACGGGGAAACGTAAATGCGAATCATCAAGAACCTTTCGATGCTCCTGGCGGTCCTGGGGGGCCTGTTCACCCTTGGCATGATGATCTACACGGGCCAAGGTTGGAAGCAGGGCGCTGATTGGTGGATAGGCTTTGCCGCACTTGGATTGGGGAACCTGGTTCCGTACGCCGGTCTCATCGGCTGCGCCCTCCTGGCCCGGCGGAGGGCGCGCCAGGCAGTCGCCGTCCTCATTGGGACCATGCTCCTGGTGGGCCTTAGTATTATCCTGCTTGTGCACGGATTCATTGTTGATCCCAAGGAGCAAAACTTGCTTCTGTTTATCATCATGCCCGCGGGCCAGTTGGTGTGGGTGGGCATCCTCTTGATCGTCACGCTGGTCCTGGGCATATCCCGCGGCGCGGGCCGCCCTTCGTCCGACGCGAAGGCGCAGTAGGCAGGAGCATCCATGGACCCTCATGTTCTGACCGGCATCGTGGCAGGGGTCGTGATCACGATCCTCGCGTTTATCATCGCGTCCAGGATCATGCGAGGCAACGATGCGGCCGACGCCTGGCCGCACCCTCAAAGCAAGAGGACCTCGCCGACCATAGCTCCCCCGCCGTCGCAAGCGCCGGTAACCCGGACCGCCACGAAGAGGCTTATCGTGCCTCCCGCCGTCCTTGATCTGCTGAAGGAGCAGAGGACCGACGAGGCGGCCGAGCTCCTGTGCCGGGAATTGAACATGGACAGACAGCAGGCCGACGGCATCATCGAGGCGCTCGGCAGGATGGACCGCGAAGGCGGGACGGCCAGAGTGAAGTCCGAATATCTGCCGTCGCCGGATGCGGGCACGATCATTCGCACGGATGACGGCCGCGAGTTCGAGATACCCGAGGAAGTCTGGTCCCTGGTCCGCCAGGGCCGGATTGCAGAGGCCTGCGGGACCCTCAGCGAGGCGGTCAACATCGACCCGGGCGTCGCCAGGGCCGTCGTGGACACCATGGCCAAGGCCATCAGGAATGAAGCTCGCGGAGACTGAACCCTTTTCCCGGTTATTTCACCGCCGGGCGTAGTCCTTGCACTTCCGCGCGTTGGGGCGGGCGGGGTTCTTGCAGGCGGAGGCGTAGTCGTACTTGCACGTGTCGCAGAGAATCCGCGTCGAGCCGAATAGAGCCTCTGCGATCTTTCCCATCAGTCGTGCGAACCATCGAATCATCGCTTATCTTTTCCTGACTCGTTCCATCCTGCCTCCATTATCACACGAAAGGGCCGGGCCGATCAACCCCCAAGGCGTTTTCTCCTGCACTGCTGATCTTTTTCTTTGACGCGACGTGGGGTTTCGTGGAGAATAGGCCGTCGGAGGGAGAGCAAGATCATGCATACCACCGCCTCGGACAGACCCCGCACGCCGTTCTGGAAGGCCGCCCTCCACATCGCCATCGCGACGGCGGTGGGGAATGTGCTCCTCGCCGTTGCCGTCTGGCTGGGCCAGGAGCCCCAGGGATACGAGTTGACCGGTCTTGTTGGTATATGTGGCGCGTTCACTGCAACCATTCTTATCGTTGCGATCCTCGGCCGGGCGCGGAAGTACACCACGCTGGTCATCCTGGTAGGTTACTTGGGTGGCTTGGTCGTGGCCTCGATTGTTGTCCATCTTTGTGGGGAGCGTTCACAATGGGTGCTTGTTCCCTTATGGATTCTCGTATGTCAAGTTGCAGTCGGTGTTGTCTTTTCACTATACCATCCGCAGGCGTCGCGGCGGCAGGTGGGGAGGTCCATCGTCGTCGGCATCATTGCATTGCACGCGGCGGTTGGCTGGGCGGCGGTGTTCTTCTTTCTGTTCTGGGATGTATTTGACACCCCGCTCCTCAGCAGATACTCCAGCGCGCTGCCCTTGATTATCATGTCTATATCGGGTGGCGTAGGCTTCCCCCTCGCGATCGCCGTGACGGTCCGCCTGTTGATCGGCGCGGCAGATGATGCGTCATACGAACCAAGCAAGTTGTTAAAGATGTGCCTTGCCCCATCGGCCCTCCTGTTGATGGCAATAGCGATCCCATATTCGCTCTATGCCTCGCTTCAAGCCAAACGGCTTGAGAACTTGGCGGATGCCATTTACCGGGGGGACATGAAGTTCGTGAGCGAGGTTTTGGAGGCGGAGGGGCTTCGCAACGTGAACGCCAGGACCCGAAACGGTTCGACGCTGCTCCATTGCGCCGCGAGCGGCGGAAACGTCGAGACCGCCGCGCTTCTCGTCCGCAAGGGGGCCGATGTAAATGCGCGTATAAAAGGGATTAACGTTACGCCCCTGCACTACGCGGCGAGCGCAGGCCACCGGGATATGGTCCTCTTTCTGCTCGAAAACGGCGCAGACCCCAACTTGGTGGAGACCTACGGCGGCTACACGCCCCTGGACTGGGCGCAGCATGAGAAGCGCGACGACATCGTGGAGATCCTCCGCAAGCACGGCGCAAAATCAGGCAAGGAGCTACGGGCCTCCCGAAAGGACTGAATCGCCGTCGTTTGCCCCGTTCCTCTTCCCGGCAGGATCGGTCATTTGGCGGCGCGCCTCAGTTCTTTGCGGAGCGCTTTCTGGAATTTTCTGGATGTTAGCTTCGACCAGATGCGGAGAAACTCGTCCCGATGCCGGTCCGCCTCGTCGGTTAGGCGCTGCTTCAGTCGGACGAGGGCCTCGGACTTCGTCTCGCCGATCCGATCCCGCCAGACGACGGTATCGTGAAGCGCGCCGAGGGCGTCCTGCATTGCGCGGAGCATCTCGATCATCTTCGCCACGCGCTTGCCGAAGCAGTCGGCAAAGAACTCGCAGGTGTATCGAAGCCGCTTGCCCGCGATGCGCAGCCGGTGCAGCTCCGACTCCGGGGCCGACTCGACGACGTCGTCGTAGGCCAGGACCTTTTTCATCCGCTTGCGGATGGATCGGGCCGCGAAAGGGCCGATCCTCTTGCCTGCGCCGCAGGCAGCGAGGTCCGTGTCGAGGAGTTTCTGGAAGCCCTCGCGGAGCCTGACGAAGCGCTCGCTGTCGAGCGCGGCGATCAGGTCCCTTCGGCGCGCCTCCCGCGCGGTCGTTTCCGCGTCGAGGTAGGTCTGAATGTCCTCGCGGTGATCAGGCGGCGCGTCCTGGAGATAGGCGCGGAGGTACTCCAGCCACACGTCCATGTCCCTTGCTTGACCGAGGGCGGAACCGAGCCACTTCATCTCGACGCGATGCGGCTCAAGCAGCTCCCCGCCGATGGGCTTCCGAAAGGCCCGCAGCGCGGCGCGCAGCCGCCGGGTCGCGACGCGCATGTCATGCACGGCCTCGATCTCCTCGCCGACCCGCACGCCCTCGTCGTTGGCCAGCATTTGCTCGAAGTGAAAGCGCAGCGCCTTGCCCGCCGCGACGGCGATGGAATCGCTGCGCTTGACAACTGGATCGCCTCGCCCCTTGTTTTCAGGGCCTTGTGTCATTGGAACGCACCGTCGTGGATGGACGTTGTCTTCGGAAGATCATCGTAACATGCGCCGCGGCGTCTCATCAAGGACCTTACATCTTTCTCGCAACCAGCAGCCGCGTGTTCCCGATCTCGTGGTCTCGGATGACGCGCAGCCCCGCCTTCTCCATGTTCCGCCGCACCTGCTTCACACTGAGGGGCAGGTGGGCGAAGCGGATGAACTCCACTTCCTCTCTGCGCGTGAGCAGTCCCCCGGAATGACTCGGGTATTTGGCGTGCACGTTGGCCACGAGGTGACCGCCGGGACGGAGGACGCGGGCAACCTCATGGAGGGCGACCTCGTAGTGGGCCACATGATACAGCGCCTCCGCCCCGCTGACACAGTCAAACGACCTGTCGGGGAAGGGCATCACCCGTGCGTCGCCGTGCACAACCTCCAGACGACGGCGGATGCCCAGGTACCTTGCCTCGCTCGTGACGAGCCGGCATTTCTCGAAAAAAATCTCTAAGGCGATGGCCTGCATCTTCTTCAATTCGAGGAGCGCCTTGCACACGACCGCACCCGGACCGGTGGCGAAGTCCAGCAACCGCCTCGGCGTTAGCTCTTTAATCGCGTCGGCAAATGCGAGACAGCCCTTGTCCTTCCACCAGCGCTTCTTCATAAGGGTGTTGACGGTGTGCTTAAAGAATGCCTTTGTTGAAAATCGCCGCGCCTCGCGCCTGCTAATGGGCGAGATGGGGTCAACGGAAGGATTCCATGGCACTGCTCCCATTTTGGAGGGGAGCGGCGCGCCCCTGCGAACGGCGTCCATGAATTTCTCCACGCCGTGCAATTGGATGGCCCTGACGAATGGAATGGGGCTGCGCTTCCGTGAGTAGTATAGCCGGCCCATGTCCGGGACCAATGTCTCTGGGGGCAGGAACAGGACGGGATAGGGATGGGGCCGGAGAAAGAACGACGGAATCCCCGCGACGATAGGATAAGCCTGCTTGCACGATTCACAGGCTAACGCGCCCTTGATGATCTGGCTCCCGCTGCGCCGCAGGCGCTCGGCGGACAGGGGGCCGCGGCATTTCGGGCAAGCCACGCGCTCAAGGAGAGACGCTCTCACCTCTGCAATGGACCTCCTCCGATAAAGCGGATTGTCACCGTGATTATCTTCGTCGCCGGCCTATGGGTGCGTGAAGGACAGCTTGATGTAGGTCTCCGGGTCCTTGTCAATCAGGGCGTACGCCTCGGCCGCCTGGGCGAAGGGCACGATCGGCTTCACGATGGGGTCGGCCTTCAGGCGCTTCTCGATGAAGAGCTGCAGGCCGCTCTCGATGATCCGCCGGTCGGTCCATCGAGGATGGTCGAGCGTCGGCTCGCTGCAGGCGCGCGTCGAGATGATGCGCGTCCGGTTCCAGTGGAACTCCTCGCCCAGCCGCAGCGCGGGCGACGACGGCTTGCACACCGCCCCCTCAGCCACGGTCCCGCCGTACCCGACGCTCCGCACGGCCTCGTTCAGGGCCGAGGGCGCGCCGCTGTACTCGATGGCCACGTCGAGGCCGACCTTGTTCGTCATCTTGCGAATCTCCAGAGCCACGTCCATCTTCGTCGGGTCGAAGGCCGCATCGGCCCCGGTAGCCAGGGCGATGTCCCGCCGGCTCTTGACGGGATCAACGGCGAAGACCTTCGCCGCGCCTGCGATCTTCGCAAGCTGGACGCACATCAGGCCGATCGCCCCGAGGCCGAAGACGCCGACGTTGTCGCCGAGGCGCACGTCGCCGTCGCGGATGGCCCCATAGGCGAACTCCGTGGGATCAATGCAGACGATCTCCTGCGGCGTGACGCCCTCGGGCACCTTCTTCACGCGGTTGACGGGCAGCGTGTAGCTGTCGCGCGCCCCGCCGTGACCATAGACTCGGTCGCCGACCTGAAACCCCTCGACCTTCGGGCCGACCTTCTCCACCGTCCCGACGAACATGTTGCCCAGAGAAACTGGGAATCCCTTCCGCGGCTCGTCCGACTCGACGAACAGGTGCATGTCGGGGAGGATCTTTTTCTTCATCCACGCCGCATCGCCGTGATACATGGCGGCCTCGGTCCCGTGTTTGCACGCGCTGAACTTCGTGCGCACGAGCACCTGGCCCTCTTTCGGATCAACGTCGTTATACTCCCGCAGGGCGGGCGTGTTCGGTCCGGTCGCAATCAATTCTCTTGGCATGATTGGCTCCTATCAAATAATGGTCAGCGATGGTATGTGGAAAGGAATACTATATAAACTCCATATTTCTTAAAGTCAAGGCCCATACCGTCTGAGACAGACCCTCGGCCGTAGTTTACCTCGCGCCGTCGTTTTCAGTTGAACCTTGCGCCGCGCACTGCTATGCTATCGGCAAATATGGGGAGTCGCATCGGAAGCATGGTTGATGCCTGAAGAGATTATTTCGCAAAACGCGATTTCCGAAAAGAACGGCCTCCGGCTCATCCCGCAGTTGTCCGGCGAGTGGCTCCTGGAGGGAACGCTGTTCCTCCAGGACCGTCCTGGCGAGCTGGCGGACCTGTCGAGCGCCATCGCCGCACACAAGGCCAACATCGAGAGGTTCCACTACAACCGTTCCGAGAACGCGAACCTTGTCCGCATCGCCACCCGCGTGGCCAGCGGCCGGTCCGCGGGATCGCTGGCCGAGGCGCTCCAGGCCAAAGGTTGCCTTGGCCCTCCATCCGAAGAGGATAAGAAAAAGGCTGAGATTACGGAGCTGGGTGGCCTGCTCCGAATCAAGGTCAATCTGGAGGACCGACCCGGCACGCTCGCCGCCTTCGCGATGGTCCTGAAAGATCACCGCGCCAACGTCATCTTCATGTCCTACGATGGGAACGAGGCCCCCGGCATGGCCGAGATGGCCATGGCCACGGAATCGCCCGATGAGGTCGCGGCCCTCCTGCAGGACCTCAACCGGCGCGGCTATCACTACCATGTCGAGTGGCAGGGGGCCAACGGCAGCTCCATTGACAACGTGATCGGCCTGAGCCTGGTCGAGCGGTTCCTGCTGAACCTCAAGACCATTCTCCCCGCCGACAAGTTGAATGAACTGAAGGACCTGATCCAGTCCTCCGAGGAGCTGCGAGAGACCTTGCTCAGCTTCAAGCGCGAGGCCGGCGAGAACGAGGAGTCCATGGCGGCATCGGAGGTCTTCACGAACATCCTCCAGCTCGCCACGGCCTCGATCAGCAAGACCGGTCGCAATTTCACATTGCGACTTACAGGGCCGCTGCGCCTGACTGATCGCGTGTCGCTCCACATGCTCGTCTGTCCCACCGGGGCAAACAGTTTTCTCCTCCAGACCGGCGACGACCTGACGCTGATTGATTCGAGCTACGGGATCTACTATCCCGATGTGAAGGAATGGCTCGGCGGACACGGCATCAATCCCGCGCGAATCCGCCGGGCCCTCTTCACCCATCCGGACGCCGACCACGCCGGCTGGGCCGCCCCCTTGCAGGAGGACTTTGGGACGGAGGTCTTCATGCACCTCCACTGCCGGAGCATCTTCGAGCACGAGAACCGCGCCTACGGCAGCGACAGTCGGCTGATGGCGCTGAACGGATACTATACCAAGCTGATCAATCGCTTCACCGACCTGCGCGCCCCGAGATCCATCCAGCCCTTTCCGTCGGCCGAAGGCCAGGTGGGTGCGTTCCGTATCACCGGCCGGTTTGACGTGGGCGACTTGCACTTCCAGGTGATCGAGAGCCACGGAGGGCACGTCCCCGCGCAGGTGTTCTTCTACGAACCGGAGAGGGGCCTGCTTTTCTGCGGCGACTACCTGATTGACTTCCAAAGCCTCTCCGAGCGGACGAAGTCAACGCTCAGCATCGCGCGATTCCTGATGACGAGCACCAACAGCGACGGTCGCCTCTTCGGGCGGGAGATGCAGGACCTCGCTCGGCTGATGCTGGACACCCACGAGCGGTTGAAATCAGGAGGGCATTTCGCCCGCGTCTTCCCCGGCCACGGGGAGTTCTATTCCATGGCCGAGGCGGACTGGCTACGGACGGGCGTCCTGGGCAAGTGAGGCGGAACGAGCTGTCGCCGGGCACCCGCCGGGCATACGGATGGTAATGGCTCAGTCACGGGGGATTCACGCCACAGACTTGCTTCGTCATTCCCGCGAAGATTGTCCCCGCAGGCCCTAAGCGGGGAGCGGGAATCCACGTGTGCCGGCACGGCTTGCGAGGCCCTGGATTCCCGCTTGCGCGGGAATGACACCTGCTTCCTACTCCGTCGCCTTCACATCATAGGCATACAGAAACTGCCCGTGCCGGATGTAGAGCCGGCCGCCGCACACGACCGGATGGGCCCAGGTTGGACCTTCGCCGCCAGGAGGAATGTTGAACTGACTGATCACCTTGTACTCGGCCGGATTGGGGGGAACAAGGCCGACCAGCCCTTTCTGGTTCAGCATGTAGAACATCCCATCCGCGCAGGTAAGAGCCCCTCTGCCGACGCCGTTTACCGCGTAGGCCAAGCCTCCCGTTGCGGCATCCAAGCAGACCCATTTGCCTTTGTTGAATACCGTGCTCGACCCGTAAAGATAGCCGTTCAGGAGGATGACGCCGCCGTGCTGGTTATCGAGATCCCTCGAATGCCAGCCCTTCTCGACCGAGACGCTCTTCCCGTCCACCTTGATCCGCCACTTCACCGTCCCCGCCCCCAGGGTGCTCACATAGACATGGCCGTCGTGATAGATGGGATCGGGAATGTTCTCATCGAACAGTGCTGTGTGTTTGGTCTTCCATAGCAGTTCGCCGGTGTCGGCGTTGACGCCGATCATGGCCTGCAGTGTCAGCGTGATGATCATCCGAAGGCCCTGACATTCCGCCAGGATGGGCGAGGTGTAGCTCGCCAGATCGCCCACGCTGGCGGCCTTCCACACCGCCTCCCCCGTGAGCTTGTTCAGGGCGACCATGCTCGCCTCCGGGCCGCCGGGGCAGCAGATGACGCGATCGCCATCAATCAGGAGCGACTCGGACAGGGCCCAGTGGATGTTCTTGCTCTGGAACTTTTCGAGGATGTTTACGCTCCAGAGTTTCTTGCCCGTCTTCACTTCGAAACAGGTAACATCACCGTGAGGACTTTCATGGTAGAGGCGATCACCGTCAACGGTAGGCGTCCCGCGTGTGCCGGGGTATGGTTCCCCCCACGCCCGGCCGTTCTTTTCCTTCCACAAAATTTTGCCGTCCATGTCCATTGCGATAACGACGGTGTCATCTTCGATATTGCCCGCGGTAAAGATCATGCCGCCAGCGATGGCGACGGTGGAGTAGCCGAACCCCAGGCCTTCGGCCCGCCAAAGGAGTTTCGGCCCGCCGGACGGCCACTGTTTCAGAAGCCCGGTCTCGGTGGAGATATTGTCCCGCTTCGGACCGTGGAACTGGGGCCAGGAGAGTTGGTCCTCGCCTGTTGCGTATGAAGGAACGAAAAAATGCACCGCCAATACGAGGACAATGAGTCTCAATCTCTGCACGGTACAACCTCCTGTATTCAGTGAACCATGGACGATCTTTGGTGGACGATAAGCCATATTCTACAAAATCCATCGGGCGAACAAAAGGGGCCACTTGGTGTGCTACGGCATGGGCGGTTTGAAATCGCTTGACACCCAGGATTGAGGGGTGCTAATGTGCATTTCATCGCTATGAACGGATACGAAGTCAAGACACACGCGGCGATCGGGGATGTCCTGCATGATATTATCTCCCTCGCCCGCGTCTCGTTCGCCCAGTACGAGGGCGTGATCGCCGTGGACGAGGAATTCATGCGCTGGTATCTCTCCCGGCCCGGCATGTCGTCGGAGCATTGCTTCGCCGGGGTGCACAAGGGGCGGATCGTCTCCAATGCACTTGTCACTACCTCAAGAGTCCAATTTGGCGGGAAGGCACTCGACGTCGGCATGGTGGATACGGTAATGACCCATCCCGATCATCGTCGGAAGGGCCTGGCCCGCAAGGTGCTTACCGCCGCGCTCGACTTCATGCGCGGGAGCGATCTGGATGCCAGCCAGCTTTACACCGGCGCCGACTCCATGCCCCAGCGCCTCTACGAATCGCTTGGCTATCGCGAATACACCCGCGTGCGATACTACATCCAGCACGAGCAGCAGCGCTTCAACCTCCTTGCGGCGAGGAGCCACAATGGCGAACATCGGCAAGCGCCCGGCCCGGTCCGCGCGTGCAAGCCTACGGATGTTTCCGCCTTGCGCCGATTCCTCGACCAGTGGTTCAAGAACCATGACGGCTACATGCCGCTCGACGACGATCTTTGGGTCTGGCGGCGGGAGCGCCGCCCCAAAACACTGCCGGCAGCGACGTATGTGTTGACCGATGAGGCCGGAGAGATCCAGGCCACGGCCACGCTCGCCTCCGCTCCATTGCTGGCTGCCAGAAAGACGGAGATCATGACAGGTATCCTCGACTTCGCCGCATCCGAGGACGTCGCTCGCGCGTTCTTCGGGCATATCGCCGCCATCGCTCCAATTGGTGGCTCGCTGGTCGTTGCATCGGGGGTTGTCAACGAGTCGCTCAACCGGCTCTGTGAGTCGTGCGGCTTCACATGCATGGCGCTTGAGGTCGCGATGGTCAAACCGTTCTCAGAAAAGGCGAAATCAGCCCTTGCGGCCGAGCCGGCGCGCTGGTACACGGCAACCGAGTCCCTCATCGGAATATGAGCATGAACAGGCTGCTTCTGCCCTATGTACTCTCTCTTTTCGTGACAACGCCCCTCTGCGCCCAGACCGCCAAAGACCTCCTCGACGCCGCGAAGGCAAAAGAGCGGGAATCCGCGCCGGCGGCAATAGAACTGTACAAGAAGATCATCGCGGATTACAGCGCCGACGCGCAGGTGTGCGCCGAGGCCCACCTTCGCCTTGGCGCCTGCCTGGCGGAACAGGGAAAACGCGACGAGGCAAATGCAGCCATTGCGAAGGCCCTGGAGCTCTGCCCCGGTCGCCCCGATCTGCGGCTCCTGGCGGAGGTCGCACAATTCCGACTTCGCGATGGTCCCCATCAGACGCAGCGCGTCGAGGTGGACAGGCACGGACGCGCTCAACTGGTGACGGAGATGAGTGAGAGAAACGCCAGTCCCAATGAGCAGCGCTTTTTCACGCTCCACTCCGCCGAAGGGGCGTTGATTTCCGTTAGGGATTCGGCGGGGCGACCGGTTTCGTTTCTATGGCAAGGCCGCGAGAACGGCATCGAGTACACGCTGAAACTCAACGACCCTGTGCCCCCCGGCGGATCGGTGCGCTTCGAGACAACGTGGGAGATGGAACGCCTCATCCTTCGCAAAGGTGACCGCCTACTGTATCATTTCAATCGGCCTCTCCTCGGCCAGGAGGCGCTTTACGAACACGCTCTGCGTCTTCCGTCCGGCGCCGATGTGGCCTCAACTTCCCCGAGGGCCACACTCACCCGCCGCACGGATGAGGGCGTGGACATGATCTGGCAGAAACAACTCAAAGCCGGGGAGGAATTCGAGATTCGCGTCGAGTTCATGATCCCGCAACTCGACATCCTCGGGCTGGCCATTCCCGACTACATGGAGGTCATCAACAAGCAGAGCAACATCATCACCATTGACGCCTCCGGAAAGGCCGTGGCGCGGGCGGATGTCGTGGAGCGCAACACCGGCCGCGTGCCGATCTCGCAGGTCTCATTCTCCTCTGGACCACGGGCGAAGCTGCTCAAGGTCTATGACGAGGATGAGAACCTTCTCGTCTTCGTTGCCACCCCTATTGATGAACGCACCAACTACCTTATCTCACTGCGGGCGCCCATCCCGCCCGGCGAGGAGCGCACCATCCAGTCCTTCTACGAAGTCGCCGGCCTGGTGCGAAAGGAAGGCGACCTGTGGGTTTACCAGTACCGCCACTCGCCGGGACCGGAGACGCTTTACTCCCACACGCTGCGCCTCCCGCCCGATGCAATCGTCGTTGAGATGGCTCCCCCCGCCGACGACGTCGCCCTCGATGAGGGCGCGCACACCCTCTCGTGGACCGATGTCATCGCACGCGGCGCCCACTTCCTATGCACCGTCAAGTATCGCCTTCCGGAGGTGAAGTAGCCCCCCCCGGACGACGGGGCCCTTCCTCATGTCCTGTTGTAGGAATGTGAAAGGGAGACCTCGGCGTCATAGACCTTCTTCAACCGTTCGTAATTCTTGCTCACCTCGGCCAGTTCGGTGCGATGGATGTCCGGGTTTTCCATGGCCTGATAGATTACCGCGCCCTCGCACTGCTTCGGGACGGGCAGGTTCATCATGTGGCAGATCGTCGGGACGATATCTGTGAGCCACATAGTCCGTTCGAGAACATGGTTTTTCTTTACGTTCGGCCCCTTCATCATAAAGAGGGCGTCGAGCGACCCCATGCCGAAGTCCTCGGTGGTCAGGTGCTGGCCGTGCTGCCCGCCGAATTCCTCGCTGACGGCGTACACTACGTCGCCGACCCGGTCGCCATAGAGGCCCATGATCCGCGCGTCCTCGCGGCGGAGCGCAATTGTGATGGGGCGCTTGCCCGTCTCGGGATCCTTGTAGTCGTAAAGCGCCGCGATGATCCGGTCGCGCACCTCTTCGTACTCCTTGCCGGGCTTGACGATGCCGTGCGGGTCGCGGCCCTTCACGTTCACGTAGATATAGGTCGCGCGCTGCTGGACGGCCTTCGTCTTCGTCCAATCCACCTGCGGCGGGCCGATCTGGCCCTCCTTCTTTGGTATCTGGACGAGCAGGCCCGCATCAACCAGCATCTTCGGAATCGGCACATGCTTCCCTCCCGCCTTCGCGCCATGGTCGGAAACAATGATGACCAACGTATCGCTGTCGGCGTTGGCCAGGACGCGCTCGATCAGCCTGTCGCAGCTTTGATAGCTCTGCAAAAGCATCTTCTGGTGAACGGCGTTCTTCTGCTTATCGGGTGTGCGGGCCGGGTCGGCGGGTGTGAGGATACTGTGCCCCGCCCAGTCCATGATGTGCGCGTGCATGAAAAACATGTCCCACTTGCCCTTCTCCAGAAGCCGAGTCACGGCCTCCGCGTACCAGGTGTGGACCATCTCCCACAATTCCATGCACGTGTCGGGGTCAATCCATCCCAGCATGTAGTGCTTGTACAGGCTCTCCGGCAGGGGCATGCCGTTGATCCCCTGCAACTGCTTCGCCACGCCCTTCGGCGAGGCCCAGCCGTCGGTCTGGCAGATGGGGGTGAAGAAGAGGCGCAACTTCTTGGCGTCGCTGGAGAGTTCAATCAACTTGATCTTGAAGACGCCCTCGCACCGCCCGCTCGATGTCTTGAATGTCTCGGAAAGGGTCTCGCTCCACTCGCCCACCTTGAGCGAGACCAACGCTTTCTTCCCGTCCTTGGTCGAAGTCACCAGGATGCGGTCATAGCCCTTCTTTCCGCTCTGCTGCACGAGCAGATGATAGGTCTTCTTCTCCTTGATCTGATCCAGCGCCCCCGGGTAACTGAGGGGCAGCATGGCCTCGATGTCATTCTCGTTCAGCGACACATTCTTCCAACCCGACGCCTTTGCGAGTTGGATGACCGTGGCCCGCGGGTAGGGTTCGACGGTGAAGAGGTGCGCATCGCACACGCTGCACCGGACCGAGCCGGCTACCTGATGCGGACTGCATTCCGCCTTGGAGGGGGGTGTGGTGCGCCGTCCGTCCGTCCGCCACTCATTCACGCTGAGCCCCGCCCCGCCGACCTGGATGCCTTTCTTCAGCGTGGTCGGCCATGTGGACGGGTAGTTGAAGATGACGCAACGCTTCCCCTCGCGTTCGGCCGCGTCCCAGATATATTCCGCCTGGCAGTCGGCGGTGTAGAACCCCATGTAGGTCGCATCGAGGGGCGTGCCGGGCTTATGCACGTTGAAACATGTGATGCCGTGCGTGCCCATCCACGCGCCGGTGACGATGGTCGTCCAGTTCGGCGGCGTGATCGTCGGATACGGGGCCATGCAATTGCGGGCGAACACGCCCTCCTTGATAAGCTTTGCGAAGGTCGGCAGCTTGCCCTTCTTCGCGTAGTCCCAGATGGCCTTCGGCACAGGCGCGTCCAGTCCGATCAACATCAATTTCTTCGGGCGATTTGCCATGTTACTTCTCCTTCCTTATCCATAAATACAAGCCATTGTCCTCACACAGGATACGTTCCCCCCAGATTGGCGGTGATGCTCCGAGCGGCGACGAGGACCATCCGGGCAAACTCCTTCTGCCGTCGGCGGGGCAGCCGGATCGTCGGGCCGGCGAAGCCCACCGCGCCTGTAAACTTCCCCAGATGATCGAACACGGGGGCGGAGAATCGCGTGACCTCGAGCCGCGCCTCTTGATGGTCCACCGCCCAGTGCCGCCGTTGAACGCGGCGCAGTTCCGTCTCCAGTCGCGCCCTTTTCACGGGTGCGCCCTTTGCATCCCTGCGCATCGGCCTCGTCAGGTATGCGCGCCTCTGTTCTTCCGGCATGAACGCGAGCATCACCTTGCCATGCGCCATCAGATGGAGCAGCGGGATCGTACTTCCGACCCGCGCAAAGATTCGCATGGACTGCGGGCTGTCCATCTTTTCCACAAAGATCATCTCGTCCTCATGGGGGACGAGCAGCTCCACCGTCTCCTGGCTCTCGGCCAGCAGTTTGTGCATTGGATCGTACGACGCCTCGCGAATGTCCATGCGGTTGAGCACAGCGGCGGCGAGGGGGAGCACGCGAAGGCCCAGCGTGTAAGCTCCGTTGCCCATATCACGGCTTACGTATCCGCGCCGGATCAGATCCTTGAGCAGGCGAAAGAGGGTCGCGCGCGGGATGCGCAGACCGCCGGACAACGCGGCGGCCGACACGGGCGTCGCCGCGCGGCCGAGATATTCCAGGACATCCAACGTTCTCTCGGCGCTCCTCGCCATTGCGTAGTCTCATATTTGAGAGTATTGTATCATATATGACATCTACCACACCCACATACATCCTGTCAAATAAAAAATGGGGCCGGTACAAACCCTTATGCAGGATGGCGCATCCGGAAGCGCTGCAAGAGGTTATGGAACGATATGCTGCGCAGGGGATTCTTTTTACTGCGAAATAGATGGGTGGGGCAATTGCAGTCGGACGATCCGAATCCCTCTGGTCCGGGCGGCAAGAGCGACGCCAGGGCCTCGGCAATCCTGCATTCCATCTTCTCGGAAGATCGAATGGGCAACGGCGTGACGCTGTCGGCGACCTGGAGGAGGTAGTCAATATGCCAGTAAAGTCGCTTTCGCTTCCGGAGATGCCGCGCGATCCGGGCGGACAGATTCCGCATGGCCGAACCGACGTAGATGTAGTACCCATTTGTGAACTTCACTGTTCCCAATCCGCCGATGGTAATGTTCCGTTGTCGTTTCAGGTAAAGAAGCAACAGGTAGCTACCTCGGTCCCCGTACTTGGGCGTGTCGTCAAATGGCAAGATGGAATTCGACATAATGCGATTATACCTTCTCCGACTTGCTATCTCCATAGCTCTATGCTATAATTCGGACGGCTAAAGGAAAATTATACAATTGGAAAAAAGACCGTGCAAAAACGAGGCCGGGCGATTGACAGGAATGGGAGGATTTGGACGGGCGTCGTCGTGCGCAAGGACGAGGCCGAGGATGAGGATTTCCGGTTTTGGTTCGAGGAGTTGACGCCCGACCAACGGGTCGAGGCGGTGGACGAGTGCCTCATGAGTTCGCTGAAAGCAAAGGGACTGGATGGCCCCATCCGACTACGAAGAGTTTCTCGAGTCATTAAACGCAAACGGCGTTAGGTATCTGATCGTCGGCGCGCACGCCGTGGCCCATCACGCCCGCCCCAGGGCCACGAAGGACCTTGACATTTTTCACGATGGCTCGCCTGACGCCGCAAGGCGAATCTTGACGGCGATTAAGGAGTTCTTTGGCGGAGCCGATCTCGGCTTCTCCGTGGACGATCTCACAGACCCCAACGTGATCGTCCAACTCGGCGTCGCGCCGGTCCGGATTGATCTCTTGTCGAGCCTCAGCGGCGTGCCCGATTTTGAGGAGGCGTGGAACCGACGGGCCGATGCGAAGTACGCCCACGTGGAAACGCAGTACCTATCGCTCGATGACCTCATCCGATCAAAGGAGGCCGCCGGTCGCGCTCAGGATAAGGCCGACCTGCGCTCGCTGAAAAAGGCGAAACTGCGCAAAAAATGAGAGGCGCAACTACCTGCGCCCTCCACTCACCAGGGATGCAAGCGCTTCGACTTCGATGTCACGCCTGTGGATGGACAACTTCCTTCCGCTCCCCGACGCCCGATAGACATCCTTTGCCCATTGCATCGGGAAGGTCTTGTGCAGATTGTGCAGGCACAGCGGCGCGGGAGCGGCGAGGGCGACGGCGGCTCGGACGTCGCCCACACGGCGAATCAACGGAATGAAAAACTGCTCCGCCCACTTCGTATCGCTTTCCATGTCGAAGCCGTTCATGTCGCAAACGGTCATTCCCGTAATCGAGGCCAAAGGCCGGGCCAGCAGACACCAGATCCCCGCTTGGCCGATTCCCACAAGATGAAGTATTTGCGCTTTCTCGAAACACGTCAACGCGGCGATGGTGCTCAGGATGTCCTGCACGCGGTGGGCCGTCTCCGTCCGGTTGTACGTATGGAAGTGATTCGCCCTGCGCACCTGCTCGGCCACGGGCCGGAGCGCCGCCATCTCGCCGGTGAGGAACGTGTCAATCGCCATCACGCGATGCCCCCGAGCAAGGAGCGCCGCGGCCAACGGCGATAGTTTCGTGCCATCGGCTGTCAAGAGACAGCTCTTGCCTTCGGGCGCAACCACCAACGTCGTGGGCGGATTCTTCTCCGCACCTTTCGGCGTGAGCCAGATGGCCGGGATGTTGTCGCCGACGCCGCGTCGCATGATGATCCGGCCCTGTGCGGTGCAGCCCTCGATGTTGAACCCGCGACAGTGGACCTTGTACGCCAACTCGTCCCGTGTCGGCAACGAGGCGGAGAGCATCATTCGATACGGCCCGACCAGCATCTTGCGCAAATCGGTCAGTTGTTTCCTCGTCTTTGACCGAAGGTTTGCGATCTGCCGCTCGTGATGGTTGACGACCTTCTGAATCGCCTCTACACCCTCCGGCGCATGTTTCGGTCTCGATAGTTTCTTGAATATCAGCAGTTCGTCAGGGGTAAGCGGCTTGAACGGCGGCTCGGCGATCTTTCGGCCGACCGTTCGGTCCCCCTTCAACCACCGGCAGAACCAGGCGTACATCGCCTCGCGCGAGTCCTGGTTGTAGTTGTGCGGCGCGTCGAAGTGCGCGGAGGCGACGCGGTCCTCCGCCCCGTAGAGTTTGTAGATATTCTTGAGCGCCTTCGCCTCGGCGACGGGGTTGATGTTCGTCCAGTCCTGGGGGCATGAGATCAGGATGACAGGCCGCGGCGCGAAGGCCCCGACCACCTCGACATTGTTCATGCCGTCCAGCCGGAGCTGCGGGCCGTTCTCGCAGTGACACCCACCCTGGAAATGGCCGGACATCATGCACACGGGCGCGGCGCACGTCACCCGCCGGTCCACCGCCGCGACCATATAGGTCTGCGTGCCGCCGCCGGACGTCCCCGTGCAACCGATTTTGTCCTTGCGCACATCGGGGAGGGATTGCAGGAAGTCAATGGAGCGGATGCTGTTCCAGAGCTGGAGGCCGAAGGTGGTTACCCCCCAGATTTCCGTCGCCGGACCAAATTCATTCGGCGGACGGTGCTTCACCTGGCCGCTGTCGTTGTAGCCGACCATGTCATACATGAACACGACGAATCCGAGACGCGCCAGGGTCAGACAGCGCCCGGGTACCGATCCCTTGTCGGTGTGGGCCAGCCGGCCTTCACCCCAGTGGCCGTGGGGGCAGAGGACGCCGGGGAACTTGCCTTTCCGACCGAGAGGCCGGAACAGGTTGCCCGTGACGAGGAAGCCGGGGTAGCTCTCGAAGTAAACCTTCTCCACCGAGAAGCCATCGTATTCCACCTTGTCGAAGACCTTCGCTCGCAGCGGCGTGCGCGGGGGCATGGGCAGCAACCCACCTGACAGGAGGATGCGTTGCCGAACGAACTCGGCGCGCTTCTCCCATTCCTCTTTCGATTCGGGTGATGGAAGCCGATAAGGAAAATCCAGCGACCCGGCTTCAAGGACGCGATGGTCGTGAGCGGGGAGCACCCCCTGGGTCAGTAGGGCGGTTGGGTCGGACATGGCTTATCCTTTGCTCACTTGATGTATGGCTTCAGAAGCTGCTGGACCTTTTCGCGGACCCGTTCGATGATGGCGGCCAGACCTTCCTCCCCGTATTCCTTTGATGCGAATTGCCGGGGGTCGCGGCCGCCGACGCCGATCAGTTTCTCGTTGGGATCGGTCGGCAGGCGAGACAGGTCCACGAGTTCCGGCCGCAGGACCATCATCAGGGACGTCTCCCATGCGGCAGCGTGGTCGCCGGCGTGGGGGATCTTGTCGCGCACGAGCTCGTATCCCGTGCAGGCCCAGGCCGTGGCGGCGTTGCGAACCTCCAGATTGAATAGCTCGGCCGCCGCCGTGGCGTGGCGGAGGAGTGGATAGTGTCCCGCCATGACCACGATGACCTTGAAGCCGAGGCTGCGAAACTCATGGAGTATGTGAAGGAGCAGGTTCACATAGCCGAGGTCCGCATTGCGGCGGTGCTCCTCCATGTAGCCGGGGGCGAAGCTCCCCTCGGGCAGCTTCATCTTCTCGCGAATCTTCCCATCGGGATCATGATTGGCTTCCATAAGGTAACTCTCGCGGGGTTCACCGTAGAAAAGCGGCGGGAAGGCGACGCCGCTGATCTGCGCAGCGCACCGCATGGCGATGGCATGAATCTTCACCGTGTCGAGACCGAGGCAGTTGTGCTCGCCGTGCCATTCGATCCCGCCGATGGGTAGAAAGGCGACGGGGCATTTCGTTCGGGCCTCGACGGCCTCATGGGGCAGCATCTCTTCATAGCGAACCTTGGTCATGGCTTCACCTCCGCAGAACCCAATTTCAGGACCTGTCGCAAATTATATCGGGGCGGAAGGGAAAAGACAAGCATGGGCGAATGCCTCCCCGTCCAGGGCCAACGATGAGCGGGGCGCTCAATCGGGGAACAGAGGCAAGACCTTTTCTTCGTAGTAGCAGGGGCGATAGGCCTCGACGGCGATTCCCTTCCGTACCCGATGCCGATAATTCACGGAGCGCTTCAGCGAGATTCCGGCAGGCAACGCCCCGTGGACCGACCCCAGCAGGTCGTCGTATCCGATTTCTTTCCAGGCGCGCTGCGCCAGGTCCGAGACGTCTGTGACGTCAATGAAGACATCGCCAGGCTGACCGTCACTGAGGAAATAAACGTCGTTGACGAAGTGGGGGGCTGAGCCGGAGGGCAAGGCGATGTCTCGTGCGGCGAGGTCGCGTGCATGATAGACAAGCAGGTGCGTGCTCTCATGGTCGGAATGGGGCTGTTCGTAAAGGCTCTCCCTCGGCATGGTAATCAGGATGTCGGGCCGATGCCTGCGGAGGAGTTCGGCCATTTTGACTTTGGTTTCCCAATTCACCTCCAGCGCGCCAGAGCTTGGGAAGTCCATCGCCTCGAATTCAGCGCCGAGGATCCGGGCTGCGGCCCGGCATCGCTCCACATGCCTGTCCCATGACTCGCCCAGGCGGGCGCCGGAACAGACCGTCACAAACGTGGCCCGGTCCCCGTGCACCGTGTGCTTTGCCACGACCCCGCTGCAACTGAAACACTCGCCCGTGTGCGGCATGAGGACGAGGAGATGTCTCCGCTTCGCCATGAGTCGTTCCTTCCCTGCCAGAGAAGATGCGGGAGCGGTAGTCGTCCGCCCCCGCCCGCGTGTTGCAGTCTACAGACCCTTGATCGCCGTGGACTTGGATGCCTTTTCGATCTGGCTCCCCGTCACTTCCTTGCCCTTTTTCGAGGAGAGGTAAATCCCCTCGCTGATCTTCATGGTGTTGAGCGCGATGCCCGCGGTGTCAATGAGGGGGACGCGCCCCTGCTGGACGGCGATCCAGTGGTGCTGGGGGCTGTCGTAGGCGCTGGTCTCCGGGAAGCAACTGTGCCAACGAGTATCCGCAGCGGAGAGATCAAAGGAGGAATTCATGCTCATGTCGCTCATCGCCGAGAAATAGGCCAGGGGGGAGAGAGAAACCCCTCCCTTGCTGCCGCAAATCTTGCTGCCATCGGTGCCGCCGAGATGGATGGCCCAGCTCTCCTCGAGGAAGAAGGTGATGCCCCCGCCGAGGCGAATCAGGCCGATGCCCAGTTCCTCGACGTCATATCCGCCCTTTTTTCGGCGGTCTTCGTACATGTCAATTTCCTGGTGCGTTGCGCCGGACACCGCTTCCACGGCCGGGTTGCCGAGCAGATACAGGACCTGCGCGATGTGGTACACCCCCATGTCGTAGAGCGCGCCGCCGGCGGCGGTCTTCTTCTGGACGAAGGACGAAGTGCCATAGCCGTCCACATACGGCCTGCCCCGGCGACGATAGGCGCTGGACTTGGCGTAATAGATCTTCCCCAGATGTCCATCGGCGATCAACCGCTTTGCGGCCTTTGTCTCAATCGCAAAAAGCGTGCTGAGTTGGATGCTCAATTTTCTTTTGAGGCGCTTTGCCGTGTCGTACATCTGCTTCGCATCAATGTAGGCCCCGGCCATGGGTTTTTCGCAGTAGACATCCTTCCCCGCCTCCAGCGCATGAATCGTGATCGGGGCGTGGAAGTTGTTGTGCAGACACACGTCCACGGCCACGATCTCGTCCATCTTCAGCAGGTCGTGGAAGTTCGTGAAAACGTGTGGGATGTTGTTCGCGGCGGCCACGCGCTTCGCCTCCTCCTCGTTGATGTCCGCCACGGCGACGATCTGCGCATCCGGAATCTCGCTGTATCGTTTGATGTGCGACTTGCCGATCTGCCCGACGCCGATGATGCCAAGTTTCACCTTGCCTGCCATGAACTCTCTCCTTTGTCCAATAAAGAATGTTCTCAAACCTTCTCGAGATTTGCATGTTTCAGCGAAAGGTTCTTTACCCCCTGACGGAACTTGACCCGCGCGCGACGGTTGTCGCCATAACCGGAAACGGCAAGGACATATCCGTCGCCGAACCTCGGATGACGGACCGAGTCGCCCACGGCGAACTCGTGCCACTCCGGGAAATCCCAGGATGATGCGGGGCTGCGACTCGCACACACCGCCCTCTCCATGCGCACGCGGTTGACCTCCTCCACCACATCGTCCGGTATCTCATCGAGGAAGCGCGACGGCCGGCCCAGAGACGACTGGCCGAACTGAAATCGGCTGCGGGCGTGGGTCAGAATCAACTTCTCCTGGGCGCGCGTGATGCCCACGTAGCACAGCCGGCGCTCCTCCTCCAATTCCTCGTTCGAGTCCTTTGCCCGTTGATGGGGCAGCAGCCCCTCCTCGAGGCCGGAGATGAAAACAACGGGAAACTCCAGCCCCTTCGCGGAGTGGAGCGTCATCAACGTGACCGCCGCCGACTCATCATTCCACGAGTCAATGTCCGAGATAAGGGCCACCTCCTCCAGGAACCCTTCGAGGGAACCCTCCGGGTTTCGCCGATCGTACTCGGCGGCGGCGTTCGCCAACTCCTCCACGTTCGCGACACGGTCCTCCTCGTCCGCACCCAGGTAGTCCCGATAGCCCGTGGCCATAACGGTTTCTTTCACGACATCCGATACGGGGCGCGTAGGGAGTTGCTTTATCCGTGCGAAAACTCCCTTCAATGACCGAAGCCCTTCGAGCGCCTTGCCGCCGACGCCGCAACTCCGATCCGCGCCGTGCGCAATGACATCGTACAAACTACAGTCACGCGCGTCGGTGTGCTCCATGAGTTTCGCCACGCTTGTGGCGCCGATGCCGCGAGGCGGGACGTTGATGATGCGTTGAAGGCTGAGGTCATCCGCGGGGTTCACGCAGACGCGCAGGTAAGCGAGGATGTCCTTGATCTCCTTACGCAGGTAGAACTCCACGCCGCCAACGATCGTGTAGGGGATGCCGTTGTCGCGCAGGGCCGCCTCGATGGGGCGCGACTGGGCGTTCACCCGATAGAAGACGGCGATATCCGAGTAGTCTATGTCCTTGCCGACAACGCGGCGGATCTCCTCGACGATGGTCTCCGCCTCGGCCTCCTCGTCCTCGCACCGGATCAGGCGGATGAGGTCCCCTTCCGGCCTGTTGCTCCACAGGCCGCGCTCTTTGCGCATGATGTTGCGCTGGATAACTTCGGAGGCCGCGCGGAGGATGCGCTTGACGGAACGGTAGTTCTGCTCCAGCTTGACGACCTTTGCGTCGGGATAGTCCTTCTCGAAATCGAGGATGTTGCGGATGTCCGCCCCGCGCCAGGCATAGATGGACTGGTCGGGATCGCCGGTGGCACAGATGTTGCGCCGCTGATCCGCCAACTGGTGGGCGATTATATACTGCGCGTGATTCGTATCTTGGTACTCATCAATGAGCACGAAATGGAAACGGTCCTGGTACTTCCGAAGCGCATCGGGTAACTCGGTGAACAGCTCCGCCAGCTTGAGGAGGAGATCGTCGAAATCGAGGGCGTTGTTTTCGACAAGGATTTGCTGATACTTTTCGAAGATCCGCGCGACGACCTCCTGGCGGAATCCCCCGGCCTGCGCGGCGAACTGCGCTGGGGTGAGCATGTCGTTTTTGGCGTTGCTGATGACGGCCCTTATGCCCTGCGGTCGGAACGTGGCCGTGTCCACGTTCAGATCGTGCATGGCCTGCTTCACGCAGTCGCGGGAGTCGCTTTCATCGTAAATGGTGAACGTTGGACTGTAACCCAGCGCGGAAATTTCCCGGCGAAGGATTCGAGCGCACATGGAGTGGAACGTCGAGACCCACAGGCCAGCATCGGAGCAGAACTGCTCGATGCGCTCTTTCATCTCGCCGGCCGCCTTGTTCGTGAAGGTGATGGCGAGGATGCTCGCGGGCGCGACGCCCTGGTCAATCAGGTAGGCGATGCGCCGGGTGATGACGCGCGTCTTCCCGCTGCCAGCCCCGGCCACCACCAAGAGCGGGCCCTCGATGTGAGTCACCGCCTCGCGCTGGGAATCGGAAAGATCTGACAGAATTTTCATCGGTAAGTCCAAAAAGGCTGAACAGCGCGGAGGATTATAGCAACCACCGCGAACATTTTCCACGGGAAAAGACGTTGCGTTCCATTTTCTCCTTGTGCCGACCTGAAAATCCGGTAGAATCTTCTGCCGGAGAAGAAGCAACCACTAATACTCGGAACATTCGATGAAAGGATAAGCCATGAAACTGTCGCTTTCGGGTCGCTTGGTGGAGTCGGGCAATGGGACCATCATCTCGGTCAGGGAGTTTCTCGATCTCGCAGGGCGGCACGGCTACCAGGCCGTGGACCTGCGCGCGACGCAACTCAATGCAAACACGAGCGAGGCGGATCTCGACGCCATCCGCGGCGGGCTGGCCGAGAACAAACTATCCGTCTTCGAGGGCGCATTCCAGGGCAAGCCGGACGGCGAAGGGGAGACCGCCTTCAAAAAGGTGGCGAGGATCATCGCCGACCTCGGCGGCGAGGGCATCCGCGTGAGCGGCGACCTGGCCACGTTGAAGAAGGCCGCGCGGCTCGCCGCGCCCTTCGGCCTGCGGATCCTCTACCAGATGCATACGGGCGGGGATTTCGAGACGATCAAGAAAGCGGTCAAGTCCATCGCCGAGATCGGCGAGCCGAATTTCGGCGTCATGGCCGAGCCGGCGAACCACTTGATGGCCCGCGAAAAGTTCAACAAGAACATGTTCGAGCCGATAAAGGATCATCTCTTCGGCGTCCACGTCCAAACCCTTGAGGTGCGTCCCGACGCCGAGAGCAAGCTGAAGCTCGCCGACGGCACGGAGGTGCGCTTCACCCGCGTCGAGTACGCCGACAACAAGCAGATCAACTTCAAGACCTTCTTCGCCGCGCTCAGGAAGGCGGGCTTCGACGGATACGTCAACGAGCTGGAGCCGTGCCCCGGCAAGGAGAAGCTGGACGAGACGGTCGGCAAGGCGGCGGCGTTCCTGAAGCCGTTCCTCGGCTAACCCCAACCCTCGTTCGAGAAGAGCAAGGATTTATGTGGCGGGGTAGAGTCCCCCGTGAAAGGATCCCCCATGCCCGACCATGTGAAGACGATCAAAGCCGAGGACGGCATCGAAATCGCCTACCGGGAATTTCTTCCGGAGGGCGCGGAGAGGTATCCCTGCCTTCTCTTCATCCACGGGTCCACGTGCCACGGCGGGGCCTATGGCAATGTAGGGCTGGACCTCGCCAGGGAGGGCATCGGGACCTACCTGATGGACCTCCGCGGCCACGGCCTGAGCGGCGGACCGCGCGGCGACGTGCCCGTGCCCATCATGCTCCTGAAGGACGTCGAGCGCATACTCGATACGATCCGCGGGCCTCGCTGCGCGAAGCTCTTCCTCGGCGGCCACTCCGCGGGCGGCGGCGTCGCGGTGAAGTACTGCGCTGAATACAAGAAGGACATTGACGGCCTCGTCCTCCTGGCCCCACACTTCCACCACAAGGCCCCTCAGAACCGCCGCGACGACACCGGCGCGGCGGAGGTCTCGCGGGCCAAGCTCGCCCTGGCGCTCCTCAATCCCTCGATCCGATTCCTGCACTACAACATCGCCGACGAGGACGACGAGCTGTCCGTGGCCGATTACTCCCTGAACTGGACCCGGGCGACCCAACTGGCCGACTACGAGGCGGGGCTGCGGGCCATTGACCTGCCGCTGGTGTGCATCATCGGCGACCAGGACGAGCTCTTCGATATTGACGTCATGCGCCGGGAGTTCGAG
Source organism: Planctomycetota bacterium (assembly GCA_040755855.1). Lineage (GTDB taxonomy): Bacteria > Planctomycetota > Brocadiia > JAADGH01 > JAADGH01 > JAADGH01. The sequence continues at coordinate 121,394 of JBFMAD010000012.1, read as the reverse complement.
AAGATCGCGTCCGCAGACAAGCAGATCATCATTCGTGAGGGCGTCGAGCACACCATGGTGACGGAACAATCCGTGCCCCAGATCGCCGAATGGATCAAGGCGCATTCGCGGTAGGCATGAAGGCCCGATGAAACCAAGCTGGCAGCTCCGCATCCCCGCCGTTTTGCTCATGCTGTGGACGGGGTATCATGTCGTGTTCTCGCGGACGGCGCAGCAGGCGACCGACATGTTCTTCGAGAATATCTTTGCAGGGATTGATCTCGGCATCCACGAGCTGGGGCACTTCGTCACGCTCTGGCTGCCCGGTGTGTTGTGCGCCCTGGCGGGTACGGCGGCGCAGTGCATCGCCCCGCTCGTCGCCGGGTTCGGCTTCGTACGAAAGGGCATCTTCTTCGAGGCGTGCTTCTGCCTCTGGTGGTGCGGCGAGAATCTGATCTGCTCGTCATACTACATCGCCGACGCGAAGACGATGAACCTCCCCCTCGTCAGTCCCTTCGGCGCGCTGCCCAAACACGACTGGAACGAAATCCTCCGCGCGGTGGGCCTGCTCCGGTGGGACACGACGCTCGCCTTTCTCGTCCGCGCCTGCGGGACGCTCCTCGTGGTCGGGGGGATCGCCCTCGGCATTGCCGTCCTATGGGCCATGCGCGAGCAGGCCCTCGGCCGCCGCGCCCCCGGTCTCCTCGGCGATCTGATGAATCGGGAGTAAGGTCTCTCATTCACCGCGGAACTCGGGGTTCTTCTCGAAGAACTCCAGGCCCTTCATGAACCCGGCCTTGAATTGTGCGCTCCGGATGCCGGCGAGGCGGCCGACCCCGAGGGGGGTGTCGAGGACAGGGGACATCCCTTCGAGCCACGCCTTGGCGAACCGGATCGCGTGGCTGTGGCCCAGGTCGTCGAACTCCTCGCCGTCCATCATGCGGGAGATGGCGTCCAGCTTGCCGGCGGAGTAGGCATACCACGATGCGATGAAGCCGGAGTAGTAGTTGATCGCGCCGGTCTGCGTCTCGTACGGGCTTCCCCCCACGCCGAGGCCTGCACCGATACCGTTGCGCGCCCAATCATTTATGAACCCTCCCAGCCCCGATGCGGCGTGGAGGCCGTCCTCCGTGACGCCGGTGATGTGAAAATTCGCATTATCGAAAATCAGCCAGGCGTGGACCGCCGATGCGCCGCAGGGGATGCGCTTCGTCGGCGCGAGGACCGCGAGGTCCGGGGCCTCCGCCAGCGCCCGCCGGATCAGGTCCTTCGACCGGTCAAGCCCCTCCAACTTCGCCAACTGCGCGTCGGCGTCCTTATCGGTCACCCAGACATAGTCCTCCTTTTCCGGCTGGGGCGTAAGGGTGATGTTCAGCGGGAGGGCGTTCGGCGTGATGAAATTGATCTCCTGCCGGTACGGGGCGTATCCCCGTTTCGTCGCCGTCACCGTGAACGCGGCGAAAGGCTTCTTGATGATAGGGAGCAGTAGCCGCCCATCGCCCCAAGTCGTGCCTATCGCCTCCGTGCCCTCAACCGTCACCTGCACATCAGGGATGCCGAAGCCCGTCTTCGCGGAGGTCACGCGCCCGGGGATGGCCGTCTGGAACCGGGCGTTGCGGACGTCAACCAGGGGAAACCGCGCGTTGTCAAGGATGACGAACTTGTTCATGATGCTATTGTTCCCTGGGTCGCGGATGTCCTTGACCTTGCCATAGTCCTCCTTTTGCGGGTTATCCTTCACATACCCGCCGGCAACGTACAGGACGGGAACCTGACGCGGCTGGTTGTTCACGAAGATGGGAACGGCTTCCCTCTTGCAGAGGAATAGTTTGATCGTATCGCTGAGCGCTCGGTCTTTCTTCATGTATCGGATGACGGTCTCGCCCTTCTCCTTCAATTCGCGATGCATCTTCCGGCTAAGGCAAACGTTCATGCTGCCCTGATTTAAACGGTCCTGGCTGTAAGTCCACGAGAAGATATCGCTCGACTCGATGTGCTTGGCGGGATTGCAATACGCGCCGCGGTTGACGTAGGACTTGTTGTTCTCTTCGTCCCAGTAGTCCACCGCCTCGTACTTCAGGTCCCCGTCCGTCTGGAGGAACTGATACTCGAAATGCGCCATGGGGAAGGGCACACCCTTAAAATGCCTCACGCGGAAGATGCGCGAGTTGGCGAAGAGCAGATCCTCCGTTGATTCCTCCAGATCCACCGTCGGGCGGTAGTCCATCGCGGCGCCGCCGACCGGGCCGAAGAGCGTCTCCAGCTCCAGCGCGGCGCGCCCGAACTGGTTTGGCTTAACTTCTTTTGCAACAAGCACCTCAAACTTGGCGGCGGATGCTTGCATCTTGGTTTTCAGGGGAGCGCTGACTGAATCTACGAAGACCGCATCGCCTGCCCCGCGAGTGAAGGTTACCTTTTGATCGGCATCCAGCGCGAATATCAGCCGCGCCCCGGGGCGGGTCTCCTTGACAAGCCGTTCGAGCGAGCTGGCATATAGCCGCAGCCGCTCGGGGGTGGAGGGCTGCACCTGGTCGAGGAATTCCCGCATGACGTCGAAGGCGGTAATGGCCGCCGCCCCCGTCGCCTCCTTGAGCACCGCACCCTCCAGGACGCCTTCGTAGATGGATCGCGTTACGGCGAGGGCGGCGCGGGCGGCCTCGTCGCCCTCGACGTGGACCACGTTTCGGCGGAGGTCAATGGCGCGATACGTCGGTTCGTCGTCGGTCTTGCCATAATAGGTCGAGGCGATGATCACGCGCGGCTCGGTGAAGTACGCCCGCGTCTGAAAGTGCTTCTCCATCTGCCGAAGCCCCATGTCCGACTCCCGCATGTGGGAGAGGGTGAGGAGGTAGTTGGCCCGGATGTCCTCGTCGGTAAACCGGCCCTCGTCGGAGCGGCAGATGGCTACCTCGCGGTCGAAGGCCCACTGGGGGATCGTCGAGGTGGAGACATGGATCGCATGCCGGTTGCGCGGATCGTCGAGGACGCGATAGTCGGGGTACTTGCGCGTGTAAATCTCTCGGCTGAAGACGATCGGCTTCTCCGCCCGCGGCGCCCGATGGGAGAAGACGACCTCCTGCACCTCGTCCTTCGACAAACCGAACGGGCCTTCCGCCCGGCGGTCCTCCCCCTCGCGGCGGAGGGTGCATGTCGCGCCCTCGTAGCTCAGGATCAGGGGGCGGCCGACGAGGTCAGCCGTCCGCCACTCGAGGCCGAACTCCTTGTTGCCGTCAGTCCCCGTCGCCTTCACCGTAACCGTCAGCTCGTGGTAGATGTCATCCGGCAGCTCGTCGCCCGTCCATTCGACCGGGCCAGTTTCCAGGTCGGACACAGGATGCAGGTCAATCCACTTGCCGCCTTGCATACGCTGCACCCATACAGACTTCCCACGGACGAAGCGGACCTTCTCGCCGCACTCGCGGAGGAGCGCCGCCAGGAGGACCGCCTGGTCCACGTCGTTTCCCGCGCCGCCCCAAAGCGTCCCCACCGCCCCGCGCAGGCAGCCGTCGTATGACTCGTGACGAACCTGGTCTTTCGCAAAAGCGAAAATGTCGTCCTGATCATATTTCAGATCCTTGGCCTTCCACGCGATGTAGTCGAAGCCGCGCCGCCGCGGGATGGACCAGACGACAACGAGAAGGATGAGTCCGAACAGGAGAAAAAGAATCAGGACGGTCCTGCGGCGCGAGGCATCGGCGTTGGCTTCCATCCGGCGGCTCCTTTCGCTTTGGGGTGTGCGCGCTCCCCCTATTGCCATGATAGCCGGTGGGGGATGATTTCGTCAAGGCCCGGCATTGACAAGCCTTCCTCAAAACGAATATGATTCCTTTAAAATCATGTTCTGAAACGAAAGGGGCGGAATAAAATTCAAATGAACATCATCGCCATAATGACCGACACGTTTCGCTACGACCACCTCGGCTTCACCGGCAGGTGTCCCTGGTGGAAGGTCCGGACGCCAAAGCTCGACGCCTTCGCCAAGAAGTGTCTCGTCCTCGACCGCGCCTATCAGGCGTCATTCCCGACCATCCCCACCCGGACGGATATGATGACGGGCCGGTTCACCTTCCCCGTCCGCGGCTGGACGCCCCTGCCGCCGGACGAGGTCGTTCTCGCCATGCACATGACGGAGGCGGGTTATGTCTCCATGCTCATCTGCGACACGCCCCATCTCATCCGCGATGGCCACCAGTTCGACCGAGGTTTCTCCGCATGGGACTGGATGCGCGGACAGGAGGGCGACCGCGCCATCACCGACGACATCCCCGTCCCGCTCCAGTGCGCCCCCGAGAAGGTGCGCGGCCCCGAGCGCATGCAGAAGAACCACTACCGATGGCGCGCCGCCAACTGGAAGACCGAGCGCGACACCTTCGTCGCCCGCACCATGCAGCGCGCATGCGACTGGCTGGAGCGCAACTACACCCACGAGAAATTCTTCCTCTACATTGACACCTTCGACCCCCACGAGCCCTGGGACCCGCCCCAGCACTATATTGACCTCTACGACCCCGGCTACGAGGGCGAGATCATTGACCATCCCGAAAACAACTACTGCGACTACCTCTCCCCCGCCGAACTCCGGCACACCCAGGCCCTCTACTCCGGCGAGTGCACCCTCGTGGACACCTGGATCGGGAGGGTGATCGAGAAGGTCGAGCAGCTCGGCCTGATGGACGACACCGCTATCACGATCCTCTCCGACCACGGCCACTACATCGGCGACCACGGTCGCATCGGCAAGGATGGTCGCGGCCCGGACGGTCCCTGGCCGTTCTACGAGGCGGTGTCGCACATCGTCTGGATGTGGTACATCCCCGGCATGAAAAAGGGCCGCCGCGCCGATTTTCTGGCCCAGCCGGTGGATTTCTTCCCCACGATCCTGGACCTGGCGGGCATCCCGAAGCCCGAGCCGCTGGACGGCATATCCCTCGCGCCGCTGCTGAAGGGGAAAAAGCCTCACGCAAAGCGCGAGGTGGCCGTTACCACCCGCGAGCTGTCGAGTGACCCGAAGAAGCCCCTCTGCTCCAGCATCACAGACGGGGAGTGGACGCTGCACTATCGCGGCCCGGTTCTCCCGGCGGAATTGTACCATCTGACCAGGGACCCGGCTGAGGAGCATAATGTATTCGGCCAAAGACGCGACCAAGCCGAACGACTCCATGCGGCGCATCTCGACGTGCTGAGGTCGGCCCGAACAGAGGAAAGCAAGATCGCGCCAAGAAGCAAATTGGCCGTATACCGGCCAGAATGACCGGTATAATGAAATGGCCATAACAGAAAACCCACGACATCCCTGGCCTGCCTCCTGGCCGCCGTTCTGGCGGGGGGCGCTGCATGTGGCGATCGCGACGGGGGTGGGAAATGTGACGTTTGCGGTGCTCGTAAACTTTCTGTTCGGTCCTGCGTTTGGCTTCCACGGCGTGATGTTGCTCTCGTGGGCAACCACGATACTGACCGCTGTGATCCCAGCAATACTCTCGAGGATGGGCAGGCGGACGTACATCGCGCTTATGGCGGGATTCAGCCTGGGTTGGCTCATCTTTGGCCCCTTAAGTGTGTTCATGTTCTGGTCTATGGCTGGTGGTCCGTCCGGACGATTTTGGAGCTGGGTCTCGCCGCCAGCAATCGTGGTGCTGGCATTAGTCTTTCCCGCATCATATGCGATAGCGGCCATCTTCCTACGGTGCATTTCTCGCAGAAGCATTGCAGGCGCGAGAATGCCATGGATCGTCGGGGGGTGCCTTCTGTTCGCGGCGGTCTTGTGGGGATCGGTTGCGTTTTCTGTCGGAATTCACTGGTTTATAAGACGTGGCAGTGGCGCTCCACCACCTCCTGCCATGGAGCCGTTTATCAATCCGCCTTACATTTGCATCTCGGCATTTGTGTTGTTCGATGTTGCTTATGCCGTCATGGCACTGATGTTGATCTCGATGGTCAGGAATACGACAAACGATTCTTGAGAAAGGAACATGACGCAATCAGCCGACCGTCCCAACATCCTCTTCCTCTTCTCCGACCAGCAGCGATGGGATTCGGTGGGGTGCTATGGGCAGCCGCTCGACGTGACGCCGAATCTGGATCGGATGGCGGGGGAGGGGGTGCGGTTCGAACATGCCTTCACGTGCCAGCCGGTGTGCGGGCCGGCAAGGGCCTCCATCCAGACGGGAAAGTACGCCGCCGAGATCGGCTGCTTCCGCAACGGCATCGCCCTGCCGACCACCGAGAATACCATCGCGCACTACCTCTCTGAGGCGGGATATGAGGTCGCCTACGTGGGCAAGTGGCACCTCGCCTCGACAAGCGGCCTCGGGCCGGGGAGGGACTTCAACACCCGCACCGGCGCCGTCCCGCCCGCGCTGCGCGGGGGATACGCCGACTACTGGATGGCCGCCGACGTCCCCGAGTTCACGTCCCACGGCTACGACGGCCATTTATTCGACAAGGACATGAACCGGGTGGACTTCACCGGCTACCGCGCCGATGCCTTCGCGGATTTTGCGATGGAATATCTGCGCAATCGCACCGGCGACCGACCGTTCTTCCTCTATCTCTCATTCGTCGAGCCGCACCACCAGAACGACCACGGCCACTTCGAGGGACCTGTCGGATCGAAGGAGAAGTTCAAGGACTTCATTGTCCCCGGCGATTTGATTGACGCCGACGGCGACTGGCGGGAGGAGTATCCCGACTACCTCGGCTGCATCCATCGCGTGGACTACAACGTCGGCCGCATCCGCTCGGAACTGGAGCGGCTTGGCCTGGCCGAGAATACGTTGGTCCTCTTTACCAGCGACCACGGTTGCCACTTCCGGACGCGCAACTCGGAATACAAACGCTCGTGCCACGACGGTTGCATCCGCATCCCGATGCTGGCCTGCGGACCGGGATTCACGGGAGGCAAGGTGATCGAGGATTTGGTCAGTCTCATTGACATCCCGCCAACGATCCTCGCGGCCGGCGGCTTGGCGACGCCGCCGACGATGAAAGGCCGACCGCTCCAGCCCATGGTCAATGGCGTGGCGAAGGACTGGCCGGAAGAGGTATTCCTCCAGATCAGCGAGTCGCACGTCGGCCGCGCGATTCGGACGCGGCGATGGAAGTACTCCGTCCGCGCCCCGCGGAGGCATGGAGGGAGGGACGCGGGCAGCGATGTATATATCGAGGACTTCCTTTACGATCTCGCCGCCGACCCGCACGAGCGGAACAATCTCATCGCCGATCCCGCGTATGCCGATGTGCGGCGGAATCTCGCGGAGCGGCTGACGCGCCGGACGGCGGCGGCGGGGGAGGCGGCGCCGAGGATCGAGGGCGCGCGTTAAGCCTCATAAGCAATATAAGGCTCATCTTTCCGATATATTGTGTGTGAAGGAAAACCCATCGCGCGCCGGAGGGCGGCGGCCATTCTGAAGATATTGGCGCTGCCCAGCGCCGGCCATTAAAACGGTTTAATATGTGGAGTAGAACGGATTGGCGCGGTGCGCAGCGGCGGTAGCGCAGAATGCCCGCTTATCGGCACGTGAATTGCGAAGACTGCTGATGTGGAACGTCGAGAGGGAGGGAGGATTCACGCACGGAAATCTTGCAGAAATCTTCCCAAAATGTCTTGACAGGCAAAATGGATTTGTGTATATTTTCACTATGCAGTGGGACGAGTGGGAAAGGTGGCAGGCAAGGATTGCGAGCCGTAGTCTGTAACGTTGCCCTCTCCACGAGGACGTAACGAAAACCCTAACGGACTTGGTAAGCAGTACAACTGAGGCCGAGACACATAGGTGTCTGGGCGGGCCGAAGCGAGCACCTGTGAAACAGCGAAGTTTGCTGCTTGGCCTGTTAACGTGGGGTTAACATTTGGTGGGGGGGCTTTCGAGGCAGAACTTTGCGGGTTCGCCCAAAAAGAGGTGTGCGCCTCTACGCGAATTTCGGCGGAGTGATGCCCTTAGAAAGCGCTGCCCCACCCCCACCGCTTGGGGCGCCGGAGGGAAGCGGTGATCACTCCGCCATTCTCTTTTAGACAATTCCGTCCTCATTTCCGACGTTGACACATTCTGCTCCGCTCTGTAGAATGCTGCCTATTCCGCTGCAAGTCCTCAGAGAGAGATGGCATGGCTTACAAGGGCCTTCGTGAATTTATCGCCCGGCTCGACGAGGCCGGCGAACTGAAGCGCGTTGCCGCCGAAGTGTCCGCCGACCTGGAGATAACGCAGATCACCGACACGGTGTGCAAGCAACATGGCCCCGCCCTGCTCTTCGAGAACGTTCGCGGTTCGTCTCTCCCTGTCCTCATCAATGCCTTCGGGTCAATGAGACGCATGGCCCTCGCCCTCGGTGTGGAAGACGTGAAGCAGATCGCCGGACGGATCGAGCAATTCGTCAAGCCCCGGATCCCCGCCACCATCGTTGACAAGGTGAAGATGATCTCGCTGCTGGCGAGGCTGTTCAAATTCCCGCCGAAGACCATTTCTTCAGCGCCGTGCCAGGAAATTGTGCACGAGCAGGATGCGTCTCTCGACCTCCTGCCGATACTCAAGTGCTGGCCCGGCGACGGGGGGCGGTTCATCACGCTGCCCATGGTCTTCACCCGCGACCCGGAGACGGGGATTCGCAATTGCGGGATGTACCGGATGCACGTTTACGACGAGCGCACTACCGGCATGCACTGGCACGTCCACCACGACGGGGCGCGGCACTTCAGAAAATACGAGCAAACAAATGAGGAGATGCCCGTCGCCGTCGCCCTCGGCGGCGACCCGGCCATCACCTACGCCGCCACGGCCCCCATGCCGCCCGATATAGACGAAATGCTCTTCGCCGGCTTCCTGCGAAACAAGAACGTCGAGATGGTTCGGTGCAAGACGGTGGACATGGCGGTCAACGCCGACGCGGAGATCGTGATCGAGGGGGTCATCAAGCCCGGCGAGCGGCGAACCGAGGGGCCCTTCGGCGACCATACCGGTTACTATTCCCTCGCCGATGAGTATCCGGTCTTCCACGTGACGTGCATCACCCATCGCAAGGACCCGATCTACCCCGCCACCGTCGTCGGAAAGCCACCGATGGAGGATTGCTACATAGGCAAGGCTACCGAGCGCATTTTCCTCCCGCTTATCAAGGCTCAACTATCCGAGATTGTGGACATCAATCTGCCGCTTTTTGGTGTGTTCCACAACTTCGCCTTCGTTTCCATCGAGAAACAGTATCCCTTCCATGCCCGCAAGGTGATAAACGCGATCTGGGGACTGGGGCAGATGATGTTCACGAAGATCATCGTCATCGTGGACAAGGATGTGGACGTGCAGAGCGTGGACGACGTGCTCTGGAAGGTCGGGAACAACGTTGATCCTCGGCGGGATGTGACGTTCACGGATGGACCGATTGATGTGCTGGACCATGCCTCTCCCACAAAGCTGGTCGGCTCGAAGATGGGCATAGACGCGACCAGGAAACTTCCCGAAGAGGGCCACCTCCGCGAGTGGCCGGGGCAGATCAAGATGTCGCCCGAGATTGCGGAGCAGGTAAAGAGGCGATGGAAAGAGTACGGTATTTCCTGATGCCCCGGTTGCCGCGGAGGCGCATAAGGTCGAGCATGTGGGCGCGGGATTTTTCGGAGCGTCCCTACTGCGCCCCGTGTTTCCTCAGGAGGTCCTTCACTTCCTTCGTGAGGGCGAAATAAAGGGGCGTCTTCCCATTCCACGACTTGGCGTTGACGTCTGCTCCGCTGGCAATCAGAAACTTCGCCAACTCGAGGTTGCCGTTGTACGCCGCATTGTGAAGCGGGGTGAGGCCCTGCTGCCCGTGGAAGTTGACAGCCGCCCCTTCGGCAACGAGTTTCTTTGCACCGGCGAGGTCGCCGGCTTCAGCCGCTTTGAGCAAGGCGAAGTCCAGCTCTCTTCCGGCTTCCCTCTTTGGGATGGGCGATGCGCACTGGCAGTCGGTGAGCAAGAGTAGAGCAAACACTCCGAGCCAACCGGCAAGTAGTTTCATGCGGTTCTCCTTCGCACTTCAGTTGTAACGCCTTCGCTCCATCTACCTCCGCCGTCCGCCGCCGCCGAAGGACCGCCCGCCGCCGCCGAACGACCGCCCGCCATGCGGCATGCCCCCCCAGCAGGCGTTGTGCTCGTGCATCGCCGATGACATCCGCTGGGAGTGGCTGTACTCCCCCGACTGGAGGGAGATGGGCCGTTCGCCGTAGCTCCGTTCAGGTCTCTCGATCCGCTCCGCATCGCGTCCCTCGAAGGGCCGGGGGTTCTGCCGCCATTCGTTCAGTGGATGATCGGGATGGCGGTCGCCGAAGGAGTCTATGTGCTGCGTGAGATTCGGATATTCGTCGCGCCTGCCAACAAGATTCTGGATTCGCTCCTTGTCTTCGGTAAGAGGTCTTTCCGCCAACGGCGACTCCTTCCGCATGTTCGCCCATTCGCTCATAATCTTGGGGTTCTTGGCGAGGTCGCTTGGACTTGCCAGGCCGTGAAGGTCGCGCATCGCCAGCGGCGCCTGGCTGCCGGGCTTGAGCAGGGCGCCTATTGCATGGCTGCCGGGCTTGGCCAGGGGCGCAAGCACCGGCCCCACAGGCTTGTGGACGGGCGCCAAAGGCGCCAAGGGAGGATGATGGTCGGGCCAAGGGTGCGGCCAGGGATGAGGGCCAGGACCCCATGCGTGATGCCACGGCCCATAGGGATGGTAATACGGTCCCCAGGGATTGTGTCGCCACGGTTCGATGGGATGATGCCACGGTCCCCACCACGGGTGATGCCACGGCCCATACCAGGGATGGCGCCACGGCCCGGGCCAATAGACAGGATAGGGCCAGGGACGCCACGGATACCACGGCCGCCAGTGACTCCAATAAGGCCAACGACCCCAGAACACCACCACCTGCGAGGCGATATCGGGGTATATGTCGGCATTGACGGTGATATAGTCAACCACTTCCGGGCTGGGTGCGCTATACACGGTGACGCTGTCGTCCGCGGCCTCCGCCTGCAGGCTGGCGTCGGGGGCAGGCGCGCCCGGCTGCGCTTCCGCCTGTTTCTTGTTGAAGTCCCTGAGGGCGTCGCGGTACTGCTCGAGCGCCTTCGAGTTCGCCTTCAGCGTCTTGATCCATTCTTCCTTGTTGTTCTGGTTTTCCTTTTCGCAGTCCTCTGCGGCCTTGTTGACGAGCTGCAACGCCTCCGCGGGCGACTTGGCATAGAAGTCGCCCACCATCTTCGCCGTCTCCATGTGCTCGTTGAGGGTCGCCACGACCTCCGGGTGCTCGACCAGGTGTTTCGCTGCGTTCTGGATCGCTTCGCTGCACCCCTGAAGGTCCGGGAGCTTTTTCGTCTTTGCCATCTCCGCGATCAGTTCGGGCTTCTGGCAGATTTCAAGGATCGCCGTGCGCGTCTCCGGCGGGTAGGACGCTATTCCCTCAATGGCCTCCTGGATATTGGCTTCGCTCGATGCGCCCGCCTCCTCCGCGCCCTTCTTCACGAGGGCCAATGCCTCGGTCGGCGATTGGGCGTAGAAGCTGCCCACTGCCTTCACCGTCTCGATATTCTGGCTGAGGGTCTGCACGATATCCGGGTGCGCCAGGAGGTCCTTGGCCGCCTTCTGAACCGCATCGCTACATCCCTGGAGGTCCGGGAGGGCCTTCGTCCTGGCCATCTCGGCGATCAGGTCCGGCTTCTGGGCGATCTCCAGGATCGCGGTCTGCATCTCCGGTGGGAAAGAGGCGATTCCCTTGACGGCTTCCTCGACCTGGGCCTGACTTCCCTCCTGCGCGTCCGCCGCGCCTTTCTTCACCAGTTCCAGCGCCTCGGTCGGCGACTTGGCGTAGAAGCTGCCCACCATCGCCACCGTCTCCATGTTCTGGCTGAGGCTCTCGATGATCTCCGGGTGCGCCAGGAGGTCCTTCGCCGCCTTCTGGATGGCGTCGCTGCACCCCTGCATGTCCGGGAGGGCCTTCGTCTTGGCCATCTCGGTGATCAGGTCGGGCTTCTGAGAGATCTCCAGGATCGCGGTCTGCATCTCGGGAGGGAACGAGCCGACTCCCTTGACGGCCTCCTCGATGTAGGCCTGCTCGCCCTTGCCGGTCTCCTGCGCGCCTTTCTTGACCAGGTCCAGCGCCTCGGTCGGCGACTTGGCATAGAAAGTCCCCACCATCTTCACCATGTCCAGGTTTGAGTTGAGGGTCTCGATGATGTCGGGATACCTCTCTAACAAGGTCGCCGCTTTCTGGACGGCGTCGGTGCAGCCCTGGAGGTCCGGGAGGGCCTTCGTCTTGGCCATCTCGGTGATCAGCTCGGGCTTCTGGCATATCTCCAGGATCGCGCCCTGCGTCTCGGCAGGGAACCCGGCAATCCCTTTGACGGCGTCTTCCGTTTTCTGCCGATCGTCGGGGGCCGGCGCATCCTGCGCCGCGAGGAACCCACATACCAGACATACCAACACGATAGACCAACACACGACTATGCGCCTATTCATGGCTGTCCTTTCTTCACAAAACATAAACGTGTTGTTAAATCAGCTAAGGAGTTTCTTTTTTCTGCGCATTCGCCGGGGCCTTGCCCTTGCCAAGCCATTCACTCAGCCCCTGGACGATGACGTAGAACACGGGCACAAAGAACACCGGGAAGATGGTGGCAGCGAGCATGCCGCCGAATACGGCCGTGCCGAGGGCCCGGCGGCTTGCAGCGCCGGCGCCCATCGCAATCACCAATGGGAACACGCCCAGATTGAACGCGAAGGATGTCATGAGGATCGGGCGGAAGCGGACCTTCGCGCCGTTCACCGCGGCATCGAACAGCGAAGCGCCTGCGGCCCTTGCGTCGCGGGCGAACTCGACGATCAGGATGGCGTTTTTTGCCGACAGCGCCACCAGCAGCACAAGCCCGATCTGGGTGTAGAGGTTCACGTCCATGTTCCGGATATATAGGGCCGCCGCCGCGCCGACGAGGGCCGTCGGCACCGCCAGGATGACGGCGAATGGATTGCTCCAGCTCTCGTACTGGGCGGCCAGGACGAGGTAAACCACCGTCACGGCCAGGATGAGGGCGAAGATGGCCGTGTTGCCGACGCGCTTCTCCTGAAAAGCCATGTCGGTCCATGCGTAGCCGATCCCGGTGGGCAGCCGTTGATCCGCAATCTGTTCCATGAGCGCCAGCGCCTGCCCCGAACTCTTGCCCGGCGCCGCCTCGCCGTTTACTGGGACCGTCGGATACAGGTTGAAGCGGAGGATGTAAGGAGGGCCGAGGCGATCCTCGACCTTCATGAGTGTGGTTAGCGGGACCATCTGCCCGCTGTTGTTGCGAACATACAGCCGATTGAAGTCCGTGACGCGGGCGCGAAACATGCTGTCGGCCTGAACCCGTACCTGGTCGGTGCGGCCGAAGAGGTTGAAGTCGTTGACGTAGGTCGAGCCGAGATATGCCTGCATGGTGTTGAAGACCCACTGGAGCGGGATGTCGAGCGTCTTCGCCTTGACGCGGTCCACGTCGGCGAAGAGCTGGGGTGCTTTGGCCCTGAACCTCATATTGACATTGGTCAGGCCGGACTGTGTGTTGGCCTCCTGGGCCAGATCGGCGGCGGACTGCGCAAGGGCATCCAAACCGAGGCTGCCCTTATCGAGCACCTGCATCTGGAACCCGCCGGCGGCGCCGAGACCGAGGATGGGAGGCGGGGGGAAGGCGACGACCACTCCGTCCTGGATCTTGGCGAATTCCGAGCGCAGGTTGAGGATGATGGCGCGGAAGTTCTGGTCACGCATATTCTCCCAGGAGTAGCGTTCGTCCCACGGCTTCAGGGCGATGAAGCCGAAGCCGACGTCGGAGGCATAGGTGCCGTCGAGGAGGGAGAATCCGCCGATGAGAATGGTGTCGGCAACGCCCTCCACCTTCTTGGCGGCGTCGAATGTCTTTGCGATCGCCGCGTCGTTGCGGCTCATGGAGGCGGAGGACGGGAGCTGGATGTTCGCGTGGACTATCCCCTGGTCCTCCATGGGGATGAAACCCGTGGGCAGCGAGAAGAAGCCCGCCCCCGCCAGCGCGACAAGTCCCACGTAAAGAATGAGCGAGATGACGGCCCGCCGGACAAAGAGGACGAGAATCCATCGGTAGACGCCGGTGAACCCGTCGAAGGCCCGATTGAACCCGCGAACGAAGAGGTTGGGCCGGCCGGTCCGCGGCTTCAGGAAGAGCGCGCACTGGGCGGGCTTGAGCGTCAGCGCGTTGATGGCGCTGATGGCCGTGGTGCCCGCGATGGTCAGCGCGAACTGGCGGTACATCTGGCCCGTGATGCCGGGCAGGAAGGCCGTCGGCAGGAAGACGGACATAAGTACGAGGGTGATGCCGATGACGGGGCCGGTGATCTCTTCCATCGCCTTAATGGTGGCCTCGCGGGGGGGGAGGCCCTCCTCGTCCATCACGCGCTGGGCATTCTCGGTCACAACAATCGCGTCGTCCACCACAATACCGATGGCGAGCACAAGCCCGAAGAGGGTGAGCACGTTGATGGAGAACCCCAGGCCCGCCATGACCAGGAACGCGCCGATGATCGAGACGGGCACGGTGGTGATGGGGATCATGGAGGTCCGTAGATTTCCCAGGAAGATGAAGATGACGATGGCGACGAGGATGAAGGCCGCGACGAGCGTCTTGGCGATCTCCTCGATGGAGGCGTAAACGACGTCGCTGACGTCCCACCTTACGCTGTATTTCACGCCCTCGGGGAAATCCTTTTCGAGCTCGGCCATCACCCGCCGGATGCCGGCGCAGACCTGGAGGGCGTTGGCCCCGGAGAGCTGGTAGATGATGATTGTGCAGGCGGGCGCGCCGTTGAGGTAGGACGTGGTGTCGTAGGTCATGCCGCCCAGCTCGACGCGGGCCACGTCCCTGACCCGCGTGATCCGCCCGCCCTCGCCCGGGGTCGCCTTGAGGATGATGTCCTCGAACTGCGACACGTCCTTCAGCCGACCGAGGGTGGTAACGGTGTATTGGAAGATCTGGTCCTTCGGGGCGGGCGGCTGGCCGATCTGCCCGGCGGCGACCTGCACGTTCTGCTCCTGCAGGGCGTTGACGACGTCATTGGTGGTAAGATTGCGCGATTCGAGCTTTTCCGGGTCCAGCCAGATCCTCATGCTGTAGTCTTTGTTCAACGGGAATATCTTGACGTCTCCCACCCCGGGGACCCGCGCCAGGGCGTCCTGCAGATTGATGATCGCGTAGTTAGCGAGATAGAGGCTGTCATAGCGGCCGTCGGGCGAAGATAGGTTGCTGATCGTGACGAAATTGACGGTCTTCTTCTTGACGACGACGCCCTGCTGTTTCACTTCGTTGGGCAGGCGCGGCGTGGCAATGTTCACCCGGTTCTGAACCAGCACCTGGTTCATGTCGGGGTCGGTGCCCAGCTCGAACGTGACGGTCAGATTGTAGGAGCCATCCTTATTGCAGTTGCTGGACATGTACATCATCTTGTCCACGCCGTTGACCTGCAGTTCGATGGGCGCAGCCACGGTGTCGGCAACGACCTGCGGATCGGCGCCGGGATATTGCGTGGTCACCCAGACCGTGGGCGGAACAATCTCCGGATACTGCGATATCGGGAGGGTGAACATGGCCACCAAGCCGCCCAGCACCGTCAGGATGGCCAGGACGTTGGCAAAGATCGGCCGGTCAATGAAGAACTTGCTGATCATAGCCGCCTCACTTGCCCGCCGCGGGCGCAGGGGCGGGTGCGCCAAGCGGCTGACGCTGGGGCTTGACCTCGCTCCCCGGTCGG
Source organism: Planctomycetota bacterium (assembly GCA_040755855.1). GTDB lineage: Bacteria > Planctomycetota > Brocadiia > JAADGH01 > JAADGH01 > JAADGH01. The sequence goes on along the minus strand of JBFMAD010000012.1, from coordinate 105,665 downwards.
GCGCGCAGCATCCCATTGACGACAACCCATTCGCCGGGTTTCAGCCCCTCGCGGATCAATCGCATGCCATCAAACACGGGGCCCACCTTGACGGTCCGGCGCTCGACGATGTTCTTGTCGTTCACAACCAGAAGGAACTTCCCCTCCTGGTCGGCGCCGAGGGCGATATCCGGCACAAGCAGACCGCGCTCCTTGTCACCCGGCACGCGAACGCGCACAAACAGACCCGGAATGAGCGCGCCGTCCGAGTTTGGGAAGACGCCGCGCGCCTGGATCGTGCCGGTGTTCGGGTCCAGCCGGTTGTCAATGAAGTCAATCTCGCCCGCGTGCGGACACCCATCCTCTGTCGCCAGGCCCAGATAGACAGGGGGCTTGCCCTTGCGGTCGGCGGTCTTCCGCGCGACCATATGCTCAAGCAGATCGCGTTCGCCGATATTGAAGTAGGCATACATGGGATCGTTCTGGACGACGGTGGCCAGGAGCGTGTCCTCGCCCGCGCCGACGAGATTGCCCGCGTCAACAAGGTTCCGGTTGATGCAGCCGTTGATGGGGGAGTAGATATGGGTGTAGCCGAGGTTGATCTGGGCCGATTCGAGGGAGGCGCTGGCCACCTCGATCTGCGCCGCGGCCGTGTCGCGCTTGTCGGTGGCGCTGATCACGTCCAGTTTGCTGGCCGCGTTCTTGGCATACATCTCCTCCTTGATTGCCAGCTCCCCGATGGCGGCCTTGTGCTGGGCCTCCTTTGCCGCCAAGTCCCCCTTGGCCTGATTTACCTGGGCCTCGTACGGCTCAGGCTCGATGACAAACAAAAGGTCCCCCTTCTTGACATTCGACGAGACCGTGAAGTTGACGCTCCGCAGGAAGCCCTTGACGCGGGCGCGGAGGTCCACCGTCGCAACGGCGACCGTGTTGCCGGTGAACTCGGCGTAGTTTGTCACGTCCTTTTCCACGGGCTGGCTCACTGTCACCTCCGGCGGCGGCGAGGGGACGTACTTGTTCTCGTTCCGCTCGCAGCCCGCACAGAGCAACACCATGGCGAGGATGAGCGCTACCCAAGGGAGATGAGTAGTAGGTTTCATTGGCAAACTCCAGAACTTCACTTCATGTACCATCGAAAAGACGTCTAAGGCGGCGATCTCTACTCTACTTGGCCGGTTTCGCGGATTTGTCCGCGGCCCCCGGCTGATCCGGCTTCTCCAACTGGCCCGGCGGAACCGGGTCTTTGTCCGTGTCCGGCCTCTTGAACAGCAGCATATCGCTCTTTGCGCCGTAGTTTGGATCAATTAGATTGCCCCAATCGGTCCGCGCCCTCATGCGTTTGAGGGTCTCCGCGGGCACGAATTCCTTTCCGTAGCGGATTTGCCACCCGCCGCCCAGCGCCCTGTGCAGCGAGACCAGGCTGAGCGCGATATTGCCGTGGGACACGACCAAGTCGTCCTGCCCCTGCACGAGGGCGGTCTGGGTATTCAACACCCGTGTGTAATCGGCGCCGCCCGCCTGATACTGAATCATGGCGAGGTCCACCGACTTTCTCGCCGCCGTCACGCTCTCCGTCAGGAAGTTGGCCTGCTCCTGGCTGCGGAGGTAGGCCACGATGGCGTCCTCGACCTCCTGCCCGGCCTGAAGGACGGTGTTTTGGTAGGTCGTCATCGCCTCCTCGAAGCGGGCGTCCTGGAGTCGGATATTATTTTTGATCCGTCCGTAGTTGAACAGGTCCCAGCGCACCGAGGGGCCCACGGACCCGTTGAAGGCGTGGCCGTCGAAGAGCCAGGAGAAGTGTTGGGCCTCCCACCCAAACGAACCGGCGAGCGAGAAGGTCGGGTAGAGGTCCGCCTTCGTAACCCCAATGCGGGCGCATTCCGTAGCGGCGTTGCGCTCAGCGCGGCGGATGTCGGGGCGACGGCGGAGCAGCTCCGCAGGGATGCCGATGGCCACAGAAGGGGGCGCCGTGGGGATCGGCTTTGCCTCACCCAGGAGATCGTCCAGTTGGCGGGGCGGGGTTCCCAGGAGGATGCACAACTGGTTTGCTGCCTGACGGCGTCCGATTTCCAGCTCGGGAATCATCGCCTGCGTGTCCGCCAGCAGGCTCTTGGCCTGCTCCACATCAAGCTCCGTGGTGCCGCCGGCGCGGAACCGGGCGTCGGCGATATTGAACGACTGCCGCTGGAGCGTCACATTGCTGCGGGCCAGGGCGAGTCGTTCGTCATAGGCGCGGATGTTGACATAGGCGGAGGCCACATCCGCGACCAGCGTCACGAGCACGTCGTCATAGTTCAGGACGGAGGCGTAGAGGCTCGCATCGGCGGCCTCGATGCCGCGGCGGAACCGCCCCCAGAAATCGAGTTCCCACGAGACGTTTCCGCCGAAGGCAAAGTCGCTGGAGCGGCGGCGACGGGGTGAATTGGCGAGAGCGCCGCTGGTCTCCGCCCGCGTGTAGCTGCCGACGCCCTCCTGCACCTGGGGGAAGAAATCCCCCACCGCAACGCCGCGAAACGCCCGCGCCTCCAGCACGCGAAGCCCCGCCGTACGGAGCGACAGATTCTGGGAGTATGCCGTGCGGACCAGTCGGTCGAGAATCGGATCGCTAAAGACCGTCCACCACTCGGCATGATCGGCCGCCTCGCGCTTGATGTTCGGGGCGCCGGCCTCGATCCAATTCTCGGCGGTGGGCGCATCGGGCGGCGTGTAGTTCGGCCCCACGGTGCACCCGATCAGGAGCGAACAGAGGACGACGACCCCCTGGCTCAGAAGGCGCGACAGAATTGGATCTGTAGGCGCAGGCTTCAGCCTGCGGGCCGATCCGCGCCGCTCTCGCGCACCCATGAAGGGTGCGCCTACAATTCTCTGACACCTTCTCACAGACGCCTTTCTCATGCGGAATACTTCTTCGCGAGTTCCTCGATCTCCTGCCGATACCGCTTGTGCTCCGGCGACTCCGGCGGGCTGTAGTTGAAGTTCTTGTAGAGTCCCGTCAGGCGCGTGAAGAAATCATGACACTCATTCTTGTCCTTGAACCGGTACTCCTGCTGAATCAGCCCCTTGAGGAGATGGAAGCTCTCGGCCTGCCGTTCGATGGGCATACAGACATCCACCTCGTCGAAGGCGTCCTGCTGCAGATAGACCATGTCGAGGAGCCGGGCCTTCTGCCATACGATGAAATCCTCCATCGTAATTCCCTCCTCGCCCGTCACCTGCATCATCTGGTAAACGGTTTCGCCGCGGACGAGCAATTCCCTCATGGCCTTGACGTCGGCGGTCCATTGCGGGCCCAGCTTCTCGGTGAACCACGGGCCGAGCTGGTCCAGATACCGCGACCACGAAATGAGCGGGTCAATGGCGGGATAGAACCGGCGATACGCCCGGTCCGAGGAGAGGCCGAGGAAGGTCTTCACCGTGGCCAGCGTGGCCTGCGTGACCGGCTCCTCGAAATTCCCGCCCGCCGGGGAGACGGTGCCGATCATCGTCAGGCTTCCGACGGATTCGTTCGGGCACCGGATCACGCCGGCGCGCTCATAGATGTTCTTGATGACCGAATCCAGGTAGGCCGGGAAGGCCTCCTCGCCGGGGATTTCCTCCATCCGCCCGGAGGTCTCGCGCATAGCCTGCGCCCAGCGCGACGTCGAGTCGGCGATGACCAGCACGTGGTATCCCATCTGCCGGTAGTATTCGCCGAGCGTGACCCCGGTATAGATGGACGCCTCCCGCGCCGCCACGGGCATGGAGGATGTGTTGCAGATGATGATGGTGCGGTCCATGAGGGACCCGCCGGTCCGGGGGTCCTTCATCGCCGGGAACTCCGTGATGGTTTCGACCACCTCCCCCGCCCGCTCGCCGCAGGCGACGATGATGACAATGTCTACAGTGGAGTATCGCGCTATCAGGCTCTGCAGCACGGTCTTGCCCGCGCCGAAGGGCCCCGGGATGCAGGCCGTGCCGCCGCGCGCAATCGGGAAGAAGGTGTCAATGATCCGGGTGGCCGTGATCAACGGCTCCGAGGGATAGAGCCGCTCGGCCAGCCGCCGCCGGAGCATGACCTCCGGGATGGGCCGGCGGACCGGCCAGCGCTGCGCCAGAGTGATGTCCTGCTCCGCGCCGCCAGCGGTTCGGATCCGGGCCACTGGCGCGTCCACGCTGAAATTGCCCTCTCGGAGCCAGATCACTTCCACCGGCTCCGGCTGGTTGAACGGTACCATGATCCGGTGGGTGAACTGGCCCTCCGGAACGGAGCCGATCGGCTGGCCGGCGACGAGCTTGTCCCCCACAGAGACGCACGGTGTGAAGGTCCATTTCTTGTGCGGATCTATGGGCGCGGCATCCACTCCCCGCGGAAGGAAGAAGCCGTGCTTATCCGCGATGACGGCCAGCGGATGCTGCAGGCCGTCGTAAACATGACCGAGCAGCCCGGGGCCGAGCGTAACGGAAAGCATGTCGCCGGTCATCTCGACGCGGTCTCCCACCCGAAGCCCGCGCGTGTCCTCAAAGACCTGCATGTCGGCCGAGCGCCCGCGGACCCGTAGCACCTCCGCCATGAGACGTTCGTCGCCGACGCAGACGTAGCCAACCTCATTCTTCCGGATCGGCCGGTCCTCCACCTCGATGGTGACTAAGCTCTCGCGCACGGCGACGACCGTCGCGGCGCTCCGCCCGCCGGCTTCAGGTTTCGGATCGCGCGGGGGCGCGGAACTGATTGTGCTCACCGACTGCCTCCAACAAGAGTTCTTCAAAACGAATTCTGGCGGCGTCCTTGTCATAGGACAGCCACCGCTGAACAATATCCCATTTGAGGAGGTACGCGAGTACCGCCCTGAATTCGAATTCGTGTCCTTCCGTGATACGGCCCATCCGGTCCCACACCAGGCCCATGAGAAGCCGGCTGAGGGCGAGGGCCTCGCCGGCATCGAGGTGCGCCCGCGCCTGGGGGACCCAAGGGAAGACGGCCCCGAGCTTGAAGTCCGGGTGTTCCCAGTTTTGTCGGATGTGCTCCACCCAGGGGCCGAGTCCCCATCGCTCCCCGGCCGCCGGGGCGGGCAGCCCGCGGCGACGGCGGCGCAGCGCAGCCATGATCGTCCGCTGATCCACCGGAAATTCGAGGACCGGCCGGAGCCGGCGGTCGCCCATCAGATGCTCGACCTGCTTGATATCGCGTTCCATCTCGTCTGGAGTTTGCGCCCGGGGCAGGTCGGCCCACCCGCGAAATGACATCAGCGACGCCACTCGATCCGCGTCATCGGGTTCCAGCATCCTCAGCCGGTCCTGGAGGCGATCCCGGTTGATGGGGAGCCGCTCCGCCCGGTCAAATCGGGGCAGGTAAGGCAGGCTCACCATGAGCATGTAGTAGTAGCGTCGGCGGATCATCGTCGTTCTGGCCTACTCCATGCCGAGCACAAGGGTTCTGTATCTTGGGACCATGTGTTTCACAAGCAGATCGGAGATGGCCTCGTCGCTCATGTCAATCTCCACGTCTTCCCCCGACAGTCGGAGGCGGACGCCGTGTTTTTTGTCCCCGGCCGGTTTGATTTCTATGCCTTCGCGCATCATCTCGCCGGTCACATTCAGCAGGAATTGGCGCGCGTATTCCTTGCCCTTCTCGGTCAGCTTTCCTCTCTTGTCTTCCGCTTCAAAGATCTCATCGGAGATCAGGATTTCGGCGGACTGGCCCTCTTTCAGCCGGGGGACGGCGCGCTCGACAATGGCCAGGATGATCTGCCTCAGGAAGTCCCTGTCCTGAAGTTCCTCCGACACCAGCCGTTTTACATGGACGGCAAAGGTTGATTTGACCATTTCCCGAAGCCTGATCTGTGTGTCGCGGGCGGCCAGGTGCAGCGCATCAATGGCCGCGGAATGTTCGGCCTCGATCTCGGCGCGGGCCTTGGCGCGCGTCTCGTCCGCTTCCGCCTTCGCCTGCGCCACGATCTTCGCCGCCTGCTGCCGGGCCTCCTGCACGACCCGATCCGCCTCCTGGCGACCCGCCTGGACGCCCTCCTCGCGGAGTTTATTGATCAACTGCTGCACGCCGGCAGAGTCCACCTGGGTATCCGCCATGACTTCTTCTCCTACCTAACCTACTTGGGCAAGGAACCTGCGAGCACCAGCGCGAACACGAAGGAGAAGACCGAGAATCCTTCGATCAGCGCCGCAGGCGCCAGCGAGATGCCGAAGACCTCCGGCTTGGTCTTCGAGACATTGATAGCCCCCGCGCACGCCTGGCCCTGATAGATCGAGATCAGCATCAGAACCACCCCCGACAGGAAACCGAGAATAAAGACGCCGGGAATCCTATCCGGCGTCAACGGCTTGTTGAGGGTGAGCGTGATCACGATGCCGTAGATCATCTGCGATGCAGGCATGGCGGCGGCGCCGATGTAGCGGCCATACCCGCTCTCGACCTCGAGCATGGCGCCACATGCCGCCTGCCCGGCCCTCATGCAAGCCACGGAACTCCCGATTGCCGCCAGAACGATGGGGGCGAAAACGCCAAGCCAGCCCAATAGTAACATGACTTTGTCCACGCCTATTTCTCCCTTCTACAGAATACCTGAAATGGGGGACCCTCGCGGGATATGCTCCAGTGGAAAAACTCAATGAAATTGAGACGCAAGCCATGGATCACGCCGCCGCTGATGCCGAGCAACAGGTTCAGGCTGTGACCGAAGATGACAAGCAGAATGGCCAGCAGCAGCCCAATGCCGGGGACCCATTCATGCAGATCCCCTGCGAGCTGGTTGAACGTCACCGCGAGGGATGCGCCGGCAAGCCCCAGGGCGAACAGGCGGAGGTAACTCAGCGAGTCCCCAAAGGCCCCGGAGAGCCGGGTCAGTTCGTGCAACCCACCCAGCAGACGCCCCCAGAGCGGGCCTTCCACATGCGAGAAGAGCAACACCGCCGCTCCCCCCACAGCGATCGCGGCAGCACCCGGCCTCGTCCATGCCGTCCGCCCCGACCCCAGCCAGAGGACAACCGCCCCGATAAACAGGAGAATCCAGCCGACAGGCGCCAGGGCCTGAACGGAGCGCCGCGCGTGCCAGGCGGTCACAGCATTGCCAAGAATGAGGTGCGCAACACCCATCAGGATGGACAGTTGCATCATCTGCGAGAAGTTGTTGAGATCGAGAACATTGAGATGCGAGAGAAGGCTCCCCCGGGACGGGGTCATCCCGAAGTAACTCCCGATCAGCACCCCCCAGACCGCCGACGCGACGACGATGGCCAGGAGCAGGGCGCGGAACCGCTTGCCGAAGTCCGACCGCCCCATCCGTTTCCATCGGGCCAACAGACCAAGCCCCAGAATCAGCGCATACCCCGCATCAGACAGGATCATGGCGAAGAAGATGGCGAAGGCGAAGAAGACGACGGTGGAAGGGTCCCAGAGCCAATAGCTCGGCGTCATGTAGAACGAAACCAGGTCCTCTCCCCCCGCGAGAGCGGGCGGATTGCGGAGGAGGGCGGGAGGGTTCTCGCGGTGATCCGGCGCCTTTACGTCAAGGACGAGGCGCATGTCTCGGGCGAAGGCGCGCAGTTCTTCAACCTTCTCGCGCGGGGCCCAGGCCTGGAGGGCAAAAATGGGGTCCTCGTCGCGGGTCTGGCGGGTCGCCGCCAGGAGGTCCGCCCGATCTTCCAGGTAGGACAAGCGGCGGGCGAAGAGATGGCACCAGCGAGTCAGGCTTGCCCGTTCCGCCTGCAGGTCCTCAAGCGTGATCTCGACCTCTTCCAACCGATGGGACAGCTCGGCAAGCGACTTGCTTCCCGTCCGGGTCCTCTCGACGGGCATCCCCTTGGGTTCCTCTTGCGACGCCACCACGACATAGCACAGGCCGCGGTCCCGGCGCACCACGTCCCACACCAGGTCCGTCGCTCTGACCTTTCCCATGTCGCCATGAGGCACGGCGTAGAACCATAGTTTCAGGTTCCCCAGCGCCTCCGGCGGCGGAAAAACGAAGTCGCCCCAGGGCTTCAGATCATTGATCCGACCCCTAAGGAAATCGCGCTCGTCCTGGAGCGTCTGGATTCGGCGCTGGAGGTCCAACGCCTGGCGCTCCACCGCGGCCGCGTCAAGACGGCTGGGGTCCGTCACCTGCCGGCGCCTCTGCGGACAGGCCAGGAGGAATTTCAGCGCATCGCGGGACTGTGCGGACGCGGCCCCTTCGCACCGCAGGCCCTCCTCCGTGCGCAGGGGGATGATGTGAAGGCAGCCGATCTCCTGAAGCCCGGCCAGGACCCGCTCCTTATCTTTGAGCAGGCCGCATACCGTTACCTTGACGAGGGGGACGATCATGGCGCTCCCCCTTCGACCTGGGCTGCGTCCTCTTCCCGCTGACGCCTGTGCATGGCCTTGGCGATCTTGGACCGCACCACGGCTGATCGCTCCGCATCGGCGAGGAAAATCTGGATGCGCTGGATGCTCTTCTTTGCGGTGGGGATCAGAATTTTGTCGAAAAGATTAACCCGCTGGGTGATGCGGCGCACTGCGCCTTCCACCCGGCGCAACCGTTCCTCGTCCACGGCTATCCGCGCCTGCAATTCAGCGATCTTCCGCAGCCGATCCACCCATGTATCCACCCAGGCGGGCGTCCCGAACAGTGAGTAGTCGCGCATCTTGAAGCGGACTTCTTTAAGAACCGGAAGCCGGACGCCGACGACGTTCTCCTCGCCCGTTAGAACGGACTCTATGCGGACAAGCCCTGACAAGTCAATCGAACGGTCCGCGAGCATGGGCAGGCGATCAACGACCTCGGCCTTTTCCCGGTCGAGTTCCGCTCGGTCCCTGGCCAGTCGGCCGCGGGCGCGGTTGCGCTCGCCGGTGAGCTGCATCCGCTTGAGGTCCAGCGAGGGGAGCAGCCGCTGGTAGAGGCGCAGGGCGCTGCGTTCTTTCTGGAGGGCGCTCTTGTTGAGTGCGGATCGGGCCATCCTACGCCTGCTCCTGCTTTGCCGCCGGCTTGCGGCGTGGGAAGTATTTGTCCACCAACGCCTGCTTCATCAGCAGCTCCTGGGGTTCGAAGCATTCCGCCAGGGTTTCCCAACAACGATCCAACGCCTGGATAACCGGCATTGACACGGCGATGTCCATGAAGCGCTCCCGGAACAGCCGCCCGAACTTGAGGAGCTTTTGATCGAAGGGCGAGAGTTCGAAGGCCATCGCCTGCTTCTTGTCAGCCTCGGCCGCGGCGGCGTAGAAGCGGATCATCGTGTTCATGATCTGGGAGTGGTCCTCCCGCGTCACCTTGCCGATCACGTGCTGCTTCAGCCGAGAGAGCGACCCGAAGGGATCAATGATCCCATCATGGAGATAGAACTGGCCCTCGGTGATGTAGCCGGTGTTGTCGGGGACGGGGTGCGTCACGTCGTTGCCCGGCATGGTGGTGACGGTGAGGATGGTCACCGAGCCGGCGCCTTTGAAATCGCACGCCTTTTCGTAGCGCGTGGCGAGTTGGGTGTAGAGGTCGCCCATGTATCCGCGCGTGGCGGGGACGTGCTCGAGGGCGATGCCGATCTCCTTCATCGCGTCGGCGAAGGCGGTCATGTCGGTGAGGAGGACGAGGACGCGCTTGTTCTCCTCCACGGCGAAGCGCTCGGCCACGGCCAGGGCCATGTCGGGGACAAGCAGCCGCTCGACTATCGGGTCTGAGGCCTGGTTGACGAACATGACCGTGCGGTGGAACACGCCGTGTTTCTCGAAGGCCGTGCGGAAGAAATGATAGTCGTCGAAGATAAGTCCCATCCCGCCGAAGACCACCACGTCGGCGTCGGCCTGGAACCCGATCCGGGCGAGGAGTTCGTTGTAGGGTTCGCCGGCGACCGAGAAGATCGGTATCTTTTGGCTCTCCACGAGGCAGTTGAAGACGTCAATCATGGGCACGTTGGTCTGGATCATCTTGTGCGGCATCACGCGCATCATAGGGTTCACCGTGGGGCCGCCGACCTCAATTCGCGGATCGGTTGACAGGTCGGGCCCGCCGTCGATCGGCTCTCCGGACCCTCGGAAGACCCGGCCCAGGATGTTCTCCGAGTAAATAACATCCATCGGATGGCCGAGGAAGCGGACGCCGGCCTCCGTGGAAAGGCCCTTGCCGCCGGCGAATACCTGGAGGCTGACGATGTTGTGGTCCAGCTCGACCACCTTCGCAAGGGACGTCTCTCCGTCCACGTTCTCAACGATCCCCAAATCGCCGAAGGCCACGCCTTCCGCCTTGACGCGGATCGTGTCGCCCACGATCTCCAGCACCCGTGTGTGACGAACCAGTTCGGGGATCACTGTACTCGCTCTCCTCATTTTATCTTGCGACACAGACCTGCGCCTTTCCGCCGCCTCATTCGGGAACGGGACTCCCCCGTCGCAGGATATCTGTTATCCCATTCTCGGATGCATATTATCCTGTAATGATAGCGCAGGCATCCTCCATGTTGCAAGGTTTCTTTTCGCAAGGGACCGCTATTGTTAGATTGTTACGCAACCGCGCCCTTGGTATAATGGATACATTCGCTGGAAAGGAAACGCTCAATGATTATCGGCATCGGCATTGACATTGTGGAGGTCGCGCGAATCCGGGAGATGCTTGATCGGCACGGCGCCCGATTCGTCCGCCGCGTGTTTACGGAGGGGGAGGTGAAGTATTGCTGCGGCCGGCGGCGAGCGGCGGAGCACTTCGCCGCCCGCTTCGCCGCGAAGGAGGCGGCGCTAAAGGCCCTGCGAATCGGCCTGCGCAAGGGGATTACCTGGCGCGACATGGATGTGGTAATCGGCGAGCTCGGCCAGCCGGACATGCGCCTCATTGGAGGGGCCGCCGAGCGCGCCGAGGAGCTGGGCGTTAACCACATGCACGTGACGCTGACGCACACGGAGCACTACGCCGCAGCCACGGTTGTTGCCGAGCACTGAACGGCGTCTGCGCCGGAAAGCGGATGCCTGTGGCTGAACTCGTCAGTCCCCACGTACGCGGGAGCCACACCTCCCGGATGTCAAGAACCTCCGGGAGGTTCCCGTCCCTGAAATCCGGCGATTTCCGCTACAACGTCACCGGCTTCCCGGTCTTGCGGCTCTCGTCAATGGCCTCCAGCACACGCATCGCCCGATAACTGTCGTCGAGGCTGGCATGAGGCTGCTGACCCGCAATAAGGGACTGGGCAAAGTGCCGGAGCTCTTCTGTATAGGCGATGCGGCGGTAGCCCGGCTGGCCCCAGCCCTGGTTCCATTCGAGGGTGGGGTAGTCCATGTAGCCACCTGGCGTGCCGCACCAGCTTTTTTTCTTCGATGCGCGCACATGGTTTCCGTTATAGACCTCGACCATGGCCTCGCCGTCCCCGACTACGAGCATCCTTGTTTGGAGGACGGGCGCCGCTGCGGCCAGGCCCATGATGCCGCCGGCGCCGCTGCCGAACTTGAGCGCAACAGCCATGGATACGGCCCCCGCCTTTCCCTCGAAGGACATGGTGTGCACTTGGGTGATATCCCCCATGAGGAAACGGGTGCAGTCCACAATATGCACTCCCTGTGCGAGCAGGTAGCCCATGAAGGCCGTCTCGGCCCCCCAGATGGCCGACCGTGGGCCAGGGGCGATGAAATGGCCCTCGAAGAAGGTCGCCTTGCCGAACTCCGGGTCCTCCATGAATTGCTTCATGATTTTGTGGGCGGGGTCGTGGCGCCACATGGTGGCGACCATGCCGATCTTCCCGCCCTCTTCGGCGGCCTTGCACAGTTCCTTTGCGCCGGCCGATGTCACTGCGGGAGGCTTTTCAAGAAAGACATTCACGCCCAGGCGGAGGCACTCGATGCCGAGCCTGTGGTGCATTTCAGGCGGGCCGACGATGGCAACGGCGTCTAAGTTCTCCGCATTGATCATCTCCTTAAAATCCGTGTATGGTTTCACGCCGTAGCGTTGGGCCGACTTGTTGGCCCTCGCCTCGTCCAAGTCGGCGACGGCGACAAAGTGAATCTCGTCAATCAGTGGGACGTTGGGCTGCAGGCTGGCTGAAGAATGTCCACCGCAACCGATAAAGGCAAGTCTGATCCGGTCCATCTCTTTACCTCCTATTTACAGCCATAGAAAGGAATCGTTTGGGACGGTATTAGCCTACGTGAAATCCTCCGCCGCCAAGATGGGGGGCCGTCGCAGGTCCACGTTAATCATGAGTGAAAGCAGCACAAAAGAAGACAATAGAGACGATCCGCCATAACTTATGAAGGGTAGGGTGAGTCCCGTAACGGGGCACATCCGCATCGTCATGCCCACGTTGATAAAGATCTGCGTCGCGAGCAATGTCACCCCCCCTACGGCAACAAGCCGGCCGAACGGCTCTCGTGTGCGGTCAGCGATGTTAAGCCCGCAGAATAAAAGGACGGCATACAATGCCAGGACCATCATGGCCCCGCAAAACCCCCATTCCTCTCCGATAATAGAAAAGATAAAGTCGGTATGGGGTTCAGGAAGGTATTTGAGTCGGTTCTGCGTCCCGTTTCCCAACCCCTTTCCAAAGAATCCGCCCGATCCTATGGCAATGAGCGAATTGATGACCTGGTATCCCGAGCCGGTTTTATCGGCGGATGGGTTGATAAATGCGAAGATGCGCGCCTCCTGATGGGGCTTCAAAAGTTTTTGCTGGATGGGTTTGAGGCGGGGCGAGTCAATCTGACAGAAGACATACGCGGCGGGCAGCGCCAGGAGGCCGGCAAGCATGATCGGGACAAGATGCTTGGGCCGCGCCCCTGCCACAAACAGCATGGCGAAGAGCACAGGGATCATGATGAGCACCGTGCCGAGGTCCGGCTCCACGAGGATGAGGCCGATGGGTATCGCCGTCAAGAGGAATGGGAGAATAAGCCCCCAGATACTGCGATAGTTCTTCCGATACATCAGGTATCGGGCGAGGACAAGGATCAGTGCGACCTTGGCCAGTTCCGATGGCTGCACCTGCTGACCGGCCACACGGAACCAGCGCGTGGACCCTTTGATGGGGGGGCCGAAGAAGAGGACGAGCACAAGGAGAATCACCGCAAGACCATAGACGGCGTACGAGAACCGTCCAATGCGCTGGTAGTCCACAGAAAGCAGGGCCAGAAAAATGGCGACGGACACGGCGGCGTGGGTCAACTGCTTCTTGACGCGAGTAACCTTCAATACCGCCTCGTCCTCCGTATAGGAGGCGCTCCAGATGAACGTAACCCCGACAGCTACCAGGAGGCACGCACAGACCAGCATCGTCCAGTTGAATTCCCTGAGCCATCGGACGTCGCTTTTCTGGTTTACCCGTATCATCTCTCACTCATCCAACGCCGCCAACTGCCTTTTCTGGAAGTAATATTCCAGGACCGGGCGAACGAGGGGAATGCACGTCTCCCCGCCATGGCCGGGGACCTTCTCCGCAAACACCACGAAGCAGATTTGCGGATTGTCGTATGGGGCAAAGCCTGTGAACCATGCCTGGTTCTCGGTTTCCACAGACGTCTGGGCCGTTCCCGTCTTGCCGGCCACACCCAGCTTCGCCAGGGGCTCTGTGTCCGGCAGCTGATGCGCAGGGCCTTCGGTGAGCACATTGCGCAGGGCCGTTCGAAGGAATTCAATCGTGGAGGCGTGAATCCCTGTCGCCTTCTCAACCGGTTGTGCGCCGATGGGAGTCGAGTTCACCGTTTTTCCATGGCAGTCAACGATCTTTCTGAGCAGGTGGGGTCGGATCAGAGTTCCCCCATTGGCCACAACCGCAATCAAGCGAGCCATCTGAATGGGAGTAACAAGCATGCGTCCCTGGCCGATGGCCATGTTGAACTCGTCACCCGTTGTTTTGGGGTTCATGAGGTTTCCTTGCGCCTCCTGGATATCGATGCCCGTGAGGCTCCCAAGGCCGTACTTCTCCCCCCATCTTCGAAGGGCGGCGCCGCCCGTCTTCCGGCCGGCGTTGAAGAAGTAGACGTTGCACGACTGTTCGATCGCCTCCCTCATGCAGACATCGCCGTGTCCACCCTTCGACCAGCAGCCGAAGGTAATGCGGCCGAGCGTGATGGATCCGGTGCAGGTGTAGGTGGACACGGGGGTCAGTTTCTGCGTCTCCAGGCCGGCCGTCGCCGTCACAATCTTGAAGACGGAACCCGGGGGCATCGCGGCAAGGGCCGCCCGATGGAGCATCGGGTGGGCAGGATCCTTCAGAAGCCTCTCATAGTCCTCACTGAACGCATTCAGGTCGAAGCGCGGGCAGGTGGCCAGGGCCAGGATTTCACCGCTGCGCGGATCCATCAGGACCATTGCGCCGTTTTGCTTTCCAAGCCCGGCCTCAGCGGCGCGCTGGAGATCAATGTCAATCGTGAGGTAAACGTCGTCGCCCGGGATGGGTGGACGACTGGCCAGGACTTCCTGCCGGCGGCCGAGGACATTTATCTCCTCGATGACCTCTCCACGGGTGCCCCGTAGATATTTGTCGAAGTGCTTCTCGACGCCCGTGCGACCGATGTAATCGTGAACAAGAAAACGTTTGTACGGCGAGCCGGCGTAGGATTCACCCCATTTCTCAATCTCCTCGCCGCCAATGGGCGCCGTGTAGCCGATTACGTGGGCGGCCGAATCCTTGTAGGGATAGAAACGTCGAGCCTTAGCCTCGACCTTGATACCCGGGAAGTGATCGTTGGCAACCTCCACCCAGGAGATGAGGTCGAAGTCCACGTCGGTCAGGACGGCCTGATACGAGACCTCCTCGGGCACCTTGAAGGAACGCGGCGGTTTCTTTGCATGTCTCCGAACATAGCCGCGAATCACCTGCTCGCGGGTTGCTTCCACCTCCGCAATTATCCCCCGGACCTTTTCTTCGATGTCCCTCGCAGGCATGCCGGAGAGCCTGGCAATGCTGGGGAGCCACACACCAGGATTGAGTTCGTACTTATCCGTATTCGGATTATAACGGGCGAGCGTCTGGTCTGCGCAATCATCTTTCGAGGATGAGAAAAGCACACAGACATCAAAGGACGGCTTGTCCTGCGCCAGGACGTTGCCGTTGCGATCTTTCACACTCCCCCGTCGGGTGTCCACCAACGAAGTCTTAACCCGGCGCCGCACGGCCTCGCCGCCATAGAAGTGGACCTTGCGGATCTGGAGGTCGGCGAGGCGCACCCCCAGCGCCACGAAGGCCACGCCGATGCACCCCAGCAGTATGCGCAGTCGAAGACGGTAGGGCCGCACTCGACGCCGAGCGCGTTTGCTATCAACATCGCGTAGGATAGCGTGACTGGTCTCCATTATAGCGCTTTATTGTATCACCCCAGGACGTACAGGTCAACGTTCTTCCCGGGGCTCGAGGGTGATCCTGCCAGTAACCCCAAGCCAGCGCTTCAGCGAACGGCATAGAAGAAGGAGAAAAGGGGCGGGAAGGGAGGTATAGACCACCGCGCACATCATCCGAAACGCCACGCCCCGAGGGCTTCCGACCGACGCATCCGGGGCCAGGAAAATAATCGCCAGGTGAACGGCGTTGCTGAACACCGCCGCAATGAAGACAAGGAGAAGTTGGGCAAGCGGATGTTCCTTGTAGACGAAATCCTTCGCCCCGGACACGAAACCCGCGCACAGGCTGAGGATAAGGGCGTTCACCCCCATAGGCCCGACGGAATAGACGTCCATCGCCAGCCCCATGAGCCAGCCCGCCGGGACCGCGATGAGGGGAGCGGTATTCAAAGCGATGAACACGACAAAAATCAATGCGATGTCGGGGCGCATGCCGGTGATGCTGATTGCGGGCATGATGGCCGTATCAATCATGCACACGGCCACGACAAAAATTAGGAATCGGACCCATCGCACGGCTTATTTCCTTTTCTTCCCGGTCGGTCGCCCGGCCCGGGCCGAGAGTCGCTCAATCACAAAAACCGATTCCAGGCTTCGGGGCGACATGCGCGGCTGGACAATGACCTTCTTGAAGAGGCCGACCTCGCTTGTCTCCACACTGGTTACCGTTCCGATGAGGACGTGCCGCGGGAAGATGCCGTGCTCGCCGGTGGTCGTGATAATGTCGCCCTTCTTGATATCCGCCGAATCGAAGACGTATTTCAGGTGGCACTGTCCGTCGGCGGTCCCTTCCACGATGCACTTGGCCTGGGAGCGGACGGCCCGGGCCATGACCCGGCACTGGGGATCGGTCAGGAGCTTCACCCGGCTTGTCGTGCTCCACGTCTCCACTTCCTCGACGACCCCCACGACATAGTCGTGCCAGACCACCGGTTGATTTTTCCCCACGCCGTGGGGTGCGCCCTTGTCAATGAGGATGCTGGAGCGCCAGCCGGTGGAGTCCCACCCGACTACATGGGCAACTACGCCCTTGACTTCTTCATCTTCGTGCTCGGAGAGAAAGACTTTGAGACTATCGAGTTCCTCCTGCATGGAGTAGCGACGGTCAATCTCAGCGGAGAGCGCGGCCTCGAGCTTTTCGATGCGCTCTCGGAGCTGCCGGTTCTGCTCGGCCAGATCGCGCTTGTGCGCCACATCGCCGACAAGTCTGGAGAGTTTGCTCCCCGCCTTAAAGAGCTGGGCCTGTATGGGGGCGAAGATGGAGACAAAGAACATCTTCACGGGTCCGAAGATCGGCGTGGGACGGAGGACAAGAAAGAATGTTGCCAGAAGGAGGAGGATCAGACAGCCGCGCTTGGACGGTCGGGGGAACCTAAGTCTCATCCTCGGCGCTTTCGAGGATCGGGCGCAGCTCGTCGAGCTGTTCGAGCACCATTCCCGTTCCGCGGGCGACAGCGGTGAGCGGATCGTCGGCCACGTGCACAGGCAGGCCGGTTTCTTTGGCGATGACCTTCTCGATGCCTCGGAGGAGGACGCCGCCCCCGGCGAGGGTGATGCCGCGGTCCATCAGGTCGGCGGCCAATTCCGGCTCGGTGTTTTCCAAGGTCATTTTGATCGCGTCCAGGATCGCCTCGACCGGTTCCCGGAGAGCCTCCCGAATCTCCTCAGAACTCACCACCGTGGCGCGAGGCAGCCCGGCTATGAGATCGCGGCCGCGGACCTCCATGGTCATTTCCTGGTCGAGCGGGTAAGCCGACCCAATCTGAATCTTGATCTGCTCGGCGGTGCGTTCGCCGATCATGAGGTTGTAGGAGCGTTTCATGTGCTGGATGATGGCCTCATCCATCTCGTCGCCGGCGACGCGGATGCTTGCCGAGGTGACGATGCCGCCGAGTGAGATGATGGCGACCTCGGTGGTCCCGCCGCCGACGTCCACGATCATGTTCGCCACGGCCTCGGTGATGGGCAGGTTGACGCCGATGCCGGCCGCCTTCGGCTCCTCAATGAGATACACTGACCGGGCGCCCGCGCGCTCGGCGGAGCTGACCACGGCGCGTTTCTCGACGGCCGTGATCCCCGACGGGATCGCGATGACGAGCCGGGGCTTGACAAGCCAGTGGCGACGGTGGACCTTGTGGATAAAATAGCGCAGCATGGCCTCGGTGATGTCGAAGTCGGCGATGACGCCGTCTTTGAGGGGGCGGATGGCCACGATGTTGGACGGGGTTTTGCCGATCATGCGCTTGGCAACCTCGCCGACGGCGTTGCCGCCCAAGAGGATTTGGTTCGTGCCGCGTTTCACGGCCACGACGGAGGGTTCTGCGAGGACTATGCCCTTTCCCTGGACACAGACCAGGGTATTGGCCGTGCCCAGATCAATCCCCATGTCCTCGGAGACGAGGCCGATGAGACTGTCGAGTATCAAGGTCTATTCCTCTTTTAACGTGCCCCTTGCGCCCTATGCACTACAAGTTCGCGGATGACAGGAGCAAACCACACGCGGAACGGCCGATTGCGGTGGGAATCTCAGGAGTCTCTCGAAACATCATCGCCAAACGCATGGAAGAGGCAACCACCTGCAACTCGGGGGCCTTCCACTGTCTTGCCTGCTATTCCTCTTTCTTCTCTTCGGCTTTTTTCTCTTCGGCCTTCTTCTCTTCAGCCGGCTTCTCTTCGGCCGGTTTTTCTTCTTTCTTTTCTTCTGCGGGCTTTTCTTCGGCCGGCTTTTGTTCTGCCGCCTTCTCCTCAGCCGGTTTGCTTTCCTCGGCCGGCTTGCTCTCCTCAGTTGCCTTGGTCTCCTCCTTGGCAGCGGGAGAACCGACCGATTTCAGCCCCGCCTCGCCGGCCGGGGGATAGACCGACACCTTCAGGCCTTTGGTGCTTTCGTCCAACTCGTAGAACGGCTGGGAAAAATAGGTGAATGCGCAGG
The DNA here is from genome assembly GCA_040755855.1 of Planctomycetota bacterium. Classification (GTDB taxonomy): domain Bacteria; phylum Planctomycetota; class Brocadiia; order JAADGH01; family JAADGH01; genus JAADGH01. The sequence goes on along the minus strand of JBFMAD010000012.1, from coordinate 87,479 downwards.
CAGCCGCCATACAGACCGCAGCGGCGATCAATATGCCCGTGTAAACGCCGGTCTGGATACTGATCTCGGGCGGTTGCGGGGTCCCTGGTTCAGCGGATTCTTGTGCTGGCATTGTCGCCTTCCCTCATAGTACCGACGGATGTGCCCGACACGGGCGCGCCAGCGGCGACGTTCGCCGCGACGCTCTCGATGCGCAGGTCGCCAAGGTAGGCATCCCCTCGAAAGACGGTGAAGATGTACCCCACCTCGACGCCCTGCTCGCGGCCGCGGTTGATGACGACGAGATTTGCGCTCCGGTCCACCTTGATGACCTTGGCGTCAACGGGGGACTGAACAAGTTGGGTTGACTCCTCATACTGGCCGCCCTTGGTCGTGAGGATCTCGATTTTCTGCTTGGCGTCCTTGAGGGCCACCTCTACTTCCTTCAGGCGGTCGCCGGATTCCTTCGCTTGCTGAGCGAGCTTCTGCGCCTCGATCTCCTTCTCCCGCGCTGTCTGCTCGGCCGTGCGGAGCTTGTCGCGGGTCTCGCCAAGGTCCTTCTCAAGGCCCGCCAAGCGGTCGTCCTTGGCCTTCATGTTGCTGTTCAGCTGGCCGATGGTGGTGTTGAAATTGGTGATCTGAGCGTCCAGCTTGGTGATCTGCTCCGTCTTCTCCTCGACGCCCTTCTTGAGGTGCTCATTATCGGTCTTCAGCTGGGTCACATCGTTTTTGGTTTTGTTCAGTTCGTCATCGAGTTTATCCTTCGCGCCCTGGAGCTCTTTCCGTGCGTTCTCCGAGGCGGTGATCTTCGACGTGGCATCCGTCTGCAGGTCTTCGTATTCCTTGCGCAGCTTCTCTCGCTTGGCAAAGAGTTGCCCCGTCAGGGCGGCAAAGGCGACACTGAGGATGAGGATTACGACAACCAGGACTTTGGCTATAGTGCTCACTGCGATTACCTCTCTACGATGGATGTGTGACCGCGTTGCACGGTTCCCGACTCAGCATCGGTTGATAGAATGCCTGAACAGCGAAGGCATTATATCCTTTTCCAAAAGCAAGTCAAGCAAAAAAAGCCTTTTTTCTCACGACCCGCTCGGCGTCTTTGCAAGGCGTCGGCGACGAGAAATCGCGCAATAGAGCAACACTCCCACCCATGCCCCAAGGCAGAACCTGGCAAAGAGTTCACCATATACAGTGTAGAATGTCAACCGTTTATCGCTCTTGACCGCCCAGGTCAATGCCCCGGTCACCTGCTTTCGCTTGCCGTTTTGTGTCACGATGGCCTCGATTCGGCCGTTCGGCGCGATGAAACCCGAAATCCCGGTGTTTACCGCCCGGGCAATCCCCACGCGGTTTTCCACCGCCCGGAAGACGCAGATGGCCAAGTGCTGGTCCAGCTCGGCGCTGCCGCAGAACCAGCCGTCGTTGGATATGTTGAGGAGGAAATCGGCCCGCATCTGGCCGTCCCGATACCGGAACCGCCGCACGAGGGGGGCGATGGTGTCCTCATAGCAGATGAGAACGCCGAATTTCCAGTCGCCGATCTGAAACATCTTCGCCTCCTCGCCGGCGGTAAAATCGGGGATATATCCTGCAAGGCGAGACAGGATGCCCTGAAGGAACGGCAGCGACTTCTTCAAGGGAACGTACTCCCCGAAGGGGACGAGGTGAATCTTGTCGTAGCGTCCGAGGAAGCGCCCCTCCTTCTCGAAATGGTCCGCATCGAAATAGAATGCGGAATTGTAACTGATAAATTCTTCGCCGCGCTTCTCGTAGGTCTGGCCGCCCACGAGGAGAGGAGCGCCGAGGCGCCTGCCGAGCATCTGCATAGTCTCAAGCGACTCCCTGGCAATGGCGGCGAAGTCGCCTTCTCGAAGGCGATCTATTATCTCCACAAGATTGAAAAAGCCCGGCGTCATCGTCTCGGGCCAGACGACGAGGTCTATCTCCTGCCCCTGGGCCTGGAGGGAAATCTCCTTGTAGGTTCGCAGCATTGTTCGGAGCGATTCCAGATCAACGCGCATCTTCAGGGACTGTGGTATGTCCCCCTGCACAACGCACACCCGAGGGCCGGCGTGGGGAGAATGGGAATACTCCGCCAAACGATAGAAGCCGTATGCCTTTGTCACGCCAACGAGTAGAACGGCCCACACTATCAGCGCGGCGGTCCGCCGTGCGTTTCCTCGTCTGGCGGCGAGGACGAGGACATCGGCGATGCATGCATTGACCGTGACGACGACGAACGAGATCCCGTACACCCCCGTGAGATCGGCAATCTGGATGGCCGGGAGATTCTCGTACTGCGTATGCCCGAGGAAAAACCAAGGGAAGCCTGTCAGCATGAACGACCGCAGGTACTCCTGCCCCACCCAGGCGACCGGCGCCGCCACGGTGAGTGGGAGACAGGTGTGGCGGACCATAAATTGGACGGCCACGCCGAATACGGGAAAGAAGAAGGACAGATATAGAGCCAACGCAAACCAGGCGGGATAGGTGACATGCCTGATCCACGATACATTGATGAAGAAGAACAACAGGCCCATGACCCACGAGATCCAAAAAACGGTGCGCTGCCTCTCCCGCCTGAAGAGGACGAGCCACGGCGCGAGGGCCACATAGGCGGACGTGGCCACGCCGATGGGTGGAAAGGACAGGGTGAGGCACAGCGTCGTCGTAGCGGCAAAAATAAGATTGGTCGTGAGGCGGTGTCTCATCGCGCGCTATTCGTTCTTGGACTTGCGTATTTCCTCGGCAAACAGTTCGACGATGTCGGCGTCGAGTCGCCCCCCCGCGGCCATTTCCCTGAGTATGTTCAGCGCGCTGGCGACGGAATGGGCCTTCTTGTAGGGGCGATCTGAGGCCGTGAGGGCGTCGAATATGTCGGCGACCGCCAGTATCCGGGCCTGGAGCGTCACATCGTCGCCGCGGAGCCTCCGATGATAGCCGGAGCCGTCGAGCATCTCGTGGTGGCTGCCGGCGATATTTGCCAGGTCTTCGAGATGGCCTGAAAACGGGATTTGCCGGAGGAACTCGGCGGTATGTTCGACGTGGGTTTGCACCTGCCGATATTCCTCCGGGGTAAGGCTGCCCCGAGGAATCAAGAGGTTCTTCAGGTCCTCGGCGGCAAGCAGCGGGACGGCCATGTCGTCAATCCCATCGAGCCTCAGGGCGGCAATCTCCCTGAGCCGATTGGCTTCGGCTTCCGACATCGGGCCGGGAATCACCTTGTCCAGAACGAGATTCAGATCGTCGTCGAGCCGCGCGGCGATGGCTTGTTGCTCGGACGAGATTGCCCCGGCTGCGGCGAGGGCCTCCAGCGATTTTGTGGCCAGCCGGAAGCGCAGCTTTATCGCTTCGACCCTCTCGTCGGATAGTTTGTTCCCCTTGGTGAGTATGGCCTCGCTGACGGCGATCTTGCCGAAGTCGTGAAGCCAGGCCGCGTAGCTCAGCGCCTCGATCTCTTCCGCCGAAAATGTGCGGTCCCCAAAGGGCCCGCCCTTCCTTTGATTGATCCCATCCGCAATGCGAACGGCCAGCTCGCGGACGCGGCGCGAATGCCCCGCATTGGTGGGGTCTCGAGCGTCTATGGCGGCGGTGCAGAACTGAATGAACGACGCGAACAGCGTCTTGATCTCGAGGATCAGCCGCGCATTCTGAATGGCCACCGCCGCCTGCGAGGCCAGCGACAGCACCAGGTCCACATACTCCTGTCGAAAAGGGATGACGTTCTCGGGGACCTTCTCCCCCTTCTGGTCGAGCGCGTTGATGAGCTGCAAGACGCCGATGATGTTGTCCTCATGGTCCCGCATGGGGACGGCAAGGACGGACTTTGTGCGGTATGACATGGCCCGGTCAACATCCTTTGTGAAACTGTATTCGGCGTCTTTGGGGATGTGATAGACGTCTTCGATGTTCAGCCACTCCCCCGTTGCAGCCACATAGCCCGATATCCGGGACTTCTCGATGGGGAAGGTGATCGGCGTCAGTTTGCTCTCGCCCAGCGTGGCGCTCTGGGAGACCTCGATGCGCAGTTGCTCCCCGAACACGATATAAAGGCTGCCGGCGTCGCAGTGGGTGAGGCTTCTCGCCTCGCACACGATCATGCGCAGCAGTCTGCTCAGGTCTCGCTCGCTGGAGAGAGCGATGCCGATGGCGTTGAGCTTCTCGAGCTTAACCGCAAGGTCCAGTTCACCGTGCATCGGGTGGGCTCCATTTTCCGAGCAGGTTAAGGAGTTCCTCCGGCATCTCGCGGAGTCGCCCGTCCCGGTCCACACAGCCGAGGGTTGACGACGCCTCGGCCACCAGCTGGCGCTTTTCATCGCGCCAGAGGCGATATGCGTGATCTATACGCATTCGCGTGAATTTAGCGATCCACGTCTCCAGGATGAGGACGTCATCGTAACGGGCAGGGGCCTTGAAGTTGCAGAGGGCCTTCGTAATAACGAGCAGATAGCCCTGCTCCTCGATGTCGCGGTAATTCAGGCCGCAGGCCCGAAGGGCCTCTGTCCGGCCCATTTCGAAATACTCGAAATACTTCGAATGGTGCACTACGCCCATCTGGTCCACCTCGGCGTATCGCACACGGATGTTCATTTCATGCTTCGGCTGCAACGTCCTCTCCTCTTCGGGGGCGTCGGTTGAGCAACGGCAGGGATTCTATCACTCGCGGGCGGTAAAGGTCAAGTGGATGGAAGCGGGTCGGCGGGGAATGGCTGCACGACGATCGTGTTCTCGTGAGTGCATGCGATGGCCTCGCAATCGAAGTGTCGGCAGAATTTCTTTCGCGCGCTCGCGTCGAGGGAAAGGAGGCCGACATGCGCGCGGAGATCGTCGAAGGCCGTCACCCGGATGACGGCCTCGTCGCAGCAGACATATGGGACCCAGCCGATGGGAAAGGCGAATTCAACGCGGGCGAGAGGACCTTTCGGGAGGCCGCATCGGATTCTGGATTGACCGACACATTCGAAGCAAATCATGCAGCGGCGGCCGGCAAGGATCAGGACTTGAAGAAATCGTCGAGTTTCTGTTTTGCCGAGGCGCCGTAGTCATCGGAGATCTGGGGCTGCGCCTCGCCGGAGGCTGCGCGCTTCTGGGCGTCCTGCAGCACCTGCGTAAGGTGCTCCGTCGCCTCCTTGGCGTAGAGGCGCACCATGCCGATGGTGGTTCGGTCGTCAAAGACAATAGCCATGAGCATCCGGTCGCCGACGAGGACGAGTTGGAGGCTGTCGCGCTTTCCCTGGTGGAACAGGACGGAGAACTCCTCTTCGCCGAGGAGCTTGGCCATTTCCTTGGTGGCGGCGAACGAGCCGGCGGCGAGGGCGGAGATCGTTTCCATGTCGAAGGTGAGCGTATCGCCGCGCTTGGCGATCATGTGCCCCTCTTTGTCAATGAGAAGGGAGCACTTGGCGCCGGAGAGGCGCATGAACTCATCGAGGACGCCGTTGATTCGTTCAATGTCCTTCTCGTAATAGACCAGTCTTTGTGCCCTGATCTGATCACTGTCACTCATCTTTGCTCTCCGGTCACGTCAGCCATTCAAGTCCCTTGAGGGCGCTTTGACTATTGTTGATAAAAGAAGAGGAGATACCCAATGACAACAAGAATCACCACTACCGCCATAATGAAGGCCATGTTGGCCCAGTTGACGCCTTGCTTCTTCATCGGCGGCTGCCACGAGGCCGGCGCGAGGGGCGGCTGCGCGCCAAACGGACTGGGGCCGGGCGCCGGACCAGGGTACGGCGCGGCGTATGGCGTCGGGCCGGGGGGCGCATACGGAGCGGGCGCCCTTGGCGGAGCCGATGTGGCAGTTGCCGCGGGGAAGGCGGCGGGCATAGGCCCTGGCCGCGGGGCTGGGGCGGCGGGGGCCTGGGGGCGCGGCGGAGCGGCCATCGGTGGGGAGGCGGGCGGCATCGGAGGCGCCATCGGCGGCTGCATTGGGGTCGCCATCGGCGGCTGCGGCATCGGCGGCATGGGGGGCGGCATGGGTGGCGCAGCCGGAGGCTGGGGTGCGACCGGCGGCGGGGCCGCCGCTGGTCGGGCCTGCGCCGGCGTCGGCGCTGCCGCCTTCTTTTTATCTCCATCTTTGGAGACTTGGGCGCCTTTCGTATTTACGCTTTCGAGCACAAGTCCCGCCAGGGCTTTCAACGTTGGAAAGACGCCTTCGCCTTTAACCGCCACGGCCTCGAAGCTCGGCGCGCCCCATCGGTTGAGTTTCTGTTCGAGTTCGGCGACGGAAAGGGCGTTCGGCAGGTCCCGCTTGTTCCACTGCAAGACAAGGGGCATTTCGTTGATGTTGAGGCCGTTCTCTTTGAGGTTTTGTTCGAGGTTTTCGAGCGATTCGATATTTTCTTCCAGTTTGGAAGCGTCGGAGTCGGCGACGAAGATCACGCCGTCGGCGCCGCGCAGAACGAGTTTTCGCGTAGCGTTATAGTACACCTGGCCCGGGACGGTGTAAAGCTGGAACTTGGTTTTCATCCCGCCGATGGTGCCGAGGTCGAGGGGGAGAAAGTCGAAGAAGAGGGTCCGGTCGCCCTCGGTCGCCAGAGAGGTCATTTTCCCCTTGTGGCCGGCGGGCGCCTTTTGGTGCACGATCTCCAGGTTCGTGGTTTTTCCACTCAGGCCTGGACCGTAGTAGACGATCTTGCAGCTTACCTCTCTGAGTGCAAAGTTAATTTGTACCACGACAGTTTTCTTCCGTTCAGTCTAAGACGTGTGCTACTGCGCCCCAACTTTCGGCGACATCCTGCCCATGTTCCTGATCTTTCGGGCCGCGCTGAGGATCTCGATCAGCGTGTGTTCCAGGCTCGTATTCATGTCCGCCATAACCATGAGGAAGGCGTTGCCCGCAGAAACAAGCACAATCTTCCCATGCGTCGAGGTCAGGACAAGCTGGGAGATATCTCCGAAGCCGAGTTTATCAAGGCTTTGTCTTGTTGACAAGATGATTCTAGACGCCAGGGCGGCCGCCGTTTCGTCGTCTATGCCGGAGAACAGCGAGGCGATCAGCATGCCGTCCGGCGCGATCACCATGCTCCCCTTGATCCCCACGACGGAGTTCAGTTCTTCCAATATGGTTTTCAACCTCGGCTCCTTTTGACCTTACTGGCCGACGGCAAGTTTGGCCAGATGCCCCGAGATCTCGTGCGCCCGGGCGCTCTTATCCACCATCACAAACAGCGTAATGTCCCCCACAGATTTCAGAAAGGTCATCCCCTTGGGCCCCTGAATGTGCTCCTCCTGGAATGTGCCGATGTCCATTCGGGTGCAGCACGCCTTGGCCACTTCCGAAAGGGTATCCACCACTTCGGCGATTACCTTGCCGTCTATATTGTTGCTGACTTCGCTCTGGACAATCTTCCCGTTCGTGTCAACCACTGCCGTGGCGAGATGCCCTTTCGACTTTACAAGCCCCTCAATAACGCCCTTTACCAGGGCCTCATTGGGCCTTGCCGCTCCGGCGACCTCCACGGCCGCGGGGCTTGTGGTTCGGCCGGCGGCCCGTTGGCGCTCGAAGTCGCGCAGCAGGAGGTCCAGGTCCTCTTGCGCCAATCCAAGGCTGGATATGATATTATCATAAATAGAGTGTATCTCTCCGCTGGGGAGCAGTCGGCTGAATTCTTTTAGCGCGCGCGATCGGGCGCCCACAATGCCGTAGATATGGATAAGCAACTCCACCGCTCTGCGGTTCTTGGGGTCTTTTTGCAAGCACAAGTTCAAGCTGTGAATGGCGTTAAGCGCGTTTCGCGAAATATATCCTTCGCGGTATACTTCAAACCATATTTGCCCCATGCGAAGGGCGAGTTCCGGTTCATCGGGGTATTTCTCAAATCCATCGCTGCAGATCTGCCGGGCGGCAAGATGATCGCCCATGGCCCGGTGGGCGTCCACGAGGGCTATATAGCTCGCCGGGTCCGGATTGCTTCGAATACTTGCGTTGAGGCTGGCGATCTGCTCCTTGAAGCGATGCGTCTCTACTTGTTGAAAGAGGGACCTCAGTTCTATTGAAGTGGGGTGGGTGGCCAAGCCTGCCTGGAGTATGCGATATGCCCTGTCAAGGCGACCGGCGTCAATCTCCCGCTGTGCACGCGCACATATCTGGTCGGGAGCCAGACCGCCCACCGCGGCGTCAACGTCCTCACTCGGCGGCGCCGCTTTCTGGCCGAACAGCCAATCAAGAAGTCCGAGAAGAACCAATAGACCTCTCCACCCAGCTGACTTTACGCAGTCCCACTCGCAACGAGATAGGCATTCCGGAGATCAGGTGCAGACACTTTATCACGCATGAAAAGCTTTGTCAAACGAAAAAACGGCTATTTTTGGCAAGAGGTTCCCTTGCCGGTTCTACCGTTTGAACGCGTAGATCCGATAATCTTCGGCGCTCACAAAAACAGCTTCCTCTGAGACACACGCGCCCACACGGGGCGGTTTTTCCAAAACAGCATTCCAGCGCAGGGCGCCATCTGCGGTTGCTACCGCATAGAAGCCGCCGTTATCGGCGCCCACATACAGCACGTCATCGGCAACAATAGGGGGCGACGAGAGGGCAGCCTCGGGAGAGAAACGCCAACTCTCCTGGCCGGAGTTGATATCGAGGGCATAGAGCCGCTTGGCCGCGCTGCCCACATACACCCTCGCCGAATCTACAGCGCAGGGGCCGATCACCTTCCCCCCACACGCAAATTTCCATTTCACCTTCCCCGTCGCCGCTTCCAGCGCATACACGGTTCCCTGATCGCTGCCTGCAAACACCGTATCACTGCCGAAACTCGGCCCGCTGCGGATTTGGCTGTCGGCCCTGAATCGCCAAATCTGAGAGCCATCGCTTACCCGCAGACCATAGACGTACCCGCCGTCATCGCACACGAAGACCATGTCCCCGGCCGCGCATAGCGACGTCTGAACCGGACCGGAAACCGGAGAGGTCCATACGGGATTTCCCGTCTGCGCATCAAGGGCATACACATTCTGATCCAGCGCGCCAAAGATTACGAGCCGCTGCTGACCGCTCTGCACGATCGCGGGTGAGGAACGAAGAAATCCATGATACGATTTCTTCCATTTTTCCGAATGCGTCTGGATGTCAACCGCGTGAAAAATGCCGTCATTTGTCCCAAAAAACACCATGCCTTCGACGACGGCGGGGCTGGTCATAATGTCGTCCCCGGCCTGGAATCGCCATTTTTCAGCGCCTTGCTGACTATCAAGGACGTAAAGCACACCGTCGCGGCTGCCGAGATAAAGATCGCCGTTGTCGCAGGTTGGTCGTCCTTCCAATGCGCCCCCGGTCTGGAAGATCCACAGCCGGATTCTGGGCAAGACCACCTCCAGACTCCATGTATCATCGTCCAATACCGCTCGACTTTCTCGCTGATGTCCGCTTTTCTCCAGCGTCACCCGTATTGGGGCGCCCGGCTGCTTGTACACGACTTTGGGCGTCTCCCCCCCCGGCAAACCATCCACCGACAGCAGCGCTCCCGACGGGATTGACGTGACATAAACCGGCAGGCTGACCCCCATGGCGCGGGAAGTCTCGGGCGATCGCTCGATCATTCTGAGGAACTGCTCGTGGGCCTCCCGGTATTGCCCGGCCTGCACCATTTCCTCGCCGATGCGTTTCTCGTTCTGGGCATGTTTCCAGCGTTCTTCCAGCGCGCCTGCCCGATCGCGGAATTCCGTCGCCTTCCAGACATCCGTGTCGGCGACCTCGTCGGCCAGGTCGCGATAGATCTTTGCCGCCCTGAAAAGCTGGCCGGACCGGTCGTACGACTTTGCCTGCTGCTCCTGCAGCGCAATCCGCTGTTGCCGTTCCTCTTTTTCCCTTTGTTGTTGATCCCGGAGCATTTGGCGGTATCGCGCCGCCTCCTCGGACTTGTCGCCCTCCAGCGCCTTTTGCGCGTCTTCGTAACGGCCCTCCCGACGGAGCCTATCAATCTCGGCCGCTCGCTCGCGCCACTGCTTCTGTTTGATGTAGATATAGCCCGCCAACACCGCGCTTATGATGAGCAAAATCCCCGCAGCAATGGCCTTCCGAATCGTCCCGCGACGGAGCCGGACATGATGCCGTTCCACTTCGGTAAGCCCTGCCAGGCGATTGCGCGCCTCCACGAGGTTCGGCGCCAGAGCAAGCAGCCTGCCGTAACGCTCCCGCACCTCCCCTCGGTCCATCTGGGTGGTCGCAGCCATCTCGAGCTTGATGCACTCGTCCAGCGCGCCGTCCACCTCCCGGCTGGCCAGAAGCATGTCCACCACCTGCTTCCTGCATTCGAAGTCGTAGGGCGACAGTTCAAGGGCGCGGCGGTACGCGGCCACTGCCCTTGAATGTGAATTGTTCTCCAGATGTTGCCTGGCCAGCCGCTTCAGATGGAGTACCGCATGGGGAACATTGGTCAGTCGAACGTAGAGATCCACCAGCTGTTCTCGGGTCTCGATGTCGTCGGGCGCGAGACGGGTTGCCTCGCGCAGCGCCTCGGCGGCCTCGGCCAGTTTGTATTGCTCGGTTTGGACTGCGGCGATCTGCCTGTAGTGATGGGCGGCATCCGCAGGCCGGCTCAGGTCCTCATATACCCCGGCCACACGCTTCCGCAGGTCGAGGTTCTCCTCCCGGCTGATGGCCAGTTCCAGGAGCCGAGTCAGACGCTCCGGGTGCTCCTCGATGCGGGGCAGGCTGATGATCCGGAGGATCTCTTCGAGTGTGGCCGTGCGGATCAGCCCTACTTCCTGCAGCGCCAGGATGGCCTGGCCCACGTCCGACTTGGGCAGACGAAGGGCCTCCACAATGTCGTGAACCGTGCGCGACCCGTCTATCATGGGATATACCGAAAGGGCGTCGCCCTCCAGGTTTGCCGACGCGCCTCTCATCTGGTTCCGGACAAAAATCTCGTTGATGGAACCAATCTCATGCTCGATTTTGTCCCATTCATCGGCGCGGCGAGCCGCCTCCAGAAGGATGGTGTTGACATCGAACGTAAGTTCCCGGCGATCCCCCCTCCCCCGCGTAAACTCCTCCGGTGGAGGGCCGGGGACAAACTCGAAGGATGTGCCCTGCCAGTCCAGCAGATCGTAAATCTCCTCGGCGATTTGCTCCTGGACGATCACTTCGATCTCTTCTTGGGTGGTGAGACCGAAGTCGCATAGCACCTCGCCGAGCCGCTTGCCCGTCCGCCGCCATACGGAGAGGGCCTCGTCGAGCTGCTTCTCGGTAATCTTCCCGGCACGGAGGAGCAACTGCCCCAGAGGGGTGGGGCGACGTTTGCCGGAGGAAAGAAGACTGACGCTGCCCGTTGAGAAGTAGAGCCATTTTTTCGTTTCCCCGTCGGAAACGACGAGCGTCCCCTCCTGTTGTTGCATGGCCACCATCTGAAAGATATCGGCCAGATTGATGTCCTTCAGTTCCCCTTTGATGCTCATGCCAGCGCAGCGCTCCCTTGTTCGATCTCGGTTACAACGGCGACTAAAAAACGCCTCGGAAACCTGCCGTAAATCGTCTCTATCGGCAGGGGGTCAATCGAGTTTAATGTCCGACTTCCTCACGCCCTGTTGCTCGGCTTCCCGATCCTCGCGCACCTGCTTTCGATGCGCTTCCATCAGCTCTTCGTTGAGATCTGCATAATACATGCTGCCACAGTTCGGATGGCTACATTTTTTCGCCCCATCCCGACTCGGCAGGCCATAGGCGCGGCGGCACTTGTTGCAGAAAAAGCCGTAGAGCGCCGTCTCCTCCCCGCAGGACTGGCACTTGATCGGCACCTCGTTGCGCACCTTGTAGAGGAATACGTCCTTACACTTGGGACAGTAGTAGGCAATCATCTCCGGGCGAAACTTGAGGAGTCCATAGTACCACGCCCACGCCAGCACAAGCACCGACAAGAAAGCGATGTAGCCCGCCGCCCTGTACTTCCGCATCGGGTCCCCTTTTCTCCCGACGTATTTCTCAATCACCGTCGGCGGGCGATGCCGCTCGATCACCGCCTGCGCCTCGTGCACCGGGCCGCCGGCCCGCTTGTGCTGCGAACGCAGGATGGCGACAATCTGGTTCTCCTTAATCACCCGCTTCTCGAGAAGGAGCACCGACACCGGCGGCGGCGTCTTGCCGTCCTTCTTCATGTTGCGCTGTTCCTGTAAAATCTGGTCGCCCTGCAGCTGCGTGAGGAACTTGTTTTGAACGGCGATCTGGACGAACTCCCGGTCATCCGCGTCGGGACGGGACTTCTCATAGACCTCCAGGATCGCCTTCATATGAAGCTCGGTGAGGGCCTTTTGAGTGATGAGGACCTGCGCAATATGGGGCGCATGGGCGCCCGTGTCGGCGATCTGTTTCTGTCTGGCGAGGGCCTGGTTATACTGGTAGGCCGTAATGAAATCCGCCCATTGCGCAAGTTTGCCGAATCGGATGTCCTCGATGGCGTATCCCTTGCTGCGGTCGGCGATGCTGTAGTCAACGGCGCCCTCGATAATAACTGCGGGGGCGATGCCGTCCGAGCCGCACTTGGGGCATTTCATCCCCGGCTGCCACGGCATGTTCTTGAAGCCTCCGCCGCATGCCGGGCACTTAAGGGCTATCTTTCTGCCTTGCACGGCAACGTCTGTGGCCTCGTCGCCCATTGCGCACTCTCCGTTCCTATCCGAAATGCACCGGCTCTCGGGGCTGCCATTTCAAAGAAAATATTATTATATACCCGTGACTTGCCACGGGTCAAAGAAAAACTTGCCCTTGCATTTTTCTCCCTTTTCCCATATTGTAAAGTTTTTGCCAATTGAATTCAAGAGACATCCGCCCAATGCAAAAAGTCGTCCGCGTCCTTGGAGTTGATCCCGGAACAAGAAATGTGGGCTTTGGAGTGATTGACAAGGTGGGTAGCCGCCTTCATGCGGTTGACTACGGCGTAATCACCGCCAAGGCCCAGGATCTGCCGAATCGCCTGAAAGAGATTCGTGACGGTATCGCCGCGGTCATCGCGCAACACCATCCCCATGTGCTCGCCGTCGAAGAGGCGTTCTATGCCAAAAACGTCAAATCCACCCTCCGAATCGGAGAGGGACGGGGCGTGGTGCTCCTCTGCGCCGCCGAGGCCGGGATTCCCGTAAACGAATATGCCGCGCGCCTCGTCAAGCGCGCAACCGTCGGAACGGGCGCCGCCCACAAGAGCCAGGTTCAACAGATGGTGAAGAGCATCCTCGGGCTGGACGCCCCCCCCAGACCGGAGGATGCGGCCGACGCACTGGCCATCGCCATCTGCCATTGCAACAGGGTGTCGTTATAGGAGTTATGTCGCATGCTCAGAGGAAGAGACTACCACATCCACACGGGGCACATCGGCTGCGGCGGAAATACAGCCACCGTCGCACAAATTTTCCGGCGATGCGAAGAACTCGGATTCACCTCCATCGCCATCACCGACCACCTCAACCGCCTCGACCAATTAGATAAACACAAGGCAATCCGGGCGGATATCGAGGCCAACTCAACGAGCATGGAGGTCTTCTTCGGCGCCGAGCTCGACATCCCCCCCCACATGGCCCCACTGCCGTACAACAAAATCATCAAGGAAAACATCGGCTTCCGTTTCGCCATAGGCGGCGTACACGGAACCTACTTAGACAGGTATGATCTGCAGAAGCTCATTGACCTACAGCACCAAGCCCTGTGCAAGACCGCCGCCGAACCGCTCATTGACGTCGTCGTCCATCCGTGGTGGTTCTCGAAGCACGAGTTCGACAAAAAGGGCTTCCCCTGGTTCGACGACCTGTCCGTCGTCCCACAGGACCTCCATCTCGAGTTCATCCGCGCCGCCGTAGCCAACGAGAAGGCCATCGAGATCAATGCGGGCGCCATCTACTGCAACCCCGCCTACTCGGACCGCTTCAAAACGCAGTACAACGACTACGTCCGCCTCATGGTCTCGGAGGGGGCGCGGCTCTCCATCTGCTCCGACGCCCACAGCCTCGACCATCTGGAGCGGACCTGCGTGGTCGAAGACATCCTGGAGAACCTCGGCGTGCCGGACGACTGCCTCTGGCATCCCACCCAGGGAAGGAGCATGAAGATTCTGGAGCACTAACCGAACATCTTCCCGCTTCCACTCTTGACAATCCGGTCACGTCGGCATATCGTGTTCGAATGTTTTTTACCCATTACCCCTGGAGGAACGAACAATGGCATTCAAAGTGGCAATGTTGGGTGCAGGCCCCATCGGCCTGAAACATCACGCCCCGGCCTTCAAGGCCACCGAGGGCGTGGAAATCGTCGCCTGCTGCGAGATGAACGAAGAGCGCGGCAAGATCATGGCACAGACATTCGGCATCCCGCTCTACGGCAGCCTCACGGAGATGCTCAAGAAGGAAAAGATTGACTGCGTGGACGTGGCCACCAATGAGCGGCTCCGCCCCGAACCGATCATCGAGTGCTTCCAGGCCGGCAAGCATGTCTATACGGAAAAACCCCTCGCCGGCGCGAAGGGGCAATACAATGTCAAAGGATCGGACCTCGGCATCGCAAAGAAGATGGTGGACGCCTGGCGCAAGAGCGGCAAACACTTCGGCATGAACTTCAACTACCGCACGGCGCCCCACGCCCTGGCCCTGAAGAAGGCCATTGACGCGGGACGCATCGGAGACCCAATCTCGATCAATGTCTATGCCCACCTGGATTGCTGGAGCCACGTCATTGACCTGATGCGCTGGTTCAACGGCGATGTCTCCGAGCTCTGCGGCTTCATGCCCGCCAAGCCGGACCCCTGCCCTCGGGTCGCGGCGCTAAAATTCGAGAATGGAACGGTCGGCACACTGACCGGCGTCCTCAACAACCGGGCGCACCTCATCCTGAAGATCGAATACCTCGGCACGCTCGGCCGCGCGGTCCTCTACGAACTCACCGGCGAGTGCCAGCTCTTCCCCGAAGACGGCAAGAAGCCCATGGAGGTCCTCTGGGCCCCGCCGGATGGCAACCCGCGCGGCGCCTTCAACCAGACCTTCACCGACTCGGTCCAGAACTTCGCCCGCGCCGTCCGCGACGGCAAGGAGCCGCCCGTCACCATGCGCGACGCCTACCGCGAGCTGGAGATAGACGCCAACATCCCCGTCAGCGCGGAGACGGGCAAACCGGTTAAGTTGGAACATTATGTTTGATTGCTATAGGGGATATTCCGCAAAATAACTATGAGGCGGAGTAGAACACACGTCTCCATCGGCGCAAGGAACCCGTTGCGGGCAAGACGCGCTTGTGGTAAAATGAGCGAAAAGAGTCGCGTAAAGGCGAAGCGCCTGCTGGAGGAATGAATGGAGAAGCTGGATCGGATTACAGTCAATCCGAACGTTTGCCTGGGTCAACCGACAATCCGGGGGATGAGGATTACGGTAAGCGTGATCCTGAAAATGCTCGCCGCTGGCCAGTCCATCCAGGATGTTCTCAACGCCTATCCGGAATTGGAGGCGGAGGATGTCCAACAGGCGATCCAATATGCCGCATGGGTAGTCTCGGACCAACTTCATATGGTCCCAACGGCATAAGGGGCGGCTGTGCCTGAGAACTCTTTTCTCGCCGATATGAATATCTCGCCCCAGACCGTAGAGTGGCTGCGGGGTGAAGGATGGGATATTGTTCGAGTGTCTTACATTTTACCGGCGAAGGCGCCTGATATAGATGTCTTGGGGTACGCTCGCCGAGATGAAAGGGTTCTGGTCACGCAAGATTTGGATTTCTCCACACTCCTCGCGGTGAGCGGACAGGACCGCCCAAGCCTCATCACTCTACGATTGTCCGTCTCCGATCCCCAGACTGTCACCCAAAGACTGCTCGATGCCCTCCCAAAGATCGAGCAGGCGCTTAAAGATGGCTGCGCTGTGATTATCGAGGATGCCGCCATCCGCGTTCGTCGACTGCCAATTCAATAGAGGAAAAGAACCCCGCATCTATAACCCATATTTCATGTTATCTTGAAGGAGAGTTCCGTGACAGACATCTTTTCGGGAAACGAGAGATTCAAGAAACCGATGACCGTGCGCGAACGCTTCAACCGCGTCATGCACTACCAGAAGGTGGACCGCATCCCCTTCTTCGAGTTCGGCTACTGGGCCGAGACGCTCCCCACCTGGCACGACCAGGGCCTGCCCAGGGAGATTGACAACGAGGCCAAGGCCTACGCCTACTTCGGCATCGAGACCCACGGCGGCGCTCCCGTGAATGTCGGCATCTTCCCAGGCCCTGTCTATGAGGCCAAGGTCATCGAAGAGACCGCCGAATACATCACGCGCCGCGAGGCCGACGGACGCATCACCAAGATCAACAAGGTCGGCCACAAGTCCATCCCCCAGCACATCGGCTTCGGCATCCAAAACCGAGCGGACTGGGAGAAATACAAGAAGCATCTCGACCCCCTCGCCCCGGGCCGAATCAACCCCGCCTTCTATGAGCGACTGGACCACTACCGAAACGCGGACTACCCCATCGCCGCCCCCATCGGCTCCATGATCGGCATCCCGCGCAACTGGATCGGCTTCGAGCACATCGGCCTCCTGGCCTACGACGATCCCGACCTCCTCGACGAAATCATCGAGACGCTCTGCCAGTGCGTCGAGGTCCCGCTCCGGGAGGTCTGCCAGTACGTGGACTTCGACATGGGCGCCGGCTGGGAGGACATCTGCTTCAACTCCGGTCCCATCATCTCCCCGAAGATGTACGACAAGTTCGTCGTCCCGCGCTACAAACGGATCACGGACATCCTCCACAAGCACGGCTGCGACGTCATCTACACCGACTGCGACGGCAACGTCAAACCCATCGTTGACTGCTTCCTGGCCGGTGGGATCAACTGCATGTTCCCCTGCGAGGTCAACGGCGGCAGCGACCCCGTCGAGATGCGGGAAAAGTGGGGCGCGCAACTACTCATGATCGGCGGCGTTTGCAAGATGAAACTCGCCCAAGGGCCTAAGGTCATCGAAGCGGAACTGAAGCGCCTCGAACCCGTCGTCCGCGAGGGCGGCTTCATCCCCCATGTGGACCACCGCGTCCCGCCGAGCGTGTCGCTGGAGAACTACAAGTTCTACCTCAAGACGAAGCGCGCCATGTTCAAGGCCGGCTACCGCGAGCCGCAGTACGACGAGAAAATCATTTGAGCATTTTGGATTTTGGATTTGTGATTTTGGATTGAACCCGGATTGGTCGCAAACCTACTCCCCTCTCCGCCTGCGGAGAGGGGTAGGGGGTGAGGCGCGGTGCCGAGGCCGCTTCTCCTTCTCACCCTTCCCCTCTCCCGGTGGGAGATGGATGCACTCTGTGTCAGTTGTTCTAACATTGTGTAGGAACATCGGTTGCGATTGCCTCGACAGGGTTCGTGATCAATCCGGGCTTGTCGTGAAATCCAAAATCCAAAATCGAAAATCCAAAATTGGAATGCCGTGATCTGGCTCATCCTCGCAATTATCCTCTCCACCGCCTTCGGCCACGTGATGAAATGGGCCGTGGCGCGCGGCTGCTCCACGCCCCTCGTCGGGGCCGTGAACTACCTGATCGCCTCGACCGCCGCGGTGCTGCTGGCGCAGGCAGGCCGGGGCCTCCACTACGACCGGCCAATCCTTATCATCGGGTTGATCGGCGGCGTGTCGTACGCCGTGGCCATCGTCGCCATCTTCAACGTCATCCGTCTCGCCGGCCTCGCCATCACCGGCACGCTCATGCGCATCTCCACGATGGTCGGCGTCTCCGGCGCCATCCTCTTCTTTCACGAGATGCCGTCCGCCGCGCAGTGGGGCGGCATCGCCCTCACCGTCGCCACCTTCGCCATCCTCAAGCCCGCCACAGGCAGGCACATCGAAACGACCAGGGGATGGCCGCTCGTCGTCAACACAATCCTCGTCATCCTCGGCAACGGCGTGGGGTTCTTTGCATGGAAGATGGTCCCGGCATGGGGGTGCGGGGACCAGCGCCTTGAGTTCCTGAGCCTGCTGTTCGGCATCCCCATGGTCACCTGCGCCGTCGAGTCGGGAATCCGATGGAAGAATCTCACGCGCCCCGCCGTCGTCATCGGGGTGGTTCTCGGGCTGGTCAACATCTGTTCCGTCAACTCGAGTCTCCTGGCGCTCCAGGGGATTCCCGCCGTCGTCTTCTTCCCCATCTACAGTTGCGGCGGCCTCATCCTCAACGCCGCCACCGCCGCCGTCCTCTGGCGCGAGCGGATGAGCAAACGCACCATCATCGGCATCGCCATCGCCGCCGTGGCGCTACTCCTGATGAACCTGCCGTAGCGACCGACGCACGTTGAAACCACAGATGCACACAGATAATCTATCAGGGTTCATCTGTGGTTCGCCTCCGCGGCTTTGCGTCTCCGCGCCCATGCGGGAGGTATCATGCCGTTCTTCGCGTCCTTTGCGTGCTTTGCGAGAAAATCTTCTTCGCATTGTCGGAGACGTCTGGTATAATTCATCTGTCCGGGCCTATCACTCCACGAGTCACCGGGGCAGCAAGGCGTGAGATACCGGATACGGTGGCGGGACAGGAGAAAAGTGAGGTGACCCCGGAACTCAAGACAATTGTCTGGACCGAATACCTGAAACACAGGGCGCGATTGCGCGGTTTTGACCTTGCCGTCGTAGAGCACATCGTGCGCTTTTCAGAGGAAAGGTACTTTGATACCGCCACGCACCGCACCGTGGCGATCGGGCGACATGGGAAGCGGCTCGTCATGGTGCCCTATGAAAAGCACGGCGACACGGTGACGCCTATCACCATTCATGCTATCGCTCGACAACAGATCACGTTTCGCCTGAAGACGGGAAGGTTCAAACCATGAAGAAACCACAGATGGCCTACTTTGAAGCGGAAGACATCCTGCACTTCGTCATCTCCGATGAAGAAGAGGCAAGCAGCGTCGAGCTAAGCCCCAACATCACCGCAGAGCTGAATGAGAAGGGGGAGCTGATCGGCATCGAGATTATCAACGCCAGCGCCTTCGTGAGGGACGCCATCATGGACGGAGTGCAGGCGAAGCTGCTTCATCTGACCCCTGCCGGAAAGTAGCCCCCGGGATGGGGGCCTATACGCCGCCGACCGCGTTTCCTTGGCGAGGAATTGCCGCTGGGAACGTACTAACCCAAACCATTCACAAACGCACTCACCCCTCCGCGGCTTTGCGCCTTTGCGTGAGAAATCTCTTCGCATTGTCGGAGCCGTCTGATATAATGCGCCTCCCCGGTCGTGGGTGAGTCCGGGCGTTTCACACCACACCGGGGGCAAGTCGTCACATGCCGGACATAGTCGTGGGACAGGAGATAAGCAAGATGTCCGCGGAACCCTTGGAACTCCGCATGCTCTACAAGCGCTTCGGGATTAGATTAAGAGGGTAACATAAAGCACGCTGCGACGAAACCGAGGAATGTGGTGGACTTCAGTGCATTTGATTTTGTGGTTACCGAAGAGGTTAAAGCCTTCGCGGCGGAAGTCGAAAAACCGTTTGGGCGCGGTATTCCCATCGTAGAAACACGCGAAACGAAGTACCGCGGTGAGACCCGTCTTGAGAACGGAGAAGTTCAAATCCGCATGGGCAACCGCTTCAAGTTGTATGATCTTGCCCATGAGCTATGGCACATCAAACGATGGATAGCCGGGATTCCGCTCATCGAGCCGGAGGGAGGAAGCAACAATGAAAAGTTCTGGACGGAACACTATGATCAGCACATTGAACACGTGGCCATCTATCCCAATCTGGTTGAAATGAATCTCGGCCACGATCCGTACTCCGACTTCGGATCTTGCTGCTCCATCGCCTGGTTCTTCGCAAAACTCAATCAAAGTTCCATGCGTGACGAGGAGAGAAGTCTTCGAGTCTCCTCAATTGTGTGGCGCGCTTTACTCCTTCAAAAGGATAGATCGGTGAGCGAAGCCGTAAAGAGCTACGCCGTGCGCCGAGACCGCAAGGCATTTGACATGGGGCAGCGGATTGCCGATAAAATCATGCAATGTGGTGTGGAATCCGCCCGTCAGAAGGGATGCGTTATTCAAGCTATTTGGGATATACTTTCTGTTACGGACATACACCGCCCAAAGATAGTGTACCTACGCCCCTTGAGAAAGGACAAGATGTATAAGTGCTTAGAGTTCGGACAGACCTCGGGGGAAACCCGGACCTCCGGCGACACCCATACCCGTAGAAGTCAAGGTCTGTGTGCCATCGAGGTTTCCTTCTCTTCTCCTTTAAAGCATCCGTTTCTTCTCTTCGCTCGTTCGCGTCCGGTGCAGACACCCATGAACCGACCTCCCGGAGGTCGGAACCTCCGGGAGGTCTGGGCCGCTTCCGGGGACACGGACCGATCCTCCGCAGACGGAGGCTTCCGGTCCATGTCCCCGTCCTCGAAACTTCGCAAAAGTGAAGAATAGGGCGCGAATGGTAAAACGCAGTCAGATGGCTTCCGGGGCGCGTTTACGGGTAGACATACACTTGGCTACTAAGTGAATTTGGGCCAAAAAGCCGTTTCTGGCCGAATTCGGGCCGGAAAAGGTGGTTTTGCGATTAGTAGCCAAGCGTATGGCCATACGGTTGGTTACTAATCGCAGAATCGCAGCAGGCGCGAGTCCTATCGCTCTTCTCCGCCGTGGCTTACGCCAATTCCCTGGCGTGGAATCGAGGTGTGCGCACATGTGCAAGCGTATGGGAAAAGGGTCATTTTGCGGAACGAAATACGCTTGGGTAACAAGAAATCGAAGGGCTATTGCTCTGAGTTCCGAATGTCCTCGATCGCACCCGCCGCGACCTTGCGGACGTCCTTGTTCGGATCGCCCTGCATGGCCTGAAGTTTCGGGATGGCGCAGGCGGCCGCGCGCCCGATGAGACCGAGCGCCTCCGCCGCCGAGAGCCGCACGTACCAATGCCCATCACCCAGCGCCGCGACCAGCGCGGGAACCGCCGGGGCCGCGGGCGGGCCGATCCGCTCCAAGCACCATGCCGACGCACTCCGAATGTGATGGTCCGCATGGGTCAGGGCGGCGATGAAAACGGACAGATGGTCCCGCGCATCCCCGGTGATCCGAGCGATGGCGTACCGCACATGAAGCGCGACGAGGAGATCCCCATCCGCCAACGCGGGACGAAGGAACGGAAGCGCGGCCTCGGCGCCCGGACCGATCTCGCCCAGCGCATCGGCGGCGACCATCCGGACAGACGCATCGGCATCGCCCAGTCGCTCGGCGAGGGCGAGCGCCGCGTCTCGCGCTTCATCCCCCATCTCGCCCAGGGCGGCCGCGGCCGACTTGCGGACCTCGGCAATTGGATCGCCCAATGCCTCGGTCAGCGCCTCGATGGCCGGGGTGATGCCGCGCGCTCCCTTGCCCAAGGTCCACGCCGCCGCGCTACGGATGCCGGGCTCGCCGTCCTTCAGTGCGTCAATGAGCTGCCACAGACGCTCGTCCGACTCATCCTCGATCTCGGGAAAGTCGGATGGATCGCGGCGGTCGCTCACGCTTTTTGCGCCTCGTTCAGCTTTGTGAACATGTCCTTGAAGATCGGATCGCGGTTCACATACGTGGCGTGGCGAATGAGATGCCGCGACTGATCCACGCTCCACGTCACCTGGTCGGTCAGGATCGGGCTGTGAACGAGAAGCGTCGGCACCCATGCCGGGTTGATGAGATACGCGATTGCGGCGATGTCCCAGATCACCTTCGACCAGGCAAAATGGTCCTTGTGATAGCCCTTGAATATCTCGGTCAGGTAGTCGCCGATGGCCCCCTTTCCCTGGACGTATCGCTCCATCTCGGCGACGGTGGTCAAGAGATGCGACGCCACGCCGGTGCAGGGGATATGAACCATCGGCACACCGCAGTCGAAGACCAGGCGCGAGGCGTGGATGTCCTGTTTCAGGTTAAACTCCCGCGCCGTCTGCCAGTGGAGCGGCTGGCCGCCGAGCCAGACAACGACGATCCGCTCGATGATCGCCGGCTCGATCAGGATGGCCGAGGCGACGTTCGTGATGGCTCCGATAGCTGCGACGTAGAGCGGATCGTCCCCGGACGCCATGGCCCGCTCGATCAGGTCGCGTGTCATGTCCGACTCGCACGGCCTGTCCGCGCCGGGCAGGAACATGGTCGAGCCGCGGTGCACCAGCCCATCGGGTGAGACGCCCAGGCGGTCGAGCACCCGGAGGATTTCCTCGTAGCTCCTTTCCATCCCATCGCCGGGACCGGTGGAGCGATCGTTGTGGAAGGGCGCGGCGTAGATCGCCTCGACGTCCATCTGCTTCGGGGAAAGGAGCGCGTAAACGACGGCAAACTGGTCGTCTATCTCGTTGTAGGTATCGGTGTCCAGGACCATCCGCACCTTGCCCGTAGGCGGTTGCAGGCGCTCCAGTCTCTTCGCTTCGGAAATCTTGGGGAAGTCCGGCATGTGTACTCCTTGTTGTCAGAACTTTACCACCTTCCCCGTCCGGGCCGACTGGAAGCACTTGAGGACAAAGCGCGTCGTGCGCGCGCCGTCCTTCTCGGTGGCCATGGGCGTCTTGTCCTCGAGGATGCACCGGGCGAAGTGGGGCATAATGTCCGGCACGCCGCCGGCGGCGTCGGGACCCATCTCTTGCGAATATACCTTCGCGTCGTACAGCGGCGTCCAGTCCTTCGCGCTTCCCTTCTCGAAGCGTCCGTCGTGGCCGTGGTCAATGGCCATGCCGCTCCTGCCCTTGCACGTCACCATCACGAAGAACGGGCACTTGCACGGGAGTGGATGGTGCATCATCAGGTTAGCGGTTCCCCCGTCGCCGCCGAGGAAGGCGCCGGAGCTGCCATTGGCGTATCGGATCGAGGCGTTGATCGTGTCAATCACGTCCGGCTTATCGTGGTGATAGACGCCGCCCGTAGCATAGACCGACTCCGGCTCCGACCCCGCGAGGTAGAACATGAGGTCCACGATGTGGCATCCCTGCGAGAGGATCTGTCCGCCGCCCTTGATCGGGTCCTGGGCCCAGATCGTCTCCGGCCAGATGCCCTGGGTCCGGGCGAAGGCGATGGTATTTTCCGGGTTGGGGATTTCGCGTTTGACATCGCGCGCCCCCTTGCCGAAGCGGCATCGGAAGGCGGGCATGTACTTCAGGCCCGTTCGCTCCACGGCGGCCTCGATCTCGTCGCACTCCTTCAGCGTCATGCACATCGGCTTCTCGATGAGCACGTGCTTGCCCGCGTCGAGCGCGGCCAGTGAAAGCGGCGCGTGCGTGTCGTGCCAGGTGGCGATGATCACGAAGTCCACGTTCTTGTCGTTGAACAGCTTCTCGGGATCGGTGGTCGCATACTGCCCGCCGAACTGGGACTTAAATGTATCGGCCTTTTCCTGGCTCACGTCGGCCAGGGCATAGACCTCGACCCGGTCCGCATATGGGCGAAGGTCCTCCGAGATGACATCACGGTTCTTGCAAAGGGGGGTCAGATGAGCCTTGCACATGTTGCCGCAGCCGATCACGCCCAATCGCACCTTGTCCATTTTGCTTCTCCTGTTCGGTAGTCTTCCCGTACAATGGCGTATCATTCTACCGGGACGGGGAGGGGGAAAGTCAATACCCGATTTCGGTGCAGTCAAATGCCTTGACCTGCCGCCCACGGGGGCCTATGATGATCGCACGAATTCAGGCAGGAGGATGCCATGTTCCACGATGCCAGGCGTTTCGGTTCGGCGGCCGTGCTGGTCGCAATTCTCTCTCTCGGAGCCCTTGTCATGGCGCAACCGTTCAAGGTCAAGCACCCCACCCACGACCCCAAGCTCACCCAGGCCGATGCGTCGCGGCTGGAGAAGGCGGTGCAGCGCGTCTTGGTCATGAGTGAGGAGGATCTTCTGGCCCTCGTGCCGGTGCAGACAGCCATTCACTTTTGCGGATGTCCAAACTGTGACGCGGGGATGCAAGAGTCGAACCAGTTGACCTGGACGATTGACCGATCCCGCGAGGTGAAGTGCCAGTTCTGCGGCCATGTCTATCCCAGCGAGAAGTATCCCATGGACAAGACGCAGACGGCCACGAACCCTCGGGGTGAGAAGGTGACCGTCCGCTACTATTTAGACAAGGAAGGCAACGACTACTTCTTCGAGGGCGCAACTTGGCGCTTCCAGAAGATATGGCTCGTGACACAATGCCACAATCTGGCCAGGGCCTATCATGTCACGCGCAGGCCGGAGTACGCCCGGCGGGCAGCCCTCATCCTCAATCGCTTTGCCGAACTCTATCCGGGCTACTGCGTCGTCAAGCAATGGCCCTTCCGCCGGCGGGAGTACACCTCGATCAACAAGCCGCCCTACCCCAGCAGCGGCGGCAAATGGGGGCGATGGTGCCACGACGAGATTCCTCGGACGCTCCCCCTGGCATACGATCTGATCTACGAGAGCGAGGAACTCGACAAGCTCTCGAAAGAGCGGGGCGTGGATGTCCGCAAGCGGATCGAAGACGATTTCTTCCGCGCCACGGTTACGTACATGTTCTCGTTCAAGGACCATGGAAGCAACATGGCCCCCTCGTATGCCGCTCCGATGATCCAAATCGGTCGCTGCATCGGCGAGCCGGAGTACGTGCACTGGGCCTACCACTGGGTCGGGCAGATTCTCAATACGCGATTCTTCTACGACGGCATGTGGTGCGAGGCCCCGTCCTACCACTACCAGACCGTCGGCGGCATCCAGCGGGTCCTGGACGAACTCAAGGGTTACTCCGACCCGCCCGGCTACACCGGCAAGGATGGGCTGCACTTCGAGGACCTCGACCCTGAGAAGGAAGTCCCATTTTTGCGAAAATGCCTGACCGCCCCCGAGGCGATCGCCTATCCCGGCGGACTCATCTGCCCCGTCCATGACACATGGGCCGGAAGCAAGCGCGGGCCGAAGAGAAAGGAAAGCACCTGCGCCATTCTCCCCGGCTACGGCCACGCCGTCCTCGGCGCGGGCAAGGGCGACGGACAGATTCAGGCCCACCTCCACTTCTCCGGCAGCTACGGGCACACGCACATGGACAACCTGAACCTCGCCCTCTTCGCCTACGGCCGGGAGATGCTGTGCGACATCGGCTACTCGCACACGAGGATGCGCCACTGGACGATCTGCACCATCGGCCATAATCTGGTCGCCATTGACCGCAAGGATCAAAGCCAAAAGGAGAGCGACGGGGACCTGCTGATGTACGTGCCCAACCTGCCGGGCCTCGCCGTGGTCGAGGCCTCCGGCGAGAGAGGATACCCGGACCTGGCACAGGTGTACCGGCGGATGGTGATGCTCGTAAGCGCCGAGGGAGCAGCGCCTTATGCCGTGGACATCTTCCACGTCAAAGGCGGCCAAACACACGATTGGCTCCTTCATGGGGCCGCCGATAACGACCAGACCCTCGACTGCACGGTCAATCTTGCGCCGCGCGAGGGCACGCTTCTCGAACCGGGCGAGACATGGGAGGAGCCGCGCGGCGAGAGTTCCCACTTCATCCCCTACGGCCTGATGCGGAATGTCCGCGCGGGCCGGGCCGACGGGGGGTGGAGCGCCGCGTTTCGCTATAAGGACGACCCCGACCTGGGATGCCGCGTCCACATGCTGGCGAACCCCGGCGCGGAGGTCTTCGCCTGCGAGACGCCGTCAATTCGTCGGGCGGGTTCGGACGACAGCAAGCTGCCCAATTACATGATGCCCCAGCTCGTAGTGCGGCGGAGAGGGGATGCGCCGCTCGAAACTATTTTCGTGAGTGTGGTCGAGCCTTACCGCGGCGCTCCCCGGATCACACGGGTGGAGGGACTAAAGATCGAGAGCGGATCGCCGCTGACCGTTGCCATTCGGGTGCACATGACCGATCGGACGGATACTATTCTGGTGAACCCGGACGTCCCGGACGCGACGTGCATGGCGGGGGGCGTGTTGCTCCAGGGGCGGATCGGTTTCCTTGCTTGTCGCGGCGACAAGATCGCGGCCGCCTGCCTGGTCGCCGGAAGCCGGCTGAAGTCGGGGCAGCTCGAGTTGACGGCACAGACGCCTGTCCTCACCGGTGTCATCGAATCGGCGATGCGGAAGGTGGATGGCGCCGACGCCGATGCGTTCGTCACCGCGGCCGATCTTCCGGAGGGCAAGGACCTCCACGGCTCATGGATGATTGTCACGCACGGCAACGGCTACCGACACGGCTACGGCATTGACCGAATTGAGAAGCGAAATGGCAAGACGATTATCCATCTTCTCGACGATCACGGTTTGCGCATGAACGGCGATGAGACAACAGAGGCCTACTTCCCGCGACGCACAATCAAGGGCAAGAACCAATTCGTGATCAACGGCGTCGCCATCATGAAGTCTGCCCCATGACATCTGCGGCCTCGCGCCGCCCTACGCAATTGTGAAGGAGGATTTGCATGGAACTCGGAGCAAGGGTTCTCACGCTGATAATCATTTTCGGCATCCTGGCTGTTCTGCCCGGCTGCGTAGAGAAAGACAAGGAAGCGGTCGAGGGAAAAATCGTCGGTGAGGTGTTCTACGTCGCAACAAATGGAAACGACAACTGGTCGGGCAAGCCGGCCGAGCCGAACGGCGCGAAAACCGACGGGCCGTTTGCCACGCTTGAACGCGCGCGGGACGCTCTAAGGGAACTGAAACAGAAGGATGGACTGAAGCAGCCCGCAACCGTCCTGGTCCACGGCGGTGAATACGCACTTGGCAAGACCTTCGTGCTGACCACGCAGGACTCCGGAACGAAGGATTGCCCGGTAACGTTCCGTTCATGTCCGGGCGAGACGGTGTTTCTCGCCGGCGGAAGGTCGGTCGGCGGATGGAAGAAACACAAAGAAAATGTCTTCGTGACTTCGCTCGCCGATCAAGGGTTTGAGTGGTTTCGCTTTCATCAAATCTTCTTCAAGGGCAAGCGCCAGGTCCTCGCCCGGCATCCCGACCTGGACCCCGCCCATCCCGGCACGGGAGGGTTTCTCTATGTGGACGCGCCGTCCCACCTGGAGAAGAAGGCATTCTACTACGACAAGGGCGAGATTCCCTTTGATGTCTGGGGCGATGCCTCTCAAGCCGAGGTGAACATCTTCCCGTATAACTGCTGGGACCATAACATTATCCCCGTCAAGAAAGTGGATCCCGAAACCCGTCATGTAATTCTCAAGTATCCTGTGGCCGGACAGATTCACGAGGCCAACCGGTACTTTGTCCAGAACGTGCTGGATGCGCTCGACGCGCCGGGGGAATGGTACGTGGATTACAGGACCGGGCAGCTCTACTTCTACCCGCCCGGCGGCAAGGTCGAGGACGGAGATGTCATCGTCCCCGTCTTGGAGAATATTGTCGAGATATCCGGCGCTGCCGAGGCCCCCGTTCGGCATCTCCGCCTGCACGGTTTCTCATTTCGTTATTGCGAACAGGATGCCGTGGCGCTGGAGGGCGCGGAGCATTGCGCCGTTACCGGGAACACGGTGTCGAATGTCGGCGGGATCGGCGTCAATGCGGGTTATCTTCGCAACGCCAAGAAGGGCATCGGCAACCGGTGGGCGAAGGCCGGATTGACCCGAAAGCCCATCCATTCGGGAGACCGATCGCTCCTTTGCAGTCATGCCTGCCAAGAGTGCCGCATTGCGGGCAATGACGTCCATTCCATCGGCGGGGACGGCGTGGTGCTTGTGGGAACAGGGAATGTCGCGGACAACAACCATATCTACCGCACCGGGCTGTTCGACAGGGTCTGCGCGGGAGTAACCGTGTACGGCGATGAGAATGTCGTATCGCACAACGAGATCCACGATACGCCCCGCGATGGGATTTTCATCAATGGCGCGCAGAACGTGGCCGAGTACAACTCCATCCGCAACACCATGCTCTACACCGCCGACAACTCCGCCATTGCGCTCCGCCAGCACAACCCCGCACGCGCCGTGAAGGACCGAGGCAACGTGCTCCGGTTCAACAAGATCTTCGACACCATCGGCTACGGCAGTTATCCCCACTGCACCCATCCCCCAAAAGGTTTCGGCTCGCCCTATTGCAGTTGGGGGATTTACCTTGACGGGTCCATCTGCGGCGTGACGGTATACGGCAATGTCATCGTCCGCTCCGCCGCCAACAGCGTCTTCATCCAGTTCGGCGGGGGGAACATTGCCGAGAACAATATCCTCGTCGAAACTATCGAAGAGGCCATCCAGTATGACTGCATGATGTTCTTCGGCTGGTTCATGCATTCGGACAAGGAAAGCAGATTCCCCGAGCCGCCGAACGAGATCAAGCACAACATCTTCTACTACGCCGGAAAGAACAAGAAGCTCTACGTCTGCGGCCTGTGGGGACACCCCGAATGGAATGAGAAGCAGGCCGTGTTCGATTCCAATCTCATCTGGCATAACAACCTGCCCATTCAGATCGAGCTCGACAAGAAGCGCACCTACGACTCCCTCCAGGCATGGCAGGCCGCAGGCCACGATCGGCATTCCATCGTCGCCGACCCGCTCTTCGTCAATGCATCCAAGGACGACTATCGCCTGCGCCCGGACTCGCCTGCCTACACAATCGGCTTCAAGGACATCAACAGTGAGATCGAGAAGATCGGCGCATACAAGAGCGAGGAGCGCGCCATGTGGCCGCTGACGGACCTCATCCTCCAGCGCGAGGAGCCGGTGGTCTTTGAATACAAGAAGCCGCCGAAACCGATCGTGGAGGGCTTTGAGCTCACCCCATGCGGCAACCCACCAGGACGCGCCCAGTCCTATACGGCAGGCGCTGCGACGATCATGGTTACCGACGAGGCATCGTCGGCAGGAGGCCAGGGCCTCAAGTTCACCGACGCGTCCGGCCTGAAGGAGACCTACAAGCCACACCTGGTCTACCGTCTCAACTACCCAAGTGGCAAGCTGCATTTCTCCGTGGATACCCTGAATACGAAGGACGCGCCCGCCGAGTGGTACATGGAGTTCCGCGACTGGCGCGACAAGCTCCTGATCGGCCCGACCTTCGCCGGCGCGCGCGACGGCAGGCTGACCGCCTGCGGACGATTCGGCGGCGGAGGGCGCGAGCTGGCCGTGCTCCCCAACGGCAAATGGGTTACCGTGGCCATCGAGTTCGAGACAGGCGAGGCCGCGCCGAAGACCTACACGCTCACACTCAAGACGGAAGGCGAAAAGGACCGCGTGTTTGCCAACCTGCCCTTCGCCGACAGCGCATTCACTCAGGCCACCTGGTTCGGCATATCGAGCACGAGCACTGAGAGGACGGTTTTTTATGTGGACAATCTGCTCCTCGGCCCGGCGGACTCGCAAGCGATGAAGGAGGCAATGACCGCCCCCGCCATCAAGGGGCTTCCGGCCAAGCCGCCCCCCATGGTCGAGATCAAAAACAGCGAGAACATAGCCCTCCACTGGAAGTTTGACGATGCGAACGGCGATGACCTGACGGACAGCTCCGGGAACGGCCTAACCGGCGACCTCGGCGGCGTGGCGCGCGCCACAGGCGATTTCGGCCGCGCCCTCTATCTGGACGGAAGCGGCGCAGGGATCGAGCTGGAGGACAACCCGCTCATCCGGCTGGGGACCTCCGACTTCACCATCGAGTGCTGGGTCTGCCCCACGATGCTCGACATAGATTCCGCACACAAACGCCGACGGCTCCTCTACAAGGGCCTCTGGCCCAACACATGGTGGAACGTGGACATCCTCTGCGACGGCAAGGTGCGCATGGAAATGACCGACGCCGGGAAACAGACAGGAACAACCGATTCCGATGGATCCATCACGCCAAAGGAATGGACTTACCTGGCGATCGTGGTGGATCGCGGCAAGCGCGTCACAAAATACTATTTCAATGGAAAGCTCGACAGCGCGAAGGCGCTCCCGCCCGCGTTCGCCGGCAATCTGGACATAGCCGGCGCCTCCCTCGCGACCGGGGGGTGGCAGCCGTTCATCGGCCTCCTCGACGAATTGAAGATATACAAACGTGTTCTTACGGACAGCGAGATCAGCCAAGATTTCCAGAATTCCCGAGAACAATATACAAGTATCGAGTTCCGCGCGCAATACGAATAAGCCGGTTCTTAATAGACAGCATTGAGGAAAAGAAGATGAGGATTCATCTGTGGACAATCGCGGCGGCCATCTGGCTTGGGATTGCCGCATGCGCTCTCGCCGACCCGCCGATGCTGACCCTCTATGTGGCGGCAAATGGCAACGACGCCTGGTCGGGCAGGCAGGCCGAGCCGAACGCCGCCAAGACCGACGGCCCCTTCGCCACCATCGAGCGGGCGCGGGACGAGGCGCGCCGAGTCCGGACTGCGGCGCCTGCACCGCCTGTGCGGATCGTGTTGTGTCGCGGCGTGCATTGCCTCAAGCAACCGCTCGTCCTCGAAGCGCAGGATTCGGGGCTTGTCATCGAAGGCGTGAAGGGGGAGGAAGCCGTCATTAGCGGCGGTCGGGTGATTGCCGGGTGGAAGCCGTGGAAGGGCAACGTTCTGCAGGCCGATCTGTCCAAGGTGGACCTGCCGGACCTGAACTTCCGAGAGATGTATTACAACGGCAAGCTGCTGTCGTGGGCGCGCGTGCCCAACTTCGATCCCAAGCATCCGCGCACCGGCGGCTTCCTGCAGAACGCTGGGATCGCCGAGGCCAATACCAAGACGAAGTTCATCTACCGCGAGGGCGATTTGCATCCCGAGAAGTGGGCGCACCCCGAGCGCATCTGGATCATGTTCCATGACTCGCTGAACTACGAGACCCAGTACTGTCCGGTAAAAGGTATTGATCCCGCCAAGCATATCGTCGAGGCCGGCAAGGGCGTTTATGTACTCTCCAAGGGCAATCCGTTCTACCTGTGCGGCATCTTGGAGG
Source organism: Planctomycetota bacterium (assembly GCA_040755855.1). Lineage (GTDB taxonomy): Bacteria > Planctomycetota > Brocadiia > JAADGH01 > JAADGH01 > JAADGH01. Next base: position 56,713 of record JBFMAD010000012.1, on the reverse strand, counting down.
AACTCGACGCGCCGGGCGAGTGGTGCCTGGACCCGGACGCCAAGACGCTCTATTTCTGGCCGCCCCACGGCGACCCCAATGGGAAGGATCAGGTCGTCTTGCCTGTCGTCCAGTCCGCCTTCGTGGTAAAGGGCGACCCCGCCCAGAATCAATGGGTCGAGAACATCCGTCTGTCGTGGCTGGCTGTGCGGGACTTCCGCGGCCGCGCCATCGAGATGACAGGGGCGAAGGGCTGTACGGTTGCCGCCTGCGACCTGCGCAATGCCGAGGTTGGCGTCTATCTGGGCGATGACACCCACGCCTGCCGCGTCGTCGGCTGCGACATCACCCAGACCCAGGGCGACGGCGTCAGCATCCTCGGAACCAGCATGGACCACGAGCGCGTGACCAACCACGTGGTGGACAACTGCTACATCTGGGACATCGGCTGGGGGCGCATCCATAACCGATGCGGCGGGGTCTATATGCACCGGTGCGCCCGCGTCAAGCTGACCCACAACCATGTCCACGACACCCCGCGCTACGCCTTGGGCATGGATGTGGGCAACGATTGCGAGTTCGCCTACAACTATTGCCATCATTCCAACCTCGTGACAGCGGACACGAGCATCATCGAGGCGGCCACGGCCCTGGACTGGCGTCTGCCCATCGAGCAGCAGATCGAACGCAACAAGGTCCAGAACGCGGGCAACGTGATCCACCACAACCTGCTCCACGACTCCGGCGGCTGGGGCACAAGTGCCGCCACGGGGCAACTGGAGCATCCCTACTACTCGTGGGGCATCTACCTCGATCTCGCGTGCACCCGATGGCACGTCCACGACAACGTCTGCTACAACACCGTCCTGGGCGGGTTCATGAGCAATGCCGGGGTGGACTGCACGGTGGAGAACAACATCTTCGTGGATGGGCAAAAGAGCCAGGTGTATTGGAACCCATGGAAAAAATGGCCCACCTCCGGCAACCGATGCGAGCGGAACATCCTCGCCTACCAGGGCAATTCGGCCAAGGTTTACACACTGAATCGGTTTGAGGACGGCTTCGTCCACTTCGAGCGCAATGTGATCTGGGCGAACGGCGAACCGCCGGCGGTGGCGGGCGTCCCGGGCCTGCCGCGCAAGGGGACGTGGGAGGCATGGCTCAAGGGCGGGCGGGATCAAGGTAGCATCGTCGCCGACCCGATGTTCGTGAACCCCGCCAAGCGCGACTACCGCCTCAAGCCTACCTCACCGGCCTTCAAGCTGGACTTTAAGGCCATTGACCTGAGCACGGTGGGCAACTACAAGAGTCCCGACCGCCGCACATGGCCGCGACCCGAAATGCCGGTGGCGCGTGACGCGGCGGACTACTCGCCTGCGGTTGTTGTCGCGCAGCAGCCGGAGCGCCGCGACTATGAAGATTATGCGATGGGCGAGTCCGAGCGCGGCGCCCATACAGGCAACAAAGGAAAGTGCCAGGCGGCGGTGACCGATGAGACCGCTGCCTCCGGCAAGCACAGCATGAAGTTCACCGACGCCGCCGGGCTTGAGCAGAAGTTCTTCCCCTACATCACCTATCCGCTTGAACTCGAGGAAGGGGCGCTGCATATGGCGTTTGACCTCCAATGGGAGACCGGGGCGCTGGTACAACTGGACTGGCGTGATGATCCCTACCAGTACAATATGGGGCCGAATCTGATTGTCGGGGCGGACGGGTGGCTGTCAGCCAACGGGAAGAATATCCTTCAGTTGCCCGCCGGCAAATGGGTGCACATCGAGATCGTCTGCGGCCTCGGGCCTAAAGCAATGGGTAAGTATGACCTAACAGTCAAGTTGCCCGACGCGGAGCCGGAGGTCTGCCGAGACGCGGCTTGCTCCCCGCAATTCAAGTCGCTCAACTGCATCGTCTTCATGTCCATGGCGGACGGCCCGTCGGTGTTCTATATAGACAACCTAACGCTGAAACCGGAAAAAAAGTGAGAAGGAGGAACAAGGAGAGATGATCCCGAAAAAGTCTTGGATATGGTGCGCAGGATGGCTTATCGCAGTGATGATCGGATGCGTGGAGGAAACCAAGATGCCTGTCGAGGAGAAGATCGTCGGGGATGTGTTCTACGTCGCCACGAATGGCAACGACGCATGGTCGGGCAAACTGGCGTCTCCAAATCTAACCAAGACCGATGGCCCGTTCGCCACGCTCCAGAAGGCCCGGGATGCCATCCGCGCCTTGAAAATCCAAAATCCGAAATCCAAAATCCCAAATGGCGCCACCGTGTTTGTGCGCGGCGGAGCGTACTTCATCACCGAAGCCATGAAGTTCGATGCCCAGGACTCCGGCTCGGCCGACGCGCCCATCGTCTATCGCGCATACAAGGACGAGAAACCGATTTTCATCGGCGGACGCGAGATCAAGAGCTTCGCGCCGCACAAGGGCAAGATTCTCAAGACGAACGTGAATGGTCAGGGCTTCAAGGACATCTATTTCCGGCAGCTCTTCTTCGACGGCAAGCGCCAGTTCCTTGCGCGATATCCAAACCATGACCCGGCAAATCCTTATGGCGGCGGCTTCGCCTACGTGGACGGCGAGTACATCCCCATGTATAAGGACGTTGAGGGCGAGCCGAAAAACCAGCTCCACTACAAGGCCCAGGACTTCCACAACTGGTCCCGGCCCGAGGAGGGGCTGGTCATGGTGTTCCCCCGCTACAACTGGTGGAATAACATCTGCCCTATCAAATCCGTTGATCCGGAGAAGCGAATCTTCCATCTGGTGACGAACGCCTCCTATGCGATCCGCCCGACGGACCGGTACTACGTGATGAACATCTTCGAGGAACTCGACGCACCGGGCGAGTGGTATCTCGACAAGCGCGACGGTTCGCTCTACTTCTGGCCGCCAGCGCCCATCGAGGACAAGGCGGTCTATGCGCCGACCACGCAGACAATTATCGAGATGAAGGATGTGTCCAACGTCACGCTCCGCGGCTTCACCATCGAGTGCTGCGAGGGCACGGCCGTCGTTCTGAAGGACTGCACCGACTGCCTGATCGCCGGCAATACGATCCGCAACGTGGGGGACTACGGGGGCAACGGCGTGTCGGTCGCCGGCGGCGCCAGCGTCGGCGTCGTGGGGAACGACATCTACGAGATCGGCCGCTCCGGCATCTCTATCGCCGGCGGCGACCGCAAGACGCTGACCCCATCGAACCACTATGCCGACAACAACTACATCCATCACGTGGGTGTGTTCTACAAACAAGGCGTCGGCGTCAACGTCAACGGCGTCGGCAACCGCGTCTTGCACAACTACATCCACGACGGACCGCGGTGGGGCATCGGCTTTGGCGGCTGCAATAACGCGGTTATCGAATACAACCATATCCGCCACGTCAACCTCGAGACCGCAGATACCGGGGCGATCTACGCGGGCGGGCGAGACTGGATCTCCTGCCGCGGCACGGCCATCCGCTACAACTACTTCCACGACATCATCGGCTTCGGATGGGACAACGGCAAGTGGCGCTCGCCGCACTACTGCTGGGGCATCTACCTCGACGACAACTGCGGCGGCGTGGATGTCTATGGCAACATCGTCGCCCGCACCCTACGCGGCCTGATCCACCTGCACAACGGCTGCGACAACCACATCGAGAACAATATCTTTGTCGAAGGCGAGCTGCAACAGGTCGAATACAACGGATGGGGCCAGGAGTATAACAAGAAAAAGGACAGCCACATGGACACGATGGCCAAGGGCTTCGAGGAACACGCCAATCTCCCCGCATGGAAAAACATGCGCGGCATGGACGTACATCCGACCAAGGCGATTATGATGGGCGGCAACAAACTCATGCGCAACATCATCTACTACCGTGGCGACAATGCGAAGCTGTTCAAGTTCCGAAACCTGCCCTACGACGACTACGAGTCGGACTACAACCTGATCTGGCACCTCGGCAAGCCGCTCCTCACGGGCGAGACGAAGATTAAGGGCGTGACAGGCCCGAACCTCGCGCCTAATCCCGGATTCGAGGAGGGCAAGCCGGGCGACGTGCCCCAGGGATGGCAGTGGCAGGTCAGGCCGAACGACTCGAAGGCGGAGATAGATACGAAGGTCTTCCACTCGGGCAAGCAGTCCGCGCGCATCGAGGGACGGGGGACCACCAGCAACGGCAAGCAGACCTTGTGCCCCAACTTCGTGAGCGCCGACATCCCCGCCAAGCCAGGGCAGACCTATCGCCTCACCGCGTGGCTGAAGGCGGCCAAGCCGGGGACGAAGTTCGCCATGATGCCGCAGTCCTACATCGCCAATGTCTATTTCTGGGCCAAGACCGTCTCGCTCACCCTCGACACGGAGTGGAAGGAGTACGAAGTGGTGTTCAAGTTCCCCGCCCCCGGCGACCCCGAGTATAAGGATCAGATGAAAACGATGCGCATCCGCCTCGACATCCGCCAGGACGTCGGCGACGTGTGGGTAGATGACGTCACGCTCCACGAGGCCGAGGTGCTGGACGAGTGGGAGTCGTGGAAGTCGCTCGGCTTCGACCAACACTCCGTCGTCGCCGACCCGATGTTTGTGAACCCGGAAAAGGACGACTACCGCCTGCGACCGGAGTCGCCGGCGTTCAAGCTCGGCTTCAAGCCGATCCCCATCGAGAATATCGGCCCCTACAAGGACCCCCTCCGCGCCTCCTGGCCCATCGTCGAGGCCGAAGGCGCACGGGAAAAACCCGCCGTGTTGCGGATGGAGAAGTAGTAGTAGTCTGCATGTGATGGATGAGGGATTCCCCGTGGAATCCATTTTCGGCGAAGGAATCCGCCGGAATCACGAACTACATATGCAGGAACTGGACACGCGCCCTGGGGACCATTATGCGATGAGACAAGCCATTAGCGCAGTCACTGCCTTGACCCCCATTGCCTTTCTTGTCCTGTTCGCAGCTTCCTCTGCTGCTCAGGAAGGGGCACAAGGCGCGGACGAGCGCATACCCGCCCAGCAATTTAACTCCACGCTGTGTCTCACCGTTCGGGTCATTGAAGAAGAAGGACGGTATCCGTGGACAGTCGGGACCACACGACCCGGACATCCGGTGGACATACCCTCCTGCGTGCGATGGTGGATCGATCCTGGCCTTAGGGTAAGGACAGATGCTGTCTGGCAGGAGATCAAGCTCGAGAAAGCCCCAGGGCTATGGCTCCGCCAAGTGGGCGACAAAGACCTTGCTCACATCAAGGATATGAAGGGGCTACAATGGCTCAGATTTCCAGAGTCGTTCGTGAAGGAGGCGGCGAACTGGGCACACCTGAAAGACCTCCCAGAACTGCGCTCGCTTTACATCGGCGGATCCGTGAAGGATAGGGAGTTGATGTATATCGGCAAGCTCAGCGGCCTCACGTCATTGTGCTTCGGTGGGCGCACCGTGACTGACAGGGGGCTAGCACACCTTACGGGGCTCACGAGCCTGCGATCTCTTGAATGTGGGGGCCATTACGTTACGGACGCAGGTCTGGCTCATATCAAGGAGCTAAAGCAACTGCGATGGCTCGACCTCTGCGGCGCAAGAATCACGGATGCTGGCCTGGCTCACCTGAAAGAGTTGGAACGACTGGAATGGCTCCGCCTTTGGGGTACGCCGGTGACGGACACGGGGCTTGTCCATCTCAAGGGCTGTCTCCAGCTACGCGCCCTCTACCTTCCTGGCACGATTACGGACGCGGGAGCAGCTCACCTGAAAGATATGTCGGCCCTCCAGACGCTTTGGCTTAGCGGGGCGCAAATAACTGACGTCGGGTTCGCAGACATCAGCCGACTGCAACAGCTGCGAACGCTCAACCTTCGCAACACGCAGGTGGGAGATAGGGGCATGGCTTTCCTCAAGAAACTCAGCAAGCTGGAAACACTGGACCTTGGGGGAACACAAGTAACGGATGCTGGCCTCGTTTGTTTGAAGGAATTGGCAGGATTGAAGTCGATAGACCTCTGGAATACGCAGGTAACGGATGCAGGGCTTTCTTATCTGACAGCGTTGAAGGAGTTGCAGTCGCTGAAACTCTGTGATACGAAGGTGACAGACGCAGGGCTGGTTCACCTCGAGCATCTCAAAGCGTTGCAGCAGCTTTACCTTCCCAAGCAGGTCACGGATGCGGGCATGGCTCACATGAGAGGACTCGAAGGTTTGCAGGTTCTCTACCTGGGCTGGTCACAGGTATCGGACTCGGGCCTTACTCATCTGAAGGAGTTGAAGAGCTTGCAGCACCTCTACCTTCGCAAGACGAAAGTCACAGGCTCAGGTTTCCAGGCACTGAAGAAAGCTCTGCCCGGCATCCAGATCGTGTGGTGAGAATCTGCCCCGCTGAATTGACAGATCGTTCACCCGGGAGTTTCGCCCCGGACCATTCGGGATCTCTCAGCAATCGTTAGGTTGCTTTGCTATCATAGGGCCTGCTCAAGTCCTCAACAACTTCCGGATATTCCCCTCGCTGATCTTTTTCTTGGCGGAGGGTGAGGCCTTCATGACCTCAAGCCGGAGGATGGCCGGCTCGGGATACTTGAACGGGATGCCGCTGCCGAAGACGAGGCGGTCCGCGCCGAGGGTCTCCAGCAAGTTCCCGATCTCGTTGGTGAAGACGGCGTCGGGCCGGGAAATCTCGATCCAGTAATTCGCCGGCAGGTCCTTCGCCTTCTTGACGAGATCGCTCCCCGCGTATCCCGCGCCATTCACAAAAATGAATTTTGCCTTCGGGTGCGCGGCCACGAGCGCGGCCAGGTCGGGCAGCTTCACATCCGGCGCGTCAATCAGCCAATGCCTCTGCCGATAGTCCACCTGCCGGATCGGGATCGAAATCACCATGCCCAGTTGCGTCGCGGCCTGGATCAACTCCTTGCAGCAGGCGTCGGTGAGCGCATAGCGGTGATAGGAGGGATAAAGGCGCAACCCTTTCATGCCGAATGACTTGCGGCACGTCCGCAGGTCCTGCTCCCACGCCGCATAGACCGGATTGATAACCGCGAAGGGGATCAGGCGTTTGCGATACGGCTTGATGTCCCGCGCCAGCTCCTCGTTCCCCTTCTGGCTGTCCTTGTAGAGGATCGCGCTGGCCGAGGAGACGCACGCCTTGTCAATCCCCGCGCGGTCCATGAGTTGCAGCAGGCCCTTCGGCGTGTTGAATCGCAATTGTCGAGGGGCCCAGTGACCGAGGTATGCATTCGCGTCAATAATCATGTGGCCTTCCTCCCGACGAGGCGAAGGAAATTCGCGCTTGCGATTTTTTCCTTGTCCCGCTTGCTGATCTGCGCGCCGCGCAGCTTGCCCACGCCCGCGCACATGCTGCCGTCGCAGGCGAAGAGCAGCCGGTCCGCGCCCATCCATTTCACGGCCATCTCGATCATGCCCTCGTCCACGACGCTGCCGCTCGTGTCGGCGTAGAGGGTGGGCGCTTGCGACGCCGCCTTGATCGTCCATTCCCAGTCCCCTCCGCCGCCGATGTGACCCGCTATGAGCTTGGCCGTGGGATAACTCTTGGCCAGGGCCGCCAGGTCGCCCGCGTCGGAGATGTTGGGCTGCCCCGGCAGGGAGTCGGTGCAGTGGCCCTGGTGATAGAGGATCGGCACGTCCAACTCGACGCACTTCTCGATCACGGGGCGCACCGCCGGGTCGGTGCACTTGTATTCGTTGTAGAGCTTCACGCCGACCATGTCCTCGACTTCCATGCACCGCTCGATGTCGGCGATGGCCTCGGGCGTGTATCCGGGATTCACATAGGCGTAACCCCACACGCGGCCCTTAAACTCCTTCGCCGCCGCGATCATGTGGTCGTTGGCGATGCGGAACGTCTCCGGCGTGCTGGGCCTCGGTGCGAGGCACGAGCAAACCAGGATGTCAATGCCGAGGATATCGGCGGCCTCGATCAGCTTTCGGTCGTATTCCCACACGTCCCCGGCCGGCGGCTTCACCCCCGGCCAGCGAATATGTGCGTGCGCATCAATCAACATATCTACTTCTCCACTACAGTCCATACCAACAACGTCGTATCTTCAGACGCCGTGACGGCCGTCTTGCCGTCCGGCGAGAGGGCGAGGCCGTGGACGGTCCGTGCGTTGCCTTTCATCTCTCTGAGCAGCTTGCCCGACTCGATGTCCCACACCGCTACGCCGCAGTTGTCGCCGGCGGAGTAGGCGCGCATGCCGTCGGCGCTGCATGTCAGGGCGTAGTCGCGCCGATCATGCTCTATCTCCTTGACGACCTTCCCCGCCTCCAGGTCCCAGAGGAGCAACCTGTTGTCATAACCTGCGGATAAGGCACGATTTGCATCGCCACAGAAGGCCACAGCGCCGACCCAACTTCGATGGCCTTCGAGCGTCTTGAGGGGTTTGGACTCCGTCAGGTCCCACAGGCGCACGGTCCCGTCGCGACCGCCGGTCAGCAGGCGCTTGTCGCCGGGCGAGATCGCGATGGACAGGACGCCGCCGCGATGGCCCTGGAGGACGGCGACCGGATCCGGTTTGTCAGTCGTCCACGCTCGGATTGATCCGTCGTCGGCGCTGCTGAGGAGGCGCGCGCCATCGCGGGTGTAGGCCAGGAACCGGATGTGGCCGAGATGGCCCTTGAGTTCGCGGGCCAATGTCCCGTCGCTCAGGTTGAACTCGCGGATGACGCCGTCCTTGCACCCCGCGGCGGCCCGCGCCCCGTCGGGCGAGACGGCGACGGCATAGGCCCCCAGGTTCGCCCCCGGGATCGTGCGGAGGCACTCGCCCGTCTGGATGTCCCACACACGCAGCGCGCCGTCGGCCGAGCCGCTGACCACGCGCCGTCCATCGGGCAGGAAGGCCACGGCCGCAACGGGTTGATCGTGGCGATCCCACTTCAGCCGCGGCTCGCCCGTCTCCATGCTCGTCTCGGCCACGAGGCTGCCGCCGTACGATAAAACCCACTTGCCGTCCGGCGACACGGCGATGCGGGTCACGTGGTTATTGTGGGGGCACCATCGCAACAGCACCTCGCCCTTCGTCCGATCCCATCGGCGGATTGATCCGTCGCGCGAGCCGGTCAGGAGCTGATCCGGCTCTTTGCAATAGACCAGCGAGGTCACGGCGTGGCCATGATGGCCGGTAAACGTCTTGAGCAGATTGTACCCCTCCAACTGCCACTCCGTGGCTTTGTGGCGGCTGCCTACCAGCAAGCGCTTGCCATCCGATGAAAGGGCTATGCACCTTGTGTAGGCGCAATAGTCCTTGAACCACTCCTTGAGGAGCTTGCCGTTCGAAAGGTCGTAATGAGCAACGATTTCATCCGATCCGGCCCCGCCGGCCGCCAGCGCGGTCTTTCCTTCATGGTCGTAGATTCCCTCCTGAAAGTAGTGCATCTTGCCTGTGATTAAAACCAGATCCTTCCCCGCCGCGAGGTCCCATTCCTTCAGCGTCGGCGGCGAGGAGCCGGTGGTAAGGACGCGCTTCTCATCGGGCGAGTAGAGGGCGCGGCAGAGGCCCTTCTGGTTCGTGTTCCAACTGCGCAGGGTCTTTCCTTCGGTGAGGTCCCATTCATGCACATTCCCCCCGCTGTCGGCGACGAGGAGGGCCTTGCCGTCTATGCGCGGCGCGATGCTCGTGATGCCGTTCTTGCAGATGTCGTGCTTCTTATCCAGTTTCCCTTCGGCAAGGTTCCAGATTTCGATCCGGCCGCCGACGGCAAAAACGCCTCGGCCATCGGGCAGGTAGCAAAGATCGGAGACGCTGCACCTCATGCGGTTTGTGCCCAGGCGCTGCGTCGCGCCTTCGGGCAAAGGATCGCCATAGCGATCGTTCGCAACCACCGTCCATGCGCTGAACACTGCAATCCCAAGGACGAGACCCTTCCTGCGCATGGCTATTCCTCCAGCTTCTTGTCGGGACCATAGACGTTGCGATAGACCTTCGTGTTGCCGCCGGATACGACCTTCTTCTCCGCCGGCTCGGAGAACCAGTTGTGGTGCACCTCCGCCCCCTGGCAGGGCACGCCGCGGATGACGACGTGGCGCTGCTTGCCCTGGAAGGTGTTGTGGTGGACGTGCATCCAGTCGCCGGCAATGTCGGTGCTGTCGCCGCGGTCGCGCCCGCCGTGCATGTCAAAATGATGGCTGATGGCGTCGGGACCGACGAAGTTCCACGCGGCCTCATAGCCGGAACCGGGGCTGCCGCTTGAGGCGATGTGGTGGCGGCACTCGTTGAATCTGTTGGCGATGATGTGCACGTCGCTTGAGCTTGTGGACACGCCGTAGCCCAGCCCGCCTTTGGTGCAGTGGTGGATATGGTTGTGGTGAATCTGCACGCGGATGGCGCCCGAGGCCACGCCGACGCCGACGGTGTTGAAGTTGTAGATCTCGCAGTTGTCCACCAGCGCGTTGCTCTGGACTATGGAGAGAAATTGTGTATCGAAGCCCACGCGATCCGTCCCGCCGTACGGCCCCTCGAAGCGCAGGCCGGTGACGCGGACGTCGTATCCCCCCGTGCGCATGAGGGTGTAGCTTTCTTTCACATTTGTGAATATGCGCGCCCCGAGCGACCCATTCAGCCCTCGCGTGCCGGCGAGGGTCGCGCCGCCCGGGATCACGATGTTTTTCTCTCCGGTGAGATCAATCTCCACGCCGTCGGGGACAAAGACCACCTGTCCGGCCTGGGCCTTCTTCAGGGCGTCGAGCAGCTCCGCCTTTGTCTTCACGATGAAATCGCCGGTGGTCTTGACGTCCCGGTAGCCCGGCCCGCCGCCGATCGGGTCGCCGGTCGGGTTGGCCTCGCAGCCGAAGGTTTCCTTCTCCTCCTGTGCGCGCGCCGCCGCACAGAGCGCCAGCAGGCACAATGCCAAACACGCTTTCATGGTCTTCTTTCCTATTTGTTGTCCTGTGGTTCCTGGGTTGCCTTCGTCTCCGCCGCGTTGTCCTTGATCGCCGTCGGCTGGGGGATGGGCCCTTGCCCGTCCTTCCCTTCCTTGAGCGCATTGATGTAACGGAGGGCGTTGCCGACGACGATGTCCTCCGTCGCCGGGCTGACGCCGCTCATCTTAACCTCGTATCCCTCTTCTGGATAGGACTCGGCGTCTGGAATATATCCGCCGCCCCAGTGGGTGTAGCCGTTGGTCCACACCCGCGTGCCCGCGAGTTCGCGCTTGATGCGCAGACCGATGTTCGAGCAGACCTCGCACTGGCTGCCGAAGATATAGACATCGCCGATCCGCCACGCCCCCATGTAGATTTGGGGCGCGGGCTTCTTCGGGTCCTTGGGCGGGACCTCCACCCTCTCCACGATCCCGCCCAGCGGGAGGGGGAACTTCACCGCCTCCGCCGGCGCCGCTGGGCGATCAGCCGGGACGGGCGACGGCGGCGCGCTCAAGGCGGCGATGACCGCGCGGCCTAACTCATGCCCCAGCTCCGCCACGATCTGCATCTGATCCAACAGCACATGGCCGAACCGGCCGTAGCCATCGGGCTGAGGGGTGACGTAGCGCGGCTTGATATCGCCGCCGCAGCCCTGCAGGAAGATCGGCGTACAGCCGGGGTAGGCCGCCGCGATCCAGTCGCGGGCGTAACCCGGATAGTCCGTGCCGACCTCGTACTTCAGGGCGCTGACGCTGGTGGGATGGCAGGCGTAGCCGAAAATAACGGCCCGCACCTCCCCCTTTTCCGACAGGACGCGCAGGATCGGGACGTCGGGGTCTATCTGCTTGCGCGGATCGGGGCGCATCCCCCAAGCCTTTCCGTCGGCATTCAACTGTCGCCGGTTGATGGCCATCGTGCACGACCCCACCGCGTAGTCGAGCGCCGCGGGCTTGAGGTCGGCCACGGCGGCGTCGAAGAGCGGATCGGTGCGCGCCTTGAAGATCGCGGCATAGTCCGTGTTCTTTTTGTCCCCCAGGTTCGGCCCGTAGTGGGAGTGGGAGCAGTTTGTCATCACGTGCTGCGGCGGGATGCCGGCCTTTTCCGCTGCGGCGCGCAGGTCGTCGAGCTGCTTCTCCTGGAGCGCGCAGAGGTCGAAGGCGACGAACCCGAGCCGTGTTGCGCCGTTGTCGAAGACGACGCACGTGGCCGTCAGGTTTCGGTAGACACCCTTGGACGGCTCCTTCCGCGCGGCGAACCCGCGCATCCAGACGGGCCCCTCCGGCGTGATGTCGGCCGTTGCGACGCCGACGCGGAGTCCGCCGGCTTTCTTGGCGGGCGGCTCGGTCTGGGCTTCCGTCCCCATCGCAAGCGCGAGGAGGATAAACGCATGAGTCAGTGTTTTTTTCACAGAACGACCTCCGAGAACGGGAGGAAGATCTATCTGGCGATCTATGATGCGCACGCCTCCCAGGCCTTCCGCAGCGCCGCCGCGTTCTTCTCGTGCCTGCCCCTCGGCCCGAAGGGACTCGCCATCAGGACATTCGGCATGACCTCCTCCACCACGGGGCAGGTCCCCGCCGGATACCGGTTGAGGTCGCCCTCATAGAGCGGGCAGTCGAGCGGGCAGCCCCGACCGTAGCCGAGGCGCTTCTGGATCATCGGGTGCTGATAGGCCGCCATCTTCGTGTAGCCGATGCCGAGGGAGCAACCGGCCTGCTTCAGCGCCTCCGCGAAGCGGTCGCGCGAGACGCCCGCATCCTGGCCATGGAACCGCGCCCCCCAGATGTGATAGGTGTGCTCCGCCTCCGCCGGGCCGCGCTGGATCGTGATCCAGGGGCAGTCCTCGACCGCCGCGTCGTAGAGACGAGCGTTCTCCTGCAGACCCTTGACGTATCCATGGATGCGCTGAAGCTGGCCGACGCCGACCGCCGCCGTCATCTCGTTCATGCGATAGTTGTAGTAGAGATCGTGCGCCACGCTGTGGAACGTCGGCGCGCCCGCGTTCAGGGCCAGCGCGTCGCGGAGCTTCTCGTCGCTCGTCACGGCCATGCCGCCGTCGCCGAGGCCGAGCTGCTTCGACATCTGGAAACTGAACGACCCGATGTCGCCCCACGTCCCGGTGCATCGGCCCTTGTATTTCGCCAGGATCGAGTGCGCGCAGTCCTCGATAACGATGAGGCCGCGCCTGTGCGCAATCTCTACGATGCGGTCCATCTCCGCGGGCAGGCCGAAGACGTGCGTGACGATGAGGGCCTTCGTGCGATCGCTGATCTTCGCCTCGATCTTGTCCGGGTCCATGTTGAACGTGTCGCGCTTGATGTCCACATGGACCGGGATCGCATTGTTGTAGAGCACGGCGACGGTGGCGAAGACGCAGAAGGATTCGCAGAGGACTTCATCCCCCGCGCCCGCGCCGGCGGCCTTCACGCAGGCGTGCAGGACGGACATGGCGCTGTTCATCGCCACGCCATGTTTTGCGCCGAGTATGGCCGCGAACTCCCGCTCGAAGCGCGGCGTCATCTTCCCGCCCGACAGCGACGAAAGCTGACCCGAATCCAGGACCTCCTTGAGCAGCCCCATCTCGATCTCGCCGAACTCGCGAACTGGCATGGCTCTACCCTCCCAATGGACATGGAACCCATGCGGGCATTGTGACTGAGCAGAGGCGGGGTGTCAAGGGGGATTTGGGATTGAGGATTTCGGATTGTGGATTGCGGATTGCTCACCGCACTGCGAGGTCCACGAAGCACAGCCGCACGCCCTTGCCCTTGACCAGCTCGACGCGAATCCGGTTGATCCCGTCTTTCAGCAGGTCTCGCGGCGCGACCCACGCCCGGAGCGTCTCCGCCGTGCCGAGGCCGTCGGGGTAGGGGTTCGGATACGGCTCGGAGATGTCGGCTGTGGGCTGGAGCTTCGTATCATTGAACGAGACGTGCAGCTCCGCATCGCCCATCGGCTCGCGCGTCTGGATGCGGAGGCGGCCATCGGCGGTCCATCCGCCCGTCGGCGGGGCCATGTCCATGAGCATCTCCATGGGGCGGCCGCGACTCTGCGTCTCCCACGGGAAGGACGGATTGGGCGCGCGCGGCCCGCTCGAACCGGGCGTGAGGAAGTAGTGCTGCGGCTGCTGCGCCACCCACGCCGGATCGCCGACGCGCTTGAGCACATGGAAGGGCGGCTCACAGACCACGGACCCAAGCTGCCGGTAGTAGGCGAAGTTGAAGAAACTCACGCCCGCCGCCCCGCGCGCATAGGCCAGGTGCGCCGCGGTGTAGAACTGCTCATCGCTCATCTTGCGATCGTGGCGATCGTCGCCCGTTCTGTTCGTGTACGTCAGTTCCAGATATACGGCTGTGTTCGGGAATCGCCGGCAGACCTCGGGCAGGTCGCTCTGCTGGCGCGTGATGTAGTAGCAGGACAGGTCAATCATGTCCACCCCCGCCGCCACGAGCTTGGCGAGATCAATCCCGATCTCCTCATGCGAGGCCAGCCGCAGGGGGACTCGGATGCAGAGCCATCGGCGCTGACCCGGTTTGGCCGTGCGGTCGAGGATGGCCCGGACCTTCGTCACGAAGTCGGTCATGATCCGCACGCGCTCCGCCGGGGGCGTCTCGTCCAGGCGGAAGAATCGGCAATGGCGCATGAAGTCAAGCTCGAGCCCGTCAATGTCGTAACCCTCGCAGACCTCCGTCACGAACCCGAGCTGGTAAGCGGGGACCTCCGGGATGGCCCAGTTGAAGACGCGGGCGACGCGCAGCTTGCCCCAGTTCGCCCGGTCCTTCACGTACGCCACCCGGTCGTCGCACTTGAGGTAGTCCTCCGGCTCGGGGCCGATGCGGTACTCGGGGTGCTCCAGCTCGAAGCGGCTCTGCCCGCAGCGGTGGGTGTCGCCGCGCTTCGAGTAGCCCGGAGGAATCTTCCCCGTGCGGAGGATGTCGTTGAGGATGTCGTTGTGCTCGTTGCCGTGGTAGTCGTTCAGCCGCAGCGACGCGAACGGGGTGATCTTCTTCTCGCGGCAGCGGTTGACGAACACGCCGAGGAAGTCGCCGCCGTCGGCCAGGTATTGCCCGATGCCGTCAATGCCCAGGCCGGTCTTCTCTTTGAACCAGCGATAGTGCTCGTCGGCGGGGTATTGCCTGCCCTTCCACCACGGCACCCAGCAGGTCCCCGGCTGGAGCATCTGCACATCCGCGCCCGCCGCCTCATCCACACTCGCCTCCAGCATCTCCGGCCGGAACGTCTCCCCCCTCTTGTGGAACGGACTCACACAACTCTCCACATTCGTCGAGTCGTTGCTATACAGGACGCGGTACGGCGGACGGGGCTTGTCGGGCTGCGCCTCCTGCGCGTGGAGGCGAGGGGCGGAGAGGCAGATGGAGATGAGGAACGGCATGGCGAGGATCCGCAAGCCATATCGACTCATTTGGCGACCTCGTTGGGCTGCTATTGTAGACTATTGATGGGGCAAGACCGGCAATGCCTTACTAACCGCCGCGCTACGGTTCTATGTGCACAATGCTCGCCTCGCACCTCAACTCGGGAACCGACATATAGGCCCCCTGCCACTCGCTTACATACCTCCGGGATAGGTTCTCTACCTCGCCCGGCCGGTAACGGTGGATTACTGTCCGGATGACACGAAGCGCGAGGCCGATGGTGTAGGACAAGAGCGATGAATCTTGGTTGCACAAACCTCGAATTGGCTCAACAGATACACGATTCCCCTCGAAACGAACATGATTTTCATAGTCCGATCCATGAGCCACTTCTGAGGTTACCCGATAAAACACTTCATACTCATCCAGCCTGTCTACACCTTTCGCTATCTCCCGAACGGACCGCACACCGACGATTGAATGCCAGCTGGGTTCGAAGTTCTTCTTCTGGCGAAGGCGCTCCGCCTCCTCATTCATTTCCCGAAAATCGTTGGTGGCGAGCATGGCGTCAATCTCCTGCGCCTGACGCTGGTACTCATCAAGCCGTTGTTGGGACACGTTCATCTTCACTCGGCCAGCGGCTTGCATACAACTGGCGTATTGAGCATGCTCCGGCGTACCTGGAATCAACCTGCGGCACCACGACCTCCGATCACGCAAAGTCGCGACATAGTAAGCGCGCGACCGACGCTCCGTCTCATCCTTCAAGATCCAATCAATGCTCAGTGATACATCGAGAAGAGACCGGGTTTGCAGGCGGGCAGCGTAGGTGGCGCCGTTGCGGAAGAGGACCTCATAGGCATCAAGCATGCTGAACGCGTGCTTTGTTAGGGCAAACAAGACGATTGCATCTTCGAGCCGTCTTCCCGAAGATTGGTAGCATCTTACGATGAGATTTGTGCCATAATTGACGAGATCGACCAGCAACTCAAGCTGCGCTGCAAAATTGTTCTCGATGTACCTTTGCGGATCGTCTCGATCAAGCAACAGCCTATATGGGGTATCGGGCATGGTACTCCTCTTGGGCTATTTCCGGAACGCAGTGCGACAACTGGCTTTACCCGCATAACATCACGTTCCGCCTCAAACGCATTATACCCCCCTCTTCCGCCATTGCGAAGATTTTTTCGGGGGAGGAGGAAGATGCCTCGCGCGGAGACGCGGAGACGCAGAGAACGGCAAAGACATAGACACTGATTGACGCTGATCTTCGCTGATTGGATTTCCTACTGTGTCCATCTGCGTGAATCTGCGTCTATTTCTTGGCGTCTTTGCGCCTTTGCGTGAGACAGTTTATCGCCCGCAGCATTTCTTGAATTTTTTGCCGCTGCCGCAGGGGCAGGGGGCGTTGCGGGATATCTTTTGGCCGGTTGTGCCGTAGGACGGGGTGATGATGTTGGACATGGCCTGGCGGCGCGCCTCCTCCTGCAGCCGACGCTCCTCCTCGGCGGCGCTGCGCTCGCGCCCGATCCATTTCGCGGCCAGTTCGCGCATGAAGGCGTCGGCGCGCTCGAAGAACATCTTGTACGCCTCGCAGAAGTGCGACAGGCCCTGGTCGGCCCTCGCGCGGGTGCGGTCCTTCGTGCAGCCGCCGAGGCACAGCTCGACCCACTTGCACTCCTTGCACGGGGCGGGCAGGTCCGCCTTGATCCGGCCGAACTCGTTTTGATGGGGACTGTTGAGCAGGTCAATCAGCTTGTCCTCCATCACATTGCCCAGGCGCCAGCGCGGCTCGACGAAGAAGTCGCACGAGAATACATCACCGTTGTGCTCGACCACGACATACGTCCCGCACTCGGGCATGAGCGTGCACTCCGTCGGCGGCAGGCCGACGTAGAGATGGAACAGCGAATCCAGGAACCGGATCGAGGTCGTCGGCCAGCCGTCCACGAAGTCCTCGCGCCATCGGTCGAAGACGTCGCAGAGGAGCCTGCCGAACTGCTCGCCCGATGCGGAGAACGGGGCGGCGCGGTCGGGGTCGGCGGGGTCGGCCTCGACGCAGGGGATGAACTGAAGGAACTCGATGCCCAAGCCCTTGTGAAAGTCGTAGATCTCCCGGCCGAACTGCCACGAGTAGTCGTTGACGACGATGAGCGCGTTGACGGCGACGCCGCGGGCGAGCATGAGCTTCGCCACGTCCACAGTATGCGCCCACGTGGGCTTGCCGTTGCGCATCATGCGATACTTGTCGTGGACGTGCTCCGGCCCATCGAGGGACAGGCCGACGAGGAAGTTGTATTCGTGCAGGAACTCGGCCCACTTCTCGTCAATGACCCAGCCGTTTGTCTGGAGTCCGTTGCCGACGGTCTGGCCGTCGTGGCCGTATCTTTTCTGGAACTCGACGGCCTTCTTGAAGAAATCGAGGCCCATGAGCGTCGGCTCGCCGCCCTGCCAGCCGAAGGAGACGGACTCCTGGCCCTCGGTCATTACCTGCTTAATCATTTCTTCGAGGATCGTGTCGCTCATGCGATGGACGGGGCGGTCCTCGAAGAGGTCGGCCTTGCCGCGGTAGAAGCAATAGACGCAGGCCAGGTTGCAGTCCGGCCCGGCGGGCTTGACGAGGAGCGAGTTGAGGGGCTTTCGATCCGACATAATAGGACCTATACGACCTATAAGACGTATACCTAATTTATCGTCATCGCGGCCCTTCTGTCAACCGTTTTGCAGTTGCATTTCGGTGCCGGGAAGGATATGCTGGGTCGGGCACAGATTTCTTGGAGGACATAGCAATGGCGCAGAGACTAACAAGGCGGGACGCGCTCCGCACGGTGGGCGGCATGGCCGCGGCCCTCGCCGCAGCGCGGGCGGCGATCGGGCAGGGCAACGAGAAAGTCGTCAAGATCGGCATGATCGGCTTAGACACGTCGCACGTCATTGGCTTCACCGGCACGCTGAACAAGGCGAAGCCGGGCGACGAGGCCTACGGCGCGAAGGTCGTAGCCGGCTTCCCCGGAGGCAGCCCGGACCTGCCGGCGAGCGCGACCCGGGTGGCAAAATTCACCGAGCAGCTCAAGAAGGAATACGGTCTGGAGATCGTGGACAGCATCCCCGCGCTCATCGAGAAGGTGGATGCCGTCATGGTCGAGAGCGTGGACGGCCGCCCGCACCTCGCTCAGGCCAGGCCCGTCTTCGAGGCGCGGAAGCGCGTGTTCATTGACAAGCCGTTTACCGCAAGCATCGCGGATGCGAAGGAAATCCTGCGGCTATCTAAAGAACACGAGACGCCGTTCTTCAGTTGCTCGTGCTATCGCTTCGTGCCGGAGATCGTGGCGCTGCGCAAGGCCGACGTGGGCGAGGTGAAGGAGGTCGAGTCCACCTACACCATGTCCATCGAGCCGCACCACCCGGACCTGTTTTGGTATGGCATCCACGGCGTGGAGGCGCTCTACACGGTGATGGGGCCGGGGTGCGAGTGGGTGGAGCGCAAGGCCGGGACGCCGCTCGACATCACGAGGGGCCAGTGGAAGGACGGGCGCATCGGCGTCTTTCGCGGCGTGCGGGCAAAGGACGCCGCGCCGAACGGCGTCGTCGTCCGCGGCGCGAAGGGCGAGAAGACCAGCGAGAAGCCGAAACGATCCATCTACTACGATTTGATGGTAGCCGTGGTCAAGTTCTTCCAGGGCGGCCCGACGCCCATTGACCCCGAGGAGACCATCGAGATCGTCGAATTCATGACCGCAGCGCAGTTGAGCGCGGAGCGGAACGGGGCGAGGGTGATGTTGAGTGAAGTGCGGAAGTAGGACAAGCACCGTCAACCGACGAGTTCCAACCGAAAGGAGAAACTGGTCCAATGTCTCTACCGATCATCATGCACGTAAACTATTGTGAGCAGGGGCAGACGATACCGGAGATGTGCCAGAAGGCCGTGGGGTGGGGATATGACGGGATCGAGTTTCGCCGGAAGCTCCGCGAGGTGGAGCAGACGGCGGAGCAATACCTCGACGCCGTCGCCAAGGCAGCCGAGGACGCAGGAATGAAGCAGGTCCTCTTCGGCGGGCCGGGGTTCAACATGATGACCGACGACCCCGACAAGCGCAAGGCGGAGGTCAAGGAGGGACTCGAGTTCTACAAACTCGCCGCCGAGCGGTTCAAACTGACCGTGTGCAACACGAGCGTCGGCGGCCTGGGCAAGAAGGACGCATCTGCGCCAAGCTGGCGGTACGACCTCACCGGGTCGGGCGCCGCCGACGAGCGCCACTACACCTGGGCGGCCGATGGATACAAGGAGATCGGCGCGCTGGCGGACAGTCTCGGATTCAAACTCGCCTTCGAGACGCACATGGGCTGCCTGCACGACCTGCCCGGACCGACGGCGAAGCTCTTAGACATGATCGCCTCCCCTGCGGTAGGCGCGAACTTAGACTACGGCAACATGGCCTACTTCCCCAAGCCGCCTACTGTGGCGGAGGCCGTCGAGGTATTGAAGGGCCGGACATACATGCTCCACCTGAAGAACATCTGGCGGGTGAGCGTGGGCGACCACGAGGCGCCGATCCCGTGCGGCCTGGGCGACGGCGTAATCAACCACCGGGAGTTCATGCTCTGCTTGAGAGACGCCAGCTTCAACGGGCCGATCTGCATCGAGGCCCCGCGCCGGGGCGACCGGGAGTGGTTCGCCCAGGAGGACATCCGCTACCTGAAGTCGGTTCTGCACGATGTCGGGTGGTAGATGATCTGGTCCTGAGTGAGGGGCATCGGCCCTGTGTCTCGCAAACCTCCCTTCCTCTGCGGGTGCGGGAAAGACCTTGACTTCGGAACCAACCATACATAGGATATGGCCTTTCCGAAAATAATCACTCCCTTGAACAGAGAAACTGTCTATGCCGGACCGAGCCGTACCCGGAGAGCCGGAGGCCGCGACCGAGGTCTTCGAACTCGAACGTAAAGAGATCGTCGAAAACATTGCCGACGAACGCGGCTATGCCCTGTCCGCCGTTCGCCATATCGTTAGCGATGGAGACGACGACTTCCCTGCCGCCGCCATTGATCGGCAGGATAATTTGTGGGTGGCGTGGTCAAGCCATAAGGAGAATACCGATGCGATCCTCGCCCGGCGATTCTCCCCCACAGGGGCCTCCGAGATCATCCAGGTTAGCGCCCGCCGCGGGGCGGAGTTCCAGCCCGCCATGGCCCTCGATAGGCATGGGAGGGTGTGGGTGGTCTGGTCGGCGCTACGCGAAGGGCAATGGCTCCTCCTGGGGAGATCGTTTGAAGGCGATGTCCCGGGCGATGAGGTAATCCTCGACAAGTCCAAAGAGGGGGTGTTCAGCCCCACGCTGTGTCTTAGCGCCATGGGATGGCTATGGCTGGCCTGGGAGCGGATCATCCGCAATGCTCCGCATATCGCGGTGCAGACCTTCGACGGCGGCCGGTGGGGCGGCGTACAGATCATCAGCGAACCGAGCTCGCCTTGCCGGCGGCCAAGCTTGGCGGAAACCGGCAACGGCACGGTTTGGTGCGCATGGGACGAGTGGCAGGAAGGCGATGCGGACGTCCATATGCGCGGTTACACGGGGCGGGCGTGGCTGGCGTCCCAGTCGGTCACCGAGCACGCCGCCATGGATATGCAGCCGGCGATCGTCGGGGACGGGGGTGGAAATCTTTGGATCGCCTACACGAGCAACCGGGGCGGCCCAAAGTCCTGGCAGCTTCCAAAGTGGATTTACATTCGCCGCTTCGACGGCCGCACGGTCAGCCAGCCGGCGCAGACGCAGATCGGCCGCGATCTGGCAAAGAAAAAAGAAGACCAGGGATGGGAATTTCCAAGCCTGCTGATGGACAAGGGAAATCGGCTGTGGATCTTCGGCCGGGCCAGTCATTCCTTCTACGCTCAAAGCTTCAGCAACGATGGATGGTCCAATCTCATCCCGCTTACGCCCTACCAGTGGGGCTGCCGGGGCCAGCGAATTCGGCCGGTCATTGACTCAACCGGGAACATTTGGCTCGTCAGCCGGGGGCTGGAGCGGATCGAGGTGCAGCGGCTGACGCCGAAGGGGGGACTGTCCGATCCCCCGAAGCTGAAGGCCATCTGGACTGCCGAGAAGAAGCGGAAGCTCGAAAACATCGCCCCCGACGTTGAGCGGCGTAACGTGGATGTGGACGGGAAGACGCTGAATCTCTATTTCGGCGATCTTCACGCCCAGTCCTCCCACTCCGACGGGATGGGAGACGCGGACGAATTCTACGCGCGCTGCCGCTACATCTACAAGTTGGATTTCGCCGCGCTCGCCGACCACGAGGATTTCTGCCGGAAGCGGCTGAGCCGGACGGAGTGGTCTTACCTTTGCAATGTGGCCAATCGCTTTTCCGAGGACGGCGCGTTTGTCACGTTCTGCGGCTATGAGTGGACAGGCGCGCTGCATCCCGGCCCCGGACATATGAGCGTGATCTACCCCGGTTCGGGCGCGGAAATCCTCAGTAGATCCGATCCGGAAAGCGACGCGCCCGCAAAGCTCCTGCCCAAGCTAAAAGCCATCGGCGCCGTAGCGATCCCCCATCACATCGGCTGGACGGGCTTCGACTGGGAAGACTTCGACCCGGAGGCCCAGCCCATCGTGGAAGTGTGCTCCATCTACGGCGCATATGAGTATGAGGGCAACACGCCGATCCCCTATCGGATGGACAACGTGATTCCCGGCTACTTTGTTCGCAACATGCTGAACAAGGGGCTGAAGTTCGGCCTGTGCGCATGCAGCGGCGGGCACGGGCTGCTGGCCCACCACGGCATGGGCTGGAAGGAGGAGTCCTCCCTCGCCGGCCTCACCGCCGTCTATGCGGAACGCCTCACCCGAAAGAGTATCTTTGACGCCATCAAGAAACGGCGATGCTACGCGACATCCGGCGCCAAGATATTCCTCGACTTTCGTATCAACGGCTGCCCGATGGGAAGCGAGATCGAGGCGGACGGGAAGATCGAAATCACTGCAAACGTCGTCGGGACCTACCGGCTTAATCGTGTGGAGATCATTCGAAATGGAGTGGTCATCCACACCGCGTGGAGGCGAAAGAAGCACCTGTCCTTCACGCACACCGACCCCGATCCGCCGCCGGGGACGTCCTACTACTATGCCCGTGTGGTACAGAACGACAACGAGATGGCATGGTCCAGTCCCATCTGGGTCACCGCGGCCGAAAAGACGGAGCCGGTTCCCGATGCGGGGGCGGAGCAGACCGCGGCGGACAAAGACGCTGCCGTCCCGGAAAAGTCGTGAAGCGCAGGCAACATGAACGCAAGGCAAATTTGCACAAACACGGCGTCGCTGCCCAACTTCTCCCTTGATGATGCAATCCGCCGCGTGAAGGATCTGGGCTTTCACGCCATCGAACTCCTGGCCTTCGACGGCGCCCGGCACTCCCAAGGGCGACTTGCCGGCTTTTGGTTCAACCGGATGACAGAGGCCGAGAAGGAGAGGCTCTTCGAGGCGATACAATCGTTTGACCGTGTGGCCGTTCATCTCCCTTTCTTCGACCTGCCGCTCTTCTCCTACGACCCGGAGATGCGCGCCTTCTGCCGACAGCAACTGAAGGTCGGCATTGACGGCTGCGCCTTCCTCCAAGCGAAGGTTGCCGTGGTCCATGCCGCCTCTCCTCCCAGCGTGGGCTGTCGGGAGTTTTGGGGGCTGATGCTCGACACATTCCGCGAGCTGGCCGATTACGCCGGCGAGCGAGACGTGCCCCTTGGAGTCGAGACCGGCTACCCGAATACCATCAAGGACTTCACCGACCTCATCTTCGATGTGGACCGGCCGAACTTCGGGGCCACGATTGATGTCGGCCACTTCCGTGGCTATCAGGATCATGGAGTGAAGCCAGAGGACTACGGAACGCCCTCTGCCGCAGAGAGATACAACAACTGCTTGATCGAAACGATTGCGGTCCTAAAGAACAGGAACTTCCACTTTCACCTGCACGACGTCCGGGCGGAGGACTGGCGCGATCACCGCGCGGCGGGAAGGGGCATCGTGGACTACCCGCGCCTATTCGATACGCTGCGCGCCATCGGATATGACGCGCTGCTCTCCTTCGAGCTGGAAGAACCGGACGTCATCCCCGCGCTGAAGCAAAGCAAGACATTCGTGGAGGGGCTTATCCAGGACCGCGCTCACTCCTGATGCTTCGTCCGTCGGATGATGTGGTCCTGCATGTCCTTGTTCAGCAGGCAGAACTTCTGGCTGAACCCGGACACCCGCACCGCCAGGTTGCGATACCGGTCGGGTTCCCGCTGGGCCTTCTCCAGCGTCTCGGCGTCAATGACATTGAACTGCGCCTGGCCCAGCCCGCGGGCGATGGCGCTCTGGAAAAGCGACACCACCT
Source organism: Planctomycetota bacterium (assembly GCA_040755855.1). Lineage (GTDB taxonomy): Bacteria > Planctomycetota > Brocadiia > JAADGH01 > JAADGH01 > JAADGH01. The sequence goes on along the minus strand of JBFMAD010000012.1, from coordinate 33,138 downwards.
TCTCGAACCCTTCTTCTTTGAACAGCGCGGGATCAATCTCGATGATCGCCGAGCTGCTTCCCGCCGCCAGGTGGTGGGGCATCTTGAGGAGTGAATTGAACAGCGCCGTCAGCCCCTTGAAGTCTCGCCCCTGCATGGGCGAGATGCTGTAGGCCAGCGGCTCCTGCGCCCCCCGACCGTCCGGCAGCGCCCCCACCGCCTTGCCAAAGGGCGCCACATGCCAGACGAACGAGAAGAGATGCACATGGAACCCGCCGCCGTACATCGTCTTGAACCTCCCCATCAGTTCACAGTAGTGCGACGCGACCTCGGCTGCGATTGAGTCCACCTCGTCATCATCATTGCCATACTTCGGCGCGCGCTTGAAAAACATCTGCTGCTGCTCGGCATGGCCCGCGAAATTCGACCGGAGCAGTTCCTCCAACTGATCCAGTCCGATCCGCCCCTCCCGAAACACGAGTCGCTCAATCGCCGCGAGGCTGTCGGCCACGTTGGGGACGCCGATGGCGGAACAACTGTGGTAGTTGTAGATCGCCCCGCCGTCGGTGATGTCCCGCCCGCGCCGGATGCAGTCGCTCGTCAGGAGCGAACGGTAGATGAAGGGGGATGTCTCCCGCTCGGCATACTCGCCCGCGTTGGAGGCATAGACAGCATGGGGCGCGAAGAACTCCACCTGCTTCCGATAGGCCGCTTTCACCACTTCCATGTCCGCAAAGCCGGTCAGGCGCCCCGTTTGCGGGCCGAGCTGCCTGCCCGTAACCGGGTCCTTGCCGTCGAAGAGGGCCAGCTCAAAGCACTTGGCCAGGTTCATCTGGTGACTCACGGCATGGGGGTTCGTCTTGCCGGGGATGGTGATCTCGACGCACCCGATCACAGCATAGTCGCGGGCATCCTCGATCGAAATCCCCTTGGCCGTCAGCGCCGGGATGATCGCATCGTCGTTGAAGAAAAACGGGATGCCCCCGCCCTTTCGAATGATCCGAAACGCCCGTTCGAGCAGACGACGGGGAGAGTTCCTGTGAACGCGAATTGAGAGGCAGCGAATGATGTCCAGCGCATCGGTCACATCCAGCATCATGTATGTCAGCGAGTTCGTTGCGTCCTTGCCTTCTCGTGTTTGTCCGCCGAGGACGGCCTGCTGCACGTCGTACCGCCGGTAGAGCTTCAACCAGAGGAGCGCAATCAGCTCACGGGCATCTTCCTCGCCCAATCGCCCGGCATCGAGGTCCTCCTTCAGATACGGCCAGAGGAACTGGTCAATGCGCCCGAGGGAGTTGGCGTTAATCTGATCCTCCAGCCCAGAGATCATCTGCCCGAACCAGAGCGCCTGCACCGCCTCCCGGAACGTCCGGGCCGGATGCTCCGGCACCCGTTCGCAGACCTCGGCAATCTCGATCAGCTCGGCTCGATGTGTTTCATCTGTTTCGGCATCGGCCAAGCGGCGCGCCTCGGCGGCGTATCGCCTCCCAAACTCGCAGCCGGCCTCGGCCACGATCCGCGCTGCATCGAGAAACACGCGGCGCGGGCCGGCATCCGGCGCGGAAGGCGGCAGGTCCGCGATGGCGTCCTGCACCTCCTGAAGCAGTCCCCGAAACCCGAGGCGGAGGAGCTTGGGGAAATCGCGGACGCTGTGGTTACGGCACTTGCCCGAGCCGAAGAAAACGCCGGCGTGAATCTCGTCCCGGTAAGGCTCTGCGACGAACCGGTGAACTCCCATCGGCCGTCGGACGCGGTCCCACTCGCAACTCGCCTCCTGGAGGCGGCCTTTCAGATCGCCGCCAATGGGCAGCCCATTGATCTTTCCTTCTCGCGCCTTGTGGAGGTCGCCCCAGAACTCGGGGAAGCCCCAGTGCGTCATTGACTCGGCGATTCCCTCCCCCACAATGATCTCGTTGGGGTGGATCACCACGGGGAACCGGCGCAGCACCGCCGCCATTACCTTGGCCGTGAGGATCAGCAGGGGATCAGACGGATTGTCTCGATAGACCTCAACGACGATCGGCGCGCGATGGGGCGAGAGATCGTCTGTCTGCTCCAGGACGGCCTGCTTCAGTGCCTGAATTCGCGCTGAGATCTGAAGCGTTTCCTGAATGGCACTCATCCGAGATTCCTCGAAAAATGGCGCTGCTGGCCCTCCTGCGGGCCTCATATGCTCATATGACCAGTAAGAAGTTTATACCATTTCCCGGCCCAGTGTCAAGGAAAAAATTCGCACCAGAACCCTCCCCCGATATCTACGCCGCGCCACCCAAACACATTGCTACGGTTCCGCCAGGGCAAAGACCACCTCGTAGTTCACGTGGTCAATCTCGTGGATAGTAACAATGACGGACTGGCCGATGGTGTATCGGCGCTTCGTGCGGCGGCCGATCACGCCGGTGCGCGCCTGGTTGGCGCGATAGAAGTCGTTCGTCATTGTGGAGAACGGGATCATTCCCTCGATGAGATACTTCTCCAGACGCACGGTCATGCCTCGGTTGCGGATGCCGGCGATGCGGGCGCGGAACCTCTCGCCATAATGGTCCTCAAGGAAGCGCAGTATCTTCCGTTTGATGAACAGCCGCTCGGCGTCGTCGGACCGACGTTCGGTCGCGCTGCAGTGCGGGCCGGCGACGCGAAGCCTCTGCTGCCAGGCGTCTTTGGCATCGGGTCCGTGGAGGACGCCCGCAAAGTGCTCGTCGAGGACCTGGTGCACCAAAAGGTCCGGGTAGCGGCGGATGGGGGATGTGAAGTGGGTGTAGTGGCTGAAGGCCAGGGCGAAGTGCTTGTCCGGCTTGGCTGAATACTCCGCCAGGCGCATGGAGCGTAGGATGGCGATGTTGACGAGCCAGCCGTCGTCGCGCCCCTCGGCCTGGGCGAGGAGCTTTTGCAGGTTGTGCGGGTTTCGTGGATCGTCGACCTCATAGCCCAAGGCAAGCGTCAGCCGCCGCACCTCGTCCAGGTCCTCGTTGGAGGGATCGGCGTGGACGCGGCTCAGGTAGGGGGCCTTGTGTTTGGTCAGATACAGCGCCACGGCTTCGTTCGCGGCGAGCATAAATTCCTCGATGAGTCGGTGGGCCATGTTGCGCTCGGCCTCGCCGATGGACAGCACTTTGCCTTGATCGTCGAGGGAAATCGAAATCTCCGGCACGTCGAGGTCAATTGATCCCTTCCTGGCCCGCCGGTCGTAGAGCATCTGCGCCAAGTGCCTCATCTGGGAAAGCATCTGCACGATCTCCTCGGGCACCCGCGCTGGCGGGTCGCCCTGCAACGCCGCATAGGCCTCCCCGTAGTTGAGGCGGAGGGAGTTGCGGATGACGCTGGGGCGAATCTCGAAGTCCTGCCGATGGCCGTCGGGAGAGAACTTGAACAAGACGCTCTTCGCCAGCCGGACGTGCCCCTCGCGCAGGCTGCATGCGTCGGAGGAGAGATCATGCGGCAGCATGGGCAGGACCGCGCCGGGGAAGTAGACGCTCGTGCCTCGCTTTTCGGCCTCGCGGTCGAGGGCCGTGCCGGTCCTGACATAATGGGACACATCGGCGATGTGGACGCCGAGTTCAAAGCCGTCGCGCGTGCGCCGGAGGGAAACGGCGTCGTCATGGTCCTTTGCGTCCTCCGGGTCAATGGTGATAACGGTCTCGTTGCGCAGGTCGAGACGGCCTTCAAGGGCCTGTTCGAGAGGCTGCTGCGCAGCCGCCACGGCCTCTTCCAGCACCCTCGGCGGGAAGTCCGTCGGAAGGTTGAAGAGGCAAATGATGGCCGTGAGGTCTATGCTCGGATCATCCTCCGTCCCAAGGATTTTGAGCACGCGGCCTTCCGGGTTGAGGTGTGGGTCGGTCCATTCGCTGATGGCGACGACGACCTTGTCGCCCTCTTTTGCGTTGAGGGACTCCGCCTGGCTGATGTAGATGTCTCGCAGGAAGGCGGGGTCGTCGGGGACGACGCAGTAAAAGTTGGGGGTCTTGCGAAATGTGCCGACGATCTCGGACCGCGCCCGCTGTAGGACCTCGACGATCTCGGCCCGCGGCCCCCGGTCCGGAATCGCCCGGCGACCTCGCCGCCGGGACGGTTCCTGCATCCTGGCAAGGACCGTGTCGCCCTGGAGGGCCAGGCCCATGCCCTCCTGGCAGACGTAGAGATCGGCATTGGCGTGGCCCGGTTTCGGCGTGAGAAAGCCGAATCCGCCGGGATTGCACCGGAGAGTTCCCGCGACGAGGCCGACCTTCTGGGGGAGGGCGTAGCGTTTGAACTTGACCTGGGCCACGTCGCCCTCGCGGCGCATCTCTTCGAGTTCGGCGAGGAACGCCTCGCGGTCGTCGGCCCGAAGCTCGTTGGCGAGTTCCTCGGCGGTCATGGGGCGGTAGTTTCGCTTGTTAAGGAGTTTGATAAGTTGTTGCTGATATTTCATTTGATCGTCCATTTTCTTGTTCGTATAATCTGTCTATTGATTGAGTAGGAGGAACGTGGCCGTGGATGAAACACTGAGACTTGCGGAGCGGTTGGGGGAGGCCATCGCGGCCGACCCGCGCTACAAGACGACCCTGGAGATCCAGGACCGACTCGAGCGGGACGAGGCAGCCTGGAAGTTGCTCGAGGAATACAACAAGCAGCAGATCAAGATCGCCGAGCGGGAGCGCGACATGAAGCCGATCGAGCCGGAGGACAAGCGCCGCCTGGAGGACCTTCGCGCGCAGGTGACGGGCAACGAGCTGATCAAGCAACTCAGCGCGGCGCGCTTCGAGTTCGCCAACCTCATGCGGCAAGTGGACGAGGCTATTCAGTCCAAGCTGCGGGGGGAGGACTAAGGCAGGCGAAGGTCGGCCACGAAGGCCCCCTTGAAGAGTTCGATCCGGGGGTCGGGTTCGTCCATGATGATGGACAGCACGTCGAAACGGCAGTCGGCGTCCTGGACGCGGTGGCGGGTCAGGTAGAAAAGCGCGGCATTCACCATGCGGCGTTGTTTTGTTTTCGTAACGGCGTATTCCGGCAGACCCGCATCGTCGGACTGTCGGCTCTTTACCTCCACAAAGCAAATCGTGTCCCCTTCACTGGCTACCACGTCAATCTCGCCGACGCGGCATTGGACGTTGCGCTCAAGGATTCGGTAGCCGTTCTTCTTGAGGAACCGAACGGCCGCCTCCTCACCCTTCTTTCCCAGACTTTTTAACGGTCGCTTCATCGAGCACCTGGGCGGTCTTGCCCTGAATCTCCCTCACGCGTGTGCCCTTTCCGGTTCGCTCCCGCAGAAAATAGAGCTTGGCCCGCCGGACCTTGCCCCGGCGCGTCACCCTGATCCTGGCGATGCGCGGAGAGTGCAGAGGGAAGATTCGCTCCACCCCTTCCCCGTCCACAATGCGCCGCACGGTGAACGTCTCGTTCAGGCCGCATCCCTGGCGGCGGATACATGTGCCGCTGAAGACCTGGATGCGCTCCTTCTCACCTTCAAGGATTCTCACGTGCACGTCCACAGCATCGCCCGGGTCGAAGTCCGGAACGTCCTTCAAATGGGCCGCTGCAATTTCTTTCATGATGGTCATCTGATTTTCCTTTCTTCCGATCTATTCAGCAGTTCCGCCCTGCGAGAGATTGTTCTCAGTCTTGCCTGTCTCCCGCGCCACTCCGAGATTTTCCCATGGTTGCCCGACAGCAGAATGTCCGGCACCCCCATCCCCCGAAACTCCGGCGGGCGGGTGTACTGGGGAAAGTCCAGACAGCCCTCCGCGCCGAAGGAATCCTGCAACGCCGAGTCCGGGTGCCCCAGCACGTCCTTCTGCAGCCGAACCACCGCGTCAATGAGCACCATCGCCGGCAGTTCCCCGCCGCTCAAGACATAGTCACCGATGGAGATTTCCTCCGCGCCCAGCGCCATCTGAATCCGTTCGTCAAAGCCTTCGTATCGGCCGCAGATGAGCATGATCCGCTTCCTCTGCGCCAGCTCCACGGCCATCTCCTGGTTGAACGTCCTGCCCTGCGGCGTCAAAAGCACTTGAAGCGACGGCGTATCGTCCATCGCCTCCACGGATTCGACGGCGCGGACCACCGGCCCCGGCATCATCACCATCCCCGGACCGCCGCCGTAGGGCCGGTCGTCCACCCGATGATGCTTGTCATCGCTGTAGTCGCGGATGTCATGCACATGATAGCTGACCGCCCCCTTCTCCCGCGCGATCCCCAGGATGCTGCACCCGAGGACATCCCGAAACATCTCCGGGAAAATCGTGAGGATGTCGAACCTCATGCCTTTACTTGAATGCCGCGCTTCTTCAGCAGGCTGGCCACGGTCTCCGTGGGCTTCGCCCCGTGCTGCAGCCAATACTCCACCCGCTCCTTGTTCAGAACGAGCTGTTTTTCCTCGTCCTGCACCTGCGGATGGTAGTATCCCAGCTCCTCAAGGGCCCTGCCGTCCCGAGGGGACGTTGACTCAAAGGCCCCGATCCGGTAGTAGGACTTCTTCCTTCTGCCCAGCTTCTTCAATCTCAATCGAACCGCCAAGATACTCTCCTTCCAAACGGTTTACTTCCTTCGCTTTCGTCGCTTGTCTTTTCGCCTCTTCCGCGCGATTCCCGGCAGGCCCTTGACCCCCGGCATGCCCGCAGGCATGTGGCCCGCCGTAACGCGCTTCAACATCGTCTTCGTTTGCTTGAACTGCTTCAGCAGTTGATTCACCTCGTGCGGCTCCACGCCGCTGCCGGCCGCGATGCGCCGCCGCCGGCTGCTGTCAATGACCTCCGGGTCCTCGCGCTCCGCGGGGGTCATGGAGCGAATCATGGCCTCCACGCGCCCGATCTCCTCCTCGCCGCCCTCCAGCTCCGCCTCGGCGAACTGGCTGCCGAGGCCCGGGATCATCTTCATCAGCTCCTTCAGCGGCCCCATCTTGCGCACCTGCTGGAGCTGGTTCAGAAAGTCCTCCAAGTTCAGCGTGTTTTTCCGAATCTTCTCCTGCATGGCGGCAGCCTGCTCCATGTCCACCGCCTCCTGCGCCTTCTCGACCAGGCTCACCACATCGCCCATGCCGAGGATGCGCGAGACCATCCGGTCCGCGTGGAACTCCTCCAGCCGATCCAACTTCTCCCCCACCCCGACGAACTTGATCGGCTTGCCGGTCACGGCCTTGATCGAGAGGGCCGCCCCGCCGCGGGCGTCGCCATCCAACTTGGTCAGGATGATCCCGTCCAGTTCGAGCTGGTCGTTGAATTCCTTCGCGCTGTTCACCGCGTCCTGCCCCGTCATGGCATCGGCCACCAGGTACTTCTGGTGCGGCTTGACCTTTGCATTGACCTCCAGCAGTTCGGCCATCATCTCCGCGTCAATGTGCAGGCGGCCTGCCGTGTCGAGGATGACCATGTCCCGGCCGTCCTGCTTGGCCTGCGCGACGGCGCGCTCGCAGATGGGCACGGCGCGTGAGTTGTCCTCGGAATACACCGGAATCTCAAGCTGCCGTCCCAATACCTTCAACTGTTCAATGGCCGCCGGACGCCGCACGTCCGCCGCCACCAGGAGCGGATTGTGGCCCTTCCGCCGGAGGTAGCTCGCCAGCTTCCCGGCGGTCGTCGTCTTGCCGCTGCCCTGCAGGCCGGCCAACATGATGATCGTGGGACCGTCCTGCGCCGGCGGGATCGCGGCGTCGCCCGCGCCCATCAGCTCGATGAGCGAGTCGTGCACGATCTTCACGATCTGCTGCCCCGGCGTGACGCTCTTGATCACCTCCTGGCCGACGGCCTTCGCCGTCACGTCCTTGATGAAGTCCTTGGCGACCTTGAAGTTGACGTCGGCCTCTAACAGGGCCATGCGAATCTCGCGCAGGCCATCTTCGATATTCTTATCCGTCAGCGTCCCGCGGCCGCGCAGCTTATGGAATACGGCGTTCAGACTATTCGTCAGCGCCTCGAACACTATCCTTTTCTCCAGCTCTGGCGAAACACCTTATTATAGCCTTATTGGTTCGAGATTCAAGGAAAAAACCTCGGCGGGGTACATGTAACTTCCATCGGCAGTCTTTTCCCCCCTCTCCGGCATCCGGAGAGGGGAGTCTGCGCCCCGACGGAGGTTACATGCACCCACATTTGCAGAATTACTTGACATCGCTCGCCAAAGGGCATAGGATTTCTCACTTTCACAACTCAACGGCATCGGATCAGGGAAGGAAAGTCATGCAGTTTGATCGTGAATACGACGTGCTCATCTGCGGGGCGGGCATCGGGGGCATCGCCGCGGCCCTCGAAACGGCTCGCGCCGGGCTGAAGACGGTCCTCGTGGAAAAGACCATCCTCACCGGCGGCCTCGCCACCACCGGCCTCGTGAACATCTACCTCCCCCTCTGCGACGGCAACGGCAAACAGGTAACCTTCGGCATCGCCGAGGAACTGCTGCACCTCAGCTACAAGTACGGTCCCGGCGATGTGCCCCACACCTGGCGCCAGGGGCGAAACATCACGGAACCAAAGCGCTTCCGCGTCGCCTTCAACCCCGCTTCTTTCGTCCTCGCCCTCGATGAGGCCCTGGTTCAGGCAGGGGTGGACATCTGGCTCGACACGCTCGCCTGCGCGCCTGTGATGAAGGGCGACCGAATCGTCGGCGTCGAGGTCGAGAACAAGAGCGGGCGCGGCGTGCTCCGCGCCAAGTGCATCATTGACGGAACAGGCGACGCGGACATCGCCCACCGCTCCGGCGCGCCCTGCGCAGAGACGGACAACTGGGAATCTATGTGGGTCCTCGAGGCCTCGCTCGCCATCGCCCGAAAAGCCGTCGAGCAAAAAGACGGCACGCCCCTCATCGGACGCCAGGCGCTCGGGGCGCTCAACACCGGCAAGGGAATCCCGAAAGACACCCGCAAGTGGTTCGGCACGGACGGCAAAGAGGTCACAGGGTTCGTCCTCCGCTCCCGCGAGATTCTGATCAACCGTTATCGGGAAGCGCACGCGAAGGGCGGCGACACGAGCCGACACAACTTCTTCCCCATGACGCTTCCCTCGATGGCGCAGTTCCGCACCACGCGGCGCATCGTGGCCGACATCACGCTGACCGACGGGCAGCACGCCACGCCATTCGAGGACTCCATCGGCCTCGTCGCCGACTGGCGCAAGCCGGGGTTCGTGTGGGAGATTCCATATCGGACGCTCGTGCCGAAAAAGGTCGCGGGCCTACTTGTGGTCGGTCGCTGCATCTCGTCCGAAAAGGACGCATGGGAAGTCACCCGGGTTATCCCACCCGCCGCGCACACGGGGCAGGTGGCCGGCATTGCGGCGCGACTTGCAATCGCCAAGGACACCACCCCCGACCGGATTGATGCAAAAGACATCCAGACGGAACTCGACGCGCAGAAGATTCCTTACCATCTCAAACAAATATACGGATAACCACCCATGCCCAACCGCGAACTTGTCTTCTACCTGAACCCCACCGGGCCGGATCGTCGAAAAATCATGCGGCTGCTCGCCGAGGCCGGCATCCGGCGCATCGGCATCGACGGCTGCCCGTGGAAGCCGGGCCAGGCCGACCGCGAGATCGCCGCCTTCCACAAGGACCTGAAGGAATTCGGCCTCACGGTCTATTCGATGCACGCCATCCCGTGCCTCGTGGCCACGGCCGGACCGGATGCGCCGCAGGACCTGATGGATTCCCTGCTGGCCGACCTGCGCCGCCTAGCCGCCATGGGCGGGAAGACCGCCGTCTATCACGCCTGCATGATGCGCAACGTGGTCCCGGAAAAAGTTGACGAGGCCATCGCGGAGGTGGGGTGGGATGTCTTCGTGAAACGCTACGCCATCATGGTCAAGTTCGTGGCGCAAGAGGCGGCGAAGCACGACATCACCGTCGTCCTGGAGAACATCTGGCAGAGCGAGCACAGCAGATCGGTGAAGGGGTTCCTGCCTATCGTCGAGGCGGCGGCGGAGCCGAACGTCGGGGTGATCCTCGACTCGGGCCATGCGCATCTCTGCGGCCTGTCAATCGCCGACGAGATTCGCGCCGCGGGCAAACACCTGCGCGATACGCATTTCCACGACAACATCGGTTTGATAGACGGCCAGTTCATAGACCAGCACATCCCGCCCGGCCTGGGCACAATCAACTGGCAGGCGGCGTGCAAGGCGCTGAACGAGATCGCTTTCCCTGGCCCCATCGTCTTCGAGGGCGTCCTCGGACCCGGCGACAGCATCGAGAAGGGCCGCTTCGGCGGCAAGCTCTCGCACAAAGACCTCATCGCCATCACCATCGCAAATTGGCGGGCGTTCGAGGCGATGGGGGAGAAGGCGTAGGACGGGCGGTCCGGCGAAGAATATCATCTCAGGCAGACCGCAAGGGATGAATCCTTCGGCCTACTTTTTCTTTGAAGGTGGGGCTGCGGATCGGGCTCGAGAACCCGCCTTTGGCTTCCGCCGATCAACAAGGCGTGAGAACGGCTTCTGCTGACGCTTCTGCAGGTCTGCGACGATCTTGCGCAGATTGTGATGGTGCCGCTTCGCGTATGCCTCGCGGTTCTTCCAGACCTCGGCTATGACCTCATCGTGGTACATCGGTCGTTGTTTTCATCACACCGCGCAGAGCGCGCGACTCGCCAGATTCATCTCTGGTTAGGTGTCGCTGCTCTCCGAGTCAACCTTCTGGCGAATCAGCTCGGCCAGCTTGAACGGCGCTAGAACCCTCGCGTCAAGGTAAGCGATTGTCGGCGGAATGCCCGGAATCTCTGTGTCATCCATCCGGACAGGGAGGATGTTGCCCTTCTCACCCCGGAGATGACGACTCAAGGCAAACTGCTTCTCGTGATTGGGCCAAGCCTTCGCAGCATAGTGACGGGATGCAAAAATGACTACGAAATGTGCATCATGAGAGTATACCTGTCCCAAGTGTTCTGCGAGGTCTTTACCCCAAAGGTCCACCTGCTCGAAGCGATCGTAGAAGACCGTCACGCCGATGCGTACAAGCTGTTCAGCGACCTGTTCAACGTAGCCGCGGTTTTCGCCGGCAAACGAAAGGGCAACATCATATTCTCGGCGCTTGTGTTCGCGCCAAGACTTCCGCCTTGCCGCGACGGCTTCAGGAGATAAAGGCACGGTCGTCGGTCCCTTCTGCGCCTCGCTACGCACAGGATAGCCGAGGCCAGCAAGATCTGCCTTGGTCTTGCTGAGTTCTTGGCGGCGTTGCTGAATCCGCCCGCGTACCGTTGTCTCAAGTGACGCATTGTAGTCCTTGACCTGCTGATTGACCCAAGACAGCCACTGCTTCAGGGCCCCAATATCCTGCTGGAAAAGCAGCTTGGTGGCTGCCACATCACGGTTAGCTTGATCATAGGGGAAAGCCAACTCTTGTGACGAGGCGAGCACCGCACGAGGTGGGTTCAGCGTGAACGTGTTAGGCCGGCATCTCAGCAACTCCCGATCACCAGCAAAGGGGAGATGATAGGTCACATCAAGCCCATCGACGTAGAACGGGCAAGATCGATCCGGTATGAACCGATTGGGATCGTAGCTAACATCGACCTTCGCGTCAATTGCGGAAACATATATCTTGTCCTCAAGGAGTTCGACTGGTGATACGACCAATTGCGAGGCGATGGATGCTGCCAACAGGTCGTCAGTCTCATTGTCGAAGCGCCATGGATCGATCCCCAGAACAGTGTCGTTCACTCTTGCGATCTGAGCGTTGAGCACTTCTCGAAGGTCATGTTGGGAAAAGAGTAGCTCCCAGTCACGCTTCATCATATGCTTGACCCCGGCTTTCAGCGATGCACAAAAACATCTCCCATCTCCCCGCCTTTCCGAAGATTTGAGATTCCGGGATTTGAGGATAGTCCTCGGACCGTTGGTCTGTCAACGAAAATTTTGGCAATCGCGTGGACGCAAGACAGCGGAAAAGCCTCACGCAAAGGCGCAAAGACGCCATAGATTTAATGTGTGGGCGTGTGGGCGTGTGGGCGTGTGGGAGTGTGGGCGTGTGGGGGGCGAGTGGGCGTACGCCCATACTTCCACACGCCCATACTCCCACATGTGGTTTATCTGCGTTCATCTGTGGTTCCGAAGTCCCCTGGATTCCCGCTTTCGCGGGACTGACCTCCCGGAGGTCAGGGACCTCCGGGAGGTCTGACTTCAAAGTGAAAATTACGTGGTGAAAATCATTGGTAACAAAGTGTAGGTCCATACACTTTGTTACTAATTGCAAAATTGCGGCGATGCCAAGTCCGATACCCTGTATCTGACATATCTTACGACAATTACACGGCCCGAAATCGAGTCGTGAGCACATGTGCAAGCGTATGGAAAAGGGGTCATTTTGCGGAACGAGATAGCCTTGGCTAACATGAAGTCTTAAGCAGATATTCTCGCAAGGCAACCGCCTGGTTGCACTCGGTGTCCTGGGCGGAAAAGAGAAGCGTCAGTCGGTCTTTCGCCGCCTCATCAAGCAGTCTCGCCACGGCCTCCGGGTTCGCGTCAAGCTCCGAGAAGTAACGGGACTTGAATGCCTCCCACTTCGATCGGTCATGGCTGAACCATTTTCGGAGGGCGGTGCTCGGCGCCGCCTCCTTCAACCACAGGTCCGCCTGCGCGCGCTCCTTCGTCATTCCCCGCGGCCACACCCGATCCACAAGGACGCGAAACCCATCCTCTGGACTCGCCTCTTCGTAAACCCGTTTCGTCCGAATGTCCATCATAGCGCGATGCCTCCGGCTAAGCCTGACGATCCGATCTGCCTCCTGATTGGATTAAGGCTCTGCGGCCGGCTTGCCAAACAGCGCTTTCCGAACGATCTCGATGCGGTTCTGTTGCGCGGCGAAATCCTCCTTCCTCCCCAGCTTCTCATACGCATCGGCCAGGAGGGAATGGGCGACGAGGTCGAAGGGATTGATCCGCACCGCCTCTTCAAGGCACTTCGCCGCCTCCACATAGTTCTTGCGGTCGGCATACACCCGGCCCAGGTTCACATACGTCACCTGGAAATCGGGATAGTACCCCTTGACGCGAAGCAGGAGGTCCTCCGCCTTGTCGAGCTTGCGCTGCGAGATCAGGACGAAGGCCACGCGGTTGCTGATGTATCGGGAGATCGTGTCGCTCGCGGCGATGGCCTTGTCGTATTCGACGACCGCCGCGTCCAAGTGCCCATCTGCGACAAGCAGGTCGCCGATGAGGACGAGGTCCTCCGCCTTCTTGTTCACCTCGCCGGCGAGATCGTGCTCCGACGGCTCGGCCCCGGTCTTCAGCGCCGGGGGGAGGACCTTGAGACCCGGCACAACGGCCAACTTCTGCTTCTTCACCCAGGCCAACCATCTGTCGTGGAACATGCTGAAGGGTGCGCCGGTCACATCGGAGATGGCCTTTGCCGCGTCGCGGGTCTCTCGCGAGCGATCCAGAATTTTCACCAGGGCGTCGGCGCCATATTGCTGAAATAGAAAATGAACGACTGTGCACGCCTCGGCATAGGCCAGGGCTGCGTCATAGTGGTTCAGCCTTGCCAGGGTCGGGTGCATCTGCTCGAAGGAGATGAGGTAGTCGCGCTTCAGCCCCTCGGCCAGCACCGAGGCGGAGAGAGGAGCGAGATCGAAGCTGCGCTCGGCGCGCCAGCGCTCCTCCTCGAACTTGGCGATGCCCTCGTGCAGCCAGACGGGGACGGCGTTGGCCGTCTTTTTGATGATCACAAAATGGCAGTATTCATGGCAGAGCGTGTCGAGCCAGGGGTAGCCGTTCATGACGACGCGAGGCGACGTGATCATAACCCGGTTGGAGTGGCAGATGCCGATCACGCCGGACTTCTGGATGTCCTCCATCTTCAGCGTTGACGCCTTGCCGAAGGACCCCGCGTCGGGATAGACCTCGACGATCACCTTGTCCGTGGGCAGGCAGCGGAGGTCGGTCCCGATGGCGGCGTAGGCCCGTTCGAGGGCGTCGAGGGCGTACTGGCAGAGGATTTCGTCCTTGTGGGTGTAGCGGAAGATGAAGTGCTCGCTTTCCGTCTCGCGGAAGTTTTGCGAAACTGCATAGACGGCCTCGACGAGGGCGGCGAAGTCCTTCACGGCGGCGGGGCGGCCTTCGGCCGGCAGGGACCCCACAAGCTTCCGGGCCTCGTCGTACCGCCCTTCGTGGTAGGCCAGCAGTGCGCGGAAGTAGGTGGCCTCCGGGTCGGAGCGGCCGGCGAGTTTCTGGGATGCGGCGCGGGCCTCGTCCATCTGCCAGTTGTGCAGGTTGCGAAAAGCGGCCTGGAGCGCCGTGTCCGTCTCCGTCGCGGCGCACCATCGGCCGAGGAGGATCAACGCAATAATGAAAATCGAAAGGCGGTTTATCACTGGTCCAGCAATTTCTTGTAATAGTCCTCGTTCAGCTTCCGATACTGCTCCGGGGCCGAGCCTTGCATCGCCTTCAGGATCTCCTCGCGGAACTCCTTGGGCACCTTATAGTCCTCCGGAGAGGGCAACTTCACTTTCTCCGTGCGGGCCCCCATCATCCCCGGTCGCCGTCCCATCTGGGGCATCGTCTGCCCGCCGCCCGGCATCTTCATCCCTTCGCCCATCATCCCCTGGGCGATGCGCTGCTGGGCCTCCTTCAGGCGGGCCTTGGCCTGCTCAAGTTGGAAGACGGCCTCGCGCTCGTCGGTGACGGCGCTGCCGGGCCGCTCGCCGTCCAGCTTTGATCTCGCCCCTTCCATGCGACCCATCGCGTCCGAGACGTCCTGGGTCGGGTCGTCCTTGAGGAACGGCGACTCCCGCTGCATCTCGGCCATCTTATCCCGAAGTCCCTGCGTCTTTTCCATGATCCCGCGCTGCCGTTCCGAGAGTTGCTTCATGGATTCCCGTTCGGGCGGTTTGAACTTCGAGCGCTGGTAGTTCTCGATCTCCTGGCGCATCTTCTCCAGGTCTTCGAGCATATTGGTCGTCTCTTCCTGCGCCTGGCCGATCTGTTTCTCCACCACCTCACGGCAATTCGGGGCCTCAGTCTTATCGGGGGGAGGCCCGACGCGGCTGTGCCAATAGCCGAATTTCGACGCCGCCTGCATAGCCAGCTCCCACGACTCCTGCACGTCCCAGACGGAGAGCATGTCCTTGAGCTGGGCCAGGCTCTCGCGGATGTTCGGGACGTCGCGCATGAGATCGGCCAGCTCTTGGGCGTTTCTCTTCTTCTTGAGGAAATCGCTTAATTCGGCCATTTGGTCGTTCAGGCGGTTGATCTCGTCCTCGGCCCTTCCGCCGCGGAGCTTCACGCCGAGGGGACCGAACATCCGGTCGAGACTCCCCATGCGCTCCGCCATGTGGCGGCGCTCCTCGTCCTTCATGTAGTATTCCTTCACGGCGCGGTCGCCGCCCAACGCGGAGTCGGCTTCGCCGACATGGCCCTTGATCTTCTCCAGCCGCTTGAGCTGCTTCTCAAAGAAGGCGCGCAGCTTGTCGTCCAACTGTTCATGGGTGCGCTGCTGGACGGCGTTTTTGACGTCTTTCGTCTCTTTCAGAAGCCCCGTCTCAGCCTGTGCCAGGGCGTCGAGCTCCGTCATCAACTCGTCCATCTCTCGGAGCATGCCGCCGTAGGCGTCCTTGCCGAACATCTCGTCGGCGTTGGCAAAGGTCGCGTTGAGGGCCTCGAGCGCGGCCATCATCTCCCGGGCAAGCCGCAGGGCCTCTTCCCGGTCGCCCCGCGCCAGGGCCTCGCGCAGCTTTTCGAGCAGGTCGCCGGGGGCGTTAATGGCGTCGGGGTTCATATACGTGCCGATTGGGGTCTCCCGCATGACCTTCGCCATCTCGGCGGCGATCTTCTGCATCATCCTTTCGATCTGCTCGGTCAGCTCCCGAAGTTCCTTCATTGCCGTCGCGTCGCCCTTCTTCAGTCTCTCCAGGAGCTCGGCGAGAGCGCCTTTCGCGTCCGCCAGTTTCTTCAGATCGGCCCGGATGTTGTCGCGCCGCTGCTTCTCGATCAGGGCGTGGAGGACCAGGATATCCTTCTCCACAGTCTCCACCTGCGCGTGCTGCGTGAAGGCCAGGCGGCTCAGGATGGATTCCGGCGGTTTTTCATCTTCGCGTAATTTCATCAAGAGGAGCCCGAAGCGCCGTCGGTTGCCGGAAATCTCCTGCAATTCCTTGTGCATGTCTTCCAGGGCATAGACCACGGCGTGGTTCGCCAAGGGGTCGTCCCGCAGGCCGGCGAGGATGTCGCCGAAGAGATCGAGCACGGCGAAGAGGCTGTCGCGGACGGTGCTTTCGATGAGCAGGATTTCGTCTTTCGCCAGGGCGGCCTTCGCGTCCAACGGCCTCGTCAGGTCGGTGGCCAGGAGATGGAGCATCTGTTTCAGGAGCCTCTCCTGCTTCTCAATGAGTTCCTCATGGCGGCGCCGGGCGTTCTGGATGGCGATATGCCGTTCCTCGCTTCGGCCCACATTAGGGCCGGAGACGGCGTCGTTGTCTTTCGCCTCGATGAAAAACATTAGCTCCTGGACCTCCTCCAGGTCGAGCGTCGCCAGATCCCACTTGTGCGTGTCCTTGTGGCTCTTGGGTTTGGACGACAGGGAGGCAAGTTGGATGCGCTTCTCCGCGTCGCCGAACCGGACGACGAGGGTTGCTTCCGTCAGGCCGAAGTCGTCAGTTGCAGCATAGTCCAGCGGAATGGTCTCCCGCTCCGTGGCCTCCATGTCCTCAGCCGGCCAGATCAGGTCCACCTTCGGCGCCTCGTCCGGCTGCACGGCGATCTCGCGCTTGGCAGGATCGAGGAACGTCGTCCCGTTTGCGCGGATCAGTTCGAACTGATAGGACCCGTTCCCGGTGACGGAAACGCGTCCCGCCACGGCGGAGTCGGCGGCGATGGCCATGGGAACCCGGTCCTTCGCATTGATCAACAGGTTCGCGGCCTTGACCGGCTCGGAGGCTCGTGCGGAGATGTGGACCTCGCTCCCGCGTAGGGCGCGGATATCGCCGTTGCTGTTGCGGACGGTCTTCGGTTCCAGTCCCGTGTAGGCGGGGTAAAAATATTGGAGCGCGATGTCGCCGACGGCGACGGTGTCCGCAGCGGCGGGGGATGGCGTCGTGGAAGCTACGTTCGTCGCAGATGGGTGGAATAACCCCATTACTGCGGAACCGAATCGCTCCGGCGAAATCCCGACAAGAGATGCAACCGCCAGGAGACATATACCGAGCAGAATGCCGTTTCGCCGGAGGTCGTCGCCGACATCCATCGCCTCCGGGCGCACGCGCGCCACGCCCTTCTCCGTATCGTTCACAAGGGCGTCAATCAGCGTGTCGGAGTAATAGCCCTCCGTCGCTCCCCGGGCCTTTGCTCGCTGGAGTTGCACCGAACTGATGAGCCTGCTCCGGAGGTGGGGGCATCGGGTCTCCACATGCAGGGCGAGGGCATCGTCGCTCGGATGGGAGACCAGCCCCCGGAGGAGGCGCATTGCGGCGACAGAGAGCGCGGCAAGCGCCGCCGTCAGGAAGACGACCCGGGCCGGGCCGATCGTCGTCACCCAGGGACCTGCCGCCGAGGCGCCCATTCCGATCAGCAAAAGCACGCTGGCAAGGAGCATAGCGTCCGATGCAAGGGCGGTCCGTTTCTGCCTGCGCCGCAGGACGTGCAGGAAATTTCGGATTTGCGGAGAATGGGGCAAGAGATTTCCTTTAGTGATTTCAAAATGCGAATCACCTATATTAGACCATTATACAGCGCACTCGCGCCTAAGTCAATCCGAAGCGGCAGGCCATTGACAACCTGTCCCTCCTTTCGCTACCATGTGCGATGGTATTGGCGCCTCCAAGTTCACCCTCACCGGGCAGGAAACCGTGAAGCTGATCGGCCTGGGAATTTTCGCAATCGCGTTTCTGCTCACACTCATTCTCACCCCCATTGTCCGCAGACTTGCGCCGCGGCTGGGCCTGGTGGATCGGCCCAATGCGCGGAAGATGCACATCCAGCCCATGCCCCTGGGCGGGGGCATCGCCATCTTCATCGGAGTCGTCGCGCCCATCCTCATCGGCCTGCTCGTGACGTTTCTTCTTGCGGCGGGCATCCCTCTGCCGGCCGTGCCCGATATCGTTCGCGAGCAGCTCCCCCTGCTTCGGGCCGCTGCGCCGAAGGTTGTCGTCCTTCTGATCGGCGGGGCGATCATCTTTACCCTTGGTCTCCTCGACGACCGGAAGGGGCTGGGCGTGCCTATGCGCTTTGGCGTCGAAAGCGCCGTCGCCCTGCTGCTCGTCCTCTGCGGGATGGACATCACCCTGTTCATCGAGAATCCGATCATCTGCGCTATCATCACCATCGGCTGGATCGTCGGCATCACCAACGCCTTTAACTTTCTGGACAACATGGACGGTCTCAGCGCAGGCACGGCGCTCATCCTCTCCTGTATCTTTTTCGTCGTTGCCGTCCAGACGGGGCAGTTCTTTGTCGCGGCGCTGCTGCTTGCGATCATCGGCGCGACGGCCGCGTTCCTCGTCTTCAACTTCCCGCCGGCGAAAATTTTCATGGGCGACACTGGCGCGCTCTTCATCGGCTACATGCTCGCCGTCGCGGCGGTGGTTTTCACCTTTTATGTGGAGGGATCGCCGCTCTTTCCGATCTGCGTCCCCCTCCTCGTTTTCTGCGTGCCGATCTTCGACGCAATCTCTGTCATTGCCATTCGCCTGCGCGAGGGCCGCAGCCCATTCCAGGCAGACACGAAGCACTTCTCCCATCGCTTAGTCGCCCTCGGCATGACGCCGCGCCAGGCCGTGCTGACGATCTACCTCGTCACCTTCGCCACCGGCGTCACGGCCACGCTCCTCTACCGCACCACCACCGTCGGCGCGCTAATCATCCTCATCCAGGTCCTCGCCGTCATGGTTGTCATCGTCCTTTTGCAGAAGGCGGCGGGAGGCAAGGCCAATTGACCGACCCGAAGCGCGATTCCCTGCTCAACGCCCTCGACCTGGCGATCTTGTTTCTCGTTCTCGTCGGCGTCTCGCTGCGCCCTCTCGTCTGCGGCGAGGGGGCGCGAATGACGTTCTTCGGCATGATGGAAGCCCCGCCGGTCAATCTCATGGTCAGCCTTCCCTTTCTCTTCGCCCTGTTCCTCTGGCTTGCCCGGATGGGGCTAAAGGGAGAGCTGCGTCTGACCCGCACGGGCATGGGCATCCCCATCCTCCTATTTATGATCTTCGTCATCCGGTCGGTCTTTGTGTCGCACTATGAATGGCGAAGCGCCATGACCGCGATGGACTGGATCGGCCAGATTTTGTTGTTTTATCTCCTGGTGAATGTGCTGGATGACCGCCGCAAGACCTCGCTCATCGTCGCGTGCCTCGTGGCAAGTTTTACCGTCGTTGCCGTTCACGGCCTGCACCAGCGCCTCATCGGCTTCCCGGAGACATTGGCTGCCTATCGAACCGATCCGGCGGGCACGCTGCGCTCCGCCGGGGTGGCGCCTGAGAACGAGGCGGACTTCCGATCCCGCCTCGAGACGCTTCGGGTTTACAGCACATTCCTTCTGCCGACCATCCTCGGCGGGTTCCTCGCCCTGGTTATCCCGCCGCAGATCGGATTGTTTCTCGACCGGCTGAAACGAGGGAACAGAGTCGCCGCGACGGGCATCGGCGTCGTCATCTTTCTTCAAGTGGTCGTCCTGTTTTTGACAAAATCGAAAGGTGGGTGGGTCACCCTCGCCATGGGGTTGTTCCTCTTCACGGCGCTCTGGGGCAGGCGGGTCGTGTGGACGCACAAGAAATGGCTCGCTTTGTGCATGGCCGTCTTCATTGTCGTGTTTGGAGTCGCCCAGTGGATGGGGAAGTTGCCGCCGGCGTGGGGCTATCTCGACTCGCTCCTGGTCCGGGCGCAGTATTGGCGGGCGGGGGCGGAGATGATCGAGGACCATCCTCTCTCCGGGATCGGCCTCAATGGGTTCGGCGACCTCTACACGGCCTACAAACGTCCGGCGGACGACGAGACGCAGATGGTCCACAACAACTACATCCAGCTCTGGGCCGAAACGGGGGTATTCGGGTTCCTGGCCTTCTGCGCCGTGTGGGGCATCTTCCTTGTTCGGCATTTTCCCCGTTCCGATGTCGCGGCCGAATCGCCGGACGCCGCGGGCGGGCGAACAGATTTAGAGCTGACACTGATCGGCCTCATCGCCGGCGTCGGCTGCGTCTGGCTTGCGGCGTTCGGCTTCTTTTCCCTGCCGATGGGGTTGGGAGGCATCCTGCTCGCGCTCTTGGGTTGGGTGGCAACGTTCCTTCTCGTATTCTGCGGCTCGAATACCATCGGCCCGATGACCCGCCGCGGCGTCTGGATCGGCGTGGTCTGTTTTCTGATCCACAGTCTGGTTGATTTCGATTTGTATGAACCCGGCCTGGCGCAGACGCTCTGGACGTTGGCGGCGATTGCCATCGTCGCGGCTCCCGACCGCAGGCCGTTTGTCCGCCCTATCGTCCCACGGGCGCAGATCGCCCTGGCGGTAGGGGCGCTGGCCTGCGCGATTGCCTTCGTCGCCTGCCTGTGGCCGCGCGTTGTGCTAAGCGGGGTGTATTTCGCCAATGGCCGGGCGCTGCTGGAGGACGTCCCGCCCAAGACGGAGCAGGCGGTGGCGGAGCTGCAAGAGGCGGCAAGGCTGTGCCCCGGCAACGCCGCGCCGCAGGAGTGGCAGGCGATTCTCTTCCGCGACATGTGGAAACATGGTGTGGTGACATTCCAGAGCGAGTCAACGCTCGACCTCGCGATTGATCGCTTCAAACGCGCCATTGAGATCAATCCACGAAAGGCGGGATACCACTTCGAACTGGCGGAGCTCTACCGCGAGGGCGCGACCAACCGCGATATGCAGGAACTCGCGGCAAAGGAGTATGAAGCCGCTGTGGGTTATTTCCCCATCAAGCCGATCTATCTTGCCCGCCTCGGATCGCTCTATGATCTTCTCAAGCGGTCTCGCCCCATGATCGAGCAGACCTACCGCCGCGCTCTGGAGATGGACGAACGCGCCGATCGGCGATACAACAAACTGCCCGACCGCATGCGGCGGGAGATCGAGGCGTGGTTGGGGGAGAAGAGAATGACGAATGACGAATGACGAATGTCTAACCTGAATTATTCATAAGACGCACGCTGCGCCTACTTCGCCTTGCAGATGAAGTCGAGGTACTTGCCGCCGGGCGTTCGCTCGACGCGCGGGACGCGGGTGACGGAGACATGGATCGGACAGCCGAACTCGCGCTGGAACGCCGCGGCAATCCGCCGCTCGTGCTCCGCGCCAAAGCCATCCATCGGCGCGACGAGGACCTCGACGCGGTCGCGCTCGTGCTGGACGACCTGAAACTGGCGGATGTCGCCCACGTCGCGGAGCGCCACGCTCAGACGGCTGCTGAACATGATGTGTCCGTCGGGCCGGATCAGTTGCCCACGCTGGCGCCCTATAATACAGGAGAGACGCGAGAGGCCGCGCCCACAGGTGCAGGGCTCCTCGATCAGCGCGGCGTAGTCGCCGACGTCGTAGCGGATGAGAGGCAGGCCGTAGTGCACGAGGCCGGTGAGGACCACCCGCCCAGATTGCCCGGACGGACAGGGCTTGCCGTCGTCATCCAGCACCTCGACGAGCACGTTTTCGTCGTGGACATGGTAACCGTGTCCACCGGGGCACTGGCCGGCGATGTATCCGACCTCAACGGCGCTGTAGAGGTCCCAGACGCGCGCGCCGAAAATGGTCTGTAGATTCCGGCGTACATGATCGGGCAGGACTTCGCCGATGGTATGAATCTGCCTCAGTCGGCCGAGCTTAACCTTCCGCTCGGCGAGCATCCGCCCCAGTAACTCGAGGTTGCTTGGATATGAGAGGATATAGTCCGGGTCCACGCGGAGGAGAAACGCAATCTGGACCTCGGGGTCCATGCCCACATCCATGACGAACCCAGGGCCTGTTGTGAAGAGATGCGACATCGGTTCGCCCCACGAGGGGAGGTTGCCGCCCTCTGCGGTTCGCGCCGCCGGAAACGAGTCGGAAAAATGGCGGAGAGAGACGAGCCTGGCCTGCGGGTCCACATTCGCCCAGATATAGTCGCGGAGGCAGCAGGCGTGCCAGACGGCGTTGGCAACGGAGGTGGTCTGAACGCGGACCGGCGAGCCGCTCGACCCGGAGGTGCTCAGTTCCTTGGTGTTCCACGTGCCGGGAGGTAGGGCGCGGGGGCGAAGGAGGTCGTAACGATCCTGGAGATCTTGGCGCGTAAGGAGGGGCATGCGGCGGAAGTCGTCGAGGCTGTTGAGCGAGCCCGCATCCAGCCCGCATGAGCGGATTCGGTCGGTGTAGAAGGGACACTGTTCGTTGGCGAATCGGAGAAGTTTGCGGAGCTGCATAATTTGCTGGGAGGCGATCTGGGCGCGGGAACGCCATTCGTTCGCCAGAAGTTGGTTGACGAGCAGATAGGTGGTTACAATTCCTGTATCGGGGATCGGGGGGAAGGCGTATCCGGGCAGGCCGCGCAGCTCAATGCCCGGCGGCAGGGCGCGCCACTTCCGGTCGTGTTCGGGTCCGTTGACGCTCATCAGGCCTTTTCCATGGAGAAACCTATCGGGCCGTTTCCTGGCGAACATGATACCGTCCCTGCCGGCGCGAGGCAAGAGATAGCCCGCCGGCGCAGCGAGGTTGGGCTTCGCGTAACACAGGAGTTGACAGCACGCTTGCTTTTTGGCAACATGATTCGTTGGTGGCGACGCGCGGGCGTTGAAGATGCGACAATGGCTGGGACGAAGATGAAAAAGAACTACGCCGACCGATCCGATGTAACATTCCCTCACCCCTTCGAGCCGTATCCCAATCTCATTATCAACGTCGCGCTCACGGGCGTCATCCCGACGCGCAGGATGACCCCTCATGTGCCGATCCAACCGGATGAAGTGATTGAGGACGCCGCACGGTGCATTGACGCGGGCGCGACCATCGTGCACGTTCACGCCCGCGACGCCGAGGGACAACCGACCTATCGCCGTTCCGTCTTCGCCCGCATCATCAGCGGCATAAGAAAAGCGCGCCGCGACGCGATCATCTGCGCCACCACGAGCGGCCGGCGGTACGGCGACTTCCGCCAGCGGGCGGCGGTGCTCGACCTCGACGGCGAGAGCAAGCCCGACATGGGCAGCCTGACCATGGGATCGCTCAATTTCCCCGACGGGCCGTCGGTGAACCATCCCGACATCGTGGAGCGCCTCGCCGTGCGAATGAGAGAACGCGGCATCAAACCAGAGATCGAGGCGCTCGAACTCGGCATGGTGAACAGCGCCAACGTGCTCATCAAGAAAGGCGTTCTTGCCCCTCCTTACTACTTCAACATCCTCCTCGGCTCGGCGCACACTGCGCCGGCGACGATGCTCAACCTATCCGCGTTCATTGCCGGCCTGCCGCGCAATGCGGTCTGGTCCGCGTGCGGGCTTGGCAGGTTCCAGTTCCCCATCAATGTCGCGGCCATCGCCATGGGCGGGCATGTGCGCGTCGGCATTGAGGACAATCTGTACTACAACAACGAGCGGACGCGGCTTGCGACGAACGTGGAGATGGTCGAGCGGGCGGCCCGCGTGGCGGCGGAGCTGGGCCGCGCAATCGCCACACCGGCCGAGGCCCGGGCGATGATCGGGCTGCCGAAGGCGAGATAGGTGATAAGTGGTAGGTGTCAGGTAATGGGTGATATCGTCACAGAACCGGCTCGCGAGCAGGACGTGCCCGCCATGATGGAACTGCTGAAGTTTGCCAACATGCACTACATTCCCTCCGAGGAGATGGCGGACCTGGACTGGCGGTGCTACTTCGTCGCGCGCGACGGCAACCGCATCGTCGGTCTGAGCGGATATAAAATCCTCTCTCCCACGGAGGGCAAGACGCAGCTCATGGTCGTCCACCCGGACTATCGCCGACTCGGCCTCGGCATCAGGCTCCAGACGGCGCGCCTCGAAGTAATGGCGGCGAAGGGCGTGAAGAAGGTCATCACCAACGCCGACCTCCCGGAGACCATCGCGTGGTACAAGAAACACTTCGGCTACCGCGAGGTGGGAAAGCTGAAGAAGGTGCACGAGTTCGGCGATCCGAACATCAACTGGTGGACGACGCTGGAGATGAACCTGGCCGCCTGGGCGGCGAAGCGTTGAGGATGGACTTATGGGCATGGGTCTGACAAGGTCAGCCGTTGCGTATCGCCTTCTGCATCTTGCGCTGCCGTGCGTTTTCATCTGCGACTTGGCCGCTCACGCGCAGCCTGCCCGGCAGGAGTGGGTCCGCGTGTCCGACGATGGCCGCGGGTTCGTCCTCACGGAGTCGGGTCGGAAGTTCACGCCGTGGGGATTCAATTACGACCACGACCGCGATGGCCGCCTGCTGGAGGACTATTGGGCTGCTGAGTGGCCCACGGTCGAGGAAGATTTCCGCGAGATGAAGACGCTCGGCGCGAATGTGGTACGCGTACACATGCAACTCGGTCGGTTCATGAAAACGCGTGACGAGGCCGATGAGGCCGCTCTGG
This sequence comes from Planctomycetota bacterium, assembly GCA_040755855.1. Classification (GTDB taxonomy): domain Bacteria; phylum Planctomycetota; class Brocadiia; order JAADGH01; family JAADGH01; genus JAADGH01. The sequence goes on along the minus strand of JBFMAD010000012.1, from coordinate 8,732 downwards.
ATCAACTGGCGCGCCTCGTCAAGCTCGCGGGGCAGGTCGGCTTGTATCTCGACATCACCGGACTGGGGTGCTATCACAAGCAGGACGTCCCCCCATGGTACGACAACCTGTCGGAGAAAGAGCGGTGGGACGTGCAGGCAAGATTCTGGGAGGCGATCGCCGCGCGCTGCGCCGACAGCCCCGCCGTCTTCTGCTACGACCTCATGAACGAGCCGGTCGTCCCCGGCGGCGACAAGAAGCGCGACGACTGGCTGGGTCCCGCCTTTGGCGGTAAGCACTTTGTCCAGTTCATCAGCCTGGATCGCGCCGGCCGCCCGCGGCCGGGCGTTGCGCGGGTGTGGATACAGCGCCTCGCCGCGGCGATTCATAAACGCGATCGGCGCCATCTGGTCACCGTCGGCCTCGTTCCGTGGAGCCTGGATCGCCCCGGATTGACCTCGGGCTTCGTGCCGGAGAAGATCGTTGCGGAGGTTGATTTCATCTGCGTCCACCTGTATCCCGAAAAGGCGAAAGTCCCGGAAGCGATGGAGACGTTGAGGGGCTTCTCCGTCGGCAAGCCGGTCGTCATCGAGGAGACGTTCCTTCTCAAGTGTTCCCCGGAGGAATTCGAGGAGTTCATAGACAAGTCGGCGGAGGCAGCGGCCGGCTGGATCGGCTTCTATTGGGGCAAGACGCCTGACGAGTGTCGCGCATCGGGAACAATCCCGGACGCGCTGATGCTCCGATGGCTGGAACTGTTCACAAGAAAGGCCAAAGCCGTATCCGCTCCTCCCGGTTGAGACGCGATGTCGCAGGAGAAACACTCAGAATAGCGGGAGACCATCATGGCGGGCGAGAAGATTCTGATCGTGGATGATGAGGAAGATGTGTGCGCCCTCCTGGCGCGGATACTGAAACCCCACGGCTTCGAGATCAGGACGGCGGACGGTCCCGACGCAGCGCTACAGACGCTGGAGGAGTTTAAGCCCGATCTTCTGATCACCGACATCAGGATGCCGGGCATGGATGGGGTCGAGCTGGCCCGCTTTGTGAAGGAACTCTCGCCGCACACCGGCATCATCATTATGACGGCCTATGCGACCGCCGATACGGCGATTGATTCGCTAAGGCTCGGCGCCGACGACTATCTGAAAAAACCGATCAAGTTGGACGAACTCGCCGGCGCCGTCCGATCCGCGCTGGAGAAGCGGCATGGCAAGACCGACAAGCAGGGAATTGTCACGGAAAGAGGGTCTGAGTCGCCGGACCGAGACAAGGCCCGACGCGACGGGATCTCACATGGAGCAAGCCAGTTCCGCACGGCGACGGCGCCCCATGCCGGACCTCCGCGTCCGGATGTGCAACCGCCGCGCCCCGAGACGATCCACCTCGCGGCGGCCACGCAAACCGCCCGCGAGCGGTCCTCGCCTTCCACGATTTCCATCCGGACATTCCCCTTCCTTATCGGGCGGGAGCACTTCGGTTCGGAAGGGCCGACGGAAGCCGGACTCGACCTCGTGATCCGGGACGAGCCGCCGTTCCAGGTCTCCCGAAGCCACTGCGCCATCGAGCGGCGGGCGGACGGTTGCTGTGCGCGCGACCTGAACAGCAGGCTGGGTACCATCGTCAACGGGGAACCCATCGGCGCGCACATGCCGGCTGTCATGGCCGACCTCAAGCCTGGCAGGAACACGGTTGTCCTCGGCAACGACCGAAGCCCGTACGTCTTCTCTGTGTTCCTGAAAAAATCGTGACGCGCAGCCGCGGGCGGTGGTCAATCCTTTGTTAGCCAAGTGTATGGCTACTCGTAAACGCGCCCCGGAAGCCATCTGACTGCAATTCGCCGTACGCGCCCGATTTTTCACTTTTGCAAAATTTCCCGCCCGGGGACATGGACCGAAGTCAGACCTCCCGGAGGTCCTTGACCTCCGGGAGGTCGGCCCCGTTTCGGGCATGCGGGGACAGGCTTCGGAGGATCGGTCCGTGTCCCCGGAAGTCCCCGCGCAAGCGTGAATGACGGGGGCGGGGGCGTCAGCGTGAATCTGCGTCTGTTTCTCTCTTCGCCTTCGGATGAATCGGGGTCCGGCCTTCAGGGCGTGTTGCCCAAATCCCAAATACTCTTGACAAACACGCTCGAATCCGATATTTTAAACTCAGGCATCCTGAGCATTGTGCGCCCGTAGCTCAGTAGGATAGAGCGGCGGTTTCCTAAACCGCAGGCCGCAGGTTCGAATCCTGCCGGGCGTACCATTCCCCTACTGATGTTTTCCTCGCCCCATTGCCGCATGTTCCTATCCTCTTCAACCGCGCCCATGCCGGCTCTATTGGGCAATGTCCTTTTCCTTTTCGTGAAAGTGTGTTATGCTCAAGGATGAGAGGCAACAATGCGACCGTTCCATGTGCGCCATTCATAAGGAGCGAGGTCCATGATGCGTTGGTCAGCAATCGCTCTGTTGGTTGGACTCTGCACCACCCTTTGTGCCGACGGCCCGACGGTTCGGCGAATTGAGAGGCTCCGCCCGTTGCACGTGGACACCGTGCTCGTCGCCGGCGGCAAGGCCGAAGCCATCGTGGCCGCGCCCGCGTCGGATGCGCAACTCGCAGGCGTCGTCATCGCCCGCATCAAATCACTGACCGGAGTGGATCTGCCGCTGCGGGAAGATCAAACCGTCACAGACGACGACTTCCGCCGCGCCAACGTGATCGTCATCGGCAATTTCTCCACTAACAAGGTGGCGGAACGCCTCTATACACGACGATTCACCTATGAGGATTACATCTACCCGGGCATCGCCGGCAAGACGGCGGACGAGGACGGCCCGCCGGTCACGGGCTATGTGATCCGCACGGTCCACGACCCATTCGCCCTCGGCCGCAACTTCATCGTCCTGGCCGGCAGCGAACCGGCGGGGACCGCCGAGGCCGTCGAGCAGTTTGCCGAGTCGCTGAACGGCAAGAAGGATCTCATCGCGCCCCACACCGTGAAGGTCCGTATCGGCACGAAGCAGCTCATGAAGCCTTCCTACACGAAGAACGATATCCCCCAGGAGCAGGTGGACCGGCTGATTGAGCAAATCCGCCGCACCGTCACCAACATGCGGCGTCTGCAAAACAACATCTGGTTCCAGAGCGAAAGCTACGCGATGGGCTATCAACTGACCGGCAATTCCTGCTGGGCCAAGGTCTTCAAGGGCCAGATGGAAATCCTCGCCGAGAACCTCGACCGCTTCAACTCCATGCCCAACAACTACATCGAGGGCATGTTCGGCCTTGTCCCCGCCTGGGACTGGATGGAGGAGACACCCTTTTTCAGCGATGAGGAGCGTCTCAAGTTCACAAACGTCGTATTGGAGGTCGCCTGCCGCAACGAGGAGGCATGGAAGCACTACCTCAATAACCCGCGCGCCGAGGCCCTCAGCAGCCACGGCGGCGACCGCGTGCAGTCGTGGCGATATGCCGGTCTCTACTTCAGCAAGTATTACGGGATCAACAGGCATTGGCTGACCATGACCGACGAGGCGATCAAATGGATGAACGAGACGCCGCGCTCATGCGACGGCTACCGCCTCGGCTGCGGCCACGCCACCCGCCTCACCCAATACGCCCGGCGCACCGGCGACATGGGTTATTTCGAGAGCGGATCGTGCCGGCAGCAGACCGACCTCGTCATGACGTGCACCGACAACCAGGGCCGCGCGGTAACCGTCGGCGACCACGATCGCTGGGACACGAAGATTGACCGCGAGTGGCACATCGGACGATTGATGGGCGAGGCCGCGTGGTTCTACAAGGATTCCTCTTATCAGTGGTTCATGCAGGATCTGGCCTATCATGAGTGGCCCTTCGACGCCTTCTCCACCGGCGCGACGCCGAAGCGCCCCGATCGCCTTGTCGGGCTGAACGTCCTGCCGGTCCACAAAAACATCTACGAAAACATGCGGCTGGATGATAAGACGACGGTGCGCACCTTCGAACCCGCCCCGCCGATGACGGTCCCCCTCGAAGAGACCTTCGACAAGTTGACCTTGCGCGAGGCGATTGACCCGCAGAAGCAATACCTCCTCCTCGACGGCATCTCGGGCATGGACCACGGCCACATTGACGGCAACTCGATCATCCGCTTCAGCGACCTCGACCGGATGTGGCTGGTGGATGTGGGCTGGACGCGCTGCTACCCCCGCGACCACAACATGCTGCTGATCGTCAAGGACGGCGAGTCGAAGGGGCCGCAGAAGGTCACGCGCCTCGATGCCGCCGCCGACCTGGACACCGTCGCCTTCACCAAGACGACCATTCCCGGCTACAACGACATGGACTGGTCGCGCCATTTGATCTGGCTGAAGGGCGAGGGCGTGATCGCGCTCGACCGCGTGACGGCCCAGGCCACCGGGGACTACACGCTGCGGCGCCGGTGGCGCTGCCCGGGCGACGCCAAGCTGACCGACGGCGGACTCCTCGTCACGCAGGCCGGTCCCCGCTTCAAGATACTGAACGCCGACGGCTCCACGCCGCGGATGCGGCTCGTCGTTCTGGACGATACGAACAATTCCATGCTCACCTATCCTCACATGAACCCGCAGCGCAAGATGATCATCTATGACAACGTGATCGAGCGGCGCTTCGCCCGCGGCGAATCCTACACCTTTCAAAGCCTCTTCTACGCCGGCTCAGACAAGGTCCGCCGCGAGTATGGCATTGAGCGCGTGGACGACTCGGCCGTGCGAATCACCTCCCCGCGCGGCGCGATGGTGATGGGTCTGGAAAAGGGGAATGGGATGTTCCTTCTGGCCGGGGCGCGCTTCTGCGCGGCGCAGGCGGCAAAGCTGGGCGATCCGCCAATCTTCAAGGCCGACAAGCCGGTGGACATCGAATACGATGCGGCGACCGGCAAGGGCGCGGTCATTGCGAAAGTACCCACGCGCCTCACCCTCCCCGCCGCCTCGGCGGAGGGGAAACTGGATGATAAATCGGTCGCCGGCGACCTCAAGGCGGGCATGGTCTCCATCGAGGTCCCTGCCGGCAAACACTCTCTCGCGTTTGCTCCGTCCGCCGACGCCGCCGCTCAACTGAGCCGGCTTGCCGATTCATACTCGGCGACGCCGCCGAAGCCGCCTGCGACACAGACTCGATCCTCGGTGCGCGGTCTGAAGAAGGTCTGGGAGACAAGCACCGCCCGGCCCTCCCGCGGCGGCAAGACCGATCCGCGCAAGGCGACCGGCGAGATACTCGACATGACGCTCGGCGACCTCGACGGCGACGACAAGCCGGAGATCGTTACCGTGGATGAGGACGGCGCCGTTACTGTGCTCGGCCTGGACGGGAAGGTTCGATGGCGGCAGGCCGACTTGGACCGCGCAAGCGCCGTTGCAATCGCGGTTTTTGCCAAGAAGCCGCACGTGGTGGTCGGCTGTCACAAGCCGCCTTACCTCTTCGTCTTTGACGCGAAGGGGACCCGCCTCGAAGGCGAGTGGGTCAAGGTGAACGACAAGGACCCGTTCAAGGGGATTGCCGCGCCCCTGCGCTACGTCGCGGCGGCGGATATGGACGGCGATGGCTCGGATGAGGTCCTGGCCGCCAACTTCCCCGCATTGGACGGTCAGGTGCCGGGATGCTGTTATTGCTACGACAAGGCCGGGCGAATGCGTTGGTGGCGGCAGCCGGTGAACCACGAACTTGCGACAGGCACAGTGGCCCCGCTCAAACCCGGCGGCCCGATGGTCTTTATCGCCGGCGGGACGTTCAACTCATGCGTCGGCCTGAACGCCGCGGGCGCGGAGTGCTTCAACGCCATGGCCAGCCATCGCCTGACCGTGATCCACGTGGCCGACGTGGACGGCGACAAGAACAACGAGGTCCTCATCGGCGGCCACGACAATTATGTTCATCTCCATGAGGCCGACGGCAAGCGCCGATGGATGCACAACGTCGGCGGGGCGGTCAGCGGCATCGCCGTTGCGGACATCAACGGGGATCGCAAGGCTGAGATCATCGTCTCGACCGCCGAGCTGAACCAGAACGTCTTCGCCCTGACGAGCGAGGGCGAGCGCCTCTGGGGCTTCAAGGCCGGCGAGGAGGTCAACGCCCTGGCCGTTGGGAACGTGGACTCGAAGTCCGGCCCGGAGATCGTCGTCGGTACCGACGGCGGGGATGTGATCGTCTTGGACGGCAAGGGTAAGCGCGTCGCGGGGGCGGCGGTATCGGGTTCGGTCGCCAAGCTCGCGCTCTGTCCCAGCATCCGGTCAGGCCGCAGCGAGATCGTCGTCGCCACAAAAGACGGCCGCGTCTCACGCCTCCGGGCCGGGGCGAATTGATTGCTCGCCGCCGAAACCGCGAACGCAAGATCCCTCAGAATGCCAAGCTACATCCCCTTCCGCTCCACGGCATGCCAGTCGGCGGCATGTTGCACGGCGACATGTGGGTCGGCCTCTGCGCGGCTCTTTTGCTCGACGGTGAGTTTGCCCCAGCGTCGAAGCAGACAGACGGCGGCCTTGCGTTCCGTCCAGTGCTCGGATTCAAGCATCTCTCTCACGGTCGGCATGGCGGCGTCCCCAAGCCGGTAAACCTGCCAGAACGCCTCCTGCGCCATCTTACGCGGGCGGCCTTCGCGCAGACACGCCCGCAGTTCCGGCAGGAATGCCGTTCCTTTTTCGCGTACAAGGATGCGGAGCGCGGCCATGCGGACGGATGCTGTCCCATCACGATAGACTTCCTCCACCATCGGCCCGGCCGGCACGCCCTGGCTCTTGGCCAGCGTCCATACGATGGCAGGGATATCCAACAGGCGACGCTTCTCGGCGTCAACCCATTCCGCCAACTCACGGGCATAGTGCCGCGCCACGGCGCGCGACACGGCCCTGCCCCATTCCTTGTCCCCTTCCTCGCCGAGGAGTCCCTGCTTTAGGACAGCGAAGGCCTCCTCGGAACCCGTTCGAGCCAGCGCCACGGCGGCGGTGCAGCGCCCCGCAGCAGAGCCGGAACGCATGATGCGTTCGAGGGCCTTCTTGCCCTCCTCGCCGTGCTTGAGGACCAGTGCGCCCGCGCAGACGCGGCCCCACCAGCCGACGTCGCCGCCGAAGGCGTTCAAGCACGCCTCGATGGGCGGAAGGAACCCGCCCCGGACGGCGAGCCAGGCGGCGTCGCGCTGCAAGGGGAGGTCAGGTCCATTTAACGCCTCCGTGATGAACTCCACGGCCGATTCCGGGGCGAGGCGGCAGAGGGTATCCAACGCCCCGCGGCGGACCTGCGACGTCCGGCCGGCGTCGCGGAAGATGTCGCGGATGGTCTCGAGTACCTCCTTGTCCCCTTTGGCGTGGGACAGTGCGGCGAATGCCACCCACTGCTGAACCCACTTGCCCTCTCGTATGATGTCCAGGAACGCCTCGCGCACCCCGGGGATGGCCAGCGCCTTTCCGCTGCAAAACAGCGCCCTCTCCTCCCACCACCCGCCCTCATGCCCCTCTGCGCGAAGCATGCCGAGGATGGGACGCAGCGACCGGGCGTCGCCGATGGCGCAAAGGGCGCGGGCGGCGGCCAAGCGCACCGGGGCGCGCACATCGCCCAGCGCTTCACACAGGGGATGAACTGCCGGCGCGCCGATCTCCGCGAGACGTCTTGTCGCCGCCTCGCGCTCCTCCTTGCGCGTCGCCGCGACCTCAAGCAGGCGCTTGACCTCCGCCGAAAAATCGGCCGGCAACTGCTCTTTCTTAAACGCATCTCTGACCATCTTCAATCCTTTCCGCAATTTGGCGCGACCGCGCTGAAGCCGTCCCAATACGGTTGCCTCCGACACATCAAGGAACGCGGCGATCTCCGCGTACGAAAGGCCGTCCACATAATAAAGACTGACGGCCTCGCGATTCTTTTCGCTCAGTTGCTCCAGGACGCGACTTACGATCTCCTTGCGCTCCGCATCCTCCACAGATTGGTCGGGAGCGGGCGTCTGAGCGAACGGCTCCGCCGTCTGCTCGATCTCCTCGGTCATGGCGCGGATTCGCTCGATCTCGCGCAGCGCCCGGTAGGCCGTGTGCCTCACGATGCCGCGGAGCCAATAGGCGAAGCGCGACCGATCCCTCAGCTTGCCCAGGTCGCGATACGCCGATAGGAACGCCTCTTGCACCACATCGCGCGCCAGGTCGAAATCCGACAACAGCCCGATGGCCGCACCGTAGGCATAGTCCTGATACTTCCGGACGAGGGAGCAAAAAGCATCTTCCTCTCCGGCCAGGGCTTCGGTCACAAGCGCTGCGTCGGGGCGTTCATCCATCGCGATGGTCTGGGTCGGCGAAAAAAGGCCCGGGCAGGACGGGACTCGCACCCGCGTCCTTCCGTCGAAGCGGCCGCTCTTTCTGCTGAGCTACTCCGCCCGGGCCATGCCATTGATTCTTCCCCTCACCCATAAGTGCCAGAAATCCCGGGAAATCTAACGCGCATTCTAACAAAATTGGACATTTTAATTCTCGAATGGATTCGCAACAACGAAACCTTCTCCGCAAAAAGCGCATTTTCCAGCGAAAAAGGTATTGACAAAAGAGCAACCCAGATGTACATATTATATAGAGAGAAGATCGAATGTGCAGAGCCTTCTTTCCTCAAACAAGGAGGCTCGGTATTCATGTCGAGTCTTGTCCGCAGTTGAGAGTCGGTCGCACGGGCCGGCGAGATGCGGGATATAATTCGGCGCTTGCCAGGAACGCCACCCAGGAGCAATATGTTCCAGGGAGTCATTTGGCGCGAAGTGGTTTGCAGGCGGGATA
>JBFMAD010000011.1:0-156824 GCA_040755855.1 Planctomycetota bacterium | reverse complement strand
AATAGGGCGGGTAGCTGTCCTCTGCAACGCGAAGTGCCTCTTGCGCCAACGCCAGAGCACTCTTCGTGGTCTTCATGGAGACGGTAGTTTAACATCTTTTACCCAAAAGTGCAAAGTCTTTTATACAGAGCAGGTCAGGTCTTGAGGGCCTGTTGCCCAAATGTAGTCGCAGGCTTTAGCCTGCGCGATTCGGGGTCGCACGGCCAAACGGCGCAGGCTAAAGCCTGCGGCTACAGATCATTTTTGCCAGTTCGGGATTTGGGCAACAGGCCCTTGAATTTCTACTTTTTGGCGATGGCATTGTTTTCCACGGATACGGGATGCAATTTTGTTCCGTACATCTGCCATGTGCAGCATGGAACGCCTCGACCTTGTTGTGGGGTAGTTAAGGTCGTCATCCAATCTTAACGCAGGCGGCCACGCGAGTCAATTGAAATGCAGAGGAAGGGGTATCCCCTCAGTGACGGGGGGTTCCCGATGCCGTCGAAAGGGATTGTAGGGGCCGGCCCATGTGCCGGCTCCTTCGACGCAGGTTCTACGCCATGAGGGGCGGACACATGGGTCCGCCCCTACGTTCGTCCCCCCGTGACTGAGGCATTACAGGAAGGGGTAAGCCCGGGTCGCCGACAAAAAAGTTCTTCTGACCGAAGTGATGCGCGAAAGGTAGAAGCCGCGGGATATGCCACCCCCAATCCTGCGCTTCGCGGGATTGGGGGCGTCTTCGGCGGGCGGTTGTGCTGGGCGGAACGCACCCCCAAAACGAGTTTGGGGGTGGCACACCATTGGACGCAGCAGACGGCAATCTGGGCGACACACCCTCAATAGAACTTTTTTGTCGGACTCCCCGCGCCAGGCACCACGGTAACTTCTCAGTGATGGGGGAATGTGACACGATGGCGTGTGCCGTCCCGCACCATGTTGTAGGAGGGGAATCCTTTCCCCGACGGATCGCGGAAGGGATTCCGCTCCTACCCCCCGTCATTGAGGGGTTACGCGCCACGGCAAATTTCCCTTGACTTCTGGCGTCAATCGCATATCCTTATTGAGGAACATTCTGCGTCGGTGGGGTTTCCCTGCGATGCGCTCTCAGGCGGGGGCAGTACCGTCGAGTAATCCGATGAAAGAGAAATATGCGGCGCACAGAATATCCCTGAATCGCGTCGTTGAGGCGCTCGGGCAGGATGAGGAAGCGAGCCGGCAGATGAGCCGGACCGTGACCGACCTCCTCAGGAAGCACGGCGACGTGGTTTACCGCGACGCGGTGTATCACATCGCCCACCTCGACCTGCCGCCCGGCGAAGCCAAGTCGCTGTGGGGCAACATCCTTTCCCACAAGCAGGACCTCATGACCCGGCTGGGGCGCAACGTCGGCATCCATGTCGCCACGCTCGATTATTTTCACAACGTCGAAAAACGGATCAGCGAGCCGAAGATCATCGAGACGCGCATCCTGGAGGAGATTCAGGATGCGTCGGGCAAAGACGCCTTGACGGGCCTCTTCAACTACAGCTCCTTCAAGGACCGCATCCAGCGCGAGATATCGAGGGCCTCGCGGTACGGAAAGGTGTTCTCGCTCATCCTCTTTGACATTGACTGGTTCAAGAAATACAACGACACCTACGGGCACAAGGAAGGCGACGCGGTCCTGAAGAGAATCGCCGACTGCATGATGGCGCATGTTCGGAAGTCGGACTTTGTCGCTCGCTATGGAGGCGAGGAGTTCGTCGTGATCCTGGTCGAGACGGCCAAGAAAGGGGCCGCCGAGGTCGCCAACCGTATCCGGCGGGAGGTCCACGCGCTCACGCTCAAGGGGCCGGTGTCCGTTAGCGGCGGCATCGCCGCGTTTCCCGTTGACGCCAAGCGCGAGAGGCAGTTATTTGAGTTTGCCGACAAGGCGCTCTACCGCGCGAAGGCGGAGGGAAAGAACCGAATCTGTCTCTTCCATAAGGAACGCCGCAGGTTTGCCCGCCTGGAGACTGAGGCCAAGATCACCATCGCAAAGGTATCCAAACAACCGGCGCCCCAGGAGAAGCTGGCTGCGGTCAACATCAGCGGCGGCGGCATCGCTTTCCGGCACGACCAGCCTGTGCCGATCTCCTCGTTCATCGAGGCCCTCGTCCACCTGCGAAAGAGCGAAACCATCCCCTTCAAGGGGAAGGTGGTGCGCTTAGAGGAGGTCCAGAAGAATCAATACGAGGTCGGCGTTCGCTTTACGTGGGTCAAGAAGGAAAATCGCCAGCGCATGAGGCGATTCATCGAGGAACACCGGCAGTCCTGACGTTCCCATCCATGTCGCGCAGGACCCGGGCTTCCGTATGTTCCCTACCTGCCATCCGTGTTTATCCGTGGCCCCCCTCCGTGAACTTCGTAGCGGTCATGGACTCTCGCAAAGCCGACGGGGAAGTTGCAGGCGCAGGTTAAATGAGTCCCGCTTCGACGGCGAGAATTCCCCGGTATTCGGGTTCGCGCAGGGGATGGGGGTGGCCGACGTCGAGGTGCGTGGACGGCGGCTTGTCGGCGAAGAACTGGTTCTGATGCCAGGTCTTGTCAATGCTCATCCGGTAGAGTTCGTGCTCGGTCATGTGTCCGTATTTCCGCCGGTCGCGCATCTGCCGGAAGGGGAAGAGCGCGTAGCGCCGGAAGAGGCTGGAGATGGGAAAGCGGCGGGCGAAAGTCTTCGGCTCCGGGCGGAACCGGAGCGAATGCTGCCGGTGGTACTTCCACTTGAGGAACTGGAGCTCGTCGCTGGTAAGGTGCTTCGTCCGCACGTTCGCCCAGAAGCCGTTGTAGTAGCGGTAGTCGTCGGGATTGGTCACCGCGCCGAGTTCGAGCAGGTCGTCGCGCGAGGCGGTCTTGGGGTAGGGGCAGATGATCTGGTCGAGGTAATACTCGACCTCGTTGTCGCGCAGGAATTCGTAGTTCGGGGCGATGTCCTCCTCGCGGTCGTCGGGGTGGCCGACGATGATCCCGCCGATGCAGATGATGTTGTTGTTGTGCAGGTTCTCGATGGCGCGGCGGGATTTCTCGGTGATGTCGCCCTTGCGCATCAGCTTCAGGTTGCGCGTGTTGATGTTCTCGACGCCGAGGAAAACGATGGCGAAGCCGACTCGCCTCATCTTCCGAACAAGCCCCGGGTGCATGCCGATGCCGTGGGAGCTGGCCTGGACGAAGTAGTAGATGTCGTCGTGCCCCGCGGCGATGAGCATGTCGCACAGCCTCTCGAAGCGCGGGATGTTTAAGGTGATGTTGTCGTCAACGAAGCCGATGATGCGCGCCCCGTTTTTCTTGGCTGCGGTTATATCGTCGAGGACGCGCTGTAAGTCATATTCGCGGAATGTGCGGCCATACATCCCGGACATGCTGCAGAACTTGCAGGCCATGGTGCAGCCGCGCGAGGACTCCACGAGGGCCACGCGTTTGCCATAAACCCCGAACCGGGGCCAGAGCTGGGCCGACCGGCGGGGGAGGGCGATGGCGCTCAGGTCGAGGTTGGCCTTGGGCGGAGGATTGTGGACCCACTGGCCGTTGTCGCGGAAACTGAGGCCGGGGATATCCGCAAATCCATTTTGGATTTTGGATTTTGGATTTTGGATTTTTTCCAGGCAATCGAGGAGACGAGGGAAGCTCTGTTCGCCTTCGTGTCGGATGAGGAAGTCGAAGAGATTGCTCTGCTCCCCCTGGGCGATTTCCTCGTGCATCAACGTAGCGTGATACCCGCCGGCGCAGATCTTGATATGGGGATCGTATTCCCGAACGAGGCGGGCCACGCCGCAGGCCGTGTGGAACTGGAAGGTCATGCCCGACAGTCCGACGAAACTGGGCCGCACCGCATCAAGGGCCTCCTTCACGCCGGCGCGGATGTCCCTGCGGCAGCAGCAGAGATCGGCCACCACCGCGTCATGCCGGGGCGCAGCCGCGGCGAGGCTGCACAGCCCCAGGTTCGGCCAGGTGTTCAGCCCGGTACGAAAGTTCGGCATCGTATCGGGCATGGAGAAAAGTAACGCGTTCATAACCCCAATGTCGCCGGTAAACCGTAACGTCCATAACGTGCATGAGAGGTTGCTTATACCACAACGCGCGTCGCGTGCTCAACAGAAAAGTTGAGCCTTGGGTAACCCCTCAGTCACGGGGGGAAACAGGTGTCATTCCCGCGCAAGCGGGAATCCAGGGCTTTGGAGACCGTGCCGCAATATGTGGATTCCCGCTTTCGCGGGAATGACGGTGTGCCGCCTTTCAATGAACTACCCCCCGTCACTGAGGCCTTGCAGCCTTGGGGGCGGGGCGTATTCTGTGCTTGACAATCACGCCGTATGGCCTATGCTTGTGCATGCGCCATCACGCCAGGCGGCGCGGAAGGAGGGAAGAATGATGAAATACCTGTACGGAATCTTCCTTTTTGCGGGGGTCATTGCCATGAATGATGCAGTCGCGGCGGATGAACCGCTCATGGACTGGTCGCTCTGGGAAAAGTACCGCCGCACGGCAATCCATCCGTCGGGGTACATCAACGCCCAGGACCTGGAGAACGCCCGCGAGAACATCAAGCGCTATGAGTGGGCAAGGAAATACGCCGAATCGGTGGAGAAGGGTGTCCTCGCGCACATGCCCCGGTTCACGGACGAATTCCTCGTGCGCATGATCCCCGCCACCTCGATGCAGATTTGCCACCAGTGCCCCGCCTGCCGTGACAAGAAACTGCCCGCCCACCCCGGCGGGGCATGGACGTGGACCGTGGACAGCCCGGAGGTCATCACGTGCAAACTCTGCAAGACCGTCTTTCCGAATGACCAGTATCCGGAGACCATCGTCCTCACCTGCAAGTCCGAGAAAGGCCGAGGCCAGACCCTCACCTACTACGGCGGCGATACCTTCAAGCAATGGGGCTACGCCTACTCCCGGCCCAGCTTCACCTGCATGGTTCGATCCCAGAAGGTCGGGTGGTGCAAGGGCATGGCCGGCCGATTTGCCCTCGCCTATGCCTTGACGGGTAAAGTGGAGTACGCCGAACTCGTGCGCAAAATCCTGCTGCGCTTCGCCGAGGTCTATCCGAACTGGCTGCTTGTCTCCAGCTATGGCGAGACCGCCGACATGGACCCGCATATAGCGGGGCTTTGCCTGAACGACCTGCCCGAAGATGAACTGGTCTATCCCCCCAACAAGCCGGACCGAAAAATTTACACGGCCTACTGGATGACCGGCCGCGTCGGCGGCGGGGGCATGGAAGGGGCAAGCTTCACCCGCCCCATGCTTCAAGCCTACGAGTTCACCTGCACGGCCAAGCGCGCCGATGGGACGCCGGTATATACCGAAGACGAACGGATCAAGATCGAACGCGATGTGCTCATGGAAAGCTGCATCCACCTCATCGGCGAGAAGCGGATCAACAACAAGTCGGTCGGCAACCGCATCGCCGTGGCGATGGTGGGCATGGCGGTGGGGCATCCGGGGTTTGTGCGCTTCGGTCTCGAAGGATGGGACTTGACGATGACCGAGTGGTTCCTCGCCGACGGCTGCACGCCCGAATCGCCCGCCTATGCCATGATGAGTTTGGGCGGCATCTATCCGCTCGCCCAGGCCATTCGCGGCTATTCCGACCCGCCGGGGTATGTGGATGAAAAGGGCAAGCGCATCGAAAACCTGAACCTCTACGAAGGCAAGTATAAACTCGTCTGGCAGAGGATGTTCGAGGGTATGCAGGGCAACCTCTATTTCCCCCCCTACGCCGATTCCTACCGCACCAGCGCAATCGGGACGGTGTATGTGGAACTGCTCGCCGGCAACTACCCCGACAATCCCCAACACCTGGCATTGATGAAGGAAATCGCCGGTGACGACCTGACCAAAGGCAGCGGCGAGACGGCGCTGTTCTTCCGCGAGCCGGGGCTGGAGAAGCAGGAGGCGCCCCCCTTGCATTTCGGGGACGACCTCTTTCCCATCCTCTGCCTCGGTCAGGCGCGAACGGGGGAGCACGGCCGCCGCTCGCTGGCCCTCCTCAGCGCGACACACTGGGGCGGGCATCACCACTCGGACAGCCTGAACCTCTACTACTGGAAGGACGGCCACGAGCTTCTCAGCGACCTGGGATACCTGTGGGACCACCCCATGAGCAAGATGACCCGGCGCACCTTCGCACACAATACGGGGATGGTGGACCTCGCGGAACAGAAGACGAAGGATCGGGGCGGACATTTCCATCTGTTCCATGTCGGCCAGCGCGTCAAGGTGATGGAGGCGTCGTCGAGCGCCTACGACATGGCGGATGTCTATCGCCGGACAGTCGTCCAGATTGATCATGCGCCGGATAATTCTTACCTGGTAGACATCTTCCGGCTCCGCGCCCCCGGCTCGCGGGACCTGGTGTATCACGGACCGAACAGCGAGTGCCAGGTCTCCGGCATCGAACTTAAAGATGGCGTCCTCAAGGAGAAGGAGAGGCTGATCCGCTTCGGTCTTCGATTCCACTTGGATCGGGCGGGGAGGGAGATCTTTGTGGACGACGTGAGCATCAAGCTGAAGGATGGAACCGAGGTGGCGGTGAATCCTTCGGCAAATGATGTGAACGAGGCCGGGAAGCCCCTCGGCTGGAACCATTACACCGGTGACGGCGCTGCGGAGTGGGGCTCGGCATCGCCCGGCCGTGACGACGAACGATGCGCGCACCTGAAAGTAACCCGGCAAAGCGAAAAAGGAGGCGTCAACCAGGCGCTGATCCACGGCGACACGAACGGCTACACGGGTGAGAAGGCGCTGCAGATGCCGGATTCGGCCGAGGGGACCGTGACATTCTGGATCAAGGGCAAGGTGGGCGTCTGCGACGTGGGCATGGTGCTGTGGCGGAGCGACCCCACCAGCGCCGCCGACCGGCAGCATGTGCCTGTCATTTCTGTGCCCGCGACCGATCAGTGGGTTCGACACACGGCGGAGTTCTCCATGCGAAACGCAGGGATGGACCTGGCGAATGTCCGATCTGCCCGCAGCCCTGCGGCGTGGCAGTGCCGATGGACCATGGCGAAGGACTTGCAGTTCACGGTCCGCCACATGGGACAGGAGGGCGAGGTCGTTTATGTCGGCGACGGTTGGGGCCAGCGCGACTACCGCAACACGGACCTCGGCGTGACGATCCCCTACATCATCCGCCGGCACGAAGTCGGCCAGAGGATTAGCGTCTTCGGCACGGTGTACGAGGCCCACGAGCCGGACAAGGCGCTGGTGGAATCGGTATTGCGGCTAAGCGTTCCATCGGAGCAGGCGGACAGCGCTGTTTCAGTGGCCGTCAAGACCCGGCTGGGGACCGACATAATTATCAGTCAGCTCCAGCCGACGAACATTGACTTGGAGACGCCCGTCGGGAAGGTTCGCACCGATGCCGCTGCGGCGGTTCTCTCGATGCGCGAGGGCAAACCCGCCTTCTCGGCGCTGGCCGGGGGGAAGACGCTGGCCTTGGACGGTCGCCCGATCGATGCGCAGGTCCTCGCGGCGGATGGGGAACTCGACGACCAGGCGGCAGGGGAGTAACGGCAGCAGCACGTGGATGACCGCACCCTCGCACCCACTCGGCATTGACAAGATAAACGCGATGTGTTAAACTGTTTTTAGAACAAATGTTATGGAGTGGTATGCCTTGTCCTATGTTTTCCCCAGTGCGAGGGAGAAGATCATGCGGCGTTATTTGGTGCCTGTGGTCCTGACGGTGTGCCTTCAGACGGCGGCGAGTTCCGCGCTGGCGTATTCCGAATCGCCCAAGGAGACGATGGTCGCATGGCATAAAGCGCTCATGGAAAGCTATGAGTTGCCGTCCGGTCGCCTGATGGATGCGATGATCGGCTTCTATGCAGAGGACCTTCAGGATCAATTTATGCCGGAGCTCTATGGCCAGGCGACGCCGGACGAACGGACGGGGGCCGACAGGGCGATAGCCAAAGCGGTAAACCTCCACAAGGTGTGGGGGGCCTTTCTCGCGACGAATGATTTCAAAGAGGCCAACTTTAAATATGCCGAGGAGCATATCGAGCAGGGTGTGGCAACCGTGGTAGTGCGGTCCGACTCCAACTGCGTGCGCTCCTTTCGGTTGATCCAGGAGGGGGGCAAAGGGTGGGTGATTTCGGATTTGCCGTTGCCCAATCAGTATGCCGCCCTGGTTCGGGTCCTCGTTATCGTGGCGGTTGGGGCGGTGGCGCTGGGACTCATTGCGAAGAAGATGATCTTCGCCTGATCAAATTCGATCTCAGATCAAGGTTCCGAGGATCTTTTTTGCTGCCTTTAGCGCGTGTTCGGGGAACGAATATCCGTCCATATTCAGCGACCAGTATCCCTCGTATCCCACCTTCTTGATAGCCTCGACGCACGCCTTGAAGTCCACCTTTCCTTTGCCCAGAGGGACGTGCATCCCTATCTGGCCCGTGCCGTCGGAGAGATAAACATGCCCGATGCGCTCGCCCAGGGCCTCGATCATCGAGACCGGATCGCCGCGGGTAATTGTATAGGCGTGGGCGAAGTCCAGACAGGCGGCAAAGCCCGTCGAGCCGACGTCGTCAATCAGCCGCGGGGCGTCATCCACCGCGCTGGCGAACATCTGGGG
Source organism: Planctomycetota bacterium (assembly GCA_040755855.1). Lineage (GTDB taxonomy): Bacteria > Planctomycetota > Brocadiia > JAADGH01 > JAADGH01 > JAADGH01. The sequence goes on along the minus strand of JBFMAD010000011.1, from coordinate 148,246 downwards.
CTGGAACTCCGCCACCAACTGCACTCCCTCCTGCTCGGCCAGGGCCGTCCCGGCGCGGAGGACCGCCACCAAGCGCTTCCATGCCTCATCCACGCGGACGCCGGCGGGGGCATGACCCTCCGAGAAGCAGACGAACGACGCGCCGAGCATGCTCGCCGCTCGAATATTGTTCTGGAGGAACTTGATACTTTCCTCTTCCTTGCCCGCCTCATAGGGGTGGAAGTCGTAGCCGTTGCTCGATTGCTTATCGGGACTGAGGCCGACGATCTTGATCCCGTAACCGCTGGAAACCTCGCGGGCGAGCTGGTAGTTTTCGTCGGATTTGTGGGACAGGTGGGCGGCGTCGAGCTCGATCTGCTTGATCCCCACCTCATGGAGAATGGCTAACACCTGTTCGATGGGGTAACGGCGGAAGGATCGGGTGTTCACCGTCAACATGCTCCATACCTCCAATCCGACAGAGCGAGGGGATGCGGTGTGCATAATACACACGCTATCATATCAATCGCTTTGGCAGGGGTCAAGTATTTTTGATGCCCGCTAAAAAGCCATTGAATTCCCCGGGTAGCGCTGCTACAATTAAATTCCTGTTCGTCCATGCTTTGCATAGCGCTTGTTGTGGAGGCGTTTTTCTGGTGAGATGGATAGTCCGCCTGAGTTGCGGAATGCTTGTTGCGGTCATGACGTTCATCGTGGCAGGGGGGGAGGAAGAGAGCCGGCCGACCTACGTGGGTCTCAAGGGCTGTGTTTGTCACAAGCTCAAATCCCTCGGCAACCAGGTCGGGCACTGGAAGGAAAAGGACCCGCACTCGCGGGCCTATGAATCGCTGAAAAGCGAGAAGGCCAGGAAGACGGCGGAGCAGATGGGGGTTCAGGACCCGATGACGGACAAGCGCTGTGTGGAATGTCATGCGACGGCTTTCGGCGTCTCCGAGGCGCAGCGCGGAGACCTGAAAATGGAGGATGGCATCGCCTGCGAGGGCTGCCACGGTCCGGGCAGCAAATACTCCAAGAAGCCGATCATGATTGACCGGGAGGAGGCCATTGCCAAGGGACTGGTGATCCTGGTCGCCCCCGAACAGCGCCAGAAAGTATGCGGCAGGTGTCACAACAAGAACGTGCCGAAGGAATTCTACAAGGAACGGGATTTCGTCAAGGACTGGGAGCCGATCAAGCACAGTCTGCCGCAGGAAGAGCACTGAGGACCCGTCGGAGCGATTGTCCATGGTTAGAACCTTGTGCCTATGCCTCGCCGTGGCGGCGATTTTGCCCGCGGCGCCCTGCCGGAGCGCGGAACCGGAATCGGAATCCTTCGACATAGATAAACTTCGTGGGTTCATCGAGGAGGCCGAAAAGGTCTATGCGAAGGTCGCCGACTACACCGCGATGTTCACCAAGCAGGAGCGCATCGGCGGGGAACTCCGCCGCCCGGACACTTTTTTCATGAAATTCAAGAAGCCCGTTAAGGTCTATCTCAAGTGGCCGAAGGGCTCGTCCAGCGCCGGGATGGAGGCGATTTATGTCCCCGGCGAGAACAACGACAAGATCCTCCTCCATACTGCCGGGCTGATTGACCTCGTGTTGCCGACGATGGAGATTGACGTGGAGGACGAGGCTGTAAGGAAAGACAACCGCCACCCAATCACTCACCTCGGCATAGGGTACTTTTTGGAGAGATTCAGCAAGGACTTTCAGCGCGCCGACCAAAACGATGAGATCACCGTCTATTATCGCGGCAAGCGCAAGATGGAGCGGCGTTGGTACCACGAGGTCGAGATGTTCCTCGAACCGCGCCAGGGCAACCCCGGCTACTACGCATACCGCTCGGTCGTCTATTTTGACGTCGAAAACAAACTGCCTGTCCAGATGCTTTTCTATAACTGGGAGAATCAGCTCATCGAGTTCTACGCCTACAAGGATATCTCTCTCAACCCCGATCTGGCTGATGCGGATTTCGACCCAAAGAACAAGGAATATAACTTCGGTTTCTTTCCACTTCGCCTGGGGGAGAAGCCGGAGATCGTGCCCGTGTGCGAGGTCATGCCGGGCTGCGATCGCTACGCCAAGGTGGGCGTCCAGAGAAAGGGCCTTACGAAACTGTTTGCCTACGGGCCGGCCAGAATCTACTACCTCGGATACAAAGGCGAAACGGACGCCCCCCAGGTGATGGCCTGCGTGGCGAATACAACTTCCCTATTCCAGGACGAAAAATTTCTCGTCGGCGTCGCGTCCGAGGGCAAGGAGTTTCGACTCACCCGCGTCGTGATACTGGATGAGAAGCAGACGACCGATGCCGGACGGAAGCTCCTCCAGGGTGAGCGCTTTCTCGGCCAGATGCGCAAAAAGAGCGTTGAGGACGGCTTTCTTGTGGGGAAAGACCTCGATGCCGTCGAGGGCGCAGAGGGTGTGGCTCGCGACTGGGCGGCGGGAATCCGTACAGCCGTCCAGCAACTAAGGGCCGCGTTCGATAATGTGGATCTCCGTCAGGCAGGCGCGCAAGCGCCCAAGATTCAACTGATACCTCCGGCAGAGGAAAAGAAAAAGGAAAAGGAAAAAGAAAAGGAACAAAAACAGCCATGAATAAGACGCTTCAAATGGTGTTGGCCCTCGGGTCCATCAGTCTCGTCTCCGGCGGTTCGCTTGCGGGCATCTTTGTGCTGACCGATCCCATCATCCAGAAGCAGGACCTCGCCGCGAAGACGCAGATAGCGCAGCAGGTCCTCCCCGGCGCCGAGTTCGACATCGCCGAGGGCGCCGGCCCCATGGATCGCTTCGAGGGCAAGGGCAAGGACGGAAAGCTCGATGGCGTCGTTTATATCACCTCCGCTCGCGGCTACGGCGGCCCGATTGACGTGGTCGTCGGCATGACCGCCGACGGGACCATCCAGGGCGTCCGCGTCGCCAAGGCATCAGAAACCCCCGGCCTCGGCACCCGCATCAACGAGGTCCGCTATGGCGAAAAGGAACCTTACTTCACCGAGCAGTTCAGGGGCGACACGGTCGCCGACTTCGACTCCGGCAAGTTCAAGTTGGACGCCATCAGCGGCGCCACCATCTCGTCCAGGGCCGTCGAGTCCGCCGTACGCCAGGCCGTCGAGCGTCTGAAGAAAGAGCCGTTCTACAAACAGCCCAGTTAGTTCACGTTTTTCGTCAGGGGGGTGTGATGCAAGCGATTCCGGCAGTCCGATTCTTTCTGGTTTCCCTCATCTGGGTCTCTGTTCTCGTTGTGGCGCCGTGCCCCGCGCAGGAGCAGCCCGGCCTCGATGAGCTGCTCAAGAGGCTCAAGGACGAGGACCCGAAGGCGCGCCTGCGCGCCGCCCGGCTGCTCAGCGAACAGACCGACCCAAAGGCCCTGCCCGCGCTCTTTGACGCCCTCCAGGACCCATACACCCGCCTCTGGGCGGTCCACGGCATCTACAAGCACAACAACAAGGAGGCCGCGCCAGAGCTTATCAAGGCCCTGACCCACCGCAACCCGGAGGCCCGCTGGCGGGCCGTGTCCATCCTCGGCAACATCGGCGACGCCTCCGTCGCTCCCCAAGTACACCCCTTGCTTCGGGACGAAGACCCCAAGGTCCGCTCCTGGGCGGCCTGGGCGATGGGGCAGTTCAAGCACAAGGAGGCAGGGCCTGATCTGCTGAAGGCAGTCGGCGACACCGACCCGGATACAGCAGCCGCGGCAGCCGCCGCCCTCGCCCCCATGGAGAGCCCGGAGGCGGTCCCCGTCCTCGTCAATGCGCTTGAATCCCCTCACGCGAAGGTCCGCCGCTCCGCCGCCTATTCCCTGGGGTTCTATCCGACCGACGCCTCGGCCCAGGCCCTGCAGGCGGCGCTTGACCGGGACGACTCTGGACTCCGCCAGAGCGCAATCATCGCCCTGATCCGGTTCGGCGACAAGGGCCTGCCGGGCGTCCAGCGCATCCTTGACAAGAACGATGAGTCTCTGAACATTGACCTGTCCATCGTGTGCTCCCAGCTTCTTGGGCCTGTCTCGGTGAATGAATCGGCCGCGCCGGCGCTGGAACTCATTGCGGAGAAGGGTCCCGATGATGTGCACACATCTGCGCGCGCCGTCCTCTGGCGGCTCCACCGCCGCCCCGGGCCGCCGCTTCCCCCCGACAGGGCTTCTGCGTCCAAAACGCCGCCGGATATTCAAAAACTCATCGAAGATGCTCTCAGCGACGACGATGATCGAAGCACGGCGGCGGAGGATCAGTTGGCACGTATCGGCGCGCCGGCCGTCCCCGCCATAGTGGAGCGAATGCAAAAGGATGCGGCAAGGAATGAGAACGCTGAAGATATCGAAGATGCCACAGCGGCGTTCGATCTGCGCAGCATCCTGGTTAGAATCGGCTCGCCTGCATGTCCCGCGCTCATCAAGGCGCTGGTGGATCCATATTCCGCGATCCGAAGCGAGGCGGCCGAGGCCCTCGGCGAGATCGGCGATCCGTCTGCCGTGCAGCCGCTATGCGACGCGCTCTCGGATCCTCTGGCCGAGGAACTCGGCGCGGGTGGTCTGCATTATGCGTGCGTGGAGGCGCTGAAGAACATCGGCGATCCGTCGGCCGCGCCCACACTCGTCTCTGTCCTGGAGGCCCGACGCCACGAGGACCCCTGGCTCGCCGGGGAAATCGCCACCGCCCTTGGGGAGATCGGCCACCGTAGCGCGATTCCCACGCTTCTTGTCATGCTCGAAGGCGACAGGGATCAGCAGAACGTCGCCCCCGAAGGGAAGGCCGCGGAAGAAGTGTGGGACGATGAAGACGAAACCGAGAGAAGCGCGGCGGCGAAGGCCCTGGGCATGCTCGCAGACCCCGCCACGCTCCCCGCCCTCGAGGACGCCCTGAGGGGCGCCAAGGGCAAACTCAAGCGCGACATCGAGAAGGCCATCCTCCGAATCAAGACGCTGAACGAGTAGCCCCGTCACTTCCTCGCAATCGCACCCGACAGCATCTGCGAATCAAAGCCCGCCGGCGCCTGCTGGTCGCGGGCATAGAGGTAGAGCGCCGCCTGGAAGATCGTCTGCAGCGTGGATTGCACCAAGCCCAGCAGGACGAAGTAGATCACCCCGATGGCGATGAGGAGCCCGCCCAGCACCGCCGAAGCAGACGCGATCATGACTCCGCCTACCACAACCAGCACAATGCCCGGGATTGCCAGCACGAAAAAGATGAGGCCGAAACCGAAATTGCTCACCAACTGCTCGCCCCATGTCTTCTTCAGCAGCGCCGTTGATTCCTTCAGCGCCTCGATCGGTCCTTTTTTCTCCACCACGAGGATGGGCACAACCAGAAAGCTCACGATCGTCCACGCCATGCCCAGCAGCCCGGCCACGAATCGGCCCACCCTCTCCGACCTGTCCTCGATGATCCGCAGGATCAACCCCACTGTCGCCGACAGGAACGCCCACCCGGCGATGAACGGCAGCCGGGCCGCCGCCATCCGAAGCCCGTCGCCTACCGTGGGATTTCCTCCCTGCATCCGCAGGATCGCGCAGGAGATCACGGCCGAGTTGAAGAACACGATGATGAAGTAGTTGACAAAATAGAAGAGGAACAGGATCGCATAGAACAGGGCCTGCTGCGCGAAGGATTGGTTTTCGTTCGGCAGGATGGCATCACCCGCAAGGAAGATGGGAATCGCGAACGAGACCATCACCAGCAAACAGCAAAAGCCCGATATCAAGGGCAGAACGATGAGCCCTTTGTTCTGCCTCAACACACTCCACGACGCCCCCATCATGTTCCAGGTATACGATAGTCTGCCCATGCCTCATTGCCTCCTTTCCAGTCAATTGCGCCTCTACCAGTGCACTATCTACTCCCACTTATATTACAGCACAAACGGTGCTGCGTCAACCGACAAATGCGTGAGTGAGCGCATCGTTCACCCCTTCCCATCTACCGATACGCCAGTTCCGCCGACAGATCGAGGTAGCGCTTGATCGCATCGGGCGGGACGTTCCACGGGATGTGATTGCCGATGCACATCATGTAGCCGCCCGACATCCTTCCAGTCTCGACCATGGAGCGGACCATCTCCTTGATCTCATCAGGGTCGTTGCGCATGAGGATGCGGTTGTCGCCCTCGCCCGCGATGAAGGGATTGTCGTAACGGCGAGCAATGGCCTTGTAGTCCGTGAACGGCTCGCTGATAATCCCGCGTGCCCCACAGGTCATGACGTCATCCACGAAGGCGTCCACGCAGCCGTCAACCATGAAGATCACTTCCTTGCCGGCGTCCTTCAGCAAGCCCCAGTATTCCTCGTAGCGGGGGAAGATGTACTTGTGCATCCATGCCGGGGAGCATACCGGACCGCTGGACAGGACGATGTCGTCATGGCAGATCACGAAGTTTACCGGCAATCGGGCAAATGCCCGGAAGACCCGGCGGTTGATCTCGGCGAACTCGTTCATGATCCGCTCGAATTCCGGCTCCAGGCACATCTGCAGGAAGTGCTCATAGCCGAAGACCAACATGGGCCACATGAACATGGTGTTGTAGAAACCGACGCTGACCGAGCTGCCTTCAGGGGCTTGGTCTCCCCACTCTTTGGGATAGTTCTTGCGATAGCGTTGATAGATGACTTCTTCGGAGCTGAAATCTCCGTCCACAACGACGTGCCAGCCCGAAAAGTCCCCCTGCTCGAGGGGACTGAAACGCAGCATCTCTTCGGTGCTCTTAAACCGGTTCGAGGCCACCTCCTGCTGCCAGTGGTTGCGCAGTGAATCTCCCCAGCGACCTTTGCCCTTGTCATCCTGGTCCTCCGGCCGTGGTCGGGGATCGTCCGTCTTAGGGATTCCGAGTCCAAGTTGCGGGTAGAGATCCCGCAGCTTCTCTCGGCAGAGTTTCGGGTGCTCGTAATAGTCAATTCCCGTCAGGTAGGTCTCGGCGTCGGGGCAGGACCAGTGCTCCCAGTGGGGAATCTTCTTCGGTCCTTTTCCCATGTATGCGAGGTATCGGTCGTCGGGCATGTGAACATCCTTTCGTGAAATTGCATGTGGGGGATGGCCGGTTAATGTCAGGTGAGGTGGACGCGATGGTGGCCTCGATATGCCTGGCCCAGTCGGCGCCGGAGTCATACCTGAGCGCCCTACCGGCGTAGTTGGCGGTGGTGAAGCTGACGGTCGGCATCCCCATCTCTCTCCTGAAGGGGCGGTGACGTTCTATTCTCGATTGAGAATGGTAGAGGATGGCCGCGAGAGATACAAGGGAAAACGCCATTGGGATTTTTCCACTTTACAGCCGTCGGCATTTTCTCTATGATGGGGTTGCCGTCGTGGAGGAGAGGGCAAAGCAGTTTGTGAGGGACGAATGATGGACAGCGAATCCAAAGCAGGCGGACCCAAATCCCGGAAGATTGACGCGAAGGTCCTCGTCATTGACGACGACGAGGGCGTTCGGGCCTTCTGCCTCCAGGCCCTTCGGCCCCTCGTCACCCTGGCCGAGGCGGCGGAGGGCGCATCCGCGGGGATCACGCAGCTGTCGAAAAAGCCCTTCGACATCGTCGTCACCGACCTGCAGATGCCGGAGATGGACGGCTACAGCGTGATCGGGCAGATTCGATCGCGATGGGCCGGCGTCGAGATCATCGTTATGACGGCCTTCCCCGGCGAGGATGTGGTTGACCGGCTGCTGGAATTGGGTATTTCGTACATGCTGGTCAAGCCGATCTCGATCCCGCAGCTCTTCTACACCGTGATGGGGGCGTGGAAGATGACCGATCTGCGGCGCGAGAACGAATCGCTCCGCCGGGTCATGGGTGAAAACCCCTTCGGCATCGTGGGCAATTCGGAAAAAATTCGGCAGGTCACCGACGAGATGCGCCGCGTCGGGCCGCTCGACGTTTCCGTGCTGATCGAAGGGGAGTCGGGAACGGGCAAGGAGCTGGTGGCGCGGGGGATCCATGCGAGCAGTCGGCGGGCGAAGGGACCCTTCATCGCGGTGAACTGCGCGGCGGTCTCGCCGACGCTGATCGAGTCGGAGCTCTTCGGACATGTCAGGGGGGCTTTTACCGACGCGCGGGCGGACAAGGCCGGATTGATCGAGGCGGCGGATAACGGGACGTTGTTCTTGGACGAGATCGGCGAGATGCCGCTGGATCTTCAGCCCAAGCTCCTGCGGGTGCTCGACAGCGGCGAGATTCTGCGCGTCGGCGACACGAAGCCGCGCTATGCGGACGTGCGCGTGATCGCGGCCACGAATCGTTCCCTGCAGGAGCAGGTGGATGCCAATAAATTTCGGAACGACCTGTTTTTCCGGATTCGCGGGTTCGGCATACTCCTGCCCTCCCTTCGGGAGCGTGGCGCGGATGTGATTGCGCTGGCGGAGCATTTCCTCAAGCGCTACTGCCCCGCCGACCGCCAGCCGTTGAAGCTGACGCCGGAGTCGCGAAAGGCGCTTACGGCCCATGCCTGGCCCGGCAATGTGCGGGAGCTGCAGAACCTGGCCGCTGCGCTCTACGCCATGGCTGCGGGCGACGATGTCCGGGCGCAGGACGTCATGAAGCTGCTGGGCGTCCGGGAGACAGAGGGCAGGAGCGAGGGCATCCTCACCTACAAGGAGTTCAAGGATACCGCGCTCGCCCGGGTGGAGGCGGATTATTTCAAGGGGCTGCTGGCCGCCTTTGGGGGGAATGTGTCCAAGGCGGCGGAGGCGGCGGGGATGCACCGGGCAAACCTGCGTGAGAAGCTGGTTCGACACGGGTTGGACGCCGGCGAATTCCGGGACCAGGCCAAAGAGGAATAGCCCGCGAGAGGGGTTTTCGATTGCCGATTTGCGATTTTCGATTCAAATCGCCAATCGAAAATCGGAAATCGAAAATCAAGCCTACCGGACGCGCCCCATTTCTCTGAATGAAGCATTCTTACCCCGCTTAGAGCCGCCGATTGGAGTAACTTCCATCCTGCCATTGCGGGTGGCATGGCGGCATTGGCCTCCAAACTACCTCTACGACGCATTTTATAGGTCCCTTCCGATTCGGCACGCCCATTGCTTTCTCTCCTTGCAGCTTTTCTGGCTGAGGATTGAAACGCACCTTGACCCCATGCGTTGCTTGCGTGGAATACTGCATCACAGTTGAAGCAAGGAAGCGAGAAGAGATGGCGACCTGCGACACAATTCAGCGACACGCCCACGAAGCCCGGTGCGAGCCGGACGACAGGTTCCGCCTGATGATTGACAGATCTCTGGATGTCATCGTCATCGTGGACTGCGGAAGCGGCAAGGTCGTGGAGACGAACCGCGCCATGCAGCGCGTCTTGGGATACGAGAAAGAGGATATCCTTGGCAGGCCCTTCTCCTTTCTCTTCTCAAGGAGCAGCGACCATAAAAGCGACTCGTGGCGGAGGAACCTGCGGGTGCACGGGTATGTTTTTGAGGCGCAGGAGTTCGCCCGCGCCGACGGCAGCATATGCCACATGGACCTGACGGCGACAATGATCCCATGGAATGGGGGCGTGGCGGCTCTTATCACGCTGAGAGACGTAACGGAGCGCCTGCAAGCGGAGGAAAAGCGGCGTGAGTCGGAGGAGAAGTATCGGACCCTTTTCCATGACTCGCCCGAGGCAATCAGCATCACGCAAAAGGGAAAGCTGACGGATGTGAACCCGGTGTGGCTCCAACTGCACGGATTCGAACGGCGGGAGGAAGTCCTCGGCAGATCCATTATGGATTTCATCCATCCCGATGATCGCTGCATCCTCACGCGCCGGCGCGAGACGCCCCCCGATCAACTGGAAAGAGGATATGAAATCCGAGACCTTCGCAAGGATGGGACCGCCGTCCATGTGGAGGTGTATTCCAGCAGGATTCAGATTCATGGGGAGGACGCCATTCTCACGACGGTCCGCGACATCAGTGAACGAAAGACCCTTCAGAAGGAACTGATCCAGTCGGCGAAGATGGCGGCGGTGGGGACGATGATCTCGGGCATTGCGCACGAACTGAATAACCCCCTCGCCGCCATATCGGGCTACGCGCATCTGCTGTCGGAGAGCGACGATCTGCCCGAGCAGGCCCGGCAGGACGTGGGGCGCATCACGGTACAGACGGCCCGGTGCGCGGCCATCGTCGAAAATCTTCTGCGATTTGCCCGGCGGGAAAAGGCGGAGAAGGCGGCGACGGACCTGAACGAAGTCCTACAGAACACCGTGGATCTGCGGCGTTATGAGATGCGCGTGAACGACGTCGAGGTGATCGAAGAGTATGAGCCTCATCTGGAGAGCGTCCACGTTAACGCCCACCAGCTCCAGCAGGTGTTCCTCAACATCATCAGCAATGCCTTTGACGCGATCAAGGAGCGGAAGGGCCGGGGCAAAATTATCGTCCGAACCCATCGGAACGCCTCCGCCGTCGTAGTCCAGATCGAGGACGACGGCGGCGGCATCCAGCACCTGGACCGGATCTTTGAGCCGTTCTTTACCACCAAGGACGTGGGCAAGGGGACCGGCCTCGGGCTGAGCGTGGCCTACGGCATCGTGAAGGAGCATGGCGGGGCGATCCAGGCGGAGAACACGGCAGAGGGCGCGATCTTCACCATCCGCCTTCCCATGGGAGGATCGGCCGTAAAGGGGAAATCGCAAACGGATTCGGAGACCAAGGATCTGCCGACCGCAGGCAAAAAAATCCTGGTGGTGGATGACGAGGAAGACGTGTGCGAGGCGGTTCGCCGGATTCTCTCCCCTGCTTACACCGTGCACACCGCCGCCACGATTCCCGATGCCATAAGGAAGTTGGAGTCGGAGAAGTATGACATCGTAATCAGCGATCTGCGAATCCCCGGCCCGGCAACGGTCCAGGAGTTCTATGCCTGGATGCAGGAACACACGCCCGGGCTGGCGGATAGGACGATTTTCATGACTGGGTCAATTGTGCCCGACAAGGCCGAAGACATGCTGGGAGGCGCGGTTCATCCCGTCGTGTCGAAGCCCTTTGCCATAGAACAATTGCGCCAGGTGGTCAATGGAGTGGCCGCCGTCGGCTGACAAGGAGGTTGCCATGAGCGCTGAGGATATTTTGGTCATTGACGACGAAGAGGACATTGCCGAGGCGATCCGCCGCATCCTGAGCAAGTTCGGCTACCATGTCGAAACAAGCTATTCACCCGAGAACGCCCTCGAGCGGCTGGGGCGGGAGCACTTCGACGTGGTGATCAGCGACCTGATCATGCCGGGGGGGATGTCGGCCCGGGACATCTATGAGTGGATCAAGGCTCGCCTGCCCGCGCTGGCCCGGCGCATGATCCTGATGACCGGCGCCACAGCGGGGCACAGGGCGGAGGAACTCCTGTCGGATATCGAGCTTCCGGTGATCTGGAAGCCGTTCAGTGTGGAAGAGTTGCGTAACACCGTTGCCGGCGTCGTAATGCTCGACGCCTGAAAGGAAGGACGAAGATGGACCGGGGAGAGATTTTGGTTGTTGACGATGAGGCAAGCGTGCGCGAGACGGTCTCTCGCATTCTACAGTCCAAGGGATTCGAGACATCCCTGGCCAACGGACCGCACGAGGCGCTTGCGGCGGTGCAGCGCCTTCGGCCGGGATTGGTCCTGAGCGATATCAAGATGCCCCAGATGGACGGCGTGGAGCTTGCCCGGCAGATCAAGCAGAGCTGCCCGGACACGCCGGTGATCCTGATGACGGCCTACGCCACCGTGGATACCGCCATCCAGTCGCTCAAATTGGGGGTGGATGACTACATCACAAAGCCGATCAACTGGCCGCAGGCCGTCGCGAGCATTCACGCCGCCCTCGACAGGCGGTTCACCACCGTTCAAAATCGGAAGTATGTGGCGGAGCTGGAGCAGCAACTCATGGAAAACCGGCACAGTCCGGACGGCAAGTTCCTCGGCGCGGTGCGGGATCTCTACTCGGCGCAAGGCCACACCCGCGAGATGATGCTCGATACGGTGGAGAGCCTCGCCATGACCATGGGTGCGAAAAGCCCCCTTACGAAGGACCACTCCCAAAGGGTGGGGATTCATGCCGGGAAAATGGCCAAGTATCTCTCCTTCTCGGAGGAGGAAATCCGGCAATTTCGCATGGCCGGCCTGCTCCACGACATCGGGAAGATCGGGCTGCGGGACGACCTGCTGAGCAAATCCACCGGCGACATGAACGACGATGAACTCGCCGAATTTCGGGAGCATCCTCTTATCTCCCACCGAATTCTGCAGCCGATTCGTGAGTTCCAGCCGATCCTGGGGGCTGTCCTGCATCACCACGAGCGTTTCGATGGGACCGGATATCCCGACAGGCTCCGGGGGGAGCAAATCCCCGTCGGGGCGCGCATGGTCGCCGTGGCCGATACGTTCGCCAACAGCGACGTGGACGATGGGCACGATGAATGCATCCAGAGGGAATTTGCCATAGATCGCCTCATGGCGGAGCGGGGCACCCGACTCGACCCGCAGATGGTGGACGCCCTCATTGAGGTCCTGCAGGGTGCGGGTCCATGATGGGTCGGACGGAGAACAGTGTATCAACCGGAACGCGGGAAAGCAAAGTATAACAGGCAGGCAATAAGCAACATTGGATGGATAATCAACCATGATTACGACTGCGAGCCAATGCGATCCGGGGAAGGTTCTTGTGGTGGATGACGAGATTGTTGTCCGCGAGGTGCTGTCGCGCATGTTGAGCACAAAGGGCTGCTCCGTGGAACAGGCAACCGACGGCGAGGACGGCCTGGCGAAAATTGGGGAAAGGCCTTACGATGTGGTCATCACGGATATAAAGATGCCGAGGATGGACGGGTTTGAGTTCATGGAGCACCTCCGTGCGCTCGATCCGGAAATCCCGGTCATCATCGTGACCGCCGTGGGCGACGTCAAGAACGCCGTAAGGGCCGTCCGGCTGGGGGCTTACGATTTTGTGCACAAACCATTCGGCGCGGGGAACGATCTGTGGAACACCGTGGCGCGGGCGATTGAGATGCGGCGCACCCGACTCGAAAACGAGGCGTATCACCGCCGCCTCAAAGAGATGAATACGCAGCTCACCCGCGAACTGGAACTCGCACGGCGCGTACAGGAGTGCTACGCGGCGACTTCCCTGGTCCTCGATGAAAGGCTGGACCTGGCGGGACTGTACGAGCCATGCTTCAACGTCGGGGGCGATCTCTACGGCGCATTCCCTATCGGGGAAACCAAGTACGCCTTCTATATCGCCGATGTCTCCGGGCATGGCCCTTCCGCCGCCCTCATCACTGCGATGTTGAAGATGAATATCGAGAGTCTGGTCGAACGGACCGACTCGCAGGATCTCATCTCGAATCCGCCGCTCCTGATGGCCGACCTGGACCGAATGCTGACCAAACTGACCGGGGCGGCCATGTTTGTGACCATGGTCTATGCCGTGCTCGACATGGAACGCAACACCCTGACATACTGCAACGCAGGCCACTGCCTGCCTCTGGTGCTGCGCGCCGACGAACCCGACGCCGCGTTCCTGGACAACGGAAGATGCATCGCCCTGACGCTGGCCAGCACCCTTGGGTCGAGCTACCAGGGCGCTGCCGTGCCCTTCGGGCCCGGCGATTCACTGGTGTTGTGCACGGACGGTCTCCTGGAAGCTCGTAACCCGGAGGACCGGCAGTACGGGCCGGAGCGAATGGCGGAAGCGGCAGGAGCCTGCCGAACATCAAGCGCCGAAGCCCTTATCAAGGACATCCGGTCGAGCCTGCGAACGTTCAGCGGAGGCATCCAGCCGCACGACGATATCGCGGTCCTCGCGGTGCGGAGAAAGGATTGAAAGGGATGGATGCCGACAAGAAATTGACGAGGACAACTGTTGACGGGGGCGTCTCCCCCTCTCCCGCACAAAGCGGGAGCCGCTTCGTCACCAACCGGAAGCGTTTTATCGTCATCACGCGGTTCCTCATCTTCGCCGTAGTCGCCGTCCTGGCCGGCCGGGAGGCGGCGGCGGAGCACCTGGGCATTGTCTATTCGGTGCTCGGGGTCTTCCTGGCCTCCAACATCGTCCTTCTCTTTCAGCCCTTCCAACGGTTTGAGTCGGAACGCATCACGGGATGGATCTTTTGCTTCGACACATTCTTCGTCAGCGTGTTCGTCTTCTACTTGCGGGCGCGCGCCACGGAGTTCTATCTCGTCTACTTCCTGACCATCTTCATCGCGGCATCTTCCCGGAGCTCGGCGGCGGCGGCGGGCACAAGCCTGGTCACCGCCGTCATTTATGGAGTGCTCACGAAGTACGGGAAGACCGGGGTCGAACTCCATTCGGTCTCGTTCGTGATGCGGGTGATTTTCTTCTTCGTCACCGCAATGGTGGTGGGCTATTTCGCCGAGCAGGTGAAGAAGGAGCGAGAGGCCCGCGAGGCCGCCCAGCGCATGTTGCGCCTCAGCAGCCGGCTGGCGACCTTGTTTGACATCAGCCAGAAGATGGTATCCACCGTGGACCTCGATGAACTGGCGCGCCACGTCTTCCGCAGCGCCGTCCAGGTGCTCGGCGCCGACAGCGGATCGCTGATGCTCCTGGATGAGGCAAACAGCACGCTCGCCGTCAAGGAATCCATCGGTCTGAAACCCGAAGCACAAAGTCAAAAGGTGAACCTCGGTGAAGGGATCGCCGGGGTGGTGGCCCAGGAGGGAGAGGCGGTCCTCCTCAAGGGCGACGCAGGGAACGATCCCCGCCATCGGCCGATGGCGACGGGTAGAAACATCTCCTCCTCCGTCTGCGCGCCTCTCCGGATCGGCAGCAAGGTCCTCGGCGTCCTGAACATGAACCGCGGCAGCGACAGGCAAGTCTTCGCCGAGGAGGACTTGGAGCTGCTGGCGGCTCTGGCGAATCACGCCGCGATCGTCATCGAGAAGGTGAAACTCCACGAGCGCCTTGCGCAGGCCTACGACGCATCCAAGCGGCGGTATCACACCCTCGTTGATACGGCCCACGCGATGATATTTACCACGGACTCTTCGGGGATCTTGACATTCGTCAACAAGCACGGCTGCCAGATGCTCGGCCGAAGCCTCTCCGAACTTGAGGGAAGGTCCATTTTCGACCTGCTTCATGCCGAGGACGGGCCGAAATTCAAGGAATGTCTCCACGACGTGACCAACCAACGGAAGGATGTCGGGCGGGTGGAGTACCGCGTGGCTTCACAGAACGGCGAATGGCGGCAATACGCCGCATCGTGCTCGCCGTTGGTGGATGCGACGAACAATACCTGCCTCCTTCTCGGCGTGGCGGAGGACATTACCAACTACGTGGCGATGCAACAGCGTCTCATGCGCTCCGCCAAGCTGGCCACCGTGGGCACCATGGTTGCCGGCATTGCACACGAATTGAATAATCCCCTCGTAGGGGTCATCGGATTCGCCGAACTCCTCAAAGAGCGCGAAGACGTCCGGAAACTGATCAACGGGGAACTTGACTTCATCCTTCAGCAGGCCGCCCGTTGCGTCAATATCGTGAACGGACTGCTCCGCTTTGCCAGACAGGAAGAGACGTCCAGGGAACAGGTGGACGTAAACGAGATTCTTCGCGAATCGCTCGACCTGCGACGCCACGAGTTATCCGTCCGAAACATCGCCCTCATCGAGGACTACGATCCCGACTTGCCCGTCACGTTCGCGGATCGCTCACAGATGCAACAGGTATTTGTCAACATTATTTCAAACGCCTTTGACGCCATAACAGAGCGTAACGACGCAGGCAGTCTCCGCGTGAGAACATGGCGCTCCGGGAATACCATAGCGGCGGAATTTAGCGATGACGGCGGGGGCATCAAGGAGATCGAAAAGATTTTCGATCCCTTCTACACCACAAAGGAGGTGGGCAAGGGGACCGGCCTGGGCCTCAGCATCGCCTATGGCATCCTTGAGGAACATGGAGGACACATCGAGGCCCGGAACAACGAAACGGGGGCGGTCTTTACTGTCACACTGCCCGCCTCGGTCGTTTCCGAACCTGACTCCCGCCCCTGTGACAAGGAAGCGGCAGACTCGCACAGCGCCTCCGTCCTCATCGTTGACGACGAGGATTTTATCCTCAGAATCTGCAGCAACGCGCTACGAAGCATGGGTCACAATGTGACAACGGCGCACACCGCAGCCGAGGCTCTGGAAAGCCTCCAGAAGGGAGATTACGACCTCATCCTCACCGACATCCGAATGCCCGGCGGGATGGATGGACGCGGACTGTATCAGTGGCTCAAACAGAACCGCCCCGGCATTGCGGACCGTATCATATTCACCACCGGCGACACGGTCTCACCCGAAATTCAGAAGTTCGTCCTGCAAACAGGCGTTGGCTACCTGATAAAACCGTTCCGTCTGAGCACGTTCAGGAAAATCATTCAAAAGGCGTTGCTGTCTCGCTGCGCATAATCGGTCCGAGGAACCACCGGCGCCCATCACCCACCAAAGCCGTCACGCGCGACTGTTTTTTTGTTTGACATCCGTGCGGCGCGAGATATAATCCATGCCTTGATTCCTTATTCGATAAACAACATCAGGAACGTAAAAGCGGACCCATCGGGCCATGGGCGCAGGTTTAGCTCATGGCCTTTTTGGCGAGTGTGGGAGATGCTGCATTTAAGCAAATGGCTGGACAAGGGATGGGGTAAGCGCACCCCGGAACCGATTCTTGGGTTCTTGTTCGGCATTCTCGTCGGAGCGGTGTTGGTTTGCACACCGACAACGGCCCAGGAGCCTCGCGACCAGGAAACCGACGAGGAACTGATTCGCATCAGCCGAACCGAGGACGCCCTGGGACGAAAGGACCTTCGGGTGATCGGGCTTCGGGACTGCATCTACAGCACCCTCGAACACAATCTGGACATCGAGATCAGTCGGACCGATCCGTTGATCCGGGAGCAGGACATCGTCCGGCAGAAGGCGGTCTTCGACCCGACCTTTTCCTACAACTTCCGGCAGCGTGCCCAGGATATACCAACGGCCAGCCCAAGCCCAAGCCGATCAGTGTTCACGCCCGGAGGCCAGGCATATCTGGCCGACTGGGACATTGTGACGGCGCGCAGGGTCGGCACCACCACGATGACCACCGCGCTGTCCAAGAAGATGGTCACGGGCGCAGACGTGACGGTGGAATACGACTATAGCCGGCAGAATTCCTCCACATCATTCAGCCTTGCCACCGGCGCGCCTGCTCCTTCCTTCAACCCGACTTACAGCCCGGCCTTGACGTTTACCTTTGATCAACCCCTGCTGAGAGGGGCGGGCATTGACTACAACCGCAGTAACATCAAAATCGCCATGATGAACCTGAAAGGGTCGAAATATACCTTCGAGTGGGAGGTAATGGGCCGGGCACTGGAAGTCCAGGAGGCCTACTGGCAACTCGTGAACCGCATCCGCCAGCTCGGGATCGAGCGGGAATCCCTCCGGCGAGCGAAACGGCTGCTGTCCGACAACCGCGCACGGTTTCGCGCCGGCACCATCGCGCGCGCCGACCTGATCGAGTCGGAGGCGCAGGTGGCCGTACAGCAGCAGCGCATTGTGTCGGCCCAGTATGATCTGCTGCTCGCTGAAAATGTGATAAAGAAGGTCATGAACGACCCAGATCTATCAATCCTTACGGATATCGCCCTTGTGCCGAGGGACCAGCCGACCTCCGATCCGAGAGAGATTGACTGGGCCTATTGCGTGGACAAGGCATTGAATCTCCGTCCGGACTTTGCCTCGTTGAAGGCGCAGCTCGAGGCGAATAAAATTCAGATCAAGCAGCGGAAGAATGAGCTTTATCCTGAAATTGACCTCCAGACCAGCCTCACTCTGAACGGTTTGGGGGATTCGTTCCCCGGCTCCATGGACGTCCTGTCGCCGTTCTACTCGCCCAATTTCTTTGACGCCTTCATCGGCCTCAACGTCACTGTGCCCCTGGGCGGGAACCGCGACCGCAAAGCGCAGTACCAACAGGCCCAGCTGCAAGCCGCGCAAGCCCTGCGCGAGCTGAAAAACCAGGAGCTTATAATCATACGCGACGTCCGAGAGGCCGTTATCAACGTAAAGAACTTCCTCGATATCATTGACAAGGCGGCCCAGGTCCGGGAACTCCGAGCCCGACAGCTTGAAGCCAAGGAAATAAAGCGAAAAGCCGGCACCGGCATCGCCTTCGAGGTGATCGAGGCGCAGGACGACCTCACGCAAGCCGAGGGCGCCGAACTGACCAACCTCATCAATTACAACATCTGGCTGGCTCGGCTAAGCTACCGCATGGGCACTATACTCCACGAATTGGAGATCGAGATCGAGGACACGCCGAGCGGGAAGTAGCCTGTCCGTTCCCCGGCGACGTCTCCATCCACTGTATCCCCTGCACATCGAAATCAGGAGGCCCTCAGTGAAACAGTTCGCTCGCCGCCATCTTCTCGGAGTTTTCGCGTCTCTTCTCCTCCTCACAGGCGCCTGGGCTGAGGAAGCCACCCTCCCGGTATGTTCCTTCGAGACAACCGAGGGCGCGCAGATCACCTGGGGGAAGGAGGTGGTCAATCCAAAATTGGAATTGAACACCGATGCCCGATTCTTCACCGACGGCAAGGCCGGCCTTCATCTGTCCGGCGCGGCGAAAAACCTCAAAGGCAACAAATACCTCGGCGTCAAGGTCCCAATCCCAAAGACTGATATGCACAAGCGATATATCATCTTCGACGCCTCGACCTCCCACGCCAGCAGCACCCACGCCCTCTATCTGCGCCTCTATGATTCCGAGGGGAAAGTCGCCGGCAGTTGGACCAACTGGAGTCGGCCGTTCGAAGGGTCGTCTAAGCGGACGTTCCGCCTAAGCCCCGGCGCGCCCCAGGATGGGTTTAACTTTGAGGAGAAGGTCGTCACCGGCAAACCCCTGACCGACATCTCCGCCGTCGAGTTCCTCATCGGCACGCCCGCCGACAACGTCACCTTCGACCTCTACATTGACAACCTCCGGCTCAGCGCGAAGAAGATCAAGACCTTCGCCGATGTCGAGGCGCCGAAGCCGCTCTTCCTCAAGACCCAAATCGTCCGCGACGGCCGGGCGGAGGCGGTCATCGTCTCGCCCGCCCAGCCAGATTTTCTGGCGATGGCAAAACGAATGGCTGACCGGATCAAGGCCGCTACCGGCGCCGATGTGCCGATCCATCTTGAGGACCAGTTTGTTCGTGACGACGCGCAGCCGACCAACCTCATCCTCCTCGGCAGCATCTGCAACAACCGTCTTATCGTCCCGCTCTACGGCCTGCGCTACACGTGGGTGGATGACGCCTTCCCCGGAGGCGATGGATACGTGGTGCGGACTGTCCACGACCCGTGGGGCGCAGGCAAGAACGCCCTCGTCCTCGGCGGCAGCTCGAAGGCCGGCGTCGAGAAGGCCGTGAACGAGTTCCTCGGCATGGTGAATGACGGAAAGGACCTCGTCCTCGATCGCACGCTACACGTGGTCCCCGGTACCGAACAGGCGGAACGCATCCTGGGCGGGAAGCGCGACGACAAATATATCGAGGAGCGGATGAAGGCCGCCCAGCGCGCCCTCGACACCGGCGCCCACTGCGGCATCACCGGCCTCGTTAGCGACGCGGGCATCGCCTACGGTCGGACCGGCGACGAGACCTATGCCGAGCTGTTCAAGAGACTCGCCTACCTGATGTACGAGCACCGCCTCGGCGAGCCGAAGACCTACGGTGGACCGTGGGGCATGGACGCCGACTTCCGGCTCCACAACATCATCCCCGCCTGGGACTTGGTGGAGGAGAGCCCCGTCTTCACCGACGAGGACCGATCCAAGATCACAAAGATCTTGTTCGAATTCACCGAATACTGTGTGCCCAAGGCCCACTCCGTCCTCAAGAGCGCAAAGGTCCGGCACAACCATCAGACCTTCCCCGCCCTCGGCCTGTTCCATGCGGGGACCTACTACAGCAAATACTACGGCATCGTCGAGGCCGACTACTGGCTGCAGATCGCCCACGCCTCCTTCGATCTCCAGGCCAAGGCCGCCAAGCCCTACGAGGACTGCAACGGCTACCAGTGGCTCACCCTCTACCACACCATGCAGTACGCCCTCGCCAAACCCGACTGGCAGATTTTCGAGAACGGCAACGCTCGTCGGGCCGCCGACTACGCCATCCTCGGCATGGACAACCTCGCCTACCAGGTCCCCTACGGCGACACCGGGTCCTATCAATGCTGGTGGACGGAAATGCCGTTCCTGAAAGGCGCGGCGTGGTACTACCGGGATGGCCGCTACGCCTGGGCGGTGGACCTCAAGAGGCCAGTGTCGAAGAGATTTCTCATCGGCGAGTACGACCGCACGGTTGCGCCGGTCGAGCCGAAGGACCTCCTCGGCGTTCGGGCCGTCGCCCTCGACCCGCTTTACTACCAGACGTGGGGCGGCGAGGAGCATATGCCCATCGAAAAGGCTGTGGACAAGATCGTCATGCGCGCCGGTTTCGACCCCAAGCGCCAGTACCTCCTCCTCGACGGCCTATCCAACGGCGGCCACAAGCACTACGACGGCAACTCCATCTCCCGCATCACCGACCGCGAGCGCATCTGGCTCGCCGACAACGACTACATCAAGGCCCTGCCCAAGTTCCACAACGGCGTCCTCATCTACAACGACGGTCAGTCGGACACGATCCCGCCGTTCTGCGAACTGGAAGCGATAGCAGATTTCGAGGACGTGGGTTTTTCCAAGACGGTTGTTCGAAATTACGCTGGCGTGGATTGGCATCGCAACATCATCTGGCTCAAGGAGAAGTATTTCCTCGTCGTTGATGAGATGACCGCGGGGGAGGCCGGCGATTACACCTTCAACTGCAAGTGGCACCTCATCGGCAAGCCGACTCTGACGGGCGATGCGCTGACCGTCGAGCAGGAAGGAAAGCGCTTCTCCGTCACGACCGCGCCCGGCCTGCAACTGAAATTATCCGACGACCAAGCCCTCGGCAAGAACTGGAACGGTTACGAATTCGCCGAGCCGGTCGTTCGCGTGCTGGAGCAGATCGGCCGCGCGAAGCTCGCAAAGGGCGACCGGTTCACCTACTTCAACCTGCTCCATGCCGCCGACGATGAGCGGCCGCTGGACCTTGCCCTGAAGCGCGTCAGCCCCAATGCCGTCCTCATCGCCGGCGGCGACACGGCCCTCGCCGGCGCGGCGATGCCGGAGTCTGTCGAGAGGATCGGACAGATCGAGGTGAGCGCCGCGGCCTATCGGCTCACGCCCACAGGTTTCGCATTGGCGAATGGCTCCATGCTCAATGTGCGCGGGACCAGCCTGATCCAAAGCGACAGGCCCGTCTCCGTCCATTGCGCGAACGGCAAGACCACGATCCTCGCCTCGCAGCGGACTCTCGTGGATGTGGCCCTTGCGAAGGACAAGCCGAAGCGCATCACCGTCGAAGCGGGAACAACCGCCATAGACGGCTGCCCCGACCTCGCCCTGCTCGCCGGGGAGATCGCCTCCCTTGCGACGGCCCCATCATTCGCGCCCGCCCGCGCCGGGACTGCGACGGCGGCGAGGCTCCCATCGCTCAGAGAGATGTGGAAGTACCAGGAGGAGATCAAAGAGGTCCTCGTCAGCGGCAACCGCCATCACCCCCGCGCCTGGGACCAAGCGGCCGCCGTCACATGCGAACCGCCGCCGCTGGCCTTGAACGTCTTCAGCGACAAGCCGGAGAACAAGATCGAGAACCTGCTGGACGGAAAGATGAAGGAGACCGGCGAATGCACGATGTGGGATGTGGACCAACCCGTTGCGGTGACCATTGATCTGAAGGACGAGTGCGACATCACCCGCATCGCCATCCATGCTTGGTGGGCCAGCTCGTCGAGCAAACAGAAGATATTCCAACTCGATCGGGCCGCGATCGAGGCGAGCAACGACGGCTTTGCCAACGATGTGCGAACGCTTGGCGAGATCGTGGACAAGGAGACCCATGAGAACTGGGGCGGCAAGGCGCACCTGCCGGAGCTTCATGAGTTGAAAGGCGTGACCGCCTCGGCTCGCCAGATTCGCATCCGCCTCGCGCCCCGCAAGGGCATGGCCATCTACCTCGCGGAGGTCGAGGTTTGGGGCAGGAAGAAGGGCATGGCGCTGACGCCGCAAGTCCTTTCCCAAAAAGGAATTGAATTCACAAAACTGACATGCGTCTGCGCCGCCGACATCAACCGCGACAAACGCGACGAGGTAATCCTCGGCACGACGAAGGGCGAGGTCCTCTGCCTCGGTCCCGACGGCAAACTGCTCTGGCAGACCATGACCGAAGGGAAGGTAACGTGCGTCTGCGCCGCGGACTTCAAGGGCGACGGGAACCTTCACGTCATCGCAGGTTCCGAGGACGAGAAGGTCTGTGCCATCAATCCGTCGGGCAAGGTGGTCTGGAAATTCGAGGTCCCGCGATACAAGAAGGCGGGCTGCATCCGCACCGTATTCCCCGCGCGACTCAAGGGCGGCGCGGCGGAGCAGGTCCTTGCCGGGGCCGACAACTGGCACTACTACGCCCTCGACGACGCGGGCAAGGAGATGTGGCGCTTCGAGGCCGTCCACGACGCCACCGTCGGCATCGCGACCGACATCAACAACGACGGCAAGGACGAGGTCGTCTGCGGCACGGTCTACTACTGGTGGCCCTGCGTGAATCCCGACGGGACCCGGAAGTGGAGCTACTCGACGCAGACGGGGCCAATCGTGAATGCCCTCGCCTCCGGCGACATCATCGGCGACGCCGCGAAGGAGGTCGTCTTCGGCGGCGCCGATGCGAACCTGCACGTCATCAGCCCGGACGGCAAGCTCCTCTGGCAGTTCAACACCGCCGATGCTGTGACCGATGCGCTCACCCTCGACCTCGACGCCGACGGCAAGGACGAGATCATCGCCTCGGCCATGAGCTTCAACGTCTATGCCGTCAAGGGCGACGGCGCGAAGGTCTGGCGTTGCGAGCTGCCGGAGGTCGTCACCGACCTGACGCTGGTGGATAGCGACGGCGACGGCAGGATGGAGATAGCCGCGAGCTGCCGCGACGGCAAGGTTTACCTGATCGCGCTGGACGGGAAGCCTGTCGCCGAGTTCGCCGCCGGCGCGCCCGTCGAGCGGATCGCCGCCACCGATCTGGACGGCAAGGGAAGACGATCCCTGGTCATCCTGGCCGATGACGGCTCGGCGCGAGCCATCGGGCGGTAAATGCGCTTGACAACGCCGCTCCGCGCCCGTATTCTGATTCGCGCTGGCGGAATCCCGATTATGTTCTTCCACGAAAGGAACACACCATGCGAAACGCCGTGATCCTTGTTGCGCTGTGCATGTTGGCCTTCGTCCTGTTCTCGTGCGAGGAGAAGAAGCCGGCGGCGCAGGAGACTGTCAAGAAGGAGGCGACTCCGCCGGCGACGCCGCCCGCCGTGAAACCGGCGCAGCAGAAGCCCCTGCCCGCGGTGCCCGCTGCGGTTCAGCCGCCTGCCGAAAAGAAACCGGCCGCGCCTCCGGCCCAGCCCGTTGCGCAGAAGCCTGCCGAGACTCCAAAGCCGCAACCCCCGCCCCCAGCCGCGAAACCATCCCCCGAGCCAAAGAAGGCTGTCGAACCCGCCGACAAGGAGCAAGCGCAGAAGGAAGCCGAAGCCAAGAAAGCCGCCGATGAAAAAGCGCGCAAGGAAGCGGAAGCTAAGAAGGTCGCCGCGGACAAGGTGCGCAAAGAGGCGGAGGCGAAGAGGATCGCAGAACAGGCCGAAAAGGACAAGGCACG
This sequence comes from Planctomycetota bacterium, assembly GCA_040755855.1. GTDB lineage: Bacteria > Planctomycetota > Brocadiia > JAADGH01 > JAADGH01 > JAADGH01. The sequence goes on along the minus strand of JBFMAD010000011.1, from coordinate 124,557 downwards.
GAAAGAATCCGCCGCTAAGAAGGCCATCGAGCGGGTCGAAAGAAAACGAGCGAAACGCGAGGCCAGTCTGGGCCGCTTTGCGGAACTCGGCATCACGGTCAAGCCGACGGTGCAAAAGATCAGGCTCAAACTGCTCGGCCGCTTCGAGACCTTCCGCGGCGTCGAGGTCGTTTCCGTCAAACCCGGCAGCGTCGCCGAGAAGGCGGGCCTAAAGAGCGGCGACCTCCTCGAAGGCATCTGCGACCGCCCGATCTATCACCTGAGCAACGTCGTGGACGGCATGCTCCGCGTCGTGCCCGTCACCGACCAACTGGAAGAGAAACACTGGACCGCGGCCGTGGCGGAGGGGGACGCCCTGACCAAACCGCCGCGCTTCTCCATTGTGCGCGATGGGGCGCAGATGGACCTGCCCTTCTCGCTGGAGACGTTCCGGCTGAACCGCGACAACTATGTGATGGCCGTCGTCCGCTACGAGAACCCCCTGGCCGAGCGCGCGGACGTGATCGGCGGCGCGATCTTCTGCGCGAAGCGCGCCCGCCACTTCAAGGGCTTCGCCTTCTTCGGCCCGATCTTCGAGGTCAAAGAGTACGACACCTGGAAGGACGTGCGCCTGCTCCTCCTCCTCGCCTGGCGCGAGGGCGCTGTGGGCGACGTGGAGTTCTGATGGCGGGTGGAGTAGTGGAGTGGTGGAGTGATGGGGCGATGGGGCGGCAAGTCCGCTCGTGGGTGCATAGAAGATATACCCTCTGCCCTTGACCAACCACTGTCCCTGGAAACCCCGAGGAGAGAAAGTTGCCATGAGAAAGAGAAAGGCTGTTTTGATGAGTATAGCCTTCACAGCGATCTGTTGCACGTGTCTTGGGCAGGCTGAGAGGGTAAGCAAGGATGAAGAAAGGGATTGGATCAACCACGTCCTGCCGCTGCCACACGAGATCGCGATAGCGTCGAAGATCACTGTTCCGCCGGACAGGATCGGCTTCCTCCTCCCGTCCAATGCGGGGGCCACGGAAATGAAGGCGGTTGGGGAGTTGAAGGCGTTCATTCAGCGCGGAACAGGAATTCGGCCCGCAGGCAATGGATTCACCATCGTAGTGGGCGTTCCAGATCAAGACGGCATGATCTGTGGGAGGAAACTCGGGAGCATAGACCGGCTACGCTCTGTTCCCAACCGGGAACAGGCCTACGTGATTGAGCCTATCGGCGACGATCAACTGATTGTTGCGGGGCTGCATCCGAAGGGGGTCTACTATGGAACGGTGACCCTTCGGCAACTGCTGTCGAGGCAGATTGACGATAAAGCTGTGATGATTCCGGCAGCCAGGATAGCGGACTGGCCGGACTTGGCCGTGCGGGGAACCTGGAGTCACAATGTGGACGCGGACACCAAGGCTTGGCGGATAGGGCTGAAACTGAATTGCGCGACACGCGCTACTGCATTCCATCTCACAGGAAGGAACAAGAACGGCCCGACATGGGAGGACTGGAAATTCGTCGGCCCTCAGACCGATGAGGCGGCGCAGCTCGGCTTATTCGAACACATAACCTTCACGCCACACTTCAACTTTGCGGAATGGCACGGATGGTTCGAGAAGTATTACCCCGAACTACTGGGAAAGGGGCCGGAGGCGTGGCAAGTCGCGGAGGGCGCCGACTTCGGTCCGCCCCGACAGTTCCAGTGTGTATGCGCCTCCAACCCTCTGTTTGTGGACCTGCTTGCAAGCCAGATGGAAGCCCACGCAAGGCATGGCATCATGCGCGTCCACTGCTGGACGACGGAGTTTTTCGGTCAATGTGGGTGCGATTCGTGCAAAGGCAAGAACCAGTTCGTTCTTGAGACCCATGCATTGCTCAAGGCGTCAGCGCGGGTCCGGGAAAACTATCCTGATTTTAGGATGATCCCTTTCTACAGTTTTTCTACGAGCGACTTGGCTGGCGTCCGCGCCAAGAAACTGCCGCCCGATACGGCCCAACGTGTCGTGGACGTGTTGCGCGGTTCCGACGCTGAAGAAATCATACGGGCTTGTTACGGCGGGCCGATCGGCGAGGACCCGCCGTTTGACGAGCTGGTGTCGAACGGAAAGACTCTGATTTCCTGGGCATTGACCCCCGATCTCAACCTGGAGGGGTTCCGCTCGTATGTAGGCAGTTACCGGGGGAGAATTGCGCGGATGATTCGGGCCGGATGGCGTGGGGCATTGGCCTTCACTCACCGTTCCCTACACAAAGAGAAGCAGCTTGCGGACAGTTACCCGGCGCTCAAACTTGCGGCCATCGCAGAATGGAGTTGGAACAACAAGGGGCGCGACATGCCGGAACTTGCCAGAGCATGGGCGACTGTGAATAACTATGCTTGTCCGGAGAAGTTCGTCGAGTTCCTTGCCCTGATGCAACCCGTTGAAGACAGATTTCGATGGGGGCAGCACTTCACGTTCACGTGGCAGATCGGGGCGTTCAGGGAAGCGGTTGAGGGAAGGGCAGAATGGCCGTTCGTGCCGGGGGACGAGAGGGACAAGCTCACTCGCGCCTGCCGGCAAGCGGAACATGCGGCAGGAGAGACTGATGTGCCGTCGTGGACGCTTGAGGCCCGGCTTGCATCAGCCATGGTGGATCTCAATTACGCTGCCGGCGACACCGTCCGAGCGGTAAGAGAGAAGGCGAAGGTGGATCCCGCCTGGCAAGTTTTTGAGAGGGCTGCCGACAGGATGCAAGAGAGCCTTACCAGCCGGGAGACACTGTACGGCCTTTCCCACGCGAGTCTGCGAAACAATCTGACCGCATTCAGAGAGCAAGTGTCAAATGTCGTGAGGCTTGTGTCCTCACGTAAGTGACCCCAATTACTACTACCCGAAGTGCTTCTTCTTGAAGTCGTCCAACAGCTTCAGGTCTGCGTCGGTCAGGTAGTTGATCGCGTCGTGGGGAGTTCCGTTGGCGCGTCCTCTTGGCTCTGCATCCGCCGAAGCTGGTCGCCTTCCATCTTTCGCTTGACACACAAGGGATATAGGAGTACACTATCTGACTATGAAGCCATCTCTCTATCTGGAGACCGCTATACCAAGCTACCTGACCAGCCGCCCGAGTCGTGATCTGCACGCCAGGGGAATTGCTGGGAGCATGACCGATGAAAGAACGAGGAAACCCCGCGGACCCAATTGTTGCGGAAGTGCGAGAAATCAAGGAACGCCTTGCGGCAAAATTCAACTACGACGCTCGCGCGATGCTGAAAGATGCTCAACGGAGGCAACACCACAGCGGCAGAAAGGTGGTCACATTACCCAAGAGATCGAGCAGGGCCGCCGAAGAACATCCGTCGCGAGCCGGGCGTAGGTCGTATGGGGTCAGATCTTGAAATCTGCACTTTGACCCCGTTTCCTCCCCACTAATCGGCGGCATGCTGGGCGCGACTTGGCGCACCACTTTGCCTGGCAATCGGGTTTCCGGCAGGCGCGCCTACCCAAAGTGCTTCTTCTTGAAGTCGTCGAGCAGTTTCAGGTCCGCGTCGGTCAGGTAGTTGATCGCGCCGTGAATCTTGGCGACGGTCATCGCGTGGGACAGCATCTCCAGCGACTCCATCTTGAAGTGCGCCTGCTTCAAGGTCGTCCCCACCGTGAGCACCCCGTGGTTCGTCATCACGAGCACGTCGTGGCGCCGGATCGGCTCGGTCACCAGCTCCGGGTTGCCCTCGGGCGTGGCGTAGGGCAGCACGGCGATCCGGCCCACGACGCAGTAAGTCTCCGGGTGGGCGAACCGCTCGAACTTCTCCCCCGCGATGGCCAGGCCCGTGGCGTAGGGCGGGTGGGCGTGGATGATCCCGTTCACGTCCGGCCGCTCGTGGTAGATATTCAGGTGCGACCGCAGCTCCGCGGAGGGGCGCCGGTCGCCCGAGAGGACCTTGCCCGACATGTTGACCTTCGGCAGCTCGTCGGCGACGAGGTCGCCGAGGCATTCCCCCGTCGGCGTGATGAGCACCTCCCGCGAGGACAGGCGGATGCTGATGTTGCCGCCGTTGGCGAGAGCGTAGCCGTGCATGTAGAGTCGTTCGCCGATCTTGACGATCTCTTTTCGCGCTGTGATTTCGTCCATATGCGTCTCCTTTCGGGATAGTTTCTCTCTTTTATCAGAGGGAATGTCCCAAGTCAAGCCCAGGCGCTTGCATTCGGTCATTGACGGCAAGGTGAACCGGCGGTACAATCGTTCGGATGTGGTCCTGGCAGGAAATGGTAAAGCAGGTTCTTGGATAGGATACAACCTATGCGTCCGTACGTCCTTGCGGTCGTGATGTTGTGTTGCAGCAATCTGTTCATGACGTTTGCCTGGTATGGTCACTTGAAGCATCTCGCAAGCGCGCCGTGGATTGTGGCGGCGGTGGTAAGTTGGGGAATCGCCCTGTTCGAATATCTTCTTCAGGTCCCCGCAAACCGGATCGGCCACAGCGTCATGTCCGTGGGGCAATTGAAACTCATCCAGGAGGTCATCACGCTGACGATCTTCGTGCCGTTCTCCGTCCTCTACATGAGAGAGAAAATCAGCCTGGACTACCTCTGGGCGGCGCTCTGCCTCATGGGGGCGGTGTTTTTCGTCTTCCGCGCCAAGCTGCTTGGGGCGTAGTCGCAGGCTTTAGCCTGCGTTGCCAGTCCCATACGCCCAGTGCATGAAATCCCGCACCCATAAAGGGTGCGGCTACATGGTCTTGCTTGGGGCGTAGGGCAGCAATTCAGCCGACCGAGTCCGGCCCATCCGCAGGAGAGCCTGTTGCACGAATGGCAATCGTTCGTCATGTCATTTTGAGCGAAGCGAAAAATCCCGATCGTTCGCGGGTTCGAGACCCTTCGCTTCGCTCAGGGTGACGAAAAAATGACTCGCGCAACAGGCTCCGGCGATCTTTTCATTCAATCGTGACGTGCTGTCCCGTGGCTATTGATTCCTCTATCGCCACGCATAGAGACGTAGTGATCCGCCCGACCTCTGGACCGACGACCGGCGGGGTTCCCATAAGGATGCAATCGGTGAACGACCGAAGCTGCTGGAGGCTGCCGTCGAAGCCATAGACAGGACCCTTGTCGGGCCGATCGAGAATCACGGGCTGTGCGTCGCGGTCCTGGGTGGAAAAGACGACGATCTGCTTGCGCGACATGTTCGCGTGCAGATACGCTTCGGACCCGAGGACGTAGATCGCCGTGTCGAGATGGTGGCGGCTGATGAGGGTCTGGCGGTAGTTGCAGATTGCGCCGTTGGCGAGGGTGACGACCGCCTCGCAGCAGTCCCAGATGCCGTCGTTGTCGAAGGCGGCGGCTGTGGCATACACGCTCGCCGGCATCGAGTCGAGCAGGAAGTGAAACAGGTCGCTGTAGTGTACGCCGACGTCGAAGATCGGCCCGCCGGAGATCTCCTTCTGCCCGCGCCACTTGTGCTTGGAGGTCGGCCCGCGGTGGTGTGCGCACCAGGCCATGCGCGGTTGGCCGATCTTGCCCTCCTTGATGATCTGCCTGGCCTCGTTGAAGAAGTCCGAGTAGCGAAGCTCAAGCCCGATCTGGAAAAGTCTGCCGGTCCGCTCGACGGTCTCGATCACGCGGTCGCAGTCGCTGACGGTGAGGGCCATGGGTTTTTCGCAGAGGACGTGCTTGCCCGCCTCCAGCGCCTCGATGGAGAGGGCGGCATGGAGGCAGTTCGGCGAGCAGACGATGACGGCGTCCACGTCGTCGGCGCGGAGCATGTCGCGGTGATCGCTGTAGGTCTTTGGGGCGTTCTTGCAGAGCTTGAGGCCGGCCTTCAGGTTCTCCTCGCTGCGGCTGCACAGGGCGGCGATCTCCGCGTTGGCGATTTGGTTCAGGTTAGGGATATGGACGCCCCGCGCCCACCCGCCCACGCTGATGATTGCGTATCGGACTTTCAACAATCACTTCCCAGCGTAGCCTGATCCCTTTTTGTCATGCGGGCGTGGTCATCTTGCACTTGGCATACACGAATTCCGGATCGAGATCAACACCACAGTCCCATTCAATTGTGTCAAAAGCGACCCGGACGCGCTTGAATTGCTCATAGTTCCTTACCCTTTGGAATACCCCGAAGTCGAGATACGGCCGCATGTCGAGAATGCCCTCCTCGCCGTTCTCGAACGTTATAGCAAGGGTAAAGTCTTCATGGGGGACTACTTTTGCGACGGCCGGATACATGTATTGCCTTCGATGATTTATAACGACCCGGATCAGGCGCGGCTATTTGCCGTCGCCTGCATCCGGCTTGTTGGACGTTCCTTTTTATCCTTCAAGATCATTTATCACGGTGCGAAGTTCAAGGACTTCAATTGGGCAATCTTGCCAATCATGTTCCCAGCACACAATAAGGTCGCATTGCTGGGGGTCATGCCCATGTTGTCTGAAATTGCTACTCTCATACTCAAACTCAATACGAACGCGTTGCCACCGGTTCCGCTTTGAGTCCACGCATCGCTTGGCTTCACAATCTGGAAACGATGGTTGTATGGCCTCGACAATGAATCCGAGTTCATAACTCACCATCCCAAATAGGTACACAACACCCTGCTCATTGATTGGGGCATGTGTCAAACCACGAAAACTGATTGGAGCCCCGAACTCCGGTCCCGTGGTCCTGTCCCAGACTTGGCTTGTCTCCGTTCTTCTTATATTTCCTTCGGGCGGGGCAGGAATTTCATGGCGTGACTTGGAGCCTATCAGTTCAAGTAAGGGAGAATCCGGGGAATTCTCTTCCAACCAAGAACGATATCTTTTGAGAGTGCCTTGCGTACCACCAAAACGCCTGCGAATCGTATCACCTGAAATCTTCGCTCGGCTCTGAAATAGATTCCAACTCGGTATCTTGCCGAGTTCAGTCACAACACGATGAAATTCGTTGAGGAGATCATCGTCTTCTAATGCATATCCTGAACCGCCAGTATTCAGTCCCGCCTCCGACAACACAGCACTCCATCCACCCTCAGGAAACAGACTGTAGATCTGGTGTTTGGGAATACCAGATTCCCTCACAAAATCGGGGACGCGGAGAACCGCAACGCCAAGACGAGCGGCAATTTCTTTTGCTCTTTCGATAATGTGTTCTCTTGTGATATCGGTCATTTATTTCTCACGTCCAACTATGTCTTATATGGTTTCTGTCCGAACAACCTTTAACTACCTATTCTGCGGCATAACACCCCACCTCGATACACCTAAAAATCATCGTAACATTCACAGTTCCAAAATGTTGCGATCTTCGTGGCCATAGTTTAACCGAAGACCCGGCAAGAAGCAAGTCTTCCTGTTGGAATTGCATGATAGGCTTGGCAATCTTTTCAAGATCAGTACGGCCGGCAATCCGCCGAAGGGTGCGCATGAGGCGGCGGTAACGCGCCCCGACCTTATTGCTCGTCCTTCTTGCGCTTGTTCGGTGGATGGTCCTCTTTGAGTCTCGCGCGAATGATCTTGTGCTTTCCGTCTGGCCGAAGGACCTCTGCCACAACGGGCGCTCGATTCCCACGCAGCACTTCGCACAACCGTCCGTGCAACTCCTCGAAAGACATCCGCGCATACTCCTCTCCGCTCAGAACGAGTAGAGGACCTGCGTACTCCTGGGGACTACGTTCCGTCCCTTTGACGGTGCCTTCGGTCACGAACACAACGGCTCGCAGATGCGGGCCACTACCGTTTGCATCGGTCACGACCGGCGGCGGCAGGAAAGAAGCGTAGGGATCGCCGTTTTCGTATCCAGATCCAGGCGTCGGCGATCCGATGTGCGCAGGAACCCCTTGCGCTCTCACCTGTATCCATTCGCAGCCGGTGTAATCGTCTCCATCCCTCGGGAACTTCAGCGTCCAGAGGGTCGCGTAGATGCTCATCTTATCCTCCGCCCAACTATTACTGTAACTGAATTCCCCATTCAAGAGCACCATCTATTCTACAGCCGACAAACGATTTGGCAAGTCTCTTTCTTTGGTCTGGCTTCCTTTTCCTTCACTTGTCACTTGGTCGGAATGAGGTAGTAGGTCTGCTTCTGGTGACGGATCGTCTGGGCCTTGCCGGAGGAGACGAGGAGGTCCGCGTGCTTGGCCGCCTCGACGCGCGGGATGCCGAGGGACGATGCGATGTCCGCAACCGTGCACGAACGCCGCCTCAGCATGGCCTCCACCTCATCGCGCGTGGCGGCGGCATGGCCCGACATCTTGCCGTGGAAGGGGGCGATGACCTCGACCGGTATCCCCTCGGCAATCCGCTTGGCGATCCTCCGCAGCGCGGCGGGCGAGAGCGGCTTGGCATACGACTCGCACGGCGGGCGGACGACCGTGTTGATCTGAACGCGGTCCGGCTTGATCTCGGCGATGGCCTGACGCAGGGCGTCGAGGTCCGCCGCCGAGTCGTTCACCCCGCGAACAAGCAGGACCTCAAGCCAGAACCGGCCTTTGAATCGCTTCCGAAACTCAACCAGCCCCCGGACGATTTGCTCGACGCGTAGCCCGCGAACGGGACGGTTCACCTTGCGGAAGGTCTCCGTCCGTGCCGCATCGAGGGACGGGACGAGGAGGTCCACGCCGAGTAGGTCGCGCTGCACGGCCCGCCGCCACAGGAGCGAGCTGTTCGTGATGACCGCGATGGGGGACTTGGTGAGTCGCCGGATTCCCCGGATGACCTCGCCGAGGTTGCTCGCCAGCGTCGGCTCGCCGGAGCCGGAGAGCGTGACGTAGTCCACCTTCCGCTCCTTGCGGAGGGCGGCCTGGATGTCTCTGAGGACTTCCTTCGTGTTGACGAATCGCCCTCGCCGCAGCGTATGGTGCGTGGTCCGCCCCACCTGGCAATAGATGCAGTTGAAGGAGCAGGTCTTGGGGATAAGGAGATCAACGCCGAGCGACATGCCCAACCTGCGCGAGGGGACCGGCCCGAAGACGTGGGATTCCATCATAACCGCCTATAAAAACTCCGACCGTGCTTTCTTCCTGTCGGGCACACTTTTTCCAAGCGCTCTCGGCGCAATACATTGCACACGGGTCAATAGCGAACCGAGGTGGTCGGCGTGATGATACAAACAGGTTCCGTTGTTGAAAAGGTGTTGTTGGAACCTGTTTGTATTGTGTGCCCGACAGGAAGAAAGCACTTGGTTTACTGCAACCGTCAGTGCGTCATGGCGTAAACAATCACATTCATCCCGATCCGCAGCGCGTCGTCCGTCGCGTAGCCGTCGGAGTAGGGCCGGTCGCCGCCGTCCCACATGGCGCCGAGGGCGTGCTTGGTGTAGATCACCGACGGCACGCCGCCGAGGGTGATGACCTCGAACTCGGGGGCCGTCAGGCTCGGGTTGCTGTTCAAGGCGTACGGCGTGTACTCGACCTCGCGGATGTTGACGCGCGACGAGAAGATCGGGTGGCTGACCGGGACCGTCTCCAGGTTCTTGCCGGGCAGGACGCGGGCCATCTCGCGCCGGAAGGCGGCGTCGAAGGCCGGGCGGCCGCAGCAGGCGTCGGCGAGGAGCAGCCCGCCGCTCTTCAGATAGTTGCCCAGGTTCACGACCTCCGCGTCGGATAGCTGGAAGTCGTAGTGGCCGGTGATGTAGAGCAGGGGGTAGTTGAAGGCCTCGGCCTTGCTCAGGTCCACGTCTGCGCGCTTGAACTGCACGTCCATGGAGGAGTTGACGGCGACGTATTTCAACAGTTCCGCCGCGGCGGAGGGGGCCGGGTCCCAATCGCCCGCGTGCATGATCTGGCCGAATACGAACTCGTCGCGCGTGGCCTCGCGGTCCTCGTGATAGACCTTGCACGTGCTGAGGAACCGCCCCAGTTGATAATTGGCCAGGCAGTAGGTGACGATGTTCGAGCCGACCGACCGGGCGTCGGCGATGCTGACGCGCTTTCCCTTGTCGTGGGTATGTCCCGCCCAGCCGCAGCTCAGGTCGTATGGGCTGAAGATGACGGCGGTGCGGCAGCCGACGTTGATGCCCATGAGGCGCGGGGCGTCCTGGTAGCGCTTGCTGTTCTCCTCCTGATAGTTGACCTTCGAGATCGGGTAGAAGCACTTGTAGAGCGGATGGTCCACCTCGATCCGGCGCATGGGCCGGTTGGGGAACATGGACTTGATCTCGGCGACGAAACTCTCATTGAAGGCGTCCATTCCGCAGCATGCGTCGGCGATGATGTATCCGCCGTCGAGGACGAACTGGCGGAGCTTGCCGCGCATGGCGGGGTCGAACTTGATTGCCTCGTGGCCGGTGAAGTAGAGGATCGGGTTCTCGCCCGGATCGAAGGAGAACCGGCCGAGGTCAATCGTGACGGGGCGATATTGGACGCCGAGGTAGTGGCCGACCCACTTGAGCAGCGTCTCCATGTCGCCGGGGTCGGTGGTCCAATCGAGGTAGGTGTATTTCTTGCCGTCCGCGTCATTGCCCCATACCTGCTCGCCGTAGGCCACCTTGCCGACGAGGGTCGGCGGGGCGGGCGGGCGTTTCTTCTCTGTGCGCCGCAGCGGTGTCACAGGCAAAGGCAGAGGGGCGAATCCCTCGCCACCCTTGCGGCGCTGAGGCTTGGCGTCCGGCGGCGGGCCGCAGCTCTTCGGCTCGGCGGCATAGATGAAGAGACTGCCGGGGATCAGGTAGTCGAAGGCCCCGCCGAACGTCGCGGCGCCGATGGTGGTGGCGACGCTCTTGCGAAAGAACTCACGACGCGTCACGCTGCTTTTCTTGTTTCTGGCCATGGCTCTTCCTCTCATAGCGACCGCAGGGTACAGACCCTTCCCGCCGATGATTCTAAACTTCTGCCATAATTATACCACGCTTTCCGGTGCGGCAACAGAAAAATCGGAAAAAATCGGCCAGCATCCGAAGGGATCCCGGACGGAGGGTTTGCCGCTTTCCAGGGTTTCCCCTTGCCTCGGTCCGGCGGCTGTGATAGAAGGGTGCTGTGGGTTTCAGAGCAAGCAAACTTCGGGCAGAGGATGATGCCATGAGGAACGAACTCATTCCCACTTTTCTATTGGTCGTGCTATCTTGCGCCATGCCCGGTTGCGGCGGGAAGAGCGGAAAACTGCGAAGCGCCGCCAAGGCGGGCAACGTGGAGCGGGTGAAGCAACTGCTCGACGCCGGGGCGGATATCAACGGGGCGGATATGTTCAGCCAGACGGCCCTCCATCTGGCGGCGCTGCACGGCCACAAGGACGTTGTGCAACTGCTGATTGACCGCGGGGCTGATGTGAACCCGACCGACGAATCCGGTGCAACGCCTCTGAACTATGCCCGATCCAAGGGCCACCAGGACATCGTAGTTCTCCTCGGCAAACATGGCGCCATGTCCGGCAAGCAGGTGCGTCAGACCGGGGAGAAGTGAATCGGCGCATGGCGCGAGAGGAATTCGGGGCGATACGTAATGCGCCTCAGCGCGTCACTTCAGCGCCTTCCCCATCCTCCAGAACACCCGCCCCACGCGCGCCCGCGCGCCATTGTAGTAGTAGGAGATGCGGCCAAGGCCGGTAGGAATCCAGGCGATGGGGCGACCGTCGGCCTGCATGTCTTCGAGGCACTTGACGAGCAGCACGCGGCCCAGGCCCTTGCCGCGCTGGTCGTCGGCCACGCCAGTAGGGCCGAAGTAATCGCGGCCGGTGGCGTTGCTGGCGGCGAACCCGCAGACCTTCCCACCGGCCCGCGCGATCCAGACGGTGACCTTTTCCTCCCGAAAGGCCAGGCCGGTCTCGTAGCGCCACCCCTCGCCGAAGGCCCTCAGAATCCATTCCTGGACCTCGCGCTTTTCCGCCATCGCGGGACGATGGAAGGTGATGCCTTCGGCAGCGCGTTGAGCGATCAGTTGGGTATAGTCGGGCAACGGTTGATGGAGGTCTACGGACAGGTAGAAGGTGTCGGCGGTCTTGGCATAGCCGCGCTTTGTCAGGAAGAGATACGCCTCGGTGTAGCGCGGGTCCAGGCCGCCGAAGAAATAGAGCGGCCCGCGGGCCCCAACGATGACTTCCGTCGCGCCTGCACCCTTTAGTGCGCCCTCGAGGCGATCAAAGAGCGCCGTGGCCGCTCCCGCGCGCTGTGCTTCGGGATGCACGGCGAAGATCTTTACGAGGCCGAGCTTGCCCTCCTTATCGCTCTGGCGCAACGCGCCTACGACAAACCCGACAACCCGGCCGGATTCTTTGGCCGCAAGATTCCATCGTTCCTCGCAGCCCGGATCATTGAAGATGCCGTGGCGCAGGTCCTCCGGGGCCAGGCGGTCGTAGGGAAGGGAAAGCATGCAGATTGCGCTCAACTCGTGGATGTCGTCGCGCGATATAGAAACGAGTTCCATATTATTCCACCTGTGAGCAGAGGTCCCCGAAACGGATACAATCCAAGATCAAAAATCGCCAATCTACAATCAGGTCTTCTCCACCCAGATCGGACTCGACCAGGCCAGGTTGCCGTGGGCGGGGGCAAGGTTGGTGGGATAGTTCTTTGGATTCCCCTGCTGTGTCACGCGGAGGTAGTAGTAGTTCGCGCCCTTGGGGATGTCGAAGTCCTCATAGGACATCATGAGTCGTTCGCCGCGGCCGTTGATCTTTTTGACGACTTTGCCGTTTCGTATTACCTCCACCGTCGCAATCGGCGCCGCGCCGACGACATGGATGTTGATGTGGGGAGGCGCGGAGGTCTTGTATTCCTCGCCCATGAAGCGCCCATCCATGGAGAAGTCAATGAGGATGCGGCTGCCGGTGGTGGCGTAGCACCGGCGGGCCATGAGGGCCTCGAAGATCGCTTCACGCGAGAGGTTTTCGGCCAGGACCGCTGTCAACGCCCCGCCCAGGCCGGGCACGCGGCGGTGGGTGTCGCTGCAGCCGAGGAAGCCGAACTTGCGGCCGTCGTCCAAGTGACGCCGCACCGTGTCGGCCTTGTCAATACATATCTGCCAGCTCGAACACACCTCGACGTTGCGCTCCTGGTCGCTCTTGGTGAGCGTCCAGTTGGGATGGTGGGCGAAGAGGAAGGCGTCGCGGCCGGCGATGCTGCGAGTGAGGCCGTCGAGGTCGCGGACCTTCGGGTCGGTGTGCCGGAATATGGGTTGGCCGCAATCCTCATAGACCACGATGCGGTGGTTAGTCTGGCGGTTGGGGGCGTAGGTCCACTCGTATGCGCTGAAGGCGATGAACTTCCCCGGCTCTGTCAGGCGGGCGGTTTCGTGCTGGGTGAGTTGCCACTCGGAGTCGGTGAGGGGGCGGTTGATGTAGTTGTCGTTGTCGGCGACGGCGCAGAAGTCGAGCCTTGCGCGGTCGCGGGCGTAGAAGAGAAGTTCGTCCAGCTCGCCCTCGGCGTCGGAGGAGAGATAGCCGTGGCAGTGGAGATCGCCCCAAAATAGCTGATACTTCCGATTCCGGATGACGACGCCGGGCCGTGTCGGCGCGTCGCCGGCGGCGGGGAGTGTGCATGGCTTCCAGTGCGCCCACTCTTTCGAGTCGGCGAGTTTGGCAAGCGGGAGGTGGAAGATGCCTAAGTTCTGAGCTGCAATCTGGGCCTCGCCTTCCTGCCAGCCGCGCCTTGCCACGACGGCGATATAGTTGTCCGGCAGCTCGCCGGGATGGGCGACGACGTAGCCATAGTCCTCTCGGCAGAGTTCATACACGTCAGACCATGCCTTGCCGTCCCAGTGGCGCATGAGGAGCAATCCGCTCGCCTGGGTGGTGGGCGTGGACTCCGTTTCCTTGATCTCATAGAAGAGGTGGACGCCGCCCTGGATGTCGCCGCGGATCATGGGCCGACGACGGCGCCCGAGGTATCCCCACGCCCCCTCTCGGGCGAGGAGTCCCTGGTAGAGGAGGGCTGCGTCCTTATGGATACGCCACTTCTCGCCACACAGGTCGGCGCATACGATGGAGGTCTTTTGGTCAACCACGCCGCCGTCGTTGCAGACATCCTGAAGTTTGACCCAGGCTACCCACGGATGTCCGGCTGCGTCCACGGTGATGTCGGGGATCATCTCCCGGTCTTGAGAATGGCTGATCTGCTTTTCCGGCAGCCAACGGTCGCCGTCCCGTTGGGCGGCCATGACGGTGTGGGTGCGGTTCGCGCAACAGTCCCAGACGATCCAACACCGGCCATCCTGCCCGGCGGCGATTTGCGGGCGGTAGTTGAATCCGACGCTCGACACGCAGACCTCGGGCTGCCACTGGCCGTCGTAGACGCGCGCACAGACGGTCGTTCGATTGCCGTCGTCGCGGAGATAAACGAGCCAGATTCGGCCGTCCGGACCCACCGCTGCGGCGGGGGCGAGGGTCTGGCTTCCGGTGTGCGTTGATTCGGCGACCTCGGTCTCCTCGTGCCACATCTCGTTCTGAAACCGGCTTCCGAGGACGCGCCAGTCCCGTCGCCTGGCGGTCCAGAAGACCCATGTGGACTCCGGCCCGCAGGCGAGGACGGGATTGCAGTTGACGCCCGATTCCGCGCTGACGCGCTGGTGGGCCGATGTGTTGTATCCATCCCACCATCGCACAAATATATCGTCGCCGCCCTCCGGGGGCATGGCGTGCCACGCGCACCAGAGGCGGCCGTTGCGGTCCACTGCGGCGGCGATATCCTTGCCGATGGATTCGTAGCCGGTCGCTTCGTGAAGGACGGTTCGTCTCCTGCTCAATGTCCTACCTGCATGTTATGAAACCACTATTTTCAGCACTTAACGAAGGATTCTATCAGAGGGCTGCACTAAAATCAAGGGGAGGCGATGTTTGCCTTGTCAGGGATCGGGCGTCTATGTATAATTCCGTTAAGGGGGTTCCCGGAAAGGGGATGGCATGGTCAAATTGACGCGTCGCAGAAAGGTCCTTCTTGCGGTCGTGATCGTGGCGCCTGTCGCGGTGTGGTGGTTCACGCCGCCGAGGGCCATGCGGCAGGTGGCCGACGCCAGAGACGGGAACGTTCTGGACCGCCGCGTAGCCGTTGTCTTCTCTGCGAACTATGATGTCAGCCTCGCCGGCATCGAGCGGTTCTACCACTTCGACATCCACAAGTACGCCAACATCTACAGGCAATTGGTCGCCGATGGACTGCTCAGACCGGAGGACGTGTTCGTTCCCGAGGAAGCCATGCAGGAGGAGCTTCTCCTCGTCCACACGAAGGAGTATCTGCAGGACCTCAAGGACTCCGGCAAGGTGGCCCGGTATCTTGAGTTCGACGCCGTGGCCTATATGCCGAGCGAGATTATTGACGTCGCGTTCCTCCGGGCCTTTCGATATTGCACGGGCGGGACGATTCTCGCCTCACGGCTTGCGGTGAAGCACGGCATCGGGATCAACCTGGGAGGCGGCTATCACCACGCCCGGCCCGACCGGGGCAGCGGATTCTGCATTTATGCCGATGTGCCCATCGCGATCCGAAAGCTCCAGAAGGAGGGACTGATCAAGCGGGCGCTGCTCGTGGACCTGGACGTCCACCAGGGCGACGGCAGCGCGATCTGCTTTGCGGGCGACGACGACGTGTTCACCTTCTCCATCCACGACGAACACAACTACCCCATCCCCAAGGCGAGGAGCGATCTCGACATCGGGCTGGAAGGCCATGTTGACGATGCGACCTACCTGAAGGTCTTGCGCGACAATCTGCCAACGATCATCCAGAAGGCCAAGCCGGACATCATCTACCTCCTTGCCGGAGTGGACGTGTACGCCGGAGATCGCCTCGGACACATGGACTTGACGTCCAAGGGAATCCTCGAACGAGACATGCTTGTATTCGACGAGGCGGTAAAACGGAAGATTCCGATAGTGATGGTCCTGTCGGGTGGATACTGTCCTGCGAGCTGGCGCCTGCAGTACAACACGGTGCGGAAGGTGATCGAGACTCGCGGCAGGGCCAGAAAAACAGAGCAAGATGAGCCGAAGCCATAGATTCATTGTCGCCTTAGGACTGGCAACGCTCATGGGGTGCGCCTCGCCGCAGATGCTGGCGACCAAGACGCCCCGCGCGGGAATGCCCGTTGGGGAAAAGATGGCCGTTGTCTTTTCCTCGAAATACGACATCAGTTTTGGCGGCATCGAGCGGCTCTATCACTTCGACATCCACAAGTACGCCAACATCTACGCGCGGCTGGTACAGGACGGCCTGATCCAACCCGAAGAGGTTTTTGTGCCCGCTGAGGTGAGCCGGGAGGACCTCCTGCTGGTTCATTCGGAGGACTACCTCGCCCGTCTATGCCAGCCGATGTGGGTGGCGAAGTATCTGGAGTTCGGTCCCGTGGCCCTCATGCCGGCGGGCATGGTGGATGATATCCTGCTGCGGGCCTTCCGCTATGCGACAAACGGGACGATCCTTGCGTCACGTTTGGCCCTGAAGTACGGCATGGCCATCAACCTCGGCGGCGGGTATCACCACGCCCAGCCGGATAAGGGGGGCGGCTTCTGCATCTATGCCGACGTGGCCATCGCCATCCGGCGGCTCCAGAAGGACGGGCGAATAAAACGGGCCCTCTTGGTTGATCTCGACGCCCACCAGGGCAACGGCAACGCAATCTGCTTTCAGGACGATGAGGACGTCTACACCTTCTCGATTCACGAGGAAAACAATTACCCCATCCCCAAGGCCATGAGCGACTTCGACATCGGGACCGATGCGGGGGTGGATGATGCAATGTATCTCCAGGTTCTTCGCGAGCACCTGCCCCGGATCATCGAAAATGCGCGGCCGGACATCATCTATCTGCTTGCCGGAACGGACGTCTACGAAGGCGATCGGCTGGGCCATTTTGAGATGACGCGCGACGGAATCATCCGGCGAGACATGTATGTTTTCGACCAGGCTGCGGAACGAGGCATTCCCATCGTTATGGTCCTTTCCGGCGGATACTCAAAAGCGAGCTGGTGGCTGCACTGTGGATCAATCCGGGAGATTCTGATAAAGTATGGGAAGCGCACCCCCACCAAGAAGGTCAAATGACGCTGGAGACTGCCGCATGCGAATCGGGATGAACCTTGTCGCGATCTGTGTCTGTATCGGTCTCGAACTGTGTGCAGATGATGGCAAGCCCGCGCTTGCCCTCCCGCCCGGCTTCGCGGCGGTGGAGGGAACGAAGGCCGATCCCGCCAGCGGCCTGCCTCTGGAGATCGTCTGCCTCAAGGACGGGTCGGAGATGGCCCTGGTTCCCGCGGGGGAGTTCACGATGGGCAGCGAGAAGGGGGAGAAGGACGAGGGGCCGGTCCACAAGGTCTATCTGGACGCCTTCTATATAGACAAGTTTGAGGTGAGCAACGAGCGCTATCGCCGGTTCATGGCCGAGACCGGGGCGGCCCCGCCGGGGAGCATGGTGGATGAGAATCTCTACGGCGACGACCAGCCTGTCCTGCTGGTGAGCCGGTCGGCTGCCGATGCCTTCTGCCGATGGAGCGGGAAGCGCCTGCCCACGGAGGCCGAGTGGGAGAAGGCGGCCCGCGGGACGGACGACAGGGAGTACCCGTGGGGGAACGATCCGCCGGACGCGGGCGGTGTGTATCGCTGCAACTACGACGTCATCGAGGACGGGTATCAATACACGGCCCCGGTCAAGAGCTTCCCGAACGGCGTCGGCCCCTACGGGTGCTACAACATGGCGGGCAATGTCTGGGAGTGGTGCAACGACTGGTATGATCCGGGCTACTACAAGGAATCGCCGGCCTTCAATCCGCAGGGGCCGCCGCCGCGAGAGTACGCGTCGCACCGGGGCGGGTCGTTCTCGAACAAGATCGGGCACATGCGATCGGCCTACCGGAGCGGGTTTTATCATTCCATGCCGAACCCGGTAATCGGCTTTCGTTGCGCGCTCAGCCCGGTGGCTCGCGAAATTCCGAAAAAACGTTGACAAATGGGCGGGGCAAGGATACGATTATAGGTGTGTCGAATGTGTTCTGGGTATAGGTTTTTTGCAGAGGAGGATCGGCTATGAGAAACGGTCTGTTGGCTGTTTCCGTGTTGATTGCGGCCTGCCTCGCCAGCCAGTTTGCGGCGGGTCAGTGAAGCTCCAAGAAACCGGGCGCCGGCGGCGCCCAACCGGAGAAGGTTAAGATAATCGTCGCCGAGATCAAGGACCACGAGGGAAAGACCTCCTATGAGGCCCTTGATGCGAACCAGATGGACGAGAAAAAGAAGGAACTGACGGCGGCCTACCGCGACGCCCTGAAGCAATACAATGAGCTGTCAGGCGACGCGAAGGCCAATGCGAAGAAGCCCATCCAGCCGTCCATGAAGAGCAAGAAGACATGCTCGGACCTGGATGAGGCCGCGAAGAGCGCCATGGAGCTTCAGAAGAAGCTCGAAGAAAAGAACAAGGAATAGGCGCAGCGTCCCTCTTCCGTAGGATGTCTTGGCAAGTCGGAAAACAAAAGGGGAGTACGGGAATGGTATTTCCTTGGCATAGAGACTGTGGCGATGCGCGGTTTATAGGCGCGGTCTGCCTGTTCCTGCTTTCGATCTCTCAGACTGTCTGCGCCCTTGATTGCGGGAGCGTCGAGGGCGACGGGGGGCCTGTGAACTACGCCGTCATACGCGTGACGGATCACGATGGCGTCGTTCGCTACGAAGCCATTCCGAAGGACAGCCTCAAGGAGCGGAAAGAGAACCTCATGCTCGCCTATGCGGCGGCAATGAAGGTTTACAGTCTCAAAAAAAAGGACTTGTCGAGGGAGGACGCGAATCTTCTCCTGAAGGAGCCAAGCCGGCCGCGGCTGATCGTCATAGGCGCGGGGTTTTCCAAGGAGAACGCCACGGCGAAGGCCGACAAGCTTCAGAAGGATTACGGAGAGGACCGTAGCAAGGGCGGCCTGGGCCTTTTTACCGGCGATTGACGCCGGATTCCGGTTTGTGAACGCATCGCTTTTATCGCGGAGGGATTGAGAAATGCGCAAGCTGCTTCTTGCAGGCTTGGTGGCGTTGTGCGTTGGGTGTACGACGGCCGCGAAACAGGCGCTCTACACGGCGGCGGGGCCGCAGGGGGCGTATCTGGTAATCGAGGCGGGAAGCGAATCCCCTCTGGCCGCCTACGATCAAGCTGAAGTTGCCCTGTTTGCAAACGACCTCCCCGGCATCATTGACAACAGCCTCGTATTGGCTGTCCAGTCGGAAATCGTCACCGTGCTCAGCGAGAAAGCCATCTTCCTCGAGGTCAAGGCCGTGCCGAGCTACCAGCAGGGAAAGACCGACTCGCCGACGGTTGTCATTCGCGGCCATCTGGTGGATATCACGTCCGATAAGATCCCCGGCCAAAAGCTGATCGGCGGGGGAAACCACCTGATCGCGGTGGTCGAGATGGTGGATAAATCGAGCGGCAAGGTCCTGGCCAAGGCGAACCTGCGAGGCGTCGTGAAGTCCGTCGTCGAGGTCGGCGAGCGCCACCTGGCCGTTGGCATGGCCAAGGCCGCCGAGAAGCTCTGCCATAGACTCCGCCGGGGGGTCAAGGAATAGCGCGCCGCCCGATTCCCGAGACGGCGTTCGCCCCAACCGCCACGCCCCATGGCAAATGGTACTATGAGCGGAGATACCCTCCCGGCAGTTGAAATCCCCTTCCCGTTCTGGTAGAAAATTACCTTCCCGTTACAGGTTCGATTTTTACACACTTGGAAAGGAGATTCCGACATGACGCTTACGCCTGAGCCGACGCCTGGGGACACGAGTTGGTTTGTCCACGATCGCTTCGGCCTGTTCATCCACTGGGGTACCTACGCCCTCGCCGCGCGGCACGAGTGGGTGAAGAGCCGCGAGCAGATCCTGACGGCGCAATACATGAAGTACTTCAACCACTTCGACCCCGACCTCTACAACCCCGACGAGTGGGCCGACGCCGCCGCGAACGCGGGGATGAAGTATTTCGTGATTACGACAAAACACCACGAGGGCTTCTGCCTGTGGGACACGAAGCTCACCGACTACAAGGCCACAAAAACCCCATACGGCAAGGACCTGCTCAAGCCGATGGTTGACGCCTTCCGCGCCCGCGGCATGAAGGTCGGGTTCTATCACTCGCTCCTTGACTGGCACCACCCGGACTACACCGCCGACCGCTGCCACCCCATGCGCGACAACAAGGAATACCTCGAACAGGACAAGAAGCGCGACCTGAAGAAGTACGCCAAGTATCTCCACGGCCAGACGAAGGAGCTGCTGACGAAGTTCGGCAAGGTCCACATCATCTGGTTCGATTTTTCCATCAAGGCCTCGCCGCCGTTCGAGGCCAAGGGCAAGGACGTGTGGCAGAGCGAGAAGCTGATCAAGCTGGTCCGCAAACTCCAGCCGGGCATCCTCATCAACGACCGACTGGAGATAGACCAGGACATCAAGACGCCGGAGCAGTTTATGCCGCGCGAGTGGGTGCGGGTGAACGGCAAGGCCGTCGTGTGGGAGGCGTGCCACACCTTCAGCGGGTCGTGGGGCTACTACCGCGACGAGGAGACGTGGAAGAGCGTGGACCAACTTGTCAAGATGCTCATCGAGTGCGTGAGCAAGGGCGGCAACCTGCTGCTCAACGTCGGGCCGACAGGGCGCGGCGAGTTTGACGAGCGCGCCCTCGACCGCTTGGCCGGCATGGGCGAGTGGATGAAGCGGCACGGCCGATCCATCTACGGCTGCACGCAGGCGCCGGCGGAGTATAAGTGCCCCGAGGATTGCCGATACACCTACAACCCGGACACGAAGCGGCTGTATCTGCACGTCTTCAGTTGGCCCTTCAAGCACATCCATCTCGACGGCATGGCGGAGAAGGTGCAGTATGCGCAACTGCTGAACGACGCCTCGGAGCTGAAGATGATTCGCCGGTCGCCGCAGGCAGAGTATGGGTCCATGTCGCAGGAGGCGGCGGCGAATCTCCTGACCCTTGAAATCCCGGTGAAGAAACCGAACGCGGCGGTGCCGGTGATCGAACTGTTCCTCAAGTAGTAATTCTTTCGAAAGGAAATCATATGCGATTCGGATTGGTTGGTTGTGGTCCCATCGGACAGGGACGTCACCTTCCGGCCTTCGCCGCCTACAAGGGCATCGAGGTTGCCGCAGTCTGCGACCTGGACAAGGCAAAGGCGGACAAGACCGCCGCGCAATACAAGGTGAAGGCCTATTACTCCCTCGACGAGATGCTGGCGAAGGAGAAACTCGACATCATTGACGTGGCGACAAACGAGCGGGTCCGCCCCGCACCGCTCATCCAGTGCCTCGAAACCGGGGCGCACGTCTTCACCGAAAAACCGCTCGTCGGCAAGCGCGGGCAGATGAACCTCCAAGGGGACGACCTGCCCGAGGCCAAGCGCATCATTGACGCCTGGCGCAAGCGCAAGCAGTGCTTCGGCATCAACTTCAACTACCGGACCCTTGAGCACACGAACCTCCTCAAGAAGTCCATCGAGGACGGGACGATGGGCGAGCCGGTGATGATGAACGGCGTGACGCACTTCCACTGCTGGAGCCATGTCATGGACCTGATGCGCTGGTTCAACGGCGATGTGGTCGAGCTGTCGTGCGTCTATTCCGGCCCTGCGGAGAACCCCGACCGCGTGGCGTGGTTCAAGTTCAAGAACGGCTCCATCGGCAGCCTCGTCGGCACGGCGCGGATGACGCCGCCGGGGAAGGATATGTATTCGATGGAGATGGAATACATCGGCACAAAGGCCAAGGCGCGACTCACGGGCCTGTGCGCCAAACTGGTGCTGCATCCCATCGGCAAGAACCCCCAAGTGTTGTGGGATGTGCCGTACGACGACATGATGGTCCGCTTCGGTCAGGCCTTCGAGCGCACGATCCGCGCCTACTGCGACGCGGTCTTCGCCGGCAAGCAGCCGCCTGTGACCGGTCTGGATGGTTTCCGCGAGGCGGAACTCGATTGCGGCATGCACATCTCCGCAACCACGGGCAAGCCGTACAAGGTCGAGTTATACTAAATCACGATTGAGCCGCCCTTGCGCAGCGTCTCCCGCAGTCCATTCGGGTCCACATCCTTCACCGGCAGCCCTGCATCCAGCGCAAGGTAAGCCGCCGAGCCTGCGGCCTCGCCTGTCTGGTTGCAGTTCACCATGACCCGGATGGCGCCGTAGGCCCCCTCATCCGCGTCAATCATGCGCCCCGCCGCGAGGACATTGCGCGATCCCTTCGGCACCAGACATCGGTAGGGGATCTGGTAGAAGGTCGGACTTTCGGCAAGCTCCTCGCGCCATCGCCCCGCCTCCGGTTCCTTGCCGGGAACGCAGTAGCGCTGTGTGCCGTCAAGATAGCGGAACGTGATTCCGGGTTTGTCGCTGTGGTGAACGTCCACGGGGTAGCTCCCATTGGCGATGGCATCGGTGAAGCGCTTCCCCCACAGCACCTCATCCGTCGTGAGTCGATGCAAACACTCGACGTGACGGGTCTCCCGAATGCCGATATAGGTCGGAAGGGCGACGAGTCCCAATGCCTTGCCGCCCTTCATGTTATCGCGCACAATGTCGCAGATGGCCCGGACCTGTCGGCGGCCCTCGATCTCCGCTCGGGTCAGTTGGTCGGCGTCGCTGCAGTCGGCCCCGTGGACGCGCGTGCCCGCGACCATTTGCATATCCGGCGCGCCTGTCACGGGCGCCGACCAGAGGAAGCCGTGCTTGAGGGCGTTGGGATACTTGGGGTCGTGCACCACCTTGCTGAGCGAGAAGCCTGGGTTTTGCTTCGCCACATCGTCAAGACCCTGAATGATGGCGCAGGTCGTCGGCGGCTGCAGGTGATCGCTGCAACGGGTATAACACGCCAGCCCCATGCGGGCGATGAGGTCCGCGTCGCCCGTGGCATCCACGAAGTACTTCGCCTTGATGGCCCGGCGACCGGTCTTGTCCTCGATGGCGACCGCGGCCGGCGCATCGTCGCGCGTGATGGGCGCGGCAAAGCGTGCCTGAAGGAAGGGCGCGATCTTGTTCTCGACGACCAGTTCATCCAGCTCGATCATCAGCTCGGCGGTGTTCAGGACAAAGTGTCGGCGAGCGCCCGACTGTTTCTCCACGACCGCGCTGCGTCTCTTGAGGCGGTCAATCATCTCTATCGTCAGTCCGCCGATGATCGTCTTCTCCTCCGCCACATCGCGGTCTGAGTGCCAGATGCTCACCAGCCCCGCCGTGGCCACGCCCCCGAAGAAGCCGTTGCTTTCGACGACCACGACCTTCGCACCCAACCGGGCCGCACGCACCGCGGCGAACACACCCGTGCAGCTTCCGCCGATGACACAGATGTCGCACTCGGCTGCGACCGGGATGTCGCGGGCGTCCTCATGAATCATGTTCACGGTCGTTTTCCTCTGTCACTTGTATGATCCTAACTCTTTCGCAAAAGTCGTAATACGACGGAAGTTCTCCAGGCTGACGCTCGACGGCACGGAGTGGTCGGAGGAGAAGATGTAGCCGCCGCCCTCCTTCAGAACGGGGACGAGCCGCCGCATCACTTCCTCGATGGCGGGAAGGTTGTCCCAGAGCATGGCGTTGAGGCCGCCGTGCAGGAGGAGGCGGTCGCCATATTTTTTCTTGACAGCAATCGGGTCCACCCCGGCCTTCACTTCAAGGGGGTTCAATCCGTCAAGTCCCATGTCCACAAACTCGGGGATGAACGGGCTGATGTCGCCGCATGAGTGCAGCTCCGCCGGGATGCCCTTGGCGTGGGCCCAGTCTATGGCGCGCTTGTGGACGGGCTTCAGAAGTTCCCGATACATGTCGCGCGAGAAGAATGTGTGGTTCTTGTAGCCCATGTCGTCGGGCCATCGGATGGCGTCGAAGGTGTAGCCCTCGTCCCAGATCATGTCGAAGAGCGCGATGTCCATGTCGAGGAAGTGGTTGAACATATCGCTGCACCACTCCGGGTCGGTTACAAGCGCCATGAGCAGGCGCTCGGTGCCGACGAACCAGGCATGGGTGACATCGAAGCCGAACCAGAGACCGGCGGTGATCCAGTAGCCCTTCTCTCGCCACGTCTTGTAGTTGGCCTTGAGTTGGTCCCAGTTCACGCGGTCGCGTGTGGGGGTCATGCGTTTCTTGGTCTTCTTCCAGTCGCTTGGGGTCTTGACGGTGAAGTCAAGAAACTCGGGGGTGGACGCTGTATGCTTCCAGTTCTTCGCCGTGCTGCCCCACTTGCTGGTGGCGATGCGGTATTCGTCCGTCTCTTCGATGGTCTTGGCCTCGTAGCGCGGGCTGTTGTCCACGCCGATGCTGACCACATGGTCGAGATCGAAGAAATCCACGTAGCTCGTCCCCTTCGGCATGCCCTCGCGTTGCCATCGTTCGATGGTCGGTCCCCATGGGCTGTCAATGACGGGGACGCGATCGGCCTCTCGGTGCTCATACATCCGTTTGAATCGTTCGTGCGAAGTCATCTGCGCCATGGCCATTGCTCCGTTGGTTAGGTCAAAAGTCTTTCTGTTAGAGATAAGGTTGACTTGACATTCGCATAGTATGATAGATTGCGCAGCATGGGGATGCAAGCGGTTTCCCACATTTGCCGTTGACACACTTCGCCTGGGGGGATACAATTTGGATAAGTCGAGGCATCAGGATCAAGTCACGTCCTACGCTCTGCACTTATGAGTGAGACTGCAAGCAAAACGCAGGCGTATCTGTTTTCTGGATGGCGAGGTCGCCATCGGCAACCTGCCAGTGGTGACGTTTACACTCGCGGCCAAGCGTCCATTCACTTCGACCATGCGGAAAATCTATATGAGGAATGGCCGTCTCCTATTTGCCTTATTTCCGATGGTCCATACGGCGTGAGTGGCTTTCCTGGCGACAATCATAGGGCGGAGTCTCTTGCCGAATGGTATGAACCACACATCAAGGCTTGGAGCGAACGTTCCACACCCGAAACGACTCTCTGGTTCTGGAACACCGAAGTGGGATGGGCCACTGTACACCCCGTGCTAATGGCGAACGGGTGGGAGTACCGCTGCTGTAACATCTGGGATAAAGGACTCGGGCATGTGGCAGGCAACGCGAACACGCAGACGCTGCGCAAGTTCCCCGTCGTTACCGAGGTTTGTGTGCACTATGTCAAGGCGGCTACGTTTCGGGTCGGCGACAAGTCTCTGACTATGCAAGAATGGCTCCGTCACGAATGGGAACGAGCAAAGTTGCCATTCCGTCTCGCCAACGAGGCGTGCGGTGTGCGCAACGCGGCGACCCGCAAGTACCTCACATCCGATCATCTCTGGTACTATCCTCCCGTCGACGCTTTTGCAAGATTGGCACAATACGCTAACGAGCACGGCGACCCCCGGGGGCGTCCTTACTTCAGCATCGACGGCAAGCGCCCGATCCCCGGCCACCGATGGGCAAGGCTGAGGGCAAAATTCAACTGCGACGTAGGTGTGACAAATGTATGGCGCGAACCGCAAGTGGGCGGTTCAGAGCGCATTCAGGGAAGGCGCAATGGGATGAGATACAAGTTTCGCAGTCTTCACGGCAGTCAGAAACCGTTGAAGTTTGTAGAATTGGCCATCCGAGCGTCCACGGAGAGGGGCGATGTCGTTTGGGAGCCTTTCGGGGGGCTCTGTCCAGGCGCGGTTGTCTGCCACCATTTTGATCGTCCGTACTATGCCGCCGAAATCATTCCGGAGTTCTACCTTGCTGCTGTGGAAAGGCTGGCTACTACATGACAAAGAAAGATCATCCCTCCGCCCCGGTCAGAGAACTGCCGGCCAACAATTGGGAACATTATCAACTGCACAGGGACGTGCGCGAGGCCATCGCGTCCCTGCCAATCTATTTTCGCACCGAAACCCATATCTCCGGGATCATGGCGACGGATTTGCACACGCTCAACACCGTCCTCGGCGCAACGATCGAAGAGCAGGTCGTTC
This sequence comes from Planctomycetota bacterium, assembly GCA_040755855.1. Taxonomy (GTDB): domain Bacteria; phylum Planctomycetota; class Brocadiia; order JAADGH01; family JAADGH01; genus JAADGH01. Next base: position 98,798 of record JBFMAD010000011.1, on the reverse strand, counting down.
GCACGTTGAACTTAGTCTGCAACACTTGGGATTCTGACGAGAGATACGCCCTGTACAGCTTCGTCCGGCAAGCGCAGACCTTCCCCGATGTGCTCCTGCGCAAGACATCGAGCGGCGAGATCTTGTTGGGCATTGAACTCAAAGGATGGTACTTGCTTGCCAAGGAGAGCGAGCCAAGTCTGAGATTCCAAGTCACCGCCAGTGCATGCGCTCCCCCGGATTTGATCGTAGTCGTACCTTGGGTGTTGGGCAACGTAATCAGCGGGTCGCCGATTCTGTTCGAACCGTTCGTTGAATCTGCCAAGTACGCGGCCGAGTATCGCAACTACCACTGGCAACATGTTCGCCAGACGGAGCGTGAAACAGGAATCGATATTCCGAGCGGAGTCGGACCCTACCCCTCGAAATCGGATCAGATCCTCGACAGGCCGCTCTCGGATGGCGGGGGCAACTACGGGCGGTTAGCGCGCACAGGAATGATGGACTCTTACATGCAGAATCTCGGAGACGTGCAACTGTGCGGCATCAAGACCATCTATTGGCGACAATTCCTAAAGGCGTTTCAAGAGAGCACTACCGATGCCGAGGCTCGTACCGCCTTGGAGCGTTTGAGACAACGGGTGCAGCAGGCGAATGACATCCCTTCACCCAAGGCGCAATCTGCGCTCTCGATCATAGCGGAACTTGAGCGTCTGCTTGACATGACGGAATGAGGATCACGACTACTCCCCCATCTCTTCCCGCCGGATGATTTCTTTCTGGGCGGTGTCGGACATGTCCACGAAGACGGCGCTGTAGCCGGTGATGCGGACCATGAGGTCGCGGTAGGCCTCCGGGTTCGTCTGCGCGGCGCGAAGATCGTCCGTGTCCACGAACGAAAGCTGCGCCTGCAGGCCGCCGATACCAAAATAGGTCCGCAAGAGCGAACATAACTTGTCCAGCCCCTCGTCGCCCCTGACCATGCTCGGCGAGATGCGGATGTTCAACGCACCCGAATTGATCTTGTCGAGCGGCAGCTTGGCGATGGACCGGAGCATGGCCGTCAGGCCGCGCTTGCAGACGCCCGCCGTGGGCGAGGTGTTCTCGCTCGTGGGCTGTCCCTTCCGGCGACCATCGGGGGTGGCGCCGACGGACGCGCCGTGGAACCTATGACCCATGTCCGTCTCCAGGCATCGGAAGGCGATCACTTCGTCATCGGTTCCTTGACGGCTTGCCTCGTCAATCGCGTCGAGGACCGTCTGGAGGACGCGAACCGCGTGGCGGTCGGCGCGGTCATCGTCCTGGCCGAACTTGGGGGCGTTCAGACACAGTTGACGAAGGGACTCCTCATCGGCAAAGTCGTCCGCCAGAGCGTCTTGAAGCCGTCGGAGAGAAGCCTTGCCGCTCTGGACGACAAGATTATCCACCGCCGCAAAGCAGTCGGCCGTCGTGGCCAGAGAGCAGATGGGGAAGACTGGGGTCACGTATTTCACGCCGCCCAGCCGCCACGATCGGGCGCGGGCGATGGGTCCGTCGAGGAAGCAGTCGTCCACGCGCAGAGTCCCTGGCGCTTTCTCATCCCACTGCCTGCGCTCCGCGCGCAGGTCGTCGCAAACCTTCTGCACATCCCGACGAACCACCGAGGCAAAGCGATCGTAGACCTCGTCAACGGATCGGAACGCGGGGCGCTCCTCGCCGTCCGCTCCCAGAAAGGCCGTGAGGAACTGCTGCGGCGTCCACAGCCACGGCGAGCACGCGCTGCGCTGGACGCCGGGGATGTCGGGCCAGTTGCAGCCGTGCATGGTGTAGGTCACGGCTTCGGCGGGGGCGATGCCCGCATGGACCATGGCGGGGATGATCTTGTGGTCGTTGTAAACCATCATGCTCGCGTTGGCGCGCATTTTCGAGCACGCCAGGCGCCAGGTGTCGTCCGGGAGATCGGAGGTATATCGAAGGACCATCACCGGGTTCTCAAAGCGCGGAACGACCCTTTGCAGGAACAGTTCGGTCAACTCGTTTGCGGTCGCCGGGCCATCAGCCCGCTTGCCGCCCAGGACAAGATACTGTGGCGAGTCGTACGAAAGGTTGCGCAGCCAGCCTGTGTCGCGCTCCGATCCCCCGCTCATCTGGTGCTCGCCGCGTCCGAGGATGAGGTTGTTCTTGCAGTAGAAGTCCTCGATCAGGTCCGCCGCCCGCTCCCGCGTCAACCGACCCGCGCGGAGATCGCCTCGGTAAAACTCCAGGAGCAACTCGTCCATTCGCCCAAAAGTCAGCGTGGAATTATGCGCGAGCGTGGTGCAATAGACAAGGCCGACCAGCCACATGAGTTGGAGCGCCTCAGCGAACGTCGCGGGTGGACGTTCGGCGATCGCGGCGCAACTTTCCGCCGCCTCGTCCAGTCCGGCCGACCGGGCGGCTTCGGCATAGCGACGGGCATAGCGTCGCAGGGCTTCATAGACCAACACGGCCCCGCGCAGCCAGTCGAGCGTCGCCGGCTTCGCTTCGGTGCGGCGCTGCATCTCCTCCTCCGCAAAGATTTGCAACCCCGAAAGCCCAAGGCGAAGGAGCCGATCCCATGCGAAGCACTCGTGCCCGCCGTCGGGCATCCACGGGGGGATGGTCCTGCCCTTCCAGCGGGCGGCCGTATCGCGGATGAGCCGCTCGCCCTCGGCGTCGGGGACCTCTTCGCTGATGCGGCCCAGGAGCAGGTCGTGGGGCGTCACCGGCAACGAGATTCGGCCGAGGATGTAACCAAGCCCATGTCCAAGTTGAAGGGATTGGGGCATGCTTTGCACCCGGGCGTCCGCCTCGATGGTGAGGCGCAGGCGCTCAATGGAGGCGCTCCGCACGTCCTTGAAACGAAGAACATCGAACGCTTCTTCGATGCGGGGAGATTGCAGGACGACATGCGCACCCATCACAGGATCCCCGGTCTCTCGCCTTCTCCCGGCGATGGCGCGGCGGCCCCCGGCTTGCCTTCGGTCAGGTTGTTGTAGAAGCGCGTGGTGGGATAGGCGAAGTCAATGCCCGGCTCGTTGCGGAAGCCATCGAGGATGCCCTCGCAGATCTCGTGGGTCGTGCTGCGGCGCTTGCGGACGGGCGTCAGGTAACGGAGCGTCAGCGCAACGCCCTGATCGGCGATGTGGGTGTAGACGATCGGCTTCAGGTGTTGATAGCGGATGGGGTAGTTAACCTGCATGTCATCCACCTGGCGACGCACCTCGGCCTCGATCTTGTCGGCCTCCCGCTGGGCCTGCCGCAGGATGATTTCCTTGGCGCGTTTCCAGTCGCTCTCGAAGGTGACGACCGTGGTCAGCTCGTTCCAGATGAAGGGGAACCCCTTGGTGTAGTTGAAGGTGGGGCCGCGGAAGAACATGCTGTTGGGGACGCTGATGGTTCGCCCTGTGCTCTGATCGGCGTGGACCCAATTGCCGATCTCGAGCATCGTGGTTCGGAAGACGGTGATGTCAATGACGTCGCCCACACGGCCGTCAATCTCGATGCGGTCGCCGATGTCGAAGGGGCTGCGCGTCACGATCAGCATCCAACCGACGACGCACAGCACCGCTTCCTGGAGCGAGAGGGCCACGCCTGCACCGACGATGCCGAGAAATACGCCCACGTTCTGGATTCGGCTCTGCCAGATAAGGACCACGCAGATGATGAAGGCGACCGTGCGAATCCAGTTGACTGCGCGGCGAATCTTGTGGCGGTGCTCGATATCCTTTGCGCCGCGCATGAGGCCGCCCTCGGCGGCCCGCGCCGCCAGGTAAACGACGATCCCCGCGATCAGCGTCCAAAGGATATTGGCATAGACTTCATTCTTGCGGAAGAACTGATCCAGACCCTTCAGGAAATCGAGATGGCTTCGCCAGACGACCGCTATTCCGATGACGACCAGCAGGAGGAGGCCAAGGGCGAGGAAGAGACGCTCCCGAAGGTCGGCCAGGTCGCCCATCCGTTTCCGCAAGACGATGTACAGAATGACGCCCGCCAGCACGAAGACGGCGGAAAGAAGGGCCGCCAGGTGAACGCCATGCCGAAGCCAATCAAAAATCGGAGCGATCATCTATGCCATCTCGCACAACCCTTGCTCAGTTGTCATCGTACGGTCCCGGAAGGTCCGCCTCATACGCCCTCACGGCCTTTCGCAGGGCCGCCTCCATGCCGCGCAGGTCGTCAATGGGACCCTTTGCGACGATCCGCCCATCCCCGTCAATCACGAAGTAGACCTGCCCTTTTCCGGCTCGAAAAAGGTCCCTCACGCGGCCGCCGGCGTCGCAAAGGCCCACCACACGAAGGGACTGCAGGCCGCACTTCTCGGCGATGTTCGCCTTCAGGTCGCACTGGTCGCCAGCGGGAGCGGAGACGCAGACGAACCGGACGTTCGTCTTCAGGTCCGCGTATTTCTCGGCCAGCATCAGGATGTTGGCCGCAACGGAGCAAACCTCGGGATCGGGGGCGTGCGTCAGGGCGAGGATCGTGACATCGCCGCGGATATCGCTAAATCGGCGTCGCTCGCCCGTCGCGCTGTACGAGTCAAAGTCCGGGGCGCGGTCTCCCACCCGCAGTTCGTCGGAAGGCTGGGCGACAATGCCCACGCTCGCCTGCTCCTCGGGTTGTTCGCACCCCAGAAGCGACACGACGGCCAGAACCACCACAATTCGTCGAATCCCACACCGCATAGCTCTTGCCTCCTTTATCATCCTTCCATTCTTCCACCCATCCAACCGTCCCTCCTTCCACCCAATTATACCAGATTTTCTTCGGCCAATCTCCAAACAATCCGAGCGCTATCCCATCCAACGGATCTGCATCTGCCGGGCGAAGCGGCGCATCGTCTCTGCGTGGCGTCCCGCGACAATCCCCACGTGGTGCGGCATCCCCGCGTGGCAGAGGTCTTCGAACCATTCCCTCACGTCGCGCCCCTCGATCTCGACGAGGCCGTTCGTCCCCTTCAGGGGGCGGCGCGGTCGGATTGTCCGGGCGTCGCAGGCCATGAGGAAATACTCGCCGTCGCAATGCCATAGCCGGAAGATCGTGATCGGCGCATCCACGGTCAGGTTGGCGTCGAGCACCGCCGGCTTCTGGTTGTTGAAGTGCCGGGCGATCCTCGGACCGTCTTCACTGCCGATAGGCTCGCAGAGTTGCATCGGCGCGTTGCCGCCGTGCCAGAGGGTGACGGTGCTGTGGTCGTGCTCCAGCCAGTCCGACAGCGTGCTGACGCCGCAGCCGAGGGCGCCAGCCATGAGGCACGACACAGCCCCGTCCACGTCCCCTTCGCAGCCCAGCGCCTTGCCCTCGGAGGAGAGGCGGGCCATGGCCACGTACGGCCACTGCCCGATGATGTTCGGCAGCTCCGGCCAGTCCCGGATGGCCAGGGCGTCGAGCCATTCCTCCTCCATGATCTGTTTCATGGCGACATAGTATCGCGACGACGTGGGCAGCTCGTCCTCGGTCACATCCAGCAGCGGCAGGCCGAGGTCCTGCGTCTTCCCGATATCAGCCAGCACCGAGTCCTCGGGCGCCTCCTCCATCTCGCTCAAGAATTCGTGCAGGCTGATGTGCTGCAACTGCGCGCCGAGTTTACGGCTGAGAAGAAAGGGGTCGGCGTGCATGTCAATAAAGCCGGGGGCATGGTTGCCGATAAGGCCGATCTTGGCCTTAGACAGGACACGGACCGCATGGGCGATGTGGACGGCGCGGTCGAGCTGGGCCTTGGTCTCCTCCTGGCCCGGCATGCCGTAAACGATCTCGAAAGGCCGGTGGAGCATGCGCAGCGTGGAGGCGAACATGTGGTTGCCGACCAGCGAGCAGGCGCTGATCATCGAGCCTTTCTGCTTCTCGGGGGTGGCCCATAGGACCACGGGCGCGTCCCAAAGCTGGCCGAGGATCGGCGCGATCCGCCCGTCGCTCATCGTTGTCTGGAGTGCAATGAGGATCTCCACGTCTACTTCGGAGCATTCCTCCAGGGCGCGGCGGAGCGAGGGGCCGTCTACGATGGGCTCCTCCGGCATGAAAACGGCAAGACTCATCTTCGACAGTTGGGCCCTGGCGGCGGCCTCCATCTCCTTGCCCCAATCCGGGTCGAAGCCGGGGCGCTTGCGCCGCAGGAAAAGCACTCCCACCTTGATCGCGTTGCTCGATGCAGCCATGTTATCTCCCAGTCTATTCTCCAGGTTTGCGGGCAGCCAAGAGGTCCGCCCCCAGCTCCGCAATTTCTAACCGTTCACACGCCGCAAAACCGGCGCCCCCCAACCATGCGCGAACCTCCGACTCGCTGTAGACATCACCGCCTTCCGTGTTCACGAGCATGTTGATTCCGAAGATCGCAGCCCAGGGCGGGGCAGTCTTCGCATCGTTGACGAGAAACTCCTGAATGATGACCCGGCCGCCGGGGCCTAATGCCGCGAAAGTCCTGGCCAGCAGCCGCCGGTTCTGCTCCGGGCTATTGATGTGCAGGACGGAGAAGATCAGGGCGACGTCGAAGCCCTTGCCGAAGTCATCCGTGTTGTAGTCGCCCGCCTGTGTTGTGATCCGCCCCGACATTCCCGCCTCCGCAATGTGTCGTTCTGCGATGGGAACGACCTCCGGCGCGTCGAAGACCACGGCGGTCAGCTCGGGGTAACGTTTGCAGAATTCGATGGAATACGTCGCTGGGCCGCCGCCGATGTCCAGCAGGCGCTTTGCGTCGGTCAGGTCAACTGTCTTGGCCACCATCGGCGCACGCACCCGCGCGAAGCACGCCATGGCGCCGATGAAGGCGTCAACCTGGTCCCCCGACCACTCCCCTGCATCTTCTTTCGCCAGATTGCCGGTCCGAACCACCTCGGTGAGAGGCGACCAGTGTGTCCAGAGGTAGGCGTAGTGTCGAAGGGCATCAACCATGGACTCCGGCGAATCGGGCAGGAGCGACCTCCGGCCTTCCTCCGTGTTAGAAAAGCGCCCGTCGCCGTCCTTCGCCATGAGGCCGATCCCCGTTAGCGCGTTCAGCAGACGCTCCATGCCGCGCGCGTCCGTGCCCAGCGCATCGGCAAGCCTCGCCGCCGTCCGCCTGCCGCGCTCGATCTCGGCAAAGACGCCGAGCTCGACGGCGGTCAGGAGGATTCGGCTCTCCATGAACCCGCGGGCGATTTCCATCGGGTCGCACGCTGCGCTACTCGGCTGTGACACTGGCTCTCCTATCCTTCTTGCGTATTGTCCCCCTGCCAACGTGGGCATACTATACACCACAGCCGGAGGCGGTTCAAGATGTAGATGCCGAAACACACCCACATTCAGAAACCTTTCTTGACTTTTCTCTTGAATATCCGAGAGGCGTTACATAGAGTTGCGGGATATGAGACCATCTTCGCATCTTGTTCGCACAGGAGTCTTTGCCATGAGGTGTGTTCGTCGCTCCGTCCTTGCCGCGCCCTGCGCTGCACTTGCAGTTCTGGTCCTCTTGCTCGGCTTCGGGACCGCCGCCGTTCTCCATGCGGACGACTGGCCCATGTATCGCCACGATGCGGCCCGGAGCGGCATCACGTCCGAAGATGTCCAGCCGCCGTTGACGGAGTGCTGGGTCTTTGCGCCGCGCCGCGGCCCGGAGCAGGCGTGGGATCCGCCGAAGCCGGAACCTACGGAGGGCATCCTGGAGCTCCCGCGCGTCCACTTCGACGACGCCTTCCACGTGGCCGTCGCCGGAGATGCGCTCTACTTCGGTTCATCTTCGGAAAACAAGGTCTATTGCCTCGACGCGGCGACCGGCAATATCCGATGGACGCGGCGGCTCGGCGGGCCGGTGCGCCTCGCCCCAACCGTTTGCAACGGGCGGGTCTATGTCGGATCCGACGACGGGTATGCCTACTGCCTCGATGCAGAAAACGGCAAGACAATCTGGACCTTCAAGGCAGCGCCGCATGAGGAAAAACTCCTCGGCAGCGGCAAGATGATCTCGCTCTGGCCCTTGCGCACCGGCGTCCTGGTGGATGACGGCGTCGCCTACTTCTCGGCCGGCATCTTCCCCATGGAAGGGGTCTATTTCTACGCGGTCAACGCAGAGGACGGGACGCTCATCTGGAAGAACGATACCTGCGGCGAGACCCACCAGAGCGCCGTGTCGCCCCAGGGCTATCTGCTTGCCTCGGCAACCGACCTCTTTGTGCCGATGGGACGGACGTCGCCGGCGGCATTCGACCGCGTGACGGGGGTCATGCGCTACACAAGTTCCTTCGGCAAGACGGTCGGCGGGACGAGCGCCATCCTGGTCGGCGACCGCGTCTTCACCGGCACGGAGGAGATCATGGCCTTCGACCAGAAATCGCCCAAGGCGCGCTTCGCGTGGTATGGCGGCCGGCAGCTGCTCGTTACCCCCGATACGGCCTATATGGCGACCGAGAAGGAGCTGATCGCGCTGAACCGCACGACGTATCCCAAGCTGAGCCTCAAACGGGTCAGCCTTGCGGCGCAGGTGGAAAAAATCAAAAGCCCGCTCGCCCTGGCAAGAAAGCGGGTGAGCAAACACAAAGCCCAGATCAAGGGCCACGAGGAGACCATCGCTACCCTGCAGAAGCAGATCGCCGATCTCACCGAGAAGGGAAAGGAACGCGACGCCATTGCCATCCAGGATCAGTTGGCAAAGGTTATGAAGACGCTTGCCGCCGAGCAGAAATCCCTCGACGCCGCGCAGAGCGAGGTGGATAAGCTCACCGAACAGCACGATGCGATGAAGGAGCAACTCAAGGAAGCGGATGAAGTCCTGGCCTCCTGCTCACAGTGGCGGACGCCCTGCGATTGCTCCCAGTCCCTCATCCTTGCCGGGAAGGTACTCTATGTGGGTGGAGAGAACAAGGTTATCGCTATTGCTCCCGAAGATGGCAAGGATCTCTGGTCAGCGGCGGTGAACGGGAAGGCAGAGGGCCTCGCCGTCGCATCGGGAAAGCTCTTTGTCAGCACCGACAGCGGGGCGATCCACTGCTTCGGCGCGGGGGGGGCGAAGGCCGTCGGCAAGGTCACGGAGCCAACGGAGTCCAACCCTTACCCAGGTGATGAACTGGGCGCAATCTGCCGCGCCGCCGCCGCCGAGATCGTTCGGCGCACAGGCGTCAAGCGAGGCTACGCCCTTGTGTTGGGCAACGGGACTGGACGGCTGGCGTATGAACTGGCCAGGCGCACCGACCTGCGCATCTGCGCCGTCGAACCCGACTCCGAAAAGGCCGATGCCGCCTGCAAGGCGCTGGACGCTGCCGGGCTGTTCGGCTCGCGGGTAACGGTTGACGTGTATCCCTATGACAAGATACCGTATGCCGACTACTTCGCCAATGTGATCGTCTCGGAGGAGGCGCTCGTTTCGGGGAAACTTGAGTTCGGCGCAGCGGAGGCCTTCCGGATGCTGAAGCCGCTCGGCGGCGCAATCTGCATCGGGCAGCCGGAGGGGACCGGCGGCAAGCTGACGCAGCAGTCGCTCAAGCAGTGGCTCGCCGCTGCCGCGCTCGAGGGGGGCGGGATCAGCGCCGACAAGGGGACTTGGCTGACCTTCACCCGCGGCCCCCTGCCGGGGGCGGGGAAGTGGACCCACCAGTACGCCGAGCCGGGCAACACGGCGTGCAGCGACGATCAGATTGTGAAGGCCCCCCTCGGGCTGCTATGGTTCGGCAGCCCCGGCCCGACGCGAATCTTCAACCGCCACCGCCGCGCCGCGGCGCCCCTCGCAATCAACGGCCGCCTGTTCATCCAGGGCGAGGGAGTGATCATGGCCTATGATTCTTACAACGGACTCGAATTGTGGGAGAAGGAGATTCCCGGGTTGGAGCGGCTGAACATCTCGATGGACTGCGGCAATCTGGCCGCCGACGACAAGGACATCTTTGTCGCCGTGAAGGACCAATGCCACCGCATGAACCAGGCGACGGGGGAGATCGAGCAGACCTATGGTCTGCCGAAGGCCGAGGACGACCAACCGTGCCAATGGGGCCTGGTGGTCCGCCTGGGAGAGATGCTCTACGGCACGCGAACGCAGGGCCGCGCGATGTGCGACTGTCTCTTTGCCGTGGACATCGCCAACGGTGAAATCAAGTGGACCTATGCGGGCAAACAGATCTCCCAGGCATCCCTCTCCTTCGGGGATGGCAAGGCATTTTTCGCCGATCGAGAGGTGAGCGATGATGACCGCCGGCAGGCGTTGGAAGATCGCATAGAGGCTGCGGCGAGACTCAGCGGGGCAGAGCGCATCAAGGCCGAGCGAGAGATGAAGTCCACGGACGTGCGGGCGATCGTGGCCCTCGACGCGGCAACGGGGAAGGTCGTCTGGCGAAAAGCGATGGACCTCACCGGCATCGGGCAGGGGGCCTACTGGCAGGCCGTGGCGACCATGCACAAGAACGGCGTGCTGATGCTCTTCGGCATCTATAGCGACGGGCACTTCTGGAAGGAGTTCTTTGCCGGGGAGTTCGAGTCGCGCCGCGTCGTCGCCATTGACGGCGCAAACGGCGAGACGCTGTGGACAAAGCACATCGGCTACCGTGTCCGGCCCCTCATCATCGGCGACACCTTCCACGCGGAACCCTGGGCCTACGACCTGCGCACCGGTGAACAGAAAATGCGAATCCATCCCATCACCGGTCGAAAGGACCCCTGGCAGTTCGCCCGGCCGGGGCACCACTGCGGCTGCCCGGCGGCCTCGCCCAACATGCTGTTCTTCCGATCCGGCACGTTCGGATACTATGATCTGGTCAACGACTACGGCACGATGCACTGGGGCGCGCAGCGGACCGGGTGCTGGATCAACTTCCTTCCGGCCAACGGAGTCCTGAACTTTCCCGAGGGCAGCGCCGGGTGCATGTGCCCCTTCCCGAACCAGTGCACCTATGTCTTCAAGCACCGCGAGCGGAACCGGGCATGGGCGCAATACAGCGCCGTCGGCGAGCCGATCCCCGTCAAACACTTGGCAATAAACCTCGGCGCGCCCGGCGATCGCCGGGACAAGGACGGCACGCTGTGGCTGAGCTTCCCCCGGACGGCAGGTTCCCTCGTTTATAAATTTGATATGGAACTACAAGGTATCCCCGGAACCCCCGGAGGGGCGTACTTCAAGAAAAACTCCGACACGGCCCAGATGGAGGGGACAGACAGCCCGTGGATATTTGCCTCCGGATATCTCGGTTTGCTGCAATGCGCGATTCCCCTCCTTTCGAACGAGGACGGGGAGGCGCTCTACACCGTGCGCCTTGCCTTCGCCGATCTGGACAATACGGAACCCGGTGAGCGCGTATTCGATATCAAACTCCAGGGCAAGGTGGTCGCCAAAAATTTCGATATTGTGAAAGAGGCCGGGGGCGGCAACCGGGCCGTCGTGAAGGAGTTCTGCGAGATTCCCGTCGCGGACAAGCTGAAGATCGGATTCGTCGCGAAGGCGAAAAAGCCCGATACCCGGCAGATGCCGGTCGTGCAGGGCATTGAGGTCGTGCGCGAAAAGATGCTCGGCCTGGGGTGCGCCCTGCCGTCGTTCCAGCTTAACAACAATGAGCCGGAACAGACTGGGGAGCTTCGATTTGTAAACAATACGGAGGAGGACTTCGACGGAATAATCCGGTTGGATGCGCCGGAAGGGTTCTCGGCCCTGCCCAGGGAAGTCCCTCTCCGGCTCCTATCCGGCGACCGGACCTCACTGGAAATGACCGTGAAGCTCGCTAAGGAGATGCCCGCCGGAAAGTACGAGGTCGCCGTCAAGCTCGTCCGCCGGGATGGTTCGATCGAGTCGGAGAGGGCGGCCCAGATCGAGCACATGGCGGACCGGGGGCGGGTCGTCATCCAGGCGGCCGAGGATGCGCACGTGGGGAAGTCGTCGCCCGACACAAACGCCGGCGCCCAGGCGCTGCTCAATGTGGACGGCGGCGACAAAAAGATGGAAGATGAGCACCACAGCATTGCATATTTGAAGTTTCCCCTTAATATCCCCGGGAAGCCGGTCTCGGCTGTGCTGCGGCTCTACAACGGAGGAAATCCGAGCGGCGACTCGGGGCAGGTGCGCCTGGTCACGACGCCGTGGAGCGAGAGCGAGGTCACCTATACCAACCGCCCGGACCTCGGCGACGTACTGGCAAAGATCGGGAAGGTGTCGGAGTACCAGGTGGTCGAGCTGCCGCTCAAGGTGGATCTGGAGGGGATGAGAGAACTCAGCGTCGCCATCGAGCCGACGGGTTGCGACGGGATAGGATACATCTCCAAGGAAGGGAAGAGGCCGGCGGAGCTGATTGTGGACTATGAGCCATAGCAAATGCTTAATCTCCCGGAGGTCGCCCCGCGCGGCGCGGGGTCCGGGAGGTTGAAAGCCTACTTGCCCATGTTGAAGGCCGTCATGGCGTCGCTGCGGCTTTGGAAAAGATCTATGGCCCTCTGAAGTTCAATAGACCGAAAAATATCCCATACCAGGGGCTGGATGTCGCAGACCTTCAATTGCCCCCCCCTGGTGCGGAGCTTCAAGTTGAATTCAACCAGGATGGACACGCCGACGCTGGAGAGAAAATCCACATTCTTCAGGGAGAAGATGACCTTGCCGCCGATCTGTTTGGTGAAGTCGTCGAGTTCGGCGCTGGCCTGCTTCGCAAACTCTATGTCCGTCACGCGACTCACGTTGAAGCGCATGACGGTGACATCGCCGATCCGTTCCCACGACACAGCACCCTGGTTCTCAGTCATTACTACCTCCGCGAAGGTGCATTTCCCTGCTGCTCCGTCCCCCGTTATCATCGCTTTTATTTTACAGTAACCTAAGCCCCCGCGTCAAGCGCCGACATTTGGATTGACCTTCTTTCCGTTCTCACGTATGCTATAATTGTGGAGCTCGGTATCTGTTTTTCCACTCCGTTTGGAGGCGCGCATGACACCGGACGATCTGAGCCTTCTCCTCGTGGATCGAAGCGCCGACCTGGCGGCGCGCCTCGTGCGTCTGTTCGCCGACATCGAGGGGTTGGCTGTGTGTCGCAAGTCCACACTCGACCACGCCCTGGAGCGCCTTGAACACGCCGCCTATGACATCCTTATCATCACGACTTCCGCCTTCCAGGCCGGCCAGCTCAACGGATGTGAACTCCTGGAGGTCATACCCGCCATCAGTCCGAGGACGCAAGTCGTGTTCCTCGTCGAACGGCAGGATATGGATGCGGTCACGGGGTCGGTCAAGGCGCGAAACCACCACCATGTCCCGATGCCGATCTCCGATGAGGAACTTCGCGCCCGAATTACAGAAATCCTCGATTCTGCTTCCAACGGCCCGATCCGCTCCGCAAGTTCCGGCCGGCGGGCGATGCGGCCTTTGACTTTGATCGGTCGGTCGCGGGCAATGTGGGAATTGCGGCGTCAAATCCGTCAGGCCGCCGCCACGGATATCCCCGTTCTCCTCCTCGGAGAGACCGGAACTGGGAAGGACCTTGCAGCGGAGATCATTCACCACCAGAGCGAAAGGCGCAGCGGACCGTACGTACCCGTCAACCTGGGCGCCATACCGCCCGATCTGATGGCAAGCGAACTCTTCGGCCACGAGAAAGGCGCCTTCACCGGGGCTACCGATCGGCACATCGGACGGTTCGAGCAGGCCAACAATGGAACCATCCTTCTCGATGAGATAGACGCTGTGGACGAAAAGGTCCAGATCAGCCTGCTGCGCATCATCGAAGAACAGAAATTTGAACGGCTGGGGGGGCGGTACGCCGTCGCAAACAATGCCAGGATCGTTGCGGCTTCCAACCGGGACTTAGCCCAGGCGGTCGAACGCGGCGCGTTTCGCAACGACCTGTTCTATCGCCTGGATGTGTTCCGCATCTTGATCGCTCCCCTGCGGGAGCGGCGCGACGACATCCCACTCCTAATTGACGCCTTCGTGAAACGCTCCAATCGCAGGTTCCGCAAGAACATCACCGGCATAGCCCCCGAGGCCATGGGACTCCTCCAATCCTACGACTGGCCGGGGAACGTTCGTGAGTTGAAGAACGTTTGCCATCGGATCGTCCTCGTCTGTCCGGGGGAGGTCGTGCACCCAGAGCACCTTCCCCGCCGATTCCGCCCGGAACAGGTCCGACCGCCGAAGGTGATCTTCGAACTGGGCACGCCCCTCTCCGAGGTCGAGCGGGAATTGATAGTTCGGGCGCTTGCCGCCACAAAGAACAATCGCAAGCAGGCGGCAAAGCTTCTCGGGATCAGTCGGCGAACGCTGTACAACAAACTTGCCAAGCTCGGCATAACATAGTGTGCATTACATGCACACTTTTTCGTCCGTGTATTTTACCGAATCCCTATTATGTTTTATATATTACTTATTGATATACAAGCCGTTATGTCATTAACGCTCGCCAATTAAACATGGGGGCCCTATACACAAATACACTATTTGGCCGCAATTGTGTGCCGTATGTGCGCAACTTTGGACACACTGTATTAAAATCCCCTTCGCGCTGCCGCTACACCAGCAAAATCTGAAATCGCAACTCCCTGCTACACCGTATGTTAGGTATGTCCCTTATCTCTTGGCATGGTACATGCTATGTGCTTGGGTAGGCCCAAACAAGGCGGGTTCCGATTATCCTGGCAACCTATTGGAGGATCGAACCATGTTCACCAAAGCACACAGGGGAATGACCCTCACCGAACTTCTTGTCGTGATTGGGATTCTTGGTATTCTTGCCTCAATCTTGATGCCGGCAGTCAAATCTGTCCAGGTCAAGGCCAAATCCGCGGCCTGTCGGGCGGAAATCCGCGATTTTGAGACCGCCGCTCGCAACTTCCACGACGACTTCGGCTTCTTTCCGCCAGATACATTCGGGTCAAGCTACAACACCTACATGTCCACCAGCGGCGTGCGATACAATCGGTCCCTATCCCCGCTGCTCATGGGCTGCCCGGCGCGTTCCGACATCCTCTACACCTCCGACGACATCTCCGGGCCGGAAAACACCACTATCTGCATGGTCTTTTTCCTCGGTAGTGAGTTCACCATCGGCGGCAAGGTCCATGGACCCTACTGCGAGTTCCGAAAGGAACAGCTCGTTCCCCACCCCGACGATCCAGAGTGGCGGGGCAGGCGATACCCGGCGTCGGGCCTGGCTACCGGGGCGCCCTGGAATGTCTATGGAAGCTATGGGGCGCGCGGGACCACGGCGACCCCCATCCCCTGGTCAATCCGAGGTGTGGACGACAGCAACCCCGGCACCGATGTCCGGCTCTTCCAGTATCTCGACAGGTTCGGTCCGGCGCGGAGGGGCCACGCCATGTTCTTTGACTACTATGTCTACGATTGCCATGACCCGGAGGGATGGAACACCTACGGTCCCGAGCCGCAGCCCCCGGTCCACAACCTTGGATTTGTGGATATCTCCTGCTACGGGTTTGACGGCTCCACGTCCATCAGCGTGGCGGAGGGAGTTGAAGAGGGCGGGGGCGGTGGGGGTGAAGGGATAAGCGACGATGACGAGGTCAGCGGCTCCAAGGGCAAGGAGTTGCGCGGCATGTGGAAGGACGACATCAACAACTGGGCCGAGGTCAACGTCTGGCCCTATCGCAACACACTCAGGCGATAACCGTGCAAAATCTCTGGTTGAATGGGGGCAGGACTATTTAGGCGTCTCCTGCGCAATCGGAGCAAATCGTATCTCATATAGAATCTTTGCGGGGCCCTCGTCCGCCTTTTTCGACTCCGATGTATGCACACGATCTTCCGTCGTGAAGGAAAAGGCGAAAGAAATCTTTTTCTCCCGCAGCGCAACCGCCTCCGCCTCGTCTTTGACATCAGGCGTCTTTGCTTCCGCGTCTTTCGCCTTGCCCTCTTTAGCCTGTTCCTGCGCCACATGTACGGTCAGGCGCATGCCATCGCACGTTTCCTGGGAATCGGGCAGCTCGTAGGTGTATTCCAATCCCGCGGGGGTATGGGGACCACGGCGACGCCCCAGGAGATACCACGCGGGGACACACACCCCTCCTCCCGTCCGGTAATAGGAGTAAGGGCCCCGGCGCCAATAGCCCCGGTAGTAGGGGTAGTCCCCATAGTAGGCGTATCCCCTACCATAGCCGGCCCCGAAGCCGACCCACATATCCGGGTAGCGCTCCTGGTCTATGTCGTCGAGCGATTCGATCTCCTTGGGATCCAGGTACGTCCCATCGCTCAGCCGAAGATCCACAGCCGAGACCCACATGGACTCGCTCGCGGTGAGAAGAAAAATCTGGCAGACCAGCTTGCGGCCCTTGCGCGAACCCCGCGCCGCCAGATGGACCACCGGCTCCTTCTGAACGACAAATTCCTGCTTGGGAAAGTCGCTGATCGTCGGACCGCAGCCGGCGCCGGCAAGGGCAATCACCACCGCCCCGATGACCACCAGCAAACGATATAACACAGCTTCGTCACCTATTTAATCGAACCGTCACCTACCTCCATAATACCCCCTTTCATCCCTGGGCGCAACATGCTCTTTGGAGATACTCCTTGTCCCTCTAATTGGAAAATGGTAATATGGAGTTGCGGCACAGAAGAAATCCTCGTCCGATGAGACGCTCATGACCGAAGGCCACGGAATCACGCGGCGGACCTTCCTCCACGGCGCGCCCCTTGCCGCCTTTGCCGCCGGCTGTGCGATAGACCAGAAATCGGAAACAACAAGCGACTTCGGACCTCTCCCTCGCCGCACGCTGGGACGAACCGGACTGGAAATCACCCGGCTCGCCTGCGGGTCCGTGCAGGAGCGCGTCCTCCATGCCGCGCTCGATGCGGGGATCAACTACATTGACACGGCCCCCTGCTACCCCGACTGGCGCGGCGAGGCGACGGTCGGGAAGGTCCTCAAGGCGCGCAACACACCTCGCGATCAGATCGTCATCGCCACAAAGATCAAGAAGGAGCATTTCAGTTGGGTCCGCCCGACGCCGCCGAAGGACTACATCGAGTCCGTCGAGCAAAGCCTCAAGCGCATCGGCACCGATTACATTGACATCCTCGTCCAGCACGAGGCCGAGTTCCGGGACATGAACGACGAGGAGGTCCTCGACGCCTTCGGCAAGCTGAAGAAGGCGGGCAAGGTGCGCTTCCTCGGGGCGTCGAACCACTCGCACCACGGCTCGTACGCCCTCGACGCGGCGATCGAGGGCGATGACTACGACATGTTCATGGTCGTCTATAATCCGTTCGACGCCGCGCAGCAGCTCAACGAAGTCCTCCAACGGGCGAAGGAGAGGAACGTCGGCGTCATCGCCATGAAGGCGATCATGCTCCTCAAGGGGGCGGAGCATCGCAGCCAGAACCCAAACTTCATCAAGGAGATGCACCGCCGGGCCGAAGAGCAACGGCGCGGGCTGAACCTCTACCAGACGTCCATCGCGTGGGTGCTGGGCCACGACGCCATCACGTCGGCCTGCATCACATACGGCAATGTGCAGGAGTTGAAGGAAGACATCGCCGCGTCCAACGTCCAGCTCAGTGCCCTGGAGCGGATCGGGTTCCAGCGCTACGCTCAGGCGCTGCAAGGCAGTGTCTGCGACTGGTGCGGGGCGTGCCTCGCGTCGTGCCCGAACGGCGTCGCAATCCCCGACATCGCTCGGTTCTCCCTCTACTACCACATCGCGGGGGACCGGGACCGGGCGCGCAAGGAGTATGCGCATCTCCAGGCCGACCGGCGGGCGTCAAACTGCGCCGACTGCGGCCGGTGCGAAAGGACCTGCCCCAAGCGCCTGCCTGTCCGGGCGATGCTGCGCGAGGCGGAGGTCATCCTCGCGTAGCCTGCGATCTGGCTTTCTCCTCCATGGCCAAGAGCCTTGCCTTCAGCGCAACACCCTCCTCCGCGCTGAAGCCGCCGAGGGCGCCGTCGGAGCGCAAGACGCGGTGGCATGGGACGATGAGGGGCAGGGGGTTCCGACCCAGGGCCCCGCCCACGGCGCGGGCGCCGCGGGGACTGCCGATCTGCCGGGCAAGCCAGCCGTAGCTGCGCGTCTCGCCGTAGGGAATCGTCATGGCGGCGCGCCAGACGCGCTTCTGGAATGGCGTGCCGCGAAGGTCCACGGCGGCCATGTCCCATCGGATCCTCTTGCCCGCGAAGTAGCGCTTGATCTGCTCCGCAATACTGGGGAACGCTGTCGCGTCCTCCATCGTTATCAACCTCATCAACCTCCCGGAGGTCGGAACCTCCGGGAGGTCGTCCGTAATCATTTTCCGCATCTTAGCCTTTTGAGATACAGGCAGGAGGAGGCGCGTGACCTTGTCCCCTCCCCCGACGAGGCCGCACCAACCCCAGGATGTTTTCACAATTCGGTAGATCATATAACACTCCAAATACGCCCACGTTCTGTCATTGCGCATAGAAAAATGGGGACAGACCGGACGTCAGGTCTGTCCCCATTTTTCTAAAGTGGGCGATGCCCGCAACCCCGCCAAGGGCGGGGCAAAATTCACATTGGACACATTTTTTCCCGCGAGATCGAGCATCTTCCTGCCGATGAGAGGCTATTTCGCCGCGCGAAATTCCTTTCTACGGATACCACCCTTTCCGAAGACAGAAAGGGTGGTATTATGTGTCCAATGTGAATTTTGCCCCGAAAACATGCACGCAAATTGGCATCATGTTACGGTATAAGGCGCTAATCACAACATCCCCTGTTCGGCGAAGGAGACGTAGCTGTCGCCGCCGATGATGAGGTGGTCAATGACCTTGATGCCGAGGAGTTCACCGGCCTCCTTGAGGCGGGCAGTGATGGTCCGGTCCTCGGGGCTTGGGTTCGGGTCGCCGGAGGGGTGGTTGTGGACGAAGGCGACGGCGGCGGCCGATTCGCGCACGGCAGGCATGAAGACCTCCCTCGGATGAACCAGGGACTGCGACAGGCTCCCCTCGGAGACGCGCGCGCACCGAATGATCTTGTGCTTCTGGTCGAGGAGGACAAGCCAGAAGGTCTCTTTCTTCACATCGCGGAGTCGTTCGCGGAAGTGGTTGAATAGGTCGCGGCTGCCGCGCAGTTTCGCGCCCTCAGCCAGAGGCTCGGAGGCGAATCGGCGGGCGATGGCCAGGGCCGCCTGGATGCGGGCCGCCTTGGCGTTGCCGATGCCGGGGACGTCTGTGAGCTCCCCGATCGCGGCGCCGGCCAGTGCGCGAAAGGTCTTGAACCGCGAGAGGAGGCTGCGGGCGAGGTCGAGGGCCGTCTCGTTCCGCTTTCCCCCGCCGATGATGATGGCGAGGAGCTCCGTGTCGCTCAACGGTTCCGCCCCGCCGCTGAGCAGCCGCTCCCGCGGGCGCTCCGCCTCGGGCAGGTCCTTGATCGTCGGGCGTTTGTCCTTCGCCTTTTCCTTGCGCATGGCCTTCGGCCGTTGCTGCGAGGCGTGCCAGTGAAACACCGAGCAAACGGTCGCTTCCGTATCGCCAGACCGCGCGGCGGCCTCGGCGACGGCGCGGTTCATCTCCTCCACGGCCTTTTCGTTCGGCGCCCTTTCGGACACGATGCCAAGTCTGCAGAACAGGCGCCGGACGTCAGGATCGTGAAAAAACGACGGCCCCGCCTCGGCGATGCGCCCTGGCGGGAAGTCCGGGCACGTTTCTTTCAGACGTCTGTAGGCCGTCAGCAGCAGGTCGGCATTCACGTTTTTCCCCGTCCTTCATTCATCCGAGACGATTCCCTTTGGCGTCATGTGGAACTTCCGGTAGGGCTGTTTGAAGGCCGGGATTTTTCCCATGGCCACGCGGAAGCGGAGGTCTCTCGGAAAGAGCAGCGCGGAATGGACGTTCATGCTCTCGATGGGCACGCCCTCCGCCCCGATCAGGTTCATGTTGCGGTCAATCTTTCCCCGGTCTTTTTCAATGAGATTCCACAGCACATCATAGCGGTACGTGCCCTGCGGATCGGGTTTGCGTGGCTCCTTCTGGTGGAGGAGGCCGAAGTCGTTGTCGGCCACGATGACGCCGCCTCGGGCGCGGCGGACGACGAGGTCTTTGTGGTCGTATTCCACCGCCGCGGCGTCGGGGGGATGGCCGCCGGCGATCAACAGGATCGTCCCGCAGGCGCGAGGCGTGGTCTTGACGATCTCGATTCCCTTCTCAACCGTGTCGGCGAACTGGACGACCTTTCGCAGCATGAAGCACGTCGAGACCCCCTCCATCGAATTTTCGATCGTGCCGTAGCCGGTATTGTTGGCCGCGACGACGCCCTTTTCGTTCATGGCCGTCCAGCCGTTGATGACGCCGGCCCAGGAGACGGTGAAGAAAGCGAGGCCGTTCTTCGGCTTGAAGTGGATCAGGACGGCGCCGTACTCGCTGACGCCGTAGTCGTCGTAGTCCATGTTGCGGCCGATGATCGGTTCGCCGGTGCGGGTGGCCTCATCAAAGGCGGCGAAGAAGGTGCAGAACGATGCTCGGTTGACGTCGCCGAACAACTGCAGGGCAACGATCTTTTCGTAAGCGACCTCCGCAGCGTCGGCCAGGGCGCGTAGTTCGCGGCGGAAGTCTTCGGGGAGAAACGGCTCCATCTTCATCGCGCCGCGGAGGAGGTCGGGGTGGTATTCCGTCTGGCTATCAATGACGTCGGCGACGACGCGCTTGACCTTGTCCTTCAGGAGGCGTCCGTGCTGCTCGCCCATCGCCTCGGGATCGCCCTCGATATGGAGGACCAGATAGCCGTTTATGGTTTCGAGGCGGCCGCCTGCGCCCGCCGTCCGTTCGCGCGACGGCGGCGTTCGTTCGCAGGAGGCGATGAGGACCGCCGCGAGGAGCCATGCCCCCCCCCGCATGAATTGCACGGATGTTCCTCTCGCTCGCCTTGAATCGGAGTACATTCCAACGCGGGCGTCGCCCGCCGCCCCAGGGCAAAATTCACATTGGACACATTTTTTCCCGCGGGAACAGACGTCGTCTTGCCGATGCGGGATCATATCGTCCTGCAAAATCTCTTCCTACGTATACCACCCCTCCTGAGGACAGGAAGGGTGGTATTATGTGTCCAACGTGAATTTTGCCCTGGAAACATGCGCACGCAAATTGGGATCATGCTACGGAATAAGGTTCTAACCCACGGGATCGACGGACTTCCCGTCAGATCAGGAAGTCCACGCTGTTGCCCTCGACGGACCGGATGAAACCGATTACGATTGTCGTCTTGACGGCGCCGATGCACTTCTCGCAGAAAATCACGGCGAGCACGTTGGAGATCTTGATGTTGCGCATCTCCTTCTTGTTGACGACGGCGCCGAGGATGTCGGTCTTCGAGGCGTACTGATTGTGCTTGCCGATAACGATGAAGATGAAATTATCGTCCTTGTAGAAGGGGTCGTCCGAGTCGAACTGGAAGGTCTTTGCCGCCCCGTCGCGGATGACCATGATATCGTTTTTCTTCTTGGGGCTGATGTCCACTACGGCCTTGACCAGGTCGTCAAAGTCCTTCAACGCGATGGCGTTGATGGACGTGATCAAATCGCCCTTTTTGACGCCGATCTTTTCGGCGAGGCCGCCGGAGACGACGTGGGTGACCTCGACGCCGGTCCAACCGGCGACCTTCTGAAAGTCCGGCTTGATTTCGACGCCAAGCACGGCCTTGCCGGGGCCTCCCAGCTTCACATCCTCCGCCATCCCCGTCGCGCCCATCACAAACAGAACCGCCACAGCCCAGCCATTGAACCGTCTCATATGACCTCCTCCTTTACCTTGTGCTTATCCGCCGCTTTTCGTGCTTCGTTTCTGCGCTTCCGCAGGCAGTGACACACCCATCCTCTTGGCCACTTTCTCCAGTTTGGACAACACGTCCTCCGCGTGCTGCGTGCCGGCGACTTTACCGCCCTCCGCCACGCCGCTGGTCAGCAAGTCCCATATCAGTTTCACCCACCGCGCCCCAAGGTCACGCGGCAGGAGTTCTCCATTCTCCCGAGCGGTTTTCAGGTGCTCCCACAGATCATTTCCTACTCGCAGGCGCAGTTGAACATCTTTTTCATGTTGCTTGACGTAGGCGGTTGCAAGGTCGAGGGCATCCTTATAGCGCTTTTCTTCGAAATACACCTGTATCTGAGTGTATCCGTCTTCCCCGCCCTTTGTTTCAGCGGCGTTGGTTTCCTGGGAGGTGGCGGCATCCTGTCCCTGGCGCGGCAGGTTCTCCGTCATGCGGAGAAGCTCCTCCGCCATTCGGCGATCCATCTCCGAGCTCGTTATCGAGCTCTTCGCGTAACGCAGATATGTCTGAGCCTTGTCCAACAGCTTGATCTCGAAGCAGTAGATCCCCAGCATGAGCTGCTGATGGCCGTCCTGGATGCGGGTGCATTCCTTCGATCTCGCAATGGCAATGAATTCCTCGCCGGTAATCTTGCTCCAGGGAATCGTTGTGCGCACCGCCACCGTCTTGTCCGTGGCGGTGAAGGACTCATTTGTCGCGCTCACAATGTTTCCCCCCGTCAGGTGCGCATAGGCCGGCTGCGTGACCAGCGTCTGCGGCAGCGAGGGCCTCGCGTCGGCGTTGATTCGATCCACCACCAGCGATTTCAGCGCCTTCATCAGCTCGATATTGCCCGCCCGCCGCCGCGCATGCACCGAATCCCCCATAGCTTCATAAACGACCTTGATCGCTTCATCATAGCGCTGTTGTTCGAGCAGCCCTTTGATGCGCCCCTCGGCCTGTCGGATATCTTCCTTTGTAGGTTGATCGGGCTTGGGGGATTTCTCCTGTCCCGCTTCCTTCCCCCCCCCGGGAAAGAGCATGCGCGGCAGAACGCGACTGGTGACCAGGCCCATGTCGCTGCGGTCCCGTCCCCTGGCGATGCAGGGGCTGTCCGGGACAAGGCGGAAATCTCCGCTTTCCGGGCTTCGCAGGCCGGAATGCTTCAGCATGGACTGCTTGTCGCCCTTTGTCTGATTGCACCACTCGTCGAATCGCGTGATCCGTCCTCCAAGTTCCATCATGAAACCGGGCCGCTTCAGCAGCCCCCGGGGCTCCGGCATTTCGCCATAGAAATCCTTCGGGCCGTTGGAGTAGCAGTTGTAATCGAAAAAGGTCCGGGGGCTTCGGAGAGACGCGCCAAGGGTCATCGTAAGAAGGGCATTGTTTTCGAATATGTTGCTGTCCACGACCCATTGGCTCTTCTCATCGCCGATGGGCCGAACCACAAACACGACCCCGCCGCAGGCAACGTTGTGCGTGAACTCGAGGTCCATGCGTTGCTTTTCCCCGTAGTTCAGGACGATCACCCGCGGCGGCCCTCCGCGGTGCATCTCGCGCACGGCGGTGAAAATGCAGTCGGTCACCTTCAGCGACGCGGCCTCGTTTGCGCTCGGAGGCCCCATCTTTCCGCCGATAGCCAGGCCAAAGCTCCGGATGCCGAGGATTGCGCAGGAGCGGACCGTGGATACTCCCTCCCCCTCAAGCAGAATTCCCCCCGGCGCCTTCTCGAGATCGAAGATGATGTTCTCGAACATGCACCCGCCGGCCATCTTTACGGACGGGATGCGCATGATCAAATCCTGGACCAGCACCCCCTTCTCGCCTCGCTCGGTCAACTGCGGCCGAATAATCGGCGTCTCACCCGCTGCGCCGCGAAGCGTCATGTTGTCCACGCTGCTTGCAAGATAAGGCTCCTCGTAAATCTCGGAGTCTCGAATCTCGATTGTATCGTCCCTGAATACCTTTTGGAGCGCCTGGTGCACGCTTCGATAGTCGCCCCGGCCCTTCTTCGACACGTACAGGATCTTCGCGCCGCCGCGCTGCTCCCGGATGCGTTCGCCGATTTTCTCCAGGCGCTCCTCCATAGATGCGCTCAGGCAGGTATCGCCCTTCATCACGCGGATTTGGCCGTAAAGATCCTGCGCGGCCACGCTCTCGCTTCCGCCGATCTGTATCTCGCGCTCCAGTTTGGCCAGAAGCTCGCCGATCGCCTTCTCCTGCTTGGCTTGTACCGCGCCGAGCCGCTGCTTTGCGTCGTCCACGATCACCGGCACGCCGAATGTGGCAACAACCTCTTCATAAACGGCCCGAGCCTGAGAGAAGTCCTGATTCTCGGCGGCCGCCTCGGCCTTGCTCGCCTGGGTCTCGAATTTCCTCTTGGCCAGACCCAGGTATCTGTCCCTCTGCTCCTGTGCCTTCTGCGCCCAGACGTCGCGGTTCGGCGCATTGTCGGGCGGGAAACCTTCAAAGGCGTTGATCGCCTCCTGGAATCGTTCCTCATTGTGGAATTCCTGCGCGGCAGCCATTCGCTGTTCCAAGTCCGCGGCGATCTCCCCCTCTCGTTTTCTATCGTGCAGTCCCTGGGCCAGCGCCAGCAGGAATACCGCCACCCCCAACATAGCCAGCGCCCCGATGAGGACCAACCTGGCCCGCCGCCGCGCCTTTACCTTCGCCTTCACCGGTCGCGTCGCCGCGCCTTTGGCCCGGGCCAACGTGGCCGTGCCCGACACGATAACGGTCTCATCCTCCACCTCCCCCCGGGCCACCGCCGCCATGTCCTCGGCAAGCGTGGCCTTCACATCCTCAACCGCAGCCAGGAGCTCGTCCGGCGACTGATACCGGTCGGCGGGGTCCTTGGCCATCATGCGCTCGACCAGCCGCGCCAGCTTGGGGGGTACGTGGGGGGCCATGGACCGGAGAGGCGGCAGTGGATCATTGATATGCTTCACGATCACGGCCATCGCGGTGGGGGCGTCGAAGGGCGGCACACCGGCCAGGGCGTGATAGACCGAGGCGCCGAGGCTGTAGAGGTCGGACCGGAAATCGAGCGCCTCGCCGTTGCCCTGCTCGGGGGACATGTAGCGGGGCGTCCCCACGATCGTGCCGCTCTGGGTCAGCGACACATCCACGTCTATCCGCTTTGCCAGGCCGAAGTCCGAGACCTTGATCGTGCCGTCCGGCGTTATCATCAGGTTATCGGGCTTGATGTCTCGGTGGACAATCCCCGCCTGATAGGCAAACGTCAGGGCCTTTGTGGCCTGTTCGAGCACCTTCACACCGAATTCGACGCTTACACCGCCCTCGCGGGTCAGCTTGTCCTGGAGGGACTCGCCCTCCACGAACTCCATCGCGATGAACGTGACGCCCTGGTCCTGGCCGACGTCGTAGGTCTGCACGATATTGGTATGGCTGATCTGCGCCGACGAGCGCGCCTCTCGCTTGAGGCGTGTGATGAACGACTCGTTCTGGGCGAATTCCGGCTTGAGCGTTTTGAAGGCCACGATGCGGTCCAGCGAGAGCTGCCGCGCCTTGTACACGGCGCCAATCCCGCCCACCCCGATCTTCGCCAGGACCTCGTAACCGCCGATCTTGCGGCCAACCAGCTTGTCGGCCTTGGGTTGGGGCGCCGGGACGGGGACCGTGGCCTCGAAGACGGTCCGGCACTTGCTGCATCGCACCTTCGCGCCCGGGCGCACCTGTGTGCCGTCGTACCGCGCTCCGCATGTCGGACAGGCAATCAGCGAGTCAGTCACGGTCGCCTATCCTCCCTGCGTCCGCAGGTAAATCGGATTTGAGAAGATCCATGGTCGCGTTTTCCATAGGACTTCCACACGATAAACGCCCGCCTCAGTGGGCTTGTGTCTCAGTGTCGTCCCCACCAGCGCCGCCGCCTCGGCCCCGTCCCGGAGCAGGCGGATCGTCGCCGTCGCGGGAGAGGCCGCATGGAGCGTCAACTCGTCGCAAAATGCCGTCTCTTCTCCCATAAACACGATTTTTCCCCCCTCGGTTTCACCCCAGAAGTCAAAGCCGGACGAGTCGTGCAACCGGTCGTTCGCCACATGGCACCGCCCGGCCTCGATCGCGCCTCGAACCGCGCGCATGTCCGATTTTGCGTCCCCCGTCCAAGGCGCCGACCGGATGTGTGTGCGCACCGTTCGGAAGATCCGCTCGCACGAGAGCCAGCGCCACGGCACGAACGGCATGCCGATCTCGTGGGAGTCCAGGCTCCCGATCCCGACGAACCGCCTCCTACGCCCCATGCGGTCCCACTGCCGCAGCGTCTCAGCCGAGGGGCCTTTGAGCCAGCGCGTCGGGTCCAACAGCCGAAAAGGAACCTGCTGCAGCCCGAAGGGCCATATGCCCTCGCTCCAATCGTGCATGAATGACCATATCTCCAGCCCGGCCAGGTGGGGGCTGTCCCATTCCGACCACATCTCCACCCGCCCCAGGCTGAAGGGCCGCCGCTTGCCATCGGAGTGCGCGGCAAACGCGACGCCCCCGTTCCGAGCAATGCGGGCCAGATACACCGGCGGTTCGACTTCCCTATAGCCCCTGCACGTATCCACATCCCACGCCAGGCAGTGCCCCTTTCGCCAGGGCGATATCTCCACCCCCACGATCACCAGCACATCGCCGCGCCATCCCTCAAAACCCCGCCTCTTCGCCCCCAGCGAGTCGTGATCCGCGATCAACAGAAAGTCAAGCCCCGTCGTCCTGGCCGCCTCGATCACGCGCTCCACGCTGGCCCCGCCATCGGAATACTCCGTGTGAACGTGAAGGCCGCCGATGTATTCCTGATAGCCTTCCCCGCGTCCACGGGCCGGCGTTTTTTCCTCAAATTGCATGCCGCCCCTTCACATAGTCCTTACCCACCGCGCACGGTCCCCGGAGCATTTCCAAAAACGCCTCGATGCGCGTCATGGCGCGGCCGTCGAGGGGACCGGGACGATCGAACTCCAGCGTCAATACAGGAAGCCGGAGGCGCTCCCTGACGATTCGGTCCTGCACCTGCCGGAAACAAAAACTCTGTACATAGTGAATTACTGCGTCTATCCGTCGCCGCCGGATCTCCCGCTCCACATCCTGCAGCCGGAAGAAGATATCATAAGGATACGTATAGCGACGGTATTGGTCAAGCAGCGATTCGCACCGATAGGGCATGCTGAACTGCCGCTGCATCTCGTTGAACACCACCATCGCCCCCCGCTCGTCCAGAAACTCGAACAGCCCGGAGCAGACCGGGGGAATGCCGATCATCCCGATGCGCGGAAAACGATCAACGCCTTCGCGGGCCTGCGCTTCCTCCAGAAACTCCTCCGCGCGCCGCGCATACTCCGCCGGATCGCCAAGCATATCGCTGCAGCCAATGAGCCAGAGGTGGTTCTCCTCCCCCGTGACCTGGCCCGTCTCGTAAGTAAGCCGATCAATCTCCCGAATTCGTTCCCGCACCATCTCGAGATCGCGACGCACCGCCTCCGCCTCGGCCAGCGTCGTCCCCAATGCGGCGCAGAAGCGCGCCAGTTGGTCCTTCAGTAGGCGCTCGTCCCTGCCGTAGGGGTAGCCGAAGGGGATGACCTCCGTCCCTCCCATCTGGAGCATCTCAATCAGGGACCGGGTATTGCTGCAATCCCCCTCCGTGGTTGCCACCACAGTATGAATCTTCTCGGCCTGCACGACCCCGTAGATGCCCTTGACCCATGCGCACATGTTCCGGGGGAACCCGACGCGTTCGGCCCGCGCCACAAGCAAATCCGGCTGCGGGTGGGTGACAAAGAGATTATTCAGGTCAACCGGCTTTCGTCCGGCGGCGAAAATGACCTCAATGGGTACGGTGGTGGTAATGCCGACGGTAATATCCGGGGTGGGCGCTTGGTTGCGGATTTCGACATCTGAGTTTGGCAAACCATTCAGTCCTCGTGCGGCCAACCGTCGCAGAGGCGGAGGTCGGCCTCGCCTCCCGCACATCCCGTCCGCAGTCGCATTGGTTGAAGGCGGCAATTGCGCCTTAAACTTCAAATCCCTATTAAAACAGACGCCACGCAATCTGTCAAGCAAAATCGAGGGGCGGGCGCTTTTTGCTTGATCTTCCACCCGAAGATGGTATCATGTGCTCGTGCTTCACCCGCAGAAAGGGAATGGAAAATTGCAACTGCGCTTCTGGGGGGTTCGAGGCTCGATTGCCTCGCCCCTTTCCAACGCCGCGCTGGAGGCGAAGCTTCAGGCGCTCCTTAAGCGCGCCATCCGAGAAAACATCCAGTCAGAAGAGGACCTCGCCAGGTTCTGGGGGTCCCTCTCGCTTCCCGAACGGGGAACCTACGGCGGGAATACCTCATGCCTCACCGTCCACGACGGCGACGACTTCCTGGTCCTCGACGCGGGCACGGGCCTGCGGCTCTTCGGCAAGGAGATTTCCTCCGTCGCCAAGCCGATCCATATTTTGATCAGTCACTTCCACTGGGACCATATCAGCGGCTTTCCCTTCTTCGCCCCGGCCTTCGAGGAGCAGGCGCGGATCGTTATCCACAGCCCTACAGACGATGCGGAAAAATATTTCACCGTCCAGCAGAGCGGCCCGTTTTCCCCCGCGGAGTTTGAGTTTCTGCACGCCGCCATCGAGTTCCAGATCTCCAAGGGCCTTGACCGCAAGGAGATCGCCGGGTTCCGCGTCTCCTCGCTTGGGACATCCCATCCCGGCGGGTCCATGGCCTATCGCATCGAGGGGGCCAACGGCGGGATCGTTTACATGACCGATACCGAGCTGGCCGCGGTTGGCGCCGAGCACATCCGCAAATACTCCAAGTTCTTCAACGGCGCCACGCTGGCAGTGGTGGACACCATGTACGGCCTGCTGGAGACCTACACATCCAAGCTCCGTTGGGGGCACAGCTCCGTCTTCCCCTTCATTGACATCGTGCGCGATACTACGGTCAAGACCCTCGTCCTCTTCCATCACGATCCCGACCTCGACGACCGCGGCATCGAGGAGATGTGCGAACGCGCCCAACGCTACTATGAGCACAACACCCCCGGCGGAACTATGAAGATTATCGCCGCCTATGACGGCTTGGAGATGGACGTGCCCGCACTGAATTCCCATGACTGAAAGACCTCGCCGTGAAGCCCATCGTGAGTCAAACCCGTAACGCCCTTGCACTGTGGAGAGGAGACCGCGCCTGATGCTCCATAAATCCATCGTCAGCCGTGATGACGCCATCTACGAGGCCTGGCCCGACGTTGCCCTCGCACCGTCCGGCAGGCTCGTATGCGTCTTCAGCGAATGCACACACCACAGCGATCGCGGCTACACCCGCATCATGCTCACCACATCCGACGACGAGGGGAAAACATGGTCCCCCAAGCGCCCCCTCACCGCCCCCCTCAATGGGGACCCCGCGAAGGACCCCTTCTGGAACTGCCCCCGCGTTTCCACGCTGCGCGACGGCCGCCTGGCGGCCGTCGCGGACCGCGTCGCCGGACGCAAGAAAAATGTCGGCGGCAGACAGGAAAACTTCCTCTGGCTCAGCTCGGATGAGGGGGAAACGTGGGACGGCCCGCACGAGACTCCGGTCTACGGGATTGTGCCCGATCAGTTAATCGAACTGCAACGCGGCGAGCACGCGGGGCGGTGGGTCCTCTCGGCCCATACTATCCTGGACCTTCCGACCGGCCTGCTCTGGTCGGAGCGCTGCTGGCTGTCCGATGACCAGGGCAAGACCTGGGTCGGCCCACGCATCATCGCCGGCGTGCCCGATCTGCAGTTGTGCGAGGGGAGCGTCATGGAGATGCCCGGCGGTGAAATCGTCTGCTTCATGCGCGAGAATTCCGGCCATGGCTGCGACTGCTACAAATCGCTCAGCCCGGATGGCGGCATGACGTGGCGCGGTCCCACGCGCTTCCCCATCCCCGGTTGCCACCGGCCGGTCGCGGGCATGCTCCGCAGCGGCAAGGTCCTCATCACCCACCGATACATGCAGGGCGGGAAGGGGTGGCTGGGGTGGTGGACGCAGAATTTTTTCGCCGCGCTGACCGACGTGGAGTCCTGCCTGGCGACAAGCCGCAACGAGGCGCACACGCGCATCTTCCCCCTCGATTTCGACCGGAGCGCCGAATCGGACACCGGCTACTCGGGGTGGGTCCAGCTTGCCGACGGCGATATCTACGTGGTGAACTACATCGTGGACGACGCCCCGAAGGCGCACATTCGGGGCTACCGCTTCTCCGAGAGCGACATCATCCTCGACTCAAAGTAGGGCCGCCTTCAGAGGCCGCTTATCGCCGAGGTCGAAACGACGTGGATGTGCGTCCTGTCGTCCACGCCATCCAAACCCGAGAACACACGGCGCGCTTCGCTCTCCACTTGCGATGTATCCCGCGCGGCGAGGACGATGCGCACACGGTTGAGCCGCCGCACGTCGCGCTCCGCCCTGCCTGCGGCCACAAGGGCGGGAAGGGAGGATGCGAGGCGGGTTGGATCGTCGGCGGGAATGATGTAGATGAGGAGACGGCCGCCTACGACGATCTTCCGCGCCAGCGGCGGCTCGGCCCGTTCCATGCGTATATCCCAAAACACTTCTTCGGGGCAGCCGCAGCCGAGGACATCGCGGACGAATCTCCGTATGGTCCGCTTCTGATCGGGGCGCACCTGCGACATGAGCGATGACGCCCCTTCGACGAGGCACTTCTCCATGCGGAGAACCTGCCCCAACTCAACAATTGGCGGAAACTGCCCCGCTTTCGTTATCACGAACCCACACTTTTCGTATAGCCTGATCGCCGGCGCATTGTGTCCATCCACATCCAGCGAGAGCGCGTCGCAGGATATTCCCGATGCGATATCCGCCGCATGTTCGAGCAAGCGAGCGCCGACGCCGCGCCCGCGAAACTCGGGATAGACGGCGAGGAATGCGATGTAGTATTGCCCCTTCGCCGGCCTGATGACCCACGAGGGCATCAGGAACGATAGCAGGACCATGTGGAGGCAGCGGAGTCCCAGGCGCCTTCCGTATAGGGTATATGTCCTTTCTCTCTCGGCGCGCGATTGGCTCCACGCAAGTCCATGCACCATGCCCGCAATGCGCCCGGCGATCACCGCAAAGTGGCCCTTCTCCCAGCTCATGTAGTTTGCCGGCTCGCGGAACATGGCCTCCAAGCAGGGCCGGGCGCGCGGTCCCATGAACAGTTCGAAGAAGCCGCCCCCCGCCATTATGGCGAGGTCGGCGAAGGCGGAGGCGTCGTCCGGGGTTGCCGGTCGAACGGCTATTCGTCGAGTTGCGCGGTCCATCATGGCGCGTCATCGTACGGAATGTGTCAGCCTTATTCAACATAATCCTCCAGGCAAGCGCAGGAAATCCCGATGAGGATAGTCCTGGACAATGGCCGACGGTTGGTTATACTACCCGTTGTTCGGGGCGTTCATGGGTTGTCTCTTCGGCAGGAAAATCCTGATGTTCCGCGTCGCGTTTGGCATGGCCATGACGATTGGCGGCGTTGTGCTGCTTGCAGCAGCCGGGAGTGCGAGGAGTATGGATCTTCCCGATATTCGATCCGTGGAGCCGGACCTGCAGATTCCCCCGCTCTCCGAGGGCCAACCGGCGGCGGGGAAGCGGGTGCGGCAGACCCTGCCCGAGTACGAGGACACGGACGTTCATCACATCCTCTACCTTCCAACCGACTGGCGCCCCGACAGCCGCTATCCCGTCATCGTGGAGTATGCCGGCAACCAGTGGCGCAACGACCGGACCGGCGACGCCTGCACGGGAGAGGTGGAGGACAGCAAGCTGGGCTACGGCATGTCGGGCGGGCGCGGCTTCATCTGGGTCTGCATGCCATATGTGAACGCCGCGGAGAAGCGGAATGAGGCAACCTGGTGGGGCGATGTCGCTGCGACGGTGGACTACTGCAAAAAGGCCGTTCGCCAGGTTTGCGAGAAATGGTGCGGAGACTCGTCTGCCGTCATCCTCACCGGATTCTCGCGCGGGGCCATCGCGTGCAACTATATCGGTCTCCATGACGACGAGATCGCGGGCCTCTGGCTGGCCTTTGCGCCGTACAGTCATTACGATGGCGTGCGCGAGTGGTCCTATCCGCGCTCGGATCGGGCCTCGGTGCTGGAGCGTCTGGCGCGGCTGAGGGACCGCGCCGTGTTCGTCTGTCAGGAGCGCGGCGTCGAGGCCACGCGGCAATACATCGAGTCCACGGGCGTCAAAGCGCCGTTCACGTATCAGCCGATCGGGTTTCATAACCACAACGACGCGTGGGTCCTCCGCCCCGTTGCCGAACGCCAGGCGCTTCGGACGTGGCTGAAGCAGGTGCTGGAGGCCAGGCCCGGTCGGGAGGGCAAAGACTAATTGCATTTTTCCTAACGCGGGCGATGCCCGCAACCCAAGGGCAAAATTCACATTGGACACATTTTTTCCCACGAGATCGAGCATCCTCCTTCCGATGAGAGGGTACTTCACCACGCTGAATTTTTTACTGAGGATACCATCCTTTCTGACGACAGAAAGGATGGTATTATGTGTCCAATGTGAATTTTGCCTTGGAAACATGCACGCAAGAGAGGCCGAAGGATAGGATCATGGACCGCCGCGAGCGATTGAGACGATGCTACTTCCACGAGGAGACGGACCGCCCCGCCGTCTATTGCCGGACGGGATTCCCCAAGGACGATCCCACATACGATAATCTGAAGGCGTATCTTCAGCAACACACGGAGCTGAAAGGGGGCTGGCGCGATTTCAAGACAATGTCCGGTTACACCGCCGAATCGCGCAAAGAGCCATACTCCGAGGATTTCGAGCGGGTGGTCACGACCCTCCACACACCCAAGGGCGATCTCGAAAGCAGCCGCCTCAACAGCCTGAAGGGTCAGCCCGGCATGCACGAGACCTACTTTATCAAGACGCGCGAGGACGCGGAGAGATACCTCTCCCTCCCCATGCCCCGGTTAGAGGGCGACTGCTCCTCGTTCCAGACGGCTGTCGCGCAGATGGGCGACAAGGGGATCGTCGAGGCGGGCCTCGGCTCGAACCCCGGCGGGGCCGTCGTGGTCCTGTGCGGGTCGGAGACCTTTGCCATGATGACGCTCTCCGACCGCGACATCATTCATGCCCTGTGCGAGCGGCACCTGAACATTACTCTTGACGTGGCCAAGTTCTTCCTGGACCACGACATCGGCCCCTATTTCGCGATGCTGGGGCAGGAGTATATTGCCCCCCCGCTTCACGGTCCGAAGGACTTCTGGGACTTCAATGTGAAGTACGACAAGCCGATTCTCGACCTGATCCACGACGCCGGCGGCGCGGTGCACATCCACTGCCACGGCTCGATGAAGAAGGTGATCCAGGGCTTCGTGGAGATGGGAACGGACGTGCTGCATCCCTTCGAGCCGCCGCCGATGGGCGACATCACCCCCGCCGAGGCAAAGGAGATCGCCCGCGGCCGCATGTGTCTCGAAGGAAACATCCAGATCAACCGGATGTACGAGGCCGCGCCCAAGGAGATACGCGCGGAGACCGAGGCGCTGATCCGCGACGCCTTTGACGATCACAAGGGGCTTATCGTCTCGCCGACGGCGTCGCCCTACATTCGCGGCGAGGGCGAGACCGCCTTTCCGCAATACAAGGCAATGGTGGATACCGTCATTGAATGGAAGGGAACATGAGTAGCCCTAAGCGAATCGCCCTCTATTCGTTGATCGTCGCGCTGATAGTCAGCGCGCTCATCGGGATTTACGCCCTGCTGCACGGGGAGTTCGACTGGTTCGAAATCCGCATCCTCCTGACTTCCATCACGATCTCCGGCGGCAGCATGTGCTCCCTCGCCTGCGCCAGCCTGGCCGAGGTGCGGAGAAAAGTGTGGCTGCCGGCGGCGGGCATCCTTCTGTCCGCGCTCGCCGTCTTGTTTGTCCTCTACGGCATCTGGGTGGACGCGCGCGGAGACGCTTTCTGGAAGACTACCTCGTCGCTGGGGGTGGCGACAGTGGCCGTGGCGCATGTTTGCCTGCTATCCCACGCACGTCTTGCGTCTACCTACTTTATTGCTGCCGTGGCCGCGCAGATCGCCGACGTCACGTTGGCGCTTCTGATCCTCGGTCTGGTCTGGATCGAGGATATGGATTCGATCACCTGGTTTCGCATGGTCGGCGTGAACTCCATCATCGTGGCCATGCTCTCCATCATAATTCCGATCCTGCACAAACTCAGCGCCTCGGAAACACAAGAAAGGGCGGCCAAGGCTGAGTCGCCGCCTCAAGACCAACCGGAGATGATTAAGGTCCTGTGCCCACACTGCGAGGCGACATTGACCCACCCGCCGGGCGAGATCCTCTGCGGGCATTGTGGGTGCAGGTTCAGCGTACAGGTCTTGTCACACGGCAAGGAAGCCACGTAAAAAACTTGGGCGACTATCGGTAAACCAGAAATTCCTCATAGCCGCACTGGAAGGCTTTTGCATTCTCCGCCGATGGGTTCCCGCCGCCGCGATAGATCATCATGCCGGGGAACTCCTGGTGGAGGTCCCGCAGTCGGCGCAGTTCGGCCCGGATTTCCTCGGGCGTCCCGACGTCGATGATCTGGGAGTTTGTCTTGATGAGGAAAAGCTTGTCCCGCCCAGCCTGCCGCATGAACGGCTCGGGGTCCATCGAACTGCTCTCGATGTAGAGTCCGTCCGGCTTGAGCGCGAGGAGATCGTCGAGGGCGTCGCGGTAATTCCCGTCGCTGATGTAGAGGACCTTCCTTCCCGCCTCGTGGATGGCGGCGAAGATCCGCCCATACCACGGGAAGACATACTGGCGGCAGAACTCCGGCCGGATCAGCAGGCCGCGGGTCGCCGCGATGTCGTCGTGGATGACAATGAGTTCCACGCCGTCGGTCCGTGCCCAGCCCTGAGCCACGGCAAGCGAGGCATCCCCAAAGCGGTCCAGGATTTTTCCAAACCGATCCGGCTCCAGCGCGAGGGCCATGAGGAACGGCTCCCATCCGAACTCGATTGTCGCGCGGGAGATGAGCGTGCCGTAATGAAGCGGCAGAGAATAGGCCGTTGCGCCGCGCTCCTTCATCAGGCGCGCCATGGCGGAGAGCATCGGCCCGGCCACAGGCTCCACCTCGAACCGGTCGAGGTCAACGTTCAACACATCGTTGTGATCCTTATACTTCTCCCGCGCATCGGTCGCCCAGACGCCGCCGTCGCGCGTCACCTGCCGCTTTCCATTGCGCGTGCGGCCCACTTCGCCGAGGTCGGGCCGCGGCTCGCCCTCGCCCAGGTGATACACATCAGGGCGGTACTCCAGCATCACCCAGTCCGAGCATGGCATGCGACGCGGTCGTTCCAGTCGGACGGCCCGCCGGACGCACTCCACTCGGTCATCTACGGTTGGCTGCATAATAGCATCCTATCAGTGTTGGTCGGCCATCAGAGCTTGATCGGGACCCGCTTGCGCTTCTTGCCCGACTCGGCGATGGCCTCGCAGACGGCGACGGCCTTCATGCCGTGCTCGAGCGTCACCCGCAGTTCCGCCCCGTCGAGGACCGCGTCCGCGAAGTTGTGGTAGAGCCGGAGCAGCGGGTCCATCGGCTGCTTCGGCACGGCGACGGATTCGAACTTCTTGTTCCGACAGGTCTTGTCCTCGTTGAAGCCGTCGTGCCGGAGCACATCCACCTTGGCCTTGTCCACCGCGCTCACGGTCCCGCGTCGGCCGACGAGTTGGTTGAT
Source organism: Planctomycetota bacterium (assembly GCA_040755855.1). Lineage (GTDB taxonomy): Bacteria > Planctomycetota > Brocadiia > JAADGH01 > JAADGH01 > JAADGH01. The sequence continues at coordinate 63,473 of JBFMAD010000011.1, read as the reverse complement.
GTTCTGCGTCTGCTCGCCGGCGAGGCTGCCGCTCAGGTTGGCGACGCGGCGTTTGCCGTCCTGCTCAAACTCGATGACGGCGCTGACGAACTCAATGGTTTGATCGCCCTTGAACGACCCGCGCTGCACGTCGGCATAGACGGCCACCGGGTTCCACTCGGCCAGCCAGAGGACGAGATCAATGTCGTGCGACACCGTGTCCATCACGCCGCCGTAGGACTCGGGGAAAAAGTACTGCGGGTTCATGAACCCCCGCTGCCGCGTCCAGCAGATCTGGACAAGATCAATGCCCTTGATCTGTTCCCTCAGGACCTCGGTGTAGGTCATGAAGCGCTGCTGGTAGCCGATGGTGCCGATGACGTTCTTGGCTTTCGCCTGCTTGATGATCTTCTTCGCCGCGGCCACGGTGTCGGTGAAGGGTTTTTCGAGGATGAAGTGCTTGCCCGCGGCGATGGCGTCCAAGGCCACCGATGCGTGGTGGCGGGTGTGGGTCGAGATGAGCACGGCGTTGAGGTCGTCCTTCGCCAGGAGTTTCTTCGTGTCCGTGAAAGCGGGGACGCCGAATTGCTCCGCGGCGGTCTTGGCGCGGTTCTCGTCCAGATCGCACACGGCGATAAGCTGCATCTTGTCACAATTTTGAGCCGCCTTCGCATGGGCGGGGCCGCGCTGGCCGCAGCCGATGAGGGCAACGTTCAATTTCGACATCATGTTCTCCTTTTGTATGGGTTACTTTGCCGCCACCCATTTCACGGCGCGGCAGATGACGCCCTGAACGACAGGGACGCGATACGTCGGATCGGTCTCGTGGCCGGGCTGGAGATAGAAACTCCTCCCCTTGCCGACCTGATACGTCCACGCGGCGCGGGTCACCAAGCCGGCCACCTTGAACTCCTTCAATTCATACTTGCCCAGTTCGAAATTGAAGACATGCGACTTCCGCGTCTCGCAGTTGGGGACGGTCATCTCCAGCAGCACGTCCGCCCCCTCCACCAGCCCATAGGGTTCGTAGTAGGCCTCGTCCGTGACCTCAAAGCTCTTGACGCCCTCGAAGATGGGATGCTTCTTGGTGACGGTGCACTTCATCGGCACGCCGTCCTCCCAGCCGTAGGCCTCCGTCTGGCCGAAGAGCCGGGGGGCCATGATAGGGTTCGCGCGGAAGCTCAGGATGCTGTGCAGGCCGACCAGACCGATCTTCCCCGCTTCCACCTGCGAGACGATGGCCCTCTGCGATTCCGCCGCGATGGGCCGCCCGTGGCCCCAGAGCACGACCGCCTGATAGTTATCCAGCAACTTGGGGCCGAAGCAATCCTCCGCTACGGCGAAGGGAAATGCTTCGAAATCGCCGGATTCGTTCAGAAAATTCGCAACGACCTGATGAATCCCCTCGGGGTAGGCGATGGGGCGTTCCGGCCTGTGCACGCCGGATGCATCGGTCCAGACCAACACGCGCAGTTTGTTCGCCATGCGTTCTCCTTTCGAAAGAGGCGAGCAATATCAGCGTGCTATTGTAGGAAAGGGACGGGGCCGTGTCAATGCCACGACGGGAACTTGCCGCGCGCCTCTGAATACCGGGCGAGGACGTCGCGGTACGGGCCGGGATCGGACCGGACACGTTCCACGGGAAGATTCACGCGCCGCCGCCCCTCCGCCGCACTGGCCCACCAACCCCCCGCCATCCCGCCGAAGACGGCTGCGCCCACCACGGCGGCGTCGCCTGTGCTCGGCGCGGAGATGGGGCGGTCGAAGATGGAGGACGCGATTTCCACCCACAACCGGTTCTTGGCCGACCCACCGAGCATGGCGATCTCCGAGATTTTCCCCGTGGCGGCCTCGATCTCCTGTAGGAAAAACGCGGCCTCCATCGCCAGCCCTTCCATGACGGACCGGAGCATGTGGCCGCATACGTGTTCGAGGGTAAAGCCGATCCACGCCGCCCGCCGCTCGCCCGCGAGGCTGGGCAGGAAGAGAAGTCCCCCGGCCCCGGGGCCGACGTCGCGCGCCTCGCGCTCGGCGGTTTCGTAGTTCTCGACGCCCAGCGCATCCATGATCCGGTCGAAGTAGGCGTTGCCGGCAGGCATAGCCCCCAGCGCGCCCCATAAATCACCGGCGGCATAGGGGGCGAGGAAAAGCCCCTTCGATTGAGTCCGGTCAATGGAATTCGCAAGCGCGAAAACGACCCACGCGGTACCGGTAGAGAGCATGGCCGTCCCCGACTCGACCAGTCCCGCCCCCAGCGCCGCGCAGTGCTGGTCATGGGCGGGAACGGCGACGGGGATGCCCTGGGCAAGGCCCAGGCGATCGGTAGCCTCCGGCAAGAGCCGCCCGGCGACCTCCCCGGCCCGGCGCATGGGTGGAAAACGTTCGACGCCGACGCCGACGGCGTCAAGCACATCGGCATCCCATGTGAGCGTGTCGAGATTCAAAAGGCCGGTGATCGAGGTATTCGTGGGATCGGTGCCGCCGCTTCCCGTGAGCCATCGGAGAATCCAGTCTTCGACGAACGAAATGCTCGCCGCCTGTTTCAGCAATCCGGGTTTGTTTTGCTGCAGCCAGAGGAGAAGAGGGGCGGCGATCCCCGGCGTCTCCAGGCCGGTGCGACTGCGGAAGAAGTCCGCGCCATGTCTCTCCAGGAGGGCCTCTTTCTCCGCGCTCGCCCGATGGTCCATCCATGAAATGATGGGGCAGATGGGGGCGGCGTTCTTGTCGAGCAGCATCAACGCAGCGGCCTGCGTCGAGAGGCCGATGCCCTGCACGTTCCTGGATCGGGCCGCTTCCCGCACCACCTTGCACAGGCAGGTCAGGAGTTCTTCGGGGTCTTGCTCGAATCGTCCCCCGGACCCCGCATTGAGGGAATATCGCCCCGAGACGACGGGGCCGAGGTCGCCGTCGGCGTCCAGGACCACGGCCTTGATGGCCGTCGTGCCGATGTCAATGCCGAGGACGCAGTTGTCATGCCTGGTTGGGTTTGCCATGTCGTTCAACTCGGTCGCTCCCGGAAAAGCGGCCTTGCGAGGCGAAGGAACAGCGCCATCGCACGGAGCTACTTCACCAGGGCCGAGGGAATGTTCGGGCTTTTCGGATTGACTGTAATGGACTCGCCGGAAGGAGAAATGACCAGGTCCATATCTTCCATCGGCACCGCGCCCATGAGGACGGACGCGCCGATCACGAGCGCGCCGGTAAAACACGTCCGTCCTTGGAACCGAATCTGGAGAGGGCCGACATATGGGACAATGTGCGACCTGTCATCCGCCGTGGTGACTTCCCGCTTCTCAATCTCATCCAATTTCAACTGCACTGCGATATGCTCGGGGATGCACAGCGTCATCGCCCCCGTGTCCACGAGGGCAGTCACGCGGACCGGCTTGAGGGAAGCGTCCTTCGGGTTCGACAGCTCTATTTCTGCGTGAACGAAACCCATGGGCAATCTCCTATCACACATGCACCGCGAGAGGCCGTTCTCCTGGTCCACGGCTGCACATTCTCTCTACCCTATCTTACTCGCGCAAAGCAGCCATGTCAACTTATCATTCCTTACGAGCATAATTCACGCTCAACCTCCCCGATGGACTCGTCAATGATGTCCATGCACTTCGACGCCGTTGCCTCGTCCATGATGATGGGCGGTGACATGCGCAGGATGTGCCCGGCGGGGACCCACGCGAGACCCTTCTGGAAGGCCCGCTGATAGACCCGCTTCCCCGCCTCCTCGAAGGGTTCCTTTGTCTTGCGATCTCGGACGAGTTCAACCCCCATGAGACAACCGAGGACGCGCACATCGCCCACGATGGGATGCTCGGCCTTTATCTGTTGAAGGCGCTTGCGGAAGAGCGTCTCCAAGCGCTGTGCGTTTTCCAGCAGCCTTTCTTCCTGAATCACTTCGATGGAGGCCAGGGCGGCGGCGCAGGCCATCGGATTTCCTCCATAGGATGTGGAGGCCGAGATTGACTCGACCGCGTCGCCAAAGGACTCCCGGCCCACCATCGCCGTCACAGGGAAGCCGTTGCCGAGTCCCTTGCCGAGCGTTACCACGTCGGGTGTGACATCCCAGTGTTCCATGGCCAGCCACTTGCCGGTGCGGCCCATGCCGGTGAGGACCTCATCGGCGAAGAGGAGGATCTTCCGCTCGTCGCACCACCTGCGCAACTTGGGGAAGAAGTCATCGGGCGGGAAGATGGAACCGGCCCAGCCCTGGATCGGTTCGAGGACGATGGCCGCCACCTGCCCTGTTGTCGCCTCGGCGAGGAATTCGTCGTAGAACTTCAGATAGGCATCGGTGTTGATCGTTCCATCCGGCTTGGTGAAGAGCGGGCGATAGGGGTCGGGGCGGGGAACCATGTAGAACCCCGGGGCGCGCGTCGGGCCGTAGCTTGGTTTCATGCGGGCGAGGCTGACGGCGTGTCCGGTCTTGCCGTGAAAATCGCGGAAGCAGGAGAGGAACTCGTGTCGTCCGGTGGCGGCGCGGCAGAGGCGCAGGCCGGCCTCGACGGCGGTCGTGCCGGAATCATACAGTTGCACCGATGCCAAGTCGCCGGGAAGGACCTCGACAAGTTTTTCGAGCAGCGCCGTCTTGATAGGGGTCGTGAAGTCGTGGCAATTCATCAGGATTTTGGCGTACTTCGCCACGGCCTCGGAGACCTTGGGATGGCAGTGGCCGAGGGTCGTCACATAGATGCCGGACGAGAAATCGAGATAAACATTTCCGTCCACATCGGTGAGTGTGACCCCTTCCCCCTTCTCGAAGCAGACGGGGAAGAGTTTCACCTGGCTGGAGTAGCCCTTCATGATGCGACCGGCGCGCTCGTGCATCGCAATTGACTTAGGCCCCGGGATTTGTCGAGTAACGAGATGGGGCAATTGATCGAGTTTCATTCTTGCTCTCCTTCTATTGCATTGGAATCTCGTGCGTCGCTGCTGCATCCTCCGGCGTCTTGCCGCCCCGAACCACATCTATTAGCGCTGCCTGGAACCGGGCGGGGTCGGGCCAACTGATGGCGTTGCGCCCGAATACGACGCCCCGCGCGCCGTCGTCAATCTCGCGGCGGGCGAGACGGAGCGCATCCATCTGTGTCGGCAGCTTTTCCGCACCGAGTCCGAGGATAGGGACGGGACATCCACCGACAACTTCCTGAAAGTGGATGGTGTGAAACGTCTTGATGGCGTCGGAGCCAAGCTCCGCGATGATCCGGCAGCCGATCTTCACCTGCTCGTGCATCTCCTCGCGGGACAGCCGATCCGGTCCCGCCGGGAAGTACTCCCCGATGACGGGCAGGCCCATCCGCTTTGCTTCCTCCGCCAGCTCGCAGAAGACGCGGACATTATCGCTGTCGCGCCTCTCGCTGCCGGTCCTCAGCGCGAGACTGATGACAACCGCCTCCGCCCCCATCGCGGCCGCGTGAGCCGCCGAGCAGGCCGCGACGGTTTCCGCCTCCCCATAGCCCCACTGGAAGCAGTAGGTCGTGCTCCAGTTCAGCCGGATGATCGGCATGGGCGCGCCTTTCTTGGCAAAGACGTCGGCGCACCGTTCGATCATGCCGGGCGAGAGGAGGATGCCGTCCACGTCGGGACTGATCTTCCCGGCCGTCTTCGGCAGGTCCTCCAGGAAGGGGATGGGGCCGTCGAACTCACCGTGGTCAATGGCAACGACGACCGCATTTCCGCCGGAAAACAATTTGTTAAGACGCAAGGACTTTCCGTTCATACTCCGTTTCCTTTCGTATCAAGGCAATCGGCGCAAACGATGTCAATCCCACAGTCCCGAAGGCGCCGACATTCCTCCTCTGCGCGCGCATCGAGCTTGCCTGCGGTAATCACCCTGGTAATGAGTTGACATTCCAGGTATGTAACAAACGAATCTCGTCCAATCTTCGAGGCATCGGCCAGGACGATGCGCTGCTCCGCGTGCTCGGCCAGCAGCCGCGCGCTGTCTGCGGCGGAGGCCGTCGCTGTCTGCGCGCCCCGCGCAACGGTAAGGCCGTCGGCGCCGAGAAAGGCCATCGTGGCATGAAGTCCGTCCAGCCCCATCCGCAGGGACGGCCCGACGAACTCGGCGCTCGTTCGATTGAGTACCCCGCCGAGGGCGATGACCTCGACGCCGTGCGCATTACGAAGTTCGAGGATTGGGGGGATGGAATTCGTGACGATCGTGATCCCTTGAATATTCCGAAGAAACCGTGCGGCGAGGTAGGTCGTCGAGCCGCTGTCGAGGATGATGCTATCGCCCGGCTTCGCGAGCGATGCGGCCGCGCGCCCGATGGCCTCCTTCTCCGGCTTTGCGAGGGCGATCTTCTCCTCGAACGAGAATTCGATCTGCGCCGCAGGCATAGCGCCGCCGCGGGTCCGGCGGAGCTTGCCCTGCCCTTCGAGCCAGGCGAGATCGCGTCGGATAGTGACGGCGGATACCCGAAAATGCCTCGCCAGTTCATGGACGCGGACCTGCCGCCGAGACGCGAGGAGGTCGCATATCTCGTCACATCGGCGCTTAATAGTTTCGGCCTGTACGCTTTCCACGTTAATCCATCAGCTACCAAGGGGTTAATGATCTTAACGATCAGTTATTATAATAATACGATCATATCGAAAGTCAAGCAAAAAATTGTGTTTTTTTACAGCGGAATCGGTTGTGCGGGGCAGGGATGTGTTGTTGGGTTTGACCAGGGGCTGGCGCTTTGATATAATCATTTCCAAACTTGTCGCACGGAACCGGGCCACGACAGAGGCGCGACATGCCTTCGGACGGAAGAAGCCCATTGTGGTTGTTGGAGATTTACCGCATGAAGAACCCTATCGGATCCTGTAGAGGACCGTTCGTTTTTCTAAGTTGCTACCTAAGCGCGTTCGTCCTTCTTACCGTCCTTGCTGCGACGGCGATCGGCCAGCAAGAGACGCCCGTTCTCGATGCCAAGCCGCCCGGCGCCGATACGCTCGCAGTCACCGCCGAGGAAATCCAGGCGCGGATCAAGCGCATCGAAGAAACGAAAGAGATGGACGAGACGGTCAAGAAGAAGACTCTTGACCTCTACAACGAAGCCCTCACCCAACTGAAGGTCGCCGACGACTGGGCCACAAGGCGCACAGAGTATGAGAAGTCCAAACTCACCGCCCCGCAGACCCTGGCGGACATCAAGGAGAAGCTGACACAGGTCCCTCCGGAGACGCGACTGGAAATCCCGCCGGACTCGACGCTGGCCCAACTGGAGCAGGCGCTTGCGCTGGCGGAGTCGGAGCTGGTCAATGCAAAGGCAGAAGTGGATGGCCTGACGGCGGAGCGCAGTCGCCGCGACGATCGTCGCCGGGAGGTGCCCAAGTTAATCGCCGGTGCGAAGCAGCAGATCGAGGAGATAGACAGGCAGCTTTCCTCCCCCCCGGATGGTAAAGACGCCCCGCAGGTGACCGAAGCCAAACGAATGCTACTTTTGATCCGACGGCGAGCTGCTGAGAATGAGTTTGCCGCCCACACCGAGGAAATCCTCAGCTATGACGCCCGCGGCGAGCTATCGGTCGCCCGGCGCGACCTGGCCACCCGAAAACTTGCCGAGACCGAGAAGCGCGTCAAGATATGGCAGGACGTGGTCAATGCGCGGCGGGCGAAGGAAGCGGAGCGCCTTGCCCGGGAGGCCGCGGAGGCGCGGAAGGCCGCCCAGACCGAGCATCCTTTGATCCGCCAACTTGCTCGCGACAACGAGCAGCTCGCGGCATTGCGGACGGGTTCGGCCGGTCTTCCGGCCAAGATCGAGAAGGCCACGAGCGACGTCGCCGAGATGAACACAATCCTCAAGGCGCTGCAGGAAGGTCGCAAGATAGTGCAAGAGAAGGTCAAGGCCGCGGGTTTGACCAAGGCAATGAGCGCCCTTCTCCGCAAGGAGCGTGAGCACCTGCCCGATCCACGAAAATACAGGCGCACCTTCCAAACGCGGGAACAGGAGATCTCCGCCATCCAGGTCCAAATGCTTGAGCACGAAGACGTCCGTGAGGACCTTGCCGACTTGAGCGATGAAATCGAAGAAATCACAGCCCAGCTCGACCCGGCAACCTCGGAAAACGAACGCAAACAGATTGAGCAATCGGCGCGGGAATTCCTGCAGAAGCGAAGTTCTCTTCTTGAGACGCTTATAAAGGAAGAGGACCTCTACTTCACCAAGCTGATTGACCTCAACACCGCTGCGCGACAGATCATTGACGAAACCGATGCCTATATAGCCTATGTAGACGAACAAATCCTCTGGTTCCGCAGCACCTCTGTCCTGGATCTCACCGAAGCGCGCACCACATGGGCGGCGCTTCGATGGCTCGCTCGCCCCGCAAACTGGAGCGGCGTCGTTGAAGCGCTGCGCAACGATTTTAGTCTGGAGCCGCTGCCCTATTGCATCGTTTTCCTGTCCGTACTCGTCCTGTTGATCCTTCGCCGTCCTCTGCGGCTGCGAATCCAAGCGACCGCAGGGCTGCTGCCCAAGAGCGAGACCGACAAGTTCGCTTACACCATCCGCGTGTTGATCCTCACCATTTTACGCGCGGTCCTCTGGCCCGGCGTCTTGTGGTTCGCGGGCTGGCGGCTGACCGGCGCCTCCCACGCCTCTGATTTCGGCAAGTGCATCGGAGCGAGCTTGGGGGAGATATCCCTCCTGTACTTCGCCCTGGAGCTCCTGCGGCATACCTGTCTCAAACAAGGGCTGGCCGAGACGCATTTTCGATGGCCGGATCAGGTGCTCGTGTGGCTGCGGGACAACCTCCCGTGGCTCATGGCCATTGCCCTGCCGACGGCCTTTGTGCAGGCGCTGTTTGCCTCCTCTGAAAATGATGTGTGGAGCGACTCGCTGGGCCGCATCGCCTTTATCATCGGCATGGTTGCAGTGGCCATCTTCATGTTCAGGCTTCTGCGATCCACCCGCACCTTAATGCAGGAATATACCCGCCGTCGCCGAGGCGGTTGGATTGTGCGGTTTCGTCTGCTTTGGTTTTTCCTCGTCGTCGGACTGCCCATCGCCTTCGCGGCCGCCTCGATTGTCGGGTATCACTACACGGCGCACCAGTTGGAGAGGCGGCTCATGTCCTCCGTCGCCCTGGTGCTCGGGCTCCTGCTCTTCAATGAGATCGTCAGCCGATGGATTTTCGTTCTCCGCCGGCGGCTCGCTCTCCGAAAGGCCCAACGCCGACGCGAGACCGATCCCGCCACGAGGAAGAAAGAGGGCGAGATCAACCTCCACAACATGAGCGTTCAGGCCCAGAAGGTGGTGCGCACCGTTGCGGTGCTTGCGCTGCTGCTGGGGCTGTGGTTCATCTGGGCCAATGTGCTTCCGGCCCTCGGCATTCTGAACCGAGTTGAACTCTGGACCACGTTGACCGACGTAACCAGAGAAGTGAAGCGACCCGACGGGACGGTCAGCACCGAAACGGTCGAGCAGATCGTGCCCATCACGCTGGGGCACATCGGCATGGCGTTCTTTATTCTCGCCGTCACGCTCATCGCGGCCAAGAATGTCCCCGGCCTCATGGAGATGACGATTGTTCAACGGATCCCCATGGACGCCGGCGTTCTATACGCCATTTCGGCCGTCTCCCGCTACACCCTTACCGTCGTGGGCATCGCGATCGCCTTTGACGAAATCGGCATCGGATGGGCCAAGGTGCAGTGGCTCATCGCCGCCATGACCGTCGGCCTGGGCTTCGGCCTGCAGGAGATATTCGCCAATTTTGTGTCGGGCCTGATCATCTTCTTTGAGCGCCCCATGCGCATCGGCGATGTGGTGACGGTGGGCGAGATCACCGGAACGGTCACCAACATTCGTATCCGCGCCACGACCATCACCGATTGGGACCGGAAGGAACTGATCGTGCCCAACCGGGAGTTCGTGACCGGCCAACTCATCAACTGGACGCTGTCCGACTCCATCCTGCGCGTTATCCTGAAGGTGGGAGTCGCCTACGGGACGGATACGGACCTGGCGACGCGGATTCTTCTGGATGTGGCCAAGGCCAACCCCTCGGTGCTTAATGAACCGCCCCCCTCCGTGATCTTCTGCGAGTTCGGCGACAGCACATACAACTTCGAACTGCGCGTTTTCGTGCCGGACGTCAACGCATTTTTTACCATTCGCCACGACTTGAACACCGCGATCAAGAAGGCCTTCGAACGGGAGAATATCGAGATCGCCTTCCCGCAGCAGGACATTCACATCCGGTCCGTGGAGCAGGCGTTTCCGATTGCAGACGCCCGCGAACGGAACCCCCACGCGCCTCCGCGCAAGAAGGGATGAAATCAGAGCCACTTCTTCCGCCGGAAGGCGTATATCATGCCGAGGCCCAGCGCGGCCATCACCCCTAACACGATGAAATAGCCGGCCCTCCATTTCAGCTCCGGCATGTAGTTGAAATTCATGCCGTAGATGCCCGCAATGAACGTGAGCGGGATGAAGATGGTGGCGATGATCGTGAGCACCTTCATGATCTCGTTCATCCGGTTGCTGAGGCTGGAAAGATATACATCAATCATGCCCGCCAGCATGTCCCGATAGGTCTCGACGGTATCCACCACGCGGAGGGTGTGGTCGTAGGCGTCGCGCAGATACACATGAGTCCTGGGATCAACGAGACCTGACTCGGACCGTTCCAGGCCGCTCACCACGTCTCGCATGGGCCAGATGGACTTGCGAAGGACCACCATGTCCCGCTTCACTTCATGAATGGCCTGCAGCGTCTCGGTGCCGGCGCGCTCGATCAGTTCCTCCTGGATCGCCTCGATCCGCTCGCCGAAGGTCTCCAGGATGGCAAAGTAGTTGTCCACAATCGCGTCAATCAGGCTATAGGCAAGGTAATCCGGCCCCATCTTTCGGATGCGTCCCTTGCCCGTGCGAATCCGCTCGCGGATCATCTCAAACACGTCTCCCGGCACCTCCTGGAACGAGATGACGTAACCCTTGCCCAGCACCAGGCTCACCTGCTCGGAGTAGATCTGCGTTCCGTCCTCTCGAAAGTAGAGCATCTTCACCACGATAAACAGGTGATCCTCATAATCCTCCACCTTGGGGCGCTGGTTCGTGTTGACCACGTCCTCCAGCAGCAGGGGATGCAGGCCAAAGTGTTTCTCGAAATCCTCGATCAGGTCAACCCTGTGAATTCCATCCACATTGATCCACGTCACGGTTGCTGCGTCCTTATACTTCAGGCACTCCTCAACAGAACCCACCTCGATCTCGCGGCAGGCCGTCTCGTCGTAGTCCATAACGGTAATTATCACCGTGGCCGTCTTCTTCTCGCCCACATGGACGAGAGTCCCGGGGGGCAGTCCAACCTTGGAGGTACTCCGTCTCGCTGCCATGTTTTTTTCCTTGCCTATTAGTAGTCGCCGACTCTTTATTGTCCCCGACCGCAGATGGACAGAAGTTCCTCCGGCCTCGACAGCAGATAGTCCGGCTGCTCCTGCCGCAACGCACTTGCCGAGTTAAAGCCCCAACTTACGGCGGCCGCTCGGACGCCGGCCTTCCGCGCGGCGCGGATGTCGCGAACCTCGTCACAGACATACAGAAGCCGCTCGGACGCGAGACGGTAATGGCGCATCACATGCCTAAGCTGACGCACCTTGCCCCAGAGCCGCGAAAGGGTCTTGACAAAATCGAACACCTCCATGTCATGCCGCCGCAGGAAGGCCATCACGTTCCGCTGCGAATTGGAGGTGAGAATGCCCATCGTCTGACCGCAAGACCTGAGTCTAAGGATCACATCCCGCACTCCCTCTGCCGCCTGCACATCGCCGATCCGTCGCTGCAGCTCGCGCTCCGCCTGCGCAAGAAGAAACGGGACCTTGAGCAGGGGGACCCCGAAATATCGGATCGCTTCCCACGCGCTCATGTCGCGGAGCATCTCGATCTCCTCGGCCCCCGCGCGCCGGAAGCCGTGCTCCTCCGCCATGCGGTTGCCGATGGACACGAAGTGCTCGAACGTGTCCGCCAGCGTACCGTCGAAATCGAAGACCAATACCGTCTTGTCGGTCGTTTTCGACATCCAACGTCTCACGGAACCCTATTGTTTCACCTCGAGCGTGATCGCCTGCGAGTTGCAGCCCACCTTCGGGATGTCGGCATAGACGAGGAAGTTGTGCTTGCCCGCGTCCTTCTCGCTTGGCGAGCCGATGATGAGGCCGGTGGTCTCGTCTATGGCCAGCCAGGCCGGCGCGGCGTAGAGATAATATCGCACCTCATCCTTGTCCCAAAACCCCGCGTTGTAGGAATACACCCCGGGCACGAACGTGCGACAGCGCAGGTCGCCCAGCGATGAAATAGCCTTCACCTGATACGCCCATTTCTCCCCCGCCTTCGGCGCGGGCGGGGGGAGCGTGTGGATGAAGGGCCGGTCAATCGTCGCGTAGTCCGACGGCCCGCTCTCGACGCCCTTCTCGTCCACCGCGGCAACGCGATAGTAGCACTTATTCGCATTCGGGAATTTTAGGTCCGGCCCGATCACGGCAAGCGGGGTCCCCTCCGTCTCGCACGCGAAGTTCGCCGGCATCTCCTTCATGTCGCGCTTCCCCGCCACATTCGTCTGCCCCTGGATGCTGCGGTAAACAATTTCGTATGGCGCGTCGCTGATGGTGAATCCCTTCTCGTCGCTGCCGTATATCTTGTACTTCACGGCCTTCGACCCTTGCGGGTTCGGCTGCCAGCTAAGCGTCGCCGTCCGCTTCTCCGGGTCCGGCCTCGACAATCGCACATTCACCGGAACCCCCGGCCCGCCCGGCTTGAAGCTCCACACCGCGCTCCACGGTCCCCACACGCCCTTCTCATCGCAGGCGCGGACGCGCCAGTAGTAGGTCTGCCCGGGATTGAGGAGGCCCCTGAACAGGATCGTGTACTGCGCCTTGCCCTTGTCGGCAGTCTTCGAGATCAGCTTGTTAAAGTTCGGCGAGAGATGCCACAGCATGTCGGCACGGTTGCTGAGCCGGACGTGATAATCCACGATCTTGTTCCCGTCCGGGTCGGCCGGCTCCTCCCACTGGAAGGCAAACTGCGTCCGGTCCACGCTTGCGCCGTCTGCCGGAAAGACCGGCTTCGGCGGGGCGACAGGCGGGCGTGAGGCCGAGCTTTCGCGCCAGATGTGCGTCAGCCTAACCTGTTGCGGCCCAGTGGATTCCGACACGAAGGCCACTGTGTTCTTCCCCACCTCCAGCGCGGGCAGAGAGAGCGGGGCCATCTGCACGATCGTGTCGAACGCAATGCCCTTGACTCCCGCATCGCCGGTCGCCTCAATTTTCACAAAATAGAAATATCGCGCCGGGCCGGGCTTGGCGATTTCCGCGTCGAGGGGGATGGTCTTTTCCACCTCCGGGCCATCCGCCGCCGCAATCTCCGTCCATTGCTTCTCATCAAACGAGAGCAACAGCTTACACGCCGCGTCATTCGACGGGCGCACCAGCGTCGCCTTGATCGTCCCGCCGATGATCACGTATGGACTCTGTATCTTCCAGACGGTCCCGTTCTGCTTTGCCGCCTCCGGCAGTTTCGGTGTGTAGGTCATCCGCCCGTTGCACACGCGGTCCATGATATACTTCTTGACCTCATACCCCTCCCATCGGTTATACATCTTCCCCACGTTGTCCCATCGCCACTCCAGCGCCTCGCCGGGGCGGAGGGTGAAGTGCATCGTGTGGCCGCCGTAGGAGCGATGCTCGCCCTCGCGGTGTCCCTCGTAAACGCAGAGCGACGAGGAGAACTCGTCCGTGCGGCGGTCGTCCCCCGCAAGGATGCCGTAGGTGTGGGTGCGCTTCATCAGGTCGTGGTCGCGGACGACCTCCGCCTCATCCGCGATCGTCTCATTATCGCGCAGAAGACAGATGATGCTCTCGTCGCCGTCGAGCAGGTGGTATCGTCCGTCGTAGAACGCCTCCGCCGTCACATGCCCCTGCGGATAGCCGCGTCGTATTTTGAATCCCGCCGTGCGCCAGAGGTCGGAGATCACGTGCGCATCGTTGCCGCAGAGGGTGTAGCCGAAGATGTTGAGCACCTTCACCGGGTCGTTGTTCTCGTTGTCGCCCGTGGTCCAGTGGAAGCGGTGGTTGATCTCGTGCAACCAGATGGCCACGGCCCGTTCCTTCTCCGTCTTGCAGCCGGCGGTCGCCTCGGCGACGATGTCCTGCATCGTCCGCCAGTTGCGCTTGCCGTTGACGATGACCCACGGATTCACGACGTCCGTCTCGCCCACGTTCTCCATGCGGAGCGAGACATTCGGCTCGAAGGCCTGGCTCCACACGCCGTAGCCGATCGGCGTGCGCGTATTCACTCCATCCATCGTCCCGCCCATCTCGATGGTGTACTCGCGGCGGTTGGACGTCGCGGTCTCGGTATGCGTCTTCACATCGTCGGCGAGGCAGAGGCAAGGCAGGGCCATCACGATAGCCGCGACCACGGTCGCATTCAGTTTCTTCATGACACACACCTCTCACGCGCTGGGGATCATGTTATACCGCGCCCCATCGTATCATCAAGAGACCGTTGAAAACCACAGATAAACGCAGATGAACACAGAACGGTGTCATTCCCGCGGAAGCGGGAATCCACGGATGCCGATTGCGGCCTGAGCCGTCTCACTTCGCCACCTCCTGATCCAGCTCCTTGCTTGTCTTTGCTCCATGCTTGATTAGTAGAGCTCGCCATTCTTCCATGAGTTTCACTCTCTCCGCTGGCTTGTGCCGAAGATGAGATTCCTGTAAGTAATCAAGGGGTGTTCTGCCTTCGCTATCCAGCGCGTTGACATCCGCGCCATTGCTGAGGAAGATTTTCAGAAGTTGCGTTTGGGCCTCGCCCCATTGCTGAGGAGTCCGTGAATCTCGGAATCCGACGCACAATACCAAATGCAAGGGTGTCTTACCCCCATTTTCTCTGGTGTTGATATCCGCGCCTTCGTGGATGAGAAGTTCGGCCACTTCTGTATGCCTGGTCAATATCGCCTCCTGTAGTGGTGTATTGCCATGCCCACCACAGGCATCGACATCTGCCCCATTGGCAATCAGCAATGCCACAATGTTCTTGTGGCCGTTGCGGGCGGCGACCGCCAAAGGTGTCAGACAAGACGATTCGGCCACGCGTGTCGCGTTGACATCGGCACCTTCACTGATAAGTATTTCCGCAATGTCCGCCTGACCTTTCGCCGCCGCATAGAAAAGCGCCGGACCTCTGCTGCCAAAGGCATGCCAGAGCTGCGCATTGACATCAGCACCGCGTCTGGCAAGCTTTTGCACCTCCAAACTGTCGTTGCTTCGAACGGCTTTCGCAAGAAGTACGTCAAGATCGTGACGATTATAGAGAGACCGAAGCACGCTCATCCTCCCACTCCCCGCATCGTGGATGAGAACGGCGACGGGGATGAGGATGAGGAGGGTTTTGACGATCCGTTTCATGTTGTGTCCCTCACGACTCGGGTGCCCCCCCAATCCCGCGCTTCGCGGGATTGGGGGTGTCTTTCCGCCCGATCTCATTAGCCATCGCACCCCCAAACAAAGTTTGGGGGTGGCACACTACGCAAAGGGAACCACAGATGAACGCAGATAAACGCAGAACCGTGTGTTGGCGGAGCAAGCCCCCCCGCATTGCCCAACCCACACCAGAAGTATACAACGCAGAGGCGAAGAAGGCAAGACAACAGGGAATCAAAGCGTGGATTCCCGCTTGCGCGGGAATGACGGGGGAAAGTGCAACCGTGCTGCCGCCTTTCTTGCGGGAAACCTCGCTTCCCGCTCTTCCGTTGCCGGGGTGTCGCCGTCAGGCCATCTCTGCGCCTTCGCACGATTCCAACCTCCCGGAGGTCGGAACCTCCGGGAGGTTAGACTCACCACGCACCACAGCGCCCTATTTCAACCGCGTGGCGGGGAGGCGCTTCAGACGGTGGTTCTGGGGGTCCACTTCGATGCCGACCGACTCGAGCGCAGTAACCCCCAGGATCGGCTCGGCATCGTCCGCGCCGAAGATGATGGTCGAGCCGACGATCTCCCCCATAAATTCTAGATCGGCCGTGGTAATGTCCATCTTCACTTGAGAACCGTCGGCCAGTTCATACGTCCGTTCACCTTTCGGCGATAGGCCGATTTCCTTCAGGTGCTTTGCGGGGACGAGGGAGTCCACCGCCCCCGTATCCACAAGAAACAACCCTTCCCACGTCCGTTTCGGATGGGCCGGATTCCGGACGGCGACCGTGACGTGCGTTATCCCCATGTCTCAACCTCCTCCGTAGCCATACTACTGTTCTCTCTAATTCCAGTATATCCTGCGCTCGGCGAATGTCAAGCGCCCTCTCGCTCCCGGCGTTCTTTGCGCGCCGAGACCAGCATCCACAGCGCCACCGCCGCAAAGACGCAACCGAAGATGACGTAACACATTCGCATATGCTCCGATAGCGAACGGCGTATGCAGCTTCGCATCCTTCCCGGTTTTCAGTCCGCAAGCAATCGGAAGTAGTCTTCCCTGCTCAGACCGCCGGTTCGCAGGTTGTTCTTGATGATGAAGACGGGGATTTTCGACCAGTTGGGGATGACGACAGGTCTTGGCACGCCTTCTTTCGTGTAAACGAAGTGGTCGCCTTCAGTCCGGACGCAGATAAAACCGGCTCTTTCGAATACCTTACGAAGTCTACGGGCGGGTATGGGAACGATTCGGGGCATCTCAGCCCATTTCGACGGTTTCGACGGCGATCATGGCTGGGGGAGTCCACTTGCCTGACGCATCTTTCCGATATCCTGATTCCGCCAAGATATCGTCGAGGGTTCCCATCTTTTCTGCCTCTTCAACGAACAATCGCACGGCGGTCTTCAGATTCCGGCGGGCTTGCGCGACTGTCCGGCCGCAACTCGACACATCCAGTTCAGGTGAGTAGGCGACGTAGGCCTTGCCTTCTTTGAAAACGACCATGTCAAATCCAATGGGGATCATTGGTCAACACTCCTCGCGGGTTCGACCGTGTGTGAGGCATCGTTCCATTCTGCCTATATGATACCACATGAGGGAGACATGTCAAGCGCCCTCTCGCCCCCGACGCTCTTTGCGAGCGGAGAGCAGCATCCATATCGCCACCGCGGCGAAGACGCAGCCGAAGATCGCGTAGCACGTCCGCACATACTCCGACAACACGAGGCGGATGTAGCTCGTTGCCACCAGGCCGAAGTCCCGCCAGGCATAGATGAAGGCGTGAACGCTCGGCCGATTCTCCGGCGTGGAGATGTCGCCCACATACGCCAGCGCCACCGGCTGCACGCCGCCGAACACGACCCCGAGCATCCCCGCAGCAATCCCGAAGGCAAGGAAGCTCTTTGCCGCCGAGAACAGGAACAGACCGGCCGCTGCGCAGGCAAAACATATGAACAAGGTGTTCTTTCGCCCGATCCGGTCGGAGACCCGCCCGGCCACGTACGAGACCGCGACGCCCGTCGCCAGATAGCATGCATGAATTTTCAGCCAATAAGCCTCGCCGCCCGGCTGGCCCTTGATGAACTGGTTCGTCAGCGTGAGCATAATCCCGTATGTGCCGAACTGAATCATAAGGATCACCGGCGCAAAGAGCCGCTCCCGTGATGTGGTGAATGTCCATAGTTCCCGGAAGCTGGGGGCGCTCACCTTCGTCCTTACACGCGGGATGAGCGACGCGCTCGCCAGGGCGACGATCCCCAGCAGCCCGGCCGTGGCGAAGACGACAGCATATCTCGGATCCACCGTCCCTGTTTTCCCAACGGCATGGGCGAGTCGGCGCGCCGCCGCCAAGATGCTCTCCGCATACCCGCTGTTGCTGTGGCGAAACAGAAAATCGTAGAAGAACGTGCCGAACATGATGCCGGAGGTGGTGAAGAACTGAAGCACGCCCGCGGCTCGGCCATACGCATCCCTCTCCGACACGTCGAGCACCTGCGCGCTGCTCGCCGTCCAGAGGAGCGCGCCGCCCATGCCGAGCGAGGCCGACGCCAGGAGCGCGGACCAGAACCCCCGGCAGAACAGGAGAAGGACGGGAAAGAGCACATAGCCGCATATCCCAATGAGAATGGTGGCCTTTTTGCCCATTGTTTGGATCACGCGGGTCACCAGAAAACGGAACAGGCCGAGCGTAAAGTACGGAAACGCAAGCACCGTGACCGCACCGAGTTCGGATACGCCAAATTCCTCGCGCATGTACGGCACGACGAAGGGCTGCACCGATGCGAGGCCAAAGAACACCCAGAAGAACGTCATCGGCAACAACAGGTGACGGCAGCTGGCGGGTGCTGACATAAGAAATATCTCTCCGAATGCACGTCATTCTGAACGAAGTGAAGAATCTCGACCTTGCGGTAGATTGAGATCCTTCGCTCCGTTCAGAATGACTTCTTACGTGGCGTTATGCGAGTTCAACGGGTTTGCCTTCTGCGGCCGATCGCTTCACGGCCAGGCAGAGCTCCACGGCCTTCATGCCTTCGTAGCCGCTCGTCAACGGCTCCTTCTTCTGCTCGATGCAATCGAGGAAGTGCCTCATCTCGAGAAGGAACGGGTCGGCGCCCTCCACCTTCTCCTCCTTCACGTCCTTCGGCTTGTCGCGGAAGGTGAACCGCAGCGTGTTGGCGTTGTCGAACGGTCCGGCCACCTCGGCCACACCCTTGTCTGTGGCGGCGTAGAAGTCCTCGAACGAAAATCCCGGACACGACACCATCCCCGCGCCGACGGTCGCGATGGCCCCGCTCTTGAACCGGACCGTATAGACGGCGCAGTTGATCACCGGGGCGCGATGCTCGGCGAACGCCGTGCTACCCTCGGCATAGACGCGCTCCACGTCGCCGCAGAGGAAGCGGATCGTGTCGGCGGCGTGGACGGCATTCTCCAAAATCGGCCCGCCGCCGTCCTCGGCCGACCAGAACCAGTCCTTCTGCGACATGCCAGGGTGGGGGTAGCGGTGAAGGAGAAACTTGATCGGCCCGAGGTCTCCCTCGGTCAGTTCCTTCAGCCGCGCCACCGTCGGCACGAAGCGTTTCTTATGCGCGACCATCAGTGTCACGCCCGCGTCCTTGCACACGTCAATCATCTTCCGGCAGTTCGCGACGGAGTTGGCCATCGGCTTCTCGGCGAGGACGCTTGCGCCCTTCTCCGCGGCCATCTTGGTCAAGGGCAGATGCGATTTCGGCGGCGTGCAGAGGCTGACGGCGTCCAGATGTTCCACGTGAAACATTTCCTTAGCGTCGCCGTATCCCTTGACGTTGTATTTGGTTACTGTCTCCTTCAGCACTTGTTCATTCAGATCGCACACGCACGCCAGATCGGCGATTTCGGAAAATACCTGAACGTGCTTCTTCCCAACTCCCGCAAGACCGATTACCGCAACGCGCATTGAACCCTCCTTATCCTTTCATACCCGTGAGTGTTACTCCCTGAATAAAGTACCTCTGCGCGGTGAAGAACATGACGACCACCGGCAGCGTCATCAGCGTGGACGCGGCCATTAGCATACCAAATTCCGTCCGGTGAGCGGTCTGAAAAATGAACAACCCGAGGGACAGTGGATAGAGGCGTTGATCGTTCACATAGATCAACGGACCCATGAAGTTGTTCCATGTATTCATAAATGTGAAAATTGCGATGGCCGCCAGGGCGGGCTTGATGAGGGGCAGGATGATGCGCCAGTAGATGCCGAAGAAGCTGCACCCGTCAATCTTCGCCGCGTCCTCCAAGTCCGTCGGGATGCCCTTCATGAACTGCCGCAGCAGGAAGATGAAGAACGCGCTGCCGAGAAACGACGGAACCCAGAGCGGCTTAAGCGTGTTGAACCAGCCCAGGTGCTTGAAGATGAGGAAGACCGGGATCATCGTCACCTGCGGCGGAAGCATCATTGTCCCCAGCAGGACGACGAAGCAGATGTCTCGCCCCGGCCACTTCAGCCGCGCGAACGAATAGGCCACCAGGCTGCACGCGAACAGTTCGCCCAAGATGTTCAGCGCCACAAGGAACACGCTGTTGAACGTGTAGCGCCAGAAGGGAATGAAGCGTAGGGCCTCCCAATAGTTGCGTGTGAACTTGTTCCAGACCGCGGCGATATGGCTGGATCGGGAAAGGGTGAAAGTCAGCCGGCATCGTTCGCCCGTGATGTCCGTTCCGCCCGGGACTTCGCGCAGGAGAATATATTCCCGAACGCGAAGGGACTCGTCCTCCTCGCTCGGCAGTTGGTAGATCGCCTCCTGCCAGAGGTCGTTGGCCAGGAGGAGCGGCTCCTCGCTCCGATAGACCTTGCCCCCCAGCTCCATCCGCAGACCAAGCGGATGCCACGACTTGTCCGCACGCAGGCCGATGGAGACGCCACGGAACCGATCCACCGGGATGGGCAAGGCGAGTTCGACTTCGAACCGAAGTCGGTACTCGGTCCCAAAATCATAGGCGGCTTCCGTGTGGCGCTTGCCCTTCTCTTCCACGTCCTTGAACAGCATCTCGGCAGAGAGCGAGCGCCACGGGTATACATCGGATGCCGATACCTTTGCCTGCTTCAGCTCCACGTCCTGCACGGTGATGGTCCCGAAGGCGAGGGAGCGGAACACGCGCCGCCATGTCTTTTCGAACAGGTTCGCGTCAATGCGCTCCGTCACGGTGCGGAGGACCTCCGCCTCGTCCGCCGACCAGACCTCATCGGGAATTCCCTTGTATGCCTCATCCCATAAGCCTTGGACGAGTTGAGTTTCGAGGCCGGGCGGTCGGGCGGGCAGCATCGGCTGGGCCTTCTCCCAAAGGGCCTGCCGAATTTTCGGCTCCAAATCCCGCCAGCGAGCGGCGGTCATCGCCTCCGGCCGCTCCATCGGATCGTACTCGTCCGTCGCGACATAGGGCGACTTCCGAACGGCCTCGGGGATGCGCGGTATCCACTGCGGCGGGTAGGTGAAGATCTCGTCGCTCTCCTTGAAGCTCGTCGAGACGAGCCACATGAACGGAAACGCAAAAATCACGCAGCCCGTGACGAGCACGAGATGAAGGACAATCGTCTTGGCGACCGACCGTTTCTTCACGTCTCTACTCCTGCTCGTAGTGCACCCATCGGGGCGCAAGCTTGAGCTGGATGATCGTCAGGGTCAACACAATGACGAAGAGTATCCACGCCATCGCCGAGGCGTAGCCCATTCGGAAGAATCGAAACGCATTGTTGAAGAGGTAATACACATAGAACAGCGTCGCGTCCGCCGGTCCGCCCTGAGTCATAACGAACGCCTGCGTAAAGACTTGGAACGTATGAATTATCCCCATAATCAGGTTGAAAAATATGTAGGGCGTGAGCATCGGCAGCGTGACATGGATGAACTTCTGCACCGGTCCCGCGCCGTCTATCTCCGCCGCCTCGTAGAGATGCTCGGGGATGCCCTTGAGTCCCGCGAGCCAGATGATCATGCTCGCGCCCGCGCCCCACAGTCCCATGAGGATGATCGCGGGCTTGGCCCACACCTCGCTCTGCAGCCAAAGCGGTCCACGCAGGCCGACCATCCGCAGGGCGGAGTTGATGAGCCCGTCGGTCGGGTTGAGCACCCAGATCCAGAGGATTGAGTTGGCCACCGCCGGGACGATGGCGGGGAGATAGTAGACCGTCCGGTAGGTGGACATGCCGCGCACATCGCTGTCGAGGAGCATCGCGATGGCCAAACCGACGGCCATGCCGATGGGCACACCGAGGACCATGAATATTGTGTTCCAGAGCGACTTCCAGAAGAGGGGGTCGGCGGTGAGGAGCTTGCGGTAGTTCTCCAGCCCCACGCACCGCGCCGGGTGGACGACGTCATATTCGCAAAAGCTAAAGATGATCGAGACGATAATCGGCCCGCCGGTGAACAGGAGGATGCCGACAAACCACGGCATGGCGAAGGCGATGCCCGCCGCCGTCTCGCGGCGGAGCACGCGGCCGCGGACGCGCCTGTCGCGGAGTCGGATTGAAAGGGCGATCCCAAGTAGCGCCCCAATGCCCACGGCGGGGACGACGACGCCCCACCAGTTGAAAGGCGGATATACCCTCTTCTTCAGAATTTTGTCCAGCTCCTCCTGCACTGTCGCCCGACCGAGATCGAGGGACTCGGCAGGGGAGTAAACGTGGTGCGTGGCGAGGTTGAAGGCCCGGACGTGCTCGTCCCATAGAAGTTGACCGACAGGCGTGACGGGGCGGAACTTCGACTTGGGCATGAGGTCCATGAACACGCGATACCCCTCGCGCAGGTTCGCGCTGATGTCGCTATTGTGGGCGACGAAGGTCTCGTAGATCATCTCGCTGATGCGACGGTTCGGGTGCTTCGTCGGGATATAGGGCGTGCCTCGGCTGCGATAGTACTTGTCCTCCACCGTGTGTTCGATCATCGCCTCCTCTTCGCTGACCATCCACTTGATGAACTCCCATGCCTCCTTCGGGTGGCGCGCGCCGACGGGGATGGCCAGCGAGAAACCGCCCGACCAGGAGATGAAGGGGCGACCCTCCGGGACAGGCGCGGGCGCGACCCCGAAGTTCAGGTTCGGCGCATTATCGGCTATGTTGCTGAGCACCCAACTGCCGTCAATCTTCATCGCCACCTTGCCGGTGAAGAAGGGGTCCAGCTCGCCGCCCTGGAAACTCGTGGCGAAGGCGTCCACCTTCGACACGCCGCCGAGGTCGTCGTAGATGTTCACCATGAACTGGAGGGCCTCGACGATGGGCGGGTCGTTAAGCGTGCACCGCGTGCGATCGGGGCTCATGAACTGACCGCCGTTCTGCCAGCCGTACATGTAAAGCCAACTGTTGCCGTAATTTGGGATAAATCCGACGCGGAGGATATTGCCTCTGTCATCGCGGGCCGTCAGGCGGTTGGCGTAGTCGCGCAGCTCGGTCCACGTCCGCGGCGGGCGGGCCTTGCCGTCCTTGTCCACGAGCCTTGCGCGCTGGAGGAGGTCGCAGTTGACGTAGAGGGCGCGGTTGTCCACGCTGTCGGGGATGGCAAAAATTTCGTTTTTGTAAACGACTTCATCCCAGCAGGCGGTGAAGAACTCTTCCGGGTGGATGCCGCACTTCGTGTCGCGGTCGCGTTTGACGAGATCGCCAAGGGGCATGAACGTCCCGCGCGCGGCCCAGTCGGAGATGGTGAAGCGGTCCTGCCGGATCACGTCGGGCGGCGACCCGGCGGCGATGCCACACATGAGTTTCTGGTCGTCCATCGCCCGGCCGGGGATGGATGTGACGACGCGGATGTGGGGGTGCGCCTTCTCGAACTTGAGGATGGCAGCGCGCTTCCCCCGAAAGTCGAACGACGCCCCCCAGACGGTCAGTTCAATCCGGTCATCGGCCAAGACCGTTGCCGCCAAGACGAGAAGGCACATGATGAAGATCGAAAAACGTTTCGTCATCCGTAGGAGTTCAGCACCTCGATAATCTTGCCGATCTCGGCATACGATCGAATGGGGATTCCTCCCTGCTCGATGGCGATGGCGTTGCCAAGCGCCGTCGGCGGCGGAGTGTCATAGTCCAACACAAAACAGGGAATGTCCTCCCGCCTGGCGATTTTAAATGTTGCCATCGTGCCGCTGTCCACGCTGCCCTCGACAACGAGCACGGCCCGGCTGAGGCCCGCCGTGATCCGATTTCTCGCCAGCGCGGCTATGCCGGTCCACTCCTGATCGGGCTGGCACTCGGAGATGATCGCGCCGTTGGCCGCGAGGGCCTGCGTATCCGGGAACCGCATGCGCGGATGAAACCGCCGGATGCCGGTGGCGAGGACGAAGATGCTCCGCCCCCCGGCCTCTACCGCCCCGAGGTGACCCGCCGAGTCAATCCCGTGCGCATACCCGCTGACGACGGTGTGGCCGGCCTGGGCGAAGCGCCGGCCGAACTCGTAGGCGATCTCCCCTCCCTTCTGGGAGGGATGGGTCGCGCCGACGATGGCGACGGCCGTCTCATCGGTCTTCTCAAACCCGCCCCGGCAGAAAAGCAACGGCGGGGGCGTCCGAATGCGCCGGAGGAGTTTCGGGTAGTCGCCGTCTTCGATGGTGATAATGCGAATGCCTTCGGTGAGAAGCGCCTCGATCCTGCGCTCCGCGTCTCCGATTCGGTCTCGCGCCCGGCGGATCTCGTCGGCCAGTCCCGGGGCCACGCGGGACATGCGGGTAAGGTCCGCTGGGGTCGCCTTCTCCAGCGCCGCGCGCGGCGTCCCGAAGCGCTCGATGAGTTTCAGGAACGTCGCCGCGCCCATCCCAGGCACGCCATGCAGGGCGAGCCAACTTGCCAGATCTTCAGCCATCGTGCGGTTCCACGCATGAAACGCGGCGGAGAGCCTGTTATGGGGGACAGACCTCTTCGACGAGGTCCGCGTCGAGGAGTTCCTTGACGAACTCCTTGATGTCCCGGTCCACTTCCTCCTCGCTCGTCTCGAAATCGGAAAGGATCCCCTGACGGATCTCCCCCACCGTCGTCTTGCCGTCAATTCGGTCCCAGACATATTCGGCCACGGGGTTCAAGGCGAAGAGCCGCTGCATGTCCGCCAGCTTGCCGCGAATCGGCACGAGGATCGTCTCCCCCGCGATCTTGCGGGTGACGATCTCCGCCCTGCGGCGGAACACCTTCTGCCATACTTGATCTTGGGAACTCATGGCGGGTATTCTATCAGATGCCGCGGCATTTCGCAAGGCATGATATGCGTCGGCGTGAAACCTTGCGTGGAGGGCTACTTTCTTGCGATCTCGATTTCTAACTCGAGACCGTCAAACCTCACCACGATGCCGCCCGACCGGATCGCCACAATCTCCGCGCCGTCGATGCGGTCGCCCACACGGACCAGCCGCTGCCGCCCGCTCGCGTCCTGCACGATGGAGGAGGACGCTGCCGCGTCCACCATCGTCGCCTTCACGACGATGGATGGCGTGCCGGATGGATGTCCGACCGCGCCCGCCCCCGTCCGCGCCTTCGGGGCAAGCACCTGCCAGATCAGGGCATACGGGCTGTCTTCGCCCCAGGCATCCGGGGCGGCGGCCTGCGGAGACGCGCCGTCGTCTTTCCGCGCCGTCCGCGTCCCGCTCAATGACTCCGTCGGAGGCGGCGTCCTCAGGACCGCCGCCGGATCGCCCAACAGGAGACAGGCCCGGAGCGCCGTCGGCCAGCCGTTCCGCCCGGCAAGAAGCAATCTGCTCACATCCAGGAGACCGCCCAGGTTTGGATCGGGACCGGATGCGGCCGCATGCGCAACGGTCTCCGCCACAAGCGCGGCATCGCCCTCATTGAGCAGGCCGCTGTTCACGACGCACCCGATCACTCCTTCTTGCCCGCATAGCAGGGTCTCGCCCAGGCTGCGGATTGTCGGGCTGTGGTAGTAGCCGTGGGGGGCCTCCACCGAAACCAAGAGGATCGTATCGCTGCGAACCGTCGGCAAACCATCTCCCGCCCCGTCAATGCGGCCCGGCCCTGTCACGGCGAGTATCGCCCCGGCCGGCTTCAGGTCGTGCTGGATCAGTTTCTGCACGACGGCCCGCGCCTCCGCCAGGTTCCGCACAGGCAGCCGCCCAACCGCGACATCCGGCAGCAGATCGTCGCCGTCCACGCAGCCGAACCAACTGTCAGACGCCGTGGCCAGAGGGCCGATCTGTTCCACATGGGCCGGGATGAGATCCCCATCGCTCCCGCTACAAATCGCGCCGTCGCCGAGGAGCACCGCCTGGCGGACGCCGGGCGACCAAGTGTGGTAGGCGTGCGCAAGGAAGCGGTGAATCGCCGCCGGGTCGCGCTCGCCGAACGAGAACTCGTCAAACACGTCCTCCACGTCAACGACCACCGCGCGCCGTCCCTGCGTCGTGCGATGCAGGGCCAGGCGTTTGGCCTCGGCCTCGAACAGCGCGTGCGTGATAATTACGTAGTCCGCCCCGCCCCTCCCGGTGAAGAGGGCCGACGGGCGATCGAGCTTCACGTCCAGATCGTTTTCCGAAGACGGGTCGGCAATCTGGTAGGCATGCCCCGGCAGGACGGCGAGGCGGGCGGTCCACATGTCGCCCTCCGGGACGTTTGCGATGTTGACCAGTCGCACCGGCGCGTCGCCCGTGACGTCATAGACGGCGGCAAGGGGCTTTGTCAGGTTGCCGAGTGTCAGGACGCCGCTCTCCTCGACGCGCATGCGGAGACCGGGCCGGGCGACCCGGACGTTCGGCGTGCAGGTCACGGCGATCCGTTTTACGACCAGAGGTTCCGCCCCCGTGTTCTGGAGGGTGATCGTGTTCTGTCCGTAGGAAAGCGCCCCGGGCGGCAGGGGCAGGTCCACGCCGTCGCCGACGGGCCGCCCATTCACCGACGCAGAGACGGCGCCCCCGCCGGCGGTGATGCTCAGGCGGCCCCCAAGCGATGTGTCCGGGGCGGGCAGGTTTACGGCAAACCCGCGCGTCTCCCCCGGATCGATTTCGGCGAGGATCCAGCGCTCGGCCAGGGGGAGGGTTTCATCCACAAAGAGGACCTGCTCCGGCGCGTCAAGGACTACCGTCGCGGTGCCTATCTTTGCCGGCGCACCATCCGCGGGCGGCGTCGCATCGCCCTCGGCCATGCGCCTGCCGCGCCCCCTCCCCGCCACAAGCCAGAACACCCGTTCGCGCGCGGTGGGTTCACTCGCGGGCGGGACCAGGAACTCGATGAAATCCTTAGTGGTCAATTTTCCGCTGCTTTCGCCCTGGACATAGATCGGGACCTCACGGCCGTGGTGGAACATCGCCAGCCGCCGCGGGTCGCCCGAGGCCCCGAACCCCGCCTTGCGCAGCGAAGCCACGCTCACGCGCACCATGCCCGACCGCGATGTGCGGAGCTTTACGGCCTCGCCGTCCGGCCGCCAGACATAGCTTGCTACGTCAACCGGGTTCCGCGGCTGCTGCGCCCTCGGCTCGAAGGCAAGCCTTACGCGGATTCGTTTGTGGAATACCGCCTGCTTCGCCACAGGGTTGTAGGTAACAGGCGTCACGGTGAGGAACGCGAGGTCCTGTCCGCCCATGCGCCCCCCTTCCTCCACACGCACGATGGTCGGGGGCCATAGTTCATCCTGCGAGTAAACCGCCGAGGGTGTGACGGCCTCCGGCACAAGCGCCCACTTGCCCTTCTCGGCCAGACGGCTCTTGCCGCCGGCGAGGTCGCGGACCACCCATCGCGGCGCAGGGGCAATGGCGATGTTCTCGATTTCTTCCGTTTCGGCGGAGAGGACCGTCACGCCGGCCCTCTTGCCCTCCGGGAGGGGGATAGGGAAGGTGCGCCTGGGGAGCAAGGGGGCGCCGGGATCGTCGCCATGTCCATACCCGGCGATGTCCAAGCGTTCCCCGTTGCCTCCTGCGCTCACGCGCCTGGGCGCGGGCGGGCAAATCTCCAGGACCATGCCGCCGGCGTCTTCTTCCGCCACAGTAATCCCGGGCGCGATGGCGCGGCCTTCGGGAGATCCCATCGTCGTGATCGAACCGCCTACTATCGAGGATTCCGCCCGAACCTCGGTCGTCGTCCGCTCGGCGGTTTTCTCCGCCGACAGAGTCGAAGAGCTGTCCGGCTCCTCGTGCCCGGGTTTGGCCAAACTTCGCGCGATCCCCCCTTCGGATGGAGAGGGTGCGTGTGACGCGCGCGCGATGGGGGCGCCTCCGCCGCCGGTCGCCCTGTCGCCGAAGAGCCGCTGCGCCGGGTCGCCAAGGAGGTTGAAGCCCTTGATCGTGTCCATGTCGCCTTGCTGGGCGGCGTAGGCCGTCAATGCCCGCCTCACGGCGTCGCCGAGGACGGGCCGGTCAGGACCAAACGCCTCCTCAAAGAGCGCCTGGGCCAGGACGTTCTGCTGCGTGTGCCATGCATAGCCGCCCGGTCCCCATACTGCCACTGCACCGCCGTCCGCGAGCAGGAGGGCCTCGGCCAGGCAGTCGAAGCCGGGCAGGGCGAACCGCGCCGCGCCGCAGGTGAACGACGTCACGACCGCAGGTCGGTCAGGATTATTCAGTGAAGCCACATTGGCCACGGACAGGATCGGCTCAGCCGCGAACCGATCCGGCGCGCCGTGGCCCATGAAGTTGAAAAGCATTGTCCCGTTGTTGATCCCCTCGACCACCCTCTGGCGCGTCTCGGCGAGGTTGCCCCCCAGGAGATACACCTTGTCGGTCGCAAATCCGTCGGGGACGAGGCGGGCCAGGGCGTCGCTGTCGGTTGGGAAGGCGCCGCCGTCGTCCGGGTCGTCGGCCACGAGCATGACGCGGGAGCGCCAGTCGCCGGTCCCCGTCTCCTGGGCGATGATCTTGCCGATCATGCGCTCCAGTTCCGCAACGCTCGTGACGGGCAGGCGGCCGATGGCCACCTCGGGCACGCCGTCGTCGCCTTCGAGGTCGGCGTATCGGTTGTCCGACTCGAACAGCCCGAAGGCCGTGCGAACCATGATGGGCGGCATTAGGTTGCAGTCGCCGTAGCCAAGGCGGTTCCGGTAGTCGTATGTCCCCTCCCCGACGAGGAGGACGTACATCGGCGGCCTTCGCCACTTCCGACAGGCATGGGACAACATGGCGCGGATGGCGTTGGGGTTTGCGATGCCGTGGTTGAACTCGTCATACACGTCCTCGAGGTCCACCACCATCGTCATCAGGCCGTGGCCCTGCCGGTAGTCGGCGAGGGGCTGGATGGCGTCCTTCAGTTCCGATGGGGCGATGATGAGGTAGTCCGCGCCGTCGTCAGTGTGCTTGATGTCGGAGGGGGCATCCGCCACGATCGAGGCTGGCGATGACGCCGCCAGCGGGCTCCAGACGGCGTACGGCGTCTGCGGCGAGGCCGGTTTGAAACTCACGCGATGGCTGCCGCCCAAGAAGTCAATCACCGTGTCCTTCACCAACTTGACATTTTTCGGTGCGTCGTTCAATTCGAAGACGTAGATGGCCGGGTTGGAGAAACCCGAGACGGTGACGACCTCGTGGCCGTCGCCCCGGCAGAGGAGGGCGTCATTCACAGCCGTGTAACGCCGCCGGTAGGAGACGTCGAAGGAATCCACATAAAAGACGCTGTAGAACACATCGCCATCGAGGATCGCCTGGACTTCGAGCGTGTTCTCGCCGTCGTTGAGGAGGGCGGTATCAACGGAGACGGAGGCGGTGCGGGCGGCGGTCCCGTCCCATTGCACCTCGCCGAGTGTGGTCCCGTTCAGGCGGAGAACGGCATGGTGGTCGGGATTGGCCTCGTCGTCAACGGCGCCCTGGAGGTGGACCTTCAGCGTCGCGCGGCCGGGGGCCAGGCCGTCGGTGCGGAAGGTGAAGGACCTGGTCTCCATGCCGGGGGCGTCGGCCATGCAGAAGTCCCAGAACCAGTAGTCATCTTCGGGGTCGTCGGGGAGGGTGATGAAGGGATAGTGGTCCTCCTCGAGGTGCAAGACCTCGACGAAGGTCTGGCTCTCCGCGGCGGGGCCGCGGACCTTGCCCCGCGTCGTTTTCATCCCCCCCGCATGGCCCGGCCTCAACCAGTAGATGTTCTCGTCGCTATAGAGGCTGTCGAGCCTATCGGCGTAGAAGTAAATGCCGGAGTTATCCGGGGCCGGCAGGTAGGGCACATCATTGCCCTGCTTGGTCAGGCGGAGGCGTCGGGTCTCGATCAGGCGGCCGACGTCTTCCTCGACATTCAGGGCGGAGGCGATCTCCGCCGCGCTGAGGAAATGGATGCCGTCTTTCACCACGGCGATCTTCGCCGCGGGGCCTTTGCCGCGGTCGCTGGTGCGGGACTTGGTCAGCTCACGCAGCGCATGGGCGGCATCGAGGCGGGACTTCTTGGACGGGGACACGGGGCGTTCGGCGCGGGTAAACTTCGGCTCGGAATGTTTTGCCTTTGCGGTCGGGGACTGCGGGGACTTCTCATCTGCAACTTTGGCGACCGAACCTCCCCCGCTGTCTCCCCTCACGGTCACAGTGAAGGGCCCATAGGTCCGTTTCTTCCCGCCTTCCTCGATCTCCTCCAGTTTGTAGGAGTGTGTCTCACCGGCCTTGGCATCGGGATCAACCAGCCGATAGGTTCCCCCCTGCGGGGCATGGCGCAGCGCCGGCACGAGACGGTCGCTAACCTTCACATAGCGCTCTTTGTCATCCTTCTTTTCGAGCCGCAGGAGATGGAAGCCCACGGTATTGATCTCCGAGGCGGTCTCCCACTCCACCACGGTTCGGTTGCCTTCCTCGACGGCCTTGATGCCCGCCAGGGTGACGCAGGTGGGGACGATGTCGCCGTTTTCAGTGACGGCTAAGTTGCAGAGCGGGCCGAAGGTGTGGGTGGCAATGGGCCGGGTGTCGCCGGTCTCATCGGTATAGACGGCCATGGTACCCATCACGGCTTGGGTCAGGTTCACCTCGGTCACTTCCACCCGCTGCCCGGCGGAACTGGGGGTGACGTCCACATCATAGGTCCAGTAGCCGATGTCGCCCGCCGCGATGGTGCCGGGGTCCCAGACGGTGACCCCGGAGCCGCCGACGGGAGGCTCGATGCGGATGGACCCCTGGGAGACGGTGGCGTTGTCGGCATAGACCACTTCGGCGGCAGCGGGGATGCGCGCGCCGATACCCTGGGCCGGCGACGTGAAGACGATCGGATAGGCGGTCGGGTTTTCAAAATATATATCTATGCGGAAGGTGGAGGTCTGCCCGACGAGGGGGGGATTGGGGCCGGACACATGGCTGACCATCTGCATCATGTAGGGCTTGACGGGGGCCGTGCCGGAGTCGGTGGGCAGGTAGAAGCGGATACTGTTAGCCTCCGGTTCGGCGGTGGGGGGCGGGTTGCTGGCGCGGGGTGTGCCGCCGTAGAAGGTGGAGTAGTTGCCGCCGGCGCTGACGCGCTCGAAGATGGTCATCGAGCCGGACCAGATGCCGTAATCGCCGGCCCACACGTCCCTCGTCCAGCCGGTGAGGGGGTTGTTGGCCCAGTTGTTGTCGCCGGACATCTGCGTCTCGGTGATGCCGAAATTCTGGCCGATGCGGGTGTTGAAGTTGAAGTTGTTCGTGAAGGGGCCGGTGTCGAGGCTGTCAGCGTCGAAGTCATTGACCTCGACGGAGCAGAGCTCGGTAACGTAGGGATGGAACTGGACTGTCCGGCTGTCGCCGCTGTTGGGATTGTTGTCCGTATCATGCGTGCCGATCTGGAGGTATGTGGGGGCGTATATATTGATCTCTCGCCCACCGGGGCCGGGGGTGCCGTCGTGGGCGCGGACGCCGTAACTGTTGAGGTCGTCGCCGGAGGTCTGGGCGGAGGACATATCCACGGTGAGCCGCCAGTGGCCGGGCATGGGATTGTTTGTCCCATAGAAACTCCACCAGGCGTTGTGCCGAGCGGCGACCGCCCCGACGAGCTGGTTGCGTACGCTTGTGCCGGCGGGATTGTAGAGGCGGTATCGGGTGCTTGTGTTCCAAGAGAAGCCTCGTCGGCGATCCAGGTTCTCCGAATAGTTTTGGGCCTGCTCCAGTGCGCCGCCGCCGGTATCGGCGTCGAAGAGGTCCACATCCAAGCGGGTCGTGCCGGGTGTGACCTCGATGTAGTAGATGTAGAAGGTATTCAGCCCGCCTCCGCTGGCAGCGCTGACGAAGTCTCCGGAACTTCTCGGCGCGCCGGAGCCCATGGGTGTGAACCATTGGCCGGCGATGTTGCCGCCGGCAAACACGGAGATGGAGAGAAACACGGAAGCAAAGAAGATGAAAACGACGTATAGCCTTCCGCACGAGATAGCGCGAAAGGACTTACAGTGAGTCAAGGGACTGGTGTGAGCAGTCCGGGAATGATCTCCGAACAACGGCGCATCAACGCTCATCGGAAAGTCCATCCATAGACTACCAAATCCGCTTAGGCGTCGTAGACATGCCGGACCGTTCGAGGCCCGGCGCGCCGCAGTTCTCCATTTGAAAAGTTAATTATACCCTTCACCTATTGTTACGTCAAGGCATTTTTCTGAAAATCGCTGCGCGGGCGGGCAAGCGCTGGAGGACGCGCCGCGTTTTCTGTTTGGATTTTTCCCCCGGAGGATGTATCTTACACAGATCATGAATGAATCCCAATATGAGTCTGAGGCTATTACCGGACAATGGAAACAATCATCGAAGCGTTTAGTGTGCTCTTTGTGGTCCTCGGCCCGGTTGACAACGCGGCCACGTTCGCAGCCCTGACGAAGGGCTTTACGCCGGTCCACCGCCGGCGGACGGCGCTCAAGGCCGTTCTCGTGGCGACCCTCGTGATGGTTGTGTTTGCCGTCTTCGGAGACGACATCTTGAGCTTCCTTGGGGTCGAGATGTTTTCCCTCCAGATCGCCGGCGGCATCCTTCTGCTTCTCGCCGCCATCCAGATGGTCATGGCGGAGGCGGAAAAGAAACCGCAGGAGGAGGTATCCGACAAGGAAATTGCCATCTTCCCCATGGCCATGCCCCTGATCGCCGGCCCGGACGCGATCGTATCCATCGCCATGCTGGTCAGCAAGGCCGGCCCGACGTTGTCGCATCAGGCGGGTGTGATCGCCGTGATGTTTGTCGTTCTCGCCCTGGTGTACCTTGCCCTCCTGGGGTCGGGGTGGCTGGTGCGACTGTTGGGCGAGCAGGGGATCGAGATCATCACGCGTATCCTTGGCCTGCTGCTTGCCGCCCTGGCCGTGGAGTTCATCATCGAGGGCCTTCAGGCGTCCATGCTGTTTTCTGGGACTTGACGCCGCGCCGCACAGTTTGATTTCTAATTGAGGAGAGTCGGATATGGCCATGACCCCACGGAAGCGAGTCGAGACCGTCCTGCACGGCGACGTGCCGGACAAGGTGCCCTTCACCATTTACGAATACAAGCTGCCACAGTGCGCCGTCGAGCGACAGTTGCGCGACGAAGGGATCTGCATCGTGGACCGGAAGTTCCCGGTCTTCCGTATGCGCTCGCCGCACAACATTCGGAGCGAGTCGCACAATGAGGTCATCAACGGTGTGACCCACGTGCGGCGGATCATGCACACGCCCGCGGGCGACCTGACCACCCTCGAACGCCCCGCCGGGTTCACCACGTGGCACATCGAGAAGATCTTCAAGGGGCCGGAGGACTACGAAAAGCTGATGTGGACGGTAAAGGACCAGGAGGTCGAGCCGTACTACGACGCCTTCATCCAGGCGGAGAAGGATTTCGGCGAGGACGCGATCTTTCGCGCGGGCATCGGGTCGAATCCCCTCCACCAGATCATGATCACGTGGATGGGTGTGGAGACCTTCGCCGTCGAGTGGGTCGAGCGCCGAGACGAGATTGACAAGCTCTACAACGTCCTGCGGGACAACCTGCGGAAGGTCTATCCCATCGTCGCGCAATCGCCCGCCCTGCACGCCAACTTCGGCGGGAACGAGACGGGGGACGTCATGGGACGGGAGCGGTTCGAGCAGTACGTCGTTCCCCTCTACAACGAAGCCGCCGATGAGATGCACAAGCACGGCAAGCTCCTCGGCACGCATCTGGATGGAAACAACAAGGTCTGGGCGGACCTCGTGGCTGACTCGGGACTTGACTACATCGAGGCATTCACCCCCGCCCCCGACACGGACATGAGCATGGCCGACGCCTTCGAGGCGTGGCCGGGGAAGATCATGTGGATCAACTTCCCGTCGTCGCTGCACCTGGCGAAGGACTCGGAGGTGGAGGAGACGACGCGCGAGATCATCCGCGCCTCGGCCCCGGACAAGCCGCTCCTCATCGGCATCACGGAGGACATCCCCGAATACCGCTGGCGCGACAGCCTGAGGGCGATTTCGCGGGCGATCAACAGCGATGGGGTGTATCCGTTGCGGTAGCGGCGATAGATCGCAAGGGGCTACTCCCTCTCGTCTTCGCGGTGCTTTCCGGCGGGCATGGCCGTCCATGCTATCGCCATCGCAATAATGGATAGCGCAAGGTAGAACTGCATGTTCAGCGCGAATCCGCTCACGAATGCGTCACGGACGTCGGATATGACCGGCCCTGCTATCTGTGACGGCAACTCCGTCAGGAGACGCTGGACCGAGTGGGCGCCGGTAACCGTCTTGTTGATCCAGTCGTGCTGCGCTGGGCTTAGGGCGATGGCCTGCGCCGCCAGTCGCCCCGCCATGAACGCCGTCGCCCGAAGATGGATGATAAGCCCGGTGACGGCAATCCCAACGGCCCCGCCCAGCGCGGCATTCATGTAGAGGACGCCCGATGCCACCCCGGCCTTGCTCTGGGGAACGGCGGACAGCACAGTCGAGGCGCAGCCGGAAATCACGGCAGAGGCACCCAGACCGAAAAGCGCCAGCGGAGGGGCCAGCGACCAGAGCGTCGTTGCCGAGGACGCCGTGGAAAACAGGCCGCACGAGACAGCGATCAACAGCAGGCCGGCCGTCACAGGAAACCGCGCCCCCGCCCTGTCAATCCATTTGCCCGCGAGGGGCGAGACGACGCCCGATGTTGCCGTGAACCACAACATCATCAGGCCCGCCGCCAGGGGAGTGTGGTACAGAATGTTTTGCACGTAGAGGCTGACGAGAAACATCATGCCGAAGCAGACGTACTGGAAGAGGGCGCGGACAAGGTTTGCAGACAGGAAGCATCGGTTTCGGAAGAATTTGGGATCGAGAAGCGGCGCCTTGACCGTCCGTTCCACACCGACTAACATTCCCAGAGCCGCCAGGCCGCCGACCAGCACAGAGACGAATCGGGCAGAACCATATCCCCACGTCTGGCCTTCATTCAAGGCGAACAGCACGGCAAACAGCCCGATGGACAGGAGCGCCTGCCCGAAGTAATCCATCCGGCAATCAGCCTCCGGTTCCGACTCGCGTATCCACATCATGGCCGTGATAACGGCGACGACGCCCGGAGGTATGTTGATGAGAAAGACCCACCGCCAGTCCAGCACATGCAGGACAATCCCCCCGAGCGTAGGCCCCATTGCGGCTGACGACCACGCAATTGACATAACGATGCCTATCGCCAGGTTGCGGCGCTCTCCGGGAAAGGAGAAATAGAGAAGGGCTAGGCTTATCGGATAGGCCGCCATTCCCGCCCCCTGGACAATCCGGCTGATGATGAGTTGATAGGGTCGTTGGGCCAGGCCGGCGGCCGCAGAGCTGGCGACGAAAACCACAACGGCGGCGATGAAGACCCGTCGCCTCCCCAGCATGTCGGCCAGCCGCCCGCCGAAGACCACCATGGCGGCGGAGGCGATCAGGTAGCCGTTGACGACCCACTGGATGTCATCCAGGGAGGTATGCATCTCCGCGGCGATCTGCGGTAGGGCGAGATTGACCACCGTCACGTCAATGTTGATCATGAAGATCGGCAGGCCGAGGGGGATCATGACCAGCCACAGGCTTCGGGGCGACGGCGTTCTATCCATTCCCGCCCCTCACTCGCACCAGCGCGTCGGATACGGTCGGCGCCCTCAGCCAGCTCTCCACGTTCACATACTCCCCGCCGATGCGGACGTGGCTCGATCGCTCCGTGAAGATCACCTCCATGTCCCGCTTTTGGTCCTGTGCGATTGCCCCCGCATGGTGGATGAGGGAGAAGAGAAGAACCGCCTTGTCCCGATGGCTGCCGGTGTGGAAAAGCAGCACTTCGTCAGGGAGCGCAATCCTGTCCGTGGTGTGGAAGATGGATTCCTTGCCTGGGATGGAGCGGACCATTTCTATGGCATGGGCGACGTCACGCACCTCCGATGCCTTTCGCCTGACCCGATATCCACGGAGCGCCGCATCGAGGTAGGTCCCGGGTCGAGCGACATGGATGCTACGGAAGGGGTAGAGGGCCAGGTCGTACACAGAGCCGGGGCGCTGCTCGGCCATCCCGCGAACCATCATCTCCACGTCCGCCGCGTCCCGAACCTTCGCCAAGTCAATCAGAGGGACGCCGGCAGCCGCGTCGTATTTCGACTTGATGCCTGCCCGTCGGGCCTGTGCAATCTGCCGCGGCTCCGCCCCGAGAAACTCACGGAAGGAATCATATACACATTGCGCATACTCCGCCGACATCGTGCATTCATTCGCCGGCAGCAGGTGAAAACCCGCCGGCGTGATCACCCGTTCGAGGACCCCGATTCGCTCGTCGAAGGCCTTTTGTATCTCCTCGCCGCCGCCCCGGACCGCCGCTCGCCAGGTTTCGGAATCATGGTATTCCTGTTTGCCGTTGAACCAGAAGCCCTTGTGCTCATGGGCGACGAATGTGGTGTAGTGAATGGGCGAGCCGAAGATCGCCACGTCGGCCAGGCCAACCCCGCCCTCCGCGCAGGCCAGGGCGGCAATGAGTGCGGCCTCGTCGGCGCAGGAGGACACCCCGACGGGCCGGTGCTTCTTGTCCATGTTGAGGGAATGGGCCTCGAGCACATCCACGGTCGAGTATTCGTACTCCGGGAACTTTCCCATGCCGGCCAGGGAGGCGACGTCCTGCTTGCCTGTGAGCACGCCTCGCCGCTCCCGATCCTCCAGAGCCTTCAGAATAATGTCCATCGTATAGTTGACATTGTCCGCGCCGAGTCGGGCCCTCTCCTCCTCCAGATCGAGCAAGCCCCAAATGGCGGCGACGTCAACGGGGCTTACGTGATAGAACTTCTTGTTCACGTAGTCATGGATCTCGCCCATGATCTCGTCAGCGAAGTGGGCCTCCGCGTCCTCCGGTCCCTTGCCCACGCGATGATGGATCCTCCGCTTCAGGTCCCAAAGCGATGGCGACATGAGATTCGCAAGCGTCAGGGCGATCAACAGATCAGGCCGCGCGGCGGCGTCAAACAGCGTCGGCCGCGCCGCCTGGGCGACGCGGTCAAGGGCAAATCCGGGTTGCATGTGAGACCTCCAGCTATTTCCCCGCCTTCTCCCCGTAGGCCTCCCAGAAGACGCGGACGAGGTCGTCCACGTGCGGGTAGGAGGGGTTCGCGCCGACGCATTGGTCGTCGAAGGCGATCTCGGCCATGTGCTGGACCTTGGCCGCGAAGTCGTCGCGCGAGACGCCCGCCTCGGCGATGGTCGCCGGCGTGTCCACTTTTTTCTTCAGGTCGGCGATGGCCTTCGTCAGGTTCTCCACGCTCTTGTCCGGGGTCGCGCCGCCGAGCTTGAGGGCCTCCGCTATCTCGGCATAGCGCTGCTTGGCGCGGTGCGACCGATACTTCGGATAGGGGACGGTCTGCGTTGGCCGGGAGGAATTGTAGCGGATGACGGGGATCATCACGAGGGCGTTCGCCCGGCCGTGGGGGATGTGGAACGTCGCCCCGAGGATGTGGGCCATGCAGTGGTTGATGCCGAGGAAGGCGTTTGTAAATGCCATGCCCGCGATGGTGGAGGCGTTGTGCATCTTCTCGCGGGCGATCTGGTTGGTCCCGTCCTTGTAGGCGGTGGGCAGATACTCGAAGACGAGTTGCGCGGCCCGCAGCGCGAGGGGGTCGGTATAGTCGGAGGCGACGACGGAAACGTATGCCTCAAGGGCGTGGGCCAGGACGTCCAGGCCCGTGTCGGCGGTGACATGGGCCGGCACGCTGAGGGTGAGGTTCGGGTCTATGATGGCGACGTGCGGGGTCATCTGGTAGTCCGCCAGGGGATACTTCGCGCCGGTCTTTTCGTCGGTGACGACGGAGAAGGCCGTGACCTCCGAGCCGGTGCCGCTGGTGGTGGGGATGGCGATGAACTTGGCCTTCTGGCCCATTTTCGGGAAGGGCACGACGCGCTTGCGGATGTCCATGAACCGCAGGCGCAGGTCCTCGAAGCGGATGCTGGGGTGCTCGTAGAAGAGCCACATGGCCTTGGCGGCGTCCATGGGCGACCCGCCGCCGAGGGCGATGATGAGGTCGGGGTCGAACTTCTTCATGGCCTCTGCGCCCTTGACGACGGTCTCGACGGTGGGATCGGATTTGATGTCCGAGAACACCGTCGTCAGGATGCCGGCGTCGCGGAGATAGGCCTCGAGCTTCGCCACGGTCCCCTCCCGTACGGCAGAGCCTGAGCAGACGATGAAGGCGCGATGGGCCCCCATTTCACGGATTTCCTTCGTGAAGAACGTGTCGAGCGAGCCGGGTTCAAAGTAGATTTCCGGCGGGACGCGGAACCATCTCATGTCAACCATTCTCTTTGTCACCCTCTTCAGATTGATAAGATTGGAAACCGTCACATTGTCCGTGGTGATGTTTCGCCCGCCCGCGCCGCAGCCGAGCGTAAGGGACGGATGGATGCGATTGTAGAGCCCGCCGATGGCGCCGTGGGTGGAAGGCGAATTCACAATGATCCGCCCTGCATTCAGCGTCTTGCTGAACTGTTCGATCGCATCGGGGTCCTGGGAGGAAATCGCCGCCGTGTGGCCGAGGCCGCCGAAGTACATGATGTCGGAGCAAAGATTGACGCCTTCCTCCAGGTCGCGCGCGACATAGAATCCGAGGATGGGGCAGAGCTTCTCGCGGGAGAGGGGATGGGCCTCGCCCACGCCCTTGAGCC
This sequence comes from Planctomycetota bacterium, assembly GCA_040755855.1. Classification (GTDB taxonomy): domain Bacteria; phylum Planctomycetota; class Brocadiia; order JAADGH01; family JAADGH01; genus JAADGH01. The sequence goes on along the minus strand of JBFMAD010000011.1, from coordinate 25,116 downwards.
GTGCGATGAGGGCGCGCGTGCCGGGGGGGATCTGGATGCCCGCCAGTTCGGCGATGCGCTGTGGGCTTTGTCCCACCACCTTGGGCGACATGCCCTGCTTCTCCGGGTCAATGGCCACGGCCTCCACCTTCTTGATCTCCGAGGGGGTGAGGAAATATGCCCCTTGCTCCTTAAACTGCTTCTCTGCTTCCTCTCGCACGTCCCGGTGAACCACTGTCGCCTGCTCGGAGGCGCAGATCATGCCGTTGTCGAAGGTCTTGCTCATGAGGATGTCGTTGACCGCCGCGCGGACGTCGGCGCCCTTGTCAATATAGTAGGGGACGTTGCCGGGGCCGACGCCGATCGCCGGCGTGCCGGAGGCGTAGGCCGCCGACACCAGACCCATGCCGCCGGTCGCCAGGATCAGCGACATCTCCGGGTGCGTCATGAGCGCATGGGTGATCTCGCGCGAAGGGTTCTCCACCCATTGGATCACATAATCCGGCGCGCCCGCCGCCAATGCGGCGTCGTAGATGGTCTTGGCCGCCTCGATGCTACACCGCAGCGCATTGCGCGAGGCGCTGATGATGATGGCGTTGCGCGTCTTGAGAGAAATCAGGCACTTGAACAGGGCTGTCGAGGTCGGGTTCGTCACGGGCGTAATGCCGAGGATGACGCCGAGCGGCTCGGCGAATTCCATGATGCCGGTTTCCGGGCAGTCATGGACCAGGCCGACCGTCTTGACATCCCGGATGTTGTCATAGATGTATTCGGTGGCGAACATGTTCTTGATGACCTTGTCCTCGAACACGCCCATGCCGGTCTCGTCGGCGGCCATGCGGGCGAGTTCGATCCGCCGCGCGGCGCCGGCCTTGACGGCGGCCTCCACGATGCGATCCACCTCCGCCTGATTATACTGGCTGAACACGGCGGCGGCCTCGCGGGCCCTTACCACCAATTCATCCGCCGATTTCTTCGCATCTGCGTCGGCGGCCGCGGCTTCCTGCTTTGCCATTCGATGTCTCTCCTTTCCCGATGATTGATCCGGCTGGACGACCGCTATTACCCCTAATGGTTGCTGACTTTCCCCTTCCCCAGCAGACGGTGTCACAACTCTGCTGGCAAGAAAATAAAAGATGAATTATAGCAGAAAAAAAAGGAAAGTGGTAGACGGAATTCTACACGGACTTATGAAATGGTGCACTAAGGTTCCAACAGCCTCTCGAGCAACTCCGGCCGGCGGGTGCGGCTGAATTGAATCGCGCCGGCGGAGAGGAACCCCTCGAAGATGCCGAGCGGAATCTGCGTCGGCATGAAAGCAACCAAAATGGTCAGGAACATCTTCCAGAGCGACGCATCCCCGTGCAGCGCGCTGGCCAGCTCGAAGGATGTGACGGAGTAGGTCGCCCAGTCGGAAAAGACCCCGGCAAGGAACGCCGCTGCAAGGAGGGGGGCGCCGACGCGACGCGCGAGGAGAAAGACGCCGTATCCCACAAACGCCCCGGCCACGCCCATGGACATGATGTCTGCGCCGAGCGTCGTCAGACCGCCGTGGGCGAGAAAGAGCGCCTGAAGGACCAGAGCAACGCTCGTGACAACCACGGTCAGGGGGGGGCCGATGAGAATGGCTGCGAGTCCCGTCCCGCACGGGTGCGAGCACGTGCCCGCCGTTGGCACGGGGATCGGCATGCACGAGATGATGAACACCGCCGCGCCCACCAGCCCCACGAGCGGCTTGAAGTACGGCGACTGCTCGCTCCGGACCCTCAGGTCGCGCAGGCCCCAGATGAGGAAGGGAACGGACAACACAAACCACAACGCAGCCCACGGCGCGGGTAGGATGCCCTCCGAGATGTGCATCGCAAAGACCGGCCGGGCAAAGGCCAGGATGCCTGCGAGAGCCAGAAGGGCAAGCGCCAATTTTCTACACCTATTCACTTTTGTTTCCTCCAGATTCTACCTTATTGCCTCTTCGCCATTTCTGCGCCTCCTCGGGAGGCATTGGGACGAACTCGCATTGCCCCGGTGGGATCGGATACTGCCCCTCAGGCGGCAGGTCGAGCGATCTCACGTCCTGCGATTCCTTCGATTCCACGATCCGCTTCTCAACGAGGTCCACAAGCGACTCATCGTAGCCCAGGTTCTTTCCGAAGATCAACTTCACGTGGGGAAACTTCTCCGCGTTCTCCTGCATCATCTTCGGGATGTCGAGCCGGATGTGCAGGCCGCTGTGGAGGAAGTAGGGGATGACAATCACCTCGGTCGCCCCCGCCGCCGCGCACTTCTCGAAAACCTCCTGGAAGTGCGGGCCGAGCCTGGACATGTAGCAGACCTCCACCATCGGGTAGCCGTATTTCTCCCGCAGCCGGTCCGCCACCTTCTGCATCGCCTCGCCCGCCCCCGGCACGCGGCTGCCGTGACCCAGCAGTATGATCGCTTCGTTTTTCATCTCACTCCACACATTGCTCTGTTAGATTTTCCGCGCAATCCTCTACTCACGGTCGAAAATTGAATTGTCTTCTCCCAGGAACCCGATGCGTGCGCGCTTAAAATCATCAACCGTTCCGTACCGTGGATTCACGCTCATGCGGCAGGCCGGGCACATCGTCGCCACATGCCCGTCGCAGAAGATCACGTTAGCCTTCCCGCCATGACGAAAATGCGTGCTTGGGGTCGCTGCGCGGTTGTCGTACGCCTCATAAAAAGGCGCAGTCAGGAAGGAATATTCGATAATACGATATTTGTCTCCCACGTTCGAGCCGAGCAACGCCGTATCGGAGAACATCACGGTCTCCGAGAGGAAGGCGATCTGCGACTGCTTTGCGGGTTTGTAGAACGCAGGCCACTTTAAGGGGGACCCGCCAACGTACTGGTCATTGTAACCGTATCCACCGCATCCACTTGCGAAAGCATACTCACCCTCGGTCAGGTCCGGTTCGAACGATGGGCATTTCTTGACCTCCCCGCCCTGCAGGTAGGGAGACAGTGGCCCCTTGCGCGGATCGAAAGGCTCGGTCGAAGACGTGCGCACGCCGTGCCACCGATAGTTGTTGTCCGACGAGGTGGCAGGGGCGTACCAGCCGCGGTTCTCTGACACATACATGATCATGGCTATTCCGATCTGGCGAAGATTCGACTTGCAGTTCGCCGATCGTGCGCTTTCGGTCGCTTTGCCCAGCGCGGGCATGAGTATCGCCATGAGCATTCCCATGATCGCAACGACCACGAGTACCTCCATAAGGGTTACACCTCGAACCTTTCTCCCAATGCGCTCCCCCGTTTTTGCCCCATTCGTCCTCCCCCGCGCCCCCCTGCATGGCCTCGTACGGAAACCCCAAGAATGAAACACGCCTCGCTCGCCCCGACTCCCAGACGCTTGCCTACTCATTCCATAACCTCCTTTTCCTCTGAAAGGGTCTGAATTGTGATCTCCTCGCAAGTATCCTGACTCACGGGTTCGCCTACTCATCGCGCCTTCCCATCCCGCGCCGCACGGGACAGTGGCTTCGTCCGATTTTCGTCGCCGCTCACAGTGCCAGGGAGCGTGGCGGACTTGCACCGCCTTCCTTGCCGAAGAGATCATTTACCGCACTGGTATGTGTAACCTCCTTTACGAAACAGTCATCATGTATTGTTCACCAATAATCCGTTTCGCCCGGAAATGAGTGCTCACGGCTCCTCGTTCCCAGCGGCCAGGGAGCACAAGGCATGGACCACGCTCACGGCGAGCGGGCTGCCGCCCCGCCGTCCAGCGAGGACGATGGAAGGCACATCAAGGGACATCAATTCCTCTTTGCACTCCACCACATGCACAAACCCGACCGGCATCGCAATGACCAGCGCGGGCCGGATGTTCTCTTCCACGATCATGCGGTTGAGTTCGAGCACCGCCACGGGCGCATTGCCGGAGACGACGATCCCGCCGTGCAGCGCCGCCTTCGCCTTCCGAATGGCGAAGAGCGAGCGCGGCAGGCCGGCCTCCCTTGCCTGCTCCGCCACATCCGCATCGGCCACGTGGCAGATCACGCTCTCCGAGCCGTAGTCGAGACAGACCGCCCGCAGCCGGGCCAGCGAGATGCCGGAGCGGATCATGTTCGAGTCCACGTAGATCGGCCGCCCGGCGCGAAGGGCGGCAATACCCGACTCGATCGCGTCGGGCGAGAAGCGGACGGCGTCTATCAAGCCGAAGTCGGCCGTCGTGTGGACCATCCGCCGGACCACCTGCCACTGCTCTGGGGAGAACGTGTGAGGCGGCGCTTCCCGGTCAATGATCGAGAACGATTCGGCCTCAATTTCGCCGCCGCTCATGGGCGATTCATAGAGCGCATGAATGAGCAGTCTCTTTCGGTCCATCACGACCTCGCACATGCCTCAACAAAGGACTCAACCAGCCCCGGCGCGGAGGCGAAATGAACGTGCACGTAGCTCGCCAGCGTGCGCCCGCGCTGGTATCCCTCAGCCGCCTCTTCATCGGATCGTCGGCGCTTGAGCCGGTAGATGGTCTTCCACGCCGGATCGCCGGCCGGGTCCGCCAATAATTCGGAATAGTGAAACTCATGCCCCCGCAGCACGGTCCCCTTCGGTCCCCAGAGCGATGGCTCCGTGGTCGTCGCCTCGACATAGCCGAGCCGTTTCTTCCGGTCCAACATGCGGGACCACGCGGGCAGGAGGCCGACGAGCGCGTGGCGCTTTCCGTCCAGCGTCTCGATCCCCTCGGTGAGGCACATCAGCCCGCCGCACTCGGCATAGACGGTCTTGCCGTCCGTCGCAAAGCGGCGGATGACTTCGATCATGGCCCGATTGCCCGCCAGTTCCTCCGCGTGCTCCTCCGGGTAGCCGCCGCCGAAGTACAGCCCGTCAATGCCCGGGGGAAGGACCTCATCACGCAGGGGCGAGAACTCGACCAGCTCGCATCCCTGACGTTCCAGCGCCTCCAGGTTGTCGGGGTAATAGAAATGGAACGCCCTGTCGCGGGCCACGCCCAGGCGGATGCGCTTCGGGAGGGTCGGCGCATCGGCGGCCCTGGCCGAGAAGGGCAGCGGCGGCGCTTCCCGGCTGCGTCGAAGAATGTCCTCAACCGCGGCCTGGCGCTCCAGCCCGGCGGCCAGTTCGGCAAGCGTCTCCGATGTCACATTGCCGGGGTCCGCCGTCACGAGTCCCAGGTGCCGGCTTGACAGCGTCGGCAGGGAATCGCGCTTGATCGCGCCGAGGAGGGGCGGGAGCGAGGCGACCCGGAGCGACTCGGCCAGCCAGTCGGCGTGGCGCTCCGATCCGCACTGGTTGGCGATGATCCCCGCGAACCGGAGATCGGGGTCAAAGTCCACATAGCCCCTCACCAAAGCGGCCAGGCTGCGGGCCATGCCGTGCGCATTCACCACAAGCAGCACCGGGGCGGCGAGCCAGCGCGCGATCTCGGCGGTGCTTCCCTCCGATGTCGCCGGGTCTGCCCCGTCGAACAGTCCCATGACCCCCTCGATGATCGCCGCGTCGGCATCGGCCGTCGCACGGGCGAACAGCCGGCAGACATACTTCCTGCCCGTCATCCAGCCGTCGAGGTTGTAGCAGGGCCGTCCCGATGCCAGCGCGAGATACGACGGGTCCAGGAAATCCGGCCCCACCTTGAACGTCTGCACGCGGAGGCCGCGCCGTTTCAGGGCATGGACGAGCGCGAGCGAGAGCGAAGTCTTGCCGACGCCGCTGTGGGCGCCGGCGATGACGATCCTGGGACATTGGGTCCGCGATGTCATGCGCCCCCTCCCCAACCGTAGCACAGGCCCATCACGATCCATCGCGTCCCCAGGAACAGCGCCCCGGCCAGTCCCGCCGTCGTCAGCATCAGGACGTTGGCCCTCGTGATGTGCGACCGCTCCAGGGGGACAATCGGATCGCCTATGGTCGGTTTCTCCACCGCCTCGCCGTCGTAGTAGTTCAGGCCGCCCAGTTGAACGCCGAGAGCCCCCGCTACGGCGGCCTCCGTCAGGCCGGCGTTCGGGCTGGCGTGCTTCCGCCCGTCCCGGAAGAGGATGCGCAGGGCCGCCATGACCCGGCAGCGCAGGAGGACGGCCGCGATCGCCACGAGCGGGGCGGTCAGCCGGGCGGGGATGTAATTGACCACATCGTCAACTTTCGCAGAGACCCAGCCGAAGTCAATATACCGTTCGTCCTTGTATCCGAAGGTGGAGTCCAGCGTGTTCACCGCCTTGTAGAGCATCGCGCCGACCGGCCCGGCCAGCACACCGAAGAACAGCGGGGCGGTGACGCCATCAACTAAGTTCTCCGCCACGCTCTCCACCGCGGCCCGGACGACGCCCGGCTCGTCGAGCCGACCCGTGTCCCGGCCCACGATGAGGCCGACGCGGCGGCGCGCCTCATCCAGATTGTCGGCCTTGAGTGCCCGATAGACGTCCATGCTGTGCCGCATCAGGTCCCGCGCAGCAAGGGTGGTGTAGAGGACCACGATGGAAACCGCATCGCCGGCGTGCGGATGGAGGCGGTACGCGCCCCATACGACCCCGATCGTGACCAACCAGGTGGCGTAAAACACCACCAGAAAAACCGCTGCCCCGGCGAGGCGGGGCCGCCTGATCATCCGGCGGAAGGGTCCCTCCAGGGCCAGGGCCAACCGGCCGATCCACTTGACGGGATGCGGCAGCCACCGTGGGTCCCCGAGCAGGAGGTCCAGTCCCATGGCCGCGATGATCTGATGCTCCAGTCTCATGCCAGTCCCATCAATCGGTAGATCGTCTTCATGTCTATGCGCTTCCGCACCGCGTCGGCCAGGCGCTCGAAGGCCGGCTCGAGGTCATAGGTCGTGCAGACCTTGCCCAGGGGCGCCAGGCCGCGCCGCACCCGAAGCCGATCAATGAACCATCGCCGGAACTCGTCGGCGTCGAAGACGCCGTGCACGTACGTGCCCCACAAACGGCCGTCCTGCGACGCGACGCCGATGGTCTCGCCGTCGTCGCGCCGGATGGCGGGGACGGCCCCCTCTCGGTCGGTCAGGCCGTGATGAATTTCGTATCCCGTCACGCGCAGCCCCGACGCAAGGTGCGTCGCGTTCACGCGCGTCAGCGTCTTCTCGCGGGCAAGGCGCGTCGAGACCGGCAGCAACCCGAGGCCGTTGGTCGTGCTCTCGGCGGATTCGATCCGGTGCGGGTCCTCGATCCTCGCCCCCATCATCTGGAAGCCGCCGCAGACGCCGACCAGCTCGGCTGTGCCGTCCGCCGCAAGCTCAAGGATTCGACGATCGAGGCCCTTCTCCCGGAGGTAGGCCAGGTCGCCAATCACGTTCTTGCTGCCGGGCAGGATGACGGCGTCGGGCCGGTTCAGGTCGCGGGGCGTTCGGGCGATCCGAAGGCGCACGTCCGGCTCCATGCGGAGCGAATCGAAGTCCGTGAAGTTGGAGATATGGGGCAGATCAACGACGGCGATCTCGACGGCCTCGCCTTGCGGGGATGAGTCGTCGAACGCGCCGCCTTTGAAGCTGACCGAATCCTCCTCCGGCAGGCCGAGGTCGTGGAAGTACGGCACGACGCCGAGCACCGGGCGGCCCGTGTGACGGAGCGTGTAGTCGAGCGCGTCGCCGAGGAGTTCCTCCTTGCCGCGGAAGCGGTTGATGACAAAGCCCGCGACGAGGGCGCGCTCCCACTCGGCAAGCACCTCCATTGTGCCGACGAAGGACGCGAAGACGCCGCCGCGATCTATATCGCCGACGAGCAGCACGGGCGCATCGGCGTAACGGGCCATGTTCATGTTGACGATGTCGTGATGCTTTAGGTTCACCTCGCCGGGGCTGCCCGCGCCCTCCAGCACGATGGCGTCGTACTCCTCGGCCAGGGAGTCAAAGGCCGCCTTCGCCGCGTCGAAGGCCGTGGGCTTGTAACGAATGTATTCGCCGACGTTCATGTTGCCCACCGGCTTGCCGGATACGATGACCTGGCTGCCCGTGTCGCTGTTGGGCTTGAGGAGGATGGGGTTCATCCGCACGTCCGGGTCAATACGGCAGGCCTGGGCCTGAACGACCTGCGCCCGGCCCATCTCGCCGCCGTCGCGTGTGACGAACGAGTTGAGCGACATGTTCTGCGATTTGAACGGCGCGACTCGGTATCCGTCCTGAAGGAGAATCCGACACAGGGCCGCTGTCATCACGCTCTTGCCCGCGTTGGAGCTGACGCCCTGGAACATGATGGCGGGCGTTTTTCGCTTTTGCGTAACTTTTGGCGATGCGCCGAGGGCGCGTCTCAATGATTCACAAAGCCGCGCGTTCTCGTCCTCCGTGCGGACGGCCACGCGGAAGAAACGGGTATCCAGCCCGTCATAATTGTCGCAGACGCGGATGGCGATGCCGTCGCCGAGGAGTCGTGCGGCAAGCCTCGGCGCGTTGATGTCCTTGCGGTCAATCCGCACGAAAACAAAATTCGCCTTGCCCGGATACACCGTCAGTCCGGGGAGCGATTGCAGCTCGCTGGATAATTCCTGACGCCTCCGCCCCACGAAGGCGCGCGTGCGCTCCAGATAGTCCGCATCGTGCAGGGCCTTTACCCCGACGGCCTGGGCGATCGTGTTCACCGACCAGGGAGGCTGGATGTCGCGCAGGCGACGGGTTAGGTCCCTGTCGGCGACGACGCAGCCGAGCCGCAGGCCGGGAATGGCATAAATCTTCGTCAGGGAGAGAAGAACCACAACGTTTGCCGGACGCCGTTGGGTCAGGCTGTCCATGCCTTCGACAAAATCGCCGAAGGCCTCATCAATAAGAAAGGTAGAAGATGGATGCTTCGATGCGAGCGCGCGCAGTGCGTCCGCCTCAAATAGCAGTCCCGTGGGGTTGTTGGGCTGGCCCAGGAAAACCATCTCATCGCCCGAGAGGCGCGCCTCGAGGTTGCGCAGGTCCAGGGCGAACCCCTCCTCTTCGCGGAGCGGCATCTTTTCCACCGTCAGTCCGCTCAATTCCGCGGCGGCGGCATAGTCAACGTACGCCGGGACGGGAATAAGCGCGCGAACGGCCCGCAGCGCCCTCGGCAGCAGGTGAAGAATCTCGGTCGTTCCGTTTCCGACGAGGATTTCGTCCTCGGCAACGCCGTATCGCTGCGCGGCGGCCTTCACCACGTCGGAGCAGTCCGGGTCGGGGTAGTGCACGATGCTGCTGAGCGTCGCGCCCACGAGCGGACGTAGCCAATCCGGCGGGCCGAGCGGGTTGACATTCGCGGAGAAGTCGAGTATCTCCTCCGCCGGTCTGCCGGCAGCCCTGGCGACCTCCTTCAGATTTCCACCGTGCTTGGATTTGGCCACGTCGTGTTCCTTCCGACAACACCGGCAAACGCCGCCGACCGGGAGATCGGCCCAACAAAAAACCCCGGCCCATAAAGATGGTACCGGGGCGCCGTTTTTCCGTCCTCGGCTTGCGCTATGCGGACCTCAATCCACGGAGGTCTCTTCTGCACGTCTTCGTGGGCAGGTCTTCTGGCTTCCGGATCATCCTACTTGCTACGCCTTCCCATCCCGCCAATGACGGAACAGTGGCGATTGTGGCTTTCGTCCCCGGCTACAGCGACGGGTTCGCGACGGCTTCCAACCGTCTTCCCTATGAAGCCCTTCCGGGCGCCCACGTCATCAACTCTTAAGTATTATAGTCCAATTCCTTTGCGCTTGTCAATAGCCACTCCCGCGCGGGGCCCTTATCAATCCTCTTATCCCTGGGACGGTCCCAGGACCCTATTTGCGAATGATTTCGCAGAATAGGCAGAGGTCGTTTTGGTGGGCGAATCGCCCGCCCTACGACGAAAGGGCCTGAATCGCGTCCGCTTCTTCCTCAAAGAATTGGAACACCTTGTCCAGCACCGCGATCTTGAAGATCTTGTAGACCAGCGGCCGGACATGCACAAGGGCCAACGGTTTGCCGGCGGACTCGGCCTCCTTGCGCGCGGTGAGGATCGTGCGCAGTCCAGCACTGCTGACGAAGTCCACCCCCTCCATGTTTACGATAAGCCCCGACTTGCACTTCGCTACGGCGTCTAAAATTTTGGGATCAAGCTCCTGGGCCCCTATCACATCCAGCCGGCCGGAAAGGCGCATGATCTTCAGGTCCGGATTCGTCTCGGCGTCGCACAGTTGAATATCCATCCATTCATCTCCTTCCTTCTGCCTTGTTCAGTCCGCCTGCTCCCCGCTCAACCGCGCCAGGACGCTGAAGTCTTCGAGCGTCGTTACGTCGCCCGATATCTCCGTCCCTGCGGCCACCTGTTTGAGCAGCCGCCGCATGATCTTGCCCGACCGCGTCTTGGGCAGGGCGTCGGCGAACCGGATCTCTTCCGGCTTGGCGATGGCGCCGACCTCCTTGCCCACGTGCTGACGCAGTTCATCGCGCAGCGTGGGCGTCGGCTGCATGCCCGTCTTGAGCGTGACGAACGCGATGACCACGAGACCCTTCACATCGTCCGGACGGCCCACGACCGCCGCCTCCGCCACCGACGTATGGCTGACGAGGGCGCTCTCGACCTCCGCCGTGCCGATCCGATGGCCGGAGACATTGAGCACGTCGTCAATCCGACCCATGATCCAGAAATATCCGTCCTTGTCGCATCGCGCCCCGTCGCCGGTGTAGTAGCTGCCGGGTACGTCGCTCCAGTAGGTCAGCTTGTATCGGTCCGGGTCGCCCCAGACGCCGCGGAGCATACTCGGCCACGGATGACGGACCACCAGGGTGCCGCCGGCGTTTGCGCCTACCGGCTGGTTCTTGTCATCAACCACCTCCGGTTTGACGCCGAAAAACGGGACCGACGCCGAGCCGGGCTTGGTCGGGACGGCCCCGGGCAAGGGCGAGATCATGATGCTGCCCGTCTCCGTCTGCCACCAGGTATCAACGATGGGGCATCGGCCCTTGCCGATGACTTCATTATACCAGATCCACGCCTGGGGGTTGATCGGTTCGCCCACCGTGCCGAGCAGTCGGAGCGAGGAGATGTCGTGCTTCTGCGGCCACTTGTCGCCCCACTTCATGAAGGCGCGGATGGCCGTCGGCGCGGTGTAGAAGATGGTCACGCCGTACTTCTCGATAATGCGCCAGAAGCGCGCCGGGTCGGGGAAGTTCGGCGCGCCCTCGTACATGAGGACCGTCGAGCCGTTCGCCAGTGGGCCGTAAACGACATAACTGTGTCCGGTGATCCAGCCGATGTCCGCCGTGCACCAGAAGACGTCGGTCTCCTTGATGTCGAAGACGTAGTGGTGCGTCAGCTTCGCGCCCAGGAGGTAGCCGGCCGTGCTGTGGAAGACGCCCTTTGGCTTGCCCGTCGAACCGCTCGTGTAGAGGATGAAGAGCACATGCTCGCTGTCCACAGGCTCCGGGGGGCAGTCGGCGTTGACGTGCGCCGTTTCCTCATGCCACCAGACGTCTCGGCCCGGTTCCATATAGACCTCGTTGGAGGCGCGGCGGAGGACGATGACCTTCTGCACCGACGCGCACAACGGTCGGCCATCGGCGCCCTTGATCTCCAGCGCCTCGTCCACGTTCTGCTTCAGTTGCACGATGGCGCCTCGGCGGTAGCTCCCGTCGGCGGTCACCACCAGCTTCGCGCCGCAGTCTTTGACACGTTCGGCCACCGACTGCGCACTGAATCCGCCGAAGACGACGGAGTGGATCGCCCCGAGACGCGCGCAGGCGTGCATGGCCACAGCCGCCTCGGGCACCATGGGAAGATAAAGGATCACCCGGTCGCCCTTGGTCACGCCGTTGCGCCTCAACACATTGGCGAACAGGCATACCTCGCGGTGAAGCTGCCGATAGGTGAGCACCCGCTCGGCGGGATAGGCGGCCGTGCCGGCCTCGCCTTCCCAGATGATCGCCGCCTTGTTGGCGCGGGGCGTGTTCAGATGCTTGTCGAGGCAGTTGTAGCTCACGTTCAACTTGCCGCCTACGAACCACTTCGCATAAGGCAGCTCCCACTCGCAGACGGTCTTCCACGGCGCGACCCACTCGATGTGCTCATTAGCGAGGTTGCCCCAGAATGCGGCGGGGTCGGCAAGGGAGGCGCGGTGCTGCTTCTTGTATTCCTCCATGGATCCGATGTGGGCCTCCCGTGCAAAGGCCGGAGGCGGGGGGAAGACGCGCCCATCTTCCTCCGTAACCGTCTCAATGTCGCCGCCCTGCGCCAGCCATTGCTCCAAGCCGGCTGTTCGGAATAGGTCGCGGATGAACGGCTTGCTGTTCGCAACGGAAAAATTTCCCTTTGCGATCTTTTTGGCCGTCATCACGACGATCCGCAGGAAGGACGAGGAGGCGTAGTCCGTTTTCGCCAGATCAAAAACCACTTTGAATGAAGGGCTCGGCTTTGGGCCGGATAGCTCGGAGAGTTTTGCAAAAATCAGATCAAAGGCTTCCGAGCACTCGGGGCTGTCCATCCTCGCCGGGAAGGCGCACACGAGGGACTCCTTCGACGAATCGTACACAAACTCGATCATAGGGCTTTCCTCACAAGATATAGCGGCTGTGGGATTCTGGAAAACCATCTTCCTGTAGCCGCAGCCTTCAGCCTGGGGGGCCGTTAGTGCGCCAAACCGCACTCATGACGGGTGCGACTACAGTTGCCCTCGTCCTCGCGGGGGGGGCAACAACCCCACTGTCCCCTCTCGACGTAAACAAATGATTATAGTGGCCGTTGGCAGAAAAGTCAATGAACGATCTCGTCTATTCCGTGAAATTGTTCGCAAATAAGGCCCCGAGATCATTCGATAGACGATAGAATTGATATGCATCCTGCCCCGGAACAGCTATTGACAAGCGCAAAGGAATTGGACTATAATACTTAAAAGTTGATGACGTGGGCGCCCGGAAGGGCTTCATAGGGAAGACGGTTGGAAGCCGTCGCGAACCCGTCGCTGTAGCCGGGGACGAAAGCCACAATCGCCACTGTTCCGTCATTGGCGGGATGGGAAGGCGTGGCAAGTAGGATGATCCGGAAGCCAGAAGACCTGCCTGCGGACAAGATGCTGCATGGGCCTTCGTGGACTGAGGCCGGCACAGCACGAACCGAGGCCGAAAAAACGGCGCCCCGGTCCTATCTCTATAGGCCGGGGTTTTTTGTTGGGACCGGGAAGGCCCTTCTACCCTGGAATGGCGGGGCACCGGTACGCGCAACATAAATTCGCTGGAAGGAGACGCTGCATGAAACAGGTAATCGTCGCCGTCGCGGTTGTCTTGGTCCTCGCCCTTGCGGCATGGCTCGTCCTGAAGAACTTCCACGCCGACTGGTCCGGGGTGGACGAAACCGTCGTGGAGAAGATCGCCGAGGAGGCCGGTCGCCCCGCGAGAGAGCCGTTCATCAACACCGACCAGGGCGACCTGCTCCTGTTCGTCTTTCTCATCGCGGGGACCGCCGGCGGGTTCGTCGCGGGCTATTGCTTCCGCGAACTGTTCCCGCCGAAACCAAAACAGGCAAGCGATGCGTCAAACGTTTGACCTATTTTCAGACATCTTCGCCCGCCGGGACAACGTCCTGCGGCGCATGGACCCGCGGGCCAAGCTCGTGATCGCCGTCGCGACGATCCTTGCTGTCATCCTCTCGGCGAGGGTCGAGCTGCCTCTCGCCATATTCGCGGCTTGCCTCGGTGCAATGCTTGCCGTCCGGATGCCGCCGAGGTTGATCGTCGTCCGGCTCGCCGCGCCGATGGGCATTGTCCTGGTCCTCGTCGTTCTGCAATCGCTTATGATTGGGACCACGCCGCTGCTCACCTTTCCCCTCGGCGCATGGCAGCTCACCGTCATGCGCGAGGGCCTGCTGCGCGGTCTGCTCATCGGTTCGCGCGTGCTCGGCGCGGTGAGCGTCGTGCTGCTGCTCAGCTCCGTCACGCCGGCCTACGAGATCTTCCGCGCCCTCCGATGGTTCCGCGTCCCTAATGGCTGGGTGGAGATCGCCATGCTGATGTATCGCTATGTCTTCACGCTGCTGGACCAGACCGCCGACGTCGTCGCGGCGCAGAAGGTGCGTCTCGGCTACTCCACCTTCCGCCGGTCCGTGGCGTCAATGGGCGTCCTGGCGGGAACAGTGATCGTCCGATCTATTGACCAGGCCACAAACACGCACGAGGCGATGATCGCCCGCGGATACAGGAACACGATGCCCTTCGGCCCGATGCCGGGAATGCGCGCAAAGGACCCGTGGGTGCTGTGCCTTGCGCTTTTGGCGGTCTTGTCCGCCTACCTCATGCTCGGTTGGAGACCGTAGTGCCGGAGACAAAGCGACAGATTGCGATTGAGGCCCGCGGCGTGAGCTTCACCTACCAGGAAGGCACCCAAGCCCTGCAGGAGTTGGACTTCCGGGCGCGGGCCGGGGAGTTCGTGGCCCTGCTCGCCTCCAACGGTTCGGGCAAGACCACGCTGCTCAAGGTCCTGGTCGGCTTGCTCAAGCCGCAACCTGGCGTCGTGGAAGTGAGCGGACGTGACATCCGAGACCTGACGCAAACCGATCTCTACCAGCGCGTGGGCCTCGTGCTGCAGAACCCGAACGATCAGCTCTTCGGCGCGACGGTGGAGGAGGACGTGGCCTTCGGACCGCGCAATCTCGACCTACCGGAGGATGAGGTCCAGCGCCGCGTGACGGAGTGCCTCGAGTCCGTCGCGGCGGGTGAACTGCGCGATCGCGCCATCCACCATCTCAGTTTCGGCGAGCAGAAGCGCGTGGCCATGGCGGGGGTCCTCGCCATGCGGCCGGCCACGCTGATTCTCGACGAGCCGACGGCCGGCCTGGACCCGGCGGGGGAGGCCCTGATGATGCGGCTGCTGAACCGGCTGAACCGCGAGCAGGGCATCACGGTGGTCCTCGCCACCCATTCGGTGGACATGCTGCCGCTCTTCGCCGACCGCATCTACGTGCTCAGCCGCGGGCGCGTCCTCAAGGAAGGCCCGACGGACGAAATCCTGTGCGACCATGAGATGCTCGACCGGGCGAGCCTGAGACTGCCCTACATCTCCGGCCTGCTCCATGAGATGAAGCGGTACGACGGCGTGCCGATCAACGGACTTCCCCTCACCGTCGGCGAGGCGCGCAAGGGACTCCTCGAACTCATCCCTGAGGAGCTGATCCTCAAACGACCCGAGGGAGAGAACGAATGACCGATCTGCGCAGCGGCTTCACCACGGGCACATGCGCCGCCGCCGCGGCCAAGGCGGCGACGATGCTCCTGTGCGGGCAGCCGGCGCAGGAGACGATTGAGGTCGCCCTCCCGGACGGCGAGCGGGTGAGGCTCCCGATCCTGCTCGCGAGGCGAACAGAGGACGGTGCGGAGGCGACCGTGCGAAAAGACGCCGGCGACGACCCCGACGTGACCGACGGCGCAACGGTCGTCGCATCGGTGCGCTGGAGCGATAACGGCGACGTGACCTTCGCGGCGGGCGAGGGCGTCGGAACGGTGACGAAGCCCGGTCTGTCCATACCCCCGGGCGAGCCGGCCATCAATCCGGTCCCGCGGAACATGATCCGCTCGGCGGTCCGCGAAGTGACCGATCGCGGTGTCAAGGTGACGATCTCGATCCCCGACGGGCGGGAACTGGCGGAGAAGACCTTCAATCCCCGTCTCGGGGTGGAGGGGGGGCTGTCCATCCTCGGCACGACGGGTCGCGTGCGACCCTTCAGTTGCCCCGCTTTGCGGGAGGCGTTGAGGTGCGCGCTGGATGTCGCCGTCGCGTGCGGGATCAGGTCGCCGGTCCTTGTGCCGGGCCATATCGGCGAGCGCGCGGCGCGACGGCGCTTCCTCCTGGTCCCTGAGCAGGTGATTGAGGTGAGCAACGAATGGGGATTCATCCTGGACCAGATCGCCGGGCGCAGCCTCGACCGCCTGCTCGTCCTCGGCCATCCGGGGAAGCTGGCGAAACTCTCCGTCGGCCAGTGGGATACGCACTCCTCCCGGTCGGAGAGCGCTACGCCGGTCGTTGCCGAGCTTGCCGGGGAGGTCCTTGGTCGTTCCCTGCCCGAGAGCAAAACGACCGAGGGGCTTTTCGCCGACCTGCCGCCGGGGAACCAGAGGCAGGTCGCAGACGCCTTGTCGGAGAAGGTGCGCCGGGCCGTCGCCGGGCGGCTCGGTAATCGGCTGGATGTGTCGGTTGTCCTGGTGAACATGAAGGGCGACCTGCTCGGTTCAAGCGGAGATCTCGCGCCATGGCAATGAACGGACACAAGATCACCATCGTCAGTTGCGGGCCGGGTTCGCCGGACTACCTGACCCTCGCGGCGCGGCGGGCCATCGAGGACGCCGAAGTGCTTGTGGGTGCAAAGCGTTTACTGGACCAGCTTGCCGCGGACGACCGCGAACGGATTCTCGTTGGGACTGACATCGAGGGCGTCCTGAACGAGATGTCGAAGCGACGAGGAAAGAGGATCGCCGTGCTCGTGACGGGCGACGCAGGACTGTGCAGCTTGGCCCGGCCCGTCATCAAACGCTTCGGCCGCGAGGCGTGTGAGGTAATTCCGGGCATTAGCTCCGTCCAGGCCGCCTTTGCGCGGATCGGCGTCGAGTGGTATGATGCGCAGATTCTCGATGCGCACGGCAAGGACCCGGAGATCAATCCGGCGTCCCTAAAAGGGACGAAGAAGATCGCCGTCCTTGCGGGGCGTCCAGAGTCCCTTCGCTGGACGGCGGACCTGGCGGATGCCCTGGGCGCAGGCCATGAAATCTTCGTGTGCGAGGACCTGACGCTCGACAACGAGCGCGTCCGTCAGGTGTCGCCTGCGGACCTGCGGATGCTTGAGACGTCTTCGAGGACCATTGTGTTGCTGATCGAGAAGGACCTACTCGAATGAAACTGGGAACACTGTATGGCGTCGGCGTCGGTCCCGGCGACCCGAACCTGATCACGGTGAAGGGGGCAGCGGTCCTGTCGCAGTGTCGTCACGTCTTCACGCCGAAGGCAAAGGACGCCGCCGACAGCGTGGCCCTGGCCATCGCGGAGCGGCACGTCAGCCCCGATGCGAAAGTGCACGAGATCGTCTTCCCCATGACCCGTGACCGCGCCGAGCTTCGCCGCCGGTGGGCGGAGGCCGCCGAGCAGGTCGCCGCCGTGCTGCGGACCGGCGAGGACGCCTGCTTCCTGACGCTCGGCGATGCGCTGCTATACTCCACCTACATCTATCTCGTCCGCGCCTTGCGGGCGATACTCCCCGACGTGGGGATTGTCACCGTGCCGGGCATCACCGCCTTCAGCGCGGCGGCGGCGCTTGCCGAGTTCCCCGTGGGCGAGGCGAAGAGCCCCGTCACGATCATCCCGACCGCCGATGATCTGGAGGACATGCGCCGCGCCCTCGCCGGGAGTGGGACCGTGATCCTGATGAAGATCGGCAAGCACTTGCCTCAGGTGCTCGACGCCATCGAGGAGGGCGGCGCCATAGACCGGGCCGTGTTCGTATCCCACGTGGGAATGGAGAACGAGCGCATCGAGACGGACCTCGGAAAGCTGCGCGACGAGGGATCGGAAGCGGGCTATCTCTCGATCATCCTGGTGCGTCCGGCGGAGGAGGGCGACGGATGAAGGTCTATTTCCTCGGCGCGGGTCCTGGCGACCCGGACCTCCTGACGCGAAAGGGCGAGCGGCTCCTACGGCAGGCCCGCATCTGCGTCTACGCCGGATCATTGGTCAGCCCCGCCGTCCTCGACCTGATCCCCACGGACGCCGAGACGCATGACTCGGCGAAGCTCGATCTCGACCAGATCGCCGCCATCTACCGCGACGCCCAGGCCCGCGGCGTGGACGTTATTCGTCTCCATTCAGGCGACCCGTCAATCTACGGGGCCATCCGCGAGCAGATGAACGAACTGGACCGTCTGGGCATTGACTACGAGGTCGTGCCCGGCGTCAGCGCTTTCCAGGCCGCCGCCGCCGCGCTGCGGAC
Source organism: Planctomycetota bacterium (assembly GCA_040755855.1). Lineage (GTDB taxonomy): Bacteria > Planctomycetota > Brocadiia > JAADGH01 > JAADGH01 > JAADGH01. The sequence continues at coordinate 7,264 of JBFMAD010000011.1, read as the reverse complement.
GGAGCTGACCGCGCCGGAGACGGCCCAGACGATTATCCTCACGCGAACGTCGGGCCGCACGCCGATGCCCGAGGAGCAGGAGCTGGATCGCCTCGCCGCCAGTCGCGCCACGCTCTGCATCTTCCTGTCGGCCCACAAGATGAAGGACATAACCGACACGCTGGCGACGCATTACGGCGCCGACTGCCCTGCCGCCGTTGTCTATCGCGCCTCCTGGCCGGACGAGAAGATCGTCAGGGGCACGCTTGCCGACATCGCCGGGAAGGTCGAGTCCGCCGGGATCGCCAAGACGGCAATGATCCTCGTCGGTCGGGCGCTGTCGCGTGACATCCCGGCGTCGAAGCTCTATGATGCACACTTCACGCACGGGCATCGCAAGAGGAAAAAGAAGTGAGAAGTGATGCCTCATTCACGAGTAGGAGTCCACTCGAACAAGTGAAAGTCCACTCCGCAAAAACGCATCGTCATTCCCGCGAAAGCGGGAATCCACATACGGCGGTCCTCCCCCTGAAGTCCTGGATTCCCGCTTGCGCGGGAATGACACTCCGCTGCTGCCACGTCGGCGAGGAGTTACAGTGAAAGTTGCCCTCATCACCCTTTCCCGCGAAGGGGCGCGCATCTGCGAGCGCCTGACGACGCGCATCCCCCAGGCGGCGGTCTTCGTCCATGAATCGGTCGGGCAGGTCTCCGGAGCGAAGGCGTTCAGCAGCATCATGGACCTGACGGCGGAGGTTTTTTCTGGCCGGTACGACGGCCTCGTCTATGTCGCGCCGTGCGGCGCGGTGGTGAGAGCGATCGCGCCGAACATCCAGCACAAGACAACGGACCCCGCGGTGGTGGTCGTGGATACGGGCGGGCGGTATGCCGTGAGTCTCCTGAGCGGGCACGAGGGCGGCGCGAACGATCTGGCCGTGACGGTGAGCAATATCCTGGGCGCCGAGCCGGTCATCAGCACCACCACCGAGGCGTTGAAGACGATCATCGTGGGCGTCGGCTGCCGGCGCGGGACGAAGGCGGATGTGATTGTTGAGGCCGTAAAGAGCGGCCTCGACCGGGCCGGCGTAACGCTCGACGATGTGCGATTGATCGCCTCGGCGGACATCAAATCCGATGAAGCCGGGCTGCTTCAGGCCGCGCGGGAGCTGGGTGTGCCCTTGCGTTTCGTCGCCTCGGAGGAAATCCGTTCCTCCGCCAAGGCGTTCGGCCGTTCGGATTTCGTAAAGGAGAAGGTCAATCTGCCGGCCGTCGCCGAGCCGGCGGCCCTGCTTGCGGGAAGGAGGACGTCATTACTGCTGCCAAAGACCGTGATCAACGGCGTGACGGTTGCCGTGGCCAGGGAAAGCTGCTTGTGGTCGGAATAGGTCCCGGCGGCCGACTGGACCGGACCCGCCGCGCCGAGGAGGCCATCGCCCGGAGCGACGTCGTCGCCGGGTACACGACCTACCTCAAGCTGATCCGCGACCTGACCGACGGCAAGGAACTGATCTCGTCGGGCATGACGCAGGAGGTGGAGCGCTGCCGCGCGGCGCTGAGGCGGGCCGCCGAGGGCGCGACCGTCGCGCTCGTCTCCTCGGGCGACCCCGGCATCTATGGCATGGCCGGGTTGGCCATCGAGATCGCCGCGGCCGAAGGCATCGTCGTTCCCATCGAGATCGTGCCGGGGGTCACGGCCTCCAGCGCCGCCGCCGCGCGGCTCGGCGCGCCTCTCATGCTCGATTACGCGACCATCAGCCTGAGCGACCTCCTGGTTCCCTGGGCGGCGATACGGGAACGGTTAGAGGCCGTCGCGGCCGCCGACCTCGTCGCAGTCCTCTACAATCCCCGGAGCAAGAAGCGCATGGATCAACTCGATGAGGCGGCGGCCATCTTCCGCAGGCATCGCCCCGGGACGACGCCCGTCGGCATCGGCACGGCGGTGGGGACGGATGAGGAGCGGATCGTGCTGTCGGACTTGGACCGCTTCCTCGACGAGGATATCGGCATGAGGAGCGTCGTGATCATCGGCAATCGCTCGTCGAAATCCATCGGCGGATGGTTCGTGACGCCTCGGGGGTACACGGTGTGATCTTCCTGATGGGCGGCACAAGCGAGACAGGGCCTTTGGCCGGAAGCCTGGCCGACAGGGGATACCGTGTGATCGTCTCCACGGCGACGGACGCGCCGCTCGATGTCGGCGGCCATCCCAACATCCGTCGGCGGATAGGCCGCTTGGGCGAGGAAGGGTTGTGCGCCCTCTTTCGGGAACATGCTGTCCGGGCCGCCGTTGATGCGGCCCATCCCTATGCCGCCGAGGCGCACGCGGCGATCCGGCAGGCGGCGCGGCGGATAAACATTCCCTGCTTCCGATTGGATCGGCCCGGCGTCGTCGAGGAGGGGGAGGGCATCGTCTTTGCCACAGACCACGACGAGGCGGCGCGCCTGGCGTTTTCGTTTGGGACGCCCGTTCTTCTCACCACGGGATCGAGGAATCTCGCCCCGTATGTCCGCGAGTCGCGGCGGGTCGGCGCGCCGTTGGCGGCTCGCGTGCTTCCTCAGCCGGAATCCCTCGACGCCTGCCGGGCGGCGGGAGTTCCCGATGACCGCATCATCGCCGCTCGCGGGCCGTTTTCAGTCGAGGAAAATCGAGCCGCGATCCGGCGGTTCGGCGTCGGCGTGGTCGTGACGAAGGACAGCGGCGAGGCGGGCGGGTCGGCGGCGAAGGTCCAGGCGGCGCGGGAGGAAAAATGTCAGCTTGTCGTTGTTCGGCGGCCCCAAATATGTTGTGCCAATACATTTGACTCAATTGAGGGGCTGATGCAGGCCATCTCGACGAAAATACCCGTACGCCGATAGCCGGTATTCTTCACAAAGGAATTTTCCTCTCCCGGCATAGGGGAATAAAGTCGCTGTCGGGACCATTGTCGCCGCGGGGCCCCAGGCATTCGTTGTGCGACATCATGGATTCTTACGATTCCGTCCACACCGATACCGGCTTGGGGTCCTGCCACGGGTGGGCCTGGAGGCGCTTAAGGCCGGGGATGGTCATGGGCCCGCAGCCGCAGACGAAATTGCCCGGCTTCCGGTCCAGGATGGGGGCGAACTCCTCCCACATGTCCGTCGCCTCGGTGCAGAGCGTGATGGGCACGTCTCTGTCGTATTTGCGAATCTCCTCCACAAAGAATCGGTAGACCTCGGCGCGAACCTGGTGGGGATAGGGCCGCACCGCCCGCTTCTCCATTGCCTCCTTGGCCTTCTCCGCCTCCTGCAGAAAATCAGGATCAAGCATCTCCACCGGGAAGCACGCCTTGAACTCGTCCACGCCCATCCACGCGATCGTGAAGAGGCTGATGTTGTCGAGCTTCACCGTCGTGAGGAGTTTGCCGATCATCTCCCGCGAATGGTCGCGCCAGCCCTTGAAGGGCACAATAGGCTTGAACTTGACCCGCGCAGGATAGCCCCAGGACACGACCTTGCGCGCCGCCTCGATCCGCTCCTCCATTGTGGCGGACAGGCGCTCGGTCTCCCGGCTCTGGATCGCGGAAGTCAGGCTCCACGTCATGATGCACCGGCCCTGATGGTCGAGCGACTCCAGAAAATCGACGTTGGCGCTTTTCGTGTGGATGACCAGATAGCGGTCAGGGAACTGCCGGCAACACTTGACGAATTCCTCCACCGCCCCCAGCTCCGGCTCGGGGAAGAGCGCCTCCGCGGCGTCGTCATAGAGGAAGACCTTTTGCCAGGGATTGGCCTCTATCAACTGCTTCAGGTGGACGCAGTATTCCTTCAGGTTGAGATAGATGGGGACGATCTCGCCGAAGTGGCAATAGACGCAGTGGTGCGGGCAGCCGAGCATGGTGTGTAGCCGCCACGCCGGACGGCAGACGTTGTCCGCGCACATGGCAATTTTGCCCGTGTGCTTGGGTCCCCCCAGCCAGACCGCCTGCCACGGGCAGTAACCCAGCAGGAAGAGAATCATCCGGCTGTCGGGGTTCTCGATCCTGTTGCCGATGGCCTTCACCTCCGGCGACTCGGCGTCGGGATCGGCAAAGCGCGCGCAGGTCAGGAAGAGGTCCGGGTCGCCGACGTCCTTCATGCCCATGCGGGGCCGCACCGAACCGAGGCCGTACTTGACCATCACGTCGCCCAGGTCCTGTCGGTCGAAGCGAACGACCTCGGCGTTTGGATACGCCGCCATGATCCGCTCGGCGCGGGCCAGGGCGTCTGCGTTCTCGGCCACATCGTTGCAGAAGAAAATGCGCGGCGGCGAAATCGTGTCATACATCGCTCTCTCCTCCTGGTTATTAGAACCTTACTCCGTAACATGATGCCAATTTGCGTACATGTTGCCGGGGCAAAATTCACATTGGACACATAATACCATCCTTTCTGTCTTCGGAAAGGATGGTATCCGCAGAAACGGATTTCGCGTGGCGAAATAGCTCCCCATCGGTAGGAGGATGCTCGACCTCGCGGAAAAAAATGTGTCCAATGTGAATTTTGCCCCTGTCCCGCGCGGCCGCGGGACGGGGTTGCGGGCATCGTTCGCTTTAAGCCAATTTCGTACATTCCGTCACGATGGGATCGGGGGTCTGTTCGGATAGGGATTGGTCAGCGTGGCCACGAGGCTCTTCCACGCGCTGCGCAGGTGCGCCCGCATGGCGGCCTCGGCCGCATCGGGGTCCCGTCGTTTGAGCGCACTCACAATGGGCAGATGCTCCTTGAACGATATTTCCATCCGCTGCGGGATGGTCATGCTGAACCGGAAGGCCCGCCGGGAGTGCAACTGAATCCCGTCAAGCGCTTGGATCAGTCTGCGATTCCCCGACGCAGCCTGGATTGCGGCGTGCAGATCCTGGCCGGCCTCTGACAGCTTCTTCGCATCCACGCCTTGCCGTCTTTTCTTGAGCAATCGAAAGATATCATCGAGCTTGGCGAGCTTGCCCTCCTCTATCCTCTGCGCGGCGAGTCGCGCGGCGAAGCCCTCCAGCGCCTCGCGCATCTCGAACAGTTCGTGCATGTCGCGCGGGTCCAGGCGCGATACAAATGCGCCCTTGTTCCGAATGATCTCCACCAGCCCGTCGCGTGACAGACGTTGGAGAATCTCGCGGATCGGCGTTCGGCTCAGGCCGTGTTCGGCGGCCAGCCTCTCTTCCGAGAGCGGCGTCCCCGGTTCGAGGCGGTTGTCCACAATCGCCTCCTTGAGCCTGCCATACACCTCGTCCTTAGTTGGAACGGCGCGGATGCCTCTCGTCTTGGTTGATTGGGTCGCCATGTACATTCCTTGTTGGGTCATCCACCGCACACTGCCGGCCTCGTCCGATGCTGTATAGTATACAGATTGTATACAATCCGCCCGCCCATTGTCAAGTCTTTTCTTGTCTTTTTTGCGGGGGGGGATACACCCCTCTCACCCGCGTCTGCGCGGGGGAGAGGGGAACGGGGTGAGGCGTGAGGGGTGGGCGACACCGGCCTCGCGCCTCACCCCCTACCCCTCTCCGCGAGCGGAGAGGGGAGCATATGCGCGAACAATCGGGCTTAGGAATTCGTCATTTATTCTTCTTGCCCTTTTCGTCCTTGTCCTCCCCCTCGTCCTTGGGCAGGGCTTCGTAGATCTTGACGTTGTCGATTGCGAAAAGTTCGTCGTTGTTCGCACTCTTGCAGAACAGCACGCTGCTTTTGCCTGTCGGGTCGGCCTCCGGCAACTCGTAAGTCATCGTCTTTCCGGCCACCGTCAGTGCATACTTGTTTTCGAGTTTTTCGAACACAACCTCCAACCAAGTCGGTTTCCTGTACGGTATCGACGTCGGGGTATGTTCCCTTGTGTCCCCGGGATAATAAGTCACGATGGAGACGCATATCGCGTTGCCTAAGTGCCGAAGCCTTCCATATGGCAAGGTTGGTCCGCCTATTCCTCCGACGTAGAAGTAACTATCCGTCTGCATTGGAAGCCATATCTTAAATTCTAAAATGAATTCCTTCACCGATGGGAATGCAGTCCGGACCTGGAGCTGCGCCCCTACTCCTGAGGATTTTGTCGCCAATGAACCTTTGATGGTCTTCCATTGGCACTTCGTTTCGTCAAACGACCATAAGAAATCTTTGCCCGAAAAATCATCTTCGAAGATCAGCTTGCCGCGCTTCGAGATCGCCAGTTCCGGCTCTTTGCCTTTCTTCTTGCTCTGCGCCTCGGCGATCATGGAGGCGGAGAGGACCATAGCCACGGACAGACCCACAAGCGGCACCACACGTTTCATACTTCCCTCCTTCGCGTTTTCTCCCCAAAAGAAAAGGGAGTCAACCAAGACACTGCTTCCACAGCGAGGCTCACGACAGCCTAACTCAGATAGCAACGTCCGGCGACTCCCTGTTTCCAGGGAGTCCGCCCAGACGCCGATCTGAGATAACGAAGGTCGTGATTCCGCTGTAGACGGCGTTTAGACGAACTCAGATTGTCATGTCGCGAATCAGATCATATGGATGCAGTTTTCTCCGACTATTCATGGGATACAATGCGCCTACCGCCCCTTCGCACTCTCTATTGTACGCCGAGGTCCTTGAATGTAAAGCAAAAATCCACATGGGCGAAAGGGGCATGAAGTGCAACGAGGGGAAGGGTCAGTTCTCCGCCGGGACGTCGCTCTCGACAAGCGCCTCGAAGCTGTCCAAGACGACGCGCTCGCCGCTGAGGATCTGGGGCGCCTTCATCTCCGCCCGCGGCAGCATATCGCTGATGAACTTCCGCGCGACGATCTTCTTGCGGCCCTATCTGGAAACGAAGTGTCCGGCAAGCGCGTGCGTCTTCTGCGCGGTGTCCAGGGCCGAGCGCGCCTCCTCCATACCTGGGGCAAATGCCGCGTCGTAGCGCGCTTACACTGCATACGGGGACATGGCTATAAGTGCGTCCGCGAGCGGCGCGATCTCCGTCGCATGTGGCGCAACCAAGGCGACCAATTCCCCCATATCATGCTTCCAGGGGTACTCCACATCCATGAGCGCAAGGATCGCCTTCAGGCTCTTCTCCGCCGCCTGCTGAGCATGGAAACAGACGACATCCAGGGCTTGTCCCGTGGCAATGGTCGCTTCGGCCGCCACGAGGTCGTGCTCCGCCTTTTCCAGAAGCGCCAGTGCGTGGTCACGAGGACTTTTCATACAGGACTTTTGTATTGCTCATAGTTTCTGGGAATGGGTTTGAGGGAGACTTCCTGTCGGGTTAGGATGTGGAGAGGTTTTGAAGACAGGAGGTTGTTTATGGGTCGGAAGTTGGAGTTGGATATGTCTGGGCGTT